>NZ_CP013692.1:1292290-2584580 GCF_001477625.1 Paucibacter sp. KCTC 42545
GCAGGTGCTGCCAGTAGAAGGCGCGTGCCACACCGTCGAGCAGGGTCACGTCGTGGACGTGCCGGTCGTCGGCAGCCACGCGTTGGACGCCTCGGCGGCGAAACGTCAGGGGCACAAAGGTTTCCATCGACTCGTCCATCAGGCTTCGACCTCCAACAGTTCGGCACCGATGCTGTCCGGGGCGAACTCCTTGATCAGCGCGTTCCAACCCACCTCACGCCACTTCACCTTGATTCCCTGCACCTCGCCCGCGTGGACGAGATCGATGCGCTCGATCATCAGATTGGCGATGCGGTGGCGCTCGACTGGAAACAGTTGATCCCACACGTTGTTGAGCCGTCCCATCGCCATCACGGTCGTGGCCTCGTCGATCTGGGCCCCGTTGCGTTGGATGTGCCGCACCACCGACGCCACGGTTTCGGGGCTGGTCAGCACCGTTCGGATCTGGGCGACTACCGCCCCTTCGATCTCCGGCGCGGGCAGGCGCTCGTAGCTCTTGCCCGGCGCGCCGAACCTCGCTTCCGACTTGGACACGTAGTAGTGGTACTTGCGCCCGTTCTTGCGCGAGTAGGTCGGGTACATCCGCTCGCCTGAAGGTGCGTACAGCAGGCCGCGCAGCAAGGCGTCGGTGCGCGACCTGATCTTGGTTTCCACCGACCGGGTGTGACCGTCCTTGGCCAGCACCTCGTGAACCCGGCCCCACAGCCCGGGATCGATGATGGCTTGATGCACGCCCGGGTACCAACTGCCCTTGTGCGACAACTCCCCGAGGTAGATGCGGTTGCGCAGCAGCTTGTGCAGGTACTTTTTGTCGATGCGCGTGCCTGCCCGTGTCTGACCGTCCTGTGTTGTCCACGCCTTGGTCGTGATGCCATCCAGCGTCAGGTTGGCGGCAATTTGGGTGGGCGAGCCGATGGTCAGCATTTCCTCGAAGATGCGCCGCACCACCGCCGCCTCGGTGTCGTTGATGACCAGCAGGCGGTTCTCGACATCGAAGCCGAGCGGCGGCACGCCACCCATCCACATCCCTTTGCGTTTGCTGGCAGCGATTTTGTCGCGGATGCGCTCGCCGGTGACTTCGCGCTCGAACTGGGCGAAGGACAGCAGCACGTTGAGCATCAGCCGTCCCATCGAGGTGGTGGTGTTGAACTGCTGCGTGACCGACACGAACGACACCCCCTGGCGCTCGAACACCTCGACCATCTTGGAGAAGTCGGCAAGGCTGCGCGTCAGGCGGTCGATCTTGTAGACCACCACGATGTCGATCTGGCCGCGCTCGATGTTGGCCATCAGGCGCTTTAGCCCAGGCCGATCCGTGTTGCCGCCGGAGAAGCCGGGGTCGTCGTAGTCGTCGGCCACCGGAATCCAGCCCTCGGCGCGCTGGCTGGCGACGTAGGCGTGGCCAGCCTCCTTCTGCGCGTCGATGGAGTTGAACTCCTGGTCAAGGCGTTCGTCCGACGACACCCGGCAGTAGACGGCGCAACGTTTGCGTGCCTTGGGAGAGGCGATTTGGGTGGCGTCGCTCATTGCGCACCTGCCTTGCCGGTCAGGCCGAAGAACAGTGGCCCCGACCAGTGCGTGCCGGTGATCTGCCGGGCCACGGCTGTCAGGCTCTTGAAGGTGCTGCCCTCGTACTCGAACAGACCTTCGGCGGTGACCGCCACCTTGTGCTCGCGGTCGCCCCACTCGCGCAGCAGCACCGTGCCGGGCGCGAAGTTGGTGTCGCGCGGCCGTGCCCGCAGCTTGATCTTGGAATGCTTGGCACCGATGGCCTCCAGGCGCTGGCGCGTGTTGTGCGCCAGACCGCCAAAGGCTTCCTCCTGCATCTTGTAGGCGATGCGCGACTCGATGAAGACGCGGTTTGGGTTGATGGGGCGGCTGCTGAAGTATCGATCCCACACTGGCCACAGCTCGGCGATGGGCAGGCTCGATAGCTCCGCGATCCGCGCGGCGACTGATGCTTGTTTCTCGTTCATTACAACTTCTCCTGTTGATAGGGGGTTGTATGAACGCGCTGGTCGGGCAGGAAGCCAAGGCCAACTTCTCTCTGTTTTGGCGCTTCTGCGACGACGGTGCGGACGATGGCGGCCGCAAGGATGGCGGTGATTTCACCAGCGCGGGCGCTGGCGGACATCTCTGAGGGAGATGCGAGTTCGAGGTTCTTCATGACGGCTCCGAGGAATTGCAACCGTCACAGATGATGTGCGCGATGTTCCGAAGCGGATGGCAATTCCGGGTAATCGGGCTCATTTGGTGGCTCGGCCTCGATGCCCCGGCAGGCCAGCGGTGCCTGTCTGGCAGGGAACCGTATTGCGCGTTAACGAAACAGTTGACAGGCTTCGATCTGCTCGATACGATGACGTCAATTAACTAATCACGCAATTGGGTCATAACATGGCATTTGGTGCCTACATCAGACAGAAGAGGGAGGCGAAGGGCATTCAGATGAATGACTTCGCCCGGCAGCTGGACATCTCGCCTGCCTACTGGTCGCGCATAGAGCGCGACATCGAGAAGCCGCCCAAGGACGAGCTGATCCGCAAGGCAGCAGAAATCCTTGGCGAGAATGTCGACGACGCTTTTGTTGAGGCCAGCCGCCTTCCGCCAGACATGCGCGACGACGTGGGGGGCCTGGTACGGATGTATCGCAAGCAAGCGACGGGGGACAAGTGAATGCCGGTGTTGACTCTTGGCTACCGGCATTGCGACCGAAAGCGCCCCAGCTACATCAGGAACTCCGAGATTGAGGGCATCGCCGTCTTGGCCCGCCAGCAACTGGTGGACCCGGCTGCCGATGCCATCCCGCTCACGACCTTGAGCGCCATCTCCGGCCTGAAGATCAATGGTGTGGTGTTCGACCTGTTCGTGGGCACCGGTGACGTCGTGCATGACGAGCGCGGGAACCCTGTCCTGGGCATCTGTGAGTACGATCCTGGCGTGCCGGACACCGCGATGGTGTCGGTGTCACCGGTTGGCGTGAACGCCAGCGAGGAGTTGGTACTGAGCACCCTCGGGCACGAGCTCGGCCACGCCATCTTCGATGCGCCAGGATGGATCGTCGATGCCAGCAAGGGGCCGGGTCTGTTCGATGAGCCCAGCGACGCGGCGCGGCGGGCTTACCGCACGACCACACGCGACGTCGAGCACTTGGCGAAAGTCACGCCCGTGGCCGAGGCGGCTGCGACGCCCTCGCTGGCGATTCCGGGCCACACCACCAAGGAAGAATACTTCGCCGAGCTGCGTGCCAACGAGTTCATGGGATCGTTGCTGGTGCCGCGCCAGCGCTTGAATCTGGCTGTCGAAGAGATGGCTGCGAAACACGGCGTGACGATCCATCGCAGCCCGTCGCTCGACCCCGAGTTGCCCGGCACCAGTCTTCACTTGACGGCTGATGGCGACATCGAATGTTTGCAGAAGGCCGTGGCCAAGCGCTTCGGCGTCAACCGGCGGTTCATCCAGGTGCGGATGGAGCGGTATGGCCTTCTCAAGCCGGGGGCCAAGATCTTCTGATCAAAGCCTTCATCCCGCCGCCGACTGCGTGTCGGCTTTTTTTGAACCATTCAGTTAACTACTCGCGCAATCGCGCACTTCGTTTAGTAAAGGAAATTGCCTATGCCAGCGGACGAACAAATCACAGCTCAAGAACACAACCAGCCGACCGCCGCGCAGCAGCAGTCCGCGAAGCAGGCGCGATCCCGCCAACCGGACGATGGCCCGGAAATCCTGCCGTGTATGGAGCACTTCGTGACCCTGGTGCGCAAAGCCAAGCGCCCCGGCCTCGCTTTGCTCCTGGTCGAGCGCGCCAGCGCTACGTCGCTGCCGGAAATTGCGGCGCTGACAGACGCTGCCAAAGGCATCCTGGCGGTGCAGTCGCGCAAGGCGATGTTCCACGCCGTCGCCAAGCTCGGCTCGGACGCCCAGCAGCACATCGAGCGTGCGGCCGAGCGCGTGGTGCTGCTCGATGACGAGTACGGCACGCAGGCCGTCCAATCCCTCCTTGACGACCAAGACGCCAGCGACGCTGCCGTCTTGGCCACGCCCAGTGACCGGTATAGCCGCGCCCTGCACCTCTGTCTGCGGCAGGATTTTCCGGAGGTCGGTGCCAAGCGCGATCAGCGCTTCGACAACGCCGAGCGCTTGCAGGTGATGCATCGGCAGTGGAAGAGCGAGAACTACTCCAGCCACTACCTCGGCCCGAAGGGCGTGGTGCCGAGCATTGATGCCGACGTTGAGGGTGTGTTGCGCGGGCGCATTTCGGCGCTGTTTCCGCAAGTGGCTTCCGACCAAATCATCATCGAGCAGTTCACGCGCCGTGATCTCGCGCATGCCGACCGCTGCGGCGGCAAGGACTCTGACGAGGTCACGCCCGTGCTCCTGCACACCCTGACTGCAACCTTCAACGGGTCGACAGCGCACTTCCGGCAGGTTGCCAACGGTGAGGTGGTCGAGCACGAGGAACCTGCAGCGATGTCGGCCAGCTTCTCTTGGGAGCCCGGCACCGGTGCGCTCGGCGTGTTCTGCGAAGACCGTGAGGTGCGCCGTGAACTGGCGACGATCTTCCGCGATGTCGTCTTGGCGTGCGACGGGGAGATCAACGACATGCCGATGCGCGAGTTCGACCTGTTCGGATTCTCGACACCGGCGATGCTCAAGCGCATCGAGCAGGAGCGAGTGGCGGGCATCGAAAAGATCTCGATCCTGCAGATCAAGGTCGCCCGAACGTTCGAGCAGCAAACCACCGATGCGGCCAATGGGCGTGATCTGATCCAGCATCTGTCGAGCACGATGCTGATCGGTAAGGATAGGCGTGATGCCCGCCAGATTTATCAGGTCGCCTACGACGACTATGGCATCGACGACCTCACGGGCTACACGCTGGCGCAGGTGAAGCTGGTATTCCGAATGGCCAAACAGCCGCACCGCAAGGCCCACAACGTTGCCGTACAAATCACGTCGCCGAACGGCCTGAACGACAAGAGCAAGACCGAGGATGACCGCAAGCGCGTGCTGGAACAGCTCACGCGCATTGGGGTGCTCCGTGAGTTCTGAAGGCGCGACCGAAATGTCGCCACATCTGAGCTTTCTGGCAGTGCTGGAGCGGCTGCCACGGGTCGATTCCCGCGTCAGGGCGGTCGCGCTCGGGCGATGCAGACCGGCTTTTCTGCAGCGACGATGGATCACGGAAGAGGACTACCTTACCCATGTGATGGTGCCCGTCCTGGATTCGGAGCAGGAAGTCGAGGTTGAGATCGATCAGGATGCGGCGGTGTACCGATACCGCAGTCCCCAGCAGCGGTCACGAATATCTGAGCGGCCTCTTGCCGACATCGCGCTGTATGCCCTCCAGGTGGATGCGTGGCTCGCCGACTTGGCGTCCTTGATCGGCATCGAAGATCGACGACGATCCGACCGCCGACAACGCGTGCCGGGCCACCTGTGGCACCTCGGGGAAGTACGAATCGCTGGCACACACGATTTCGCCCCGGTGTTCGTTGCCAGAGCGTGGGAGCGTGCTCCTGCTACCGCGATGAACTCGGTGTTGAGTGATCCGATCTGGCCGCGTGACGGCATCGTGTTGCGGCATCTGCGAGATCCCGTTGATCTGCCCCGTGACCATGTCATGCGCGGGCTGGACGAGTTCGTTCGCGTGGACGACGGTCAGGACGTTTTCGACGCGAACGCATTCGACAGGGTGCTGCGTGGCTACGTCACGCCCAGCGGTGCGCCAGAGCCGGTTGAATTCTTCCAAGGCAATCGACTGAAGCTGCCGCACTTCACCGAGTCGCGTGAGTTGTCTCCGGAGCGCGCCAAGATAGTCAAGCAGATGTGGAGTGCCGACGGGAAGAACGCGCCAGAGGTGTCCTGGGCCGAGGTCAACAGGATCGCCAATACCGGCTACCAGTCGTTCGATGACGCGTTCGGCGGAAAGGCTGAACGCGAGGAAGTGATCGCATTGGTCAAGCGCGGCAAATACCGCCTGCGACGCAACCCATAAACGCGCCCATAAATCAAACCAGACACGGGCCATAAACCCGTGCGGAGACTTCGATGTGCCCATTTCATCTAGGAGGCACATCGAAATGCAAACCCAAGTTCCATCAATCGAATCCGGTCGGAATCCCAGCCGGATGAATCCCGGCGGTGCAACCTGCATCGCCCTCGACGAAAACGAGCTCGCCATCCGATGGGGGCTCTCCGTCAAGACGCTGCGCCGCTGGCGTCAAGAGCAGCTCGGCCCGATCTACTGCAAGCTCGGTCGCCGGGTCACCTACCTCCTGCACGAAATCGAAGCCTTCGAGCGCCGCGTCTCGCGCTACTCGAGCTTCACTCGTGCGTACCAGTGAGGAGGACGGCCATGAGCGATCTGACCATCTTCCCCGTCGACATCGCTGAGATGTCTGTGAGCCAACTGGCCGCGCTGCCGCCCGAGCAGAAGTGCGAGGTCGACAAGAACCTTGATGCTGCCATCGACTGGCTAAAGAAGGCTCGCACCAAGTTCGATGCGGCGCTGGAACAGTGCTACGGCGAGCAGGCCCGTGTCGCACTGCGTGAATCCGGCCGTGACTTTGGTACCGCCCACATCAGCGACGGCCCGATGCACATCAAGTTCGAGCTGCCCAAAAAGGTCAGCTGGAACCAGAAACAGTTGGGCGAAATCGCCGAGCGCATCGTGGCCTCGGGCGAGAAGGTCGAGGGCTACCTCGACGTCAAGCTCTCGGTGTCCGAGTCCCGGTACATCAACTGGCCGCCTGCGTTGCAGCAGCAATTCGCGGCCGCCCGCACGGTCGATTCCGGCAAGCCGTCCTTCACCCTGAGCACCGATGGGGGTGAGGCATGAAGAGGCTACCCATCGTGTCCGCCGTCGAGCGGATGGCCGAGCGCAAGGGCGTGAAGCTGCTGATGCTGGGCAAGTCCGGCATCGGCAAGACGTCCCGGCTCAAAGACCTCGACCCCGCCACCACGCTGTTCCTTGACATCGAGGCAGGCGACTTGGCGGTCGCCGACTGGCCGGGCGACACCATCCGCCCGGCGTCCTGGCCCGAGAGCCGCGACTTCTTCGTGTTCCTCGCAGGCCCGGACAAGTCGCTGCCGCCGGAGAGCGCGTTCTCGCAGGCGCACTACGACCACGTCATCGAGAAGTTTGGCGATGCGACGCAGCTTGGTCGCTACCAGACCTTCTTCCTTGACTCGATCACGCAACTGTCTCGCCAGTGCTTTGCGTGGTGCAAGACGCAGCCCGGGGCGGTCAGTGATCGTTCCGGCAAGCCCGATCTGCGCGCGGCCTACGGGCTGCTCGGCCAGGAAATGATCGGCGCGTTGACCCACCTGCAGCACGCCCGTGGCAAGAACGTGGTGTTCGTGGCGATCCTCGATGAGCGACTGGATGACTTCAATCGCAAGGTGTTCGTCCCGCAGATCGAAGGCAGCAAGACCAGCCTGGAGCTGCCCGGCATCGTCGATGAGGTCGTGACGTTGGCCGAGATCAAGGCCGAGGACGGCAGTTCCTACCGCGCCTTCATCACGCACACCGTCAATCCCTACGGCTTCCCGGCCAAAGACCGCAGCGGTCGTCTCGACCTGCTGGAGCCGCCGCATCTCGGCGCGCTGATCGACAAGTGCGCGGGCGCTGTGCCCGCGCCAGCCAGCGCCGCCAACCCCGCACACATCGAATCTCAGGAGTAATCGCAATGACCGCATGGAATGACTTCAACGACGCCGACTCTCAGCAATCCGGCTTCGATCTGATACCCAAGGGCACCGTCGTGCCGGTGCGAATGACCATCAAGCCGGGTGGCTATGACGACCCCGAGCAAGGCTGGGGTGGCGGCTACGCCACCGAATCGTTCGAGACCGGTTCCATCTATCTGGCCGCTGAGTTTGTGGTCACCGCTGGCGATCATGCCAAGCGCAAGATGTGGAGCAACGTCGGCCTGCTCTCCAAGAAAGGCCCGACCTGGGGCCAGATGGGGCGCAGCTTCATCCGGGCCGCGCTCAACAGCGCCCGCAACGTCCACCCGCAGGACAACAGCCCACAGGCCGCCGCCGCGCGCCGCATCAATGGCTTCGCCGAACTGGACGGTCTGGAGTTCTTGGCGCGCGTCGACATCGAGAAGGACGCGAAGGGTCAAGACCGCAACGTGGTCAAGCTGGCAGTCGAGCCCGACCACCCCGACTACGCCAAGTTGAAAGGTGTGCCGCCGAAGGGCAGTCCGGGCGGTGGCAACTCCGGCGCTCCCGCGCAGGCGGCCCCGGCCTATTCCGCGCCCACCCCGCAACGGGCACCAGTGACGGGCAAACCGTCCTGGGCTCAGTGAGGAGACGGCTATGAATGCATCCGTCCTCACTGCCAGTCACTACGGCGTCGTGCGCTTCGGCGATCTGCAATGCGAGGCCGTCGTCCTCAAGGGCGGCGAGCGTGGCTACGTTCGTCGCCAACTGGCCAAGCTGCTGGGTTTCCACGAGACGCACAAGGGTGGCCGATTTGCCCGGTTTCTTGCCGACTTCGCTCCTAACTCCTTGTCGGCATTGGAGAAAACTCGTGAGCCGATTCTGTTGCCGTCAGGGCGGCAGGCACAGTTCTTCCCTGCCGGAATCATTGCGGACGTCGCGTCCGCAGTGGTGAGCGCCGCCATCAATGGCACGCTGCACAAGGCCCGCCAGGGCATCGTGCCCAACTGCCTTAAGATCATGCGCGCGCTGGCCACCACCGGCGAGGTCGCGCTGATCGACGAGGCGACGGGCTACCAGTACCACCGTGCGCCTGAGGCGTTGCAGGAACTGATCTCCAAGCTGCTGCGCCAGTCGTGCTCTTCGTGGGAGCGCCGCTTCCACCCGGACTACTACCGCGCCATCTACCGGCTGTTCGGCTGGAAGTACCAGGGCCACGACCAGAACCCGCCCCACGTTGTCGGTCAGATCACGCAGCGCTGGGTCTACGGCCCGGTGCTGCCCGCCACGCTGATCGACGAGATTCGCGCCCGCAAGGGCATCTCGCAGAAGCACCACCAGTGGCTGTCCGATCAGGGCCTCGCCCGTCTGGAAACGCAGATTCACGCGGTCACCGCCATTGCGCGCAGCTCGACCTGCTACCGCGACTTCGACCGCCGCTGTGAAGCGGCCTTCGCTGGCGGCGCGCTGCAGCTGGCGCTGCTGGCCGAAGACTTTGAGGAGGGGGCGTGAAATGCTGGGTCTGCAAACGACAGGCCCGGGGATTCGGTCACACCGACAACCGACACGGTATCGGCGATCCCCGGCGCTACCCCATCGACTGGGTGTTCTGCTCGCAGCGCTGCCAATCCGCGTTCCACGCGATGTACGGCAACTGGCTGCGCGCCAAGGATGGTCGCAGCGACATCAAGGGGGTCACCATGATCGATCCCTCTGATATCGAGCTGGCCGCGATGCGCAAGTGCCTCAAGTCCTTCGGCGAGGCGGCGGGCGAGATCGGCTTCACCAAACCGCTGGGCAACTACTCCGAAGCGGAGGCGCTGCAGGTGATCGACGCCATCGTCACTTGCTACACCGAGGCGATGGTTGAGCACCACGAGACAAGCAAGTACCCGCCCGTGCGCGGCATGCCGCCAACGCCCGACCCCATGACACCGAGTGCAGCCAATCCGTTCGCGGATCTGGAGGACGACCTGCCTTGGGAAGAAGCGAAGGGGAAGAAGCCATGATGGACTTCAACTCCACTTCGAGCATCTCGGGCCAGATCACTGCGCTGGTCGACGCCGGGATGCAGCGGGCGCGAGCCCAGCAGTCCGAGCGCCAGTATCTTGGTGCCTCGCGGTTGGGCGCTGCCTGCGAGCGTGCGCTGCAGTTTGAGTACGCCAAGGCTCCCGTCGATCACGGCCGGGACACCCCGGGCCGGATGCTGCGCATCTTCGAGCGCGGCCACGTCATGGAGGACTGCATGGTCGCGTGGCTGCGCGACGCCGGTTTCGACTTGCGTACCCGCAGGGCCGATGGCGAGCAGTTTGGCTTCTCCGTGGCTGATGGCCGTCTGCAGGGCCACATCGACGGTGTCATCGTCGATGGCCCGGAGGGCTTTGCCTACCCGGCGCTCTGGGAAAACAAGTGCTTGGGCATGAAGTCCTGGCGCGAGCTGGAGAAGAACCGGCTCGCCGTGGCCAAGCCCGTCTACGCCGCGCAAGTGGCGATCTACCAAGCCTATCTCGAACTGCACGAGCACCCGGCGATCTTCACGGCGCTCAACGCCGACACGATGGAGATCTACACCGAGGCCGTGCTCTTTGACGCAGCCCTGGCCCAGCGCATGTCAGATCGGGCGGTGAAGGTCATCACGGCCACCGAAGCAGGCGAACTCCTGCCGCGCGCCTTCAATGACCCGACCCACTTCGAGTGCCGGATGTGCGCGTGGCAAGACCGCTGCTGGAGAACACAAGCATGACCGACAACAACACCCCGGCCACCGGCATCGAGCCGATGATCGATGCCAAGCAGGCGGCCGCCGCGTTGCGCCTGCCGTACTACTGGTTCGCCGACCACGCGATGCGCACCAAGTACCGGATTCCGCACTACCTGATGGGCGGTCTGGTGCGCTACCGCCTGTCCGAACTCTCTGCGTGGGCCACGCGCAGCACCGCCGTTCAGGGCCGTGATGCTCAGGATGCGGACGCACCTGTCGAGGGAGCCGAATGATCGACTTCAACGACACAACCCAACCTGCGGAGCACAACAGGGAGTCTGAACGAGACGAGATTCGCGCAGATCTGCTGGCGCGACTGGAGTCGGTGCTGACCACGATGTTTCCGGCTGGCAAGAAGCGCCGTGGCAAGTTCCTGATCGGCGACATCCTCGGCAGTCCAGGTGACAGCCTCGAGGTGGTGCTCGAAGGTGAGAAGGCCGGTCTGTGGACGGATCGTGCCGACAACTCAGGCGGCGACATCTATGCGCTGATCGGCGGCTACTGCGGCATCAACGTTCACAGCGACTTTCCCCGCGTGCTGGATGCCGCTGCTGACCTGCTCGGGCGGTCGCGGTCGGTGCCGGTGCGCAAAACGAAGAAGGAAGCGCCGGTCGACGACCTCGGCCCGGCTACGGCGAAGTGGGACTACTTCGATGCCGTTGGCAAGCTGATCGCCGTCGTCTACCGCTATGACCCACCGGGTGGCAAGAAGGAATTCCGACCGTGGGACGCCAAACGCCGCAAGATGGCCCCGCCCGAGCCGCGCCCGCTGTTCAACCAGCCCGGCCTTGCTGCGGCAAGCCACATCGTCCTGGTCGAGGGCGAGAAGTGCGCGCAGGCATTGATCGCCAGCGGCGTGGTGGCCACCACGGCTATGCACGGTGCCAATGCCCCGGTCGACAAGACCGACTGGTCACCACTGGCTGGCAAAACGGTTCTGATCTGGCCCGACCGCGATGCGCCGGGGTGGGACTATGCCGACCGGGCTTCGCAAGCGATTTTGCACGCAGGCGCGACCTCGGTCGCCATCCTCATGCCGCCCGACGACAAGCCGGAGGGGTGGGACGCCGCCGACGCCATTCCCGAAGGCTTCGATGTCGGTGGCTTTCTGGCCGTCGGCGAGCGGATGCCGGTGATGCGCTCGGTGGAGGAAGCACCTTCGCCAGACCTGCTGACGGGCATTGATTGGACGACCGAGGATGGCCTGTCCAGCGCTTTCACCCGCCGCTATGGCGAAGACTGGCGCTACTGTGCCCTTTGGGGCAAGTGGCTGGTCTGGACGGGTGTGCGCTGGAATCCCGATCAGGTGCTCTACGTGTCGCATCTCTCCAGGGGCATCTGCCGCAACGCCTCGCTGAAAGCGGACACGCCGAGGCTCAAGGGCAAGCTGGCCAGTTCCGCCACGATCTCGTCGGTTGAAAAGATCGCGCGCTCCGACCCGAAGCACGCATCCACCGCCGAGGAATGGGACGCCGATATCTGGGCGCTGAACACCCCTGGTGGCGTGGTCGATCTGCGCACGGGCCGGATGCGCCCGCACCGGCGCGATGACCGAATGACCAAGGTGACCACGGCCACGCCACAGGGCAATCCGGACAGCGCCTGCCCGACGTGGCGAGCCTTCCTCACGGATGTCACCGGTGGCGACGCCGATCTGATGGCCTACCTGCAACTGATGGTTGGCTACTGTCTGACGGGCGTCACCAGCGAACACGCGCTGTTCTTCTTGTACGGCACAGGCGCGAACGGCAAGTCGGTGTTCGTCAACGTGCTGACCACCATCCTGGGCGACTACGCGGCCAACGCGCCGATGGACACGTTCATGGAGGCGCGCAACGACCGGCACCCGACCGATCTCGCAGGGCTGCGCGGCGCACGCTTCGTGTCATCCATCGAAACCGAGCAAGGGCGGCGCTGGAACGAGTCCAAGGTCAAGGCCATCACGGGCGGCGACAAGGTGTCCGCGCGCTTCATGCGCCAGGACTTCTTCGAGTATCTGCCGCAGTTTAAGTTGGTGATCGCGGGCAATCACAAGCCGTCGATCCGCAATGTCGACGAGGCGATGAAGCGCCGACTTCACCTGATCCCGTTCACGGTGACGATCCCGCCCGAGCGCCGCGACGGTAGGCTGACCGAGAAGCTGCTCAAGGAGCGCGATGGGATTCTGGCGTGGGCCGTCGAGGGCTGCAGCCGTTGGCAACGCCAGGGCTTGAAGCCGCCCGCCAGCGTGGTGTCGGCGACCGAGGAGTATTTCGAGGCCGAGGACGCGCTCGGGCAGTGGATCGAAGAACGCTGTCTGTTGGCCAAGTCCCACCGTGAAGGCGTCTCTGAACTGTTCGCCGACTGGCGCGAATGGGCCGAGCGCGCGGGCGAGTACGTGGGCTCGGTCAAGCGCTTCTCGGAGCTGATGGCGACTCGCAAGTTCGAGAAATGTCGGCTGACCGGAGGGGCTCGCGCCATCGCGGGCATCGCCCTCAGGCCCAAGCCGTACAGCCACGCATACCCCTACCGCGATGACTGACCAATCCGGGCGAGTGACGGATTTGACGGGTTTCCTGATTGACGCGCTACACGTGCGCGCACATAAAGGACGTTGTCCTGACAACCCGTCGCATCCGTCACTCGCCCACCCAACACGGAGTAAAGACGATGAACACGACAATCCTGGCCCTTGATCTGGGCACACACACCGGGTGGGCTCTGCAGCACCTGGACGGCACCATCACCAGCGGCACGGAGCACTTCAAGCCGCAGCGATTCGAAGGCGGCGGAATGCGATTCCTTCGATTCAAGCGCTGGCTCAACGAACTCCTCTCGGCCAGCAATCACATCAACGCGGTTTTCTTCGAGGAAGTTCGACGGCACGCGGGCGTTGATGCGGCGCACGCCTACGGTGGGTTCATGGGGCACCTGACCGCGTGGTGTGAGCATCACAACATCCCTTACCAGGGCGTTCCGGTTGGCACGATCAAGAAGCACGCGACCGGCAAAGGCAATGCGGGCAAGGACGAAATGATCACGTCCGTCCGCGAACGTGGTCACACCCCTGTCGATGACAACGAGGCCGACGCGCTGGCCCTGCTGCATTGGGCCATCGAGACACAGGAGGTGTGACGTGAAGGTGCCGACACCCCAATACCGCTGCCCCCTTGGTCGGCTGCAGCCGCAAGCCACGGATCTGGACGCCATCAAGGAACGTGGCTGGCGTGATCAACACATCCTGGTGGTCAACGCGTCCGACGACCGTCTGGACTTCATCGAACGCGAGATCGTGCGACGCATTGGTGAACGCCTGTACGGGCCAGGAGGGACACGTCATGGCTGAGTGGACAACTGACGACGTTGCAGTACGCTTCGAAGAGGCCGCCACCACCGGACGACGTCTGCCCCCTGTGCGTGTGCAAGGCTACTTCAACTGCTGGCCCGCCTTCGTTCGCAAGGAGTGGGAAGCCTTTGCTGCCGACGAGAAGATGTACCGACCCTTCCCTCCAAGCCCCGAGGCCATCGACCGGATGCTGGAGACGATGCGCTGGGTGCAGTGGCTCGAGGTTGAGCAGCGCCACCTCGTGTGGATGCGGGCCAAGCGCTACGGCTGGAGGGACATCACGATTCGCTTTGCCTGCGACCGGACGACGGCGTGGCGGCGTTGGCAGAGGGCAATGGAGATCGTGGCTGCGAACCTCAACAGCGAAGGCGTGCGGTTGCTTTCCAAAAACGTGGGCAATTTAGGGTAATGCTTGCCGCGCTGGTCCCTGCTTTGCCTTGCTTGTCCGTTTCGAGGCCCGGAAGCCCTGCAACAAAACAGCCCGGTCGGGGGTAGTATTTCGGCTATCTTCTGGACAGCGGTGACGGTTGAGGCGATGGGCCCAGGCAAAAGGGGTCCTTCCTTCCCAAATCGCAATGCGGGGGGCGCGAGCGCGGCATTCGCCTAGCGTCCGACTGCAAACCAAGGTTTGCAGGGTTTGCAGTTTGCACCCGCCCCAGTCCGCACCCATCACGAGCCCGCCCACGGTTTTCCGTCGGCGGGCTTTCTATTTGAGGAATCGATTCTGAACACGCTCAACGTCGAGTACCGCAAGGTCGAGGCGCTGATCCCCTACGCCCGCAATCCACGCACGCACACTGACGAGCAGGTGGCCAAGATCGCCGCCAGCATCGTCGAGTACGGCTGGACGAATCCGGTGCTGGTGGACGGCGACAACGGGATCATTGCGGGCCACGGTCGTCTGGCCGCCGCGCGCAAGCTCGGGCTGGATCAGGTGCCGGTGATAGAACTGGCACACCTCTCGCCCACGCAGAAGCGTGCCTACGTCATCTCTGACAACCGGCTGGCGCTCGACGCCGGTTGGAACGAGGAGATGCTGGCGCTGGAAATGGCTGAGCTGTCCGAGGCCGGGTACGACCTTGCGTTGACCGGTTTCGAGGATGCCGAGATCGAGGCCTTGCTCGCTGACGAGGTGGAAACCGATGACGTCGATCAGGAGCCCGATGCCGACGAGTCGGACGTTGCTGACGATGTGCCCGATGCGCCGGTCGTACCAGTGTCCCGCACCGGCGATGTCTGGGCAATTGGCTCCCATCGTCTGATCTGTGGCGACGCCACCGACACGGCCGTAGTCGCCACGCTGATGCAGGACGATTCGGCCCGGCTGTGCTTCACCTCACCGCCCTATGGCAACCAGCGCGACTACACCTCCAGCGGCATCAACGATTGGGATGGCCTGATGCGCGGCGTGTTCGCCAAGGTGCCAATGGCCGACGACGGGCAGGTGCTGGTCAACCTCGGGCTGATCCACCGCGACAACGAAGTCATCCCGTATTGGGATGCGTGGCTTGGCTGGATGCGCGCGCAGGGCTGGCGGCGCTTCGCTTGGTACGTCTGGGATCAGGGACCGGGGATGCCCGGTGACTGGGCGGGCCGCTTCGCCCCGAGCTTCGAGTTCGTGTTTCACTTCAACCGCGCCAGCCGCAAGCCAAACAAGATCGTGCCCTGCAAGCACGCGGGCCAGGAATCGCATCTGCGCGCCGATGGCTCATCCACGGCGATGCGCGGCAAGGACGGCGAGGTCGGCGGCTGGACGCACAAGGGGCAGCCGACGCAGGACACCCGGATTCCCGACTCGGTGATCCGCGTGATGCGCCACAAGGGCAAGATCGGTCAGGACATCGACCACCCGGCCGTGTTCCCGGTGGCGCTGCCGGAGTTCGTGATCGAGGCCTACTCGGACATCGGCGACGTTGTGTTCGAGCCCTTCGGTGGCAGTGGCACGACGATGCTGGCCGCGCAGCGCACGGGGCGCGTGTGTCGCAGCGTGGAGATCGCGCCGGAGTACGTGGACGTCGCCATCAAGCGCTTCCAGCAGAACCACCCCGGTGTGCCCGTCACGCTGCTGGTCACCGACCAATCCTTCGATCACGTCGCCAGTGAACGTCTGGCCACCACGGAGGTAGCGCAATGACCGCCTCGTGGTTTGCCGACAAGATCGAGCAGTGGCCGACCGCCAAGCTGCTGCCCTATGCCCGCAATGCGCGCACCCACTCGGACGATCAGGTGGCGCAGATCGCTGCGTCGATTGCCGAGTTCGGATTCACCAACCCGATCCTCGCCGGTAGCGACGGTGTGATCGTCGCTGGTCACGGACGGCTTGCTGCTGCGCAGAAGCTCGGGCTGGCGGTGGTGCCGGTGGTGGTGCTCGATCATCTGAGCGCGACGCAGCGCCGGGCACTGGTTATCGCGGATAACCGCATTGCCGAGAACGCAGGCTGGGATGACGCGATGCTGCGCATCGAGATCGCATCACTGCAGGATGACGACTTTGACGTGTCGCTGACCGGCTTCGATGCCGATGCGCTTGCCGAATTGATGGCGGGCGACGAGCCGGATGGCGAAGGCGAAACAGATGACGATGCGGTGCCCGACGTGTCAGAGACACCCGTCTCGCGCCCGGGCGACATCTGGTTGCTGGGCGGCCACCGTCTGCTGTGTGGCGACTCCACCGTGGCTGAGAGCTACGACCGGGTTCTCGATGGCGAGCCGGTGGATATGGTCTTCACCGACCCGCCGTACAACGTGAACTACGCCAACAGCGCCAAGGACAAGATGCGGGGCAAGGATCGCGCAATCCTGAACGACAACCTCGGCGACGGCTTCTACGACTTCCTGCTGGCGGCGCTGACGCCGACCATCGGGAACTGCCGGGGCGGCATCTACGTGGCGATGTCGTCCAGCGAACTGGATGTGCTGCAGGCAGCGTTCCGTGCCGCCGGTGGAAAGTGGTCGACGTTCATCATTTGGGCCAAGAACACCTTCACGCTGGGCCGGGCCGACTACCAGCGCCAGTACGAGCCAATCCTGTACGGATGGCCCGAGGGCGCGCAGCGTCACTGGTGCGGCGACCGCGACCAGGGCGACGTATGGAACATCAAGAAGCCGCAGAAGAACGACCTGCATCCGACGATGAAGCCGGTGGAGTTGGTCGAGCGCGCCATTCGCAATTCGAGCCGCCCCGGCAACGTGGTGCTCGATCCCTTCGGTGGTTCCGGCACAACACTGATCGCCGCCGAAAAGTCAGGACGGCTGGCACGGCTGATCGAGCTCGACCCGAAGTACGCGGACGTGATCGTGCGCCGCTGGCAGGAATGGACTGGCAAGCAAGCCACCCGTGAGTCAGATGGCGCGCTGTTCGATGATCAGGCGGCGAGCGACTCTTCCGCGATCTCGCAATGAATCACGAACCCCGTCAGGTAAGGCAGGCCGCGCGGGATGCCGTACTGCTTGCTGGTCTGGCGGCCAATCGTCCAGCCCATCCACTGTTGGGTGGCGGCGGTGATCGCGTCCGCCAGGGTCTGGCCCCCGTACAGCCCGTTTTGCACATCGTCCGCAAAGTGGCGTCCGTGGCGGCTGTCGAGGAAGACCTGGACTGATTCGAGGGGCTGGCTGGTGGCGTCCGAGATGGCGGTCATCGCCAGGGGCCACGCGGCGATGGCGTGTTCGTTCATCGTGCCCCAGAAGCCCCAGGCTTCGTTCTGGGTGGCGGGGATCTGTTGGCTGGTATTCATCTCTGGCTCCTTGGGGTTGATCGTTGCGACACCCGTAGTAACGCGCTGTTCGATTGAGAAGCCAAGTTGTTCTTGGCTTCTTTCTCAATCTATTTCGATCACCCGAGACGGGCTACGTAGCGTGCGTAGTCGCCGCCCTCTGGATTCACGTAAAGGTAGGGGCGACCCGGTGCGGTGACCTCGACGCAGAGATAGCCGTCGCCGGTGCCGCCACCTTTGCCACGCAGCCAGTCGCGCGATACCAACAGGCTGCGGGCAAAGGCATCGAACTCGTCGACGGTGAGTTCCTTCGTCTCGGTGACGTAAACCTTGGTCTGACCCAGGCCGCCAACTTCGTCCAAGTCGGCAGGCTTGCGGGCAAACGGCAATCGGAGGCTCAACTCCTCGACCTGCAAGGTGGTGTCACCAAACTGCAGGGTGCGAGGCGTGCGTTCGATGGTGATGGTCATGGTGCTCATGGATGTTCTCCTGGGTGTTGGCGTGTCGATCAGGCTTCTGCGGCGATCCGGTAGACCCGCTCGCCACCTTGGGCCTTGTCCGAGACGATGGTCAGGCCGAGCTTCTTCTTGAAGGCCCCGGCAAAGGCGCCTCGCACCGTGTGCGCCTGCCAGCCGGTGGTCTGGCAGATCTGCTGCACGGTTGCGCCCTCGGGGCGCTGCAGCATCTGGATCACGGTGGCCTGCTTGCTGTTCTCGCGGGTGCGGGGCTTGGCGACCGCCTTTTCTTGCGCCCACGTGGCCTCGGCTGCCGTCACGGCTGCGTCGAGTTCGGAGTCGGCGGTCACTGGCGCAGGTGCAGGTCGTTCGCGCCCCATCGCGTCGTAGCCCTTGGCGGCAACGAACCAGTGGGTGCCGTTGGAGGTAATCAGGGCGCGGTTGAACAGGCCGTCGAGCACCTTCTTGCGTGCGCCGCCTTTGATGTTTTCGGGAAACCAATCGATCTTGCCGCCAGTGTGTTCGAGGGCGTAGGCGAGGATCGCGTGCTGGGCGGGTGTCAGTTGGGTGGTGGTCATTTGCTTCTCCTTGTGCAAGGGGTTGATGGGGTGACGTGATGAACGCGCTGTTCGGGAGTGAAGCCAAGCGTTTTCTGCTTGGCTTCGAAGGTTCTTGATCAGCTGTTGGCCGCGTCCGACTTCGCCGCCTTGCGGCCTTGTTCGACGCCTGCGTTGAACGCGGCCTCCAGGGCGTCGCGCAGGCACCAGACCGCCACGTCGTGGAAGTCGAGGCTGTCTGACTTGCGGGTTTCCAGGGTTTCAATGCCCAGCTTGTTTTGTGCGATCTGGGTCAGGAGTTGTTCGAACTTGCTCATTGCTGCTTCCTTTGATGGTGTTGATGACGTCCGTATGAACGCGCTGTTCCAGAGAGAAGCCAAGCTGATTTCGAGTGAATGTCGAAAAAATGATTGAAGGGGTAACCGGTTCTCAAAATGGGCATTTCGATTCGCGCTTACGCCCGTCACCGTGGTGTGACCGACACCGCTGTTCACAAGGCAATTCGCGCAGGTCGGATCACGCCGGAGGCCGACGGCACCATTGATGCCGACCGTGCTGATCGCGAGTGGGCTCGCAACTCCGATATGCCGAAGTCCGGAACGCGAGCCAAGGCTGTAAAGGCCGCCGTACCGGAGGGCGGTTCGGGTGTTGCCGGTGAGGGGCCTGCCGCCTTACCTGCTGGCGGCGCGTCCTTGCTTCAGGCGCGCACGGTCAACGAGGTGGTCAAGGCGCAGACCAACAAGGTGCGTCTGGCCCGACTGAAGGGCGAGTTGGTGGATCGGCCGCAGGCCATCGCCCACGTTTTCAAGCTGGCGCGCTCCGAGCGCGATGCGTGGCTGAACTGGCCCGCGCGCATCTCGGCGCAGATGGCGGCCAAGCTCAATATCGATCCGCACACGATGCACGTCGCCCTGGAGGCGGCGGTACGTGAGCACCTGCAGGAACTTGGCGAACTGCGGCCCCGGGTGGACTGATGCTGGATGTTGAATACGACGGCGCTGCCGAAATCGAGCGCGCGTGGCGCGAAGGGCTCACACCTGATCCTCTGCTTTCGGTGTCCGAATGGTCGGATCGCCACAGGATGCTTTCAAGCAAGGCGTCCGCCGAGCCCGGGCGCTGGCGTACCAGCCGCACGCCTTACCTGAAGGCCATCATGGACTGCCTGTCGCCGACCTCGCCAGTCGAGCGCGTGGTGTTCATGAAAGCCGCACAGCTCGGTGCGACCGAGATGGGCTCGAACTGGATCGGCTACGTGATCCACCACGCGCCGGGGCCGATGATGGCGGTATGGCCGACGGTGGATATGGCCAAGCGCAATTCCAAGCAGCGGATCGATCCGTTGATCGAGGAGTCGGCGGCGCTGAGCGAACTGATCTCCCCGGCGCGCTCTCGCGACTCGGGCAACACCATCCTGGCCAAGGAGTTCCGGGGCGGTGTGCTGGTGATGACCGGGGCCAACAGCGCGGTCGGACTGCGCTCGATGCCGGTGCGGTATCTGTTCCTCGACGAGGTCGACGGCTATCCGCTGGACGTCGAGGGTGAAGGCGATGCGATCTCGCTGGCCGAAGCGCGCACGCGAACTTTCGCTCGGCGCAAGATTTTCATCGTGTCGACGCCGACGATCTCGGGGGCGTCGGCCATTGAGCGCGAGTACGAAGCCAGTGACCAGCGCCGCTACTTCGTGCCGTGCCCACATTGCTCGCATCGCCAGTGGCTGCGCTTCGAGCAGTTGCGATGGGAGAAGGGTCAACCGGACACGGCGGCGTACATCTGCGAATCGTGCGACGAGTCGATTGCCGAGCACCACAAGACCTGGATGCTGGAGCACGGCGAATGGCGCGCGATGATCAGCGATGGCACGGGCAAGACGGCGGGGTTTCACCTGTCGTCGCTTTACAGCCCGGTCGGCTGGCGCGGTTGGCGCGACATTGCCGCCGCGTGGGAAAGCTCGGTCAACAAGGAGTCGGGGTCGGCGGCCGCCATCAAGACCTTCAAGAACACCGAACTGGGTGAGACCTGGGTCGAGGAAGGCGAAGCCCCCGACTGGCAACGGCTGGTCGAGCGCCGCGAGGAATACCGGATCGGCACGGTGCCACCGGGTGGATTGCTCCTGGTGGGCGCTGCCGACGTGCAGAAGGATCGCATCGAGGCGTCCATCTGGGCGTTCGGGCGTGGCAAGGAGTCCTGGCTGGTCGAACACCGCGTGCTGATGGGCGACACCGCCCGCGACGCGGTGTGGAAGCGACTCGCCGAGTTGCTTGCCGAGAACTGGACGCACGCCTCGGGCGCGGCGATGCCGCTGGCCCGTTTCGCCCTGGACACTGGCTTTGCGACGCAGGAGGCCTACGCCTTCGTGCGCGCCTGCCGCGACCCGCGCGTGATGCCCGTGAAGGGGGTGCCGCGCGGCGCAGCCCTGATCGGCACGCCGACGGCCATCGATGTTTCGCAAGGCGGCAAGAAGCTGCGCCGGGGCATCAAGGTGTTCTCGGTGGCGGTCGGCATCGCCAAGCTGGAGTTCTACAACAACCTGCGCAAGGGCGCGGACGTCAGCGAGGACGGCGTGACCACCGTCTACCCGACGGGGTTCGTCCACCTGCCCAAGATCGACGCGGAGTTCATCCAGCAGCTCTGCGCCGAACAGTTGATTACCCGCCGCGACCGCAACGGCTTCCCGGTGCGCGAGTGGCAAAAGATGCGCGAGCGCAATGAAGCGCTCGACTGCTACGTGTACGCCCGCGCGGCCGCATCGGCGGCGGGCCTGGATCGCTTCGAGGAACGCCACTGGCGCGAATTGGAGCGGCAACTCGGGATGGAACGGCCACCGGATGAGCCGCCCCCGATTCAAGCATTCGACCCAGACGAGGCCACCCAACGAGGTGGCCTTTCTGTTTCTGCAACCCCATCACGGCGGCGCGTCATCAAGAGCCGCTGGCTGTCCTGATTTTCAGAGGAGTTTTCATGAGTCTTGCCACCCGTATCGAGAGCCTGGTCATCCGGGTTGCTCAGGAGTTCAACGACGTCCGTGCGACGGCAGGCAGTCTGGCCAGCCTGTCCACCAACGACAAGTCGAGTCTGGTCGCTGCCATCAACGAGCTCAAGGCAGCGGTTCTGTCCGCGATGGCCATCGATGACAACCAGATCGCCACCACCAGCACCTACTCGTCGAACAAGATCGTGTCGTTGCTGGACGCGCTCAAGGCCGACATTCTGGGTGGTGCCGACGCCGCCTACGACACCCTGGTGGAAATCCAGCAGGCGCTGCAGAACGGCACCAGCGGTTTAGATGCGATTCTGGCTGCGGTCAATCTCCGTGTTCGCTTCGACGCGGCGCAGACCTTGACCGTAGCCGAGCAGCTGCAGGCCCGTACCAACATCGGGGCGGTCGCGGCCAGCGACGTTGGCAACACCGATACCGACTTCGTCGTGATCTTCGACGGGGCGCTGGCCTGATGAGTCTTGCGTCCAGCATCGCCGCCTTGGCGGCGCGCATTGGCTTCGAGGTCAAGACCAAGATCGACGCCACCCATCCCGGCGTTGCCCGGGTTTGGGTCAGCTTCGGCTACGTGGGCGGTCAAGTCGTGATTGCCAGCGCGCTCAACGTCGCCAGCGTGGTGCGCACGGCGGCTGGCCGGTACCGCGTGCACTTCGCGGTAGCGATGCCGGATGCGAATTACTGCTGGACGGCGCTCGCCCGCAGCAGCACCAACACCGGCCAGCAGCGCGTAGCCATCGTGCGCGCTAGCTCTGACCTCAAGACCGCGCAGTACGTTGACATCTCCTGTGCGACGGCTGCGGCGTCATTTGACGACTCCTCTGAAATCAACCTCGTGGTGTACCGCTGATGGCCTACACAGAAGTCCAACTCCAGGCATTGGAGACCGCGCTCGCCAAGGGCGAACGCCGCGTCAGCTTCGGCGACAAGACCGTCGAGTACCGCTCGGTCGATGAACTGAAGGCCGCGATCCGCGAGGTCAAGCGCGGCATCCTGGAACAGGCAGCCGCCACCGGTCTATGGCCGGGTGCGCCGCGCCAGATCCGGGTCACGACCTCGAAGGGGTTCTGATGGCCTGGTATTCGAAGATCCGAAGCCTGTTCGGCCAGCCACCCGTCCACGAAGCGGCTGGCCGTGGCCGCCGTTCGCTGGCGTGGATGCCCGGCAACCCCGGCGCGGTCGCCGCGATGTTGGCGACCAACACTGAACTGCGCATCAAGAGCCGCGACCTCGTGCGCCGCAATGCCTGGGCGCAGGCCGGGATCGAGGCCTTCGTGTCCAACGCTGTCGGCACCGGCATCAAGCCGCAGAGTCTGGCAGCAGACGAGCGTTTCAAGACCGACGTGCAGGCGCTGTGGCGTGACTGGACGGAGGAAGCCGACGCTGCAGGTCAGACCGACTTCTATGGCCTGCAGGCACTAGCCTGCCGCGCGATGCTCGAAGGCGGTGAATGCCTGATCCGGCTGCGCCCGCGTCGCCCGGAGGACGGACTGGTTGTTCCTCTGCAGCTTCAATTGCTGGAGCCCGAGCATCTGCCAATCAGCCTCAACCTCGATCTGCCTTCGGGCAACGTGGTGCGCTCTGGCATCGAATTCGACAGCCTCGGGCGGCGCGTTGCTTACCACCTGTACCGCTCGCACCCCGAAGACGGTCGGCTGGCTCCGATGTCGGGCCAGGGCGGGATGGACACGGTGCGCATCGATGCGAAGGAAGTCATCCACCTGTTCCGCGTGCTGCGTCCCGGCCAGATCCGGGGCGAGCCGTGGTTGTCGCGGGCCCTGGTCAAGCTCAACGAACTCGACCAGTACGACGACGCCGAACTGGTGCGCAAGAAGACCGCCGCGATGTTCGCTGGCTTTGTCACACGACAGAACCCGGAGGACAACCTGATGGGCGAAGGTGCTGCCGATGGCGATGGCATCGCGCTGGCCGGTCTGGAGCCGGGCACCTTGCAGATATTGGAGCCCGGCGAGGACATCAAGTTCTCTGACCCAGCCGATGTCGGTGGCTCGTATGGCGAGTTCCTGCGCACGCAGTTCCGTGCGGTCGCCGCTGCCATCGGCGTCACCTACGAGCAGTTGACCGGCGACCTCACAGGCGTGAACTACTCGTCCATTCGCGCCGGGATGCTGGAGTTCCGGCGTCGCTGCGAGATGGTGCAGCACGGGGTTCTTGTGCATCAGATGTGCCGTCCGGTGTGGGCCGCGTGGATGAAGCAGGCCGTGCTTGCCGGTGCAATCGAAGCTCCCGGCTTCGCTCGTGGCGGCCCAGCCCGTCGCCGCCAGTACCTGCAGGTGAAGTGGATTCCCCAGGGCTGGCAGTGGGTCGACCCCGAGAAGGAGTTCAAGGCAATGCTGCTGGCCATCCGCGCCGGGCTGATGAGCCGCTCGGAAGCCATTTCCGCCTTTGGCTACGACGCCGAAGACGTTGACCGCGAGATCGCCGCCGACAACCAGCGCGCCGACGACCTCGGGTTGATCTTCGACTCCGACCCGCGCCGCACCTCCAAGGACGGCGGAAGCGCCGAGCCGAACAAGAACGCTGCAGACACCACTCAAACCGGCGACTCACCGTCTGCCTGAAGGATTCCCATGACCCTGTTGCCCCATTTGGCGGCACGCCTCTACGGTGTGCCGCTGGCGATCCATCGCCCAAAACTTGACGTGATTCTGTCCGTGCTCGGCCCCCGGATCGGCTTGGCTGATTTGGCTGCACCCTCGGGCTTCACGCCGCCCGTGCGTCCCACAGCCACACAGACGACGAAGGTCGCGGTCATCCCCATCCACGGCACGCTGGTGCGACGCACCGTGGGCCTGGAAGCCGAATCCGGCTTGACCAGCTACGCAGGGCTGACCGCCCAGTTGGACGCCGCGTTGGCCAGCCCGGATGTCACCGCCATCCTGCTCGACGTTGACTCGCCGGGTGGCGAGTCGGGCGGCGTGTTCGATCTGGCCGACCGCATCCGTGCGGCGTCCAGCATCAAGCCAGTCTGGGCGGTGGCCAATGACATGGCGTTCTCGGCGGCCTACGCCCTGGCATCTGCGGCGAGCAAGGTGTTCGTGTCGCGCACCGGTGGCGTCGGCTCGATTGGTGTCATTGCGATGCACGTCGACCAGTCCGAGAAGGATGCCCAAGACGGCGTTCGCTACACGGCGGTCTTTGCGGGCGACCGCAAGAACGATCTCAACCCGCACGAGCCGATTTCCAGCGAAGCCCACGCCTTTCTCAAGGGCGAGGTGAATCGCGTCTACGGCCTGTTCGTCGAGACGGTGGCCCGCAACCGTGGCATCGAGGCATCTGCCGTGCGCGACACGGAGGCCGGGCTGTTCTTCGGGCAAGCCGCCGTTGCCATCGGGCTGGCCGATGCCATCGGCACCTTCGACGACGCGCTCGCCCAGCTCCTCGAATCCGTTTCCCCACTCCCGAAGTTGGCGGCAAGCCACTCCGGTCTTTTTAGCAACCCCCAGATGGAGTCATCAATGAATGATCGAACCGACCCCGCTGCTCCTGATCGGCTTGCTGCTGATCCTGCTGGCAGTTCTTCTCAACCGGCGGCCGCCACCGCCATGACCGTGGCCGACGCGATTGAGGTCGCCCAGACCTGCACCCTGGCCGGGCGCACCGACCTGATCGCGGGCTTCCTCGAAGCGAAGGCATCACCCGCCAAGGTACGTAGCCAGTTGCTGGCGGCGAAGGCCGAAGCGTCCCCCGAAATCGTCAGCCGCATCGCTCCCGATGCTGCTGCATCCACGAGCAACCCGCTGCTCGATGCCGCGAAGCAGCTCGCGGCCAAGTCCGCATCACTGAAGAAGGAGATCTGAGATGCCCACCGTGTTTTCTGAATCGATTAACTTGGGCGACCTGCTCAAGTACGAGGCCCCGAACCTCTACTCGCGCGACCGCGTCACCGTGGTCGCAGGCCAGACCCTGCCGCTGGGCGCGGTCGTCGGGATGGTCACTGCCACGGGCAAGGTCAAGCAGATCGACCCGTCGGCTACCGATGGCAGCCAGTACTCCGCTGGTGTGCTGATGCAGGACGCCGATGCTGCTCTCGCCGACCGCAACGACGGGCTGATGGTGGCGCGTCACGCCATCGTGTCAGACCACGCACTACATTGGCCCACCGGCATCACGACTGCGGAGCAGCAAGCAGCGATCCAACAACTCAAAGCACTGGGCGTCCTGGTGCGTATCGGCGCCTAACGCCAAGGAGACTCAATATGCAAAACCCATTCATCAGTCCGGCATTTTCGATGGCATCAATGACTGCAGCCATCAACTTGATCCCCAACCGCTACGGACGCCTGGAGGAGTTGAATCTGTTTCCGCCCAAGCCGGTTCGAACGCGCCAGGTGATTGTTGAAGAGCGCGCCGGTGTCCTGAACCTCCTTCCGACCCAGCCGCCAGGCTCTCCAGGAACAGTGAATGTGCGTGGCAAGCGAACCGTCCGTTCCTTCGTCGTTCCGCACATCCCGCACGACGACGTTGTGTTGCCCGAGGAGGTTCAAGGTCTACGTGCGTTTGGCAGCGAAACCGAAATGGAGTCGATTGCCGGAGTGCTGGCCCAACACTTAGAGACGATGCGCAACAAGCACGCCATCACCCTAGAGCACTTGCGTATGGGGGCGTTGAAAGGCGAGATCCTCGACGCCGACGGCAGCCGTATCTACAACCTGTTTGACGAGTTTGGCATCGATCAACAGAGTGTGGACTTCGAAATCAGCAGCCCGACTACTGGCACTGACGTCAAAGGCAAATGCACTGATGTGTTGGGCATCATCGAAGAAGCGCTTCTCGGCGAGTTCATGACGGGAGTCCACTGCTTGTGTTCTCCAGAGTTTTTCAAGGCATTGACCGGCCATAAGGATGTCAAGACTGCCTTCACGAACTGGCAGCAAGGCGCCGTCCTTATCAATGATGTTCGCCGTGGCTTCACTTTTGGCGGCATCACTTTCGAGGAGTACCGAGGCAAGGCGACTGATGTCAACAAGACGGTTCGTCGCTTCATCGCTGCTGGCGAAGCACATGCGTTCCCTCTGGGCACCATCGACACCTTCGGAACTTACTTTGCGCCGGCCGACTTCAACGAGACTGTCAACACGATGGGCCAGCCGCTTTATGCGAAGCAGGAGCCGCGCAAGTTCGACCGGGGCACAGATTTGCACACTCAGGCCAACCCGCTACCGATGTGCCATCGTCCCGGGGTTCTGGTCAGGCTCGTCATGGGTGGTGGCGTATGAGTTTGGTCGCCCAGATCTATGAGTCGGCCGCGAACGCTGGGCTGCTGAAGGAATGCCTTTGGTATCCGTCGAACGGTGCGCCATCGCAAAGGCATCAGGTCGGCTTTGCCGCGCCGGATGAGTCCCTTCTCGACGGCCTGACCTTGAGCACCGACTACGAGATGACCTACCCGGTCACGGCGTTCGGGGGACTTGTTGCCCGCGAAGTCGTCGAAATCGGTGGCACGTCCTTCCAGGTGCGAGACATCCGGGCCGTGGGTGACGGCTCCGAGATCCGCGCCAAGCTTACTCGGCTGTAAACCCATGGCGGATAACTCCATCCGCGAGCGGATTCTGCTGGCGGTGATGGCGGCTGCCCGTCCGGCGGTCGAAGGCCTCGGGGCCACGTTGCACCGGTCGCCCACGGCGGCCATTAGCCGAGAGCAATGCCCAGCGCTGGCGGTGTTTCCCGAGGCCGAGTCCATCACCGAGCGCGCCAATGACCGCGTCACCCGCGAACTGACCGTTCGCGTCGTGGCGCTGGCCCGTGCCGTTCCCCCCGCGTCTCCCGAAACCGAGGCCGACCGCCTGCTTACCGCCGCGCACGCCGCCTTGTTCGCGGACGGCACGTTTGGTGGGTTGGCGCTGGGCATCCGTGAGCAGGAAAGCGAGTGGGAGGTCGAGGACGCCGATGCGGTGGCCGTGGCCATCCCGGCGCGCTATCGGCTGACGTACCGGACGCTGGCCAATGACCTTGCAACCCTTGGATGACACCTATGACCCAACTTGTCCTGATGCGCCCGCACACCCACGCGGGCAAGACGTATGGCGTCGGTGACCGGATCGAGATCGACGCGACATCAGCCGACTGGTTGATCGCGCACGACATCGCCACGCCGGAGCCGACCGCCTCAACCGCTGAATTCATTCCCGAACCCAAACCCCTCCAACGCAAGGAACCCAAGCAATGAGCACCTATGCCAGTTTTCAAGGCCGCGTCTTCCTCGGCAAGCGCGACACCGACGGCCTTCCTATCGAAGTGCGCTCGCCCGGCAACGTCGCCGAGCTGAAGCTCTCCCTCAAGACCGACGTCCTGGAGCACTACGAGAGCCAGACCGGCCAGCGCTCGCTCGATCACCGAATGGTCAAGCAGAAGTCCGCCACCGTGAACCTCACCATCGAGGAATTCACCAAGGAGAACCTTGCGCTGGCCCTGTACGGCAACCACGTCGTCGGCACGCCGGGAACGGTCACCGCCGAGCCGGTGGGCGGTGCCACGCCGATTGCGGGCGACCGCTACTTCCTGGCCCACCCGAAAGTGTCGTCCTTGGTCGTGGTGGATTCGGCAGGCACGCCCGCGACCCTGGCCTTGGGCGCGAACTACACGGCTGATCCCGACTTCGGTGCCCTCCAGTTTCTGGATACCACCGGCCTCACCGCACCGTTCAAGGCCAGCTATGCCTATGGCGTGGCCACCGAGATCGGTATCTTCACGCAGGCACTGCCGGAGCGCTTCCTGCGGCTCGAAGGCATCAACACGGCCCAGGGGAATGCCAAGGTGCTGGTCGAGCTCTACCGCGTGGCCTTCGATCCGCTGAAGGAAATCTCTTTCATCTCGGACGAGTACAACAAGTTCGAGCTGGAAGGCTCGTTGCTGGCCGACACCACCAAGCCATTCGATGCGGTGTTGGGCCAGTTCGGCCGCATCGTGCAACTCTGATGGGGTCCACCATGAGTGATCTGGACACCCTGATTCCGCAGTCGGTCGAATTGGTCATCGACGGTGAGCCGCTGGCCATCAAACCGCTGAAGGTCGGGCAGATGCCCGGTTTCTTGCGGGCGATCTCGCCGGTGATGCAGCAGCTCACTGCCTCCGACATCGACTGGCTGGCGCTGTTCGGCGAGCGCGGCGACGATCTGCTGTCGGCCATCGCCATTGCCGTCGGCAAACCTCGGGCTTGGGTCGATGAGCTGGCGGCCGACGAGGCCATCCTGCTGGCGGCCAAGGTGATAGAGGTGAACGCCGATTTTTTTACCCGAACGGTGATTCCGAAGCTCGACGGTCTGTTCGGCCAAGTGAAGCTGCCGCCCATCGTGAAAGCGGTGGCTGGTTCGAAGCAGTCCAGCACCTGATCGAGCACGGTCACCGCCTGCCGGACATCCTCGACTACACCTTGGCGCAGGTGCGCGGCTTCGTCGCAGCGACGGCGCGCACCGATGCGGCCCGCGATGCACGGCTGCTGTCCGTGATTGCCATCGGCACGCGCGGCGATGCCCGCCACCTCGACCAAACCCTCGACCGACTCACCGACAAAGCCGCCGACCGTGCCTGACGATCATGCGCATTTCCATCCAGATCGATAGCGCAGCCGCCCAGGCGCAGTTGCGCCGTTGGGGCGGCGAGTTCCGCGACAAGGTCAAGAAGGCGGTGTCTCGGGCGATTGCCAGCGAGGCAGTCGAACTCAAGCAGGACGTGCGCAGCCACGTCGCCAGCCAGATAGCCGTGGTCAAGAAGTCCTTCCTCAAGGGCTTCAGCGCCAAGGTGTTGGACAAAGACCCGAACCGATTGCCAGCGCTCTACGTGGGCTCGCGCATTCCGTGGTCGGGGATGCACGAAACCGGCGGCCAGATTGCCGGGCGGATGCTGATTCCACTGAACGGTCGGGTTGGCCGCAAGCGCTTCAAGGCGCAGGTGGCCGAGCTGATGCGCGGCGGCAATGCCTATTTCATCAAGAACGCGAAGGGAAACATCGTCCTGATGGCCGAGAACATCAAAGAGCACGACCGGCCACTGGCGGGGTTCAAGCGCCGCTACCGCAAAGCAGAGGGCATCAAGCGCCTCAAGCGCGGCGCGGACATCCCGATTGCCGTCCTGGTGCCCAAGGTTGCGCTCAGGAAGCGCCTTGATGTCGAGCGCTTGGTCGCGGGTCGTATCCCGCGTCTGGCGGCGGCGGTCGAGAAGCAGATCAGCACGGTGGATTGATTCATGGCCAAGCGAATTTCCATCCTCGTCGCGCTCGAAGGGGCTGACGATGGGCTCAAACGTGCCATCACGTCGGCCGAGCGCAGTCTCGGTGAGCTGTCGACCACCGCCAAGACCGCTGGAGCGAAGGCTGCCGCCGGAATGGCTGAGGTCAAGGCCGGGATGTCAGCCTTCGGCGATCAGGTGGCAACGGCCAAGACGCAGTTGCTGGCCTTCCTGTCGATCAGCTGGGCCGCTGGCAAGGTGCAGGAGATCGTCCAGATCGCCGACGCCTGGAACATGATGTCCGCGCGCCTGAAGCTGGCGACGGCGGGCCAGCGTGAGTTCACCACCGCGCAAGCGGCCCTGTTCGACATCGCCCAGCGCATTGGCGTGCCGATTCAGGAAACGGCCACCCTGTACGGCAAGCTCCAGCAGGCCGTGCGGATGCTGGGTGGTGAGCAGAAGGACGCGCTCACGATCACCGAGAGCATCTCGCAGGCACTGCGCCTGTCGGGCGCATCGGCCACCGAGGCGCAGTCGTCCCTGCTGCAGTTCGGGCAGGCGCTCGCCTCCGGGGTGCTGCGGGGAGAGGAATTCAACTCCGTCGTCGAGAACAGCCCCCGTCTGGCGCAGGCCTTGGCCGATGGTCTGAATGTGCCCATCGGGCGGCTGCGCAAGCTGGCCGAAGAAGGCCGCCTGACTGCTGACGTGGTGGTCAACGCGCTCATGAGCCAGAAGGACAAGCTGGCCAGCGAGTACGCCCAACTGCCGCAGACGGTGAGCCAGGCCTTCGAGCGCCTGCGCAATGCCTTCGGGCAGTGGATCAACCGGGTCGATGAATCTACGGGCCTGACCAAGAAGCTGGCCGAGGCGCTGACCTTTCTTGCCAACAACCTCGACACGGTGATGCAGTGGCTCAAGCGCATCGCCGAAGTCGGGCTGGCCGTGCTGATCTACCGCCTGATCCCGGCGCTGATCACGGCGTGGCAGACCGCCGGTGCGGCGGCCGTCACCGCCGCCAGCGCCACCGCTGCGGCGTGGACGACGGCGAATCTTTCGGTGTCGGCCGCCGTAGCCAGCGTCGGCGTGCTCAAGACGGCGTTCGCCGTGCTGGGCGCGTTCCTGGTCGGCTGGGAGATCGGGACTTGGTTGTCGGAGAAATTCGAGATCGTCCGCAAGGCGGGCATCTTCATGGTCGAGATGCTGGTCAAGGCGGTTGAGCAGCTGCGCTACCGCTGGGAAGCCTTCGCCGCCATCTTCACGTCGGACACGATTGCCGAGGCCACCAAGCGCCACGAGGAACGGCTTGCGGAGATGAACCAGATCTTCGCGCAGATGTACGCCGACGCCTCTCGCGGGGCGGAAGCGGCCAAGGGCGCGATGAACACCGCCGCGACGACCGCCGAGGAGATCGCCAAGCGGCTGGAGGCTGTGCGCCAGGGCACGCAGGAAGCGGTCGGTCGCGGCATTGAGGCCGTCCACAGCGCTCTGGAGAAGCTGAAATCCCGCCTCGGTGAGGTCGAGCAGGCTGTCGGCAAGGCCAATCAGACGGTCAACGACGCCACCGCCAAAATGGCCGAGGCCTACAAGGGCCTGACGTCCATCGTTGAGGCCAACCTGCTGCGGCAGATCGAAGCGGTCAAGGCGCGCTACCAGCAGGAACAGTCGGCGCTGGAGACATCCAAGCAGTCCGAAGCGGCGCTGATCACCAAGTCGACGCAGCTGCTGACGGATGCACTCACGCAGCAGACCACGCTGCGGCGGCAGTCCACGACCGACACGCTAAAACTCATTGACGATGAGTCGAAAGCCCGGATCGAGTCGGCCCGCCGCCAGGGTCAGACGGAAGAAGAGCGCCGCGCCAACGTCCAGCGGGTCGAAAACGACATCCTGGCCACCAAGCGCCAGACGATGACGCAGGCGCTGGCCGAGTACCGGCAGCACATCGACGCGCTCAACGCCGAGGCCAACCGGCATCTGGCCGAGATCAAACGCATCGAGGAGGAGAAGCGCCAGCTCTCGATGACGACCGAGGAACGTGTCCGCGACATCCGTCGTCAGGGAATGACCGACTTCGAGGCCACGGAGGACCGCAAGCGTCAGATCGCCGAGTACCAGGGGAAGGCCCGCGAGGCGCTGGCCAATGGCGAGTTCGAGCAGGCGCGGCAACTTGCCCAGAAGGCGATGGACTTGGCCTCGCAGGTGGCCAGCTCGCAAACCAGTGAAGCCAAGCGCGGTGAGGACGCCCGCAAACAGTCCGAGCAGGCGGTTTCTCAGGTCACCCAACTGGAATCGCAGTCCCGCGATGCCTACCGCAAGCAGGAATACGCGCAGGCAGAAGCCCTGATGCGCCAAGCAGACGCGTTGCGCGCTGAACTGGCCCAGAAGACCAAGGATGCCGACGCACAGATCGCACAGGGCAAGGATGGCGTCAATCAAGCCATCCAGCGCATCCGCGAGTCCGAGGAGATTCTCAACAAGACCCTGGATGCCGAAGCCAAGGCGCACCAGACGGCTGCACAGGCTGCGCTGACTGCGCGCGAGCAGATTCAGCAGACCTTCACGCAGACCGAAAACCAGATCGACCAGATCACGGCCAAGCTGAAAGACGGTCTGAAGGTCACGCTGGATGCCGATACGACCCGCTTCGACAAAGCAATCGCTGACCTCGACAAGGCCATCGCCGAGAAGGAGTACCTGCTCAAGATTCAGGCCGACTTGCAGGAGGCAGAGAAGAAGCTGCAGCAGTACGAGCAGCTGCTGAAGGAAGGCAAGACCCTGCCTGTCGATGCCGACGTGTCCAAGGCCAAGGAGGCGCTGGACAAGCTCAAGACCTACGCCGACCAGAACTCGCAGTTCGAACTGAAGGTGGCCACCGAGAAGGCGCAGGCCGCGATCACCAACGTCGAGGGGATGATCAAGGCGCTGGATCGTATCCAGACCGAGTCCCGGCATCAGGTCAGCACCAACGCCGATGCGGCCCGCGCCGAAATCATGAGTCTCAACGGGGCCAATACCTCGAGCACACACACGATCTACGTGCGCAAGGTGGAGGCAAACGCGACCGGCGGTTTGGTGGGCGGTGGCGTGCGCCGCTATGCCGATGGCGGCGCGGTGGCCTCGGCCTTTCCTCGGATGAGTGGCGGATCGGTTCCCGGCTCAGGCCACCACGACACCGTGCCGCGAACTCTGGATGCCGGTGCCTTCGTGATTCGCAAAGCTGCGGTGCAGAAGTATGGCGGCGGCGCGCTCTCGCGTCTGGCCAATGGCGTGGCACGGTTTGCTACTGGCGGCGCGGTGATGCTGGGCGGCGGCAAGCGCCCATCCGGCAATGATGTTGATGGCACGCCCAGCACACCAAAGAAGAACCGGGAGGCAGTCGAGGCGATGAAGATGATCGACCTCGGCCTACAGGGGATGAACGAGTACACCAATTGGCTCCAGTGGAACTACGGTGCCTCGGTCAGTCTGGATATGCGCAGCAAGACGATGGATAGCTACGGCAAGCAGGCCCAGCAGGATCGGCGTGCGCTGGAGGACTTCATCAGCCGCAAGACGCTCACCGGCAACGAGCGACAGAACCTGGAGCGCATCAAGCAGACGTGGCGGCAGGCGATGGCCCAGCCGCTGCTCTGGGGCAAAGACCTGGAGCGCGAGCTGATCGATTACATGGAGCAGAACCAGGGCGAGTTCTACCGGCGCGGCGGTATGGCCAAGTCCGATACCGTCCCGGCGATGCTCACGCCGGGCGAGTTCGTCGTGAACAAGGATGCCGTATCCCGCTACGGCGCTGGCTTCTTCGAGGCGATCAACAACCTGTCGGCTCCGGCGCAAGCCCTGGCCGGTAGAGCGCTGGCGGGCGTTCAGGGCTTCGCCACGGGTGGCTTGGTGCAACCCAGCGGGTCGCGGCTGGCCCGTCCGGTGTTGGCCAGCGATGCCGGGCCCAGCCGCACGGTGCGCGTGGAACTGTCCTCGGGACAGCAGAAGGTAAACGCCACCGTAGACGCACGAGACGAGTCTCGTCTGCTGCAACTGTTGGACGCTGCCCGCGCCCGCACTGCATGAAGGATTCCCGATGCAACTGACGAACCTCGATGCCGGGGTGGCTTTGCCATTGCCTGACGATTTGCTTTGGAGTGATGAGCACGCGTGGTCACCCGCCGTGGCGAATACGTCCTACCTCATCACCGGAGCCTTGTTGATCCAGTCTGCCACCCGGCAAGCCGGTCGTCCCATCACGCTGGTGGGCGCACCCGACATGGCTTGGGTGACGCGGGCCACGGTCGAACAACTGCGGGCCTGGGCCGCGCTTCCAGTCGGCAGCGCCACAGGTCGCTTCGGCTTGACCTTCTCCGATGGCCGCTCCTTCACCGTCGCATTCCGCCACGCAGAAACGGCCATCGAAGCCGAGCCGGTGTTGGGCATCCCGGCCCGTGCCGACACCGATTTCTATCGCCTGACCCTTCGATTTCTGGAGATCTGAAATGCCGATCCAATCCGGCGACGTGAAACTGCTGAAGTCCGCCGTGATGGCGGACGTGCCCGAGGGCGGTGGCGCGCCCACGGGCAACACCATCGCCGATGGCGTCTCGAACGCCATCTTCCCTGACATCTCGGAACTGGACCGCGCCGGAGGCCGGGTCAACCTGCGGAAGTCCTTTGTCTCGGTGCAGACCGACGACACCGACACCTACTTCGGTGCCAACGTGATCGTGGCTGAGCCGCCGCAGGATGCGCGCGTCAGCGTCACGCTGTTCAGCACCGAAAAGACCTTCGACACCCGCGAGCAGGCGCAAGTCCGCATCGAGGCTTACCTCAACAAGGGCCCCGAGTGGGCGGGCTACCTGTTCGAGAACCACATCGCGGGCCAGCGCGTCATTCAGCTTTTACAGCGCACCACCGACACAGTTCCCAATGTCGGCCAGACGCTGGTCTTGATCGAGAACGAGGGGCTGGGCACCCAGAAGGAGCAGTACGTCCGGGCCACCTCGGTGTCTGTCGTCGAGCGCACCTTCACCTACGACGGTGACAAGGACTACAAGGCCAGCATCGTCACGGTCGACATCAGCGACGCCCTGCGCTACGACTTCACCGGCTCGCCCGCAAGTCGCACGTTCACTCGCGCCGCGAATAGCACCAAGACGCGCGACACGGTCGTGGCGGACGCCGGAACCTACGTCGGGGTAGTACCGCTGACGCAGGCCGCCGCTGTCGGCGACTTCACGATCAAGGGCACCTCGATCTACACGCAGTTGGTGCCGAGCGCGCAGACCGAGACGCCCATTTCCTTCGTGCCGCCGTATGCGGCAGCAGGACTGCCAGTACCAGGGGCCGTCGCGGTGAGCTACACGGCCAGCCACGCATGGACGACCAGCATCAAATTCAATCTGCCGGGCGGTTGCTTGCCAGGGTCACTGACCATCGGAACGGACGGCATCACGATCTTTGACGACGCAGGCCTGCTCAAAACCGCCAGCGGGACGGTCGGAATCATCGATTACGCCAACGGCATCCTGACCCTGAACTCGGGGACGATGTCGAACGCGAAAGCAGTCACCTACACGCCTGCCGCGCAGATTTTGCGTGCGCCGCAAAGCTCGGAGATCCCGGTCACGCCCGAGTCGCGCAGCCAGTCCTACGTGGGTACGGTCAACCCGGTGCCGCAGCCCGGCACGCTGTCGATCAGCTACATGGCCCAAGGGCGCTGGTATGTGCTTTCCGACAGTGGCAACGGCTCCCTCAAGGGCCTGGACGCCAGCTACGGCGCGGGCACCTTCAACCGGAACACCGGCGCGTTCGTCGTCACCTTGGGCGCATTGCCCGACGTCGGCAGTTCGCTCGTGCTGACCTGGAACGTGCCGACGCAGGAGACGCAGCAGCCATCGACCACCCTCAAGGCGGCGCAGAGTCTTGCATTGAATCCGCCCGCAGGGACGGCGGTACAACCCGGCTCGCTCACGGTGTCCTGGGAGTATGGCGGCACCAAGACGGCAACGGCGGCCACCTCCGGCGTGCTGTCTGGTGCGGCCACCGGCAGTCTGAGCGTGGCGCAGAACCGCGTGGACTTCGCGCCCAATGTGCTGCCAGCGGTGGGCACGCAACTCACCGTGAGCTACGTAGCGGGCCCGAAGCAGGAAGATTCGTTTGCGCATCCGTCACGCAACGGATCGGGGCTGTTGCCGGTCACCGCGACCCTTGGGGCCATCGAGCCGGGTTCGCTCGAAGTCGAGTGGAACACGTTCACCGACGAGGCGGTTCTCGGCGCGTACACCTTCGCTCAATTGCAGGAGATGGGTATCGCCGTCTCGATCTGGCGCGACCCCACCCAGATCGCCCGAGATGACGGGAACGGCGGTGTAGTGCTGAACGGGATCTCGATTGGCACCGTCAACTACGCAACCGGTCAGGTGACCTTCAATCCGGATGTCTCGATCCGTATCCCACGCCCGGTCTACACGGCAGTCGCCATCAACGGCACCGGTCGGTGGCGATTGAACTACGGCGGCATCGCCTACGTCGATGCGCCATCGCTGTACCCCAACGACGAGTCCGGCTACGTCAAGCTGCGCTACAACAGCGCGGGCTCGACCAGCAACCAGACCGAGACGTTCCAGTTCCTCCCGGCCTTCAAGCTGGTACCGGGGGTGAATGCCCAGGTGGTGACGGGCACGGTGCTTCTCTCCATCAGTGGCGCGCAGCCTTGGGGCGACAACGGCCAGGGCACCCTGCGGGAGTTCACCACCAGTGGCTGGGTCACGCGCGGCACGATCAACTACCTGTCCGGGGACGTGGCGCTGACGTCCTGGACGGCGGGCACGAACAACGCGATCACGCGAGCCAGTTGCGTGACCACGGTCGGCGAGAACATCTCCAGCGAGTTCGTGTTCCGAACTGGCGCGGCACCGCTTCGTCCTGGGTCGCTGTCGATCCAGTACGCCCGCGCGGTTGGTGGCACGCAAAACGTGACAGCCGGAATTGACGGCAAGATCGAGGCAACCGGCATCAGCGGCAGCGTCGACTACGAGACCGGTCTGGTGCGCGTTCGCTTCGGAACGATGGTCACGGCGGCAGGGAACGAGAGCCAGCCTTGGTACGCCGCCGACCGGGTGGGCACGGACGGCAAGATCTTCCGACCCGAGCCAGTGGCTGTATCCAGCGTTCGCTACAGCGCTGTGGCCTACAGCTATCTGCCGCTGGACGCTGATTTGCTTGGCATCGATCCGGTGCGCCTGCCCAGCGATGGGCGCGTGCCGATCTTTCGCCCGGGCGGCTTCGCCGTGGTGGGTCACACCGGCAAGATCACTACATCGGTCAGCAACGGCCAGACCATCAACTGCGCTCGAGTGCGCCTGTCGCGCGTGCGCGTCGTCGGCCACGACGGAGCGGTGATCCACACCGGGTACTCCACCGATCTGGAAGCGGGCACCGTCACCTTCATCAACGTGTCGGGCTACAGCCAGCCCGTGACCATCGAGCACCGGATCGAGGACATGGCCGTGGTGCGGGATGTGCAGATCAGCGGCGAGATCAGTTTCACGCGCGCCCTGACGCACGAATATCCGCTGGGGAGTCACGTCTCCAGCGCCTTAGTGGCCGGTGACCTGTTTGCCCGCGTGAATCTGGTGTTCGATCAGTCGACGTGGAACGGCGCGTGGTCGGATGCCTTGTCGGGCAGTTCGGCGACAGCGACGTTCAACAACACGCAGTACCCCATCCGCGTGACGAACCGGGGCGCACTGACCGAACGCTGGATCGTGCGCCTGACCAACAGCACCTCGTTCGAAGTCATCGGCGAGAACGTCGGCGTGATCGCCACGGGCAACACCAGTGCGGATTGCGCGCCCAACAACCCGGCGACCGGCGTGCCGTACTTCCATCTGCCCGCGCTCGGCTGGGGCAATGGCTGGGCCACCGGCAACGTGCTTCGCTTCAACACCGTCGGCGCGCAGTTCCCGGTCTGGGTGGTGCGCACCGTCCAGCAGGGGCCGGAGTCCGTGCCCGCCGACAACTTCACGTTGCTGATTCGCGGCGACGTGGACACACCCTGAATTCGTAGACAGGAACCCATGAAATGACCGACCTGACCGTCAAATACTTCAACAGCGGCATGACCGGCGCGCCACAGATCTCCAACAACTGGGGCGATCTGGTGACGATGCTCGATGCCTGCCTCGTCAACGGTTTCGCGCTGAAGGCCATCGACACCTTGACCTTCGCCGATGGCGTGGCCACCGCCACCATCACGGCGGGCCACGCCTACCAGCCACATCAGGTGGTGTTGGTCGCCGGAGCCGAGCAGCCCGAGTACAACGGATCGTTCCGCGTGCTGACGACGACCATGACCACCTTCACCTACGCGGTGACGGGCACGCCGGTGTCACCCGCAACGACCACCACAAACCTGAGCGCCAAGGTGGCTCCGCTTGGGTGGGAGAAGCCATTCGCGGGGACGGGCAAGGCAGCCTACCGCAGCAAGAACCCGCAGTCACCGCAGAATATCCTGCTGATCGACGACAGTCTCAAGACGCCGGGTTACACGACCACCTGGGCCAAGTGGGCGAATGTCGGAATCGTGGAAGACCTGTCGGACATCGACACCATCGTCGGCGCGCAGGCCCCCTACGACCCGAACAACCCGACGCAGAACTGGAAGCAAGTTCAAACTGGCCAGTGGGGTTGGTACAAGTGGTACCACGGCCGCACCAGCGGCTACGACAACTCTGGTGACAGCGGCGGGGGAAACCGCAACTGGGTGCTCATCGGCGATGACCGGCTGTTCTTCTTGTTCTGCACCAATGCTGCCGGATACGGCTGGTACGGGCGCAGCTCGTATTGCTTCGGCGACATCAGCGGCTTCAAGCCCGGCGACAACTATTGCACCGTGCTCTGCGCTGACGACCTCTACTGGAGCAACAGCAGCAGCGGCTATTCGAGCTACCCGGGGCAGTACAACGGCTACGGGCTGGTTTCATCCCTGGACTTCACGGGCAAAGTCCTGCTGCGCAATCACACCCAGCTCGGCAACCCGGTTCGCTTCGGGCTGACTTCCCTGAACACGAACAACGGCCAGCAAATCTGCGGCCGAGGCCCAACGCCGTTTCCGAACGGAGCCGACTACAGCTTGTGGCTGCTGCCTACTTATGTGCGGCAGGAGGACGGCCATATGCGTGGCATCTTGCCCGGGATGCTGTGGATGCCGCAAGATCGACCCTACAGCGATCAGACCATCGTGGATAACGTGGTCGGTCAGTCGGGCAAGCGCTTCCTGTTGGTCAGGACGCAGTACAGCTCGGAAACCGAAGGCGCGCAGATCGCGTTCGACATCACCGGGCCGTGGAGGTAAGCCATGAGCTACCCGCTGAGCGAAACCTTCGCCACGGCTCCTGCCACCGGCTACACCGCAGTCCTCGGTGGAATGTCCGCGACGCACAACAGCGTGCAGCAGTCCATCGACATCTCGACCCCCAACAGTCAGTCCATCCTGCGCTTCAACGAAACCGCCCACGGCGATTTCTGGTTCGAGGCCGATGTCGAGTTGCTGACCGACCCGAGCGCCCGCAAACACATCGGCCTGTGGATGACCACCGGCAATGGCTCCGAAGGCTACCGGTTTGCCCATCTGGACGGTTCGTGGAGCGTGTCGCGCTGGAACAGCGGCTTCGGTGACGGCGCGGCGGTATCGGGGGGCATCAACGAGGGAGCCAAGCCCGTCGCTGGTGTTGCCGACGTGGCTCCGACTTTCAATGTCGGCCAGCGATTGATATTGCGCTGTGAGGTGATCGTCGGAGCCTTCGACGCCAATGGTGTGCCGTGGGCGCGGCTGATTCAGTTCAAGGCTGGTGGCGTGCTGATGTTCCAGATCGGCGATGCTGCCTACCGGGGCAAGCTGATTCCGGGCGTGTTCCTTTACGGGGCGACCGCTCGTGTCCACGCAATTGCGGGTGACACACCTTCAGGTCTGCCCGCATTTCCAGCGACGGTGGCGGTGAACGCAGCCGATGACCTGCTGCCGCTGGCGGGTGGGTCGACGTCGGTGCTTCCTGATCCTGCCGCCAACATCGGCGTCAACGCCGACGGTGACCTGATGCGCTTGAACAGCCCCAACTCTGAGCTGTGGAACCGGGGTGGTGGCTACGACTGGCACTTCCATGCGATTCCGAATGGCCGCAAGAACATCCACTTCAGTGGCCACGGTTTCATCGCCGGAACCGTCAAGGAGAAGGGTCAGCCCGACCAGCCCCTGGTGCGGCGAGTGCAACTGGTCAGCGAGAACGCCCGCGTTCTGGTGGCCGAAACCTGGAGCGACGCTACCGGTGCGTACCTGTTCGAGTTGATCGATCCGTCCCAGAGATACACCGTGGTCAGCTACGACTACAAGCAGATGTACCGCGCCGTGATTGCGGACAACCTGCGCCCGGAGATGATGCCGTGACCGTCGCCATCACTGTCGAACACAACGAGGCGCGGTTGGCAGGTACCCTGGCATTCCTGGATGCAGGCAGCAACCCGGCGCGTCTGCGCATCTACGGCGGTACGCGACCCGCCACCCCGGCGACGACGCCTGCCAGCGCGATGCTGGTCGAGATCAGACTCACCAAGCCCGCAGGCACGATTACGGGCGGACTCCTCACGCTGACGCAACAGGAGGATGGATTGATCACCAGTACCGGCGTCGCCACGTGGGCGCGGCTGGTCAACGGCAATGAGGTGACCGCCCTGGATCTGGACTGCAGCGGCACCGATGGCAGCGGTGACGTGAAGCTGGCCAGCACCAACCTCTATCTGGGTGGCGATGCCCGGATGGTGTCTGCGATTCTGGGGTAGGCCGTGCCAAGCGCACCCAGCGAACTGACGCTGGCCGCCACTTTGCCAGTGCCCGGAGTCAGCATTCAGATCGGGCCACCACTGGTCGACCTGCTGTTCGACCAACCCGCAGCAACAGACGCCGAATTGGTGTTCGGGGCGAGCTTCATCGCTCCGCGCGACGACGTCGTGGTGGCGGCCAACCTGCCGTTGCTGGTCGTAGCGATCAAGTTTATCCCGCCAGCGCGGGCCGAACTGCTGGCCGAGCTACCTGCATTGACGGTCAGCACGCTGTTGCTGCGCCCGAGCGTGCCCTTGGACGTGGCGGGTGCAAGTCTTCCCGGTGTCGTGTTCTCTGGCGAGGTCGGGTACTACTCGCGTACCCAGCGACCGACGGTGGGCCAGACCGCGCACCCTTGGCAGGTGGCGAGTCAGACCGAGGGAGGCGCCACGCAGGGCCAGCAGGACGCTGCCGCTACTCCGGCAGGTTGGGACGCGTTCTGGCGACGCACCTTGGGTATTCCGCAGGGCATCGAGCACAGGTTGCCGCCGGTGCTGGCGGCAGCGCCTGAGCAACGAGGCGCTCGCCACCAGGATGCGATCCGGCTGCATGATTCGACGTGGTTCGCGCACCAGGACGCCACGCGTTTTGCGGCGGCCCGACAAGGTCTGTTCCAGAACGCAGACCCGATACGGCATGCCACGCGGTTCCGGCATCAGGACGGTGATCGCACCAAGCGCGCGGGGCGGGTGAGCTTTTGGCAGATTGCACGGCTGCTCACCCAGAGCCAGGGGAGTGATTTTCAGAGTGCCAGCCCGTTACTCAAAGGATGGCGTGGCCGGTATCAGGACGCCGTGCCGCCACCGCCGGGGATCAGCGTCTGGGTGATCCCAGAGCCGCCCGCACCGCAGCCTTGCTACACGCCGAGTGCGCATCTGCTGTTTGCCGCGCTGGTACCGGCAGGCAGCGACCTGCTGTTCGTTTGTGAAAACCACATCAACCCACCGCCTCCCGATGGGGAGCCGGTGGTCGTTCCTGTTCGGAGGGTGTATTTCGTGATCAACAACGTGACCCTGTACCGCGTGTCCGATGGCGCGCCGGTGCCGGTGTTCAATCTCTCGCTGTCGCTCGATGCATCGTCATGGGCGTGGGGCTTCGATGCGGTGCTGCCTGCCAGAGCCGAGGCCCTGGTCGCGCCCGGCAGCGCATCCGGGCCCGTCGAACTCGTGGCCAGCGTCAACGGCACCCCGTTTCGCGTGCTGGCCGAGAGCATCAGCCGCGAGCGCATCTTTGGCGACGCGAGCATCCGCATTTCCGGCCGGGGCCACAACGCCGTTCTGGCCCCACCTTACGCGCCGGTGATGACGTTCTCGAACACCGAGGGCCGCACTGCTCGGCAGTTGATGGACGACGTGCTCACGGTCAATGGCATCCCGCTGGGCTGGACGGTCGATTGGGGCCTGACGGACTGGAACGTGCCAGCCGGTGCGTTCGCGCAGCAGGGAACGTGGATCGAGGCGTTGACGGCAATCGCTGGCGCTGTGGGTGGATACCTGATCCCGCACCCATCGGCCCAGACCATTCGCGTGCGCCATCGCTACCCCGTGGCCCCGTGGGAGTGGAGCACCGTTACACCCGATTTCGTTTTGCCCGTCGATGCCGTCGCCCGCGAGTCGCTGCGATGGTTGGAAAAGCCTGCGTACAACCGAGTGTTCGTTTCCGGGCAGGACATCGGCGTGCTCGGGCAGGTGACCCGAGCCGGGACTGCCGGAGATGTGCTGGCACCGATGGTCGTCGATCCGCTGATCACCGAGGCCGCTGCCGCAAGGCAGCGCGGCATCGCCGTGCTGGCTGACACCGGCCACCAGATCGAGGTCAGCTTGCGCCTGCCGGTGCTCGCCGAGACCGGGATCATCGAGCCGGGTGCGTTCGTTGAGTACCAGGACGGCAGCGTGACGCGGCTGGGCATCGTCCGGGCGACGCAGGTGGAAGCCGGGATGCCCGAGGTCTGGCAGACGTTGGGAGTGCAGGCCTATGCATAACCTCTACGAGCAGTTTCGCCAACTGATCCCCGACCCGCCGCTGCAGGCGGGCACTGTGATCGATGTCGGCTCCGGCGTGGTCACGGTCGCATTGCCCGGTGGTGGCCGAATCAAGGCGCGGGGCTCTGCGGCCCTTGGCCAGAAGGTGTTCGTGCGCGACGACGCCATCGAAGGCATCGCCCCCAGCCTGACGCTGGAAATCATCGAGATCTGAAACCCAACTGATTCAACCCTGAGACCCGCCCTGATGTTCACGCATCGGGCGGGTTTCGCATTTCTGGAGAAAGCAAATGACCGAACCCGAACAACAGCCCGTACTTGTCGAGAACATGCTTCTGCTGCGCAAGGAGGACTTCGACGATCTGCTTGACCGTGCCGCCGAACGTGGTGCCGAGCGCTGTCTCGCCCATCTTGGATTGGAGAACGGCCACGCAGCCCGCGACATCCGGGAGTTGCGCGATCTGCTGGAGGCTTGGCGCGATGCCCGCCGCACGGCTTGGCAGACGACCATCAAGGTGGCCACCACTGGCATCCTGGCCGCGTTGCTGGTCGGCGCCGCCATCAAGCTCAAGCTGATGGGAGGTCCCCAATGATCGAGACCTTGCTCGGTGGCCTCCTGGGCGGGGCCTTCCGTCTCGCGCCCGAAATCCTCAAGTGGATGGACCGCAAGGGCGAACGCGGCCACGAGCTGGCCATGCAGGACAAGGCGCTGGAGTTCGAGAAAATTCGCGGGGCGCAGCGGATGGCCGAAATCGGCGCGAGTGCTGAAGCCGCCTGGAATGTCGGTGCCGTCGATGCGCTGCGCGAGGCCGTCCGAACCCAAGGTGAGAAGACCGGTGTGCGCTGGGCTGACGCGTTGTCGATCAGCGTGCGCCCGGTAATCACCTACTGGTTCATGGCGCTGTACTGTGCGGCCAAGACGGCTGCTTTCGCGGCTGCCGTCACCGCTGGCGCTGGCTGGGGCGCCGCGATCCTGCATGCCTGGACGGAAGCCGATCAGGCGCTGTGGGCTGGGGTTCTGAACTTCTGGTTCCTCGGGCGCGTGTTCGACCGGGTGCGCTCGTGACCGGGGTGCCGAAAACGGCCATCGAGCTGGCCAAGCGCTTCGAGGGGTTCCACCGGGTGCCGAGGACCGATCCGGGCCGCGCGCATCCGTACATCTGCCCAGCGGGCTACTGGACGATTGGCTACGGCCATCTGTGCCAGTCGACGCACCCGCCGATCACCGAGTCCGAAGCAGAAGTCTATTTGGCGCGTGACCTGCAGACGGCGCTCGCAGCAACGCTGCGTCACTGCCCGGTGCTGGCCACCGAGCACGAAGGGCGGCTCGCGGCCATCGTGGATTTCACCTTCAACCTTGGGGCTGGGCGGCTGCAGACGTCGACGCTGCGGCGACGGATCAATCAGAGGGACTGGGCCGCTTCCGCCAAGGAGGTTCAGCGATGGGTCTATGGTGGAGGAAAAGTGCTGCCGGGGCTGGTTACACGGCGAGCGGCTGAGGCAGCTTGGCTACTTCGCAACACCTGATCTCTGATCAGCGTCCTTCAAGCACTCGATCCGCAGACTCGCCAGCGGCAACGAAACTTCGCAGAATGTTTCCACCGGATTCGCCGACCAATAGATAAGCCAGCCTGTAACGGTCTTCTGCTGTGGCCAGCGTCTCCAACCTGCGGACTTGCTCTTGGAGCTTGACCATATCCTCGCCGAGCCAGCTCATAATGCGGCGAATCCGATCTTCGACGTTTGAGCTCTCCTGCAATTCGTCGAGTTCGTGGATGACATCGTGTTTAGTTCCGATCCAGTCCGCACAAAGGGACTCGACCGAAGCGCGAATATCTGTGGGCAACTCGACGGTCGGAAGCTCCTTCTGGACGTAGTTGGCGTTGCTCATCAGGCTCATCGCGCAAGCATATGCCGCCGAGGAAAATTCTTCGAGCAGGCCGCTTGCGGGTGCTGCGGACGGTGGATCGTCGGGGGTCTTCGCGCTGAAATACTCTTGACTGAAGGGCTTCCACTCATCCTCGGTGAATAGGCGGGAGACATACTCACGGGCCGAGCCCGGTTCCCATTGATACTTTTCGGAGAACTGATCAAGAAAGCCGAGGAGGTGAAAAAATGCTCGATTGCCGATATCCCAATGGAGTTGCTCGCCGACGTAGTCGCCGTTGATTCCTTTGTACTCGTCGAGCTCCCGTCGCAGAGCAAGGCAGAACTCTTCGATGACCCGACTGACCACGGCCGGTTCTTGCTCGGTGTTGGTAGCAACCTGATCAATAAATGAGCGATCCTTGGTCACAGTGGCTCACCTTTCGCATCAAACATCGATAGGCGTCGTCTTCCAGACGTCCTGCGCCAAAGCGATGAGCATTGCGTGCCGCTTTTCGATGGTTGCGGCATTCCATCCGGGGAATGCCTCCAGCTTGGCGTTGATCCGCGAAATGGACGTGTTCTGCCCAACGTCGGTCAGCGCGACAAGACTGCGTGTCAGGTAGTTGCCGCTCTTGCTGTACTCTGACTGTTTGGCGGTGTAGAAATCATTACCCGCGACGATGTTGATGGGCTTCTCCAGCAAGGTCAGGTTGCCCAGCCTGTTTTTGTAGTCGTCGTAGACCATCCCCGGGTTTTCGGTGACCCACTTGCCGCGCAGATCGTCCTCTGGCTTGTTGGGCAGGATGTGCTCGATTTCCAGATTGGTGAATGGCTCCAGGCTGCCCGGCACCTTCAGCCCGCTGAACGCCATCTCGACGTGCTGCGTCAGCCGAGCCAGCAGGTAACGCGTCCTGTATTGCTGCATCGAGTACAGGGTGAAGCGTTTGAGGGCATCGGCCAGTTCCTGTGACTTGCCCGCCATATTCTTCTCGAAACGATCGGCGACGAATATGTTGAGCTGAACCTTTTGCTTGACCTGATCAGTCGTCTCCGCAATCGCGCGCAGCTCGTCTGCCCATTGTGAGAAGCTGCGCTCCAGATCCTTGGTCGGCGTTTTGGTGAAGATTTAGTAGAAGAGGAAGCTCTCCAGCTGCGCCACGAAATGGTCGAACAGCTGCTTCGGGAAATTCGCTGCCGCCAGCAGCAGGACGAAGTGCAAACTGAACGCGCCGCCTGCCAGCCGTTTCAGGCTGTCCATCGCCAGACTCGGCTTGCCATCGTTACCGAGGCCATTGGCGAAGGCCAGGTAGTGCTCGACGTTGCGGATCACCTTGCGCACGAACTCGAAGGGCTTGCCTGCGTAATCGCACAGTGCCGCGTTGTCCTTCGCGATGAACCAGTCGTAGATTTCGTCCTCGCGGACTACCGCGTCCCCGCGTTCGTTCTTGATGACGTAGTTGGCCATCAGGAAGTAGCGCAGGAAGCGCAGCGGCTTTTCCTTTTGCTTCTCCAGCGGCTTGGTGATCTTCTTCCACTCGTCCTTGAGTTGGGTGAACTGGGCTTGCTTGACCTGCGTGAACAGCAGGTTTTTCAGCAAGTCCATCGGGTTCAGGCCCACGCCGCGTTCGTTGATGGTCTCAAAGATCTTCAGCGCGCTGCTCACGTCGGTGGAGATCTGGATGAACACCACGTTGTTGGCCAGATAGCCCCAATACTTCTTCAGTTTGGGGGCATCGTCGTAGTTATCTTTCAGGTAGCGGTACAGCGTGCTGTAGGCGTTGACCAGATTTTCCAGGGAGCCGAAGCTGGCGATACCTGAAGCCTGAATACCTGCGCGCACCGTCTGTGGATCGGCATCCAATTCCACCAGCTTGGCCATCACTTCACCCGCGCTCTCGTAACGGGGCTCCAGCTTCAGGTTGGTGCGCACCTCACCGTCACTGTCCACATAGCTGGTCGAGATCAGCCCCGAAATCATCTGCCGTTGGGGCTCACCCTGGAACAGATGTTTGAGCGCGCACAGCAGAAGGAAGAACGTGGTCAGCCGTTGTTGGCCGTCGATGACCTCATAGTGGTTTTTCTGGTCGGTCGGCGATACCAATACGGTACCGATGAAATATTCCCGCGTCGTGCCCGCATCGATTTGCTCACCGATGTCCTCCAGCAGCTGATGCACTTCCTTGTCCGTCCAGACGTACTCGCGCTGGTAGTCTGGGACGATGTAGAAGCACTCCCTAAAGGCTTCCTCGATGCTGTATTTGTGATTTTCGATACGTGCCATATTCCGATCCTTGTCATTCTTGTTTGTCGCGCTAACCTTTTAATCAGGCTTTTGCTTTGATGCCGCAGCTTTAGCGGTGGTGCGCTGACTCGCCTCCAAACCCTCGAGGCGGGTACCCTGCGACTTCACCTGCTCCAGAAGCGCCTGATTTTCTCGTTCAAGAGCGGAACGCTGCTGATTTCCCTGCTCGATGGCGGTCAACACTTTCGCTTGCCACTGATCACCGGCGGTGTTGTTCTCACCGTCTTGGAAGTATGAGAAGCCTGCAAGTATTGCTGCGACTAACGCCAAGACTGCCGAAGAGGCGACAGACCACAGCGCAATTTTGATTTGCGTACGCGTCGCCTGATCAGTTCTCTGGTCGCGCGCTTCCATCTGCTCCATCATGGTCGTCGCTGCGTCTACCAAGTCTTTGAGTGCTTTGGCGGATTCGGCGGTCATTTGACCAGTGAGACGAGTCAACGCCATTTCTTCAGCACGCTCTTTCGCTCGTTCGCGTGCTTGCTCAGCCATCAAATTGTTCACCCTACTGAAGTGATCAGTGTGGATGGGATGGATTTCCAGCGTCGATTCGCGCGACGGCTTGGTGAGCTTCTCGAAGGCGCTCAAAGTTGAGCCCAATGCAGATGTGCTTTTACGCACCTGATCGAATAGGCCACTACTGGAGCCAAGCATCTTCTCGCGAAGTTGCTTCGATGCCTGTATTTGCTGTTCGACTTCATGCTGCATCAGCCGAATCAGGTAAGCCGAAGCCGCTTTACCTTCTTCCCTCGACGGAGGCTTGTGATCCTGACCGTCTTCCCTGACCGTCTGCCACCCAGAAGATTGCACGTAGGCTTCGGCTAGCTGTGAAGTTCCAATAGGTTGTATCGGGTGTTCACCCGGACTGGTTCTGAGAGACTGGAAATCGCCAAACCCCCAGTCAGCTCAGGAGGACAACCCAGATGAACATTCATAAGAATGCCCGATTGACCTACGTGCGTCGAATCGAAATGGTTCAGGACATCACATTGAGAGGCCAAACTGTGGCGCAAGCCGCAAAGGCTCATGGTGTCAGCGAGATGACGACCCGCAAGTGGCTTGGGCGCTACCTTGCTCAAGGCGAAGTCGCCCTGGTCGACAAGTCCTCAAGGCCGCAGAAGTCGCCCAGAGCGATTGAGCCGGGCAAGGCGCTTGCCATCGTTGAGTTGCGCCGCAAGTTCATGCTGCAAGCAAGCATTGCCTCCAGCCTGACCGTTTCCAAGGCCACCGTCAGCCGCGTCCTCAGACGAGCCGGCCTGTCCAAGCTCAGCGATCTACGTCCGCCTGAGCCTGTCGTGCGCTATGAACATGAAGCGCCTGGCGACCTGCTGCACATCGATACCAAGAAGCTCGGGCGTATTGAGCGACCCAGTCATCGCGTAACCGGCAACCGCGCAGACACGTTCGGCGGCGCAGGCTGGGAAGTCTTGTTTGTGGCCGTGGATGACCACGCCCGCATCGGGTTCACGCAGATTCACCCCGATGAGCGCAAGAGCAGCGCAGTGGCCTTCCTGCAGGCTTCAGTGAGCTACTACGCGGGGCTGGGTGTCACGGTGCGAGCGCTTCTCACGGACAACGGCTCGCCGTTCAGGTCGAAGGACTTCAAGCAGGCCTGCGCTGAGTTGAACATCAAACATCGCTTCACGCGGGCCTACCGTCCACAAACAAACGGCAAGGCCGAGCGGTTCATTCAATCGGCACTGCGAGAGTGGGCGTACAGCCAGACCTACCAGCACTCCCGCGACAGAACCAGCGCGCTGGCGCGATGGATTCATCACTACAACTGGCATCGACCGCATCACGGCATTGGATGCCGCCCGCCCATGTCCCGTCTTCCTGATTCAGGCAACAACGTCTTGACTCTTCACAGCTAGCTGCTCGACTTCATCTACCGAAAGCGTCTTCGCGATCTCAGGATCGAGAGGAATCCGTTCCGGAGCCTCATCGGATTCCACGGTCAGGCTGGCAATACTGGTGAGGAAGTTCCTGACCTGATTGACAGCCTCCCCAGGCTCCAGCTTTTCGAAATCGGTCATATCCCTTACCCGCAGTGGGTAGAGGTAGATGCGGCCAGCCGCCGTGTCAACCTCGGCAGCAGGCTTTGAGCGAAGCAACAACTTCAGCGATTTCTTCTTCGGCTCCTGGCCAGATGTTGGATTCGACCCTGTCATCGCCCAAGTCTCTTTCTCATATCGTGCTGCGCAAAGCGACGAACTGGTTACTCGGCCCCTCCGACCGGAGGTCGAGGTATGGGCAGTTCGACACTACGTATGCCAAAGGTCTCGTCAAGCCAAACGGAAACAGGACAGGCAGTGATTGAAGGCTATGAACTGAAACAGGCTTGCCGACGTAGCGCACAGCTGCCTCGATGAGCCATACCGTCAGTTCGTCGCTGTCGATTGACGTCGGTGCAAGACGGATGACGCGCTTGCCTTTCTCGACACGCTCTACCGCGCCCCAGCTTGCTTGTGTCTGGATGACCATATTGGTCATGCGTCGCGTGCCTTCGCGTTCGCCGTAGATCTCGCTCATACGGCGATGCACTTCGGCAGCCGCGCAGTCGTCTTGGATAGCCGACAAGCGACCCACCAACTCAGCCACTTTCCCGAAAAACGGATAGCAGGCTATGGCCACGCCCCAGCACAGTGCCGGAATTGGTGTGCCGGGCTGGCTTTTGTAGAGAGCCGCTGCCCGGTCGGCGTAGTCCACCAGCTCGGCGCGTGGCTCCAACCACAGCCGGTTCAAGACGGTTCGTGTTTTTTTCTTGGCTTCCACGCCAAGTTCAGCTGCGTCGAGCAGTGCATTCAGATCATCTAGCCCAGCTGTACCCGCACGAACTCGTAGTGCCGCAGCCGCCCAATCAAGCTGAATGAACCGATCGAACCCAATCTGAGGGGCTGATGTATTCATTCGTTTCCAATCACATATTTAACTTTCACAAACGGCACGATCAGTTCTTCAACCGAGATGCCACCGTGGACGACCACTTGCTCACCATCGGGAACAAAAGCCGTTCGGCCACCTGCGAATAAGGGCATATAGCCCGCCGGTAGTCCAGCGATGTCCAACTGAACCGAGTTGGCATTTGCCGCTGCGGATTTCGCCAACAACGATTCACTGCGATACACGCGCACCCGTTCGCCACGGGCTTCTGGAACATCCCCTTCGGATGGACGACCCACGCCAACGGCTTCAACGTTGCCGTGATCCGCTGTCAGATAGATGTGAAAGCCTCTGTCGAGCAGCAGCGCAAACAAGCGATCGACGAAGCCTGTTTTCAACCAGTTCGCGATCCACAAGGCCACATCTTGTTTGGAGCGTTCCTTGTGCAGTCGGTCGTCCACTTCGTCGACCACCAGCCCTACCACCTTGGGCCTACGATCGTCCAGCGCGGCTTGCAAGGCATCCAGCTGCTCAATCTGCCGCAAAGAACGCTGGTAGTAGATCTCGCCTGGCTTGACGCCTTGCTCCTGCCAATAGGCCTTCCACAGGTATTCTTCTTTGTTGGTATGGCCGATCGACTCTTCAAATTCGCGCGGTTTACGGCCAGAGAACAGGGCCTGTCGTGACACCGAGGTCACGGTGGGGAGCCAAGCGAAGGAAGTACCTTCATCAAACGCAAAGCGCTTCGTCGCCTCGACTAACCGCTCCCGAATCTGTACCCACTGGTCCAAGGCCAAGCCATCAAAAACCAGTAGAGCGATTTTGTCGGCCCCGAGCGCTTTCCGGCGAGAGCTCAGATAGTCGGGAATCCGATGCACCATCACCGGCCCGTTGTGGAACGAGAGCGTGCTCAGATCCGCATAGTGCTTGGCAGCCACCCAGGCCTGTAGCTGCGCATCCGACTGTTCTTGCAGCGTTTTCACGAGAGCCTGCACTTCTGCCAAACCGTCTGTGCCATAGGCATTGCCCAGATCGTGCACGCGGGCGAGAGTTTCGCCGTACTGCTTGGCAAACTCGCTCCAGGCCTTGTGCGTAGCCGTCGCGCTTGGAATCGCCTCGATCATCTTGGCAATTCCCTCTTTCACAAAAGCGTTGCGCGCTTGCGGGTCTTGCACAATCCCGGCCTTGATCCAGCCTGGCGCTTCAACTGGCACAACCTCAACGACCAGCGGGTGCAAGGAGCCATTCAAGAACATCGAATCAACGATGGATTGCACATCCGAGTGCGCAAACGGAATATCGACTTTTGCCACGTAATCGGGGGGTGGCGGCTCGCCAATGCGTGAGCCTTCCATGCCCAACTTCGCCAGGTAGCGATGCCAAGCCTCCTGCACCACGCGCAGCAAAGCACTTTTCGACGACAGCCACGTGGCCACCGGAAGGCCTGCAAGCAGTCCCTTGTTCTGGATGATGCTGGCTGCGTGCTCGGCAAAGACCTGGGGCAGCGCACGATTGGCAAAGTGCATCCGCAGCACATCACGCCAGAAATCACTTTCCGTGCGAATGCTGGAGCGCGGTGCCAGCTGATAGACCCGCTCCAGGATGAAATCTTTGGACTCGTTATCGCCGCGAACACCCTGCAGCTCAGTGTCGTGCGCCTCCAGCAAGGCGGCAAAGTGCTCGGGTTCAAGCTGCTTGACTACGTTGTAAGCCAAACGCGGAAACAACTGTGCCAAGCCCAGACTTACGGCACGACCATAGTGCCCAAGGTCCCAAGGCAGCTCATTGGGATCTGCGCCGCGCCAGTGCACGACCACAGCGGGCGTTGGGCCGGGCTCGCCTCGGTCCCAGGCGGCGCGATATCGCTCCTCAAACTCTGTACGGAACACAAAAGGGTCTTCGTACAACAGCACCTCGAAGCCACGGCTGCGCAGTTCGGCCAACAAACGCTCGTCCAGCAAGACGTCATCGGGATCGCAGGCCACCCACAGCCGGTCGAGATCAGCTGTGAAGCGGCTGAGAATTCGTTCAATCCACTGGCTCATGTGCTTTGTGTCTCCCTCACGCTCTCGCCGGGCTGAACCTCGGCGGAGACGCGTACCATCATTACCGCGTTCAGATCCGGCACGCTGGCCGCAGCCTCGGCCAATGCAGCCAGTCTGGCGTCGTGTTCTTGTTGCAGGCGCTTGCGGCGATGCTCGCGCACAGCAGGCAGCCCGATGCGGCCGATAGCCTGTTGCCTTGCTTCAAAGGCGTAGTCAGCACGCTCCCGCTCCTCTTGCAGTCGGGTCCGATGCGCCTCCAGCATCTCGGTAAAGATCCGCTCGCCCTGGGCTTTTGCCGCCGTGAGTGCTGCGTCAAACCATTTAACCGCCTCTTCGGTGCCGCTGACCCCGTGTACGACCACTGTTTCGGTCAGCAGCAAATCCCACACGCGTTTTGCCGTCGGCACAAAAGCGCGGCCCTCTTCGTTGGTAAAAACGGGCAGGTAACGCTTGCGGTTCAAGCCTTCTGCCGCAAGGCTGATCTCCCAGAGTGACCAGACTCCGCTCACAGAATCAGGCAGGCCCGTCACCCGAATCACTGGCAAGGGTTGGCCCGCCACAAAGCGGGGCAACTCGCTGATCACTGCGCGTGCGCGCGGGTCTTCCAGCGTCACCCACTCAATCTCAGGGTTCTCGTCAGCGGTGCGCGCGTCAAAACACACCTGCGCTGCTTCGCTGCCATCCGCCCAAGTCACACGCCACGCCTTGCCCACCTTGGTTGCTGCGCCGCCGCGTGCGGCCAAGCCAGAGGTGATGGCCCGCTCCAGCCAGAACTGTGCGGGGTGGTCGCGCCATTTGCGGGCATCGTCCGCTTCAAGCTCGTGCCCGTCCGAGAGCAATTCGCTGCTCTTTTTTGACTCGGCCAAGGTCTCGCGCAACTGCGAGACCACCACATCGCACTCTTGCTCGATTGAAGCTGGGTTCTGCAGACCGTGTACGAACAGTTCTTCAAACAAAGGCTCCGCTTCCGCAGAGTCCATCACGTCAGAGGCCTTGTCCACGCCGAACTGTTGGGCGATCACTTCCAACTTTTCTTCCAACACCTGGCGAACCCGATGCTCCACGGTGTCTTCCAGCACAAAGTTGATGGCGCGCACCACGTGCCGCTGGCCAATACGGTCGACGCGGCCAATGCGCTGTTCAATGCGCATAGGGTTCCAAGGCATGTCGAAATTGACGATGACGTGGCAGAACTGCAGGTTCAAACCTTCGCCGCCAGCGTCTGTCGAGATCAGCACGCGCACGTCTTGTGAGAACGCCTTTTGCGCCTTGCTGCGTGCATCCAGATCCATGCCGCCGTTAAGGGTGGCCACCGAGAAGCCACGGCTTTCCAGGAAATTGGCCAGCATGGCTTGGGTCGGCACAAACTCGGTGAAAAGCAACACCTTCAGGGCCGGATCGTTTTCTTCCTGTTGCAGTTTGTAGATCAGCTCCAGCAAGGCTTCTGCCTTGGCATCGGTGCCCGAGGCTTCGGTCTCGCGGGCCAGATCGAGCAGCGTTTCCACCTCGGACTTTTCCAGCTCCCATCCGGTGGCCTGCATGGCCAAATCGACCTGCGACTGGCCGTCCAGGTCAGCCCAGTCTTCCTCGTTGGTGTTCTCAAACAACGAGGGCTGTGGCTGCGGCTCCTCCAGCAGTGCCATTCGCTTTTCCAGCGTGGTGCGAATGGCGGCCGTGCTGGACGTCACCAAGCGCTGCATCAGAATCATCAAGAAGCCGATGTGGCGCTGCTTGGCGGCCATTGCCTGGTTGTAGCCGTGGCGCACATAGTCGGTTACGGCCTCATACAAGCGTTGCTGCGCGTTGTGGCGTGCCTGCCAAGCCACCGCTTGCAGCCGGGTGACTCGCGGCTTGAACAGTGGCTGACCATCGGCGTTGATCGACAAGCGCTTTTCGGTGCGAATCACAAATGGCCGCACGCGATCGCGGTTTACGCTGCTCTCGTCGGGGAAGGCTTCGCGGTCCAGCAACTGCATCAAGCGCAGGAACTGGTCGGTCTTGCCTTGGTGCGGTGTGGCCGACAGCAGCAGGAGGTAAGGCGACGCTTCGGCCAGCGCTGCCCCCAGCTTGTACCGCGCCACCTGTTCGGTGCTGCCGCCCATGCGGTGGGCTTCATCGATGATGACCAGATCCCAGGAGGCAGAGATCAGGTCTTCAAAGCGCTCGCGGTTGTAGTTGTTGAGCTGCTCCAGACTCCAGCCACGCCGACTCTCCATCGGCTTGACCGAATCCAAGGAGCAGATCACCTGGTCGTGCATACGCCACAGGTTGTCTTCGTCCCCTTTGTTGCCGCTACGCCATTGGCGAAACGCCGCCAACTCAGAGGGTTCGATGAACTGCAGTTGCTCACCGAAATGCAAACGCATTTCAGCCTGCCACTGGCGCACCAGCCCTTTGGGCGCGACCACCAGCACGCGCTTTACCCGGCCCCGCAGCTTTAACTCCCGCAGCACCAGCCCGGCTTCGATGGTCTTGCCCAAGCCGACCTCATCGGCCAGCAGGTAGCGGATACGGTCGCGGCTGATGGCGCGATTCAGTGCGTACAACTGGTGCGGTAGAGGCACTACGCTGGACTGGATGGGCGCAAGCAACAAGTTGTCTTCCAGCGCATCCAGCAGCTTGGCCGCCGCAGTGGTGTGCAGGATTTCCTCCACCGTCGGGCGAACACTATCGAGCGGCGCAAGGTCTGAGGCACGCGCCCTCACCACCGCGTCTTTGGCTGGAAGCCAGACCCGGTAGGCACTCTCACCCCACACCTCTTGCCGATCGATGACGCGGCACGACGCAGCCTGCCGCGTCAGCCAGCACCAATCGCCAACGTTGAAGCCACCGCCCGCCACGCTCAGAGCCCGTCCTCTGTGCGGGTCAACGCCATGTCATAGAGGGTGAGCAGCTTTTCGTCTTCCTGCAGTGCATCGTCTGGTACTTTCTTTGCGATGCTGATGATCGTTGCGTAATCCTTGCTGGCCCACGCGGCACGGAAGCCAGCCCGCAAAGCCTCGAGACGAAACTCTTTCAGACGACGCCCGGTAAAGCCGCGATAGTGATCAAACTCTTTAAGTAGGGCCTTCTCTCGCTTCTTCTCCAAATCCTGAGCTTTATTCGGGTCGGGTACGTACCAGCGGTCATTAGCCTTGGCGATCAATGCAGTATCGGTTTTGTCCAAGTTACGAAGATCTTTATGATTTGAGGACAGATATGCATGGATCTGACTGGGCACTTCACCAGTGCCGTCGTACTGGATGAAGTTGTCCTCCAGTAAGGCGTTCAATTCAGGTTTGGATTCGTGCTTCTTCCAGCCAGCGCCCAGTTGACTAATAAAGTCAGTGTGGATTTCTTGATACGTAGAAGGCCGACGCTTTAAGAAATCCGTTAACCAATCGATCGCACTGCGTTCGTCAGAAACAAACATCTCCATTTGCGGCGCAACTGCAACTTGCAATCGCTTTCTGTCGTACTCAGTTACCTGATCGGCCAAAAATATCATTCCATCGCGCTCAATGAAGCGTTGAACCAATCCAGCTTGAAACTCCTGCGTAGACATTGGGACCTGGACATTGTGGCGGAAGAACCATGCCACCATCCGGTCAAAAATAATCCGAGGGTCTCGTTCGGAAATGAACTCTAATTGACCATCTTTGACCTTCACTGTTGGCAGGTAGTGCAGGTGAGTTCTGACAAAATCCCAAACTGAATCCTCGCTTCCGCCGGCCTTGGCGAATCTATCTTCAAGTCCTCCATTTGGTTTGTATGCTGAAATTACTAGATCTTGCTTGACGGAGGTTTTGTTATTTACAGCGTTAAAGCTTCCCTGCTTCTTATCCAGGGCAGAGACATTGGCGACTACAAACCCTGCCTCCTGCAAAGAAGTTTGAATCGCATTCCACACGGCAGCTTGGCTGTTTGAGAATTCGACTGTCATCCAACGTCCGGGCTTAAGTGTGCGAAATGCTTCACCAAAGCAACCAGTCATTAGTCGACGGTAGCTGTCCAATGATTTGGATTGACTGTTGTTTTCGATAGCCTCAGATTTTGAATTGGTCCGGACCCCAAGCCACCCTTCGGTTAAGAAATTTAGCTCCGAATACATCAGATTCCCTCCGAAAGGTGGGTCAACAAAGATGTAATCAAGTGAGGCGCTGCCTACGCTTGCCAATGCTCCCATGGAGCCCGTAGAAACTACATTTCCACCTCGAGCAGAAATTAATCGCTTCATGCGGAACGTCTTATCGACATGCTCGTTCAAAAGCTTAATGGCTGGTATTTCCTTAATGAGCGACGGAACATAAAGAGTTCCGTTCATAGGTCCTCCACCCGCTCCCAGACTTCCGTTCTGAGAACGGAACCGATACATTAGTGATGCCACCTGTGCTGTGGATGTGAGATTGAATGCGTAGCTCAATGGCCGGGTTCCTGCTCGGTAGGCGGCAAGAATTTCTAGGTTACGGCGAGTGTAGAAGTGATGTTGCTTGGTTATGCCAACACTCATTGGGTCACTGGTCTTGTCACCTTTGGGGATGGACTCGGTTGGTACATACCGGGTGACCGGCATTGACTCAATCTTTTCAACGAGGGCTAGGTCTGCCGAATCAGGCCCTTTGGTAAAAAATGACTTCCCGACTGAATAGTGAATTAGTGCCGGCCGCCGTTTTACGAAACGCCGCTCTTCGCCAGTCACCGGGTCTAATTGAGTGACAAAGAGGCGGTCTAGTGCCTTTTTGTTCAAATTTTTTCCGCATGACGGGCAATCGAATACTTCTTTTACTTGGAAGTCACTTTTGTCTACAGCTGAGTCCCAATAGATAATTTCTGATGCGCACTCTGGGCACGAAAATACATCAGACCACACCGTGTAATTTATCCGACCAATACGACCACTAAGTTGTGGAGTGCTTGATGCGCCGATCTCTTTAATGGCTAACGATATTTGATTGGCGTCAGGCTGATGCAATGTTTGAAACATCCAGCCGAATTCATCTTCTATTTGGCGCAATACCTTTTTGGCTTTTGCCTCTTGTAGATCTAAATCCAATGGAGAGTTGTAATTGTGTGAAATGAAGGTTGCTGCTGTCGATAGATCATTCAAAATTGCGTGACGCGCCCCAAGTTTCGAAAATACTTTCCAGTCAGCACCTTTTTCGTCGCTGACTGGGGCAAGAATATTGCCGTGCTGATCTACTCTGTATCCGAGCGACTCGACTACTGATTTATCTCCACACAGCCTAGCAGCGACACCTGTCATCCCTGTGCCAGCAAAGCCATCCAAGACAAAATCACCCGGCACCGTGTAATGCAGGATGTAGCGCATGATTGCCTTATGCGGAACTTTTGTGTGATAGCTGTGTGCCGTGTAAATGGGATCGTTTTTTCCCTCGCTCACATCAGCTGTGAACGGCTCCTTGCTATAGCTTTCAGTTGAGCTGTAAGGGCGTCCAAAATGCTTAACAAAGTCTTCAATGAATGGGTTTGGACACGCGGTGTAATAGGGTGGATCGGATAGTTCCAAAATATGCTCGTCAGATCCGATTGAAAACCCATCGAGTTTTCGGAATGTTGGATCTTTGAGCTTTTCTGCGAGTAGGCTTAGATAATGCTCGCGACGGGCCTCGTCGGTTGGGAAAGTCTTCCCAAGGCATTCCACTGGACCAGATTGGGGCGCGTGGTTTTGAAAAAGATCACTCATCCATTAATTCCTCAAATTCTTCGGTTCATCGCCATGCGATCGGAGATTCATCACTCAATGATGAAGCGCAGTTTTTCCGGATCTTCCTTGCCCTTGCAGCGCTCTTTCAGGAAGGCCTCAAAGCGCTCGCGCACGTCCTTGAGCGTGGCCGGTGAACCACCCAACAGCAGCGCTTGCTTGATCTCGTCTCCTTTGACCACGACTTTTTCCAAACCAACCAGTGCCATCTGCACGGCGTTGGAAAACTCGCTGGTGATGGGGTCTGGCAGCGTGCGTGACGACAAGAATGCGTTGATGAGCTTCTTGCTGGCGTCCGGCAACAGGCCAAGGCTTTCCTGTGTGAAGGGGTCTTCCAAGTTTTCCAGCAGGGTTTGCTGCCAGTTGGCAATGAGCTGATCCAGATCGTCATCCAGCTTATGCAGTGCTTTGGCGGCGGGGATGCTCAGCTCCAACTGCTCGGCAGAGGGGCGGTATTGGCAGTGCGGGCACACCGCGACGGTGTTCAACGTCGGCTCGTCCAGTGCTGAGCAGCTTTTGAGGCCGTTCAGCGACTCTTCAAACGTGGTGAGCTGGCTGACGTTCATCATCTCCACACCGGCCAAGACGCGCAGGCCTTGCAGACGCGGGTCGTTGCGCAGGGTGTTGCGGCTCTTTTCTTCTGACACGCCGAGCCGCGCCTTGGTGTGGCTGGCGATGTAGGCGTTGATGTAGTCCTTCTTGAGCTGGTTGAGCGTTTGCCGGTACTCGCTGGCGTGTTCCGCCGTGCGGTCTTTACTCAGCTTTTCTTGCATCGCTTTGCGGGCGGCTTCGGCCTGCTTGACCCATTCGTGCGCAGCAGGCAGCACCATTTCGGCTTGCGACAGGTAGGCTGCCGTGCTGCCCAGCTCCACCACCAGATCGAGCATGCGCTCAACGGCGGCCAGGACCTCCAGATTCTTTTTCTGCGCTTCGATGTCCTCTTGGGTGACGCGCAGATTCTTCAGCTTGCCGACGGTGTTGTACGGCGACAGGTCTTCGGTGAACTTTTTGAGCGAATCCAGCCGGGCGTGCCAGTCCTTGGATTCTTCCTCGCGCAGCAGGTTTTGGCCCCAAAAGCCGAGCTTGCCTTGTTGCAGATCCGAGCCCGCCTTGAGCACGCGTGGCGTCATGACGCTGATGCGGTCTTGCAGTTCACGCACCGATTCCGGGTCGCCCTGCGTGGCCTTTTGCGCCCAGCCGGAGGCCAAGCCAAAGAACTCGAACAAGGCCTTCAGCACGGCGACATTGATTTCTTTGGGCGCTTCGATGTGTTTGAACTGCTTGAGGTCTTCAAGCGAACGTTCAGCCAGTTGCACCAGCTTGCCGGAGTCGATCTTGTCGCCGGTGATGGACAGCACCAAGTCACCGGAGTAAACCAAGCCGCTCAGCACGGTGACCAATAGGTCGGGCTCCAAGCGGTACTTGATGGGCGCAAAGTATTCGACATCCGCAGTGCCCGAGAGCAGTTCGCTGCGGTTGAGCACCTGGCCGTGGCCCTTGTCCTTCAGGCGCTTCAGCACTTCCTGGGCGTAGCGGGAGCTGGCGGGCTCGATGCGATCGCCGTCCAGCAGTTCCAGTGCATCCAGGATGGCCACGGCGTCTTTGGTGCGGTTTCCACCGGCCAGGGCACGCAGCGCATTGCCGACCAGTTGCTTGCGGTTGGCTTCAGTAAACAGAACCGAGAACGTGGGGTACTCGGGGGCCAGATCCACAAAGTGCTGGCTGAGTGCCAGTCCAGAAGTGATGTTGACCACATCGCGGAAGTTGATGCGCTCATCCGGCCCAAGGCGCGCACGGTCGCGCAGGGAGATGCCTTTGGACCAGTCTTGCAGGGTCTTGGTTTTGCCCTGGTAGGTCACTTCAAAGGCGGTCATCTGCTTTTCCTGCAGCCATTTACCCATGGCTTTGAGGAAGTCCTGGGCCTTGGACATGTAGATGGCCTTGGCCCCGCCACTGGCGGTGGAAGCCAGTTCCAGCGCCGCAGCGTAGGAGGACAGGTGGCGCTTGATGTCTTCGTCCAGGCCTTTCAGACGGAAAAAGACTTCATCGGACAGGTTGTTGTCTGTGAACTTGCGTTTTTCGAATGGCGGGATGAAGTAGATGTAGAAGTCCCGCTCGGGCTGGGCCGTGGGCCGGTCGTTCGGCGCACCAAAGAACAGGTAACCGATGCGATCGGCACGGCGCTCCTGCCATTCGATCTGGTACTGCCAGATCTGAAAACCAGAGACGTAGCTTGGATCGTTCGGATTCTCTCGAACCAGCTGCAGCAGGGCCGCGTAGTAGGCGCGATCAAGTTGGTCGTCATCGAGGCTACCGGTGCGGTTTTCGATTTGCGCGTCGTAGTCGATGTCTTTTTTCAGGTCGAGGTAGTACTGCTCGGTGTCAGCGGCTTTAGAGATGAACTGGCCGTTGACGGTTTTGAGCACTTCCCGCAGGACCGTCACGACCTTTGAGAGCAAGTTCTCGGCCGCATCACCGGGCAAGTCAGCAATCGTTGGGTCAAACAAGCAGAGGGCGTCACGCAACTCTGCTGCGGTGGGGCCGATAGGCACGTGAATGTCGCCGCCGGTGGTCAGGCGATGCACGGCCAGTGCGTTGATGACGCGCAGCGCCATCCCTTTGTAGGCTGGCCGGGTGAACGACTGCTGCACGCGAGACTCCAGCACATCGGAGACGCGCAGGACTTCCTTGATGTTGGCATCTGGGCGCAACGCAGAATTCTTCTTGATGGTCTGCCAGTAGCTCTCGTAGCTGATGAGCTCGGGCTTGTCGGTGGGTACTTCCTGGTCCAGTAGCGCCTTCATCGCGGCTTCGATGGTGGTCAGTGCGCCCCGCTTTTCGGCGAAATGGATCTGCTCAAAGGTTTTGAGGTAGTCCGGGTGAACGGGGAACAGTCGGACGTATTCGTCCATGCGTTCGTTCATGGAGCCGTAGAACTTGGTGAACGGCGTGAGGTACTCGCGGATCTTGTTTTGCTGATCGGCGCTCTTTTTGAGCAAGCGCGCGGCGACCACAAAGCTGACGTCATTGCGGTCGATCAGAATTTGCGTAAAGCGTTCGTGCACGCGGCGCATGCTGCTGGCCACGTGCTCGAAGCGGGCACTATCAAAAATGGCTTCCTGCACACCTGCAACAAAGCGGAACTTGAGGTGCTTGGTGACTTCGCCAATCTGGCGCAGGATGGCCAGATCGAGTGCCAGTTCGTGGCCGCGACGGGAATCGAGGTATTCAAGGAACTCGTCCACCACCAACAGAATGCCTTGGCCCGGGTAGACGTCTTCAAACGCTCCCATCATTTCTTCGAAGGAGTGCTTGTTGTCCAGCTCCTGGTCGGCCGTGGGGAACGTGTAGGAGACGCCAAGGTTGGCCAGGAACTCTTGCAGCCTGCGGGTGATGATTTGGCGCAGGGGCATCTCCAGACCACCCACCTCGATACGCAGCACCTTGAACTTGCCCGCGATGGACGCAGCGGCTTCGGCCACCTTCGGATGGCGAAGCATAGGGGCGTAGGCCGCATCTTCGGCCACCAGCGACAACACCGACATCAGGTGCGACTTACCCGTGCCGTAGTTGCCGACGATCAGCACACCTTTATGGTCAACGGTGTCGTCGAAGCTGATTTGAGGAATCATGAGCTTGGCGATCCGCTCGGCCATGTCATCGGAAATGACGTAGGTGGTGACGAGCTTCTTGGCCTCATCGGGCCGCCCGGCGTCGAGCAATTGAATGACCGATTCGATTTGCTCGAACTGGACCAGATCACCGTATTTCATCTTGTTAGCCATGTTTTCCTCGTTCCCCTAAGCTTTAAATCTCAAGTGCGACCACGCCATTAGCGTCGTAGTCGCGGTATTCCGGGTGGGTCATCTCGGCGTAATACAGCCGATTCCCGCGCAGTTCGCCGGGCCAAACGGCCACGACGCGCTTGGAGTGCGCCAGTCGTTTGATCAGATCCAGCGGATTGATCTCCAAGCCACGCTCAAACAACAACTCGATGTTGTCGAGCAGCAGCACCTCTTCTTTACCCTGCTTGTCAGCGATATCCCGCAGCAGCTGGCCCGCAGAAAAGCCACGCGCTGCGTGCGGCGTAGCCGACAAGCGACGCCCCAACTCCAAGTTGACGTTCAGCGGCTGGACACCCAGCTTGGTTCCCAACTCTTGTAGCAACTTGGTTTTGCCACTGCCACGCGGCCCAGCCAGCACGATGAGTTTTGTGTGCAATTCACCAAGCTGGTCTACGTACCGTTCCAGTTTTGTCAGCATCAGCAGCCCCTCATTCCGCCTCGGCTTCTGGCCGAAGGTGGTCAGGCGAGCGGTAGCCGGGTGCGAGCAGCGCGTTCTTCACGCCATAGAGCGCCAGGTGATCCCGCAGCCACAGTCGATATTCAGGGCCTCGCAGGCTGTGATCGGGGGAGCAGTCCACGCTCCACTTGCGCAACACATAACCGGCAGTGGCGGCGCGCAGATTCATCTTGAGCAGGCCATCGCGCATGCCGTAGTCCAGCAGAGTGACCTCTGGTCGTGACTGATCTGGGTGGGGAACGAGCTCCAGTTCAACGATGCGAGTCCACTGGATATCCTGATCAGGACGCTCATGTGCCTCAACATGGGCATCTTTCAACACGGCAGGGTCTTGAATCCGGGTCAGCACAAAGTCTCGAAACTCACCCGACTTGCGGTCGAAGGCGCGGGTGTGCCAGCGCAAGCCAGTGTCCAGTAAGGCGAAAGGGACGATCTCACGCTCGCTTTGGCCGTTTTCGACAGATTGGTACTTGATTCGCACGGGGCACTTGTGACTGATGGCCCGGGTGATGCTGGCCAGCGTGCTGAGATCGGGCTGCCCCAGCTTGTTGGGAATGTCGCAGGTGATACCGGTGCGGGAGCGGACCGGTTCTCCATCCCCAAAGCCTTCAGCCAGCCACGTCAGGACTCGCTCGGCCGGAAAGTCAAACAGAGGCGTGAACGCTCGCCCAATGATGTATGTCTTGGAGCTCCCGTCGTACTCGATGTTTGCTGGGGCCATCTCTTTGTAGAGCCCCAGGTCTCGGGTAGCTGCGGCTGTTTGGATTCCGAAGCGGGACGCCATGTCCTGGCGGCGGATTTCGCCCACGAACCATAGTCGCAGCTCGATGTACGCCATTCGGTCACGCTGGGCGTGTCCAAGTTCTTGTAGGCGATCTGTGGTCATCTTCTGTTACTCGATTCCAAGTGGACTGATGTAGATCGTCGAGAGTATAAAGGGTCGATTGTTGTGTGTCGATACGATCCTGTAGTTAAATAATCAGCATCAAAAAGAGTCTGATTGAAGTATGATTGTGCAAGTCAAGGAGAGCAAAACTATGTGGCTCATCACCTCCGTCGGATTTTTCAGCGTTGTACAGAAGCCGGGCGACAAGCAGAACGGCACGTTGACGGTGCGCTCGCGAGTCCGTAGCGACCTGGCAGCTCTCAAGCAGCACTATCTTCCTGGCTTGGGGCCGATCCAGGAGAGTCTCGATACCGACTACCGTTTCAGGGCGGTCGCGCCGCGCGCCGAGGTCTCCGCCGCCATGGCGCGGATGATCGAAAACTTGGACTATGGCAACTTCAAGTCAGAGGTGGCCAAAAAGCAGGGGCCAAAGCGCGCGAGCCTGTATCACCAGGTTTGGGATGTGCTCTACCAGTTGCAGACCTCCCCAAATTTTGTCGAAACAGAACCCACCGCAGACAGCTATGGTGGCGTGGTGGTCAGTGGTGGGCACAAAGTCCTTCTTCGCGAGCCAGCCAAGCACCACGGCGGGTATGCCTGGACCTTTGCCAAGACCGTGGCCAAGGAGGGAGAGTCACCGCGCGATGCTGCCATCCGCGCCGTGCGAGAGAAAACGGGCTATGACGCGGAAATCCGCATCAGCGTCCCAGGCGTCTTCAAAGGCTCCTCGTCCAACACCTGCTACTACGTGATGGATGCCAAGCATCCCCCTGCGAAGCCGAGCTGGCAGACCGCTGCCTTGCGTTGGGTAATTTTTGATGAGGCTCGCGATCTGCTTCGGCAGTCACCAAACGCCGAAGGTCGCGATCGGGATCTGGCCATTCTTGACGCGGCGGAGAAGGTGGCCGGGATCATCGCTTACAAGGAACACCCGAATGTCCAGCCGGAAGACTGGACGGACCTCAAGTCCATGCCTGAGCGGCACACCGTGCTCTATCCGAAGCTGCGCTTCAACCCCGATGAGATGGCGAACATCCGGCGCGGCTTCTTACCCACGGTAATGGAGCAGAAGTGGTTTTTGTACTTCACCGGCGACCGGCTAAGGATGCACCGGAGCTGGACTGGCGTCCTGATCTTTGACGTGGGATTCGCCTTTGACCCCAAGGGTGGCGCCTACGTCACCGACGTGATCGTGAACCGGGAAAACCGGGAGTACAGCAACACGGATGACGATGAAGACCTGAAGCTGCTGGAGGAGATCATTCGGTACCACCTGCTTCAGCCGTTGGAGGAGCCGGAGGTGGATGGCTTCGTGAAGGCAATGGGTCTGGCCATGCAGCCGAAATACCTCGGATCACCAGAGGTGGTGACTGCGCTGGTCAAAGAGATTTTCGACGTCGCCATTCGCGCGTTGGCCGAAGAAGCGACCGAGAAAGACTTCGTCGAAGCCGTAGGGAAGGTGATTGCAGCGTTTACGGATGACAACGCGGGCTACACCCGGATGCCGGGTTGGCACAGCGCCGAGCAGATGGGGGGCTACATCAAAAAGTACCTCAGCGGCAGCGACCAGGGCGAGCACCTGGCAGAGATCATCGGTAACGGCATGACTGCGCTAATTGCCAAGTTGCAGGAAATGCTGGGTGGTTTCTTGCAGGACCCTGCCGCCAATTGGGAGGAGCACGCGCTGGTTCAACTCAACGCGCTTCATCAGTTCGTGGTGACAGTTCTTCTTGGCACCAATACGGTGCTGTCTGGCGGGAAGACCTTGAGCGACTTTCAGTGGGTGCCGATTGCCGCCGGAGCCGGGAATAAGCAGGTCATCGTCGACGTGGGTTCCGAAGGTGGTTCATTGACCTTGTACGGCGTGCAGTCTCCCGAGGGCTGGCAGTTCCGGGTTGAAACCAATGAATCTGCACTGGAGGACGATGAGGATATGACGGATCTGCCGGAGCGTCCCTGGGTGGGAACGTGGCGCAGTGCCCTGAAGCAGCTTGATGCACACCCGTGGACTCAACTTCATCCTCTGGCGGTTCATTCGGAGTTTTGCGATCGAGTTTTCAAGGCCTTGCAGACCCGGAAGAAAAAAGGCCTTGTGATCGATTGGGATCAATGGGGCAATGTCCTGAAAATCTTCGTAGATGAAGAACAGTGAGGTTTAAATGCAAAGAAGGGAGCAGAGATGAGTGCAGCAGCGATTGTGAAGGCAGCCCAGTTTGCGGCCGAGAAACACAAGAACCAACGTCGAAAGGATGCCGATGCGTCCCCGTACATCAATCACCCCCTGGCGTTGGCCAGTGTGTTGGCCGTTGAGGGGGGAGTTGAAACGCCGGAAGTAATTTGTGCCGCACTGCTGCACGACACCGTTGAGGACACAGAAACCACTGCTAAGGAACTGGCGGCCATCTTCGGCGCCAAGGTGACTGGCATCGTGCTGGAGGTGACCGACGATAAGAGTCTCGACAAGGCGGTGCGAAAAGAAGAACAGGTACGCCATGCCCCGCACATTTCGCCGGAGGCCAAACTCGTCAAGCTGGCCGACAAGATCTGCAATCTCAGGGACATCCTGGCATCCCCGCCAGCGGACTGGAGTGCTGACCGAAAACGGGAGTACTTTGACTGGGCAGCAAGGGTTGTGGCAGGGCTTCGTGGTGTGCATCCTGCGCTAGAGGCTGTTTTTGACGAGCTGTACGGCCGACAGGCTGAACTGCTTTAACGGTGGCGCGGATGCGAATCGAACAGCACATCGTTGCAGCCTGGGCAAGGCAACTGAGCGACAAGCTCATCAAGGATTCCATAGCGGCTTTGGAGCAGATGGATGCCAATGAAATGCTCTCCGGAGATGACTCGGGCCTGAAAAATGTGTGGGAGGAGATTTGCGTCCAGGTACAACAGGAAGAGTCCATCTTTTGGGATGCCTACCTCGAGACTATGGAGGGTCTTTTGACTGGCTTCGTCGAGTTGCTGGATAGGGACGCGCGCATGGCCTTGTGGGCAGTTACCGACGAGGGTTCGGACTATGTTGATGACCACCAGGCAGACACAGACGGCGTTCGTGACGTCCCTGTCTCAGAAGATGAAATTGTCAGCAAGCTGAAGGATGAGTTGTTGTCAGCGGCAGCCAATTATTCGAACTCGCGCATCACGAAGTTTCTCGCGCGCCACGAGGATGGCTACGACGAACTCGAGGAAGATGAGGATGACGAGGATCTGGATGACGATGGAGCAGAAGAGCAAGCGGAAACCACAAAGCGATTTTTCGACCTGCGACCTGCAGTAACTGACCCGGTGGTTTTTGTTATCACTAGGCAGCTGATCGATGATATGGATGTTGAAAGCTCTCTCGATTTCCTCCGGTCCCTCGTTCCTGTCGAACGCCCTGAACACGCATGGGCCTACAAGGGGCGCTTGTCGTTGATGATCAGCGGGTATGACAGTGATCCGCGAGAGCTGTACGAGATTTCTGAGGTCTGCCATTACTTGCGCGCGCTGGATGCCGAATGGCCGTTCTGGCTGTTTTTCTTCAATCAGGCAGATGAGTCCATCAAAGTGGTCGCAATGTGTTTGGCCTCGGCGATTGAAGTCGCACCCGGTGCCGCGCACATCGATTCGAAAGGTCTGAAGCACTTTCTGGAGAGAGGATTTGCAGCCGTTAATTACCTGTTTGATACCTACGGGTTCCCCGAGTCGGAAAACGAAGTGCTGTCGATGGGTGTGACGCAGATACTCGAAAACAGCATGATTGAACCGGATCGTGATGGATACAGCCTTGGGTAAATCTCGGAACCTCGACAGCGCTCGCGGCTGTGGTGAGCTTGCAAGGCAAAGTTCAGTATGACCATTGTTCGTGGCGTCAGAATTATGGCTTCGACGTGTTGTGGGGCACAGTATTCCTTTCCCAGGTATGTGTCGATGAACTTTTCGGCATTCGAATACTGGACCGACGGCTGGCGAGAGTACTCACTCATGCCTAACGATGAGGGGATTCGTCGCTGCACTTGCGGTCAATTTGTCTTGCTGAAAGACATGGTCGCAGTCGATGCCGCTGACTCCTCGGAGCTGCCGTATATGGATCGTGTACCAGATGAGCTTTTACCCGAGTGCATTTCCAAGGCAGCAAGCGAGGAAATGGAGGTTGCGGCAAGGCTCGGGTACTGGCGACATCTCAATCACGAATATCGACAGGCTTACCGTCAGCACAGGGATGCGGAAGAAGCCACCACCAAGGCGGCATGGGAGGCCGCCAACCCCGATCGCCGAACTTGGTGGGATAAGTTGCGCCGCCAGAAACCGCCCAGCTACAGCAGGCCGGTGGACAGCCCGTTCACGTATCCGGCGTTCGAAGCCACAGACGCGCAGCTTGAAAACATGAAGCTATTGAGCGCGATACTGGAGAAATGGGGCTTCGCCTCGCGGCCTGGGTACACCATGGAGCTTACAGAGCTGTACCGAGAGCAGGGTCGCTTTGATGAGTCCCAGAAGGTAATTCTGACACTTGACCAACGAGATGTCGGCGTAACCAGCAACCTCATTGGCAAACTGATCAAGGAAAAGCAATCCGCGCCAATGCGCTACAGGATGTGACCCAGTTTTGGATTTTCTCTTGGTAACGTCCGTGCAAGGACTTAGGCGAAATCAGCGAAATCAGCGAAATTAGTGATGCGACAAGCACTTGCGGGTGACCAACGTCGGCGAAGTCAGCGAAAAATTCCCCCTCAGCCTGGCGCTATGGCGCTGCCAGCCTGTACAACCGCAGTGGCGCGCCAGGTGCGCCGTCGCTGCGGTCGGCCTGCCGCACAGTAATCTTTGGCGGCGTACTCGTCAGAAGGCATTGCAGACTGTCATCGATCAACGACTTCGGCACCTTGCCACGGAAGCATTCTGTGCTGATCTGACTGCGCGTGGCCTGACCTCGCTCGTGCAGGAAAGCCAGCACTCGGTTGGAAAGTTCGAGCGCATGGGCCATCCTGGCATCGTCAGCAGCACTCACAAAAACGTACCGGACGGATGCCGTGATGTACTGTATCCAAGCCATCGCTGCATCGATGTGCGGCACATCGACTCGAGTCTGCAAATCGGTCAGCGCGAACAACATCGCCAAGCGCAGCAACATCGGCGAACGGCGTTCCAGCATCGAATTGACCACTTCGCTACCCTGATCCTCGTTGAGTTCGGTTCGATAGAGTTGGGCGTACCGCCACTGTGCCTGCGCAGACAACTCCATCCGCAAGTGGTCGCGCTGATCCACCTGATCGGCTCCTGTGAATCTGAGTATCTCCAGAACCCTGCTTGCCAAGGCGTCCACGGTGGCCTGTGGTGTCGCTTTCGGAAAAGGCAAGATTTGCGATCGCTCGGCCCAGATCATCAGAAACCGGTTGGCAAAGCCATTGGTCAACTCGCGAGCAGTCATCATTTCCGTCAGTTCACTGGGCGAAATCGCGCCACTGAGGCATACGTGTGGATGACTGGCGTACATCCGGTTCGACTTCGTCGCGGGCTTGAGACTGACGCCGTCCCAGCAATCTCGTAACGCTGCGGACAGCGTGTTGCCTTCGCGGCGTCCCTGGTGCAGCACGTTCGCGAATTCAGACTCGACCACCCACAATCGCTTGTCGTCAATCGCCGGAATTTCCTGTTTGCCTTGTCGATAGCCGTCGTGCATCAGGGCCACAAGGCCCTCGCGACTGGACAGGCCGCCACGGTGAATCTGCGGTGCAAAACGATCATCCAACTCGCGCAGGGCCTGATCGATTCGCAAGACAAGTTGCACGGCGTCGCCTTTGCGGCCGCGCCCCGAGCGCCCGATGTGCAGGCAGAAAATTCGAGTGTGGTGCCAAGTATTCCCAATGGGCAGGTACACGCCCCGACCAATGGCGCAGGAAAGATATGCGATGAAATTGGCTGCGATGGCATAGGGATTGGTTTCCGTTCCCTCGCCGCCAGCACAGGCCACCTCGCCAACCAAGCCGTAAAGGCAAGACCGGTGGGGGTGCGGCGCATTGCGATGGATGCCAGCTCCTGAGTTCGCAAAAGGCGTAACCTCATCAAGGGAGGAGCCGAGCGGAGGATCTGACACATCCTCCCCGGGCATTCCAGGGCCCTGCATTCACTACTTGTCCAGAGCCGTGGCCTGGACGATCCCCGAAAACTCGCGCAGGATGTCGGGGTTGTTCTGCGACAGGAACCGGATCACGGCTTCGTTGTCCAGCAGTTTCGTCAGGTAGCCCCTGGCCAGCACCAGGTTGAGGACGTCCTGCCCGTACGACTGCTCGACCAGCTTGAACTGACTTTCCAGGTTTGCCATTTCGCGCTCCATCTTCGCCATTTGATCGGCGGTGACACCTTTGACTTTCTTTGGGCCTCCCTCGTTGACCAGCATGTTTGGGGGCGTGGCCGCCAGCAAGGCCTGGGCGTAGGACACCGTGATGTTGTTTGTGGCCACCATCAGTTCGACGCACTCGACCTGGCGCGTCGGTTTGAGCTTGCGCAGGACCGGACTCAGGTTGGCCGAAAAGTGCTTGTCCCTGAGCAGTCGAACAGCCTCCGCGCAGATCCCGTCCAGCAGGTTGATCTTCTTGGTGATGTGCTCCAGGTCCAGTTCCAATGATTTCGCCAATCGAGCCGGTGTGACGCCACGGTCCACCGCCCGCCGGATCATGAAATGCTCCTGGATGGTCGACAACCGGTTGATACGGTTGTTGTAGGTGTAGCTCTCGTCGTCCTTGGCGATCAGGCATGGAGCATCAGTGAAGCCCAATTCCTGCAAGGCAAACATTCGGATGTGCCCGTCCAGCAGCAGGTGCATACCACTGGTCCTGTCTGCTTTGGCGATCGTGAGGGGTTCGATCAGGCCAACGGCATCGATGGAGGAAATGATCTGCTTGAACTTGCGCGAACTCATGAGACCGTCAGGGGCTTTGCGAGAGGGCAACAGTTTGTCGAAGGCCACCGTAATGGGGTCAGGGATGAATCCCAGGTTGCTTTGCGTCATGAGGCGTTTCCTGCGGGCCAGACGCGTTCAGCAATGTATTTTGGAAGGCTATCCAGCCCCTCGGCGCGCAGCAGGTTGGTGAAGTTCTCATCGGCCATGAGTTGGCGCATGGCTTCAGCCACGAAGAGCAGTCGCTGCTGGGCGAATTCCGCCTTCTTGACCATGAGCTTTTGCCGTTCGACCTCGTGCTGGTACGTCCTGATAAGGCTGGAGGACGTCACGTCCGGGACCTTGCGCGGAGCCCCCCTTGCGATTGACCGCCCCAGCGATCGGCGCTTTTCGATGACCTTGCGCGCCTGGATCAGGTGGTTGCCGCGCAATTGACCGTTTTCATAGGCCTCTTGCAGGGCCGCCTGGATGTCCTTGTCATTACTACCAGCCCCTGCGATGGCCAGCGCAGCGTTGAGCGGGATGCGGCCACTTTCAACCGCAATCAGTAGCCGCTCCTCGCCGTTTTTGAGCAACTGCAAGATGCCATGAACGTAGTCCTGGCCAAGCCCCGTCTTTTGGGCGATGGCCTTTTTGTCGTAGCCCTGATCTCGCATCTGTTCGATGCCTGCCAGCAACTCCAGGGTTCGCCCCTGGCGGCGGGCGATGTTTTCAGCCAGGCTCATGATGAAACCGTCTTCGTCGCTGACATCGACGACCATGGCCGGGATGGTGGTCTCGCCCAGGGACTTGAAGGCCTTGAGCCGACCTTCACCGCAGATCAGCAAGAATTTCTCCCGGCCATCGCCGTCCTTGCGCGGCGTGACCGTGATCGGCTTCTTCAAGCCAATGTTCTTGATGTTTCCGACGATGTCATCGAAGATTCGGCCATTGCGGTCGCGCGGATTGAGGACTTCGATCTTGTCGATCGGAATCATCTGGAGATTGCTGGACGGATGTTCTTTGCTCATGCGGCCCTCCTGACGCGGGTACGTTCTGCCATGCCGTGGAGATAGTCCAGGCTGTCAAAGCGGTAGCTCTCGAACTCGATGCCGTTGTGTTCGGCCAGGCTGATGCGTGGCAGGCCGAAGTCCAGGCGCGGGAGCAAGTAGTAATCCAGTGGAGCTTGGTTCGGTTGGTCCAGGCGCACGGCCACCGTGATGTCAGGTGCCAGACTGGTGTCGAAGCGAACCTTCCAGCGCAGACGCCTGCTGTCGTGGGTTTGGCACCGGGCCAAAACGACCGAAATGCTGAACTCCCGGTTCACCGTCAGCAGGTCGGTGGCCGGGTCTCGCACGACCGTGCCACCGAGTTGCGCGATTGCCCGTTCGGTCTGACCGATGATTTCCGGGTGCAGCTTGCGCAGGAACTTGTTGACCTCCAGGAACTGGTAGTCCCGATCGGGGGTGAAGCCCACCGCCTCATAGGCCCGGATCAGGCTGCCGAAGCGGTGGATGTAAGCGGCGGCCGACGGCATCCCTTCGGCCTCATCGATGATCAGACCCGACAAAAAGCCACGATGCTGGTACAGGTTGCGCAGTTTTTCGATCAACTCCTCGCTGCTGAACCGGTGCGCCCGGGCCCGGATGATGCCTTGAGCCATGTAGAACACCTCCGGCGGCACGATCGCCTCGAAGGCGCCTTCTTTCTTGATCCACATGTCCGGTTGGTTCGTGATCCGGTGTTTTTTGAGCTTGAAGGAGATCCGGTTGTACACGTTGTTGCCGATGTACTTTTCGTTGGTCAGCACCTCGCGGACAGTGGCCCGGGTCCAATCCCGGTCCAAGTCGGTACGAATTCCCTGGCCATTGAGTCGGGCCGCGATTTCCGACTCCGGTATGCCGCCATCGATGAACCACTTGTAGATCTGGTTGACCGTCTGTACCTCGGAGTCGGGGCCTGGCATCAGGATCACCCGATCCGTTTGCAGGCTTTTGTGCTCTCCACGAGTCAACTCACTTTTGACGGAGCCACTCTGGTCGATCAGGACGCGGCGCAGGCCGTAACCGGCCGGGCCACCTTGCCGGTACCCCAATTCGATCAGGCGGCACTGCCCGGCAAACACCTTGGCGGACAGTTCCCGGCTGTACTCGCCCGCCATGGCACGTTTGACACCTTTGACGATGGTGGAAACCGGTGAGCCGTCGTTTTCAAACTGTTCGGCCACGTAGGTGACGTGGATGCCAGCGCGGCGACAGATGTACTCGTAATAGGCGCTTTCGTCAGCGTCCTGGAACCGGCCCCAGCGGCTGACGTCATACACCAGCACCATTTGGAAGTCGGTGGTACCGGACTCCACGTCTTTGATCAATTGCTGCAGCGCCAGCCGCCCGCCAATGTTCAGACCGCTTTTGCCTTCGTCGGCATAGGTCCGCACGATCTCGATGCCGCGTTGAGCAGCGTACTCGCGGATCTTGTCGGCCTGGTTTTCGGTCGAGTACTGTTGGTGCTCGGTCGACATCCGGACGTATTCGGCGGCTCGGAACAAGGCAGGTTGGTCTGGCCTTCCACTTTCTGATTCTTCTGATTGCATAGGGACCGATCACACAATTTTTGATTGGTGCTCTCGGGCCCTGCGTTTCACTTCATCTGTAGCTGTGGCGCCGGTGGTTGCCAGCGTCGAGGTACCGTTGAGGCGGTTGCCATGCAGGTGTTCGAGAGCTCATTTGGGCGCAACGGTAATGCCAATGAAATCAGCTGTCGATCAGGTGGAGTCTTTGCACGCGTTCACTTTGCATGGACAACTTATGCAAGCAGGGGTAATTTCAGCAATCCACGCGTCGCTCTTAGCAAGGTCCGTGTTTGGCACGAATCTGATGTGGTACAGACCGGACATTGGCCTGTCGGCGACCGGGGATTCTGAAAATGATGGCTGCGGTTTGTTGACGTCCTTCTTTCTGTACTCGCGCCAGTAATTGGGATTACGATCCAGCCAGTCTCGCTGGATACGGGATTTGTTGTCACGGTAGTCGGGGTCCGTCTTCATTTTGGTTTGTCGCCACGCCTTGCGTCGTTCTTTCTGACAGTCCGCTGCTGAACAGTAGGTGTGGTTTTTGACGCGTGGGTCTGGCTGGAAAGACTGGGCACAGCAAGCGCAAATTTTGGTGCTCATCAAATTTCTCCATACGAAAATTCGTATGGGAACTGCTGAGCACCACAAGCCGCAGGGCGTGAACCAATAAAACATCCATTCACACCCATTCTTCCGTTGGGACTCCGCAGGGTTCACATCTTGAGAAATGGGTGTTATTGGGTGTATTATTGGTTCTATGCTTCGCTCTGACACCCTTCAGATCACCCCCGAGATCTTGAGCCTGATCGCTCGGATTGATGAGTTCAAAGGCGCTTGGCGTGCCTTGGGCACCCTTGCGCCTGATCGTCTGTCTGCCTTGCGCAGGGTGGCCACCATCGAGAGCATCGGGTCGTCAACCCGTATCGAGGGCAGCAAGCTGTCCGACAGGGAAGTGGAGAAGCTGCTTTCCAACCTGGCCATCCAGTCTTTCGAGACCCGTGATGAGCAGGAGGTGGCTGGCTACGCCGAACTGATGGACTTGGTGTTCAGCTCCTGGCGTGACATTCCGTTCAACGAGAACCACGTCAAGCAACTGCACCAGATCCTGCTGCGCCACAGTGAGAAGGACTCGCGGCACCGCGGACAGTACAAGACCAACTCAAACAGCGTGGCCGCTTTCGATGAAAACGGTGTGCAGATCGGGATCGTGTTCGAGACGGCAAGCCCGTTCGACACGCCGCGTCTGATGGCTGAATTGGTTGCCTGGGTGAATGGGGAGCGCGACAAGGCGCAGTTGCACCCGCTTTTGATCATTGCCATCTTCGTCGTGGTGTTCTTGGAGATCCACCCGTTCCAAGATGGCAATGGCCGCCTCAGTCGTGTCTTGACCACTTTGTTGCTCATTCAGGCAGGCTACGCTTACGTGCCGTACAGCTCACTGGAGAGCGTGATCGAGCTGAATAAAGAGGCTTACTACCTAGCCTTGCGGCAGACGCAGGGGTCCATCCGGACCGATGCTCCCAACTGGCAACCGTGGCTGGTGTTCTTCCTGCGGTCACTGGCCGAGCAGGTACGGCGGCTTGAAAAGAAGGTGGAGCGCGAGAAGATCGTATTGGCTGCCTTGCCCGAGCTGTCACTGCAGATCGTCGAATTTGCCCGCGAGCACGGGCGCGTCACGATTGGCGATGCGATCAAATTGACGGGTGTCAGCCGTAACACGCTGAAGCAACATTTCCGCAACCTGGTCGAGCACGGTCATTTGAATCAGCAGGGCAGCGGGCGTGGTGTTTGGTACGAACTCAAGTGATGGGATTGATGGATGTTTAATTTGATCGTTTCGGGCGGTGGCTGGGAGCCCCATCGTGACTCGTTCGGCAGTGGCCGCGTACTGGAGTACACCGACGCCGCCATTGCTCAGCGCTTCATGCCGAATAAAGTTCTGGATATCAATGCGGTGGCAAAACTGCCCACGTTGTTTATGTCCGAAACTCAGGGCGCAGGAAACCAGGTTGCGTATGTCGGAACCATCACGCAGCTCAAACTTTCGGGCACAGATTTTCAAATCGAATATGCGGTTGATCCCGCCATCCGTCCGATTCCGAATTCGTCACTGCTGCGGATGGCCCGGGAGCTTGGGATCGAAGAATTTGAGTTCAGTCGTACACATTGGGCAATAAAGGACGCTGATCTTTACAAGGCATTGCTGCGGAATTTGTACAGTGATCTGCCGACGCCAAAAGTATTTCAGCTGAGCCCCGAGCCTGCGAATAATCGGATGGTGTCAGCCATGATGCCTTTTAGTGCGGGTTTTGACGGTGTCTACGCAGCACTGGGTGCGGCGGCTGAAGCGGTTGGGAAAAAGTGCAAAAGGGCCGATGACATCTGGAACCACGATGCGATCATTCAGGATGTGGTTTCATTGATTTGCAAATCGAGCGTGGTGATTTGCGATCTGACCGGAAAGAATGCAAACGTGTTCTACGAGGCCGGAATTGCGCACTCCCTGGGTAAGGATGTCATCTTGATCACCCAGTCCGCTGATGACGTGCCGTTTGATCTCCGTCACCTGCGCTACATCCAGTACCTCAACAACGGTGAGGGGCTCCAGCAGTTGACGGCAAAAGTGACTGACCGCCTCGAGACCCTCGCTGCGGGTCGCTAAGGCCCCGACGTTGCACGACGTTTGCGATTTCAGCATGTGAAGTGGTCAAACCTTTGAAATCGCGGACTCAAGATCGATGCGTTCCTATCTGGTTGGCATCTACAAGTCTCGGTGACTACAGCCTCAATCGCATCATTTTGTTGAGAAGTCTCTTTTAAGCGAAACTATTCGATGATAGAATCCGCTTGAACGAAACCCGATGACGGAGTTGCCAATGGCCCAGCCGAACCAAGAAACGATCCATGACCTGCTCGTGAGGAATATTCCGCGTGAGCTTGTCATGGGCCTCGAAGACGCCAAGCTGGTCGGCGCTCAACGTGCCTATGCTGCAGCGCGAGGGATGGATGACGGGCACTTGCCCAGCGTGGTGGGGCAGTTGCGCCACTTCCATATGAACGAGTCCTTCCATCGCGCACTCGCCGTTGCAGACGCATCTCCTTCACCGCTACGCGGCAATCGGATCGTCACAGGCCGGTCTGGGATCTTCACCTTGGCACGGTTCAACACCAAGTATGGAGTCTGGAACAGCGGGCGGCGTAGCGAAACCCGAAAACAGATGTCCCTGGCGAACGCAGCCATCGAGCCGCTGGTACAACCCGGACTCTTTTCAGGCTACGTGGAGCCATCCCAAGCGGTTGTGTTCGTCGTGGCCTGCTTTGCAGGATCGCTGTACAGCCAGCCGGAAACACCCGTCTCCATCGAAATCGCGGTTCCAGATCGCCACATGCAAGGCTGGCTTTTCCGGGAACCCATTGACGCATTTATCAAGCGCTACGACCAGCAGCCGACAGCAGGCCAGGACGATTTGGCTGTGCCGAAGCTGAAGAAGAACATTGGCAAACAACAAGACAAAGACGGAACAGGATCATGAGCAGGGGTGGTGTACAAGGATTTCAGAAAGATCGACTTAGCCAAATTCTTGCGGCCCGTCGTCTGACTCAAGTCCAGTTGGCCTCAATGGTCGACGTGTCTCCGGCGACCGTCAGTAAGTGGCGCGCAGGAACGCAAGCGCCCGAGCGTGACGCGCTTGAACGCCTTGCTGGCGTGGTCAACGTCACGCCGGAATGGTTTACGCGTGCGCCTGGGGCGAAGTTGTCGTTGCCGCTTTTTCGCAGCAACGCTTCAGCGCACGTCGCTGCACGAGCCATGCTGGAGGCCCGCCTTGAGTGGGCCCAGGACGTGGCGGCTGCCCTGATGGAGTATGTTGACTACCCCGATGTCAATTTGCCCTCTCGCGATTACACCGATCCAGAAGAGATCACGAACGAGGACATCGAGCAGGCTGCCAGCGAATGCCGAGACCTGTGGCGTTTGGGCCGTTCGGCGATTCAAGACTTGGCGCTGGCAGTGGAAGGCGCTGGAGTGATCGTCGTCCGGGAAGAAACCGGCATCGCTCAGATCGAAGGGCTATCGGCTTGGAGTGAAGCATTGGGGCGACCGCTCATTCTTTTGTCCGCCGACAAAAACAATGGGTACCGCAGTCGCTTCGATCTTGCCCACGAGGTCGGGCATCTGATCCTGCATCGTCACATTCAGCGCACGACAGACAACGCGCGTCACAAAATGATGGAAGCGCAGGCACACCGTTTCGCAGGCGCATTTTTGCTGCCCGCCGAAACGTTCGCCAGCGAAGTTCGCGTGCCTCCGACTCTGGATGATTTGTTGCTGCTGAAGCGTCGTTGGGGCGTATCGGCGGCAGCGATCATCATGCGGCTCAAGGCACTTGAGATGCTGGATGAAGATGGCGCGATGATGCTTTTCAAGCGTCGCTCTGCTCGGTGGGGTGCGAAATCGGAACCCGGAGACGAGGACCGTCGACCAGAGCAGCCGCGCCTGCTTCGTCGCACCATTGATCTGCTGGTCGAAGAAAAGGTCATGCCTTTAGAAGCCATTCCGAGGCACATCGGACTGGCTGCGGGCGACGTTGAGGCACTCGCCGGATTGCCCGAAGGCTACTTCCAGGGCAAAACCAATGTCGTGGAGTTTGCGCGACTGAAAGCAACCCATAGGCCGGTTGATGACCAACCGGCCCAAGGCAATAAGGTGGTGCCGCTCCGGCCCGTCTCCAAATCCTGAAGTGAAAGGAACAGCGATGCCCAAGAACACAAAGCAGACGTCCTCACGAGTTGGTCGACTGGCGTCGGAAACGCTGCAAAGCAGTAGTTCGTCGCAAGTGGCCAAGAGCCTGGCCGCTTCGGCACTGTCTCAGCGCAGTGGCGACAAACAGACCGGGGCCAAGATGGAAGACAAGGCTGCGCGCGTTTTGGCCAGCGACCGATACGCAAAGGAGACCAAGGAACTTGCGGCCTCGGTACTGTCCCAGGCCAATAAGCAGCGTTGAGACAGGAAGCCGACTCCTCTCGAATGGCCAAATCGTCGAATCGACGCCCCCAAGGCCCATGCGTTACTATCTGGTTCCGAAAGCGGACGCGGGTTCGGTTCCGTGTTCCACCACCAATACACAATCCCCAACTCGTCTGAGTTGGGGATTTTTTTCGTCTGTTGGCGTGTGCCGCCCCGTGTTCTTGCGGGTTCCTGCGGAAACTTGCGGACTTCGCCAACCGCACCACTAGGGCGGTTCTGCGTCCGGTTCTCTCTCTTCCGACCATTTCTCTCAGCATTCCTCACGCCCGGGAACGGGCCGAAGTCCACAAGGCCCTCCGGCAGGCGCCAACAAGATCAACGACTTACAAGTGGACGAATCGAGCAGTTTGATTTCAGCATTGGCTACCAAGCAAAGATTGAAATGGTTGCATTGCTAACCATTTTTCTGTAGACTACACGCATGTTCGATCATTGCCTTTACTTCAACACGACATCCTTGGCCAGAAAACTGGAGAGGGAGTGGTCAGTTGCGTTCAAGCCATTTGGATTGACGCCATCGCAGGCGTTCATGCTGCGAGTCATTCTCACCAAGCCAGGACATCATCAAATTGAGCTTGCCAAAGAAATGAACATCACGAAGCCGACTGCTTCGCGCAGTCTTGATGGTTTGGCCCAATTAGGATTGATTGAACGTCGCGGCTCAAATAAGGACTCTCGAGGTGTCCAAATATTTCCAACGAACCACGCACTGCAGATTTTTGATGAGCTAAATGCGGCCAGTGGGGAAGTTACCAAGAAGTTCAAATCCCTGCTTGGGGCAGAGGAGTTTGATGGAATCGTGAGTCGCCTACGAACAATCAGCAGCGCGATTGATTGATATTTTTTTGTGTAGATAGTTGCATAGCTAACCAAAGGAGAAATGCCATGCCCATCCTCAATGTCAAAGTGAGCTCGGACCCATCACCAGATCTGACCAGTCAGATCAATTCGCTTCTGCTGGACATTACGTCGCGCATTTTGAAGAAAAAGCCGGAACTGACGGCTATTGCTATCGATTATGTTTCCCGTGATCACTGGTCAATCGGAGGAAAGTCTCTTCGCGATCTTGGCAAAAATAGTGTCTATTTCGACATCAAAATCACAGACGAAACAAATACCAAAGACGAAAAGGCGAGATACATCGCTGAAGCTTTCACAGGGTTTGAAAAATTATTGGGTGAACTTGACGAAAAAAGCTACGTCTATATCCAAGATGTAAGAGCGGCCACTTATGGATATGGCGGAAGAACTCAAGAATACAGATACCAGAACTCATGATTTTTGAATTGCTGAGCTGAGAGACGTAAATCGCAAATCGTAGACGTCTGCTGCAACGCCGATGCCTGCAACAGCAGCCTGTTGAAGTCGCCATGCGAACTTGCGCGCTCCAGCTACGCATTCAACATCCGCCAGCACTGCCAGTTGCTTGAGCCAAGTAACCTGCTCATGTAGCAGGAGCCGGGCAGAACCGGAAGTTCCGGCAAGCAGCAGCGGGATCGGGCGGACAAGCCTCTTCAATTCTGCATGGACTAAACTACGAACCAAAGTCGCTAGAGATTCTTCCTGTAAATGAAAAGGTCAAGACATGGCAAAGCTACACGATTTCGCTTCCTCAATTATCTGGACTGGAAACCGTGGAGAGGGAACCCGCGCCTACAAAGGTTACGACCGGACTTGGGATATTGCTTTGCCCGGCAAGGACATCATTCATTGTTCGAATGATCCTCTCCTTGGAGGTGATCCAACCAAGATGAATCCTGAAGATCTTCTGATTTCGGCTTTGTCCGCATGCCACATGCTTTGGTATTTACATCTTGCGAGCAATGCTGGGATCGTTGTTACAGGCTACCGTGACGATCCGGTTGGCCAAGGCGAGACTCTGCCGAATGGCGCAGGACGGTTTCTTTCTGCAGTTCTCCGTCCAAAAATTTCAGTGCAAGAGGGCGTAGATTTGGAGTTTGCTGGTGAACTTCACCATAAAGTTCATGACTTTTGCTTTATTGCTCGATCAGTTAATTTTCCCGTGAGCTATGAGCCAACTTTCAATGTAGTCGCTCGATAAGCATTTACGAACACCGCCACTCAATGTCCGCAATTGGTTACGTCCCGCCATACAGACACTGAGCAGTGCAAATGTCAAAAATTAAGGAGCGCCCGCTGCTCATCCCACAGAAGCGCCGTCCCGAAGTCCAAGTTCGAAGGCAGCGTCAACAGATGTGTTGGGTCTGCAGTCCCACGTAGAAACTGGAACCTTTTGACTGGGCTGCCAATAACATCTCTCGTTCCACTCGAAGATAGGCGGCAGGTCAGGGTAATGCCGGGTCAGAAGGACAAGTGTCTTTGCTTTTTGCTCGCTCGTCTGAGGTGGGATAGGTGCGTTGTCGGCATACCCACCATCAAAGCCCCACTCGCTTCCAATCCGCTGCGCGAGCATGAATGGTGCTGCTGCTGCAACTGCCTGCAAAAGCGTCCTAGCGGACTGTCCGTCGGCAGCAGCCTTAAGACTTAAAAACTCTTGTCGCAGACCAAGATAGCGCGGCAGTCTAGGGTGGATGCTGTGGGCCAATTTCTTGTCCAGTAGATAGGCAAATGATCCTACTAGAAGGCTCCCTGCTAAACCAAGCGCTCTTGCAGGGCGGGTGATGGCTACGATTAAATCTGAAGGAGCAGCACGCAATCTTTCAAGGTGCAGATCGCTTGTAAAAGACTCAATCCAAGCAGGATAGATATGCTGATGTGCAAATTTCAGCTTCAGTTGAGCGAGTGACCGCCAATCGAAAAGTTGATTGTTTTGACCGTAAAGCCGTTTGCAGGCAATAAGCGCATCGCGTGCCGAGCAGGTCAATAGGGATGTGGCGATTGCAGCACCAGCGCTCGTACCGATAAGTGTAGCTGGCAGCCGCCAGCCGCGGTCCAAGAGGTGCGACATGACGCCTGCTTGCCACCAGCAACGGTTTCCGCCTCCAGCAAAAACCAGGGTCTCGATTTTTTCTAGACGCAATGTTGTTGGGGAAAATGACATCGACACACGCTTTCCGAACTAGCAAAAGAAGGATTATTACTTGATCAATCTTGTCGTGGGTACTTCAACAAATGACGCTTTGATAGATCTAAGGCTGAACATCCCTATCAAATAAACCCAGACTCACTGACGCAACATCGCTCGTTGCTCCTCCCAAATCAGGGGAGTTCCTGACGACAGATCAAATAGCGTGACGTGGTCCGGCAATGACTCGTCCAGAATAGCAGCCACGATGTCCGGTGCCAAAGTGGTGAGATTGACCATCCGGCTCACGTAGGCCCGGTCCATGCCTTCCATCTCGGCAACCTCTGCCAGATTTCGTGCCTTGCCAGACTCTAGGATGGCCAGCCATCGATGGCCACGGACCAAGGCCAATTGCATCGGGGTGGGCTGGTTGTCCCACGCACGCGGCTGCAAAGCCGTGCCGTCTGGCAGGGTCACTGCCTTGCGACGGCCGCGCCTTGTGATCCTGATCGGGATGGTCACGTTCAGGCTGCCATTGCTAGCGCTGACCATGTCGGCTTCGCCAGTCGCACTTATCGTGATCTCGTTCATGCTGCGACCTCCTCAGCCGCTTCTGCGTGATCTGGAAGTTTCAGTTCCGCCGCCAGTCGTTCAATGCCATTCGGGCGAAACTGCACTTCGATGTTGTGGGGCGTGACCACGACCTTCTTAATCAGGAGGCGGACGATGCGCTCCTGCTCTGCCGGGAATAGTTGGTCCCAGACCTTATCAATTTGCAACATGGCGATGCACACCTTGGCTTCGTCAGCCTGGTTGTCTGTTGCGGTCAGGAGTTGAGCCACTCGGGCCTTGAGGTCTGGAGCGCGGAGGATCCGACGCAGTTGTTGGACCACGTTAGCTTCCAATTCGATCGCCGGTAGGCGCGGCAGACCCGACGCTCCAGCGTGCTCCTTATTTTCGCGGGTATGGATGTAGTACCGGTATAGCTTGCCGGCGCCCTTGCGGGTCCAGGCCACGGTCAACGCCCGACCGTCGGCACCCTCGATGATGCCCTTGAGCAGGAAGGGAATGGTCGCGCGGGTGTTGTTACCTCGGGTGCGCGGGCTGACCTTCAAGATGGACTGCACTGCTTCCCAGGTGCTGGGTTCGATCAAAGGCTGGTGCTCGCCTTTGAACCATTCCTCCTTGTGCCGCAACTCGCCCAGGTAGGTCCGGTTTCCCAAGAGCTTGTAGATCAGCCCCTTGTCAATCAGCTTGCCCTCTCGGACGTTGCCGTCCTGGGTGGTCCAGGCCTTCGACGTGACGCCATCCATGCGCAACTCTTTCATGAGCTTGGTGGTGGAGCCCAGTTCAACAAACCTCGTGAAGATGTGCCGGATGATCTTTGCTTCGCGTTCGTTGGGAACCAGTCGGCGGTCTTTCACGTCATAGCCCAGCGGCGGTACGCCGCCCATCCACATGCCTTTGCGCTTGGACGCCGTGATCTTGTCGCGGATGCGCTCCCCGGTCACCTCCCGCTCGAACTGCGCAAAGGACAGCAGCACGTTGAGCATCAGTCGGCCCATGCTGGTTGTGGTGTTGAACTGCTGTGTCACCGAAACGAAGGACACTCCAGCACGTTCGAACACTTCGACCATCTTGGAGAAGTCAGCCAGGCTGCGGGTGAGGCGGTCGATTTTGTAGACCACAAGGATGTCGACGCGGCCATCCTCAATGTCGTTCATGAGCCGGCGCAATCCGGGCCGCTCCATGTTGCCGCCGGAGAATCCCCCGTCGTCATAGTCGTCTGCTACCGGTATCCAGCCTTCGCTGCGCTGGCTGGCGATGTAGGAATGGCCTGCCTCCTTCTGGGCGTCTATGGAGTTGAAGGACTGGTCCAGGCGCTCGTCGCTGGACACACGGCAATACACGGCACACCGCTGGCGGCGTTTCAGGGCCTCGCTCATTTGCGTGCTCCCTTCTTCGACGGCGTCTTGGACGCGGCAGTGGTCTTCAATCCGAAGAACACGGGCCCAGACCATGCCGTGCCGGTGATCTCCTTGGCAATACGCGAGAGGCTGCGGTACGGGCGCCCCTCGAATTCATACTGGCCGTCGACCGTGGCCATGACCTGGTATTCCTTGCCCTGGTATTCGCGGGTGAGTAGCGTGCCAGCTATCAGGTGGAAGTCGCGCTCCAGCTTCTTGTTTTGGCCCGAATCCATGATGGCCTGGATCCGGCGCTTGTTGCGATCCACCATGTTGCGATCGATCTTGCGGAACTCGATTTCTTGCAACCGGAAGGCGATGCGCCGCTCCAGGAATTGCCGGTTGTGGGTATGAACTGCGTGAGGGCGCGGCCTGGGATGCCTCGCTCTTTGTGGCTGAGGTCAAGTCCACCAGCTACACGCTGCCCTCAGGGTTTGACGGAGAGCGCAAGTTTTGGATCAAGGCGATTGCCTCCCCAGGCATCTACAGCGATACGCCGACCTTTGTGTCGACGGTGGTTGCTCAGCCGCAGAACGCCAATTTGATCCTGGCACGCGATGAGCAGGCGCTAGGATTTCCCGGCACCAAGCACTTCGCTTCTGTCGTCTCGGTCAACGGTCGAAACGCCCTGCGTATGAGCACCGGTGCCCAGACGGCTGAGTACCTCTTTGAGGTGGACCTTGTTTCACCCATCCGAGCCCAGAACACGCTGCTCAATAGCCTTGGGGCCTCGGTTGATGACCGGACCACATGGCTGGAGGCGAATTTTCCTTGGAGCAGCGATGCTGCGAGGCGCCAGTGGGCCTATGACGGCGCGATTGCCAACGTGGATGCCCGCTTCCAGATCGCCCGGGAAGATGCACTGCAAGCCGGCGAAGTCTACGGATGGCGTCTGAACGGTTCTACCGCAGGGCTAGGAAATCCAGTCTCGAGCCAGGCGGCAGGCGTCGCCTATGCCGCCGGCCGATATGGCGACGGCCTGATGGTCAAAGACACCACCCGGGTGGCTTGGTCGGTGAATATCCCGTCGGTTTTTCACACCTCCTTTTGGTTCATACCGTCAGAGGTCACAACCTGTGTGATCTGGGCGGCTCTTGGTCCCGCAGGATCGCTCCTGGTGCGCTATGACGCTACGACGGGGGCGTTCTTTCTCGAGGACCAACTGTCCAGGCGCGTGAGCGTGCCTTTTGGGGTCTCGGCTACGGACCGCGTTTGTATCGGCGTGTGCCAGACCGCCACCGAGCGACGGCTTTTTGTCGGTCGGATGGGAGGTGATGTGGAGTCAGCCAGTTCGGCGTTTGCGCCAATCGGGGCCTTTACCAGTCTGCGTCTGTACTAGCCCTCAGATTTTCAATCCATCCCCAACCGTGGTGCTGCTCTCGAAAGAGACAGCGCCATTTCTTTTTCCATTTCACGAGGACTTTTCATGATCGACGAATCCATGCAGCTTCACGGTGCTATGACCCTGATCCTTCGCCGTGCAAGCGGTGAGGTCGAGACGGTCCACAAAGACAACATCATCGTCAACGTCGGCTTTGACTTCATTGCTGACGCCATTGGCAAAGCCGCCAGCCGACCCGCCGTGATGGGCTTTATTGCGCTGGGCACCGGCACGACCGCGGCGGCTGCAACCCAGTCGGCGCTGGTGACCGAAATTGACCGAAATGCCGCGACCTACGCGCACACGGCGGGCACCAAGACTTTCACCTTCAGCGCGGATTTCCTGGCGGGGGACAGCACGGGTGCCTTGACGGAGGCCGGCGTATTCAACGCAGCGACTGGGGGCATCATGCTCGATCGCGTGGTCTTCCCAGTGGTCAACAAGGGTGCAGATGACAGTCTGACGGCGGTCTTCACCTTCACGATGAGCTGATCGAGATGCCCGATACGGTGACGGTCAGCGAGACCCAGGGAGCGAGGTACACCTGGGCATCGGCTGGCTTTACTTGGTCGAGCGCCAGCGCCGGGAAGAACTGGACCACGGCCTATCCAGCTGTATACAACGTAGCCGTGGCAGTGACTCTGGCGCTGGTGGAGTCAACTGGATGGAATTGGACCAAGCGATCCAGCGAAGCTCTGGCGTTGGCTGAAGGTTTAACTAAGCAGTTGACGCTGCGGGAGTCTGAAGCCGTAGGTTTTGCAGAAACCTATTCGGACCTTATCGCATACGTGCTTCGATGGGTAGAGACGATGGCTTTCACGGAGGGTGCCGGAAAAGTCAGTCGCAAAGAGATTCGGGAGGCGTTCCAGACCTCTGAATACCTGACCCGAGTGCTAACAAAAAGCGCTGCGGAAAACTTGGCCTGGGGTGACTTGCTTCGCCAAAGCACTACGAAGCGTCTGGCCGAAAGCCTGCCGATGTCGGAGACGCCTCAACGGGGTGTAACCAAGAACGCATTCGAAGCCTTTGGGCTAGGTGACGACTTGGATCGGCAGATGACCAAGCGCATCTCAGAGGCCGTCGCGTTTGCCGAGACCTACACCGATCTGATTGCATTCATCTTGCGGATCAGCGAAGGCCTGGGCGTGAGCGACTTGGAAGCCAGGCAGCTCCGAAAACCGTTCTCGGAGGCCTTCGGTACGACCGACAAGGCTGCACGGCAGACAGTCAAGCGAGTGGTCGAGGCTGTCGCCTTGGGCGAGGCACTGGGTCGAACGGTACCGTCGCGCGCTTTTCCGGGCCATCTTGAATTCGCGCAACTCTGACCGAGCCTTCATTGACGCATTGCGGGTGACGGTTGGGCTTTTTGAAGTCCGACGGTAACTGGGACATGTACATGAACAACAGTGGCTCTATGTGGACCGCGAACTACGGTTGGTTGCATGACTACTTTTTCAGCACTATCGCCAACTGTTTTGTTGGCAACTGCCCGGGTAACACAGGCAACTGCAGCCCGGTGGGCAATAACGCAACATCCGTAGTTTCTAACTGCGGCAGCGCATCTTTTGTGCGCGATGAGCTGGTGGACAACGGCAGCCAGATTGCTGTCCGAAGAACCCAGTACAACTTCAACTGCAATTGCAACTGTGCTTGCGACTGCTGCTGCTGATGGGGGCGACCATGAAAGTCATTGCAGTACGCAACCCGCTTCTTCATCCCTATGCATTCCACCAAGTTTCCATCTCGCGCGAGTTAGAAAGCAGGTCGTTGATCGTTCGATACCGGTTGGCCAGAACAAATCATGCTGAAGAAGATCCTGTCTTTGATGCAGAGGAACAGGAGGTGCGGGTCAATCTGGCAGCGCTCAGAAACCGCCCCGACTGGTGCGACCATCAGTGCTATTTCCTGTCGCTCAAGGATGGACGCTTGGGACCGCTTTTTTCCCTTTTTGTAGCCTCACTGCGGATTTCAGCGATCCCGGACAGTCATTTCAGCGTGATGGCGGACAGCGTTTCAAACTGATCGCGGACAGTTTGGGTGCGCGCAAGTGCCTGGGTTGATGGTAGCTCAGGTGTCCGCGATCAGCCTGAATTGGGCTGGCCCGGACGGTTCTGCGGTGGTTGGTTTGGTGCTCATACCGAGTCCTGTTTCTTGCGCAGCGACTCGCCCTTGAGCGCGATCTTTTGTGCCGAATGGACGATCCGGTCCAAGATGGCATCGGCCAATGTCGGGTCATCCAACCATTGGTGCCAGTTTGAGACGGGTAGCTGACTGGTGATGAGCGTCGAGCGGCTGCCGACCCGGTCGTCGAGCAACTCCAGCAGGTCGTTACGGTCGGCCGCCGTGACCGGTGCAATCGCAAAGTCATCGATGACCAGCAGGTCAATGCGCGCCAGTTGTGCCAGGCGCCGGCCGAAGGAGCCGTCGCCGTGGGCCACCCGCAGCTCTTCCAGCAGCCTCGGCGCCCGCGTGTACAACACCGCGAATCCCTGGCGTGCCGCCTGCTGGGCCAGCGCGCATGCGAGCCAGGTCTTGCCGCAACCCGTGGCCCCGGTGAGCAACACGTTGTGGCCGTGGCGCAGCCAGTCGCAGCCCGCCAGTTGGGTGATGAGGCTGCGATCCAGCCCGCGCGAGCCTCGCCAGTTGATGTCCTCGATGCAGGCGCTGCTGACCTTGAGCTTGGCCGCCTTGAGCAGCCGGGCCAGGCGTTTGCCGTCGCGCCAATCGACCTCGCGTTGCACCAGCATGGCCAGCCGCTCCTCGAAGGACAGCTCGGCCGCTGCCGTGCGGGTGGCGCCATCGGTAAGCGCCTGCACCATGCCGTCTAGGCGCAGGCTGCGCAGTTGATCCAGGGTGTGTTCGTTGAGCAAGAGCTTCTCCTTCTTCAGTGGGGTCAGTGGTAGTAATCGGGGCCGCGCACGTTGTCATGCAGCGGGAGTGCGGCCTGCGTGGCTTGGGCCGGCGCGGCTTGCCGGTCCAAGCCGGTGGCCAGGATCGACTTGACGCTTTGGTAGGTCGGCGAGCGAATCGACATGGCGCGAACGCAGGCCGCTTCCAGCCGCTCGTGGCCGAACTGGCGCGCCAGGCTTTGCAGGCCGAGGCAGGAGCGGTAGCCTTGCTCGGGGTGCGGCCGGTGTTCCATCTGCCAGCGCACCACGGCGGCTGTGGCCACGCCGATGTGCTCACCCCAAGCGATGAGCTTGGCTGGGGTCCACTCTCGGTGCGCCCGGTGGGAGGCCGGCATGTGCTCGGGCGCCGTCGTGTGCGCCCCGCGCCGGACGCTGTAGGCGTGCACGGCCACGCGTTGCTGGCCCGCCAGAATCTCCACCGTGGTCGAAGTGATGCGCAACTCGACCTGCTCGCGCACCAGCCGGTGCGGCACGCTGTAGTAATGGCCATCGAGTTCAACGTGATAGTCAATATTGACCCGGGCGCGCTTGAAGCGGGCGATTGGCATGCGCGCTGCCGGCAGGGGTTTGAGCAGCGGCCGATCCAAGGCCGCGAAGGCGCTGGCCCGACAGCCGGGTAGCTTCTTGAACGGCCGAGCGTTCAGGTCCACCAGCAACTCCCGGACAGCGGCGTTGAGCTCAGCCAGGGTGAAGAAGCGCCGGTGCCGCAGCCGCGCCAGAATCCAACGCTCGACGATTTGCACGCCGACCTCCACCTTGGGCTTGTCGCGGGGATGAGCAGGACGCGCGGGCAGCATCGCCACGTCGTAGTGGTCGCAGAACTCTTCGACCAGACGGCTAGGCGTGGCCTCGTAGCGGTCGGGCCGGGCGATCAGGGCGCGCGCCTGATCCGGCACGATCAGCCGGGGCACGCCACCCATGAACTCCAGCGCATCCATGATGGCGCCGACCCAGTCGGCTGCTGTCTGTGTCGGCGTGGCGCAGGCGAAGGTGTAGTTCGAGGCGCCGAGGACGGCCACGAAGATCTGCGCTTGCCGGATCTCGCCGGTGGCAGCGTCCACCAAGGGCACAGTCTGGCCGGCGTAGTCAATGAACAGGCGCTCGCCGGCCGGGTGGACCTGGCGCATCGAGCGCTTGAGGCCGGTGACCCAGGCGCGGTACTTCACGCAGAAGCTGGTGTACTTGTAGGCTTGCGAGCCGGCGTCGGTCAGACCGCGCTGGTACTCCTCCCAGAGCAATTGCAAGGTGACGCCGGGGCGCTTGAGTTCCTGGTGGACGAGGGCGAAGTCGGGCTCAAGCTGGGTGCTGGACCGAGGCACAGCGGGGCCGTACAAGCGAGCCTCCAAGGCGGCATCGTCCAGCGTCTGGGCGGCGGCCCAGTCCACACCGGCGGCGCGGGCCTTCATAACGACGCTATTGACGGTCGACTTGGCGATGCCAAGCACGCGCGAACACTCGCGCATGCTCAGGCCAGATTCAAGGTGAAGTCGAAGGGTTTGTCGAAGTTGGCGCATGTGAATCCTGGGAGTGGGCATGACGGACCGAAAAATCGGTCAGCATGCCTACGGCTCAGGTCACTTGCGCGCGCCAGGGGTGTCCGGGATCAGTTTGAAACGCTGTCCGCGATCAGCCTGAAATGGTGTCCGCCTTCGTCTGAAACGCTGTCCGCGTTCCGCTGAAATGGGTGGCCGGGATGGGCTGAAATACGCACCTCACTCCCTGCGCGACTTGCGGCTACCGAGTTCGCAACGATGTCGCAGCAGAGTTTGATTCTGGGAATCAATGTGCCGTTTCGCTTGCAAACTGGTGCCAGCCGGGTCCGCAGTGCGGCGAACGCCTGCTCTCTGGGCTGAGCAGTGAACTGGGATCGAAAGCTGTCGATGTCGCCGAAGACTCGGTCATCGATCATGCTGACCAGACCGTAGAGCTCCAGCAGCGAGTTTTGAAGCGGTGTGGCGGTCAGCAGCACCTTGGAATGAACGCGGGCCAACGCCTCTTTCAAGGTCTTGGCAATGACGTTGCTGGTCTTGTAGACATTGCGCAGACGATGCGCTTCGTCGAGCACGACCAAGTCCCAGTCGATGTCCTTGATGTCGTCCGCTTTTGACTTCGCGAACTGGTACGAGCAGATGACCGGCCCCGATGCCATCAGGAATGGGTTCTGCCGTTCCTGCTTGCGGATGGTGTTGTAGTTCTTGGCCTCAAGGATCAGGCCCTGCAGACTGAACTTGTCCTGCAGTTCCTGATGCCACTGCTTGCGCAAGTTGGCGGGCACGATGATCAGGATGCGGCGACGGCGCTCGGCCCAGCGCTGCGAGATGACGAGACCAGCCTCGATGGTCTTTCCGAGCCCGACCTCATCCGCCAGGATGACTCCGCGCGACAGCGGATTGCTGCAGGCGAAGAGGGCCGCCTCGACCTGATGCGGGTTGAGGTCAACCTGTGAGTCGACGAGGGTGGATGCCAGCGACTCGACCGTGTCACCTGCCGCACGTCGCGTCAAAAGCCACGCGTAGTACTGGCTTTGATGCTGCGTCAAAAGCTGCTGCGTTATCAATGGCGATCCTCCCTGTGTTCCTGAGCAGAAGTGATTCGGTTACAGACTTGGCGCACGGTCACTCTGCCTCCGGCTTCTTTTTGTTGATGCTTTCGGCGATCCAACTGTCCAGCTCGGATCGACGAAATCGCCAAGTGCCGCCCAGCTTGAACGCCGGGATCTCACCCTTTTGGGCAAGGCGATAGACCGTCCGCTTACCAGCCTTTAGGTACGCGGCGACCTCTTCTAGCGTCAGAATTTCGCCATCTGTATCAGTCATCAGTTACCTTCAGCTTTTGCCTGCAGTGAAAAACGATTGCCAAGTTTGGCCAATTTTCCCACATTCACCCATTGTTGACTATGCCTAGAACTGGAAGCGTGTCGGTGGCGGCAACCTCCGCTGAAGAAAGGTGACAAGTTGAGGGGCAGCGGCGGGAGGATGTGTTGCCGTCTCAGAGTTCGAGCGCTTGCCACTATGATGCTGTAACGGAGAGCGTCTGACAGTTAGCCAAGGTAAGGCTGGGTCGTTTAACCTGTTCAAAAACACAGTACGCCATCAAAGTTTCTCTAGAATTACCACGATGGTAAAATTTCACGTCATTTCGGAGTACAGTACAACACTCCCCACCAAGGGCGGGGGAGAGAAGATTGCTGGTGGGCCGCTATACGACTTGGGTCGTGTGAGGTCGATAACCGAGAAGGGGACCGGTCTTGTACTGTGGACGAAGGATTGCGTCAAAAACGTTCAGGATCTGGCGTGGGGCCATGACGATGTCATCGGCTTGCTTCACAAGCTCAGTAGCCGTGACTACATTGATTCTGAATGGTGCGAGAACGGAAAAGGCGCATGGGCGGCTTGTGATGCCTATTGTGTCAATCAGAGAGAGTGGGTTCCAACTGCAGGCAAGGAAATGGTGATCAGCTATTTTGTGAAGTTTGCGATCAACAAGCTTGGAACAATGGTGTTGACGGTTTCTTGTCACACCTAAGATGGGGATAAACATGAGTGCCAATGAGCTTTGCTCGGTCTGCGGTGAAGGTCACGTGACGAATCACGCTGATCAAATTGAGACCGAGTACAAAGGGAAAAAGGGACTGGTGCCAATGCATTACAAATGCTGTGATGCGTGTGGTTCTGATTTTGCAAGCGCGGATGAGAGTCGCTTGAATAAACGTGCCGTTTTGGCTTTTCGAAAGTCAGTTGATGGCTTGTTGTCAGGTGCAGAAATTTGTGCCTTGCGCAATCGTTTCGGCATTAACCAAAAGCAAGCTGCAAGGCTGTTTGGTGGGGGTCCTGTTGCTTTTAGCAAGTACGAAAATGACGATGTTGCGCATTCCGAGTCGATGGATAAGCTCTTGCGACTCGTCTTGAAGAGCGAACAAATATTTTGGTCACTCGTTGAGCAAGAGGGAATGGTTGCGGAATTGGCCCCCAAAGGTCCTAAGCAAGTGAGTGGGCCAAGAAAAGTTTTCAGGTCGACGGCTACAAACGTAATCCAGGTTGAGTTCGGCAATGGGTTTTCTGCGCCTACGCTGATTGCGGCGACGCATCGATACCAGCCGGCTGATGAATTGAACGAGGACTTACGATGGAAGCATTGAACGTAAGACCCAAGTTGGTGTCTTTTCGAGCGACTCGATTTCATGGCGAAAATCCTGTATCGACCCAAAAAGCGCAGCCACTGACGTTGGAGCTAACGCAGACAATTGAAGTTGGTCTCGCAATTGAAACCGAAAAAGAAAATCAGTTTCAAGCGATTGTGAAAATTGATTTTGTCGCGACTGCAAAGCAAGCTGATAGCGGTGAGAAGGCTGCTGAATTTACTGCTGGCTACGAAGCCAAGTACGAATATCCAGCTGGCGTTGTAGAGGAGCAGGTGGCGCCTTTGTTTGAACAAGAGGTCTATCAGTACATGCTCGTTTCGCAGTCATTTCCGTTGGCGATGACGCATTTCCGTAGAGAGTTGCAATCGTTCGGAGTTGATGCGCGCATGCTGCCTTTGGGCATTTGACGTGGCCGGTTGCCCAAATAGGCTGATCTGACAAAATGAAACGCGGAGGTGCTTTATGTTCTTCAAGCGGCTTTTCGGAATTTCAGAATCGAACCAAGGTGAGGTTCTGACGAAGGTCAGTGATCGCACTTGGGTCTCATCAACGGGCGAGACCATCAACAAAGTCAGCGACGACGTCAGCATTTCTTCAAGCGGGACCACCTACACGAGAACTGGCCCCACGGTGGTCGGCAGTGATGGGAGTCTATTTACCAGCCTGGGGGGCTCAACGAGTTCCGATGGCAGTGTCCGCATGGGAGACTTCGCGACCGGTAGAGGCGCCACTTTCGAAGATGACGACTCGAAATGGTGACTTGAACAGATGCGGAATCATGCGGATAAATGAGGATGCGCCCCGAACTGGTCCAGACTTCCGCATCTTTCCGCAGGGCTCGGATGCGTCAAGCGCGGTCTAGTAGGGCCACACTTGCACGGAATTGAACCCGGGTCCGCAGCCACCACCATTTTTAAGAAGTCAAAAAGGCCTGAGTCATCAATGACTCAGGCCTTTTTTGTCATTTGATGGCGCCAAATGCCATTTTTGCGCGACGCCTTTTCGGGGGACAGCGCTGGCACCCTTCAGGTTCTTATTTCGAGAGGACATCGGGCGGGGTAGAAAAGTGCGGGGACAATTCGCTCCCTATGAAATCCATTCTCCCTTTGCAACTTTTGCTTGCCCCCTCGCTTGAGGATCCAAACCCGCTGGTGCTGTATCACGGCAAAGGCTGCCCTGACGGTTTTGCTGCGGCGCTGGCCGCCTGGCTGTTTTATGGCGGCCAAGCCGAGTTCCTGGGGCTCGATCATGGGCAGGTGCAGAGCCTGGCCGATCTGCCGCCGGTCGACGGGCGTGCGGTCTACATCCTCGACTTCTCGTTTCCGGCGGAGATTCTGAGCGCCATCGATGCGGCTGCCGCCAAGTTGGTGATGTTGGATCATCACAAGAGCGCGGCTGAAAAGCTCAGCGGCTTCCAATGCCGCTGTGGTGTGGTGCATTTCGATATGAGCAAGTCAGGCGCGCGCTTGGCCTGGGAGTTCTTCCTGCCCGAGCAGCCTTTGCCTGATCTGGTGCGCTTCATCGAAGACCGCGACATCTGGGCCTGGCAATACCCCGAAAGCGGCGCCTATTTGTCGGCGCTGGACATGGAAGCCAAGGAGTTTGAGCGCTGGCAAGAAATTGCCGCTTTCAGCCCCGACGAGACGGCAGCGTTCATGGCGCGTGGCGCGGCGATGGACGAGAAATATCGCAAGCTGTGTGCCGACCTGGCGGAGGGTGCCCAGCCGCTGACCTTCAACGGCATCACCGGTTTGATGGTCAATGCACCGGGCATGTTCCATAGCCTTGTCGGTGATTTGTTGTCGGCCAAGTCCGGCACTTTTGCTTTGATGTGGAGTGCCGGCGCTGGCGGAGCAGTGAAATGCGGGCTGCGTTCGCAGCGCAACTTTGATTGCATCCCGCTGGCCGAGAGCCTGGGCGGTGGCGGGCACGCTCAAGCCTGTGGATTCAGGATGGGCGTGGCCCGCTTGCCGGAGTTGCTGGGCGGCGAGTTCAATGCGCAAGGTAGCGGCGACGCCCAAGCTTGAGCGCTGAGGGGAGGCAGGGCAGCGGAAGCTGAGGCGATCGCCCGGGCCTTCCGCTCTTGTTGAATCCCGCTGAGCGTTAGACCCCGTTTGGCCTCGCTAGACCCGCCTGGCCTCAGGACTTGCGCACCTGCTCGAAGCGGTATTCGTGCTGCGCATCGCGCAGGATCAGCGTGGGCTTGCCTGCCTTGTCGTCACGCACGAATTCGATGCCGCTGATGCCGGGCGAGATGGTGATGAAGCTCTGCGTGCCATCCTCGTTATTGCGCAGCGCGACTTCGCTGCGCCAGTGATCAAACTGGCACGGCACTTTGCCTGCCTTGCGGCTGACCTTGATGTGGTCTGGTTGGGTAGGGCGTTGGCGGCTGGCGGCTGGCTTGCTAATCGCTGGCTCAACACAGGCGGGACTCATGCAAACGCAAGGTGCCCGAATAAGATGCGAGCTGTTTTGGCCGCGCTTAAGCGTGGTCTGGCTCGGCCTCCGGACTCTCAGTCGCCGTGCCCGCTGCGCGCCTGATCTACGGTGGCGCGGTCCAGTGGCGCGGCAAAGGTGGCGATGAAGGCGTAGATGTAGTCGCGCAAATAGGCGTCGCGGCGCACGGCCAAGCGGGTCAAATTGTCGGCAAACAGATGGCGTGCGTCGATGGCGCTCAGATGCTGGTCGCGTTGCTCGTCGTAGGCAATGGCCGCGACGATGCCCACACCCAAGCCCAGATCGACATAGGTTTTAATCACATCGGCGTCCATCGCGGCCAGCACCACATTGAGCTCCAGCCCGGCCTTGCTGAAAGCGTCGTCGATGTGGGCGCGGCCGGTGTAGCCGCTCTCATACGTGACGATAGGGAACTGCGCCAAGCGGGCCAGACTCAAGACCTGACCCTCGGCTGCCAGCGCCTCGGCCTCGGCTGCCAAGGGGTGGCCCAGCGGGACGATGATGTTGTGGGTCCAGCGGTAGCAGGGCAGGGCGACCAGTTCGGTGTACTGGGTCAGTGCTTCGGTGGCAATGCCCACATCGGCCTCGCCGTCCAGCAGCAGGCGCGCCACTTGCTGCGGCGAGCCTTGTTGCAGGTGCAAGGTGACATCGGGATGGGCGGCGCGGAAGTCGCGCACCACCGGCGGCAAGGCGTAGCGGGCCTGGCTGTGCGTGGCGGCGATGCGCAGCGTGCCGCTGCCGGCCTGGGCGTAGTCATCACCGGCGCGCTTGAGGTTGTCGGCTTCGTGAAGCAAGCGCTCGACGATGGGCAGCACATTGCGGCCCGGTTCGGTCAGGCCGGTCAGGCGCTTGCCGGCGCGGTGAAAAATCTCAATGCCCAGTTCGTCTTCCAGCTCCCTGATTTGGCGGCTGACGCCCGGCTGCGAGGTGTGCAGCGCCAGGGCTACTTCGGTGAGGTTGAAGCCGCGGCGCTGCGCTTCTCGGACGGATCTCAATTGTTGGAAATTCACGCTCAGCCTCAGTCGTTATTTGTTTTCCATTGTTAGAGAAAGAGGCTGCGCTTGTCCTCCAAGCATTTCTGCTAACGATATGAGCAATTGCGGCAATGCCGCCCTCACAAGGATCAAGCGGCTCGTTTGGGCAGGGTGGTGTAGCGCAGATAAGGGCGCACGGCTTCAAATCCCTGCGGGAACTTCTGTTTGAGCAGTTCCGGGTCTTGCAGCGAAGGCACGATCACCACATCGTCGCCGTCCTGCCAGTCGGCCGGCGTGGCCACGCTTTGGTACTCGGTCAACTGCAGCGAGTCGATGACGCGCAGGATCTCGTTGAAGTTGCGGCCGGTGGACGCCGGGTAGGTGATGATCAGCCGAACCTTTTTGGCCGGGTCGATGATGAAGAGCGAGCGCACGGTCAGCGTGGCCGAGGCATTCGGGTGAATCAGGTCGTAGAGTTCGCTGACACGGCGGTCGGCATCGGCCAGGATAGGGAAATTCACCTCGGTGCCCTGGGTGTCGTTGATGTCGGTGATCCAGGCCAGATGCTTGTCCAGCGGGTCCACCGACAGGGCGATGGCCTTCACATTGCGGCGCGAGAACTCGTCTTTGAGCTTGGCCGTGCGGCCCAACTCTGTCGTGCAGACCGGCGTGAAATCGGCCGGGTGCGAGAACAACACGCCCCAGCTATCACCCAGCCATTGGTGGAAGCTGATCGGGCCTTCGGTGGAAGCTTGTTCAAAGTCAGGGGCGAGGTCGCCCAGGCGCAGGCTTGGCATGCTTGTATTTCCTTTTTGGGGTGCAGGTGAAATGAGGGTTAGTTTTCTTGGTGTCTGCAGCATGGAGACCACGAGGCCTCAAACCGCGAACGACCATTCGCTGAAGTTCGCATGGCTGGGTCGATGCTCGCGCGCCGCGCGGGCCTTGGCGGCCTCCACCCAGCGCTTGGCCAGAGGGAAGGGGCCAAAGCCGGATTCGGTGTTGATATGCCCGACTGCGCCGAGATTGCTGAAGTTGGAACCCCAGCGCGAAGCCCAGCGCAGGGCCGAGGCGGCGCTCATCCAGGGATCGTTCTGGCTGGCAATCAGGCTGCTGGGCACCGGCAGGCGGTGATGCGGCAAGGACTCGGCCAGGCCGAATCTGTCGGGCTCGGCCGGGGCCACCAGCAGCACTTGGCGGATGGGGCTGTCAGCATGGTCTGCAAGATGGCGCACCAGGGCCAAGGCGCCAAAGCTATGGGCCACCGCAATCCATTCGCCGGGGCCGGCGGCGTCCAGCGTGGTCTTGATGCGGTCAGCCCAGCGTTGCAGATCGGGCTGGCTGAAATCGCGCTGCTGCACCCGGCGTGAGTCGCGGAACTGCTGTTGCAGCCAGGTTTGCCAGTGGCCGTGGCCGCTGTCGTGCAAGCCAGGGACGATCAATAAGCGTGGGCTGCGGTAGGGATTGCTCAGCATGGCGGGCGCTCCTTCTTGGACGTCAGAGAGTGGCGATCGACACTTCGGTGGACTTCACCAGCGCCACCACCTCGCGGCCCACCATCAGGCCTAACTCCTTCACCGAGCGGGTGGTGATGACCGAGGTGACGATCTGCCCGCTGGGCGTCTGCACATCGACCTCGGACACGACAGGCCCTTCGATGACTTCTTTGATGACGCCGCGAAACTGGTTGCGGACATTGATGGCGGTGATGCTCATGGAGCCTCCTCTGATTGCGTGCCGTCAGCTTAAGGAGGGCCTGCGCGCGGTCCAAGGAATGCGTTCGCACTTGCTCATACCCTGGCCGCATATGGGCTGCTGCAGGTTCGGGCCTGCGCCTTGAGCGACTCTTGCGCGACGCGTGTTTTGTGCGATGAGCGCGCCAATCGCTGCAAATGCCATGGGCTTAGCGGCGGACTGTTCGTAAAAAGCGCAGCGTCATTCAGCCTCGGCATGGTTTCCAAGACGCAGGCCGAAACCTATCCTGCAAGCCTGTTCGAAGCGGGCCTGTTCGGCTTTGCTTCGCCACCCTTGACGCTTGCCAACGCTGCAGACGCAGCACAAAGTTACCCGATGAAGATTGCCGTTTGGATTGTTTTCGCCATGCTGGCCGCGCTGTGGACCGGTGCGGCCCTTTTGTTCGTGACGGTCAGCGAATGGGCGGCCGGCCTGCTGGCCTCGGGTCAGGCGGAGCAACTGGGAACGGCCGCCGCCACCATGCCTTTGCCACCGGCCCTGGCGTTGTGGATTGATCCGGCCACCGTCAAATTGGCGCAGGACGGCGTGCTGTGGTTGCTCAACAGCGCGCGCGATGTGCTGCCGCTGCTGGGCTCGGCCATGGGTTGGTTGGAGCCTGTGATTTGGCTGCTGTGGCTCTTCGGCCTGGTGGTGATGTTGGTCTTGGCGGGTGCTGCCCATGTGCTGCTGGGCCGTGTGCCCAGCGTGCAGCAGCTGCGCCAGCAGGCCGGCATCTGATCCCAGCGAAGCGTTAGTTAGATAGTTAGCCCATGTCCAAGCAACTGGCCGAGTCCTTTCGCCGCGCCGCGCAGGAGCATCTTCACGATCACGCAGTAGCACCTGCCGAGGCCAAAGTCTTGGGCGGCGTGCGCGACCTGTCCTTGCCCGATCTGCTGCGCTTGCACGGTGAGGCCTCGGCCGCCGTGCTCTTGCTGCTGATGGCGGTGCTGAGTGTGATGCCCCTGGCCGGAGTGGGCACGCTGCTGAGCTTTGTGATCTTCGCCCTGGCGTGGCGCTGGAGCACGGCGCTGGATGAGCGCATCGTGCCCGAGCGGCTCAGCCGGGTGCGCTTGAATGCGCAGTGGTCACGTCGCTGCCTGAAATTCCTGGCCTGGATGTATGGCTTGTCGGATCGCTTGATGAAGGCGCGCTGGCACTGGGCCAGCCATCGCCGCACCCACAAGGGCTGGCGCTTATGGATCGCTTTGATGGGCTTGCTGATCTTGCTGCCGGTGCCTTTTGGCAATGTGCTGCCCAGCATCAGCCTTGTGCTGCTGAGCCTGGGTTGGATGTTCCGCGATGGTCTGGCCTTGCTGGCAGCGGCGGTGGTGGGCTCGGGAGCGTTTGCCTTTGCGCTGATGATGGGCCATGTGCTGGTGGATGTTGCGCAGCGCGGCTTGGCGTTCCTGACCCGCTGGACCGGGTTGGAGCTTGGCGCCTTGTTCTGAATTGGATCTGATACGCGGCAGGTAAAATGCCTCCGGGTGCTTGGCCGCAATGGGCGGCTGGGCAGGTGAACAGCGAAGGTCGGGCCGCCTCGCCAATTTTGTGCGAGCATGTTCCAGATCCCTCCCGCTATTGCCAGCCATGCCACCGAGGTGTTTGCTGCCCTCGTGTTCGCCATCGCGCTGATTCACACTTTTTCCACCAAGTTTTTCGAGAACCTCGCGCACAGCCGCCCCCGCCATGCGGGGCTGTGGCATTTGCTGGGCGAGGTCGAGGTGGTGTTCGGCTTCTGGGCCCTGGTGCTGATGCTGTTCATGTTTGCCGTGCAGGGCGAGCATCAGGCCATCACCTACCTCGAAAGCCGAAATTTCACCGAGCCGATGTTTGTGTTTGCCATCATGGTGATCGCAGGCACCCGGCCGATTCTTCAGTCCGCCATGGCGGCCGTGCGCCTGATCGCGCGCAACCTGCCCCTGCCGGGCAGCGTGGGCATGTATGTGCTGGTCTTGGTGTTGGTGCCCTTGCTTGGCTCATTCATCACTGAGCCGGCGGCCATGACCTTGGCCGCCTTGATGCTGGCGGAGAACTTCTTCGCCCGGCCAATCTCAACACGATTGAAATACGCCACCCTGGGTGTGCTGTTCGTGAACATCTCCATCGGCGGCACGCTGACTTCATTTGCCGCGCCACCGGTCTTGATGGTGGCAGCTAAGTGGGGCTGGGACAGCAGCTTCATGCTGGCCACCTTCGGCTGGAAGGCGGCGGTGGCGATTGCGGTGAACACCGCCGGCGTGGCCCTGATATTTGGCAAGGAGTTGGCGCGCTTGCCCTTGCAAGAGGCGGCGGCCACCGATGCGCCGCCGGTGCCCAAGGCCTTGGTGCTGGTGCACCTGATGTTTCTTGCCGGCGTGGTGCTGTTCGCCCATCATCCGGCGGTGTTCATGGGCTTGTTCTTGTTCTTCCTCGGCGTGGCCACCGCCTATCAGCGGCATCAGGATCGGCTGATCCTGCGTGAGGGCTTGTTGGTGGCCTTCTTCCTGGCTGGCTTGGTGGTGCTGGGTGGTCAGCAGCAATGGTGGTTGCAACCGGTTTTGATGAGCATGAGCAGCGAGGCCGTGTTCTACGGCGCGACGCTCTTGACCGCGGTGACCGACAACGCCGCGCTGACCTATCTGGGCTCTCTGGTGGAAGGGCTTTCAGAGGGCTTCAAGTACGCGCTGGTGGCCGGCGCTGTGACGGGCGGCGGCTTGACCATCATCGCCAACGCACCCAACCCGGCGGGCATTGCGGTGCTGCGCCCGCATTTCGATCGCCAGACTGTGCACCCTCTGGGCTTGCTGATGGCGGCCTTGTTGCCGACCTTGGTGGCGGCCGCCGCTTTCAAATACCTTTGATCGACTGCGGGGCTGAACGCGGCGCCAGTCGGCTCCGCTTGAATCAGTCCTGCTGAACCCACTGCCCATCCAGGCGCAGCTGGTGCGGGCGGTACTTGGCCTTGTACGCCATCTTGGGGCTTTCGGCGATCCAATAGCCCAGGTAGAGGTGAGAGAGCTGCAAGTCCTTGGCCTGGCGGATCTGCCACATCACGTTGTAAGTGCCATAACTGGCATTTTCGTCGGGCTCGTAGAAGGTGTAGACGGCCGACAAGCCGTCGCTGAGGATGTCCAGAATCGACACCATCTTGAGCGTGCTGCTGCCATCGGCCTGCAGCTCGCGGAACTCCACCAGGCGCGAGTTGATGCGGCTTTGCAGCAGGAACTGGGTGTACTGGTCGACGCTGTCGTTGTCCATGCCGCCGCCGGAATGGCGACCGGTCTGGTAACGCAGATAGAGCTCGTAATGCTCCTGGCTATAGCCCAAACGAAGCACCCGGGCTTGCAGGTTTTGATGCTGCGTCCAGGCGCGCCGCTGGCTGCGCGTGGCGCGGAACTCTTGCACCGGGATGCGCATCGGCACGCAGGCCTTGCAACCATCGCAGTGCGGCCGGTAGGTGAACAAGCCGCTGCGCCGAAAGCCGGCCTCAACCAAACCTGAGTAGGCGTCGGCGTGAATCAGATGGCTGGGCGTTGCTACTTGCGAGCGCGCTTGCCGACCCGGCAGATAGCTGCAGGTATAGGCCGCAGTGGCATAAAACTGCAGTTTGGCGAGCGGGAGATCCTTGGGGTAGGTCACGGCGGGGCGGGTCAGTGGGGTTGGGACCTTAGCACTCATCGGCAAAGCTGCCGCCGAGCTGGGTCCACAGGGCGGGATGATAGTGCCATGCCGTCGGCGCAGCTTGCGGGCAGACCTGAGCCAAATGCGCTTCGAAGGCCGTGCGCGGCACCTCGGCCGCGCCCATGGAGGCGAGGTGGCGGGTGTTTTGCTGGCAGTCGATCCAGGTAATGCCATGCGACCGGCACAGGCAGATCAGCGCGGCCAGGGCGATTTTTGAGGCATCGCTGCGCCGCATGAACATCGATTCGCCGAAGAACATGCGGCCCAGGTTGACGCCGTACAGCCCTCCCACCAATTCGCCCCCCATCCAGGTTTCAATGCTGTGCACACAGCCGTCTTGCTGGGCCCAGGCCAGGTAGGCGGCCTGCATCTCGGGCAGGATCCAGGTGCCAGATTGGCCTTCGCGCGGCGCCTCGGCACAGGCGGCCAGCACCTCGGGCAGGGCGCTGTCGACGCGAATCTCACACTCGGCCGAGCGCACAAAGTGGCTCAGCGTCTTGCGCAGCGAGCGCGAGAGTTTGAAGTTCGCGGTCTGCAAAACCATGCGCGGATCAGGCGCCCACCACAGCGGCGGCTGACCCGGCCCGTACCAGGGGAAGATGCCTTGCGAGTAGGCCGCACGCAGGCGCGCGGGGCGGAGGTCGCCACCCGCGGCCAGCAGGCCCGGCGCGTCGGATTCCGGCCCCAGCGCGCGGCTGCTGGGCGGGAAGCTCAGGGTGGAGTCGTCAAGCCAATCAATCATCTTGCCTGCATGGTAGCGGTTGGCGATGGGCTGGCGGCGGGCTGGCGGCCGGCGGTGGCAAGGGCCAGCCCTAAACTGGCGGCATGAAGACAATGATTGTTTACGGTATTCCGAACTGCGACACGGTCAAGCGGGCGCGCACCTGGCTGACCGAGCATGGTCAGGCCTTTGAATTTCACGATTTCAAAAAAGCCGGCGTGCCGGCCGAGCAGGCCCAGCGCTGGTTGGCCGAGCTGGGTTGGGAGGCGGTCATCAACCGCGCCGGCACCACTTGGCGCAAGCTGGATGAGGCCGACAAGGCCGGTGTGGTGGACGCCGCCAGTGCCTTGGCCCTGATGCTGGCCCAGCCCAGCGTGATCAAGCGCCCCATTGTGGAATGGCCTGATGGTCGTTTGAGCTTGAGCTTCAAGCCGGAATTGTTCGCGCAGTACCTCTGAGCCGCTGAGCGGGCCGCCTCGGCCTGAGCGTCGTATTGCGCCACTCTGAGGCGTGACGGCACTGTTTTTGTGCGAAACGCTGCATATTGGTGCGAATAGCGCCAGGGGCAGCGGTCCTGCGCTGCGCCAATGTGGGCATCGTTCTTGCTGTTTCGGTGCGGTAGATCCCGACCTTGGTGCGTTGCTGCGGCAGTTCTTGTCCAGTTTGCTGCGCCGGCGCGGGGTCTTTCCCCCACAGCGAGACGAGAGAAAAGGCCACGCAGCTTCATGGAGACCCTCAGTCAAGGCGCGAATGCGCTATTTATTTTGCTCGGCGCCATCATGGTGCTGGCCATGCACGCAGGCTTCGCCTTTCTGGAGCTGGGCACCGTGCGCAAGAAGAACCAGGTCAATGCCCTGGTGAAAATCTTGGTGGACTTTTCGGTCTCTACCGTGGCGTATTTCCTGGTTGGCTACGGGGTGGCTTACGGCACGCATTTCTTCACCGGCGCCGAGAGCCTGGCGGCCAAGAACGGCTATGAGCTGGTGAAGTTCTTCTTCCTGCTGACCTTCGCGGCGGCCATCCCGGCCATCGTGTCCGGCGGCATTGCGGAGCGCGCCCGTTTCGGCCCGCAGCTGATCGCCACCGCGGTCATCGTCGGCCTGATCTACCCCTTGTTCGAGAGCGTGGCCTGGAACCAGGCGTTCGGCGTGCAAGCCTGGCTCAAAGCCAGCTTTGGCGCGGAGTTCCACGATTTCGCCGGCAGCGTGGTGGTGCACGCCGTGGGCGGCTGGATCGGCCTGGCGGCCGTGATGCTGCTGGGCCCGCGTATGAATCGCTACAAAAAGGACGGCGCCATCAGCGCCCATCCGCCCAGCAGCATTCCCTTCCTGGCCTTGGGCGCCTGGGTGCTGGCGGTGGGCTGGTTCGGCTTCAATGTGATGAGCGCCCAGACTCTGGACAAGATCTCCGGCCTGGTGGCGGTGAACAGCCTGATGGCTATGGTGGGTGGCACTTTGGCGGCCACCTGGGCCGGCCGTAACGACCCCGGCTTTGCCTACAACGGCCCCTTGGCCGGCCTAGTGGCGGTGTGCGCGGGTTCCGACCTGATGCATCCGGTGGGCGCCCTGGTGGTGGGCGCGGTGGCGGGCATCATCTTTGTCCAGATGTTCACTCTGACCCAGAACCGCTGGAAGATCGACGATGTGCTGGGCGTGTGGCCGCTGCATGGCTTGTGCGGTGCCTGGGGCGGCATTGCTTGCGGCATCTTCGGCAGCAGCTGGGCGGGCGGCATTGGCGGCGTCAGCCTGATGGCGCAGTTGATCGGCACCTTGATGGGGGTGGTGTGGGCCGCGCTCGGCGGCTTGCTAGTTTACGGGGCTTTGAAGCGCTTCGTCGGCATTCGCCTGAGCCAGGAAGAAGAGTTTGACGGCGCCGACCTGTCCATCCACAAGATCGGCGCCACGCCCGAGCGTGAGGTCAGCTGGTAAGCTCAGCGCCTTGTTTTCGTTCTGGCATCGTTCTTCCCATGTTCACAGGCATTGTTCAAGGCATCGCGCAGGTCGCGGCCCTCACTGACCGACCCGGTCTGCGCAGCTTCACCCTGGCCTTCGCGCCGGGATTCTGCGAGGGGCTGGAAATCGGCGCCAGCGTGGCCTGCGACGGCGTTTGCCTGACGGTCACCCGCCTGGTGGATGCCAACCAGGCCGAGTTCGACGTGATGCAGCAAAGCCTGGCCCTTACCACCTTGGCCGGCTTGCAACTCGGTAGCCGCATCAATGTGGAGCGCGCAGCCCGCGACGGCGCCGAAATCGGTGGCCACCCCTTGTCCGGCCATGTGGACTTCATGGCCACGCTGGCCAGCATCCGCCGCCCTGAGAACAACCATGTGCTGCGCATTCAAGTGCCCGCACCCTGGATGCGCTACATCTTCAGCAAGGGCTATATCGCCATCAACGGCGCCAGCCTGACGGTGGCCGAGTCCGACCGCAAGGCCGGCTGGTTCGAAGTCTGGCTCATCCCCGAAACCTTGCGCGCCACCACCTTCGGCGAGAAGGCCGAGGGCGCAGCGCTCAATATCGAGATCGAACGCCAGACCCAGGTCTTTGTGGACACGGTGCGGGATGCGCTGGAAGAAAAGCTGGGTCCTTTGCTGCCGGCGCTGGAGAAGTTGCTGGCGGAGCAGGGGCAGAGCTTGGATGCGTTGGCTGAGCCGGTGAAGACGCTTAAGGCATAAGCGCCAGAGGCCTGAGGCCTACTCCGAGTCGGACTCCGAGTCGGTATCGGAGTGGTTTCCTCGGCCGTCTTCAAAGAGATCCAGGGGATCATCCTCGCCGCCACCTCCGGGATGCTGGAGTACGCGCCTGGAGCCTCGCAGTGCTTGCTTGGCTTGGGTCGCTCGCGCTACCTCCCAAAGTAGGTTTTGACCTTCACGACCACCATAGGTCGCCTTTGACGAATTCCCCTGCACGGCCGCGTTGATATGGCGTTCGATGCGCTCTTGAACCTTTGCCGTGGATTTGCTGACGCCACTCTTTTTTGAACTTGCCTTGTGCTTGTTGCCCAGCTTGACGCCTCGTTCTTGGGTGCGATCCAAAACGTCGCCATCCGGGCAAGGTCCGTTGTTGTGGAAAGCATGCCCCCGGTCGCACATCAGCTGCACCGCTTCCTGCTGGGGCGGGGCGGACGCCAATGCGCTGAAATTCGGGCTTAGGCAGCTGCCGCAAGCGCAGCCGCTTTCGTGGGCGCCGTTGACTTGTTGCAGGGCGCGTTCGCCCATTTGATCGGCTTCGCGCTCAAGCGCCTCATCGTCGTTGATGTTGGTGCCCTTGAGCTGCCGGGTTGAGCTCACCCGGCCTTGTGCTTGCTGCACCAAGTGCCAGGCCTCATGAGGCAAATGCTGCTCTTGGCCGGGCCCCAGGTGAATGTCTTGTCCCTGGGCATAGGCCAGGGCATTGAGTTGTGCCGGTTTCGCGGAGTTGCGGTGCACATTGACACCAGCCAGATCAACTCCGCTTAGCTGTGCGATGCCCTTGGCCAGAGCGGCAGGCAGTGCGTTGCGAGCGCCTGGGGCTCCAACTCCCTTGAGCTGCGCAATTTGCTCGCGTTGGAGAGTCTGCCGTGAACTGTCATCGGCGGTCTGGCTGGCCAGCGCCGGGCCGCGTGCAGTGTGGACCTCGTCATGGCTGTGCCGTGCTGGCTGGGTAATGCGAGTTTTCATCTTCCTACTCCCCGAACTGAATAGATCAAATGACTTTCTTTTCCTTGTCCTTCTTGACGCCGCTGAACCATTGACCTGCATTGGAAACCCCGCCTAACAAGGGGTTGCCGGTCTCCCAAGTGTTCTCGCGCGCAACGATTGAATTGCTGGGAACGGTTGAGGTCAATACCTCCATATTGCGGTAACCACTGCGGATGACCTTCTTCCTACGCCCCATCCAAGTGGCTGGAAAATCGCTCTCGGGCCGGCGTATCTTGTGTCCACCTTGGTCTTCTGGTGCCAATGTCCATTGTGCGAATCGGTCAGACTGATCGACCTTAGACAGGTCGGTCACGATTCTTCCGTGTGGTTGCAACTCCTCGCCGGGTTTGGGCGCTCCGAAGTTGTCGTGTGCATTACTTAGGATCGGGTGTTTGCTCGCCGTGTGGCTGAAGGCAATTTGATTCGTACCGCCGCCGAAACTCTGTTGCAGAAACTCGCGGTCCGTTTTGGTGAAAGGTGTCCCGTGCAATGGGTCCGTGGCCTTTTTCTCTCCGAATTTTCCGCCGTCGCCATGGTGGCTTGCGCCGGTGGGAAGCAAATCTTTGTTGCCGTCAATCTTGGCAATATCGAATTGGTTAAGTTCGCGCCGAATGTAGCGGGGCATGAAGGTGTCGTTGTGTCCCTTGACATACTCTTTGCCATCATCGCCTGGGCGTTTGAATACGCCGTTTGTTTCGACGCCGTAGTAGCGCTCACCGTCTAGGTACTGTTCAGCGTTTAGGCCATGCTCATCGCGAATCCCTTTGAGGGTCTGGCCATATTTTTTTCGTGCCGCCTCCATGCCGCTGTTGTAGCTGTCGTCCGACAGATCCGCCTGTGCCTTTATTTGGTCCTCGCTGAGCCCAGTGGTCACTCGGCTCGGTAGCCAGTTCATTCGCGTCGTCTGCTTTTCTGAGATTCGCAGTTCCCGAGCGACTCGAATTTGCTCGGCAATGCGTTTGCGCTTGTCTTCATCTTCAATCTTGCTCAGATCAACGCGCCCTTTGCGCTGCACCACGCCGGCGCCTGCGGGGCCGGTTTGTGGCGCCGCAGGTGGGGCGACGCTGCGCATCAGCTGCGTCATCAATGCGCCTTGAGCCAGCTGGCGGGGGCTGATGTTGGCCTCTGTGCTGGCGCCAAAACTGTCGCTTTGCACCGAGGCAGCGCTGCTCAAGGCTGCGGCTTGCAAGGGCTCTCGCTCGGCGTGGCTGGCTGGGGCGTTTTGTCTTTGCTTCATGGCGGCTTCACCTTGGGCTTGAACAGGGTCCACAAGGCCAGCGCCAAGAGCAGGCCCAGCATGACAATGGTCTGCCCGCTGCCCTCACGGACGCGGGCCAGGGCCGGGTCGCAGTGCAGCAGCATGGCGCCGACGATCAGCGTGGGGACACCCCCTAGCAAGGCGTAACGCCCGTATTTGGCGCGTAGTTCGCAGCTGAGTTGCAAGAGCAGTACGCTCAGCAGGCCGATGAGCAATAGCAACTCAAAGGCCAGGCGCACCCACCAGCGCTGGATGCAGACGAAGCTGCAGATGGCGCTGTCCAGGCTATTGCCGGCTTGGCTGCTGAACACCGCCAGCAAGCTCTTGGCCGCCGCGGGTGACCAGTACTCGCCTGCCAGCGGCAAGGGCCAAAAGGCGATGCCGCCGAAATTGTCTTCGGCGTAAATCAGGTCATCGTCGAGTTGCTGCTCATTGGCTTGTGGCAGCGACAGCAGGGGAACGATTTTGCGCAGAAAGATGCGGCGGTTATTGCCATGCAATTCGGGCGCGTTCTCGATCAGGGCGCGCAAGGTTTTTTTGTTCAGCTTGCTGGGTTCTGAGAGCAGCACGATGAAGCGCAGCGTGACCTGGCTGCCGGGCTCGTAGCCGCTGGGAGTTTTCGATTCGGCGATGCGGTCTTCTTGCATGCGCGGCTCTTCCACCGCCTTGATGAAGTCGAACAGGCGGGCGATGTCATAACTGCCAGTGACGCCTAAAAGATGATCCGGTACGACGATGTTGAGCGCATAGGGCCGGCCGCCCTTTTTGAGTTCCGACGCCATGGCCAGTACGAAGCGGTGGAAGAAGTCCTCGAAGCGCGGGCGCAAGGGATCATTTCCGGCGGGCGCTTCATCAAAGAATAGGGTGATGCCGTCGCCTAAGGTCTGTACCTCGCCAAAACCGGGCATGGCGGCCTTGGCGCGGGAGGCGAGGTCTTGCAGCGAGCTGTCGATCAAGGCACGCGCTTGCGGCGGGATTTGGTCGAGCATCCTTTGCGTCAACGCCGCGCGCTCTCCGGCGGGCTCGGTGGCCAGAAATTGCCAGTCATTGCGGTAGATGGTGAAGTCAATCTTGCTGCCGTGGCGCCGGGCCTCACGAATGAACTGGGTGTGTGATTCCGGCCAGTCTTGCGGCCGGGCATCGGCCAGGCTTTCGCCGGCGAAGCCCAGGGCGAAGAAGTTGATGCGGTTGATCATGCTGAAGTCGAGCTTGTTCGCATCCGGTGCGGGCGCCAGCCAGGCGGGGTAGAAGGCGATGATCGGCTGGGTCAGGTCATCGCGCAGGCAGGCGCAGTCGGCGCCGTCCAGCACGATGGGTGTTTGAATGCCGACCGGGTGTGCGGGCTTGGCCGCCGCCAAGTTGATCACGGTGCGCCGCAAGTCCGGCGGCAAGATGCTGGGGGCCAGGTCTTGCCAGGCCAGTGGCTTGCTGGCCTGGGCCGGTGCTGGGGGCTTGCGCGCCAGTGCGGCCCAGTCGGGCGGGCAGGCGCGGGCGAATTCGCTGTCGCTGGGGGGCGTTTTGCCTTCTTTGGCGGCGCTGCTGTTCAGCAAGGCCCGGCTGAATTGGCATAGCTGCGCGTCCAGCGCGGCCTCGAAGAGATGGCGAGTCGGGTATTCGACGCCCAGGAGCGGTTGCAGGATTTTCTCGATTTGCTTGAGCTGCGCGGCGGGCAGCACAGGCATGTCCTCTGCGGCGGCGGTGGCTGCGGTGGAGGAGGAGGGGTTTGCGCTTGCCGCACCGGCTGCGGGGCGCGCGGTGGCCGCATTGCCTGCTGTTGATGCTGCGGAAACGCTGGGCTCGCTACTGGGTAGGGGCTCAGTCCCTTGCTGGGCGGCTTGCTGCGCCGCTTCGGCTGCAGCCGCGGCCTCCGCCGCTTGAGCAGCTTCGGCGGCCGCCTTCAGCTGCTCGACAAAATTGGCGGGCAGTTGGTAGGTGGTGATGGCAGTGCGCGGCGGCTCCGGCGTCAGGCCTTGGGCGTCCGCCGCGCTGAGCGTTTTCAGCGGCGGTGCTGGCTTGGGCGCGGACGCGCTGCTTGCCGCTGCCGTGGGCTTGCTGGCGCCAGGTGCGCCACTGACCTTGAGTGTGTAGGCTTGGGTCACGCTGCGCCCATCAGCGTCGCTGAGCCTGACCTCAAAGGCCTGGGTTTCGGGCTGGCTGGGCTTGCCGAAGATGGCGCCGGTCTCGCTCAGGCTCAGGCCTAGCGGCAACTGCCCTTGGGCGAGGGCAAAGCTCAGCGGTGCTTGTCCGCCCAGGGCCAGGATTTGGTGCAGATACTGGCGCCCCACCAGGGCCGAGGGCAGGCGTGCCGTGCTGATGTCTAAATTGAAGGTGGGGTTGGGCAGGCAGTTGGCTGTGGCAGGCTTGGCCGTGCTTGAAGCGGAGGCTGAGGCGTCGCTGCTGCAGGCTGGCAATGTGGATGCAAGGCTTGCCGGCTTAGTGCTGGTCGATGCCACGGCAGACGAGGCCGTGGCGGCTGCTGCCGGCGCGGATGTCGCTGTGGATGCTGGCGAGGACACTGGCGCAGGCACTGGCGTGGAAGCGGGCACCAAAGGCAGTCCAAGCAATCCCAGCGCCAAGCCCAGCAGGGCGGCCACGGGTCGAGGCAGCCGGTGGTTCATAAGGTCTTGCCTTCCTTGCGCAGTTCTTTGGCCAAGCTGGCGCGCAATTCAGCCGGCAAGATCTTGTTGCGTTGTTGGCGCCTAGCGCTCAAGGCGGCATGGCGAATCACATTGGCAATTGCCCCGCCCGAGATCTCGTACTGCTGCGCCACCTGTTTCAGATCCAACTCCGGGCTGAGGTAGTCCGCCGCCAGCATATTGCGCCACAGGCGCAGGCGCTGCGGCGCATCGGGCAGGGGGAAGTACACCATGCTTTGGAAGCGGCGCGAGAAGGCTTCGTCCAGATTGCCGCGCAAATTACTTGCCAGTATGACGATGCCGGGGAAGTCCTCGATGCGTTGCAAGAGATAGGCAATCTCCTGGTTGGCATGGTGCTCGTTGGCGGTGTTGGCGGCGCTGCGCTTGCCGAACAAGGCATCGGCCTCATCGAAGAACAGAATCCAGTTGCGGTTCTCGGCTTGGTCGAACACGCGGGCCAAGTTTTTTTCCGTTTCACCGATGAATTTGGACACCACCATGGACAGATCTATCCGGTAAACATCCGCCGCGCACTTCTGCCCGATCAAGGTGGCGGTCAGTGTTTTGCCGGTGCCAGGCGGGCCGTAGAACAGTGCGCGGTAGCCGGGCTTGAGGCTGCGCGCTAGGCCCCAGTCCTGCATCAGGCTGCTACCCCAATTCATCCAGGCCGTCAGCTGCAAGACTTCGTCCATCACCTCGGGGGCCAGCACCAAATCATCCCAAGTCAGCGGGCTGGTGATGAGCTTGGCGGGAAACTGGGCGTTGAAGTCTGGCTTGTCCTTGTGGCCGGTGCAAAGCAGTTGCAGGGTCTCGGCGCTGAGCGCCAAAGCGCCGCTGAGCTGTGGCTCGGCGGGCGCTGGGGTCAGCAGCTGCAGCACGTTATGGCGGGAAAAGGCGTGCTGTGGGTCGAACAGGTTCAGCAGCGCCAAGCGTGCGGATAGATCCTCACCGGCGATGACAAAAGCCGCTGTTTCGCCGGTCGGCAAAAAGCCGCCATGGCCCTGGGCTTTTTGGCCACCGAACTCGGTAAAACCGCGGTCCAGGTTCTGGTTGCGCATGAAGAGCAGGTCCAGCGCGGCGGGCCGCAGATGGGCACACAGGGCCAGGGCCAGCAGGGCCCGCTCGGCCTTGCCCAGCGCCAGTTGGGTGATCAGCTGGGCCAACTGGCTGGCAGGGTCCAGCTGCGGGGGCTCGGGCGCCTGGGCCAAGCCGGCGCCGCTTTGCTGAAAATGGTGCTCCAGGCGCTGGGTCAGCACCTGGCCGAACCAGTCGAGTTCCTGGCTCAAGGCCTGGGCGTGGATGGGATTGCTGTCCATGGCCATCAGCGCCAGTCCACATGCAAGGCGCCGCCCATCCAGGGCAGCTTGATGAGGGAAAAACTCCAGGGCAGGCGGTCCAGCAGCATGTCGTAGGCGCGTGGCTCAACGCTGAGCCGCCATGCTTGCCCGGTGCCAACGCTGGGGTTTGCTTCATCGCCTTCGGCCGGCTTGAGCCTTTGCAGCCGCGCTTCGCGCAGCAAAAAGCTGTCACGCAGGCCTTGCACCGAGGTCTTGCCCAGCGCCTTCCAATGCTCAATGACTGAGCCCAGCAAGCCGTCCAGCAGTTCTTCTTGCGCCGGATCGACGGGCTCGCACAGCGGCAACAAGCTTCCCGGCGCGGCGCCACACAGCAGTTTGGACAGCACCCAATCGGGCTCCTCGCTCTGCCCCGGGCCATGCACCAGGGCCTGCAGGCAAAGTACTGCCCGTGCCCGGGCGGCTTCGTCGACGAATTGCCGGGCTTGCGTCAGCCCCAGGTGGCCGAACAGGCGCTCGGCGTAGACGGCCAGCAAGACCTGACCCCCGTCGCGTACCCAGATGACTTCGCTTTCCTGGCTATTGGTGCCGGCTTTGTCTTGGCGCTGGCGCCTTGGCGCGAATGTGGGTGAGCTGGCGGGTGGCGGCGCAGTGCCTGTCGCCCCGGCTTCGGCCAGCAGCAAAGCCTGGTGTTTGCGCAGCATGGCCCGGTCGGCGCCCAGGCCGTCGATGAACAAGGCCTTGCAGAGTGTTTGCCAATGGCTTTGCAGGGCGCGCATGGGGGCTTGCAGCTTGTGGCTGAGTACTTGCAGCAAGCGGGTCGAGCGTTGCCGCAGGCTTTGCGCCGCGGGGCCGAACTGGGCTTGCAGGAAGCGCCAGCGTTGGGGTTCGTCAAAAAGCTGCAACCAGCGCTCGCAGGCTGGCCGGGTTTCCAGCAGCCGTGCCAGGCGCAGGCGTTCGCACCAGCCCCAGCGCTGGTGCTGCAGGCGCTGTGCCAGGTCTTGCAAGATGGTGTCGGTGCTGTTGCGTGGGCGCTTGCCTTGTGGGGCGGTTTGGGGCGGTGGTGCAGGCACCGGGGGCGAGGTGGCGTTCTTCTTGGCGGCGCCCTTGGCCACGCTCGCGCTGGCTTGCGCGGCTACTGGCGCTGTGGTGGGCGCCGTGGTGGCCGCTGCGCCTGATGGCTGGCTCGGCGCGTCCTCGCCTTGCCAAGCTTGCCAGGCGGATTGCCACAGGGTTTGCCAGCCGCTGTGCGAGTCCGGCATACGGCGGCCGCTGGCCACATGGGCCAGGCAGGCTTCCAGCAACAAGGCCTGTAACTGGCTCAGGCCCGGGCGGCCGGCGGCGGGGCATTGACTGAGCATGCGCAAGGCCGTCTGGCGCAAGGAGTCGGCCCATTGCGGCGGCGCGGGCTGCGGGGCGGAGGCTGGGCTGATGCTCTTGGCTGCGCGCCCTGGCCCGGCGTCGGCTTGGGCCAACAAGGCCATCACCTCCCACAGCGTCGGCGCGTCCAGGGCCAGGCTCCATTGGCGGCGGCTCTGCCTTTGCTGGGCCCAGCTTTGCAGCGCCTGGCGCAAGGCCTGCGGGCGGATACGCAGCAGGGGCATCAGCAGGCCGCGCATGCGCGCTTGCTCCGCCGGGTGGCTGCGCGCGCGTGACAGCCCTAAGCGCAGCCTTGCCAGGGCGGCGTCCCAGGTGTGGGGCGGTGCGGCGCTTGGGTCGGGCGCAAGCGGCCGGGCTTGGCCGGCGCTGTCTCGGCCCGGCCCTTGCTGCAGGCCCTGCAAGAGATAGCGGGCCAGCGGCTGATCCTGCAGGGCAAGGGTCGAATCTGGCGCCGAACTGGTAATTCGCGCGCTGTCCTGGCGGGCTTGGCCGAGCTTGGCAACTGCTGCTGTTGGCCCGGCGGGCGCGCTATCACCCAGCTCCTTGGCTTGCGCTTGTCGCAAGGCTGCCAGCAAGGCGCGCCGGCGGCTGGCTTTGAGGCCGCCGCCGCTGCTGCCCCATAGCGCTTGCAAGGCGGCTACCCGGCTGGCCTGCTGCAGGCGGCGCTGCTGGCCCCTGCTGAGTTTGCCGCTGGCATGCAAGGGCGCTAGCCAGTGTTGGTCTAGCAGCAGCAAGCTATGGGCCAGTTGCGGGTCACGCTGTGCCAGCAGGGCTTGCAAACCGCTGAGCGGCGCAATGCTGGCCAGCCGGGCCTGCACCGCCGTGGCCTCAGGCAGTGCTTGCAAGGCGGTCCAGAACTGCTGGCCTTGGCTGCGCACCAGATGCAATACGGTGTCGTTCAGGCTGCGTGCGGCCTGGCCGCTCAGCGCCCAGTGGGCATGACCATGCTGCACAAAATGCAGGAACTGCGCCAACTCATGGGCCGGCGCGCAGAGGGTGCTGAGCCCGGCCTGGCCCGGTTCAGCCAGGCGGCAACGGTCCAGCGCCAAGTCCAGGGCTTGCTGCAACTGCTGGGCCCATTGCGATTCTTCGTCTTGCAAGCGCAGGGTGCCGAGATCGAGCGCCAGCTTGTCGATGCGCCAGACCTGGCCCGGCTGGCCGTGTTGGCCCAGGCAGCGGTCGAAGGCTTGGCTGATTTGCGCCAATGCGTCGGTCTTGAGGAAGCGGGCCAGGCGATCTTGCTCGGCCCAGGCCGAGCGGGCACTGGCAAAGTCGGCCTCCCAGCACAGGGTTTCGATGCGATGTGTGGACGTCCTCATGGCGCCGCCTCGCAAGTTTGCAGGAACTCCGCCAATGCTTGGGCGCGTTGACTCAGGCGGACGCTGGCGGTGGCTTGCCTGGCCGGGTCTTCGCTGCTGGCCAGCGCCGCCTGGCAGTGGTCGATCTTGGCGATCAGCCAGGTTTGGTAGAGGCGCTCGAACTGCTTCATCTGCGCCAAGCTCAGCCACAGCAAGCGGCAATGCAAATGCGCCGGGGCGGCTTGCATCGCCAGTTGGCGGGCCAGGGCGCGGAAGCGTGCATCGGCGCAGCGCGCCGTCCAAGCCGGGAAGACCAGGCTGATTTGGTGACTGAAGAAGGGCGGCAGCTTGTCGAGCTCAGCGTCTTGCTCGGGGCGCAAAAGCACATGCTCGACCAGATGCAGGCCCTCGCAGTCGCGCTGCAGCTGGCAGGCGGCGGCGTGCAGTTGCAGGGCCAGGTCTTGCGCGGCGGCCAGGGTGCTGGCCTGGGCCAGCGTCAGCTGTTCATCGGGCAATTGCAGCAGCAGGTTGACCGGGCCCTGGTCCGTGCTCGCAAACTCAAAGTGTTCGGGCCACACGGAGGCGCGCAAGACGGCGGGCAACTGGGGGCCACGCAAGGCCGGGATGTGCTGAATCAGGGCGGGCCAGTCGGGCGCTTGGCTCAGGCGCAGATCTTGCGCGCGCAGCTGGGGGCCGTGATGACTGCGCGTGCTGCTGGCCGTGGGGCGCTGACGGTTTAGCTTGAGGGTGAGGGCGGCGGCGGCGGCTTCATGGAAGTCCAAGCCCAGGGCCTCCAGCGGTGCCAGCGCGCTGCACAAAGGGCGGCTGTGGCTGTGGGCGAAGGCCAGCTGCAGGCTCAAGCGTTGCTGCAAGACACTGGTATTGCTGCTGGTGTTGCTGTCTGTGCCCTGGGCGATGGAGCGGCGGCTGTAGTCGAAGGCCGCATGCCGGCCGGCGGTGAAGCGCAGCACATGGGCGGCCATCTCTTGTTTTCGGCTCAGCAAATGGGCGGCCCAGGCCTCGGGGCCGAAGTAGCAGGGCAGGCCTTGCAACTCGCTGAAATCCAGGGCCTCGCCGTGCAGGGCCAGCAGATGATCGAGCACCCGCATCTGGCGCTCATGTTTGTCATCAGCCGCCGAGCTGAGCTGCGCTTCCAGCGCCTCGGGCGAGTCGAGGTAGAGCGAATCCATGCCGGCCAACTCTGCATCGCGCAGCAGCGCCCACCAGTAGCTGGGCTGAGCCCCGCTCATGTGGCTGTGTTCGCCATGCTTGGCCGACCTCTCCTTGTCGGTGGTGGCGCTGATGGCGTAGAGCTGCGGCAGGTGCTCGGCCTGCGCTTTGGCCTGCGCCAGCCATTGCTCCAACAAGGCCAGATAGCCGGTCCACTGCAGCCGGCCCGGGCCTTGCTGCTGGTAGATATAGGGCAGCTGCTGGCTGGCTGGGTAGTAGCTGGCATGGGCTTGCGCGCGCAATGCCGATGGGGGCGTTGCGCTAGGCCCGGCTATCTGCGCAGCCAGCGGCTGCAGCGCTTGCAGCGGCCGGCGCGCCGTTTGCACATCGCGCAGATGCCGCAGCAAGGCGTCGACCGGGAGTTGGACGCGGTTCTCTTCGCGCAAATAGGACTGATCGCTGCCGGGACTGCCTGCGCTGGATGCGCTGCCTTGGCGATAGACGCGCCAGCCTTGCAGATCGGCCGGGCTGCTGGGCCAGCGCAGGGCCAGGGCCCAGTCGCTGCCGCGCCAGTCCAGCATGGCCTCCGTTACCGTGGCGCCGTCCACCCGCAGGCTCAGGCGGGGCAGGCCCGCCACGCCTTCCAGGGCGCTGAGCCGGCGTGCCAGATCGCTGAGGTAGAGCTGAGGGGCGCGGCCTTGCTGCAGCGTGGCATCGTCGATGCGACCCAGGCTTTGCGGTGGACCGCTCTCGTCATCGGGATCCCGCAAGCCCTTGCTTGGGTTGACAGCTTGGCGCTGCGGGCGGGCGGCGATGAGGTCGTCGCAGCGCAGCATGGCCTCGCCCAGCAGATCCAGCAGGTCGCGGCTGCCTTGCACCTGGATCTGCAGGTCGATTTCCAGCCAGCGCGGGCGCAGGGCTTGCGGCATGCCTTGCAGGTCTTCGCCCAGATTGCGTTGCGACCAATAGGCGCGCGCCAAGCTTCTGGCTTGGGCGTGGGCTTGGTCGGGAGCCGTAGGTATGGCTGCACCAGGGCCTGATGGTTTGGCGGCCGCGCTGCCCAGCAAGCTCAGGCGCCACAGGCCCAGGCCGGTGCCGCCGGCGTCGCGCAGGGCGCGAATATTGAGCTGGCGGGCGCCGGGCAACATCTCATGCAGGCTGCGCTGATAGTCGTCTTCGCTGCAGGGCCGGCAGTGCAGCACGGCAGGCGCCGGGTGCAGGGCGTAGTCTTGCCAGTCTTGGGCGCTGGCGGCCTGATCCAAGCCCAGCAGTTCGGGCACGCTGCGCTCAGCGTTGTAGATGTCTTCGGTGAGCGCGTAGCACATCACTTCCAGCAGGCTAACGCCGGGATCGTGCAGGTTGTAATCGGTCCACAGCTCGCCGCTGGCGGCCTGCGCATGGGCAATGGCTTGCTGGCGCAGCGCATCGAAGCTCAGCGCGCTGGGGTCAGTGGTGTCGGCGGGGCTTGGGGTCGAGGCGAAATGGGCCGCCAGCTCGCCCAGCGGCGCATCGGTCTGGCGTGACCATGGCGCCAGCCTGGCGATGCTGCTGAGGCTGCGCGTCATGGCGAGGCTCCGTGCTGATCTGCAGCTGCTGCTGCGCTTGCTTGCCCAGCAGGCGCGTCGGGCGCTTTGCCGCCCATCAGCGGGTCGAACCAAAGCTGGGTCAGCTGCACCTTGATCTGGCGGCCCTTGCCGAAGTTGCAGGCGCTGCGGATTTCCAGCCGGTAGCGCGCGTTCTCACCACTCGTGCCTTTCCAGCGCACTTCCAGACGGTCGCAGCGCCGGCCCCACCAGGCCTGGGTCTGGCGGATGCCGCGCCGGCATTGGAAGCGGCCGCGCAGCCAGTCGAAAAACTCGTCAAAGCGCCCGCCAAACCAGCCACCGCCGGGGTTGAACGCGTTCAGCGCGATGGCGTGCAGCAGGCCGAAATGCCCACTGCCCAAGAGGCCGGCGCCGGCCACCACTTCAAAGCCCTGGCAGCCTTCGAGTTCTTCGGTCAGGGGCTGCCATTTGCCATTGGCAAGCGCTGTTTTGACCGCGTAGCTGCCGACCCGCCCGCTGCTGCGCACGGCGCCCTGCACATCCAGGGCGGCCTGGGGCTGCAGGGTGCCGACGCCAACACCTTGCTCGCGGTTGAGGCAGAGCTGGGGTTGTTCTTCATTGCCGCTGTGCAGCAGCAACTGGTCGGCATCTTTGCTCAGGCTGACGCGCCAGCGGGGCATGGCGGGGTCTTGCTCGCGGTAGAAGCTTTGCAGGTGGTGGTAGCCGTAGGGTGCGTAGATCTCATCGCCGTTCTTGACGGATTTGCTGAAGCCCTCGTCGCTCATATTCAGCATCGAGTCGATCAGCTCGGCGAAATGCTCCTGCGTCGGCAGCTTGCCGTCCGAGAAATAGTTCTTCAGGGTCTCGCGGTTCTTGCCTTTCATGCACCGGCCCTCCCGATGATGAAGCTGCCACCCAGGCTGAGCCGGCCCAGGCCGCTGACTTGCGGGCCGCGGCGGCCGGGCTCGGGCTCAAGATCGAGCTGGTGGCCGCGGGTGGGCAGGGCCAGGCTGCAATCTCTGAAGGGCCTGACGACCTGGTTCGCGGCGTGCGCGGCGGTGTCACGCAGCTGGTAGCGGCCGCTGTCGTCACGCACGATTTGCAGCAGCGAGACCTGGCCCACCGTGTCGACCGCGTCTTGTGCGCGCAGATGGGCTTCCACCTCATCGCTGCGCAAGCTCCAGTCGAAGCGGGCGGTGATGCCGCTGGGCCGCCAGGGCGAGAGGTAGTCGCGCAAGATCTGGTTGAGCTGGCGCAAGCGATCCCCGGCCTGCACGCCGCGCTTGAGTCGCAGTGCGCAGCGCACCTGGATGCGCTCGTAGCTGGCATTGCGAACGATGATGCGCGCGCCGGGCGCGCAGCGCTGGGCCAGGAACTGCTGGATGCGGGTGAGGGTGGCGGCGTCGAGGCGGCGCGCTTCGGTGCCGTCCTCGGCGGCGCTGCCAAGGTTGACGATGGCTGCCGGCACCACGGTGACGACGATGCAGCCCGCTGCCTCCGCGCCTGCGCCGGCCTGACCCTGGGGCTGGCAGCGCAGCTTGAAGACTTCGGGAAAGGCTTGCAGCACCAGGCGCTCGACATCCCAAGGCGTGCTGGCGCGGCCGCGGTGGCGCAGGCGTTCCGCGGCTCGGGTACGCAGCTGGCTGAGGTCTTCGGCCGGGCGCGCGCCGAAAGAGGCCAGTGGCTGCTGGATGCTTTGCAGGCCGGGCAGTGGCGCATGGCTGGCTTTGATGCTGCCGGGGGGCAGGCTGGTGTCGTCCGCGCTGGCTGGCTTGTTTGCGGAGGCAGCTGCAGCAAGGCCATCCCGTGCCGGCACAACACGGCGGGCGCTGATGGCTTGGGCCCACAAGCCTTGCAGCGGGGCCAGGCGGTCCAGCTGGCTGTCAGCCCCCAGGCGCAGCCAGAACAAGCCGGGCGGCAGATCGGGGCAGCCCTGACTCAGGCCGCTGGGCAGATCCAGCATCACCAGGCCGGTGCGCAGCAGGCCCAGCGTGCTGTCCAGCAAAACCCGGTGCGGCTCCAGCTCGCGCCAGCCCTCGCTGCACCAGGCGGCCCAGCTGAATTGGCGCGGCGCAGCCAGCTCGCCGGGGCTGTCTTGCGCGGCGGTGGCTTGCAGCTGGAACAGCAAGCTCAGCACCCCGCTGGCCTCGGGCGCAGCGCCCTCCAGTGCCGGCGCGGCCAGGCCGATCAGCAGCTGCCCGGCATGGGCCCAGTGCTGCAGCACCGGGCTGCCGCCCTTGCTTCCCCCTAGACCGAGGCGCAGCGGGCTCATGCCGAAGGGGGTGAGGTGGATCAGCTCGCTATTGGCCGCGGCGGGGTTGATGGTTTCGGAGGCGCGATAGCTCAGGCTGAAGCCGTCCAGGCAAGGCGTGTAGGGCTCGGCCGGCAGGGCCGCCGGCTGCAGGCCGCGGCCCAGCTTGGCGCGGGCATTCTGGCTCAGCACCTCAGTCAGCAGGCGGGGATAGAGGGCGTGGCCGAAGGCTTGCGGCGGCTCGGCCAGGCTCAGGCGGAAAAAGCCTTGCTGGCTGGACAGCTTGTAGATGAACTCCTGGCCCGCGGCCAGCAGATGCGGGCGATGCGGGCGATGCAGGCGCAGCAGATCGGCCTTGGCCAGCATGAGCTCTGCACCGGCAAAGTCGAGGTTGGCGGCGCTGCCCGAACTGTCTGCCAGGCTTGCATTGCTCGTCATGCCAAAAAGACATTGCGGCGGGCTCAGCGCCTCTCGCCAGCGCCCACCCGAGAGCACACTGAGCTGGCATTTGAAGCGCTCGGCATCCCAAGGCCCCTCGGGGTAGCCTTGGTAGTGCGCGGCCAGATCCAGCCGATTGCCGACGCTGGGCAGGCCGCTCCAGTGCAGCTTCAGTGTCAGGCTTTCGAGGGGCTTGCTGAGCAATTCTCGGTGGCTGAAGACGAGATAGTCGCTGTGCTTGGGCAAGGGCCCGAAGGGTTGGAAGGGTTTGCTGGGGTCAAGCCGGCCGAGCTGGTTGTGCAGCTGCAAATTGCGCAGCTCGCTGGCCTGCACCTGCAAGTCCACCAAGTCCAGCTGCAGCTGCTGCATCAGGCTGGCGCCGAACATGCGGCTCTGGTTTTGCAAGCGCAGCTGCAGCACCGGCAGTGCCGGCCAGCCGGCGCCATGCTGCTCGGGCACGCAGGCGCACAGCGGCGGCTGATCGGGGCGCAAGCTCAGGGTGAAGCAGATTTGGCCCGCGCCTGGCGGCTGCTGGGGCCTTGTCGTCTTTGCTTTCGCTTCCCCCTCCGGCTTCTTGTGTTCGGCGGGCTGCAGGCCGACGAAGAACTCGTCATCGATGCGCAGCCAGCCCTCGGGCACGCTGACCTGGGCTTGCCACATGCCGCGCAGCAGACGCTCGAAGATCAGCTCGCGCTGCGGCGCTGGCGCCAGCGCTCTAGCGCCAGATGGCGATTCAGCCGAATCCCCTGGCGCCCCGGCGGCCCGCTTGCGCAAGGGGAAAAGCAGCGAGAGCGGATCATCCACATCCACCTCGGCGCGCGCACTTTGCGCCAAGACCTTGCCGACGTGCGCTTGCAGCTCGCTCAAGTCCGCGCCTGCCAGCGCCATGCCCGGGTCGCATAGCCAAGCGGCCAGCAAGCGGCCCAGCGCTTGGTACAGCTCAGGCGCTTGCTCACACGCATGGCAGCGCGCCAGCAGCGCGGCGAGCCCGCCCTCGCTTTGCGCCGGGTGGCGCAGGCGCAAGCGCACTTCGATCTCACGCTGCCCTTCGCTCAGGGCCAGCAAGGGCGAAGCAATCGCCAAACCTTGGCGGGCATCAGCCGCGCCCGGCCCCTTGGCGCCGCCCAGCACGGGCCAGCTCGGCGCGCGCGGCTGCGCGGCATCACTGGGGCTGGCCAGTGGGATGTCGGTGGCCACCGCGCGGGTGGCATAGCCGAACTCCAGCTCGGGCGAGATCATGGGGCTACTCTCCAGCCGCAGTGTCAGCAGGCGCACCACTTGCAGATTGCTCAGCTCCAGGGCTTGCTCGGCCCGGAAGAGCGGGGCCTGGCCGGCGGCGTTCTTGGCGGCGACGAAGAGCGTGTCCGGCGTGATCTCCACCGGCTTGGCGAAGCGCGGGTCACGGCTCAGGATCAGGTGCACCCGGTCGGGCTCGGCCGCGCGCAGCGCAAAGCCCAGGCGTTCGCGGTAGTAGAAATCGGTCAGCCGTTCCCCGAAGCGATTGAGTGGCGCGCGGCTGCGCTGGATCAGTTGCAGATGCGCCAGCAGCAAACCCATGGCGGGCTCATGCCGCCCGCTACACAGGCTGCCAGGCAAGGCGGCCTCGGCCAGGCGGGCGAACTGGCGCAGCGCCCGGCACAAGCCCAGCCAGAGCTGGCGCAGATCGCGCTGCGCTGAACTGGCGCTGCTCCCACTAGCGCTTGCCGGCGGCTTGCTGATGGCGGGCCAGTTGCGTTGCCAACTCGGGTGTAGCCCAAGCAGCGCGGACTCGGCCTCGCTCCCAGGCGCTTGCTGCAACTCGGCGTGCGCCAGGGCCGCGGACAGCAAGGGCCCGAGGTCCACGCTGATGCGCAGCTGCATGGCCTGATTGAGCGCCAGTTCGGGCGCTTGCGTTTGCAGGCTGTGGCACCAGCGGTTGATTTGCTGGATCAGGCCCAGGCAATGCTGCCACTGCTGGGGCGGCGCGATCCAGGCAAAGTCGGCCAGCACGCGGGCCTCCAGGCGCTCGATCTGAAAGGCGGCAATCTCGGCCAGGATGAAGCTGCTGTCCTGCGCCAGCGCCTCGGCCCAGCTGCCGCCGAGATGGCCACGCCCATCGGCAAAGGCGAGCTGCCCGGCCTGCAGCAAAGCCAGTCGCAAGCGCAGCGCCAGCGGCCACTCATCTGGGCAGAAATAGCCGGGCAGCAGCGCAGGGCTGAGCCGCTCGTCTTGTTGGGTGCCCGCGCGCATGCTGTGTGTGCTGGCGGCTTAGACGGCCCGCACCGGGTTGGAGGCCTGGTCCAGATACAGCGGGTAGACCAGGTTGTGGCGGGTGTTGGTGCTGCGCACCCGGTAGATCAGCTGCAGCTGCAGGCAGGCCCAATCCTGCTCGGAGATATGGGCGTCGATCTGCTCCAGCTCCACCCGGGGCTCGAAGAACATCACGGCTTTTTGCAGCATGTCCTTGGCTTCGGTGAGGGTCTGCTCATTGAGTTCGGCAAACACCAGGCGGTGCAGATAGGTGCCGTAGCTGGGCTGCATGACGCGCTCGCCGCAGCGGGTGGCGAGCAGGATGCGCAGGCTCTCCTGAATGTCTGCCAGGTCTTCCACCATCAGCACCGATCGCTTGGCGTCAAAGCGTGGCGGGAAGCTCCATCCGCGGCCCAGAAACGACATCACTAACCTCCAATCATGACGGTGAAGCAGCCCAGCGCCACATTGCCGCCATGGGCTGTGGGGTCGCCGACGCGGGCGGCCGGCTTGGAGCCGATCATGACCGTGGTGGAACCCATCACGATGCTGTCCGGTGGGCCCACGCAAACCGCGTTGTCGCCGACCACCGCTGCCGGCAATTTGCCGATCAGCACCGTGGGCACGCCGGGCCCGATGACCGGGCCGCCGACATGCGGAATCGGCGGCAGGCCAGGCGTCTGCATGGGGCAGACATGTAGATCGGTGAGGCGGGCGGCGGGTGGCATGGCTTGGCTCCATCGTGCGTCAGTTGATCATCACCATGGCACCTTTGACGGTGGTCTGGCCGCTGGCCGACAGCTCCGCCGTGGCCGTGCCCTTGAGGGAGGCGCCCACCTGGGCTTCGGCGCTGATATTCATGCCGGCCAGCTTGACGTCCATGTCCGCCTTGATGCTGACGCCTTGGGTGGCCGTGAGCTGGATATTGCCCGTGGCCTTGAGGGTGATGTCCTTGGGGCTGTCGAGCGCGATGCCGGCGCTGGAGAGCTTGACGGTATTGCCGTTCTGGTCTTTGAGCAGAATGCTTTTGTCCTTGTCGTCCAGCACCATCTGGTTGCCGCCCGGGGTGCTGAGGGTGATGATCTTGTCTTCCTCATTGAATTCGAACTTGTGCTTGCAGCGGGTCACCAGGGCCTTGGTATTGTTCTCAGCGGCCAGGGCGTAGGGCGGGGCGTGCTTGCTGCTGTAGAGGCTGCCCAGCACCACGGGGTGGCTGGGGTCGTTGTTGAAGTGCGCCAGCACCACCTCGTCGCCCACCTCGGGTAAAAAGAAGCTGCCGAAGCCGCTGGAGGCATGGAACTGCAGCAGCCGCGCCCACACGCCCTCGGTGCTGGCTTGCATGGTGGGCAGCTTGACCTGGATCTTGTTCTCGCCCTCCGGGTCGCCGTCGAGCTTGAGCACCACGCCGGTTTGCAAGCCGCTGACGCCGGGCAGCAGGCCGGCATTGGGCATGTCCATCACATCGGGGCGGCTGGCATGCCAGGTGGGCGCCAGGCCGAACTCGGCGCTGCTGATCCAGTTGCCATCGCTCAAGTCATGCTGCACCGCGCTGACGAAGACATCGCCATTGAAGCGCGCGCCAACGCCCGCCAGGGTGATCAGGCTGCCCGGCACGGCCAGGGCGCTGCCCTGAAAGCGCATCTGGCCGCAGATGCGGGCCAGGCCCGCCTTGCTCTGCACCGCCTTGCTCCAGGCATTCAATTCGTCCTGGCTACGCGGTGCGCAACTCTGCAGGGCCAGCGTGGCTGGGGAGGCCACCTTGGCTAGGGTCTTGCTGTCCAGATCACCCTGGGCATTGAGGGCTTGGGGCTTGGCATCATCGCTTTGCACCAGGGCTTGCGCCTTGGGGTCCCAGGCGCTGCACTGCACGGCGCTCCATTGGCGGCGGGCGTCGATGTCGGCGTCCAGCTCCATCAGGTCTTGGCCCCAGGTCAGGCTCAGCACCGGCGGGCTGCTGGTGTCAGGCGGCGCCACCTTGACCTTGCCGGCCTGCACATTGACCAGCCAGCCCAGCGCATCGGCGCGGGCCAGCATGAAGTCCCAGTCGCTGCAGTGGTATTGCACGATCTCTTTGTGGGTGATCGCGCTGCTGCTGACATCGGCTTGCAGGCCGGCATTGCTGATCAGGCTTTGCAAGATGTCGGCGTCGCTTTGCTCCACGTAGTTGGCGCTGCGGCGGTCCAGGCTCATCTTGCAGGCGGCGTCGCGGCATTCAACCACCAGGCGGCAGTCGTTGCTGCTGCTGATCTTGAGGCCGTGGCGCACCACGATGCCGCTGAAGATGGACGCTTCTTGGTCGCCATAGCCGCAGCTGATCTGGATGGCCGTGCCCGGCTTGAACAGCTCGCCATCGCTGAGCGGGCTTTCGTTCTTGGCCATATCGCCGTCGGCCAGCACCAGGCGCGCCCAGGGCAGGGCATTTAGGGCATGGCGCACGCTCAGCGAAATCAGGGCCAGGTCTTGCTGCGCCTTGCCAGCGCAGCTCACGCTGATGCGCAGCGGGCCTTCGGCATCGAGGAGGGGCGAGGGCGCGCTCATGGTTGGGCTTTTGCTTCAGGCCAGCGGCGGAAAGTGCAGGCGGGTGCCGGGGGCGATGCGGCGGAACTCACGCAGGCCGTTGAAGCGGGCCACTTGCGGGTAGTAGCGGCTGTCGCCGTAGATGCGCAGGCACAGCAAGGGCAGGGTATCGCCTTCCACCACTTCCACCGCGTGGCTGAGGTCGGGGCTGGAACGGTTGGCGCGCAGCTGCCCTTCGGCTGCCGACACAAAGCCCAGAAAGGCCAGCTGCGCTCTGGCCCGCAGCGGCGCACCGCCGGGGCTGAACAAGGTGTACTGGGTGCTGATGGACTGCAGGCGACCGTAGAAAATAAGCGTGCCCCAGAGCAGCTGCACATGGTTGGGTTCGTGGAACTCGCCGTTGTAGTTGTAGATGATGCGGGACATGGCCTCGATCTGCCCGGCCACATCTTTGGGCACATCGCTGCCTTGCGGATGCGGCACCACGCCGGTGCCGTCAAAGACCACTTGGAAGCTGATGGTGTCGGGGTTGACCGCATTGAAGCGGCCGGGGTTGCCCACCTGGCCCGGCGTGCGCGTGGTGTTGTAGCAAATGCTGCGCTGGTGGGTGAATTCGGCCGGGTTGATCACCAGCTTGTAGAACTTCTTATCCTCGACATAGACCTTGCCGTCCTTGCCCACCGAACACCGCGTGATGGACAGGGGCTGCTTGGCACCCGAGGCGGGCAGGGCGGTGGCGGCCATGAGGTCAACGCTCCCGCAGCTCTTGCAAATGGCCGGCCAGCCAGCGCCGGCATTCGGCCAGGATTTCTTGCTTGAGTTGTTCGCGTTCGTCGCAGCCTTGCGAGTCTTGCCCAGCGCAGCTGCCTGACTTGGGCGCAGCCTCATCCCCCGAGTCTTGCGGGGCTTCAACGCGAGCCTTGAGCAGCAGTTGGCGGACTTCGATGGGCATGGCTTTGAGTTTGCTAAGGTTTCTCTTGCGCGGTGACGCGGTTCAGGTCGAGCTGCAGTACTGATAGGCCAGTTCGATCTGCTCGATGGCGGCCTCATTGCTGGTCGAGTTGAAGGGGTCGATGTCCCAGCGCACTGGGTAGGCATTGCGGCACCACCACACCAGCAGCGGGTCGCCGGCGGCGTTGATCAATTGCACCTTCACGCTGGCCAGCTTGATCGGCTCGTTCAAACCGCCTTCGAGCACCTTGCGGCACCATTTGACGAAGGGGGACTGGCGGTCGATCAGGCCACGCTTGAGCTTGAGGCGGCGCGCTTTGGGGGCGGCGGGCAGCTGATGGATGAAGCGGTTCTCGCCCCCTTCGGCCACGTCTTCCGTCTCCAGGCTTTGTTCCAGGCCGGACACCTCTTGAAAGGAGGACTGCACGGCCGAGCCTGCCTCGGGCAGGCCGAAGAACTCGACCTTGAAGGCGAAGGCAACCGGCAGGTCCTGCAGTGAGGCGGCAGGACCGCTGCCTTTGGCGGCGGACGGCTTGGTGGCCATGCGCGGCTCAGCCGTTGGCGATGGTCAGGCCTTCATGGGCGATCTCGATGGATTCGACCGCCACCTCATTGCCCTCGGCCTTCAAGTCGGTGCCGGTGACCTTGGTGGGCCAGGCATTGTTGAGGGTCCAGACCATGGTGGGGGCGCCGGCTTCGTCGAGCAGGCTGATGGTCACCGGCACGCGCTTGATGGTGTTCATCTTGATGGAGTTGAACCAGTCCCAGAATTTGTTGTCAGACTTGAACACGCCCTTCTTCATCGTGACATTGCCGAACTTTTTCAGCCCCGGCATCTTGATGGCCGAGAACACCGGGCTGTCGCCATGCCGGTATTCGATGGGCTGGGCTTCGGCGTCCAGGCCGGACACCTCCTCAAACGACATCACCGCCGAATCCCACTTCACCTGGAAGTAGAACTTGGGCAGGGGCCAGACATTGGTGGATTGCTTGCTTCCGTCATCAGCCATGATTTGCTCCGCGAAGTTTTCTTGAATGCTGTTCTGTGGGGCTTATGCGGCTCGTCTTGCTCAGCCGCGCTCAGGTCGGGCGGCCAAACCTTGGATGAACTCGCATGCGCCCGTGAAAGGTCTTAGGACTTGGGCATTTGCTGCTGGAATGTGATTTCGATGAACTCGGCCGGCCGCACCATGGCCACCAGCACGGTCACCCGCAAAATGCCTTCGAGCACATCGTCGGGCGTCATGGTCTCGCCCAGGCCGACATGCACGCTGAAGGCGTCTTCCGGCACGGCACCCATCAAACCGCCGCGCTTCCAGATGCTGGTCAAAAAGTTGGTGATCATGCTTTTGATGGTGACCCAGGTATTGGCCACATTGGGCTCGAACACCATGGCCTTGGCGGCAAGCCGGCAAGACTCTTCCAACATGATCATGGTGCGGCGCACATTGATGTAGCGCCAGTCCAGGCTATTGCCGTCCAGGGTGCGGCCGCCCCAGACCAGCACGCCTTCGCCGATGAAGCTGCGGATGGCATTGATGGACTTGCCTTGGGCGGTGACGTTGAGGTCCTCCTGGTCCACCGCAGAAATGCTGACCGTGGGCGAGATCACGCCGTTCAGGCTGACATTGGCCGGTGCCTTCCACACGCCGCGGGTGTTGTCCACCATGGTGTACACCCCGGCCATGGCGGCGCTGGGGGCGAGGATATTGAGCTGGCGTCGGATCTCGGTGAGGATGGTGTTGAACACGCCGCTGGCATTGGCCAGGGTTTTGTTGAGCAGGGCGTGGCGCGATTCCACCGCGGCGGCCAGCTCTGCCGTCGTCAAGGGGCAGGGCAGCAGGGCCTCGGCCTCGTCCCAGGCCTTGGCGGCGGCGTCTTGGGCGGCAGCGTCGCCGCCGTCGGCCTTGGCCTTGTCGATGGCGGCCTGGCGGGCCGGGTCTTGCAAGGTGTTTTCCACCGCGCTCAGGGCCAGCTTGGCGGCCTCGGGATCACCGGCGGCGGTAAGTGCGGCCTGGGCCTCGGTCACGGCGGTATCGGCGGCGCTCGTCTCCTCAGCCGTGGGGGCGGGTTCAGTCTTAGCGGCCAGTGCGGCCTGGGCCGCCTTGGCTTCGTCCAGCGCTTTTTGTGCGGCCTTGGCTTTTTCGATGATGGCCTTGTAGCGCAGGGCGGCGCGTTCGGTTTTGGCCAGATCGGCGGTGATGCCTTCGATGGCGTCAAACAGCGAGCGCTGCTGCGGCTTGCTGGCGTCCGGGCGGGCGTCGGGCAGTTTCAGCTCGGCGCGTAGCAACTGCTTGACGGTAGCGGCGCTGCTGCTGGCGATGTTCTCAAAGCTGAGTTCCTTCTCGCCCACCACACCGGTATTGAGCCAGGGGTAGTAGGCCGAGGCGAAGTTGAGGAAGTTGATGCCCAGGCTGTTGCGGAACTTGGCCACCGGGTCGCCGTCGGGTTCCGGGCTGTTGCGGGCCTTGTCACCGCCCCAGACATCCAGAATGGCAACCCGGTTGCGCATGCGGTCGCCGCAATGCGAGAGCATGGCTTGCTGGATGGCGGTGCAGGTGTCCCGGTCGAAGCGCACCGCCTCGGGGATCACCAGCATGGTGGGCTCTTGCTCCTTGAGCAACTCGTCGATGCCGGCGGTGAAAGCATCGGCATCCAGCTCTTGCGTGTAGTTGCCGACCGAGACGATGTAGCAGGCGCCGCCATTGTTCTGGAAGAAGTGTCGCAGGGCGTTGTAGAGACCGTAGTCCCCGCCCTTGCTGCCCTTGACCTTGCTGAGCATGTAGCCGGCGGCGCTTTTGGGGTCGTCAGCCCTGGTCTCGGCGCTGAAGTGGCTGTCCTCGCCGGCTGCGACGGCCTTGACCTCAAACAGCGGCTTGGGAGAGCCACCGAAATACTGGGCGTACTCGCCCATGGAGCTGATGCGCCAGGGCTTCATGCTCAGGGGCGTGTTGTGGTTATCGGCCTTTTCCGTGTAGCCGATGAAGGCCGGCACGGCCGTGGCCACTTCGACCACGGAGTTGGGAAAGGCATTCTTCTCGACGATATAGACGCCAGGCGTCTTCATTGCAGCCATCTTGATCTCCTGGTTCGGTGGGCGGGCGACTGTTTAGCGCTGTACAAAGATTTCACTGACTGGCCAGCGGTGGCCTCGGTTGAACTCATAGCTCAGGGTGCGTGGGCTGGCACCGGGCAGGCGTGCCAGCAAGCGGCGCGGTGGGTCCACGCCGACATCGTGTAGCTCGAGCCGCAGGCTCGGGCGTTCACACATCAGCAAGCGCTTGCGCGAGCGAAAGACTTGGGCCTGTCGGCCATCAGGCAGGCGCTCGGGCGCGCCGGCCTCGAAGCGCACGCGCTGATCGGCGTCCAGCAACTGCAGCCGGTGGTCACTCCAATCGCCCACGAGCAAGAACTTCCAGATGCTGCGCCTGGCCTTGATGGTGACTTGCTGGCGGTTGTCGGCCAGGCTTTGCAGCCAGGCCTCAAAGTCTTCGATGCCAGGTTTGACCAGCGGCAATCGCAGTTGCAGCAAGGGCAGGGCTTCGCTGTAGTTGGAAAAGTGGCGGTCGCGCGAGGCCAGGGTCCAGCACAAATCATGCGCGGGGCGCTCCTCCCAAATCGCCCGCAAACTAGTGCTGGGGGCCAGCAGCGTGAGTGACTGGGCATTGCTGCGCAGCACCAGCTGGTGGCGGGTGATCAGGGCCTGGGCGCATTCGCAGGGGCGGAACTCGAGGTCGCGGGTCTGGCCGGCGGGGAAGTATTGATGGGCCACTTGCGCCTGGGCCAGCACCTGGTAGCTGAGCATGCGATCGCGGATGAGATCGCTCATGACAGGCCCCGGGTCTGGGTTTGGTGGATAGGCGTTTCGCGCAGCTCAATCTGCTGCGAATCCATGCTGACCATGCGCACCCGGTACAGCACCGAAGGCAGATAGCGTCCGCTGTGAATGCCCCACAAGCTGTGCATTTCGGAGCTGCTGAGGTTTTCGATATTGAGCACCAGGCGCTCCAGCCTTTCATCCAGCTCGGGCGTGTTCTGGTGGTCGATCACCGGTTTGCCCTGAAAAAAGCTGATCGCGCTGGACAAGAACTTGAGCGCCTCGGGATAGTTGTTGCCGCTGAAATTGGCGGCGCACATCACCAGCAAATTCAGGTAGACCGGGTCGGCACCCCGTAACTGGCTATTGATGCTGACCGACTGTCCCACGCGGTGGGCCATGGTGTCGCGCTCCACACCGGCCAGAAACAGCACCAGTTTGTTGGCGACTTGCGGCACCAAGGCGCCGCTTTGCTCATGCAGATTCGACAGCACGGCCAGATCATCCGGCACCTGGTAGCGCAGGCGCAGATGCTGGTTGAGTTGGCCGGCCATTTGGCCGAGTGCGGCATCGATCATGATGGGCACAAGACTAGGCCTTGCGCGTCCCGCCCGCCATCGGCTGCAGGCTGAATTTGCATCAGCAAATTGCTGATCGCGTAAACCCTGAACTGAACTCGGCGCTGGCGCAGTGGCGGCTCAGTTCGGGCGCGAGCGCGGCCGCACCGCTTCCAGGCTGGACAAGCCTTCGCGCAGCGCAAAGCGCGTCAGCTCGGCAATGCCCTGAATTTTGAGCTTGGCGAAGACATGCTCGCGATGGGTGGCTACCGTCTTGGCGCTGAGGTGCAGGTGCAGGGCAATCTCCTGAGCCGAATAGCCCTCCGATAGCAGCTGCACCATCTCGCGCTCGCGTGGTGTCAGCATGCCGCAGCTGGTGCGTTGTTGTGATTCATCGGGGGCTTGCGCTTGTTGCAGGTTCTTGAGCACTGCGTCGAGCAACTCGCCACTCAAGAACAGCTGCTGCGCCATGACGCGGCGGATGCCACGGGCCAGCTCGTCAAAAGAGTTTTCCTTCAGCACATAACCGTTGGCGCCGGCGTCCAGCGCGGCGCGGACTTGGGAGATTTGTGAGTGCACCGACAGGCACAGCATCTTGCAAGGCAATTGTTCCTGGCGGATGCGACGCATCGCCTCGATGCCGTTCATGCAGGGCATGGCAATGTCAATCAGTAGTACATCGGGTTCGAGTTCACGGGCCAGGCGCAGCAACTCCATGCCGTCGCGCGCCTGGGCCACCACCTCGAGATCGGACTCACGCTCCAGCAGCGAGATCAGTCCTTCGCGAACGATGTGATGATCGTCCGCGACGATGACGCGGATCTTCATGGCGGCGTGCCGGCGGGCAGTGCCGGTGGTGCCCAACTGACGCGTGCTTGCACGCTGCCGTCCGCAGCCTGCCGCCAGCGCAGGCGCGCGCCAATGGCTGCCAAACGCGCTTGCGCCAGGCTCAAGCCCATGGGTCTGTGGGCGGTGTCCTGTGGCCATGATGAGCCATTCGACTCAGGGGCGGCGCACCGACCCTGGCTGCTGATTCTCAGGCTTAAGCCCGGACCATGGCCGATCAAGCTAGCCGCCACGCTGCCGGGGTGACCATGCTTGCAGGCGTTGAGCAGCAGTTCCTGGCCGACCTCCAGCAGCGCCAGACTGACCTCTCGCGGCAGCCGGGCCAGGGGCGCGGCAATCGTCAAGCGGATGGCCTGGCCGCAGCCCTGGCTGAGCCGCGCCACGCTGAGCTGAAGCTCACGCGCCAAGTCGTCCACTGGCAGCAGTTGTTGTGCGGGCAAGTCCTCCAGGCGCTGCAGCAGGCTGCGTGTGGTTTGCAGGGCTTGTTGGACCAGCTGCTGCACTTGGTCGAGGCCGCCGCTGGCGGTGCGGAAGTTGGGCGCTTGCTCACGCAGCAGTCGTAGCTGAATCAGGGCCAAGCTGAGTAGCTGGGCCAGTTCACCGTGTAAGGTTTGTGCCAGTTGGGGGACGTGCTCAGGCGCCATGAGCGAGGCGGCCCCCGAGCTGTTGGCGCTGATCATCTGCGCATTTGGCAATGCAGCTGTCATCGAGTCCCCCGCCCCCTGAGCGCATCATCAGCGCTAGAGCGGCGAGCGTAAAAGCCTTTGCCTTAGCCCGTCAAGCTGTCAAAGTTTGCAGCAGATGGGTTGTCGCGTTGCCATCAAACTGCTGGGTTAGCCTGGTGCGCGCTGCGAGAAAGGGCTTGTCACCTGGGGACTTAGGCGGCCGTGGCACCCGACGGCATGCTCCACGGCCACGCTGCCGGGCGCTTCGATAGGCCTCGCGGGGTCAGTTCTTGCCCGCTCCATCCCTAGCTTGAATGAAGAAGCGGGCCTGGCTGGCCTCAATGCAGCTTCTGGTGCAATTTGGCATGCACCCGTTGCGTGGCCTTCCACACGCCCACCAAGACCAAGGGGATGGCCAGGCCCACAGTGAGGTTGGGGTTGACCGGCAGGCCGGCGCTGTGCAGGGCCTCGGCGCCGTAATGAATCAGGCTGACCATGTAGTAGCTGATGGCGGCGATGGACAGGCCTTCCACCGTGGTCTGCAAGCTGAGTTGCAACTCCTGGCCGCGCGTCAGCTTGGCCAGCAGCAGCTGGTTCTGGGCTTCGGCGGCGATGTCCACCCGGGTGCGCAGCAGGCCGCTGCTGCGCTCGATGCGCTGTGACAAGCCGGCCAGACGCTGCGCAGTGGCGGCCACGGTGGCAATCGCGGGGGATTGCCGGCGTTGCATGAACTCGCCCAAGGTTTGTGTCCCTGAAATCGGCTTCTCGCGCAACTCCACCAGGCGCTGCATCACCAGGGTGTTGTAGGCCTGTGTGGCCGAGAAGCGATAAGCGTGTTCTGCGGTGGCGCGCTCTACGCCGGCGGCGATGTGGATCAGGGTGTCCAGCAGATCGGCTTCCGAGGCGCTGCGGGCTTCGAGCTTTTGGGTCACCTCGGCCAGGCCGGCCTCGGCTTCGGCCAGCAAGGGGCCCAGATCCTTGGCCACCGGCAGGCCGCGCAAGGCCATCAGGCGGTAGATTTCCAGCTCCAGCAGGCGCTGCGAGATGCGCCCGGTCCGGGCGGGCGAGGTGCCGGGCGGCGCCATCACCAGCATGCGCTCGAAGCCGTTGGGGCGCAGGTCCAGGTCGGTCACCACCATCGAGTGGCCGTGGCCCAGCAGCGAGGCCACCACGGTGCGGCCGCCAAACCAGGCCGTGGCCAGGTCCAGGGCAGTTTGGGGCACGCTGATGTCTTGTTCCAACATCACCAGCTTGACGGCGGCCACCGTGCGGCCGGGGATCTGGCTCAGCCACTGGGCATCCACCACCAGGCTGGACAGCCACTCCACCTCATCCGCGCGCGCGGCCAGCACCGCCTGTGGGGGCAGGGCTTGCACGACGGCATAGCGGGTGAACTCGCTGTGGCGTTCCCACTTCAAGGTGTGGCCGCCGGTGCGCAGACGCAGAAAGTTGTCGTTCAGTGCATCGAGGGTCAGGTCTTGCTGGCCGGGCAGGCGCTTGAGGTGGGCCCATTCGTCGGCACGCGTCACGCCTTCGTTGAGCACCGCCACACAGACCACCAGGGCCGGCAGGCGGATGCGCGCCGAAGGGCGTGCGTGTACTTCGTTGTGTAAGAGCGCACGCAGCGGGTCATCGGGAGGAAGGCTGCTGCGTGGTTCTTGCGTCGGCATGGCGGGCTGCTTTCAGTTGGGCCCGCTTTGACGCCCCCCCAAAAAGGGGCGCCGCGACTAGGCCAGGTTTCTGAGTTCTCTCAAGGCAACCGACACCATAGCAAGATCCACGCCCTTGGCCTCGCTGAGCTCGCTCAGCAGGCGCTGGGCGCGCTCCAAAGCGTCGCCGCTGCGTTGCTCCCACTCACCCAGCAGCAAGGCCGCATCGCCCTGTGCTTTGCCGTTCAAGACATCGCTGGCAATGCCGCGTTGCAGACCGGCCAAGTCGTCGCCCAGGGCCATCTTGGCCTGCGCCTGCCAGTAGCTGGCGGTGGGCAGGGCATCGATTTGCTGGCTCAGGCGTGCCAGGCCCAGGCGCTGGCCCAGGCTGGCGTGTACATCGGCCACTTCTTGCAGCGGGCGCCCGGTGGCGTCGGCAATCTCGGCAATGTCCAGGGCCGCGAACAGGCTTTCGGCCTGCAGCACCGCCTGAGCCAAGGCCTTGGGCACACCGGCTTCCACCCAGGCCTGGGCGCGGCTGGAATCGCCCGCGCTGTCACCCAGGCGGGCGCGCAGCACTTCCACGGCCGGGGTGAAGCGGGCAAACACCTGCTCCATCGGCTCGTTCAGGCGGCGTGAGCGCAGGAACCAGGTGGTGGCATGGCTGCCCAGGCGGCCCAGCTCTTCGATCATCTCAGCCTGCACCGCGTCTGGCACCTTGTTGTCCAAAGCCTCAATCTGAATCCACAGCGGCACATAGCCAAACACCTCGCGGGTGGCCAGGTAGGCGCGCACGATTTGCGCCGGTTTGGCGCCGGTGGATTCACTCAAACGGTGCACAAAGGTCGAGCCAACCCGGTTCAACATGCTGTTGAGCACATGGGTGACGATGATCTCGCGCTTGAGCGGGTGGCGCGGGATGTAGCCGGCGAACTTCTCGCGCAGCTGCGCGGGGAAGTAACGCTCAACCGCCGCGCCAATCCAGCCGTCTTCGGGCAGATCGGAGGCCATCAATTCGTCCGACAGCCACATCTTGCTATAGGCCAGCAGCACGGCCAGCTCCGGCGTGGTGAGGCCTTGACCGCGTGCCTTGCGCTCTTCGATCTGCTCATCGGTGGGCAGGAACTCGATGGCGCGGTTGAGCTGACCCTTGCGTTCCAGGAAGCGGATGAAGCGGGCCTGCTGCTCGATCATCTGCACGCCCTGGCGGTGCGCGATGGACAGCGCCTGGGTCTGGAAGTAGTTGTCGCGCAGCACCAGGCTGGCGACCTCTTCGGTCATTTGCGGCAGCAAGGTGTTGCGCTGCTTGAGCGTCATCTCGCCGTCGCCCATGGCCATGCCCAGCAAGATCTTGATATTGACCTCGTGGTCGGAGGTGTCCACACCGGCCGAGTTGTCGATGGCGTCGGTGTTCAGGCGCACGCCGTTCAAGGCCGCTTCGATGCGGCCGCGCTGGGTGGCCCCCAGATTGCCGCCTTCGCCCACCACCTTGCAGCGCAACTCGGCGCCGTTGATGCGCAAGCTGTCGTTGGCGCGGTCGCCAACTTCAGCATGCACCTCGCCGGCCGACTTGATGTAAGTGCCAATGCCGCCGTTGTAGAGCAGGTCGGCGGGCGCCTTCAGGATGGCGCTGAGCAAATCATTGGGCGCCATGCGGTCCACGCTGATGCCCAAGGCGGCTTGGGCCTGGGGCGAAATCGGGATCGATTTTTCGGAGCGCGCCCAGACACCGCCGCCGTCTGAAATCAGGCTGGCGTCGTAATCCGTCCAGGCTGAGCGCGGCAGCTTGAACAAGCGCTCCCGCTCGGCAAAGGAAACCGCTGCATCCGGATTGGGGTCGATGAAGACATGGCGGTGGTCAAAAGCCGCCAGCAAGCGGATGTGCTTGGACAGCAGCATGCCGTTGCCGAACACATCGCCCGACATATCGCCCACGCCCACCACGGTGAAGTCGGTGGTTTGTGTGTCCACACCGAGTTCGCGGAAATGGCGCTTGACGCTTTCCCAGGCGCCGCGCGCGGTGATGCCCATGGCCTTGTGGTCATAGCCGACGCTGCCGCCGGAGGCGAACGCATCGCCCAGCCAGTGGCCGTATTCGGCGCTGACGGCGTTGGCGAAGTCAGAGAAGGTGGCCGTACCCTTGTCGGCCGCCACCACCAGATAGGGGTCGTCCTGGTCCTTGCGCACCACATGTGGCGGCGGCAAGACCTGACCCCCGGCGAGGTTGTCGGTCAAGTCGAGCAGGGCGCGCAGATAGTCTTGGTAGCAAGCCACGCCTTCTTTCATGAAGGCTTCGCGGTCGGACGATGGCGGTGCCTTCTTCAGCACAAAGCCGCCCTTGCTGCCGACCGGCACGATGACGGTGTTCTTCACCATCTGTGCCTTCACCAGGCCCAGCACCTCGGTGCGGAAGTCTTCCGGCCGATCCGACCAGCGCAGGCCGCCGCGGGCCACCTTGCCGCCGCGCAGATGGATGCCTTCGAACCGCGGTGAGTAGACAAAAATCTCGAACAGCGGACGCGGCGCCGGCAAGCCCGGCACGGCGGCAGAGTCGAACTTGAAGGACAGGAAGCTGCGGCGCGGCCCGGCGTCGCCGCTATGGCCCACGCCGGTGCGCCAGAAGTTGGTGCGCAGCGTGGCTTGAATCAGAGCCAGCAGCTGACGCAGCACCCGGTCTTCTTGCAGATTGCTGACCTTTTCCAGCGCCCGCTCAATGCCGTTGACCTGTGCGGTGGCGCCCAGCTCATCCTGGGCTTGCGGGTCGAAGCGCAGCTTGAACAGCGTCACCAGCATGCGCGCGATGCGTGGGTGCGCCGCCAGCGTGGCCTCGATGGCCGACTGCGACAGCGCAAACCCGATCTGGCGCAGGTATTTGGCGTAAGCGCGCAGCACCACGATCTCGTCGCTGGCCAAACCGGCCCGCAGCACCAAACGGTTGAAATCGTCGTTCTCCACCTCGCCCTTGAAGACGCGGGCGAAGGTGTCTTCGAACAGGCGCGCCAGGGCTTCGGGTTCGATCTCGTCCGAGACCTGGGCTTGCAGCTCGAAGTCATGCACAGAGATCAGGGCGGCGGACTCGTCGCCGCTGCTGATGCGGTGGTTGTGCTCGCTCAGCACCCGCACGCCCATATGCTCCAGCATGGGCAGGCTGTCGGACAGCACCACGGCCGCGCCGCGGTGATAGACCTTGAAACCCAGCGTGCCGGGCTGCGCGCCCAGCGGGCGGTAGAGCGCCAGTGCCAGAGGTTGCGCGGCCGTCAGGCTGGCGATCTTGATCGCGTCTGGCACGGCGGCGCGTGCGCTGACGCGCTCGCGGTAACCCAGCGGGAAGCCGCCGGCCCAGCGCTTGAACAGCTCGATGCCACGGGCCTCGCCCTCGGCGTCGATCAACGCGTCGCGCAAATCGTCATCCCAGCGGCGAGCGGCGGCGGCCAGCTTGGCTTCGACTTCCTTGCGGTCGTAGCTGGGCGTTTGGCCCGGGGTGGTGCGCACGGTGAAGTGGATGCGAGCCAGCACGGCGTCGCTGAGTTGCACATCGAACTCAGCGCTGCTGCCCTTAAGCACCGCCATCAAAATGGCCTGGAACTTGATGCGCAAATCGGTGGAATAGGCCTCGCGCGGCACATAGACCAGGCAAGAGACAAAACGCTCAAACGGGTCGTGGCAGACGAAGAGGCGCAGGCGCTGGCGCTCGCCCAGGGCCAGGATGCCCAGGGAGGTCTCGAACAACTCGTCGTCCGAGATCTGGAAGAGGTCGTCGCGCGGATAGGTCTCCAGAATGTGCTGCAAGGCCTTGGCCAAGTGGCCGCCCGGCGGCAGGCCGGCGCGCTCGGTGATGGCCTGGGTGCGGCCGCGCAGCAGCGGGGTCTCGGAGACGCGGGCGCTGTAAGCGGTGGAGGTGAACAGGCCGATAAAGCGGTGTTCGCCGATCACCTGGCCGGCCGCGTCGTAACGCTTGATGCCAACGTAATCGGTGTATCCCGGCCGGTGCACGGTGGAGCGGGTATTGGCCTTGGTGATCAAGAGCATGGGCTGGGCCGCGCGTGCCATGGCGCGGGCATTGACCGGCAGGGCCGCAAAGCTGCTGGAGAGCTTTTCTTGCGCGGTTTCGCGCAGCAGGCCCAGGCCGCTGCCGGCTTGCAGCTTGAGGGCGTCTTGGCCCTCGTGGCTGATCAGGTCGTGGCAGCGGTAGCCCAGCAGGGTCATGTGGTCGTCGGCCAGCCATTCCAGGAAGGCGCGGCTTTCCTGCACCTGCTCGGGCGGCACGGTGGGCAGGCTTTGGTCCAGCTCGGCGGTCACCGCGCGCAGCTTGGCCACCATGGCCTGCCAGTCGCCCACGGCAACGCGCACATCGGCCAGCACGCGCTCGATGCCCGCCACCAGGTCGGCGCGCGTTTGGGCGTCGACCATGCGGTCCACTTCGATATGCATCCAGGACTCGCGCTTGAGTGCGGCATTGCTGCCGGACTCGCTGCGCGGGTGGATGGCCAGCAGCTGGCCCTTGTCATTGCGCTCCACCGCAAAAATGGGGTGGACGATCAGGTGCAGGGTCAGGCCGTGGCGGTTGATTTCCATGGTCGTGGTGTCGACCAGGAAGGGCATGTCATCGTTGACGATGTCGATCACCGTGTGCCGCGAGGCCCAGCCGTTTTCGGCCACCGAGGGGCTCATCGCACGCACCAGGGTCTGGCCCGCTTGGCGCTGCGCGCCAAATTGCAGATGCGAGAGCAGGGCCCCCAGCAGGTCTTCCGGGCTGCGGCTGAGCAGATCGTCCGGGTCGAGGCGGGCGAAATACTCGCGGCCAAAGCTTTCCAGCATGCCTTTGTACTGGGCCGCGTGGGGGTGTTTGGCGGCCAGCGCCAGAACGGCGTCGATTTGTTCGCGTTGAAGCAGTTCTTGTGGATCAGTCATCGCTCATGTCTCCTTGTAGGCATGAGTGTGCCTCAAGCGCATGGCGGTGTGGCTGCGGTTTTTACGTGCAGCTTTAGCGCCGTTTGAAAAGCTTTGCGCTTCGGAAACATTGGCTGAAGCTTGGCCGGGCAAGATGCGCAGCATGACGTGACCCCGGCCGGTGGCCGGGCGAATGGGGGCATCAACTGGGGGCATCAACTGGGTGCCATCAACTGGGGGCCATCATATGAAAGGACAGGCAGGATGTTGAACCGACGGCAAGGCCTGCAAGCGCTGGCAGGAATGAGTCTGCTGCCAAGTCTGGCTTTGCGGGCCGAGGGCAGCATGGGTACCAAGTCCACAAGCCCGGCGGTGCCGCCCGCCGGTCAGGCACATGCGGGCCAGCAGGGCGCGTTGCACGCCTTGAATCGCCTGGGTTTCGGCCCAACAGCCGTGGACGTCGCGGCCATCGCCAGCCAGGGCCCGCAGGCCTGGCTGCAAGACTTCCTCACCCAACAACTGGGTGGCTCGCCGCTCAACTTGCCGCCCGCACTGCAGGGCCAATTGGCCGCCATGCCGACCTTGCAGCTCAGCCAGGGCGAGTTGCTGAGCCGCTTTCGCCAAGCCGCCAAGGCAGGCCGCGAGGCCAAGCGCCAGGCGGCCGCGCCAGGCACGGGTGAGCCAGCTAACAAGGCCGAGCCGGCCGAGGCCCAGAACGCCCGGCGCGAGTTCGTTCGCCCCGTGGTGCTGGAGGCCAGCAGTCAGCGGATCTGGCGGGCCCTGCAAAGCCCGGCCCAGCTGGAGGAAGTGCTGGTGGACTTTTGGTTCAACCACTTCAATGTCTTTGTTGGCAAGGGGCCGGTGAGTGTCTTGGTGGGCAGCTACGAGCGCGAGGCCATTCGCCCGCATGTGCTGGGCAACTTCCGCCAGATGTTGGGGGCGGTGGCCAAGCATCCGGCCATGTTGATCTATCTGGACAATGTGCTGAGCGTGGCCCCCGGCTATCGCCCGCCAGCGCGTGCCCTGCAATCTGCCCCCGGAGCCCCCCCTGCTGCCGCCCGCCCCACCGGTCTGAACGAAAACTACGCCCGTGAATTGATGGAGCTGCACACGCTGGGCGTGGACGGTGGCTACAGCCAGCGAGATGTCACCGAGCTGGCGCGCATCTTCACAGGCTGGACGGTGAACTACCGCCGAGCGGTGATTGAAGGCGGAGGCGCCAATGGCGCCGACTTGTTTGAGTTCGACCCGCGCCGCCATGACGGCGGCAGCAAGCAATGGTTGGGCCGCAGCGTGCCGCCCGCTGGCCGAGCGGAAGGCGAGATGGCTCTGGACGTTTTGGCGGCCCACCCGGCCACCGCACGCCATATCGCTTTCAAGCTGGCCCAGGCCTTTGTGGCCGATGCGCCGCCGCCCGCCCTGGTGCAGCGCCTGCAGGCCCGCTTTCTGGAGAGCCGGGGTGATTTGCGCGCCCTGATGCGCAGCTTGGTGGAAGCCGAGGAGTTCTGGCAATCCGCCAACATTGGCGCCAAGTTCAAGACGCCTTACCAATACCTGCTGTCCAGCTTGCGTGCCTTGGGTGTCAATGCGCCCGAAGTCGGGCCCTTGCTGGGCTGGTTGGCCCAGGCAGGCATGCCGCTGTACGGCGCGCAGACGCCGGACGGCTACAAGGCGGTGGCGGCCGCCTGGATGAATGCCGATGCCCTGGCCCAACGGGTGCAACTGGCCGGCAACCTGGCGAAGCGCTTGTCCCGATCTGGCGATGCGGCGGGCCTGGCCGCGCATGGCGGCTTGTTCGCGCAGCTCAGCGCGGACACGCGCACGGCCATCGCCAAAGAGCCTTTGGCGATGCAAGTGGCCCTGGCCTTGGGCAGCCCCGACTTCATGCGTTGCTGAGTATTTCTTTGCAGGCAGCGAACAGGCATAGACGAACGAGGAGAGTGACTTGAACGATCAGACGCCAACCCCCAGCCCACGGCGGCGCTTTTTGCAAGCCAGCGCCCTGGCCGCCGGCTGGACCCTGGCCGGCTTGCCCCAGGCCTGGGCCGGCGCTGCGGCCGGAAGCCCACTGAGCCAGCGCAAGTTGGTGGTGATCATGCTGCGCGGCGCGGTGGATGGCCTGAGCGTCGTAGCGCCGGTAGGAGACCGCAACTACGCCCCGGCGCGACCTGACCTGGCCCTGGTGCCGCCCGGCAGCGCAGAGGGTGCCGCGCTCAAGCTCGACAGCCTGTTCGCGCTGCACCCGGCCTTGCTGAGCTTGAAGCCGGCTTGGGATCAAGGCAGCCTGGCCTTCGTGCATGCCAGCGGCTCGCCCGACCCCACACGCTCGCACTTCGATGCGCAGGACTATCTGGAGTCCGGCACGCCTGGGCTCAAAAGCACGCCCAGCGGCTGGATGAATCGCCTGCTCGGCCAACTGCCCGGGCCGGCCAGCCCGACGCGTGGCGTGGCCATGGGCGCGACGCCGCCGCGCATTTTTGCCGGCCCCGCCGCTGTGGCCAGCCTGGGGCTTGGCCCCAAGGCCTTGGCCGGTAAAGCCATTGACCAAGCCGATCTGCAGCAAGGCCTGGAGCGCCTGTACGCCGGAGACGCCAAGCTGGGCGCCAGCTTTCAGGCCGCGCTGGCGGGCCGCGGGCAAATGCAGCGCAGCATGGCCGGGGAGCGGGAGCCGGCCATGAATGCCAGCGGCGATGCGGGTGCGCCCTCGGCGCGCTCCTTCGCGGCCGATGCGCGCCGGCTCGGGCAGCTGATCCGCAACGACGGCCAAACCCAGCTCGCCTTCACCGCGGTGGGCGGCTGGGACACCCATATCAATCAAGGTGCTGCGCAAGGCCAGCTGGCCAATCGCCTGAAGGCCTTGGGCGAAGGGCTGCAGGCGCTGAGCCAGGGCCTGGGCCCGGCTTTGCAGGACACGGTGATTGTGGTGATGAGCGAGTTCGGCCGCACCGTGCATCAAAACGGCACCTTGGGCAGCGACCATGGCCGTGGCAATGCGATCTGGCTGCTGGGTGGCCCGGTGGCCGGCGGGCGCATGTTGGGTGAATGGCCGGGGCTGGAAAGCTCGGCCCTGGTGGATGGGCGCGACTTGGCCGTGGCGGTAGACTTCCGCCAGGTCTTGCGGCCGATTCTGCAAAGCCATCTGGGCTTGAGCGAAGCCGCGCTGGCCGAGGTTTTCCCGGCGGCGCCGGGGCGCTGGCGTGGCGAGGCCCAGGTCTTGCGCAGCTGAGCGGCAGGCCCGGGCGCGCTTCATCACTTACAGTTGCGTCCATTCAATGACAAGACGCAGGAGTCGCCAAAATGGGCGCACAGTGGAAAGCAAAACATAAAGACTTGGCCGCCAATGCACGTGGCCGCCTGTTCGGCAAGCTCAGCAAGGAGCTGATGGTCGCGGCCCGTAACGGTGCCGACCCCGATATGAACCCGCGCCTGCGCATGGTGGTGGAAGCGGCCCGCAAGGTCTCGATGCCGCGTGAAACGCTGGAGCGGGCGATCAAAAAAGGTGCTGGTCTGCTGGGCGAGGCGGTGCACTTTGACCATGTCACTTACGAAGGCTATGCCCCGCACCGCGTGCCGGTGATCGTGGAATGCCTGACCGACAACATCAACCGTACCGTGTCCGAGATCCGCGTGCTGTTCCGCAAAGGGCAGCTGGGATCATCCGGTTCGGTGGCCTGGGAGTTCGATCATGTGGGCATGATTGAAGCCGAACCCAGCCGCGCCGGCGTGGACGCAGAAGAGGCCGCCATCGAAGCCGGCGCGCAAGATGTGCAGCCGGCCGAGGAGGGCGCCTTCCTGTTCCTGAGCGAGCCGACCGATCTGGATCTGGTCAGCCGCGCCTTGCCCAACTTCGGCTTCACCGTGCACTCCGCCAAGCTGGGCTATCGGCCCAAGAATCCGCTCAGCCTGGGTGCCGCGGAAATGGAAGAAGTTGAAGCCTTTTTGGCCGCCATCGACGCGCACGACGATGTGCAGAACGTCTACGTCGGCCTGGGTGATTGATTGAGGCTGCGTGCCTGAGGCCTTAGTGCCTCAGGTGCCTCGTTGGCCTCAGTTGCAGTTGGGCACTTCCGGCGCTTGGCTGGTCTTCATGCACTGCTTGTAGCCGCTGGGCAGATCGCTGAACTCACGCGTCTGGCCTTCGCTGAGCTTGAACTGCTCGACGATTTGATGTGTGCAGGTGGTGGCCGGCTTGCCGCTATTGCTCTCGCTGGTTTTGCACTGGCTGGTGTAGAGCGCGTAATGGCACTCGCCGCTGCCGCTCTGGCGGCATTCGAACTTGGTCTTGCCGCCGACGTGGCGCATCTTCATATTGCCATCATGGTCGGGGGCAACGATCACCGCGCAGCCGCTCAGCAGGGCCAGGCTGGCGCCCGCAACGATGGCGAGGTGTCGGCCGAGGGCTTGGCGCAGCGTCGACGACGTCGCTGAGGTATTCGATTTTTTGGCTGTGGCGCGGTGCAGAAGTGTCATGGTGATGTCGCTCGGATAAGTGTGGGGTCAGGTCTTGCGACCCGAGAGGCTGCCAGTGTCCGAGTGATGAACAAATCTGCCAGCGCCTGAGCGACCAACTGCACCTTCGGACGGATAGAACGTTGCCGGTGCGGATGGGCCAATTCAGGCCAAGCGGCTTTGACTCATTGGGGCGCTGCTGCCCGTCACATCAAGGTGCGGGCCGGCAAAGCTGCTGGGCACCAGCCGGTCACGCCATTGCATAAAGGGCAGCTCAACACAGCGATACAAAAGCCAGCCCAGGCCCACCGACACGGCCGCAACCGCCAGCAGCATCAGGCCCGATTGCCGCTCCAGCCCCAAGGGCTGCAAATGCTTGGGCAAGGCAAACATCACCGCCTTGTGGGTGAGGTAGATCGAATAGGACCACAGCGCCAAGGACGCCGCCCCCGGCACCCGCAGGCGCGCCAGGCTGGAGACGGGGCTGAGGGCAGCGGCCAACAGAATCGCGAAGGCGCAGGCGTTGAGTGAATAGCCAAACGTGCTCATGGCCCAGCCGTAGCCATAGCCCTCGATGTAATAGCCCGTCAAGAGCCCATACGTCATCGCGCCGCAGGCCAGCAGGCCGCCCGCCAGCACCCATTGGCCGCGTGCCTGCACCCGCGCCCAGGCGCCGGGGTGGTAGTTCTTCAGCAGGGCCACGGCCACGCCGGGCAGCAGCGCGTCGGCTCGCGCGATCGTGGCGTAGTAGAGATTGGGGTAGTAGCCTTGCACGGCACCACCCGCCTCCAGGCCATAACGGCCCCACAAGATGTGGCGCGCCAGCATGCCCAGGCCAATCAAGCCCGCAATCGCCAGCCAAGCCAAGGCCAAGCGGCCTTTGCCCCAGCGCCGTGCCAGCAAAACGGCGGCGGGCAGCAGCAGATAGAACTGCTCTTCCACGCACAGCGACCAAGCATGCGAGAAGGCGGTGCCGGGCTGCAATTGCCAGTTCTGGGTGAAGCTGAGGAAGCGCCACAAGTCCGGCGGCGTCTTGCCGCCCATGAAGGCGGGGAAGGCAAAGTAGGCCGCCAGCACGAGATAGAAGACTGGCAAGGTGCGCAGAAAGCGGCGCGCGTAGAAATTCTTCAGCGACAGCGTTTGCCCGCGCACCAGACCCGCAAAGATCTGGTTGGCGATCAAGTAGCCGCTCAGGACGAAAAAGAGGTCCACCCCGACCCAGCCGACCTCACTGGCCCAGCCGAAAGTCGGCCGGCCGGTGACGAAGTTCATGTAATGGGCGGCGAAGACCAGAAAAATGGCCAGGGCACGCAAGGTGTCCAGGCCTTGCAGGCGGGTGCCCGTATGGGCTACATGGGCTACATGGGCAGCGTGGGTTGCCGGGAGGGCGTTGGCGTGGGGTGGCATCGGGCGCTAGTGGGGCATGAAGTGGGCTTGAGGGCCGCGCATCATGCCACCGCTCTCATTGCCAGCCAGCCCTGCGCTCAATTGCCGATTCGCTGACCCTGGCTGTCAAACCAATGCAGGCGCTGCGGATCGAAGCCGAAGCGCACCGCATCACCGGCGGCCAGGGTGGCTTGGCCCGGCAAGACCGCGCACAGACTGATCTCGCCGGCGGACATCCACAGCAGATGTTGGTTGCCCAGCGGCTCCACCAAATCCACTTTGGCGCTGAAGGGCTGATCGGCGCCGATCAAGACATCTTCCGGGCGCACGGCGAGGCTGATTTGCCCCGATTCCGTCACTCCCTTGGGGCCGCCGAGTTGCAGCGGGCCGGCGTTGAACTGACCCTGGTGCAGATCTCCCTGGAATTGATTGATGGTCGGTGAACCCACGAAGCTGGCCACGCGCAGGCTGCGCGGCCGCTCGTAGACCTCGGCCGGGCTGCCAATTTGCAGGATCTCGCCTTGGTGCATGACGACGATGCGGGTGGCTAGCGTCATCGCCTCGACTTGGTCGTGGGTGACGTAAATCATCGTATTGCCCAGGCGTGCATGCAGCTGCTTGAGTTCGCGGCGCAGCTCGGTGCGCAGCTTGGCGTCCAGATTGGACAAGGGCTCGTCCAGCAGCAGCAAGTCCGCCTCGCGCACCACGGCGCGGCCAATGGCCACGCGCTGGCGTTGGCCGCCCGAGAGTTGGGCGGGTCGCCGATCCAGCAAGGGCTCCAGCTGCAGCATGGCGGCGGCCTTGGCGATGCGGCTGTCCATCTCGGCCTTGGACTGGCCGGCCATGCGCAGCGGAAAGGCCAGGTTGTCGCGCACGCTCATATGCGGGTAGAGCGCATAACTCTGAAACACCATGCCCAGGCCACGTTCGCTGGGCTGGGCGTGGCTCATGTCTTGGCCGTCGATATGAATGCTGCCGCCGGTGATGGCGATGAGGCCGGCGATGCTGTGCAGCAGCGTGGACTTGCCGCAGCCCGAGGGCCCGAGCAGCACGAGGAATTCGCCGGCTTGGACCTCAAGGTCTAACTTCGGGATGACGGTATGGGCGCCGAAGCTGATGTTCAGATTCTGGATGCGAACTTGGCTCAATTGCTGCCCCTATCGAGATGCGGGTCGCTGCGGAAAATATGGGGGCACATTCAGTTTTCCTTGTAGACGCGCACCCAGTCCACGCTCATCTGAGCGGGGAAGGCGGTGCTGGCATCGGGCGAGCCTGGCCAGTCGCCACCGACGGCCAGGTTCAGAATCAAGTAGAAGGGTCGCTCAAACACCCAGCTGCTGCCGGCCGGTAAGCTCGCGGGTGTGAGGCGGTGGTATTGCTGGCCGTCAATCAACCAGATGATTTCATTGGGCCGCTTGATGATGCTGAAGACATGGAAGTCCTCGGCCACCGCTTGCTTGAATTCAAAAGGCTTGCCTATGCCTTGGGCGCCCGAGTAGCCGGGGCCGTGGGCCGTGCCGTAGGCGGCATTGGGCGTCTTGCCTACGAACTCCATGATGTCGATTTCGCCCACTTCCGGCCAGGGCAGCTTGTCTGCCCCCAGGCTCCAAAAGGCCGGCCACAGACCTTGGCCGCTGGGCACTTTGATGCGGGCCTCGATCTTGCCGTTGGTGAAGCTGAACTTGCCCTGGCTTTGGATGCGAGCGGAGGTGTAAGCGCAAGGCTTGCTGTTCCAGCAGAGCCCGGCGTCGGCACTGGGCTCGGCCTTCAAAACCAGGAAGCCTTTGCCATCGATAAAGCTGTTTCGGTTTGAGGCGCTGTAGTACTGCAACTCGTGGTTGCCCCAGCCATTGTTCTCCTGGTTGCCCAGGTCATGGTTCCAGAAGGCCGGGTTGGGGCTGCTGCCGGCCGGGCCGTCGAATTCGTCCGACCAGAGCAGGGCCCAAGTGGATGCTGCAGGCGCTGCGGGAGCTGCGGCTGGAGAAGCGCCTTGCGGCGTTGCCCCCACGCTGCCGCCACCACAGCCGACCAAGGCGGCCAGCACAGCAGACATCAGCGGGCGCAGCAGTCTCGGCGCGGTCATGGATAGCCGGGACGCTTGCATCATGCCTGGCCGCTCACTGGCTTCAGCCCGCGCCATTGGCTCAGAAAGTCGCGGTACCAAAGCGCGCTGGCCTTGGGTGTGCGCTGCTGGGTGTCGTAGTCGACATGCACGATGCCAAAGCGTTTGGCATAGCCATAGCCCCATTCGAAGTTGTCCATCAGGCTCCAGACCATATAGCCATCGACGCGCACACCGCGCTCACGCGCCATGGCCAGGGCGGCAATATGTTCTTGCAAATAGCGCTTGCGATCCAGGTCTTGCACATGGCCGTCGGCGATGGCTGCATCTGGAAAGGCGCCACCATTCTCGGTGATGAAGACCGGCGGCAGATGCGGGTAGTCGGCCTTCATCAGGCAGAGGATGTCGGTCAGGCCTTCGGGGTAGATTTCCCACTCCATTTCTGACACCGGCAGACCGTGGGCGCGTGCGCTCCAGAGTTCACCCGAGGCGCGTGCCACATGGCGCGTGTAGTAGTTGATGCCCATATGGTCCATGGGCGTTTGGATGGCGGCCATATCACCGGCTTCGATCTTGGGTGCTTCGGCGCCCAGTTCCTCGATGATCTCTTGCGGGTAGAGGCCGCGCAGCAAGGGGTCGCTGTACCAGCGGCGGCTCAGGGCGTCGGCGCGGCGGGCGGCGGCGATGTCCTCGGGCATAGGTGAGGCCGGCACGCTGGGACCCATATTCAGCACGATGCCCAGATTGGCCGTGGCGCCATCGGCGCGCATGGCCTGCAGCGCCAGACCGTGGCTGAGCATCAGGTGATGCGATACCTGCGCCGCAATCGCGCGGTTTTTGATGCCGGGCGCGTGAATGCCAACGTCATGCCCCAGGGTGGCGGCGCACCAAGGTTCGTTGTGGGTGGAGATCATGTGCAGGCGGTCACCCAGCTGCTTTTGCACATGGCGCGCGTAGTCGACGAAGCGGTGCACCGTCTCGCGGTTGGCCCAGCCGCCTTGGTCTTGCAGCGCTTGCGGCAGATCCCAGTGGTAGAGCGTGGCGACGGGCTTGATGCCGCGCTGGAGCAAGCCGTCAACCAGGCGCTGGTAAAAATCCATGCCTTCACTGCTGAAGGCGCCCTGGCCCAGGGCTTGCACCCGCGGCCACGCGATGGAGAAGCGGTAGCAGTTGACGCCCAGGGAGGCGATCAGATCGAGGTCGCTTTCCAGGCGATGCACATGGTCGCAGGCGATGTCGCCATTGCTGGCATCGGCGATGGCGCCGGGCTGGCGGCAGAAACGATCCCAGATGGACTCGCCCCGGCCGTGCTCATGGACGGCCCCTTCGATCTGGAAGCTGCTGGTGGCGACGCCAAACAGGAAGTCGGCGGGAAATTGCTGGTGCATGTGAGTGGCTTGCATTACTTGACAGCGCCGGCGGTCAATCCGGCGATCAGTTGGCGGGAGGAAATGACGAAGAGGACGATCAGGGGCAGGGTCGCAATGGCCGAACCGGCCATGATGGCGCCCCACTCGGTGTTGACGGTGCTTTGCAGGCCGCGCAGGGCCAGCGGCAGGGTGTAGTTGTCGGCATTGCGCAGTACCACCAGGGGCGCCATGAAGTTGTTCCAGGACGCGATGAAGGTGATCAAGCCCAGGGTGCCCAAGGCCGGGCGCATCAGCGGCAGAGCGATATGCCAGTAGATGCCGAGTTCGCTGCAGCCATCGATGCGCGCGGCTTTGAGCAACTCGGCCGGCACCGATGCGGCAGCGAATTGGCGCATCAGATAGATGCCGAAGGCGCTGGCGGCACCGGGGATGTAGAGCGCGCGGTGGGTGTCGATCCAGCCTAAAGCGTCCATCACCATGAAGTTAGGAATCATGGTCATGAAGGGCGGCACCAGCATCGTGCCCATCACCAGCAGAAAGAGCGGCTGCTTGAAGCGGAACTCCAGCATCGCAAAGGCATAGCCGGCCATGGAGCAAAACAGCAGCGTCAGCGCGGTGGACATCAAGGCCACATACAAGCTCCAGCCGAGGTTGCGCCAAAAGGGCAGGCGACTGGTCAGCGTGGCCATATTGCGTTCCAGCTCACCGCCGAACCACAGCGGTGGCGGCACATTGAAGATGGCCGCGTTCGATTGCGTGGCGAACACGAACATGAAGTAGAAGGGCGCCAGCATCAGCAGGGCACCGCAGACGACCACGGCATAGGCGGCCAGGCGGGATGGCGTGGCCTTCATGCCTGTCTCTCCTTGAAGGCTTTATTGGTCAGCCAGGTGATCAGCACCAGCAGCGCGAATAGCAGCCAGGAGATGGCATTGGCGGCGCCGAAGTCGCTGAAGTCAAAAGCCAGGCGATAGACATACATGGCCACCGTCATCGCCGCTTGGCCGGGGCCGCCGCGGCCGCTGGTGAGGATGAAGGGCTCCTCGAACAGCTGCATGCCGCCGATGATGCTCAGCGTGACGCCGAACAAAATCATGGGCCGCAGCGCCGGCAAGGTGATGTAGCGGAACTGCGCCCAGGCGCCGGCGCCATCCAGCCTTGCGGCTTGGTACAGGTCGCGCGGAATGGTTTGCAGCGCGGCCAAATAAAGCACCAGGTTAAAGCCCAGATAGCGCCAGAACACCACCATGGCCACCGCAGGCTTGAGGGTCTGCGGCTGCCACAGCCAGTTGATCGGCTCCATGCCGAAGACGCTGTGCAGCACCACATTGATCAGGCCGTAGTCGGTGGACAGCAGCGAGGTGAACATCATGGCGATGGCCACCGTCGAGGTGATGTAGGGCAAGAAGTAGGCGGCCGATACCGCATGGCCATGGCGTCCGAAAGCCTGGTTCACAAACACCGCCAGGGGCAGGGCCACCAAGTGCTGGGGCACGCCCGAAACCACCGCCAGCCACAAGGTGTTTTGCAAAGACTTCCAAAACCAAGCGTCGCCGAGCACAAAGGTGAAGTTCTCGCTGCCGACAAAACGCATGGCCTCCAGGCCGGCGGTCGGCTCCCAACTCTGGAAGGCCATCCACAGTGAGAACAGCAGCGGGAACAGGCCGAACACCGCGAACAGCAGCAAGAAGGGACTGAGCAAGAGATAGGGCGCCCAGCGGTCGGGCAGCCAGTGGCGGCGAGGGCGATGCTGATGGCGTGATGGGAGCTTCATCGTGTGGCGCGGTGCATCAGCAAGGCCTGTGCGTCGGCCAGGGCTTGGGGAATGGCTTTGCCGTAGATCAGCACGTTGTCCAGCTCGCCATTGACCACCTCTTCGGCAAATTTGTTTTGGCGGTGCAGCGGCCGAGCCGGAATGCGCCTTGCCGCCTCGCGCCACAGCTGGCGTGCCCGCTGGCCGCCGAGGAATTCCACTGGCTCGTCGAAAAACGGGTCTTCATGGGCCGAGAGCAGGGCCGGGAAAGCGTCCTGGCTTTTGAATGCGCGCAGTTGCAGGTCGCGGTTCAGCGTCAGGTGCTGGATCAAGTCCCAGGCCAGCGCCTTCTTGGCCGGATCGGAGCGGCGCGGAATGGCGTAATAGGTACCGCCCCAGCCTGCAAAGCTCTGGCCCGGCAGCTGCGCCACCCGCCACAAGCCCTTGGTCGCGGGCGCCACGCTATTGGCCAATTGCCCGGCCATCCAGGCACCGGTGAGTTCGGTGGCCAGACGGCCGCGACGCAGATGTTCGCTCCAGTCATTGCGCCAGGTGTCGACGATGGCGTCCAGCCCCAGTTGGCGCGATTGCTGCGCCAGTTGGAATGCACGTTGGAAGTGCGCCGAAGTGATGCTGGGGCGGCCCTGGGCGTCGAAGTAAATGCTTTGGCCGGCGGGCGTGCTGGCGAAGAGCACGATGTCTTTCAGGTAGCGGGCATGGGCGAACAAGTAGGCGCCTGTGCGGGCCTTGAGTTGCACGCCGGCTTGTACATAGCTCTCCCAGCTCTCGCACAAGTCCTTGATGTGCAGGCCGGCGCGTTGCAGCAGGTCGACTCGGTAGAACAGCGAGCCGGGGCCGATATCGGTCGGCAAGGCCACCACAGCACCGCTGCGATTGCGAGCCTGCTCAAAGGCGAAAGGCACAAAGCGATCACGCACCGACTCGGCCAGATAAGGGGCGACCGAGAGGTCTTGCAAGCCCGCGCCCAGCGAGAAGCGGCCCATATACATGGTCTCCAGCGCCATCACATCCGGCAGGTGCTGGCCGCCGCTGGAGGAGGACAAGGCGGTGGTCATGGCGGTGTGGTGGTCGTCGTACTGGCGACTGATCACCTCGACCTCAATGCCGCCATGCGCGTCGCGCCAGGCGGGCAGGGCGCTCTTGATGATCTGGTCCACCATCGGAAAGGCGGCGATCACCAAGCGCTGCGGCGCTGCGCTTGAGGCGGCACGGCCGAGGCTGGTGACTGGCGCCAGCGCGGCGGCAGCCAGCAATCGGCGTCTGCAAGGGTGTGGCATGGATGTCTCGGAATTTATCGTTTTAGTACGCTTGAAAGCGTTTTCATAATTCTGAGTGCAAGCAGCCTTCAAGCCCAGCAGCGTAAACCCTAGCACCGTGCGGGTGCTCGGGGCGAACTGAGAGGCATCGCTCGTCTTACACTGAGTAACCATCGACTCAAGGAGGCTCTGTGCCCAGCAAATCGCCCGTCAAGAAAGCGCCTTCAAACCGCACGGAGGGTGTCGTCACCTTGGAGCAGGTGGCCTTGCGAGCGGGCGTGTCGCCCAGTACGGTCTCACGCATTCTGAATGGCACGGCCATCGTCAGCGAAGCGAAGAAAGCGGCGGTGGATGAAGCCATCCGTGAACTGGGTTTCCGGCCCAACCCGGTGGCGCGCGGCTTGGCGGGCGGCCGAACCATGAGCGTGGGCGTGGTCACCCAACGCATTGCCAGCCCCTTTTACGGCGAGGCGCTCAGCGGCATCGAAGTGGCGCTGGAGGCTGCCGGCTATGTGCCGCTTTTTGTTAGCGGCAATTGGAACGAGGTGGATGAGCGTAAGGCGATTGAGTCGCTGCTCTCGCGCCGGGTCGACGGGGTGATTGTGCTGGCGGGGCGGCTCAGCAATCAGGAGTTGAAGGCGTTGTTGGCCAATCTGCCATCGGTGGTGGGGGCGGCAGCCCAGCCCCAGCGGCTTGTTCAGTTTCAGTTTTGATAACCGAGCGGGTGCGAAGTTAGCGACTGAGCATCTGATTGATCTGGGCCATCGTCGGATTGCCCTGCTGCAGGGCGATTTGATCCATGAAGACGCGATTGAACGGCAAAGCGGCTATCTGGATGCGCTGGCTGCGGCCGGCATTCCGGTGGACCCCCGGCTGATCGTGCAAAGCGATTACACCGAGGCGGGTGGCATGTTGGCGGTGAGCCGCTTGCTGGAGCGGGAGGTGGGTTTCAGCGCCATCTTCAGCTCCAACGACCAGATGGCTTATGGCGCGATGTTGGGCTTGTCGCGCCGCAATTTGCGGGTGCCGGATGATGTGTCGGTGGTGGGCTTTGATGACCTGACCATGTCGCGCTACACCATGCCGCCTTTGACCACGGTGCGGCAGTCGGTTTACGAGACGGGCACCCAGGCCGCGGCAGCCATGTTGGCCTTGCTGCAGGGCGCAATGCCGGCGGTCAATCTGGCGGCGCCGGAGTTGGTGATGCGCGAGTCCGCCCGCCGGCTTGCGCGCTAATTCAAAGTAGGGGGAAAGGGCTGGGTGACGCGGCTTTTGCGTTGCTCAAACCCGCCAACCTAGGGTGCGCCCCAATTTGAAAGCGCTTGCAAATAGGGGATTCTTTCGGTCAATGAAAGCGCTTTCAGCGTTGTTCATGTCATAAGAGTTCAAAAACATATCGGAGACAAGCCCATGAGACACACTCGACCCGTCTGCCGTCTGTCCCTATTGGCCAGTGCGGCCGGCCTTTTGGTGGCCGGCATGAACGCACAGGCTCAGCAGAGCACAAATGCGGCGCCGGTACCCCCTTCCGCAGCTGCGTCTGCGCCCAAATCGCCAGACGCGCAGCAACTCGATACGGTTGTTGTGACCGGCATTCGGCAAAGCTTGGAGACCTCGCTCAGCTTGAAACGCAATGCGCGCGGGGTGGTGGACGGTATCGTGGCCGAGGAAATCGGCAAGTTCCCCGACGCCAACTTGGCCGAGTCCATGCAGCGCATTGCCGGCGTGTCCATTGACCGCAGCAATGGCGAAGGCTCCAAGGTGACGGTGCGTGGCGTGGGCCCCGACTTCAATCTCGTGCTGCTCAACGGCCGCCAGATGCCGGCCTCCAGCCTGGGCGCTACCTTTGCTTCGAACTCTCGCTCTTTTGACTTCGCCAATCTGGCCTCCGAAGGCATTGCTGCCCTGGAGGTCTACAAGACCAGCCGAGCCGATGCACCGACCGGCGGCATTGGCGCCACCATCAATATCAAGACCGCGCGTCCGCTGGACAACCCCAAACTGGTCGCCAGCATTGGCGCCAAGTTGGTTAGCGATGAATCGAACAAGCGTTTGCCTGACTCGATGAAGGGCACGCAGATCACGCCCGAAGTCTCGGGCATCTACAGCAATGTGTTTGCCGACGGCACCTTTGGTATCGCCTTGGTGGGCAGCTACCAAAAGCGTAATGGCGGCTACAACCAGGCGGCGGTGGATGCCGGCTGGCGCACCTTCAAGGGCGATGAGCAGAACTGGGGCACCATCCCGCTGCCGGGCCAGGCGGGTGCAGACAAGATCACCAATCGCCCCAAGCCCACCGATCTGTATGTGGTGCCACAAGAGCTGCGTTACAGCTTGAACGCTTTTGAGCGCACCCGCACCAATGGTCAGCTGGTCTTGCAGTTCCGCCCCATTAAGGATCTGACGGCCACCCTGGATCACACCTACTCGGAAAACAAGATCCACTCCAAGCGCGCCGAGTTGTCGGCCTGGTTCAATTTCGGCCCATCGTCCTCCAGCTGGACCAATGGCCCGATCGCCACGCCGACGAATTACACCGAGACCTATCCGGTCACAGGCCCCGCCGACGTGGCCATGGCCGGCAGCATCTACGGCACCAAGAACACCAACCAATCGACGGGCTTGAACGTGGCTTGGAAGGCCTCGAACACCCTGTCCTTTGACCTTGACGTCCATCACTCCACCGCCACATCGGCCGCGGATAGCCCTTACGGTAGCAACTCGACCCTGGGCGTGTCGATGCAGAACCGGGCTTTTGCCACGGCCGACTTCTCGCAGAAGTTCCCGATCCTGAGCATTGGCCTGCACGGTGATCCAGCGACCGCGCCCAGCCTGATGCAGGTGACCGGCTCGTCTTTCCGCAACAGCTATATGCGCAACGAGATCGACCAGGCGCAGCTCAAGGGCAAGTACGTCTTGTCTGAGAGTTCGGGTCTGGACTTCGGCGTGGGCCTCACCAAGGTGAAGAACCGCACGGCTTACGCCAATGTGCAGCAAGACGATTGGGGTGGCCACAACAAGCCCTCCGACTATGACGACGGGCTGTGGAAGCCGGCCAAGCTGCAGGACTACTTTGCCCATTCCTTTGGTGCCGCCAACGGCGCCGGCTTGTTCAATAACTTCTATTTGTGGGACTTTGAGGCGGTGCGCGCGGCAGCGATCAAGGCCGACAAGAGCGACAAGTGGTTTGTACCCTCGTCGGACTTCACCGACGACCGCCGCACGCAAGAGAAATCCACTAACGCCTTCGTCCAGTATTACAAGGACTGGGAGTGGGGCGTGCCGATGAATGTGGCCATGGGTGTGCGCTATGAGCGCACCACGGTGGATTCACAGGCCTTGGTGCCCATCGTCACGGGCATCAACTGGGTGAGCGCGAATGAGTTTGCGCTGGTCAAGGGCAAATCAGACTTCACCTCGCTCTCAGGCAGCTATAACTACTACCTGCCCAGCATCGACTACGAGGCAGAGCTGAGCGACAAGCTCAAGCTGCGGGCCAGCTATGGCGAGACCATTGGCCGCCCGGGTTGGGGGGCGATTCAGGGTGGCGTGACCTTGTCGGACTTCCGTGTCAATGGCGGCTCGGGCAGCCAAGGCAATCCGGCCTTGAAGCCGCTGCTGTCGAAGAACTTTGACCTCTCGGCCGAGTTCTACTACGCCAAGGCCAGCTATGCGTCGCTGGGTCTGTTCAAAAAGAACATCAGCAATTTCATTGGTTCAAGCTCGCTGCAGTCCAAGCCGGCTGGTTTGACTACGCCGATCAACGGCCCGCTCTACACCGAAGCGGTGGCGAAGAACTGCGCGACCAAGGATGCGGTTTGCATTCGCAACTACATCTTGAACACCTATAACGGCACGCGTGGTGTGGTGCGCACCGGCTTCGATGGCACCGGCAATCCCGTTGGCACCATTGCGGGTCAAGCGGGTGATCCGGAAGCCGTGTTCACCATCAGTGCGCCCAGCAATCAGCGCAGTGATCACATCAAGGGCGTGGAGTTCAATGTCCAGCACGCCTTCGGCAGCAGCGGCTTTGGTGTGGCCGCCAACTACACCTTGGTGAAGTCGGGCCTGAAGTACGACAACAGCAATCTGACCGAGCAGAACGCGCTCTTAGGTCTGGGCAACTCGGCCAACTTGGTGGGCTTCTTTGAGAATGCCAACTTCAGCGTTCGCGCCGCTTACAACTGGCGCGATGAGTTCCTGAGCAGCACCACGGCGGATGTGTTCGGCTCCGCAGGCCCGGCTTACACCGACGCCTACGGTCAGTGGGACCTCAGCCTGGGTTATAAGTTCAACAAGAACCTGAGTTTGAACTTCGAGGCGCTCAATCTGAACGACGGTCTCCAGCGCGTCCACGGTCGCGCCAAGGAAGAGACGCTGTACTCGACCCAAACGGGCCGTCGCTACAGCTTGAACGCGCGCTACACCTTCTGACCGACGAGACGACCCGATGCGTGCTGCTCTGCTTGATAACGTGACCCACCGGGATCTGCGCCTGCAGACCCGGCTGGATGCCGCTTGGGGTGATGCTGTGAGTGCCGTGCCCACGGTGCCCGCAGAGTTCAAGCAGATGCAGGCGCATTTCCCTATCGTGTTCCAGCAAAGCGGCGACGCCAGCCGCTTTCAGCCGGTGGCCTTGCTCGGTTTGCTGGAATCGCGCAGCAGCTTTTTGGGGCCGCGCGGCTGGGAGGCCGGCCATTTACCTTGGGCCCTGGAGCGCCAGCCCTTGCTGGTGGGTCGTGATGGCGAGGGCTGGGTCGTCCATATTGATTTGGACAGCCCGCGCCTGAGCTTGAGCGAAGGCGCGCCACTTTTTCTAGCCAATGGCGGGCAGTCGCCGCTGTTGGAGCGCCGGGTCTCGGTGCTGCAGGCCTTGCACGAAGGCATGCAGACCTTGCCCGACTTCATTGATGCACTCTTGCAGTACCAACTGCTGGAGCCCATGAGCTTGGACATCGAGCAAGCTGACGGCTCGGTGCGCCGTGTGGCCGGCTATTACGTCATCGACGAAGAGCGCCTCGCGGCCTTGCCGGGCACGGCGGTGGCTGCGCTGCACGAGGCGGGGCACTGGTTTGCCATTGCCATGGCTGTTGCCTCGTTGGCAAGGATTCCAGCCTTGCTTGAGCGCGAACAGCGGCTGGCTCTGGCTTGAGATTGCACTCATGCAAGCCCTCAGGGAATTCAAGGTCGATCAAGCCGACCAGGTGCCGCCGCAGCTGCTCGCCATGGACGAGCCCTGTGTGCTGCGCGGCTTGGTCTCGCATTGGCCTCTGGTGCAAGCCTGCGAGCAGGCGGGCGGAGATGCTTCGGTAGCGGCAGCCGCTTGCCTGAAGTCGTACTGGCGCGATGCCACCGTTGGCGTGTTCCGCATGGCGCCGTCGACCCAGGGGCGCATTGCCTATAACGAAGATTTCAGCGGCTTCAATTTCAGCCGCGAGTTCCTGCGCTTTGATCAGTTGCTGGACCAGTTGCTGGCCTGCCGCGAGCAAAGCCCTTCGCCCTATCTGTACATGGGCTCGACCACGGTGGACACCTGCCTGCCTGGTTTTCGCTCTAGCCACGCGCTGCAGCTGGACTCGCCAGAAGAGGCCTTGGTGAGCTTGTGGATGGGCAACCAGATCACGGTGCCGGCGCATCAGGACTGGCCCTCTAACATCGCCTGCTGTGTGGCCGGTCGGCGGCGTTTCACCTTGTTCCCGCCCGACGCGGTGGGCGATTTGTACGTGGGTCCGCTGGACCTGACGCCGGCCGGTCAGCCCATCAGCCTGGCCGATGCATCCAAGCCTGATTTGCAGCGCTTCCCACGTTTTGCCCAAGCCCTGGCGCGGGCCCAGGTGGCGGAGTTGGCGCCCGGCGATGCGATCTACATACCCAGCCTGTGGTGGCATCAGGTCGAGGGTTTGGATGGGCTCAATGCCCTGGTCAATTATTGGTGGCGTCGCAGCCCCGCGTGGGCAGATTCGCCCAACACGGCGCTGTGGTTGGCCTTGGCCACACTGCGTGATTTACCGCCGGCCGAGCGGCAGGCTTGGCGCGCGCTCTTTGATCACTATGTGTTTAAGGCCGATGCCAGCACCGCCGCGCATATCCCTGCCCAAGCGCGCGGCCTGCTCGCGCCCTTTGACGAAACCGCCATGCGCCGCATGCGTGCATGGCTGATGAAAAAACTCAATCGATAAGGCTGCAAATGAACGTTCAAGCTTTTCCGACCGAGAGTGCCCGCAGCAGCGCGTCAGCGGTGCGCCGCGTCGTCATCGCCGGTGGCGGCACCGCCGGCTGGATGGTGGCTGCCCTGATGGGCAAGCTGATGGGCAAGCAGCTCGAGATCCGCCTGGTGGAGTCCGATGAGATTGGCACCGTCGGCGTCGGCGAGGCCACCATTCCCGCCTTGCATATGTTCCACGAACTGCTGGGCATCAAAGAGGCTGAATTCATGGCCGCCACCCAGGCCACCTTCAAGCTGGGCATCAAGTTCGAAGGCTGGAAGGCGCCCGGCGAGGACTACATCCACTCCTTCGGCTTGACCGGCCAAGATCATTGGAGTGCTGGCTTCCAGCACTTCTGGCTGAAAGGCCGGCAGCGCGGCTTGGCACAGCGCTACGGCGACTATTGCCTGGAGTTGCGCGCCGCCGAAGAGAACCGCTTTGCCCATCTGCCGCAAAACGGCATGAACTACGCCTACCACCTCGATGCCACGCGTTATGCGCGTTACCTGCGCGGCATTGCCGAGGCGCATGGGGTGCAGCGCATCGAGGGCAAGATCACCGAGGTGCTGCGCGTCACGCCCGACGGCGACTTGAGCGCGCTGCGCCTGGGCGATGGCGCCCTGGTGGCAGGCGACTTGTTCATCGACTGCACCGGCTTTCGTGCGCTCTTGCTGGGCGAGACCCTGGGTGTGCCGTATGAGGATTGGACCCACTGGCTGCCCTGCGACCGTGCCGTAGCGGTGCAGACCGCTTCGGTGCGCGAGGCCCCGCCTTACACCCGCTCTATCGCGCACCCGTTTGGCTGGCAATGGCGCATTCCGCTGCAGCACCGGGTGGGCAATGGCCTGGTCTACAGCAGCCGCGAGCTGTCCGATGCTGACGCGCCTGAGGTCTTGACCCGCCATGTTGAAGGCGAGCTTTTGATGAAGCCGCGCCTGCTGCGCTTCATACCGGGCCAGCGCCGCGAGGTGTGGAATCGCAATTGCATCGCGGTGGGCCTGTCCAGCGGTTTCATCGAACCGCTGGAGTCCACCAGCATCCACCTGATCCAGCGCGCGGCGATCCGCTTGATGCGCTTGTTCCCTGCCGGTGGTGTGCGTGAGGTGGACCGGGTCGAGTTCAACCGCCAGACGCAGGATGACCTTGAGCACATCCGCGACTTCATCATCCTGCACTATCACGTGACCGAGCGGGACGACTCTGATTTGTGGCGCCATGTGCGCACGATGGCCGTGCCCGAGACACTGCGCCACCGGATCGAGTTGTTCACCGAAACGGCGCGGGTGTTCCGTCCGCTGGACGAGTTGTTCGCCGAAAACTCCTGGATCCAGGTGATGCTGGGGCAGGGCATCAGCCCGCGCCATCACCATCCGGTGGCTGACTTGATGGGCGACGCGGAGTTGCAGCAGTTCCTGGAGCACATCCGCCGCCAGGTCTCGCAGCGCCTGGCCACCTTGCCGCCCCATGCCGCCTATGTGGAGCGCTTGTGTGCGCCTTACCGTGCCGCGGCCTGAACGACGCGCAAGGCGGAGTTTTCTCCGCCTTGATGGCTTTCCTCTTTTTTGCAAACTGAAGCTGTGATGACCGAAACCTACCCCCGCTTGTTGGGTGATATCGGCGGGACCAATGCCCGCTTTGCATGGGTCGAGGCACCCGAAGTGCCGGTGGCCCACTGTGTGAACTACCGTTGTGCCGACTACCCAACCATTGCCGACGCGATTTCAAGTTATGTGGCGGAGCATGCCCCGGCTCGGCCGCAGGCCGCCGCACTGGGCATTGCCAATCCAATCGACGGTGATCAGGTGCGTATGACCAATGGCAATTGGTCCTTCTCGATCCAGGCGCTCAAGCGCGATCTGGGCGTGGAGCACCTGTCGGTGGTGAATGACTTCACCGCCTTGGCCCTGGCCCTGCCAAGCCTGGACTCCAGCCAGTTGCATGCCCTGGACGGCGGCAGCTCGGTCGCCGGCGAGCCGCTGGCGGTGCTGGGCGCCGGCACCGGCCTGGGTGTGGCCGGCCTGCTGGCCCTGCCCAATGGCACGTGGTGTCCCTTGTCGGGGGAGGGCGGGCACACCACGCTGGCGGGCCAAGATGCTTTTGAGGATGCGGTGGTCGCTCGCCTGCGCTTGCGCTTTGGCCATGTGTCGGCGGAGCGGGCGCTCTCCGGGCCGGGCTTGGTCAATCTCTACCGGGCCTGCGCTGAAATCGCCGGCCAAGACTTGGCCGATCTGACCCCGCCCGAGGTCTTGCTGCGTGCCGAGCAAGGCGATGTCCTGGCCAAGCAAGCGATTGAGCTCTTCTGCAACTTCCTGGGTAGCGTGGCCGGCAATTTGGCCCTGACCCTGGGAGCGCGGGGCGGCGTTTACATCGGCGGCGGCGTGGCGCCTCGTTTACTCAAGGAGTTACGCCAGTCGAACTTCCGTGCCCGCTTTGAAGGCAAGGGCCGCTTCGCTGACTACTTGGCCGCCATTCCTTGCTTTGTCATTGATGCGGCGGTTTCGCCGGCCCTGGATGGCGCCTCGCGGGCGCTGGATCTTGGTTTGTAACGAGGGGCCGGTGCTCAGCCGCCATGACAACTTCAGAGTAGGGATGTTGGCCGTGGCGCGTGGCGGTCAGCATCCGAGCAGCTCGCCTGTTTCGGTCAACAGGCCCTGAGCAACCTTGCCTCTAGGGGCAGAGCGCCTCCCAACTTTTTCTCAAGCCATGCAAGCAAGCAGTACGAAAAAAAACCAAACTACGCAACTCAGGCAACTCACGCTTTTGGCGCCGCTCTCGGGCCTCTTGCTGCCGCTCGAGCAGGTGCCCGACCCCGTGTTTGCGCAAAAGATGGTGGGCGACGGCATTTCGCTGGACCCCACTTCGAATGAATTGCTCGCACCGGTGGCAGGCCGGATCACTCAGCTGCACGACGCCCATCACGCGCTCACCATCGCCAGCGACGCCGGACCCGAGATCTTGCTGCACATCGGCGTGGATACCGTCTTGCTCAAGGGCGCGGGATTCAGCCCCTTGGTCAAGCAAGGGGAGCGCGTGGCGGCGGGCCAGGCGCTGATTCGCTTCGATGCCGATGCGGTGGCCCTGGGCGCACGCAGCTTGCTGACGCAAATCGTGGTGGCCAATGGGGAGTCTGTGACTCGCATTGCGCCGGCGCGTGGCCGCGTCGTGGCCGGCCAAGACACTTTGATGGTGCTGGATTTGGCCGAGACAGCGGCCACCAGTCGCCAAGGCAGCGACAGCAGTTCAACTAGCACACAGCGCTCAGCCCCCGTGCGCTTGCCCAACCCGGCAGGCTTGCACGCCCGGCCCGCTGCGGTGCTGGCCGCTGCCGCGAAGAAGTATTTGTCTGATGTGCGGCTGGTGCTGGGCGCCAAAGAGGCCAATGCCAAGTCTTTGGTGGCCGTCATGGCGCTGTCGACCAAGCAGGGCGATGAGGTGCTGATTCAGGCTTCGGGGCCCGACGCGGCCGAGGCGACTTCGGCGCTGGCAGAGTTGCTGGCGCAAGGCTGTGGCGAGAACCTTGCTGAGGCGGCTTCGCCTGCGCCAGCTCGCGCCGAACCTGCAGCTTCCGCTAACCCGGTGGCGGCGCGGACTGTCGCCGCTGCGGCCGGAGAACTCGTGGGCGTGTCGGCTTCTCCCGGCTTGGCCGTGGGCCAGATCGTGCAGTTCCGCGTGGGCGCGATTGATGTCAAAAAAACGGGTGGCACGCCCAAGCATGAACGGGCCCGTCTGGACGCCGCCTTGCATGAAGCCCATGCCCAGCTGGAGACCCTCAAGGCTGCACTGTCTGATGCCAGCAAGGCGCAAATCCTCAGCGCTCACCAAGAGCTGCTCGCCGACCCCGATTTGTTCGAAGCCGCGATTGCCGGTATCAGCGCCGGAGACAGCGCGGGCTACGCCTGGCGCAGCGCCTACACCGGCGCTGCCGCCCAGCTGGAGGCGCTGGACAATGCGCTGCTGCGCGAGCGTGCCCATGACATCCGCGACGTTGGGCGGCGCGTGCTGGCCTTGCTGGCTGGGGTGGCGCAGACGGCCATCCAAGTCCCTGACAACTCGATTCTGATTGCCGAGGAGTTGAGCCCGTCCGACACCGCCGCCCTGGATCGCAGCAAGGTGCTGGGCTTTTGCACCACCACTGGCGGCGCCACCAGCCATGTGGCGATTCTGGCCCGCTCACTGGGCATTCCGGCCATCTGCGGCATTGATGCCGCAGCGCTGAATCTGGCCGAGGGCAGCCAGGTGGTACTTGACGGCTCCAGCGGCGTTCTGCAAACCGCACCCGATGCCGCAGCGCTTGATTCGGCCCGGCTGCGCATGGCGCAACAAGCGCAGCGCCGCAGCGAAGAAGCGGCGCAGGCGCATCTGCCCGCCACCACCTTGGATGGGCAGCGCATCGAGGTCGTGGCCAATGTGCGCAATGCGGCCGACACGCTTGAGGGCTTAACGCATGGCGCCGAAGGCGTGGGCTTGCTGCGTTCAGAATTCCTTTTTGATGAACGCGACACGGCGCCCAGCGAGGAAGAGCAGGCCCAGGCCTACAGCGCCGTGGCCCAAGCCCTCGGGCCTGAGCGGGTGCTGGTGATTCGCACGCTCGATGTCGGCGGTGACAAACCCTTGCCCTATCTGCCCCTGCCCAAGGAGGACAACCCCTTCCTGGGCCTGCGCGGCGTGCGGGTGAGCTTGGCGCGGCCAGCTATGTTCCGCACCCAGTTGCGTGCCATCTTGCGCGCCGCGCCGCTGGCGCAGCTGCACATCATGTTCCCCATGATCGCCACCTTGGACGAGTGGCGGGAAGCCCGCGGCATCTTGGCCGAAGAGCAAGCGGCGTTGGGCGTCGGCGATGTGAAAGTCGGCTTGATGATTGAGGTGCCATCGGCTGCGCTGCTGGCCGAGCAATTCGCCCGCGAGGCGGACTTTTTCTCCATCGGCAGCAATGACCTGACCCAGTACACGCTGGCGATGGACCGCGGCCACCCGCAGCTGGCCAAACAGGCCGATGCCTTGCACCCGGCCGTGCTGAAGATGATCGCCATGAGCTGCGAGGGCGCGAGCCAGCATGGCAAATGGGTTGGCGTGTGTGGCGGCCTGGCGTCTGAGCCGCTGGCCGTGCCGGTGCTGATCGGCCTGGGGGTGACAGAGCTGTCAGTCTCGGTGCCCGCCATTCCCGCCATCAAGGCGCAAGTCAAACGCCTGAGCCTGGCCGCGTGCCAGCAGCTGGCGCGCGAGGTCTTGCTGCTGGGTAGCGCCCGTGAGGTGCGTGCCCGCCTAGCAGCCTTCGCAGCCATTGCCGAAACAACAACAACTTAAAAACAAGAGACCACAGTCATGTTCCAAAACGCTTTCTCGGCGCTGCAAAAAATCGGCAAGGCCTTGATGATGCCGGTCGCGGTGCTGCCGGTGGCCGGCTTGCTGCTCGGCCTGGGCGCCACCGACTTTCACACCAGCAATGCCGTGTTCCTGGCGATTCTGTCGCTGATGAAGAATGCGGGCGATGTGATCTTCGGCAATTTGCCGCTGATCTTTGCCATCGGTGTGGCCCTGGGCTTTACCCAGAACGATGGGGTGGCCGCGATTGCGGCCACCATCGGCTTTCTGGTGATGACGGTGACGCTGGGCGTGATGGCCGGCATTCTTGGCATCAAGCCCGACATGATCATGGGCCAGCCCTCGATTCAAACCGGAGTGTTTGGCGGCATCCTGGCGGGCGGTATGGCCGCCATGATGTTCAACCGCTACTACCGAATTTCGCTTCCGGCCTACCTGGGCTTCTTTGCCGGCAAGCGCTTTGTGCCCATCGTCACTGCGCTCGGCGCATTGGTGCTGGGCGTTGTGCTGGCCTTCATCTGGCCGCCGATTGGTGGCGCCATCAAGGCCTTCTCGCATTGGGCCGCCGTCAGCGACCCCACCACCGCCGCCACGGTCTACGGCTTCTTTGAGCGCTTGCTGATTCCCTTCGGCTTGCACCACATCTGGAACGTACCTTTCTTCTTTGAGATGGGTTCCTTCACCGACGCCTCCGGCAAGGTGGTCAGCGGGGACATCAACCGCTTCTTCGCCGGCGACCCGACGGCGGGCATCTTGGCCGGCGCGTTTTTGTTCAAGATGTTCGGCCTGCCGGCTGCCGCGATTGCGATCTGGCACACCGCCCGGCCTGAGAAGAAGCTGGCCGTGGGCGGCATGATGGTGTCGGCGGCACTAACGTCCTTTTTGACCGGCATCACCGAGCCCATCGAGTTTGCATTTTTGTTCGTCGCCCCGGTGCTGTATTTCCTGCACGCTTGTTTGGCCGCCTCGGCGCAGTTTCTGGCCAATAGCTTGCACATGCATATGGGCTTCACTTTCTCGCAAGGTGGCATCGACTTCTTGATGTTCAACCTGATCGGGGATAAGGCCCAACACGCTTGGTATGTGTTCGTGCTCGGCCCGATTTATGCGGCCATCTATTACGGCGTGTTCCGCTTCGTGATCGTCAAGTTCAACCTCAAAACACCGGGCCGTGAAGTCGAGGCGGATGGCAGCACGCCGAGCAACGCTGCGGAAGTGGTGACGAGTAACGGTCAATTTGGCCGTGCACTGGATCTGGTGCTGGCCTTTGGCGGCCGTAGCAATATCGTCAATCTGGATGCCTGCATCACACGTCTTCGGGTGACGGTGAAGACGCCCGGCAAAGTGGATCAAGCGCGGCTCAAGGCGCTGGGCGCCGCCGGGGTGGTCGTGGTGGGTAGCGGTGTTCAGGCCATTTTTGGCCCCGCAGCTGAGAACCTCAAAGGTGAGATGCAGGACTATCTGGCAGTGGCTGGCGCGGAAGCCGATGGCGGCGAGGCCTTAGCCAGCCCAGCTTCGACTGGACCAGCGGGTGCAGCGGGTTCAACAGGCGCAGCGAGTCATGCGGTGGATGCCGGCAGCGCTGAGCAGCCCATTTCTCCCTGGGTGGCCGAAGCTGCCGGGCCGCTCTTGGCCGCGCTGGGCGGCAAAGCCAATCTACGCAGCTTGCAGGCCGTGGCCTTTACCCGCCTGCGGGTGCAATTGCTCGACGCTGCTCAGTTTGATGAAGCTGCGGCGAGTAAGGCGGGGGCCAATGCGGTGATGCGGGTCAGTGCGGACACCCTGCATCTGATCGTTGGCAGCGATGCGGCTCAGTTCGCCAAGGCCATGCAGTAGCAGTCCCGGCAAGAGGAGGGCAGGCATTCACGCCGTCCGGCTGGCTCTCAGTAGCCATCGGCGCTGCCCCTGACTTTTCTTCTCTTTTTGTTCATTCGCTGCCGCCCGCTGATGGCGGCCCTGGAACCCTTGATGGCAAGGCAAGCCCTATGACGCAATTCTTGAAACGCAATTTGTCCCATCTGCCGGTCTATGCCGCGGGTGTTTGGATGCTGGCGGCCTGCCAAAGTGCCGCACCGGTCGTGAGTTCGCCGGCAGCGGTGGCGGCAACAAGCGCTACGACGATGAGCGGCAACCCCGCGCTTTGGCCCAAACCCATCAGCCGCGTCGCCAAAGACCCGGCCATGGAAAAGAGGATTGACGCGCTCATTGCCAAGATGAGCCTGGAACAAAAAGTCGGGCAAACCATACAGCCCGAGATCCGCCACATCAGCCTGACCGATGTCAGCAAATATCACATCGGCTCGGTGCTGAATGGCGGTGGTAGCTTCCCCGGCAATGACAAGTTTGCCAAGGCGCAGGATTGGGTGGCCTTGGCAGATGGCTTTTACAAGGCCTCGATGCAGCCGAGCGAGAACGGTGTGGCCATTCCCATCATGTGGGGCACGGACGCGGTGCACGGTCATAACAATGTGATCGGTGCGACCTTGTATCCCCACAATATCGCGCTGGGTGCGGCGAACAACCCAGACTTGATCAAACAGATCGGTGCAGCCACGGCTCGCGAAATTGGCGTCACCGGGATTGGCTGGAGCTTCGCACCGACGGTGGCCGTGGCGCGCGACGCCCGCTGGGGCCGCACCTACGAGTCCTACGCCGAAAGCCCGGAGATCGTCAAAGCCTATGCCGGAAAAATGGTGGAGGGCCTTCAAGGCGAGCCCGGAGCCCAGGGCTTTCTCTCCGATCAGCATGTGATTGCCACCGCCAAGCACTACATCGGCGACGGTGGCACGCAAGGCGGTATTGATCGTGGCCAAACCGATGCCAGCGAAGCCGAGTTGGTCAGGCTGCACGCCCAAGGCTATGTCAGCGCGATTGAGTCGGGCGTGCAAACGGTGATGGCGTCCTTTAGCAGCTGGCGTGGTGATCGCATGCACGGCCACAAATACCTGCTGACCGACATTCTCAAAGACCATATGGGCTTCGATGGCCTGGTGGTGGGCGACTGGAGCGGCCATGAGTTTGTGCCGGGCTGCACCCGAAACAATTGCGCCCAGGCTATCAATGCCGGCATCGACATTTTCATGGTGCCGGAAGACTGGAAGCTGCTCTATGAAAACACCCTGGCTCAGGCCAGAAGCGGCGAAATTCCACTGGCACGCCTGGACGACGCGGTGCGCCGGATCCTGCGCGTCAAAATGCGTGCCGGTCTGTTTGATCGTGGTGCCCCATCGAGCTATGCGCTCGCTGGTAAAAATGAGGTCTTGGGCGCTGCCGCGCATCGCGAAATTGCGCGTCAGGCGGTGCGCGAGTCGCTGGTCTTGCTGAAAAACAAGCACCAGTTATTACCCATCAAGGCCGGCAGCAAGATCTTGCTGGCTGGAGATGGGGCGGATGACATCGGCAAGCAAGCGGGCGGCTGGAGCATCTCCTGGCAGGGCACGGGCAATGTCAATAGCGACTTCCCCGGTGCCACTTCGATTTACCAGGGCATGGCCGCCGCGGCCAAAGCGAATGGCAGCCGGGTGACTGTGAGCGTCAATGGCGACTATCAAGACCGCCCAGATGTCGCCGTGGTGGTGTTTGGCGAGAACCCCTATGCCGAGATGCAGGGCGACATCAGCAAGCTGGATTTCGCCTCCGACAAGGAATTGCAACTCTTGAAGAAGTTCAAGGCGCAGGGCATCCCGGTCGTCTCGCTCTTCATCACCGGGCGGCCGCTGTGGGTGAATCCGGAATTGAATGCATCGGATGCTTTTGCGGTGATCTGGCAGCCGGGCACCGAAGGTGCGGGCGTGGCCGATGTGATCATGCGTGATGCAAAGAACGCTGTCCGCTTCGACTTCAAAGGCAAGCTGTCTTTTGCCTGGCCGGCTCGGCCCGACCAAGCGCCAAGCTTGGCCTATGGAAAGAATGAAGGCGAGGGTGGTGGGCCGCTTTTCCCGCGTGGCTATGGGCTGACGTATGCGGACAAGAATTCAATGGGTGATGATTTGTCTGAGGCTTGGCAACTTGCAAAGCAGTCTGCACAAACGGCCACCATCTTCAAGAACCGCACGCTGGAGCCTTGGCAATTGATGCTGGCGGACGATCTGAATCACAGCAAAACCGTCACTTCCAATGTGGCCAGCCTGGGGGCCATCAGCTACCGTGCGGTAGATCGCCTGGTGCAGGAGGATGCCATTCAGTTGCAATGGAATGGCAAGGCTGCGGCCAGCGCAGGCTTCTTCGCCAAGGAGCGTGTTGATTACTCGGCCCTTGCGGCCAAGGCTTTGGTGTTTGATGTTCGGGTCAAGCATGCACCCACGGCCGAGGTGAAGCTGGCCATGAATTGCGGCACCGACTGCTTGGCTGAGCGTTCCATCACGCAGGCCTTGCGTAATGCCAAGCCGGATCAGTGGGAAACCTTGTCGATCAGCATGGCGTGTTTTGCTACGGCCAAGCTGGATATGCTGCTATCGCCGTTTGCGTTGAGCACGAGTGGGGAGTTGGACTTGGTCTTGCACCATGTCCGCATTGAGGCGGTGCCGGCGCCGAGTGTGCGGTGCCCGTAGAGGGTTTGAGTTAGCGCGAACTGGGACCAGTTCGCGTTACTCAAACTTGTGCTCCAAATTTGAACTGACGCAGCTTCGCTACGTCAGGCCTGGCCGAGTAGGCCAAGCTAGCGCTTCGCGCGATTCAAATTTGTAGCGCAAGTTCGAATTGCCACCGCTTCGCCGTGGCAGCCTTGGTCTTCTTGACCAAGGCAATTGCTGCGCAATTATTCGAACTTGTCCAACACCGCGCCTGAACTGGCGCTGGAGGCGTTCTTCGCGAACTTGGCCAGCACGCCACGGGTGTAGCGCGGCGCGGGCTTGACCCAGGCGGCCTTGCGGGTGGCCAACTCGGCCGCATCGACATGCAACTCCAGCAGCAGCTGATGGGCGTCGATGGTGATGCGGTCGCCTTCCTTCACCAGCGCGATCACGCCGCCTTCATAGGCCTCGGGCGCCACATGACCGACCACCATGCCCCAGGTGCCGCCGGAGAAGCGGCCGTCGGTAATCAGGCCCACGCTTTCGCCCAGGCCTTGGCCGATCAGGGCGCCGGTGGGGGCCAACATTTCGGGCATGCCTGGGCCGCCCTTGGGGCCCAAGTAACGCAGCACCATGACGTCACCGGCGACGATCTTGCCGGCCATGATGGCGGCCAGGGCCGATTGCTCGTCTTCGAACACCCGCGCCGGGCCGCTCATCACCGGGTTCTTCAGGCCGGTGATCTTGGCCACACAGCCCTCGGGGGAAAGATTGCCCTTCAGGATGGCCAGATGGCCTTCGGCGTAGATGGGGTTCGTCACCGGGCGGATCACGGTTTGATCGGCTCGCAGCTCGGGCACATCGGCCAGGTTCTCTGCCACGGTCTTGCCGGTGATGGTCATGGCGTCGCCATGCAGCAGGCCGTGCTTGAGCAACTCCTTCATCACTGCGGGGATGCCGCCGGCGTGGTGCAGATCAATCGCCAGGAACTGACCGCTGGGCTTCAGGTCGCACAGCACCGGCGTGCGGCGACGCACACGCTCGAAGTCGTCGATGGTCCAGTCCACCTCGGCCGCATGGGCAATGGCCAGGAAGTGCAGCACCGCATTGGTGGAGCCGCCGGTGGCCATGATGACGGCCACGGCGTTCTCGATCGCCTGCTTGGTGACGATGTCGCGCGGCTTCAGGTCGGCCTTGACGGCTTCGACCAGCACGGCAGCTGCCTTCTTGACGCTTTGCACCACCTCGTCTTCGACATTGGCCATGGTCGAGGAGTAGGGCAGGCTCATGCCCAGGGCCTCAAAGGAGGAGCTCATGGTGTTGGCGGTGTACATGCCGCCGCAGGAGCCGCTGCCGGGAATGGCCTTGCGCTCGATGGCGCAGAAGTCTTCTTCGCTCATCTTGCCGGCGCTGAATTGGCCCACGGCTTCAAAGACGCTGACGATGTTCAGATCCTGGCCCTTGTGCTTGCCTGGCAGGATGGTGCCGCCGTAGACATACAGCGAGGGCACATTGGCGCGCAGCATGCCCATCATGCCGCCGGGCATGTTTTTGTCGCAGCCGCCGATGACGATGACGCCGTCCATCCACTGACCGCCGACGCAGGTCTCCACGCAATCGGAAATCACCTCACGCGAGACCAGGCTGTACTTCATGCCCTCGGTGCCCATGGCCATGCCGTCGCTGATGGTGGGCGTGCCGAAGATCTGCGGGTTGGCGCCGGCCTCTTTCAGGCCGATCACGGCCGCATCGGCCAGCTTTTGCAGACCGGAGTTGCAAGGCGTGATGGTGGAGTGGCCGTTGGCCACGCCGATCATCGGCTTGCCGAAGTCACTTTCCTGATAGCCCATGCCGTAGTACATGGAGCGGTTCGGGGCGCGGGCAACGCCCTCGGTGATGTTCTTGGATCGGCGATTGGCGGGGGTGCTGCTCATGGCTGATGTCTCCTGCGATAGCGGGGTAGGCTGGCTTTTTGATGGGTCAATCGGCCAAGCGATGCGCGAGTATGAATTGCCGACATTGCTTTATCAAATATATTATTCGCACTGAATCAATCTAACCTTCATATCAATGACCGACTTGCGCAGCCTGCGTCAATTTGTGGCCGTGGCCGAAGACCTGCACTTCGGCCGAGCCGCCCAGCGCCTGCACATGACCCAGCCGCCGCTGACCCAGGCGATCCAGAAGTTAGAGCAGTCGCTGGGCGTGCCGCTGCTGGCGCGCACCAGCCGCACCGTGGCCTTGACGCCGGCCGGTGCGGCCTTGCTGCCGCAGGCGCGGGCCTTGCTGGCGCAGGCCGAGGGCTTAGGGCCCTTGGTTCGCGCCGCGGCCAGCGGCAGCCGCGGCGAGCTCAAGCTGGGCTTTGTGTCGACCGTGGGTTATGGCGACTTCCCACGCTGGCTGCGCGGCTTTCGCGAGCGTTACCCAGACATTTCCTTGAGTCTGCGTGAGGCCACCCTGGATGTGCAGTTGCCCGACTTCGCAAACGGCGAGCTGGACGCGGGCTTCATCATTCACGCGCCCGGCGCATGCCCGCCGGGCTTTGAGCGCCTGAGCATCGCCAGCGAAGCCATGGTCTTGGCCGTCAGCACCGCTCAGCCCGAGGCCGCGGCACCCAGCTTGACGGCCGAGCAGGTACTGGCCTTGCCGTTGGTGATCTTTCCGCGCGCCATTGCACCCACCTTGTTTGATGCGGTGCTGGGCTTCTATCAAGCCCAAGGGCGGCAGCCGCGCATCGTGCAAGAGGCCATCCAGATGCAAACCATCGTCAATCTGGTGTCGGCCGGCATTGGCGCGGCCTGGGTGCCGGCCAGCGTGCAGGCTTTTGGCCGCGCCGGGGTGGCTTACAAAGCGGTGCAGGCCTTGGCACCCACTTGTGAGACCAGCCTGATCTGGCGGCGCGACTGCGCACCGACGGTGCAGCGCTTTGTCGAGCATATTGCGGGGCAAATTGCGCCCTCGACCGGCGTCTGATGCGGGCCGCCGATAATTAGGCCGTTCTCATTGCGGCCGCATGGCATCAAACCTTTGCACACAACCCATAAGTCTCAGCGCAGCCCCCGCTCATCCAAAGTGTCGCTGCGCATGCTGGGGGCAGGTCTTGCCCTGTTGCTGAACAGCCAGTTCGCACATGCTGTCGTGTTCAAAGAGCCGCAGTGGCAGCAACTGCTGGAGGCCGAAAAGTTCGAAGCGCTTGAGCAGGCGGCGCAGCAGCGGCTGGCTCAAACGCCGGATGACAGCCAGGCCCTGGCCGCCAAGGCCATTGCCGCCACCGCGGGCTATGACGCTCGCCAGTTGGACGCCGCCGCCAAGACCGCTCAGCAATGTGTGGAGCGCGCGCCGCGCGAGGCGGTTTGCCATCTGGCCCTGGCGCGGGTGCTGGGGCAGCAGGTGCTGATCGAGAGCAAGTTCAAGGCCCTGAGCCTCTTGCCCAAGGTGCGGGCCAGCCTGAGCACAGCCTTGGAGCTGGACCCCGAGCTGTTTGAAGCGCGCAGCAAGCTCGCTCAGATCTATTTGCTGATCCCGGAGTTTCTGGGGGGCAGCGTGGCCAAGGCGCGTGAGCTGGAAACCGCTATCCGCAGCAAACAGCCGGAGCAGGCGCGGCTGTTGCGCTCGCTCATCCAAGCGCGCCAAGACAAATGGGACGAGGCGGAACGCGAGTTGATGGCCGTGCGCGTCGGCAACGATGCGGCCTTGGCCGAAGATGTGCGCAATGCCTACGGCGAGCTGGGTCGGCATTGGATCAAGGACAAGCAGTTTGATCGCGTCAAGCGCATGTATGGCCAGCTGCAAAAAGACCAGCCCAAGCAGGCCGCCGCTTACTACTATCTGGCCCGCTTGGCCCAGGAGCTGGAGCAGCCCGCCGAGGCCATTCCGCTCTTTGAGCAAGCCAGCGGCTTGGCTGGCGCGGAAGGCTTGCCCATCGACCACCGTCTGGCCGACGCCTTGGTCGCGGTGGGGCAGATTGAGCCGGCCAAGCAGGCTTACCGCCGCTATCTGGCCAGCAAACGCGCCGAGCCCGGCCATTTGAAGGACGCCCGCAAGAGTTTGGGCGCCCTGGGCTAAGGCTATTTCACTGGCCTGAACATGTTTGAGCTTCCCGCCTCAGCGCTGGGCCAAGAAGCCGCCACACTATGATGCGCGGCTGATTTCAGAAGGATTTCCCATGTGGGTTCACCCCCAATTCGACCCCATCGCTCTCAAGCTCGGCCCACTCGCCATTCATTGGTATGGGCTGACGTATCTGGCCGCCTTTGGCATGTTCATCTGGCTGGCCAGCAAGCGCGTGTCGCAGCCGGAATGGGCCTCGCAAGGCTGGACCCGCCAGGACGTGGACGATTTGCTCTTCTTCGGCGTGCTGGGCGTGGTGCTGGGTGGGCGCCTGGGTTATGTCCTGTTCTACAAGCCTGACTACTACATCCACAACCTTGGCGAGGTGTTCGCGGTGTGGAAGGGCGGTATGGCCTTCCACGGCGGTTTGCTGGGCGTGATCGCGGCAATGGCGCTGTTTGCCAAGCTGCGCGGCCGCAGCTTCTTCCAGGTCACCGACCTGATTGCGCCTTGCGTGCCTACCGGGCTGGGAGCGGGACGCATCGGTAACTTCATCAACGGTGAGTTGTGGGGCAGGCCGGCCGACCCGAACCTGCCTTGGGCCATGGTCTATCCGCAATCGGGTTCGCCCCTGCCTTTGCACCCGTCGCCGCTTTATCAATTCATTGGCGAAGGCGTGTTGCTCTTCCTGCTCGTGTGGTTCTACGCCAAGAAGCCGCGGCTGACGGGCCAAGTCTCCGGCGTGTTCCTGATGGGCTATGGCGTGCAGCGCTTCGTCACCGAATACTTCCGCCAGCCAGACGACTTCCTGGGCCTGCGGGCCCTCAATCTGAGCCAGGGTCAATGGCTGTCTTTGCCCATGATTGTGGTGGGCCTGCTGATCTGGCTGTGGGCCAGCAAGCAGCGCCAGCCGCATTCGCAGCAAGCGGTGGCTAGCAAGACCTGACCCTCCGCCCAGTTACTTTCAAAAACTATGCGTCAAATCTTCTTCGACACCGAAACCACCGGCCTGCTGGCCGAGGGCGGTGACCGCGTCATTGAAATCGGCTGCGTTGAGATGATCAACCGTCAGCTGACCGGTAACAACCTGCACATCTACATCAACCCGCAACGCGCCAGCCATGAGGACGCCTTGCGTGTTCACGGCCTGACCGAGGCGTTTTTGTCCGACAAGCCACTGTTCGCGCAGATCGCACCCGAACTGCTGACGTTCTTGGCCGACGCGGAACTGGTGATTCACAACGCGCCCTTCGACATTGGCTTTATCAATGCGGAGTTGAAGCGTCTCAAGCTGGGCCCCATCACCGATGTGGTGGGCAGCGTGCGCGACACCTTGCTGATGGCGCGCGAGATGTTCCCCGGCAAGGCCAATTCGCTGGACGCCCTGTGCCGCCGCCTGGAAGTGGACAACTCCAACCGCAAGCTGCACGGCGCTTTGCTGGACGCGGAATTGCTGGCCGAGGTCTACATCCGCCTGACCCGCGGGCAAGACTCGCTGGTGATGGACGATGCGGGCGAGGGCAGTGGCGAAGACGGCGAATACCGTGTGGCTGCCGTGGACCTCAGCAGCTTCTCTTTGCCGGTGTTGTCGGCCAGCGATGAGGAGTTGCAAGCGCACGAGAAAGTGCTGCTGGAGCTGGACAAAGCCAGCGGCGGAAAACGGGTCTGGAAGAGTGCAGACGTAATTTCTGCATGAAATTCTCGCCAGGCTCAAAAAAGCATGGCATAATCGTGGGCTTCCCGGTTAGCAAATAACTCAAACGAGAAATTTGCTGCAGCGACGCAAATACCGGGCGGTTAGCTCAGTGGTAGAGCACTGCCTTCACACGGCAGGGGTCGCAGGTTCGAACCCTGCACCGCCCACCAGAATTGATGATTGGTCGACAACCGTATCGACTTCACTGTTCTAAAAGTTTTTGTCGCAGGCCCAAATACCGGGCGGTTAGCTCAGCGGTAGAGCACTGCCTTCACACGGCAGGGGTCGCAGGTTCGAACCCTGCACCGCCCACCAGAATCACCCCGTCAAGTCGTATGGCTTGGCGGGGTTTTTTCTTTGTGCCCTGCAAATCAATTTGGCGCTCGGTTGGCGCTCAATTGGCGTTCACTCGGGGATGCAGTTCGCTTGTAGCGGCTGCGCAAAACTTAGGGCATTTGTTGAGGCCGCAAGGCCCATGATTGGCGACACTGAAGCATCGTCGTTTGATGCGCTAGAAAGGCCTTTGCCCATGTCGTCCCGCTCGCCCGCCTGGTTGGATGCCCAGTACAACAACCGGGCACGCGTGAGCGATAGCGCCGTGCTGCTGGAGCGCTGGGCTAGCACTTCGCGCTTTGTGCGCGAGCAGATGGCTTGCAGCCTTGATCTAGCCTACGGGGCGGCGCCCAGCGAGCGCCTGGATGTGTTTCCGAGCGATGTCTCGCAAGCCCCGGTGCTGGTGATCTTGCATGGCGGCTGGTGGCGCGCTTTGGACAAGTCGGATATGTCGTTTCTGGCCAGCGCCTTCACCGAGGAAGGTGCGATGGTGGTCATCCCCAACTACGCGCTATGCCCTGAGGTCAGCATGGACCGCATCCCCTTGCAGCTGACTCAGGCCCTGGCCTGGGTCTGGCGCCATGCGGCGGACTATGGCGGCGACCCCAATCGCATCGTGCTGATCGGCCATTCGGCCGGAGGGCATTTGGCGGCCATGCTCAGTTGTTGCGACTGGAAGGCGGTGGCCTGTGATCTGCCGCGGCATTTGATCAAGGGAGCGATGTCGGTATCGGGCGTGCATGATCTTGAGCCGATTCGCAAGACGCCGTTTCTGCAGGCCGATTTGCGCCTCGACGCCGCGGCCGTGCGGCGCTTGAGCCCGGTGCATTTCCCGGCGCCCGAGGCGCCGTTCTACGCCGTGGTGGGTGCCGATGAAAGTGCTGAATTCAAGCGCCAGAATCGCTTGATCCGCCAGGCCTGGGGTGCGCGCGCGGTGCCGGTGTGCGAGGAGATTGCAGGCTGCAACCACTTCGACATCCTGCATGACTTGGCGGACCCGGCCGGCCGAAGCCATTTGCTGGCCCGGCGCCTCTTGGATCTGCGTTGGTACAGCCCTTTGCTCTGAGCGGCAGGCGGCCGCGAGAGTCTCAGCCTTAGCTTCAGACGGCGGTGTAGCGGCCCGGCCGGTGGTTCACGACCAAGGCGGCGTTGATGGCGGCCATGCCCAGCAAGGACAGGGCCACACGGCTGGGCGACACAAAGGCCAGTGAACTGAGCAAGATCAGCCCGTCCAGCGCGGCCTGCACATAGCCGGCTGGCCAGCCCTTTTTCTCTTGCAGATAGAGCACCAACACATTGAGCCCGCCCAGCGAAGCGCGGTGGCGAAACAGAATCAGCATGCCCGCGCCAATCAGCAAGCCCCCGGCGATGGCGGCGAAGATGGGATTGAGGAGGCTGAACTGCAGCCAGCGCGGCAAGATCTCACTCAGCACCGACATCAGCCCCACGGCCAGCACCGTTTTGACGGTGAAGGCCGGGCCCATGCGGTGATAGGCCAGCCAGTAGAAGGGCAGATTGATGGTGAAGAAGAGGGCGCCAAAAGGCAGACCCGAGGCGTAGTGAATCAGAAAGGCGATGCCCACCGTGCCGCCGGTCAACATGCCGACTTGCTTGAACAAGGCTACGCCCAGGGCGACGAACAAGGTGCCGGTGATCAGGGCCTGCACGTCCTCGAAATTGCTGTGCTTGAAACTGCGGCTGGCCGCGCGCAGTTTGTCGATGGGCTTCATGCCTTGTTCATCCGTTCATCCACCATTTGATGATGCCTTTGGCAATGAAGCCGATCATGCCGAAGCCCAGGGCCAGCAAGAGCACAAAGGTGCCGAAGCGCCCGGCCTTGGACTCGCGAGCCAGCTGCAGGATGATGAAAATCATATAGACCATGAAGGCGGTGACGCCCCAGGTCAGCCCGAACTGGGCGATTTGTTGCTCGGTGTATCCAAACATGGCGACTACTGCGCTTTCTTCACCAGGTCGCGGTAGGCATGCCAGCTGGCATGGCCCAACCAGGGTAGGACCACGATCAAACCCAGCATGGCCGAAGCCATGCCCAACAGGGTCAGCAGCATGATCAGGGCGGCCCACAAGGCCACGGGGGCCGGATATTCCATCACCACCCGCCAGCTGGTGAACACCGCGCCCAGGATGCTGACTTCACCGACCTTGCTGTCCAGCATCAGCGGCACCGCGATCATGGTGGAGGCAAACATGGGCGCGGCGAGCAAGGCACCCAGGCCCAGCCAGGCCTCAAACAGATGCGAGTCTTCATTCAGCACCACATGGCGCAAAAATTGATCGGGTGTGTTGATCGGGGCTTCGGCAAAACCGGTGATCAGGGCGGCCGAAGTGGTGACCCAGCCAATGCCGGCAAACGCCAGCAGCACGCCGAAGACAACCAAGCGGCCATCGCGCGGGCGCCAGGCTTCGATGACATGGGCCAGGCTGGGCTCGCGGCCCATCTCAAGATCACGACTGATCACATACAGGCCGGTAGCCAGAATGGGTGCCACCAGCAAAAAGCCGCTGAAGGCGCCGGCCAGCAACCAGAAACGATCGCGGGCCAGCCACAGAATCAGACCGCCCACCAGGGCCATCGCCAGGCCGTGCAGGAGCGAGGCGCCCGGGCAGCGCAGCAGATCTTGCCAGCCCCGCGCCAGCCAGCCCAGCGGCCGCAACAGGGGAATGGGCTTGACGCCAAACTGGCGTGATTGCTGCAGGGCTTTTTCGGTTTCGAGCATGGGCATGATGTGTCAGCGTGGATGATGCCGCGCAGCGCGCCAAAGCGGCTTGAGCAACATCAAGTCAGGTCCGGATCGGAAAAACTCTTCGCTGCATTATTGACCGCTGCTCGCCTCGGCGCCCTTGGGGTTTTGGCGGGATGCTGCGCGCCTCAACCTTGCAGCAATTGCGCGGCCGCTGCGTTCAGGCTGGCGCTCTCGCCATCGGCCAGATGCAAGCGTTGGGCTTGCGCCAGCTGGGGATAGTGGCCGCTGAGTGAGCGTTCGTAGCCGGGGTCGTAATGCTCGCGCATCAGCTCGGCGAAGACGCTGGCGAAGTCGCCGTCGCGAGCCAGGGCTTGCCAGCGCTCCACTTTCTGGCGGCCGCGCAGGGTCACTAGGCAGTCCATCAGTGCACAGAAGGCCTCGGGCTGCTGGATGAAATGGGCATAGTCCTGCAGCAGCAACTGCACTCTGGCCTCGTCGGGCATGTCGACCCAGAAAATCGTGGCGCTGGCACGCATGGCAGCGTGCAGGGGTTCGGGCAGGCGCAGCTGTCCGATCTTGCGGCTTTCGCTTTCCACGAAGATGGGCCGGCTCAGGTCCATGGACTTAAGGGCTTGCCACAACAGGGAGTCAAAGCGCTTCTGGCTGGGCTGGGGCTGGCCCGGCAGCGCGCCCAGCACCGAGCCACGGTGCAGGGCCAGGCCTTCCAGGTCCAACACCTGGCCGCCCTGGGCGCGCAGCGCCTGCAGCAAACGGGTTTTGCCCGTGCCGGTTCGGCCGCACAAAACGCGCAGCTGCAGGCCCAGCGGCATGGTTTCCAGGCCGGATCGCACTTCCGCACGGTAGGCCTTGTAGCCGCCCACCAATTGCAGGGACTTGAAGCCGATCTGGCCCAAGAACCAATGCATGGCGCCGGAGCGCTGGCCGCCGCGCCAGCAGTAGACCAGCGGGCGCCAATTGCGTTGCAAGTCCGCGCCGTGGGTGTCCAGATGCTTGGCGATATTGCGTGCCACCAAGGCGGCGCCGAGCTTGCGCGCTTCGAAAGGCGAGGCCTTGTAGAGCGTGCCGACGATGCGGCGCTCCTCATCACCCAGCACCGGCCAGTTGAGGGCGCCGGGCCAGTGATCCTCGGCAAACTCGGAAGGGCTGCGCACGTCGATGACGGCGTCGAATGCCTGTGGGGCGGCCAGGGCCTGCGCCGCGTCGATGACTTGTGGGCGTGGGCTCATGATTTCAATTTGGTCTTTGGCTTACTTGGGCAAGGCGATGGCGTCGAGCAATTCGCTCTCGATCTGCAACTGCGCGCGGTTGAGTTGCAGGGAGGGACCGTCGACCAGGAACGTGTCTTCGACCCGTTCGCCCAGCGTGGAAATCTTGGCCAGCTGCAAATTGATGCCATGGCGCGCCAGCACGCGGGCAATGGCATAGAGCAAGCCGGCGCGATCGGTGGTGCTGATGGACAGCAACCAGCGCTGCCCGCGCTCATCCGGCCGCAGCGCAATGCGCGGCGTGTAGGGGAAGCTCTTGACCCGGCGCGACAGGCGGCCCCGACGCGGCTCCGGCAAAGGCCCGGCCGCATTGAGGGTCTGGCTCAGCTTGGTTTCCACCAGCGAGACCAGATCGCGGTGATGCAGGTCAAGGTCCGGGCTGGCGACCTGGAAAGTGTCCAGCGCATAGCCATTGCGCGTGGTGTGCACCTTGGCGTCGAGGATATTGAAGCCGGCGCCGTCGAAGTAACCACATAGCCGGGCGAACAGATCGGGCCGGTCGGGCGAGTAGACCAACACCTGCAAGCCTTCGCCCACCGGTGAGGGTCGGGCGCTGACGATGGCCTGGCCCGCGCCCACATGGCGCCAGAGCGAGCGCGCATGCCAGGCCAGTTCGCTGGCTTCGTGGCGGGCAAAGTAGCTCAGCTCCAGCGTCTCCCACAGCGGGGCCTCGGTGCCGGGCAACATGCTGTGCAGGGCCAGGGCATTGCGGGCCTCATGTTTGCGGGCCTCGATTTCGGCATCGGCATTCGGCCGGGCGCCGCCCAGGGCGCGCAGGGTGACGCGGTAGAGGTCTTCCAGCAGCTTGCCCTTCCAGGCATTCCAGACCTTGGGGCTGGTGCCGCGGATATCGGCCACGGTGAGTAAATACAGGCCGGTGAGGTGGCGCTCATCTCGCATCTTGGCGGCGAAAGCGGCAATCACCTCGGGGTCGGACAGGTCTTCTTTTTGGGCCACACGGGAAAGCGTTAGGTGGTGTTGCACCATGAAGCAGACCAGCGCCGTATCGTCCTTGTTCAGGCCGTGGTCGCGGCAGAAGCGTTTGACCTCGACGGCGCCCAAGTCCGAATGATCGCCGCCACGGCCCTTGGCTACGTCGTGGAAAAGGGCGGCGATGTAGAGCAGCTCCGGCTTGTCCCACTGCGCGGCCAGGGCCGAGCAAAAGCTGTACTCATGCGCATGCTCGGGGATGAAGAAGCGCCGCACATTGCGCAGCACCATCAAGATGTGCTGATCCACCGTGTAGACGTGGAACAGGTCATGCTGCATCTGGCCGACGATGCGGCGGAACACCCACAAGTAGCGGCCCAGCACCGAGGTCTGGTTCATCAGCCGGAAGGCATGCGTTTGGCCCTCGGGCTGGCGCAGGATCTCCATGAAGGTGGCGCGGTTCACCGGGTCGCGGCGGAACTTGGCATCCATCAGCTCGCGGGCGTTGTAGAGCGCGCGCAGGGTGCGCGCCGACAAGCCCTTGATGCCAGGGGTTTGCTGATACAGCAAGAAGGTGCGCAAGATGGCGTGGGGCTGCTGCTGGTAGAGCTCGTCGCTGGCCACTTCCAGCATGCCGGCGCGGTCCAGGAATTCGGGCGTGATATTGCGCATCAGGCCTTGTTGCGAGCCATTGACCTGCTCTTCCAGATTCAGCAGAAGAATCTGGTTGAGTTGGCTGACGGCCTTGGCGGCCCAGTAGTAGCGCCGCATCAGCACCTCGGAGGCGCGCTGCGCCTTGCTGGCGGTGTAGCCAAAGCTCTCGGCCACGGCGGTCTGCAAATCGAACACCAGGCGGTCTTCGCGGCGGCCGGCAATCAGGTGCAGGCGGGCGCGGATCAGCTTGAGCAGGCCTTCGTTGCGCTGCAGCTGATGGCTTTCAAACTTGGTGATCAGGCCTTTGGCCGCCAGCTCCCGCCAAGTCTGCCCCAAGCCCGCGGCGCGGGCGATCCAGATCAGCACTTGCAAGTCGCGCAAGCCGCCGGGGCTTTCCTTGCAGTTGGGCTCCAGCGAGTAGGGCGTTTCCTCGTACTTGGTATGGCGCTGGCGCATTTCCAGCGTCTTGGCGCGCAGGAAGGCGCTGGCGTCCATGCTGGCCATCAGCTGCGCTTCCATCTGCTTGTGCAGGGCGCGGGCGCCGCAGAGCAAGCGTGACTCCAGCAAGGCGGTCTGCACCGTCACATCGGCGCCGGCTTCGATCAGGCATTCGTCCAGTGTGCGAACCGAGGAGCCAATCTCCAGGCCGGTGTCCCAGCATGCGGTGATGAAGGCTTCGATGCCGGACTTGATGGCGCCGCTGGTATGGGCCTCCACCCCATCGGGCAGCAGCACCAGCACATCCACGTCGGAATAGGGGAAGAGCTCGTCCCGCCCGTAGCCGCCCACCGCCACCAGCGCCGCGCCGGCCGGCATTTGCGCCGCGGCCCAGAGTAGCTGCAGATGCGCATCAACATGGCGCGCCAAGCGGCGCAGCAGCGTGGCCGATGCGGTCAGCGTGGGGCGGGCCTGGGCGAATTCGTCCAGCAAGGCCTTTTTGCCGGCCTTGAAACGTTGACGCAGGTCGCTCATATCGGCGCTGCTGAGTGGCGCAGCGAGCGCAGGCGCGGGCAGCTTGCCCATGGCCTCAGGTGCTGGTGGCGGTGATGAAGGCCGGCGGCGGCGGGCTACCGGCCGACAGGGTGAACACCTCGTAGCCGGTGTCGGTCACGATCAGCGTGTGTTCCCACTGGGCAGACAAGGAGCGATCCTTGGTCTTGATGGTCCAGCCGTCGTTGTGTTCTTTGATCTCGCGCCGGCCGAGGTTGATCATGGGCTCGATGGTGAACACCATGCCGGGCTCGAGTTGCACCAGGGTGCCGGGGCGGCCGTAGTGCAGCACTTGCGGTTCTTCGTGGAAGACCTGGCCGATGCCGTGGCCGCAGAACTCGCGCACCACGCTGAAGCCGGCGTTTTCGGCAAAGGTCTGGATGGCGTGGCCGATGTCGCCCAAGTAAGCGCCCGGCTTGACCTTGGCAATGCCCTTCCACATGGCTTCATAGGTGAAGGCGCACAGGCGCTTGGCGGCGATGGAGCCCTTGTCACCCACGACAAACATGCGGCTGGTGTCGCCGTGCCAGCCGTCCTTGATCACGGTGACGTCGATGTTGACGATGTCGCCATTCTTCAGCGCCCGATCATTCGGGATGCCGTGGCAGATCACATCGTTGACCGAGGTGCAGATGGACTTGGGGTAGGGGATATAGCCCGCGGGCGTGTAGTTCAGCGGCGCGGGAATGGCTTGCTGCACATTGACGATGTAGTCATGCGCCAGCTTGTCGAGTTGTTCGGTGGTGATGCCGGGTTGGACATGCGGTGTCAGCATGTCCAGCACTTCGGAAGCCAGGCGCCCGGCGATGCGCAGGGCGGTGATGTCGGAGCCGGTTTTGAGGGTGATCGTCATCCGGCGATTTTAGCCTTGGGTGTCAGGCTGATGCCGGGGCGGGCTTGAGTCACCCTCGCGTGGCGCGGACAAAGCCCCACGCCCGGCAGTTGCAGTCAGTCCTTGCAGCCTGAAGGGCTCAGGCTGCGATGACCTGGGGCGAAATCAATCCGCCCAAACCACCAGCCCGCTCCAGGCCGTGGCCAGCACGATCACGCCGAAGACGATGCGGTAATAGGCAAAGGGCACAAAGCTGTGGCTGGAGATATAGCGCAGCAACCAGCGCACGCAGACCCAGGCGCTCAGGAAGGAGAACAGCAGGCCGACGCTGAACATGGGCAGATCGGCCGTGCTCAGCAGGGCACGTTCCTTGTACAGGCTGTAGGCACCGGCGCCAATCAGGGTCGGGATGGCCAGGAAGAAGGAGAAATCAGTGGCCGCCTTGCGCGACAGGCCGATCAGCATGCCGCCGATGATGGTGGCGCCTGAGCGGCTGGTGCCGGGCACCATGGCCAGGCATTGCAGCATGCCCACTTTCAGGGCATCCAGCGGGCTCATATCGTCCACGTTCTCGACCCGCACCACTGCGCTTTGGCGGCGCTCGGCCCACAAGATGATGAAGCCGCCGATGATGAAGGTGCTCGCCACCACGGTGGGAGTAAACAGATGCGCCTTGATGGCCTTGCCGAACAGCAGGCCCAGCACCACGGCCGGGAAGAAACCGATGGCCACGTTTTTGGTGAAGCGGCGGGCGCGTGCGTCGGAGCCCAGGCCGGCGACGGTGTCGCGCAGACGCTGCCAGTACACCAGGATGACGGCAAAGATGGCGCCGGTTTGGATGGCGATGTCGAAGACCTTGCTCTTGGCGTCGTCAAAACCCAGCAGGGAGCCGGTCAAAATCAAATGGCCGGTGGAAGAAATCGGCAAGAACTCGGTCAGGCCTTCAACGATCCCCATGATCGCGGCCTTGATCAACAACACAGTATCCAACGCAAACTCCAGTTTCGAGGTGGGCGCGATGATAGCGTGCGCCTGTGTCAGCTCCCTTCCGCGTGGGCGCCGCTTGAATCGATCGTTTGGCTCCCGGCTGTGGCCCGCTAAGAGAAGAAGAGGCTGTGGTTTGAGGGCGCGCAAGGATTGACCCCGGCCGGGCCGGGCGAATACATTACTGACCGATCAGTCAATAACTCTGTGGCGTCTGGCTTGCCGGATTGTTTGTCCTGTTCGCTCGCTCGCTCACGGATTGATTCCTTCACCGCCGCACACCCGCTTTTGAACGCCGCCTCGTCTTCAGCATCGCCAACTGCCACGCCGCCGCGCCAGCGGCGTAAACAAGCGCGCCCGCAGGAATTGCTGGACGCGGCGCTGGCCTTGTTCGTCGAGCGCGGTTTTGCTGCCACGCGCAGCGAGGCGGTGGCGGCCCGAGCAGGGGTGTCCAAGGGCACGCTCTACCGCTACTACCCCAGCAAAGAAGAGCTGTTCAAGGCGGTGGTTCGCAACAGCCTCGCGATTCATATTGCCGACAGCGCCAGCCAAGTGGCCCTGCACACTGGCAGCAGCGCCGATTTGCTGCGCCGTGTCATGGGAGATTGGCTCTGCCAGGTCGGGCAGGGCGCTTTGGGCGGCATCTGCAAAATCATGCTGGCCGAGGCGGGCAACTTCCCCGAGTTGGCGCAGTTCTATATGGACGAGGTGATTTTGCCTACCCACCAGGTGCTGGGTGCCTTGCTGCGGCGCGGCATTGACCAAGGTGAGTTCCGCGCCGTGCCGGTGGATGAAACGGTCAATGTCTTGATCGGCCCCATGCTGCACATGATTTTGTTCAAACAGGCTTTTGGTCCGCATCAGTTGCAGGGCCCGAGCATCGACCCGCCGGCCGTGTTGGCCGTGCATCTGGATCTGCTCTTGCGCGGCCTGTGCCATCCGCAAGCGGCAGCCTCAAGTTCACTAACCCCACCGATCCCTCCGCTCACGAAAGAATGTTCTCGATGAAGACTTGGTTGAAGATTGCGCTGCCCTTGACGGTTCTGGTGGGCGCGGGTGTGGTGGGTGTCAATGTCATGAAATCCCGGCAGGCCGCTGCGGCGGCCTCGCAGGCTGCCGCCAAGCCCGCCCTCGGGCTGGAGTTGGCCGCCATCGATGTGCTGACGCTCAAGCGCCAGCGCTTCGTCAGCAGCTTGGATATCTCGGGCAATGTGCGCGCGCTGGAAAGCGCGGTGATCAAGGCCAAGGTCGCGGCCGAACTGGCCCAGCTGAGCGTGCGCGAGGGCGACACGGTGCGTGCCGGCCAATCCCTGGGCCAAATTGAGGCCACCGAACTGAACTGGCGCCTGCGCCAGGCCGAGCAGACGGCTGCCGCCAGCCGCTCGCAGCTCGATATTGCCAAGCGCACGCTGGAGAACAACCGGGCCCTGGTGGCCCAAGGCTTTATCTCGCCCACGGCCATGGAGCAAGCCGTGTCCAGTGAGGCGGGAGCCCAAGCGAACTTGATGGCCGCCATGGCGGCGGTGGAGCTGGCGCGCAAAGCCCAGGCCGATGCGCGTTTGATCGCCCCCATTTCTGGCCAGGTCTCGCAGCGCTTTGCGCAACCGGGTGAGCGCCTGGCCATTGATGCCAAGGTGCTGGAGATCGTCAATTTGAGTCAGCTCGAAATGGAAGCCACCTTGGCGCCCGAGTTCGCGGCTGCGGTGCGGGTGGGCGCCAAGGCGCGGCTGCAGGTGGAAGGCCTGGCGCAGGATGTGCAAGCGGTGGTGAGCCGCATCAGCCCGATGGCGCAGGCCGGTTCCCGCGCGGTTTTGGTTTATCTGAGCATCCCTGGTCAGCCGGGTTTGCGCCACGGCATGTTCGCGCGCGGCAAGCTTTTGCTGGACGAGCATGAGGCCTTGGTGCTGCCGCAATCGGCCTTGCGTCTGGAAAAAGCGCGGCCTTATGTGCTGAAGATTGACGGCGGCAAGGTTCAGGCGGTGACGGTGGATGTGGGCCCGGCGGGCGAGGTCGGCGGCAAGGCCGCGGTGGAAGTGCGTACGAGCGCGGGCCTGGGCTTGGTCGAAGGCAGCCAGGTGCTGGCCGGTACGGCTGGCCTGGTGGCCGATGGCACGCCGGTGACCTTGGCGACGGTGAATGCGGTTGTGAATGCGACGGCGCCAGCCGCTTCATCCGCCAAGCCAGCCTCCGGCGCACAGCGCTGAGCCGGGAGCACCGAGCATGTGGTTCACCCGCGTTTCAATTCAAAACCCCGTCATGGCCGTCATGGTCATGCTGGCCTTTGTGGTGCTGGGCTTGTTCAGCTATCAGCGCCTGTCCGTTGACCAGTTCCCCAATATCGACTTCCCCACCGTGGTGGTGCAGATGGACTATCCCGGCGCCTCGCCGGAGATTGTGGAGAGCGAAGTCACCAAGAAAGTGGAGGAGGCGGTCAACACGGTGGCGGGCATCAGTGCACTGACCTCGCGCTCTTACGAGGGCAGCTCGGTGGTCATCATCGAGTTCAATCTGGATGTGGATGGCCGCAAGGCCGCCGAAGACGTGCGTGAGAAGGTGGCGCTGATCCGGCCTTTGCTGCGTGACGAAGTCAAAGAGCCGCGCGTCTCGCGCTTTGACCCGCAAAGCACGCCCATCTTCAATGTGGCGGTGTTGAGTGATGGTGATCAGCACAGCACGCAAGAGCTGAGCACCTGGGCGCAGCAGGTCTTGCTCAAGCGCTTGGAGAATGTGCGCGGCGTCGGCTCGGTGAGCTTGGTGGGCGGCCTGCAGCGCCAGATCCAGGTACGTTTGCGGCCGCAGGCCATGGAGGCCATGGGCATCACCGTGGACCAAGTGCTGGCGGCGGTGAAGAGCGAGAACCAGGAACTGCCCATGGGCAATCTGCGTTCGCTCGAGAAAGAACAGGTGGTGCAGATCAATGCCCGCCTGAAGCGGCCCGAGGAGTTCAAGGACATCGTGGTGGCGCGCAAGAGCGGCGCCTCGGTCAAGCTCTGGCAAGTGGCCGATGTGGTGGACGGCCCGCAGGAAGTGGAAAGCCTGGCGCTTTACAACGGCCAGCGCACCGTCTTGCTGAGCGTGCAAAAGAGCCAGGGCGAGAACACCATCGAGGTGGTGGATGGCTTGTACGCCGCCCTGAAGAACGCGCAGACCAGCATGCCCCCAGGCATTCGCACGGAGGTCAATCGCGACAACTCGCGCGCCATTCGCGTCTCGGTGGCCAATGTGCAGCGCACCTTGTTCGAGGGCGCGGCGCTGACGGTCTTGATCGTCTTCTTGTTCCTCAACTCCTGGCGCTCCACCATCATCACGGGCCTGACCTTGCCGATTGCGCTGATCGGCACCTTCTTGTTCATGTACATCTTCGGCTTCACCATCAACAACATCACCATGATGGCCTTGAGCCTGTGCGTGGGCTTGTTGATTGACGATGCCATCGTGGTGCGCGAGAACATCGTGCGCCATGTGCAGATGGGCGCCTCACCCAAGCAGGCCGCGCTGGACGGCACGCAAGAGATTGGCCTGGCGGTGCTGGCCACCACCTTGTCCATCGTGGCGGTGTTCTTGCCCATCGGTTTCATGGGCGGCATCGTCGGCAAGTTCTTTCACGAGTTCGGCATCACCATCGTTGCGGCGGTGCTGATCTCGATGTTCGTCAGCTTCACCCTGGACCCGATGCTCTCCAGCGTCTGGCACGACCCGCAAGCGCATGGCGTGCACAAAGGCCCGCCGGTGACCTTGTACGACAGGACCCTGGGCCGCATCACTGGCGCCTTTGATCGCTTCACCGAATGGCTGTCGGCGGTTTACCAAACGGTCTTGGTCTGGTCCCTGCGCCACAAGGGCAAGACCTTGGCCATTGCCTTGGCCACCTTGCTGAGCAGCTGTGCCTTGTTGTCCGCCGTAGGCAAGGAGTTCGTGCCCAAGGCGGATATGTCCGAGACGCAGATCAACTTCTACACCCCCGTCGGCTCCGCCCTGGAAGTGACCGAGGCCCGCGCCAAGCAGATCGACCAGGCCCTGCGCCAGATGCCTGAGGTGCTCTACACCGTCACCACCATCAATAGCGGCTTTGCGGCCGGCAAGATCTACGGCGCCACCTATGTGCGCCTGCAGGATCGCAAGGACCGCAAGCTGAGCGTCAATGAGCTGGTCACGCCCATGCGCGAGAAGCTGGCGCGCATTCCCGGCATCACGGTCACCAATATCGGGCAGACCGATTTGGGTGGCGGCAAGAGCTTGCAGTTCTCCATTCAAGGGCCGGACCTGGGGGAGTTGGAGCGCATCTCCAAGCAGGTACAAGCCCGCTTGCTCAAGATCCCCGGCCTGGTGGATCTGGATACGACACTCAAACCGAACAAGCCCACCGTGTCGGTGGAGGTCAAGCGCGACGCGGCGGCCGATGTGGGGCTCAATGTCAACAGCCTGGCGAATAGCTTGCGCACCATGGTGGCCGGCACCACGGTGGGCAATTGGCGGGCGCCCGATGGCGAGAACTACGACGTGATCGTGCGGCTCGGCCCCGACAGTCGCGACGCCATTGCCGATCTGCAGCGCATGCCCATCAATGTGGCGGCCGCCTCCGACGGCACGCCGCGCGTGGTGCGCCTGAGTCAGGTGGCTGATGTGCGCCCCTCTACGGGTCCGAACCAGATCAACCGGCGCGATATGAACCGCGAGATCACCATCGACGCCAACGCCCTGGGCCGCAGCTCCGGTGAGATTTCGGCTGAGATCAAGCGCGTGCTGGACGACACCGCCTTCCCGCCTGGCTACCGCTACAGCTTTGGCGGCTCGACCAAGAATATGAACGAGTCCTTCGCCTACGCCGTGGGCGCGCTAGGCCTGGCCATCATCTTCATCTACATGATTCTGGCCAGCCAGTTCAAGAGCTTTTTGCAGCCGCTGGCCTTGATGAGTTCGCTGCCGCTGACCTTGATCGGCGTGGTGCTGGCGCTGCTGGCTTTCCGCTCGACGCTGAATATGTTCAGCATCATCGGCATCGTCATGTTGATGGGCTTGGTGACCAAGAACGCGATTTTGCTGATCGACTTCGCGATTCGATCGCGCCAGGGTGAGCATGCTTACGGGGTGGACGCCGAGCCCATGGGCCGCGAGGAGGCTTTGCTGCACGCCGCCAAGGTGCGGCTGCGGCCGATTTTGATGACCACGCTGGCCATGGTGTTCGGCATGGTGCCGCTGGCATTCGCGCTGAGCGAGGGCTCGGAGCAGCGCGCGCCGATGGGGCAGGCCGTGATCGGCGGGGTGATCACCTCGTCGCTGCTGACCCTGGTGGTGGTGCCGGTGATCTATTGCTATCTGGATGATTTGGCGAATTGGTTCAAGGCTAAGTTTGCGGGCCACTAAAATTGCCGCAGACCGACCGGACGATGATGTCCTTTGACGAGGAAATAAGATGAATATCGAACAAGCCCGCTTCAATATGATCGAACAGCAGATCCGCCCCTGGGATGTGCTGGACGCGGGCGTGCTGGCGCTTTTGGCCGTGGTTAAGCGCGAAGATTTCGTGCCTGCCGTCTACAAGACCATGGCCTTCATGGATACGGAAATCCCTCTGCCCGGTGGCCAGCAAATGCTGCCCCCGCGGGTTGAAGCCCGCTTGCTGCAGGCCCTGAATGTGGCGCGCCACGAGAAGGTGCTGGAAATCGGCACCGGCAGCGGCTTCATGGCCGCCTTGCTGGGCCACCGCGCCCAGCGCGTCTTCAGCCTGGAAAGCAATCCTGAGCTGGTGGCGCTGGCCAAAGAGAATCTGCGCCGCTCGGGCGTGCGCAATGTGGTGGTGCAGGCGCAAGACGGCCTTGCTGGCTTGCCTGGCGAAGCACCGTTCGACGCGATTTTGCTGTCGGGCTCGGTGGCTGAGGTGCCGGCCCAATTGTTGAATCAGCTCAAGGTTGGCGGCCGCCTGCTGGCCATCGTGGGCGACGCGCCGGTGATGCGCGCCACCCTGGTGACCCGCCAAGCCGACAAGCAGTTCAACAGCGTAGTCTTGTTCGACACTGCCGCGCCGCGCTTGCACGGTTTTGCCGAGCACAGCAGCTTCAGCTTCTGAGCTCGATGCAACAAATCGGCCCGCGCGAGGTGCTGGCAATGTGCCAAGCCGGCCCCGAGCTCAAACCGTTGCTGCTGGATGTGCGCGAGCCCTGGGAGGCCGCGCTGGCCAGCATCCGCCTTGATGGCATCAGTGCGAACCTGATGCCCATGGGGCAGGTGACGACGCGATTTGGCGAGCTGGACCCGGCGCAGCCCATCGTCTGTTATTGCCATCACGGGATGCGAAGTCTGCAAGTCGTCGCATTTTTGCAGCGCCAGGGCTTTGATTCCGTCTATAACCTCGCCGGCGGCATCGATGCATGGTCCCAAGACGTGGACCCGGCTGTGCCAAGATATTGATTACTTCAAGTTCAAACTCCAAGTTCATAAGGACGCCCATGTCTGACCGTCGTGCAATCCAATCGCGTTTCACCCCCTTGAACCGCCTGGGCCTGGCGCTGCTGCTGGCCTTTGGCTCGGCCGCTGGTGCTCAAGCGCAAAGCCTGCAGGAGTTGTACGACGCGGCGCGCGGCTTTGATGCCAGCTATCTGTCGGCTCGCGCTCAGGCCGATTCGGCCCAGTACAAGGCAGCTCAGGCCGAGGCGCTGGCTCGGCCCACCTTGGGCGTTGGCGTCGGCCCATCTGTGCAGCGCACCGAGCCCATCAACGGCGTCAACTACAACTCGCTGGTTGTGCAAGGCAGCTTGCAGGGCAAGTACGCGCTGTACAACCCCGCCAATGCCCGCACCATCGAGCAAGCCAAGCGTGGCCTCAGCGTGGCCGCAGCCGACTTGGAAGCTGCCGAGCAGGATTTGATCGTGCGCATGGCGCAGGCTTATTTCGATGTGCTGGCCGCCAAAGATGCCCTGGGCACCGCCAAGGCCTCCAAGGCAGCGATCGCCGAACAGCTGGCCTCGGCCAAGCGCAACTTCGAAGTCGGCACCGCCACCATCACCGACACCCGTGAAACCCAGGCTCGCTACGACTTGGCAACGGCCACTGAACTGGCCGCAGACAACGATCTGCGCGTCAAGGGTGTGACCCTGGACCAGCTGGTGGGCCGTGTTGGTGTGGTGCCCAAGCCCCTGGCCGTGCCGGTGGCCCTGCCGGCCGTGATGCCGGTGAATGTGGAGCCCTGGGTGAGCCAGGCCGATGAGTTGCACCCCGCCATTCGCAAGGCCAAGCTGGGCCTTGAAGTGGCCACGCTGGAAACCGCCAAGGCGCGCGCTGTAGATGGCGTGACGGTGGACATGAGCGGTGCCATCAATGTGCAGAACAGCAATAACAGTCTGAAGGACGCCACTGCTGCACGCGCCTTTGGCGAAGGCACGACGCGTTCGGCCAATGTGGGCTTGTCCATCAACTACCCGCTCTATTCGGGTGGCGCCAATCAGAACCGCATCAAGGAAACGCTGGCGCTGGAAGAGAAGTCACGCAATGACCTCGATTTCGCCCGCCGCAGCGTGTCCGAAGGCACTAAGCGCGCCTTCTTTGGCGTGCAGTCTCTGAGCGCCCAGGTCAAGGCGTACGAGGCGGCCGAGTCGTCCTCCAAGCTGGCCCTGGAAGCCACGCAACTGGGCTACAAGGTGGGCGTGCGCGTCAACCTGGATGTGTTGAATGCGCAGTTCCAGCTCTTCACCACCCAGCGTGATCTGGCCAAGGCGCGCTACGACGTCATCGTCAACGGCCTCAAGCTGCGTCAAGCCTCCGGGCAGCTGAGCGCTGCCGATATCAGCTCGGTGAACCAGCTGCTGGCCAAGTAAGCTCGTCTTTTTTGACGCCCCAAACCCGCTGCGGCGGGTTTGCTTGTTTTTGCTAAAGCGAAAATGTCTGCATGCTCTATTTGATCTCTCCCGCCAAGGCGCTCGATTATGAGACGCCGACCCCCGCGTCGGTTCAGGCCCTCAGCACCCAGCCGCAGTTTGTTCCGCAGTCCGAGGCCTTGATTCAAATCCTCAAGGCCAAGTCGGCCGCCGAGGTGGCGGCCTTGATGCATTTGTCCGAGGACCTGGCCACGCTCAATGTGGACCGTTATCAAAGCTGGGTGCCGCACTTTGATCATGCCAATAGCAAGCCGGCCGCCTTTGCCTTTGATGGCGATGTGTACGGCGGCCTCTCGGCCAAGACCATGAGCTTGGATGATCTGGCTTGGGCGCAGCAGCACCTGGCCATTCTCTCGGGGCTCTACGGGGTCTTGCGCCCGCTTGATCTGGTGCAGCCCTATCGCCTGGAAATGGGCGCGCGTCTGGCCAATCCGGCCGGTGCCAGCCTGTACAGCTTCTGGGGCGATGGCCTGGCCGAGCATCTGAATGCCCGGGCTGCGGCCGATGTGTCACCTGTCATCGTGAACCTGGCCTCGCAGGAATATTTCAAGGCCGCTGACCGCCGCTGCCTGCGCCCGCGCGTGATTGAATGTCAGTTCGAAGACTGGAAGAACGGCCAGTACAAAATCATCAGCTTTTTCGCCAAACGGGCGCGGGGCCTGATGGCGCGTTACGCCATTACTCAGCGGATTGATACGCCGGCCGGCTTGCAGGGCTTTGATGCCGAGGGCTATGCCTTTGAGCCCGAGTTGTCGACGCCCGAGCGTTTGTTATTCCGTCGCCGCGTGGATTGAAAGGACAGGGGATGTCGCAGCAATTGGTGACTGTGGAAGTGCGCCGCTGGATCGCAGTGCAGCTCAAAGAAGGCCATGGCCAGGACAAGGTGCTGGCGGCGATGCGTGCCAGCGGTTGGGATGCAGCGGTGGCCAATCAAGCCCTGCGCGAGGTCCTGGAGGCGCAGCAGCAATTGCCCGCCCTGAAGGCATTCACCGCGACCCAGCGCAACCTGCCACCCTCGGGTCGCCTGCCTGAGCCCGAGCTGAACAAAGGCGCCAACAGCTTGTGGGTGGAGGGGCATGAGGTCAAGGTTTTGCTGACCCTGGCGCAACCGCGGGTGGTGGTGTTTGGTGGCATCTTGTCCGATGCCGAATGCGATGCCTTGATCGCACAGGCCGAGCCCCGCCTGACGCGCTCAGAGACGGTGGCCGACGCCGCCAGTGGCAGCGAGGTCAACAGCGCCCGCACCAGCGACGGCATGTTCTTCCGGCGCGGTGAGGACGGCTTGATTGCGCGCGTCGAAGCCCGCATCGCCGCCTTGCTGAACTGGCCGGTGGAAAACGGCGAAGGCCTGCAAGTGCTGCACTACCGGCCCGGCGCCGAGTATCAGCCGCATTACGATTACTTCGACCCCGAGCATCCCGCCACGCCGGCGATTCTGGCCCGCGGCGGGCAGCGTGTTGGCACCCTGGTGATCTACCTCAACACGCCGCTGGCGGGGGGCGCCACGGTGTTTCCGGACATCCAGCTGGCCGTCTCGCCCGTCAAGGGCAATGCGGTGTTCTTCAGCTACGACCGGCCCGACGCCAGTACGCAAACTCTGCACGGCGGCGCGCCGGTGCTGGAAGGTGAGAAGTGGGTGGCAACCAAGTGGATGCGTGAAGGCGAGTTCATCTGATCGGGTCATGTTGACGCGCCACTAAAATCGCGCGCAGTGATGCCGTCACCTCCTCGATTTGGCATCTGAACCTATTGGAGTCCCTGGATGAAAAAATTGATGCTCTTGGCCCTGGTCAGCTTGGTGAGCAGTGTGGCCCTGGCGCAGCAAATTCCGCAGCAGTCTCAAGCCATTGCCGTGGACCAGCCGATGCCGCCCGCGGTGGCCGGTCGTGTCAGTCCTGAGCCTGCCGCGCAGGTACCTGCACCGGCACCTACAGCCAAGGCCAAGGCCAAAGCAAGCAGCAAGAAGGCCCGCGCCGACAAGAACGCCAAGTCTGGCCAGAAGGCGGCTAAGGGCAAGGCTGCCAGCGGCAAGAGTGCGGCCAAGGCCAAGTCTGGCAACAAGACCGCCAAAAAAGCGAGCAACAAGAGCCAGGCCAAGGCGGGGACCAAGTCCAGCGCCAAGGCAGGTGTTAAGTCCGGCGTCAAGGCCGCAGCCAAGACCAAGCGGACACACTGAGTTCAGCCACCACCCCCGGCGCGCAGCGGCAGCTGGCTCTGCTTGAGCTGGCGCAGCACAAAGCTCGATTTGCTGTGGCGTATGCCGGGGATTTGGTAGAGCCGCTCGCGCAGTAAGCGTTCGTAGTCGCGTGTGTCTGCCACCGCGATGCGCACGTAGTAGTCGTAGTCGCCCGAGACCAAAAAAGCTTCCAGCACTTCTGGAATTTGCTCCAGCGCGCGACCAAAGTCGGCCAAAGCTTGGTCCGAATGATTGTCCAGCGTGACCTGCACGATCACCGTGTCCGCCAGGCCAACCTTGGCCGCGTTCACGCGCACGGCATAGCCTTCAATCACCCCGTCTTCTTCCATGCGCTTGATGCGGCTCCAGCAGGGCGAACTGGTCAGGCCGACTTGGGCGCTGAGTTCTTGCAGGCTGATGCGGGCATCCTGCTGCAGCGCGCGCAGAATGGCAAAGTCGAATTTATCCAGTTTCATTCTGTGAAATGTCGAATTGGCAGGAGGATTTGCTGAAATTCGTTTTTATCACAAGAATTTCGAAAGCCTTTGCCGCCCGGCTTTGGGCACAGTGGAGGCATGAATCTCGCCTCTGAAACCCGCGCCGCCAATGGCGCCCAAGCCCTCATCGCCAGCCTGCTGAGCCTGGGGGTGGATACCGTGTTCGGCTACCCCGGTGGCGCTGTGCTGCCCCTTTATGACGCCTTGCATGGCGAGCCGCGCCTGCGCCACGTGCTGGTGCGCCATGAGCAGGCCGCTGTCCATGCGGCAGAGGGTTATGCGCGCAGCACCGGCCGGGTCGGCGTGGTGTTTGTGACCTCCGGCCCCGGCATGAGCAACACCACCACCGGCTTGCTGGACGCCTTGTGTGATTCGGTGCCGGTCTTGTGCGTCAGCGGGCAGGTCGCCACCACCGCCATCGGCACCGACGCCTTTCAGGAATGCGATGCCTTGGGCATCTCCAAGCCGGTGACCAAGTGGAATGTGCAGATCCGTGCGGCGGATGCGGTCGCCACCACCGTGGCACAAGCCTTCGCCTGTGCGGCCGGTAGGCGCCCTGGGCCGGTGCTGGTGGACTTTCCCAAAGACATCCAGCTAGCACCGCTGTCGCAGCCTTTTTGCGCGCCGCTGCCAAGGGCTGTGTCAGGCGATACGGCCTTAGCGCCAGCGCCCGAGCAAGTGGCTGCCGCCATTGCGCTGCTGCGTGCTGCGCGCCGCCCGGTGTTTTACGGCGGCGGGGGCTTGATCAACTCCGGAGACACCGCCTGCGCGGCCCTGGCACGCTTGCTGCGCCGCAGCGGGGCGCCTTGCACCTTGACGCTGATGGGCTTGGGCGCCTTCCCGGCCAGTGAGCCACAGTTCATCGGCATGCTGGGCATGCATGGCACGCTGGAGGCCAATCTGGCCATGCACCATGCCGACCTGATCATTTGCGTTGGCGCCCGATTTGATGATCGCGTGACCGGCCGCCTGGATCGCTTTTGTCCTGGCGCCAAGGTGATCCATCTGGACGTGGCGGCCACGCAGATCAACAAGGTGCGCCGGGCCGATGTGGCTTTGCTGGGTGATTGCGGCCTTAGTCTCGTGGCTCTGGAGGATGCCTGGGGTGAGGCGGAGGCAGCCGACCTGAGTTCATGGTGGGCGCAAATCGAGCACTGGCGCGCGGCCCGCTCGTTGCATTTTGATGAGTCCACTTGCGAGGGTCAGGTCTTGCCTCAGGCCTTGATGAGTCGCTTGCAGGCCGCTTTGAACGGCCGCGATGCCATCGTGTCCACCGATGTGGGCCAGCATCAGATGTGGGCGGCGCAATATCTTCAGTTCGAGCGGCCGCGGCGCTGGCTGACCTCAGGCGGCGCCGGCACCATGGGCTACGGCCTGCCCGCGGCCATCGGCGCGCAGGTGGCACATCCGGGCAAGCCGGTGGTGTGCGTCAGCGGTGACGCCTCGGTGCTGATGAATATTCAGGAGCTTTCCACCGCCGTGCAGCACCGCCTGCCGGTCAAGCTGGTGCTGTGCAATAACGGCCGCATGGGCATGGTGCGGCAATGGCAAGAGCTGATCCACGAGGGCCGCTACAGCCACAGCTACACCGAGGCCTTGCCTGACTTTGTCGCACTGGCCCAGGCTTTTGGCTGGCAGGCGCTGCGGGTGACGCGGCGCGAGGAGCTGGACGTGGCCTTGCTGCGCTGTCTGGACTCTGATGGCCCCTTCTTCCTGGACGTGCAAGTGGCAGCCGAGGAAAACTGTTTTCCGATGATTCCGGCCGGCGCCGGGCACGATCAGGTCTGGCTGGCCAAAGACCGGGCCTATTCGGCGCAGGCTTGGGTGTGAGCTTTTCGCAGCGGCCAGGTCATGCAGACGGGCGTGAAGCCTTGCGCCAGCAAAATCGGGTGGCTCATCGGTGCGGCGTCTACTGCCAGCCACTCGTAGCCGCGCTGGGCGGCGTCTCTGATGCGGACATCCAGCAGGGCAGAGAAGACGCCGCGCCCGCGCCAGGCAGGTAAGACGGCGCCGCCATGTAATTCGGCAAAGCGTGAGCCGGCGGGATAGTCGGTCCAGCCGCTGGCGATGGACTGGCCGTCGGCATAGGCGCAAAACAGGCTGATGGCTTCGGGCTGTTCTAGGCTAGTGGCCAATTTGGCCCGCAGCCATTCGAAGTCTCGGCCCCAGATTTGCGCTTGCACCTGCAAGATGTCATCCAGTTGTTCTGGCCTGCTGAGGCGCCGAATCTCCACCCCTGCTGGCAGCGCCCGCGCCGGTCGGCTGGCGCCGCGCAGGCTGTAAGTCATGAACACCTCGGGGTCATCGGCCAGAAAGCCTTGCGACTCCAGCATCTGCTTGAGATCAGTGGGCTGATCAAGCGCGTAGACCTTCCATTCAAAGTCTTGCTTGCGGGCCCGGAAAAACTCAATCTGCGCTTGGATCTGCGCTAACTCGTCGCCCGGGCTTAAGCGCGCGAAGCACAGCAGGGCTTCATGGTCCGCGGCCGCGCCCAAGGGGATGTGGCGGCGGAGATGGGGCAGGGCTTCAAGCGCGTAGCCCGGCAGGGGCAGGTCCTGCTGGTCGTGCACATAGGCCTCAAACAATCGTTGCGAATCAAGGCTCATGCGCATCCCTGCTTGACATAAAAAAAGCGCACCCGAGGTGCGCTTTTTTGAACTCGTCTAAAGCTGCGTGCAGCAATTAGACGCGCTTGCGGTACTCGTGCGTGCGGGTGTCGATTTCGATCTTGTCGCCCTGGGCCACGAAGATTGGCACGGGGATTTCGAAACCGGTGGAGATCTTGGCAGGCTTCAGAACCTTGCCCGATGTGTCGCCCTTGACGGCCGGCTCGGTCCAGGTCACTTCACGCACCAGCGAGGTGGGCAGTTCGACCGAGATGGCCTTGCCGTCGTAGAACACCACTTCCACGGGCATGGAGTCTTCCAGGTAGGACAGGGCGTCGCCCATGTTCTCGGCTTCCACTTCGAACTGGTTGTACTCGGTGTCCATGAACACATACATCGGGTCAGCGAAGTAGGTGTAGGTGCAGTCTTTCTTTTCCAGGATGACCTGGTCCATCTTGTCGTCGGCCTTGAACACGACTTCGGTGCCCGAGCTGTTCAGCAAGCTCTTGAGCTTCATGCGCACGGTGGCGGCGTTACGGCCACCACGGCTGTATTCGGTCTTCAGCACGACCATCGGGTCCTTGCCGTGCATGATCACGTTGCCGGCGCGGATTTCTTGTGCAATCTTCATGGGTGTTCGTTCCGATATTGGGATGGACAGGTGTTACGGGGCTTGGCTTGGCGCGAAAGTGGCTTGTCGTCTGATTCAGCCTGGTTCACTCTCGCAGCGGGCTTTTGCATGCTATGCGCGCCCCTACTGGCCAATAATGCAATTGATTCATTGCCCGCGTCGGCAAGAAATATTCAGAAAACGATTTCCCGTGGCGCGGCAAAGCCTTGGATTTTAGCTTGTTTTATGGGCGAGGCCGAGCAACTGGCTGGTGAGATCGTTTTGCTGCGTCAAAAGATCACGCCAATCTTGGGCGTGGCGCAATGCCAAAGTCCCTGGCCAAGGCAGGCCTTGCCAGGCTTGCAGGCCGTTCCAGCTGCGCCAGAGTTGGCGGTAGTCGGCAGCCATCGTGCTGTCGGCCCCAGCCAGCCAGCGGTCCATAAAAGCCTCCAGCTTGGGCGCGTGGGCGCCGTCCGTCTGCGGGTAAATCTGCCACACAAAGGGCTTGCCGGCCCATTGGGCGCGCACAAAAGAGTCCTCGCCGCGCACGAAGTTGAAGTCGCAGGCCCAGAGCAAATGGTCAAAGTCGCTTTGGCTCAAGTAGGGCAGGGCTTGCCACTGCAGACCTGCAGGCAAGGCCTGGGCGCGGCGCAGTGCCAGCATTTCTTCTTGCACCTGGCCGGCGCAGACCAGCAGCAGGCAATCTTGCTGCGCCAAGCCGTCCAGCAACTCGGGCAGGGCGGCATTGGGGTAGGCGAACAGGCTGACGATTTGCGTTTCCGGTTTGGGGCGTTGGATGCCTTGCGCCGCCAGCCAAGCCTGGGCATCAAAGCGCGCCTGCGCTTGCAGCAGGCCGGGCTCGCGCAAGAGGCCGCCGGTTCGTTCGGTGAAGCCGGGGTAGAAGAATGACTTGGCTAAGCCGCGCCCGGGGCCGCTGAATTGCGGCGAAGCCAGCCCGTGGCTGCGTTCTACATAGGCCTCAGCGCTGAGGTATTCGAGATTGAGCCACAGGGGCGGGCGCGCTTGCGCGGCCATGCGGGCGATAAAGGCTCCGGGCAATTCGCAGCCGAAGGTTTCGATCACCACATCGCTATCACTGAGGTCGGCCGCCGGGTCACCCCAGGGCAAGACATCAATCCCCGCCGGGCGCGGCTGCGGCGCCATCCACTGCAGCGGCGCGGCATCGTCCAGCCACAAGCGCACCCCTTGGCCGCGTGCGGCCAGATCGCGGGCCAGGCGCCAGCTGACTCCTATGTCGCCGTAGTTGTCGATCACCCGGCAAAACAAATCCCATTGCATTCCCATGGGGGGATTATCCGGGGCGGCACAATCCGGCTGATGCAAGTGCCAGAGATGCCAGACCCCGAGATGCAAGAACCCGTGTCGAAAGACCAGCCGCTGGGGCAAGCCGACCCACTCAGTTCGACTGCAGGCCCCACTGCCAGCGATGACGCAGCCCAACTCGGCGCTCAAAAGCAAGCCGAGTGGAGCGCCGAGCGCCAACTCATCGAGGCCGCCGAGACCCAGCGCGTGCAAGAGATGGAGCAGGCCGCCCGCGAGCGCCGCGAGAAAATTCTTGCCCAGGTGGCGGCTTTACCCGGCTTGCCCGGCGTCTACCGCTACTTCGATGCGCAAGACCAGGTGCTTTATGTCGGCAAGGCCAAGCACCTAAAAAAACGCGTCTCCAGCTATTTCCAGAAAGACCACGGCGGCACCCGCATCGGCATGATGGTGGCGCGCATCGCCCGCCTGGATACGACGGTGGTGCGCACCGAGGCCGAGGCCTTGCTGCTGGAAAACAATTTGATCAAGACGCTGAACCCCAAGTTCAACATCTTGTTCAAGGACGATAAGAGCTACCCCTATCTCAAGCTCAGTGGCCATGCCTTCCCGCGCCTGAGCTACTACCGCGGCGCGGTGGATAGGCGGCATCGCTACTTCGGGCCGTTCCCCAGCGCCTGGGCGGTGAAGGAATCGATCCAGCTGATCCAAAAAGTTTTCAAGCTGCGCAGCTGCGAAGACACGGTCTTCAATAACCGCAGCCGGCCTTGCTTGCTTTATCAGATCCGCCGCTGCTCCGGCCCTTGCGTGCCCGAGGGCCAAGGCCCGGACTACGCCCGCAACGTCAGCCACGCTGAACGCTTCTTGCTGGGCGACACCCAAGAGGTGATGGACGGCTTGCAGGTGCAGATGATGGCGCATGCCGATCGCCTGGAGTTTGAGCAAGCGGCCGAGCTGCGCAACCAAATCCAGGCCCTGGCCAAGGTGCTGCAGCAGCAGTCCATGGACGAAAACAGTGCCACCGGGCGCGACCGCGATGTGGACATCCTTGCGGCCAAGGTGCAAGGCGGGCGGGCGTGCGTCAACTTGGCCATGGTGCGCGGTGGCCGGCATCTGGGGGACCGGGCCTTCTTCCCCAAGCATGTCGAAGAAGCTACGGCGCTGCGCCTGGCCGATGAGGACGAGGACGGTGGCGCCGGTCAAGCCGTTGACTACTCGCCCGAGCGCTTGGTGCTGGAGGCCTTTATGGCCCAACACTATCTGGAGGCGGCGGTGCCTTCACTGATCGTTGTCAGCGAGCCGGTGGATGAGGCTCTGGCACAGGCGCTGACCGAGCAAGCCGGTTTCAAGGTCACCACGCAGGCGCAGCCGCGTGCGCAGCGCCGCATCTGGCAAGAGATGTGCGTCAAGGGGGCGGAGTTGGCGCTGGCGCGTCTCTTGTCTGAAGAGGGCTCGCAGCAGGCTCGCACTCGCGCTTTGGTCGATGCCCTGGATATGTCGGTGCAGGAGCTGGATGCCTTTCGCATCGAGTGTTTCGACATCAGTCACACCGCGGGCGAGGCCACCATGGCTTCTTGCGTGGTGTTTGAGTCGCACCAAATGCAGAGCAGCCAGTACCGCCGCTACAACATCGAAGGCATCACTGGTGGCGATGACTACGCCGCCATGCGTCAGGTCTTGACTCGGCGTTACGGCAAGCTGGCCGAAGCCGCGCAGCTCGGTACCGGGCGCTTGCCGGATCTGGTCTTGGTGGATGGTGGCCGTGGGCAGGTCTCGATGGCGCGCGAGGTGTTTGAGGAGCTGGGCCTGGACCTGAGCTTGATCGTTGGCGTCGAAAAGGGTGAGGGCCGCAAGGTCGGCCTGGAAGAGCTGGTCTTCGCCGATGGCCGCAGCAAAATCGGTTTGGGGCGCGATTCGGCGGCCCTGATGTTGGTGGCGCAGATTCGCGACGAGGCGCACCGCTTCGCCATCACCGGCATGCGGGCCAAGCGCGCGGCGGTGCGCACGGGCAGCTCGAGGTTGGAAGACATTGACGGTATTGGCCCCAAAAAGCGCGCCCAACTGCTACAGCGATTCGGCGGTGTGCGAGGGGTGGCTCAAGCCAGCGTGGAGGAGATTGCGACGGTGAAGGGGATTTCACGCGAGCTTGCTGAGGAAATCTACCGCGTGCTGCACTAAGGTGCAGAACACGCGAGCTTCCAGAAGAGATCTACCGAGTGCTGCACTGAGGCCGGACCGAGCAAGCAGCGCTTGCGACGCCCGCCGAAGGACTTGGCGCGCAACAAGCGACAAGGCTGAGGTGCAGAACACGCGAGCGTGCCGAAGAGATCTACCGCGTGCTTCACTGAGGCCGGACCGAGCAAGCAGCGCTTGCGACGCCTGCCGAAGGACTTGGCTCGCAACAAGCGACAAGGCTGAAGTGCAGAGCACGCGACCTTGCTGAGGAAATCTACCGTGTGCTGCAGCGAGGCCGGGCCTGAATATATTGCCAGAGAAAAAAACTATGTCTAGCACTGAAAAATACGACTTCAAGAATCTGGCCCTCGGGCTTGGCTTGGCGGCCTTGCTGGGCGGCTGCTCTGTCAACACGGGCTCGGTCAGCCCAACGGGCCCATCCAGTCCGGCTACGCCGAGCGGGGCCAGTAGCGGAGACGGGCAGGGTGGGCGCACACCGACACCCGGCTCGCCCAGCGCACCCGGGCCCAGCGCCAAACCCAGCGTCAGCTTGCCACCACCCAAGGCGGTGCGTAAGCCTGATGATTTGCGCCTGCAAGCCGCGCAGCGTTTGGTGGCGGCCAATCCGGAGCGCAGCTATATGGGCTTGGTGCCGGATATCTTGCTGGCCATTCCGGTGCTGGAAGTCGAGCTGAACCAAGACGGCAGCGTCAAGCGCGTCAATGTGTTGCGCAAGCCGGGCCAAGCGCCGGAGACGGTGCAATTGGCCATTGAGGCTATTCACCGTGCGGCACCCTTTGGCAATGTGGCCGCCATGCCCAAGCCCTGGAAGTTCACCGAGACCTTTTTGTTCAATGACGAGCGCCGCTTCAAGCCGCGTACGCTGGACTGAGTCGGGCTGCTTGAATCAATAAAGCGACAGTGGGCCTAGGCGAAGCCGGAATCGTGCCCTTTTGTTGTGCACAATGCCCAGCATGTTCTTCACACTGCCTACGCTCTTCACCTGGGCTCGCATCGTCGCCATTCCGCTGATTGTGGGCGTGTTCTATTTGGACATCTCCAAAGACAGCCAGAATCTCTTGGCCACAGCCCTCTTTGTGCTGGTGGCGCTGACGGACTGGCTCGACGGCTATCTGGCGCGCAAGCTGAATCAAACCTCCGCCTTCGGGGCTTTTTTGGATCCGGTGGCTGACAAGATTCTGGTTTGCGCTGCGCTGCTGATCTTGCTGGAGTTGGGGCGAGTCAATGCCTTGGTGGCCTTGGTCATCATCGGCCGCGAGATCACCATCTCGGCCTTGCGCGAGTGGATGGCGCAAATTGGCGCTTCGAGCAGTGTGGCCGTTCATATGGTCGGCAAGCTCAAGACCACGGTGCAGATGGTGGCGATTCCCTTCCTGCTGTTTGATGGCCCCTTGTTCGGCCTGATCTCGACCAAACTGTGGGGCACCTGGCTGATTTATTTGGCGGTGATTCTGACCATTTGGTCCATGGTTTACTACCTCCAAAAAGCCTTGCCCGAAATTCGCGCGAAGGCACGATGAACTGATTTGGCTTGCGTTGAAACGGGTTCAAGCGAGTTTCCGCTCTGAATTCGGCCTCGTTCCTTGTGGTGCGAAAAGCAAGCCTGCTGAGATGGTGTCCGGGCACAAATGCCAGCACTTTGTATCAGGACTTTTCCCGGCAATCCAAGCCCTTCGGAATCCCATAGAATCCGCTTCCCTGCGCCACTGTCGGCTTGTTCCGATAAGCGCTCCGGCCGGGTTTTTTCGCGTGGCCGTGGTGCAAATGCAGCCCCATCCAGCCCCATGAATCGTGGCATCAAGCGCATGCCTTGATTTCAAATTTGAGAGGACTCTTCGTGAATAAGTCTGAACTGATCGATCACATTGCCACGCAAGCGGATATTTCCAAGGCTGCGGCGGCGCGGGCTTTGGAAGCAGTGATAGTCGGTGTCAAGACCACGTTGAAGAAGAACGGCACGGTGTCGCTGGTGGGTTTCGGTACGTTCAGCGTCACCAAGCGCGCTGCGCGTGCGGGCCGCAACCCACGCACGGGGGATGCCATCAAAATCAAGTCCGCCAAGGTGCCAAAATTCCGTCCTGGCAAGGCTTTGAAAGATGCGGTCAATTAATCCCGTATAATTTCAGGCCTTCCGGGTGCTTAGCTCAGTTGGTAGAGCGTCGCCTTTACACGGCGCAGGTCGGCGGTTCGAGCCCGTCAGCACCCACCAAAAATTTCAATGGAAGTACGGTACCAAGTTCGATTGATTTCGATTTGGTGCATGGCATCAACCACAATGCCAGCTCATTCAAAGGCGGACCTCGGTTCGCCTTTGTCGCATTCGCATGCATGTCTGAGGTTTTTCGATGTTTGAGTTCGTCCGTAAACACACGCGCCTGTTTCAGTTCATTCTGCTGATTCTGATCCTGCCTTCGTTTGCCTTGGTGGGCATGCAGGGCTACACGAGCTTTATGGACGGCGCCAATGCCAGCGTGGCGACGGTCGATGGCCACAAGATCACGCAAACCGAGTGGGATAACGCCAAGCGTCAGCAGGCTGAGCGCATGCGCGCGCAGATGCCCAATCTGGATCCCAAGCTGCTGGATTCGCCGGAAGCCCAGAAGGAAGCCCTGGAGGGCTTGGTGCGTGAGCGCGTGCTGCAGGCAGCGGCTAAGGATCAGCATTTCATCGTCAGCGATGAGCGCCTGCAGTCCTTGTTCCTGAATGACCCGCAGTTCGCCTTCCTGCGCAACCCGGATGGTTCCGTCAACAAGTCAGTGATTGCGGCGCAAGGCATGAGCTCGCAGATGTTTGTTGAGCGTCTGCGGCAAGACCTGACCCTGCGTCAAGTCACGCTGGGCGTGACGGCTTCTGGCTTGGCCAGTAGCGCCAATGCCAATGTGGCTTTTGACGCACTGCTGCAGCAGCGCGAGCTGCAATTGCAGCGCTTCGACGCCAAGGACTTTGCGGCCAAGATTGAGCCGACCGAAGCGCAGCTGGAAGCCTTCTACAAAGACCCCGCCAATGCCGCGCAGTTCCAGCTGCCCGAGAGCGCCCAAATCCAGTACTTGGTGCTGGACCTGGAGGCCTTGAAGAAGGGCGTGAGCTTCAGCGAAGAAGACCTGCGCAAATACTATGACGAGAACGCTTCGCGCTACGCCGTGGCTGAAGAGCGTCGCGCCAGCCACATCTTGATCAAGGCCGAGAAGTCGGCTTCTGCGGAAGAGCGCAGCAAAGCCAAGGCGCGTGCAGAAGAATTGTCTGCCCAGGCTCGCAAGAACCCGGCCATGTTTGCCGAGTTGGCGCGCAAGAACTCCCAAGATGAGGGTTCGGCCGTGAATGGTGGTGACCTCGACTTCTTTGGTCGTGGTGCCATGGTTAAGCCTTTTGACGACGCCGTCTTCGCCATGAAGAAGGGCGAAATCAGCGCACCCATCGAGTCAGACTTCGGCTACCACGTCATCGAACTGACCGGCGTGCGTGGCGGCGACAAAAAGGGCTTCGACACCGTTCGTGCCGAAGTGGAGGCCGAGGTGCGCAAGCAACTGGCCCAAAAGCGTTACTCGGAAGCCGCCGAGCAGTTCAGCAATATGGTCTACGAGCAGGCCGATAGCCTGCAGCCTGCGGCTGACAAGCTCAAGCTGAGCATCGCTACTGCCACCCTGCAGCGTACGCCAGCACCTGGTGCTGTGGGCCCCTTGGCATCGGCCAAGCTGCTGGAGGCTGTGTTCGGTAACGACGCGCTGCGTAACAAGCGAAACACCGAGGCGGTTGAGACTGCGCCGAATCAGATGACTGCCGCTCATGTGGTCCAGCACAACCCCGCCAAGATGCAAGCCTTGGCCGAGGTGCGGGATCGCGTTCGTGCCCAGGTGCTGAACAAATTGGCCACGGCGGAAGCAGCTAAGGCCGGCGAGGCCAAGCTCGAAGCCCTGAAGAAGGGTGGCGATGCCGCAGGCCTGAGTGAGCCGACCCTGGTGTCGCGCGCGCAATCGCGCGGTCTGCCGCGCAAGGTTCTGGAGGCTGTGTTGGCGGCCGATGCCAGCAAGCTCCCGGCCTATGTGGGCGTGGATGCGGGCGATGGCAGCTACGTGGTGGCGCGCCTCAACAAGCTGCAAGATCGTGATCCGGCTGTGATCGACGGCAAGCGTGCTGCTCAGCAATACGCGCAAGCCTGGAGCGCGGCTGAATCACAGGCCTACCTCGCAGCCCTGAAGGCGCGTTTCAAGGCCGTGGTGAAGGCGCCTGGCGCGGCTGCTTCGGCGGCTCAGCAGTAAGCTGATACTGACAGATTCATGGCGGCGGGGCGCTTGAGCCCTGTCGGCGTGAGTCGATCTGCAGGTAGGCAATAAGCTCAATAGTTTCAAATTTTTTTCAAAAACTCTTAAGTCGACCTAAAAGTCGTACTACAATGAGAGTCTCAGCGGTGGTTGTAGCTCAGTTGGTAGAGTCACGGATTGTGATTCCGTTTGTCGTGGGTTCGAGTCCCATCAGCCACCCCAAGAAAATGCAGGCTCTTGTTAGTCTGCTAGAAAACAGGCCCCTCAAGGGCCTGTTTTTCTTTGTGCGCTTGAGCTTGCTGCCCGGCGCATCGTTAACGCAACAACGTTGACCAAAAAAAGGGACCTGTTTGACAGGTCCCTTTTGCTTTGCGTCTTCGCTTGGCTCTAACTCAAACCAGCCCTTGCTTGCTGGCCAGCACGGCCGCCTCGGCGCGACTGGAGACGTTGAGCTTTTTGTAGATGCTCTTGATGTGGTCGTTGACCGTGAACCACTTGATGCCCATCAGGTTAGCGATTTCCTTGATGGTGAAGCCTTTGCTGAGATAGGTCAGCACTTCGCTTTCGCGCGGGGTCAGACGTTCCCACTCGGGTGGTGGGTCCAGCACGACGCCGCGGCCGCTGGCAAAGGTGGCGGTGGATGACAGCGCGCCAAAACCTGAGTTGAGTGCCATCGGGCTGCTGTCACTTGCCACACCGGGGCGGAAGTGGGACAGCAGTCGGCGCGCAATGGCTGGTGACAAAGGCGGCTGACCGCGCACGATGCGCTGCAACTCTTCGACCAGCACTTCGAAGCGGTCTTCCTTCAGCAAATAGCCGTCGGCGCCGCATTGCAGGGCGGGGAAAAGGTGGTCGTCGTCCGAGTAAAGCGTGGTGACGATCTTGATCGTCGTCGTACCCGCCAACTCGGCCAGAAACTCCATGCCATTGCCGTCGGGCAACTCAAGGTCCACAAGGACCAGCTTGAAGCACGCGCCGGGGCTGCTCTCGGCCAGTGCGGCGGTGTGTCGGCGGGCGCCTTCAAGGTCGCCGGCCTCGATGATTTCCATCGGGTCGCTGAAGCTCTCTCGTACCACTCGGCACAGAAAGCTGCGGGCAACCGGGTTGTCTTCAATGATGAGTACTTTGACTGCCATGACGAATTGTTCCAGATAGCTTTCATCGTATCTCACAAAGCGCAGATATCGAGCAGGAGGAGGCCGCAAGGCGAATCCTCACCCTTTGCGGCCACAGCCCTTGGCTCAGTTGTGCAGCACGACCTTGCCGATGACTTGGCGGCTGGCCATGCGGGCAAATGCGGCTGGCAATTGCGCCATCTCCAGCACCGAATCCAGCACAGGTTTGACCTTGCCCTGCGCGTACCAATGTGCGAGGTGGCCCATCATCTGCGCATTGGCTGCGGGTTCCCGTTTGGCGAACTCGCCCCAGAACACGCCCATCAGCGAAGCGCCTTTGAGCAGGGCTAGGTTGAGTGGCAAGGCGGGAATTTGACCTTGGGCGAAGCCGATCACAAGGTAGCGGCCGCGCCAGGCAATGGAGCGGAAAACCGGTTCAAACAAGTCACCGCCCACCGGGTCGAAGACAACATCGGGCCCTTTGCCTCCTGTGGCTTCCTTGATGGCCGCGCGCAAATCACCTTGGCTGTAGTTGATGCTGATGTCGGCGCCAAGCGCCATGCACTGCGCGCACTTTTCATCGCTGGAGGCGGCTGCGATGACGCGTGCGCCTGCTGCCTTGGCGATCTGTATGGCCGCCGTGCCGACGCCGCCTGCTGCGCCCAAGACCAGCACTGTTTCACCGGCTTGCAGGCCCGCGCGGTCGAGCAGGGCGTGGTGGCTGGTGGCATAAGTGCAGATGAAGGCGGCCGCATCCTCAAAAGGGAAGCCGGCCGGCAGGGGCATCAATTGCTTGGCCGATACGCAGGCATGGCTGCCAAAGCCGCCTGTGCCCGCAAATGCGGCAACGGCGTCGCCCGACTTGAAGCCTGTGACGCCAGCCCCGACGGCTTCAACCACGCCGGCAAACTCAGCGCCCGGCACAAAGGGGAGGGGAGGCTTGATCTGATACTTGCCCTGCACGATCAGCAGGTCGGGGAAGTTCAGGCTGGCGGCCTTGATCGCCACCAAGACCTCGCCGGCGGCTGGGCTCGGCGTGGGCAACTCACGCCAAACCAGGGCCTCGGGGCCAAGCGGATCTTCACAAAGCCAAGCATGCATGGGGCAACCTTTCGCGTGATGTTCAAGTCAAAAAATTTAGTGACGATGATAGGCAGGCTTCAGGGGGCAGGTGGGTCGCGCAGGTGACGGCATGCCTACAATGCCGCCATGCGCATACTTATCGCCAACGACGACGGATACCTTGCTCCCGGGCTGCATGCTTTGGTCAAGGCTTGTGAAGGTTTGGGTCAGATCGAAGTGATCGCCCCCGAGCAGAATGCCAGCGGGACGTCCAACTCGCTCACGCTGGGGCGGCCGCTGTCGGTGTTCAGCGCGGCCAATGGCTTTCGCTACGTCAACGGCACACCCTCGGATTGCGTGCATGTGGCGCTGACCGGCTTGCTCGGCTACAAACCCGATCTGGTGCTCTCGGGCATCAATAACGGCGCCAATATGGGTGATGACACGCTCTATTCCGGGACGGTAGCCGCGGCAACTGAGGGTTATCTTTTTGGCATCCCCTCGATTGCGTTCTCTCAAGTTGAGAAGGGCTGGGGTCATTTGGATGCCGCCGCCGCGTTGGCCCGCCAGGTGGTGGAGCAAGTCATTCAAGGCGGCTTGGACAAAGCCTTTTTGCTCAACGTCAATATTCCGAACCGGGCCGATGCGCTGAGCTTGCCTAGGCGCGTGACGCGCTTGGGGCGCCGCCATGCCAGTGAGCCGGTCATCAAACAACAAAGCCCGCGCGGCGAGACGATTTACTGGATCGGCCCGGCGGGCGATGCCCGTGAGGCCGGCGCAGGCACCGACTTTCACGCTACGGCTGCAGGCGAGGTGTCGATCACGCCGCTGCAAGTGGATCTGACCCATCATGCCGTGTTGCCGGAGTGGGCGGCGCGCCTCGGTCAAAAGGCATGACAACGCCGGCCAATAAGCCGCAGCGCTTCCCGGCGGGTTTGCAAAAAGCCTTGGGGAGCAGTTCGCGCGAGGTCTTGATGCCGCAGCGTCATCTGCGTGAAGCCGCTGCCGATGCCGCCCGTTTGGCGCCACCTAGCGGCTTGGGCATGGATTCGCAGCATGTGCGGCGCCGCATGGTGCAGCGCCTTCAGCTGGCAGGCTTGCAGGACGAGCGCGTGTTGCAAGCGCTGGCCGAAGTGCCCCGGCATGAGTTCGTCGACAGCGCCCTGGCGATCCAAGCCTATGAAGACACCAGCTTGCCGATCGGTCATGGCCAGACGATTTCCAAGCCATCGGTCGTGGGCCGCATGATTGCCATTCTCATGGGTGGCGGCGCGGCTCGGCAACTCGGTTCTCTGGGTCGGGTGCTGGAGATCGGCACCGGCTGTGGCTACCAGGCTGCGGTCTTGGCGCGTCTGGCGCGCCAAGTGGTATCGATCGAGCGATTGCGGCCCTTGCACGATAAAGCGCATGCCAATTTGCAAGCGTTGCAGCTCAGTCAGATTCGTTTGATTTATGGCGATGGCCGCTTGGGCTATTCAGGCGGTGCACCGTTTGACAGCATCATCGCCGCTGCAGGTGGTGACGATTTGCCGCCCGCTTGGTTGGCTCAGTTAGCGCCTGGCGGCCGTTTGGTGGCGCCGATGGTTGCGCCGGGCGGGCAGGGCCAGGTGCTGGTGGTGGTGGATCATCTGGTCGATTCAGGAGTCAGCCGCTTTGTGCGCAGCGAGTACGAGGCCGTCCACTTCGTGCCTTTAAAATCTGGCGTGTTGTGAGTCGCTGCGGCAGGGTCTTGCTTCCGTCAATCGATCGCCATCAGGCGGCGCACTCAGTCGTCGTTCTTTATCGTTTAGGCCTGGCATGAAAATGCAGCATTGAATGCAGCTTCATCGGCCTTCTGAACTCTCACTGAATCAGTCAGCGAATCAACGCATGCAAAAGAACTCTCTCTCCCGCATTTCCCTCGCGCTGGTGTCGGCTGGCTTGCTGGCCTTGCTGTCTGCTTGCGGCACCAGTCTGAACAAGGCCCCGGTTGAAGACCGCACACCGGTCAAGGCTGGCAAACCGGCCACGGGATCCGCAGCGGCCACGCCTGCGCCCGCGGCCAGCGATGTGAAGCCTTTGCCCGGTATCGAGAATGCCGGCAAGCCTGGCTACTACACCGTCAAGCCCGGCGACAACCTGATCCGCATCGCGATGGAGAACGGGCAGAGCTGGCGCGATCTGGTCAAGTGGAACGCGCTCGACAATCCCAATGTGATCGAGGTCGGCCAAGTCTTGCGCGTGGTGCAGCCGGGTGTGGATGCTGCTTCGGTGAGCGCCAAGCCGGTGGCATCGGCCAAGGTGGAAACGCGCCCGCTGGATGCCAAGACGCCGGGAGCAGCAGCTGCTTCAGCGCCTGCGTCCACCGCTGCCGCCACGGCAGCGCCGGCCAAGATTGAAGAGGACGACATCAGCTGGGCTTGGCCTGCGTCAGGCAGCGTGATCACCAGCTTTGATGAGGCTCGCAACAACAAGGGCTTGGACATTAATGGCAAGGCGGGCGATGCAGTTTTGGCTGCCGCCGACGGCCGGGTCATGTATGCTGGCTCGGGCTTGCGGGGCTATGGTCAGATGATCATCATCAAGCACAATGCCGGCTACCTCAGTGCTTATGCCCACAATCAAGCCTTGCTGGTCAAGGATGATCAGGTTGTGCGCAAGGGGCAGAAGATAGCCGAGATGGGGTCTAGCGATGCAGATCAGGTCAAGCTTCACTTCGAGATTCGCCGCCAAGGCAAATTGCTCGATCCAGCCAGAGTTTTGCCTAGCCGCTGAACGCGCTAGGCTTGGGGTGAGGCGTCATGAAACATGCTGACGCCCCCTCATCGAGATCCGCTGCGGGCCATGCGCCCTTTGCCATTGATGCTGCGTTAGGCGCATTGGAAGGGGCGGCCTCCCATGCTGCGTCGTCCGACGCAATGTCGGATGAAGATGGCTTGGCCAAACCGCCGGCAACCCTGAACGGTCACGCCAGCGAGTTCGATGCCGAGGCGGATCCCGGCAATGCCTTGCAGGCTTATTTACGCGATATTCGCCGCACCCCACTCCTCAGCCCGGAAGCTGAATACGCCACCGCCTTGGAGGCGCGAACCGGCAGCTTTGCTGCGCGCCAGGCCATGATCAAGCACAACCTGCGCTTGGTCGTCAGCATCGCCAAAAACTATCTGGGCCGCGGCCTGCCGATGAGTGATTTGATCGAGGAGGGCAACCTCGGTTTGATGCACGCCATCGGCAAGTTCGAGCCTGAGCGGGGTTTTCGTTTTTCGACCTATGCAAGCTGGTGGATACGCCAGAGCATTGAGAGCGCGCTGATGCATCAGGCGCGCTTGGTGCGCTTGCCGGTGCACATCGTGCGCGAACTCAATCAAGTCTTGAAGGCCAGGCGTGCGCTGGAGGCCTTGCAAAGCCAGCATGGCGTCGGGGCCAAGGTTCGGGTCGAAGATGTGGCGGCCGCTGTTGGCCGGCCGGTGGAGGATGTGGCCGAATTGCTGGCCTACGCCGAATTGCCCAGCTCGCTCGACTCGCCTGTGGATCGCAATGGCGAGGGGGGCGAGTCACTGATGGATTTGGTGGCCGATGAGCAGGCCATTGATCCGCTCGGCCTGCGGCTCAGTCATGAGTTGGAGGACTTGGTCTCGCACGGCCTGGCTGCCTTGAGCGAACGCGAGCGCGAGGTCTTGGCCGGGCGATTTGGTTTGGCTGACCGTGAGCCTGAAACCTTGGATGTGCTGGCCACCCGCTTGCATTTGACGCGCGAGCGCATTCGGCAAATTCAGATTGAAGCGCTGGCCAAGCTCAAGCGCAACATGATGCGCCACGGCATCGATCGCGATTCGATTTTTTAGGTCGGGGCGGCCGCCGCGTGCATGGGCTTTGCGGAGCCTGGGATAATCGCGCCCATGATTCAAGATTCAGAATGGCTCAAGGTCGAATCCATCGACCTCGACGCGCAGGGCGTGGCCCACAAAACGGATGGCAAGGTGGTTTTCATCGAGGGCGCATTGCCCGGTGAAGAGGTTCAGGTCACTACCGGCCGTAAAAAAAATAGCTGGGAACAGGGCACGATGACGGCGATGCGGCATGAAAGCTCGCAGCGCGTGACGCCCGGTTGCCCGCACTTTGGCCTGCATGCCGGGGCCTGCGGGGGCTGCAAGATGCAGCACCTTCACGCGGGTGCGCAAGTGGCCGTCAAGCAGCGGGTGGTGGAGGACAACCTCTGGCACTTGGGCAAGGTCAAGGCCGAAACCTTGTTGCGGCCTATTGAAGGGCCAACCTGGGGCTATCGCTACCGCGCTCGATTCTCGGTGCGCTATGTGCCCAAAAAGGCGCAGGTCCTGATCGGCTTTCACGAGCGCAAGAGCCGCTATGTGGCGGATATGCAGGTCTGCAAGGTGGTGCCGCAGCGCGTCAGTGATTTATTGATGCCGCTGCGCGACTTGATCGCCAGCATGGATGAGCGCGACCGTCTGCCGCAAATCGAATTGGCGATGGGTGACTCGGTGATTGCACTCGTGCTGCGCAACCTCAATCCGCTGCCTGATGCGGACAAGGCCCGCTTGCGCGACTTCGCGGCCAAGCATGATGTGCAGTGGTGGTTGCAGCCCAAAGGGCCGGACACGGTGCATTTGCTGGACGAGGGCGGGGCGCAATTGGCTTACAGCCTGCCTGAGTTTGGCGTGGTGATGCCCTTCAAGCCGACCGACTTCACTCAGGTGAATCCCCATATCAACGCCGTCTTGGTCGGCCGTGCGCTGCGCCTGCTGGATGTGCAGAAGGATGAGCGGGTGATCGACTGGTTCTGCGGCTTGGGCAATTTCACTTTGCCCCTGGCCACCAAGGCGCGCGAGGTGCTGGGCATCGAAGGCAGCGAGACCTTGGTGCAGCGCTCGCGCGAGAATGCCCGAGCCAACGGCTTGGCGGAGAAGACAAGCTTCGAGGCGCGCAATCTGTTTGAGATGACGCCGGCCTTGTTGGCGGCCGATGGCGTGGCCGACAAATGGCTGGTCGATCCGCCGCGGGATGGTGCTTTCGCCTTGGCAAAAGCGGTGGCTGATATCGCCCAAGACCCGAGCCTGGCACCTGGCTGGCAGCCGCCCAAGCGGATTGTTTACGTCAGTTGCAATCCGAGCACTCTGGCGCGCGACGCCGGCTTGCTGGTTAATGTGGCCGGCTACCGCTGCACGGCGGCCAGTGCGGTGAATATGTTCCCGCACACCTCACATGTCGAGAGCATTGCGGTGTTTGAACTCGACTCTGGCAATTGAGCCGGGTCTGAAACGAACAAAGGGCCCGAGGGCCCTTTGTTTCTTTATGCGCCGCGAAGCGGGTGCGCCATCAAGTGGAGCCCGTGGATCCGGCTTTGCCGGTCCATCGGCCTCGCCCCCTTGAGGGGGTGGCGCGTCAGCGCCTGCGGGGGAGGGTCATCAATCGCGCTCGCCGCCGAAGATGCCCAGCAGGGACAGCAGGCTCTGGAACACGTTGTAGATGTCCAGGTAGATCGCCAGTGTGGCCGAGATGTAGTTGGTCTCGCCGCCATCAATCACGCGCTTGATGTCGTAGAGCATGAAGGCGGAGAAGACGGCCATGGACAGAGCCAACATGGTCAGCATCAGGGCCGAGGATTGCAAGAAGATGTTCACCACGCCCACCACCAGCAAGATGATGGCGCCGACGAACAAGAACTTGCCCATGCCGGACAGGTCGCGCTTGATCACCGTGGCCAGCGAGGCCATGGCGAAGAAGATGGCGCCAGTGCCGCCGAAGGCCATCATGATCAGGCTGCTGCCGTTCCGGAAGCCCAGAATGCTTGCCAGCAGGCGCGACAGCATTAATCCCATGAAGAAGGTGAAGGCCAGCAGGGCGTAAACGCCGGTGCTGCTGTTCTTGGTCTTCTCGACCACGAACATCAGGCCGAAGGCGCCGGCAAAGAACACGATCATGCTCATGCCCGTGCCCATGGCGGCCATGATGCCGGTGGAAACGCCCACCCAGGCGCCCAGCACCGTGGGCACCATGGACAAGGCCAGCAGCCAATAGGTATTGCGCAGCACGCGTTGGCGCTCGAGCGCCATGCCAGCGCCGGCGGTGCCGCCGTATTGGGTTTGTAGGGTTTCGTTCATCACAGTCCTCCGAAAATTAGTTCAAAGCTGCTGAGGAGGGCATGGGTGCCCGCCCTGAGGCAACTGCCGCGACTGTAGCCGGTTTGACGGGCGTGGCCGAGGCTCGGGCCTTGGCCCTGACAAGCTAAAGTGGGGGCTCCACTCACAAAATCAATCCCATGAAGCAAAAGCCCTATCTTTCCATGGCTGAAGTCAAGCTGATCGCCGCGGCCGCCGAAGCGGAAGCGCTGGCACATCAGTGGGCAGTCAGCATTGCCATTGTTGATGATGGTGGCCATCTGCTGTGGCTGCAGCGCCTGGATGGTGCCGCGGCCATTTCGGCCCAGATTGCCCCAGCCAAGGCCCATACCTCGGCACTGGGTCGGCGCGAGTCCAAGATTTACGAAGACATCATCAACCAAGGCCGCGTGTCGTTTTTGAGCGCGCCTGGCTTGAATGGCCTGCTGGAAGGTGGCGTGCCGATTCTGGTGGACGGGCAATGCGTGGGCGCCGTTGGGGTGAGCGGGGTCAAATCCACGGAGGATGCGCAGATCGCACGCGCAGGAATTGCTGCGCTGAACTGAGTGATCGGCGATGGTTCGGTGGTGGTTCGGCGGAGCGTGGCAAGCTGGTAATTCTTGTCACATGCGGGTCAAAAGTTTTGTGTAGCGACTGGTGATAACCCTGGTCGGGTATACTTAGCAGGTTTACCCGCAACCTACCGCCTCCAGCGAAACTCAAACCAGTTTCTTCACCGGACTCAGGTCACTTCTTGCCACCACGATACGCGATGTGCGATGTGCGGTGCGCCAAGTCGATGAGCAGAGCTGGGCGCGCACTCTACCGGAGTCCCCCGTGCTGTCCGATCTGCTCCATACCCCCCACGCGATTCTCGCCCTGGCAGACGGCACGGTCTTCAAAGGCAGCGCCATCGGCGCTGCTGGCCACACAGTCGGCGAGGTGGTGTTCAACACCGCCATGACCGGCTACCAAGAAATCCTCACTGACCCGAGCTACTGCCGGCAGATCGTGACCCTCACGTATCCGCACATCGGCAACTACGGCGTCAACGACGAGGATGTCGAGGCCTCGAAGATCCATGCCGCTGGTTTGATCATCAAAGAATTGCCTCTGCTGTCGTCCAACTTCCGCGAGACCCGTAGTCTGGGTCAGTACTTGCAGGATGAAGGCACGGTGGCGATTGCCAATATCGATACCCGCCGTCTGACCCGCCTGCTGCGCACCACCGGCGCGCAAAACGGCTGCATCATGGCCTTGCCGCTGGGTGTGGCCATCACGCCGGAATTGATCGCCCAAGCCGTGGCGCTGGCCCAAGCCGCTCCAAACATGGCCGGCCAGGATTTGGCCAAGGTGGTCAGCACCGAAAAGACGCATGCCTGGACGCAGACCGAATGGACCCTGGGCAAGGGCTATGGCGAGCAGACTCAGCCGCGCTTCCATGTGGTGGCCTACGACTTCGGCGTGAAGAGCAATATCTTGCGCATGCTGGCTTCGCGCGGTTGCAAGATCACGGTGGTGCCGGCGCAGACGCCCGCCTCGGTGGTGTTCGGCATGGAGCCCGATGGTGTGTTCCTGTCCAACGGCCCCGGCGACCCGCAGCCCTGCGATTACGCAATTCAAGCGGCTTCTGAGTTGATCGAAGCCGGCATCCCGACCTTCGGCATTTGCTTAGGCCACCAGATCATGGCCTTGGCCTCAGGTGCTAAGACCTTCAAGATGAAGTTTGGCCACCATGGTGCCAACCACCCGGTCAAGGACTTGGACAACGGCCGCGTTTCCATCACCAGCCAGAACCACGGTTTTGCGGTGGTGGCGGAAGACCTGCCTGCCAATCTGCGTGCCACCCACATCAGCTTGTTTGATGGCACGCTGCAAGGCTTGGCTCGCACCGACAAGCCGGCCTTCTGCTTCCAGGGTCACCCAGAGGCCAGCCCCGGCCCGCATGACATTTCGTATTTGTTTGATCGCTTCATCAGTCTGATGGCGAAGGCTTGATGGAGTAAAGACAATGGCAAAACGTACAGACATCAAGAGCATCCTCATCATCGGCGCTGGCCCCATCATCATTGGCCAGGCTTGTGAGTTCGACTATTCCGGCGCCCAGGCCTGCAAGGCTCTGCGCGAAGAGGGCTACAAAGTCATTCTGGTGAACAGCAACCCTGCCACCATCATGACAGACCCCGACACGGCCGACGTCACCTATATCGAGCCCATTACCTGGCAAGTGGTCGAGAAGATCATTGCCAAGGAGCGGCCCGATGCGGTGCTGCCCACCATGGGCGGCCAGACCGCGCTGAATTGCGCCCTGGACCTGCACAAGCATGGCGTGCTGGCCAAGTACAACGTTGAGATGATCGGCGCCAATGAGAAGGCGATCGAGAAGGCCGAAGACCGCCTGAAGTTCAAGGATGCGATGACCAAGATCGGCCTGGACTCGGCCAAGTCCGGCATTGCGCACTCGATGGAAGAAGCGCTGGCGGTACAAAAGCGCATCACCTCTGAGATCGGTGGCACCGGTTTCCCGATGGTCATTCGCCCCAGCTTCACGCTGGGCGGCACGGGTGGTGGCATCGCCTACAACCCCGAGGAATTCGAGGAAATCTGCAAGCGCGGCCTGGACCTCTCGCCCACCAATGAGTTGCTAATCGAAGAGTCGCTGATTGGTTGGAAAGAGTATGAGATGGAGGTTGTGCGCGACAGCAAAGACAACTGCATCATCGTCTGCTCGATCGAGAACCTGGACCCCATGGGCGTGCACACCGGTGACTCCATCACCGTGGCGCCGGCTCAGACCCTGAGCGACAAAGAGTACCAACTGCTGCGCAATGCCTCCATCGCCATCCTGCGCGAAATCGGCGTGGACACAGGCGGCTCGAATGTGCAGTTCTCGATCAATCCCAAGAACGGCCGCATGACCGTGATTGAGATGAACCCGCGCGTCTCGCGTTCCTCGGCACTGGCCTCCAAGGCCACCGGCTTCCCGATCGCCAAGATCGCTGCCAAGCTGGCTGTGGGTTACACCCTGGACGAGCTGCGCAACGACATCACCGGCGGCGTGACTCCGGCGTCGTTTGAGCCCAGCATCGACTACGTGGTCACCAAGATTCCGCGTTTCGCCTTCGAGAAGTTCCCGATGGCCGATTCGCGTCTGACCACGCAGATGAAGTCGGTGGGTGAGGTGATGGCCATGGGCCGCACCTTCCAGGAAAGCTTCCAGAAGGCCTTGCGTGGCCTGGAGACCGGCATTGACGGCCTGACCGAGCGCAGCACCGACCGCGAAGAAATCGTGCAAGAGATCGGCGAGCCCGGCCCTGAGCGCATTCTGTTCGTGGCGGATGCTTTCCGCTTGGGAATGAGTCAGGCCGAAGTGTTTGAAGAAACGGCCATCGACCCCTGGTTCCTGGCGCAGATCGAGCAATTGGTGCAGATCGAGCAATCGCTGGCTGGTCGCGTGTTGGCCTCGCTGTCGGTGGACGAAATGCGTCTGCTGAAGAAGAAGGGCTTCTCGGACAAGCGTCTGGGCAAGCTCTTGGCTAGCAATCAGCACGATGTGCGCCGTGCCCGTCACGCCCTTGGCGTGCGCCCGGTTTACAAGCGTGTGGACACCTGCGCGGCCGAGTTCTCGACCGAAACGGCCTATATGTATTCGACCTACGAGGAAGAGTGCGAAGCCGAGCCGACGAACAACAAGAAGATCATGGTGCTGGGCGGTGGCCCGAACCGTATCGGTCAAGGTATTGAGTTCGACTATTGCTGCGTCCACGCCGCCTTGGCCATGCGCGAAGACGGTTACGAGACCATCATGGTCAACTGCAACCCCGAGACCGTGTCGACCGACTACGACACCTCGGATCGCCTCTACTTCGAGCCGGTGACGCTGGAAGACGTGCTGGAAATCGTCGAGAAGGAAAAGCCCGTCGGCGTGATCGTTCAGTACGGTGGCCAAACGCCTTTGAAGCTGGCCCTGGACCTGGAAGCCAACGGCGTGCCCATCATCGGCACCACGCCTGACAGCATCGACATGGCCGAGGACCGTGAGCGCTTCCAGAAGCTGTTGCACGAGCTGGGCCTGAAGCAGCCGCCCAATCGCACCGCGCGTACCGAAGACCAGGCCGTGGCCCTGGCCAATGAAATCGGCTATCCGCTGGTGGTGCGCCCCAGCTATGTGCTGGGCGGCCGCGCGATGGAAATCGTGCACGGCGACAAGGACCTCGAGCGCTATATGCGCGAAGCGGTGCGTGTCTCCGACAAGTCGCCGGTGCTGCTGGATCGCTTTTTGGAAGACGCGGTTGAAGTTGATGCCGACTGCATCAGCGATGGCACCGATGTGATGATCGGCGGCATCATGGAGCACATCGAGGCCGCTGGTATTCACTCCGGCGACTCGGCTTGCTCACTGCCGCCTTACACCTTGTCGGTTGCCCTGCAGGACGAGTTGCGTCGTCAAACGGCGGCCATGGCTCGCGCCCTGAAGGTGGTGGGCCTGATGAATGTGCAATTCGCCATTCAAGGTGACGTCACTGGTGGCCTGGAAGGCGCCACGGTCTATGTGCTGGAAGTGAACCCGCGTGCCTCGCGCACAGTGCCGTTTGTTTCCAAGGCCACCGGTCAGCAACTGGCCAAGATCGCTGCGCGCTGCATGGCTGGCCAGAAGCTCAAGGACCAGAAGGATCGTTTGGGTCGCGTGCCTGCCGAGGTGATTCCGCCTTACTTCAGTGTCAAGGAAGCTGTCTTCCCTTTCAACAAGTTCCCGGGCGTGGACCCCATTCTGAGCCCCGAGATGCGTTCCACTGGCGAAGTGATGGGCGCTGCCCGCACCTTCGGTGAAGCGATGTTGAAGAGCCAGCTGGGTGCCGGCTCGCGTCTGCCGCGCCAAGGCAATGTGCTGATCACGGTGAAGAATGCCGACAAGGCACGTGCCGTGGCCGTGGCCAAGGATCTGCATGCCCTGGGCTTCGGCGTGGTGGCGACCAAGGGCACGGCAGCGGCAGTGGCCGAGGCTGGCGTGCCGGTGCGTGTGGTCAACAAGGTCAAGGATGGCCGCCCGCACATCGTCGACATGATCAAGGGCGGCGAGATTCAGCTGGTGTTCACCACCGTGGATGAGACTCGCACCGCGATTGCCGACAGCCGCCACATCCGTCAAGCAGCCCTGGCTGCCCGCGTGACTTACTACACCACCATGGCCGGCTGCGAAGCCGCCGTGGAAGGCATGAAGCACCAAGACGGCTTGCTGGTGCAATCCCTGCAAGAGTTGCACGCCGAACTGGTCTAAACTCCGCACCAACGAACTCCGCCGCCGCGGCTCCAGCTTGGAGCAGCAGCGGCGGATTCATTTTGTCTTTCAAGGTTTACAACTATGGCCACCATCCCCCTCACCACATTCGGCGCTGAGAAGCTCAAAGAAGAACTGCATCGACTCAAAAGTGTCGAGCGGCATGCGGTGATCAATGCGATCGCCGAAGCGCGTGCGCAGGGCGATCTGTCCGAAAATGCCGAGTACGAGGCGGCCAAAGACAAGCAAGGCTTCATCGAAGGCCGCATTCTCGAAATCGAAGGCAAGCTGGCTGCCGCGCAGATCATCGATCCCGCAACAGTGGACGCTGGTGGCCGCATCGTTTTCGGTACAACGGTCTTGCTCGAAGAAGAGGCCAGCGGTGCCGAGGTGACCTACCAGATCGTGGGTGACGACGAAGCGGACCTGAAGCTGGGCAAGATTTCGATCAGCTCGCCGATCGCGCGCGCCTTGATCGGCAAAGAGGCCGGTGATGTGGCCGACGTGATGGCGCCTGGTGGCGTCAAGCGCTACGAAGTGGTCGAGGTGCGCTACGTTTGAGTCACGCCGCTCCGTGCTGAGTCGCTCACGCGTCTTGCTGGCTGCCCTGTGGGGCGGCCTGCTTTTGGCGGTGGCCACGGTGGCTGCGCCAAGCGCATTTGATGCGCTTGAGCGCGCGCAGGCCGGCTTGGTGGTGGCCAAATTGTTTGAGAAGGAAGCGGCCATCAGCCTAGCGGCAGCGATGTTGCTGATGCTGATGGAGCGCCGCATGGCGCGCGACGGTGGCGGCCCGGCCTTGTCGGCCAATTTCTTTTTGCCGGCGAGTGCGCTGTTCTGCACGGTGGCGGGCTATTACGCCTTGCAGCCCATGATGGCTGCGGCCAAAGCCGGGCAGGGCGCATGGTCATTCATGGCCTTGCACAGCGTGTCGCTGGGGTTTTACGGGCTCAAGACCTTGCTGGTCTTGGCCTTGGCTTGGCGAGTCAGCAAGAACTGATCGGGTCCGTTGAGGCTCTGTGGCCCGGTTCGAAGGCTGAAGGCTTTGTGCCTGAATTTAGCCGAGCCAGATCACTCGGTCGGCCCGGTTTGGCTTGAGGCAGACAAGGCAAGCCAGCTGGCTTGCCTGATCAGACTCAGTCTTGCGCCATTTTCTTGACGCTGGTGATGCGGCGCTTGGCGCGCTTGATCTCACCACCTTGAGCGACCCGCTCATTGCCGAGAACGCGCAATTTCTTCATCTGCGGGCGATGGTTACCGCTCTTGGAGAACTTGACGATCTTGACAACACGGGGAGCGCCCTTGCCGCCGGCTTCGCGCTCGTCATCCGCCTTTTCGGGGATGGGGCGCCAGATGACCAGCAGCTTGCCGATGTGCTGAATCGGCGCGGCATTGAGCTCGCCGCACAAGGAGGCAAAAATGCTCTCGCGGTTGGCTCGGTCATCCGAGAACACGCGGACCTTGATCAGGCCGTGAGAGTTCAGGGCGGCGTCGGTGGCTTTCACCACGGCCGGGGTTAGTCCATCCGAACCAATCATCACGACGGGGTCGAGGTGATGGGCTTCGGAACGTTTTTCCTTGCGCTGGGCAGGGTTCAATTGAATCGCAGGCATACGCGTATTATCCGTGCAACATGAAGATCAAGACAAAAAGCAAAAAACTTAATAAGACGTGGTTGCATGATCACATCAATGATCCCTACGTCAAGATGGCGCAGCGGGATGGTTACCGTGCCCGCGCCGCTTACAAGCTCAAGGAGATTGACGAGGAGCTCAAGCTGATTCGCCCCGGCCAGGTGGTGGTGGATCTCGGGGCTTCGCCGGGCGCCTGGAGCCAGTATCTGCGCCGTTGTTTCGCCCCCACGGTGGCGGGTGTGGGTGGTGCGGCGGTTGGGCAGTTGAACGGCACCATCATCGCCTTGGACCTGCTGCCTTGTGAGCCGATCGAAGGCGTGCAGTTCCTGCAGGGCGACTTCCAGGACGAAGAATGTTTGAAGGCACTGGAAGATACGCTGGCCGGGCGCGCCGTGGACCTTGTTGTTTCGGACATGGCCCCCAATCTGTCGGGTATTGAAAACGTCGATGCTGCGCGGATCGCTGGCTTGGTTGAATTGGCCATTGATTTCGCGCAACGCCACCTGAAGCCTGAAGGCGCCTTGGTCACCAAGGTCTTCCACGGTAGCGGTTACACGCAGCTGTTGGAGCAATTCAAGGCGACCTTCAAAAAGGTCAAGCCGATCAAGCCCAAGGCCTCACGGGATCGGTCCTCAGAGACCTTCCTGATTGGCATCGGGCTGAAGGCGCCCCGGCCCTGAACTTGGGCGTGTATCTTGGGCTTGAATGCCGGAATGGCCTCGCAGTGGGCGCAGAGCGGTAATCGCGGTAATGCCTGACAAATGGCGGGCCTAAGCAAAAGCAGCTCAGGGCCTTGACTGCAATAGAATCAACCCCATATGCCGTGCACATGGCTGCAACGAGTGCAGCTGGGCCGAATTGAATGAAGGAGTCGCGGTGAACAATCAGTGGTTCTCGAAGGTAGCTGTTTGGATAGTGATCGCCTTGGTGCTGTTCACTGTCTTCAAGCAGTTCGATCGAGGTGCAAGCCAAGGCAATCAGCTTGGATATTCGGAATTTCTCGATGAAGTTCAGGCGCACCGCATCAAGTCCGTGACCTTGCAAGAGGGCGGCGCTGGCACTGACATCTTGGCGGAAACCAATGATGGCAAGAAGCTGCGCATCACGGCCACCTATCTGGACCGCGGTCTGGTGGGTGACTTGCGCGCAGCTGGCGTCAAGTTTGATGTCAAGCCGCGTGAAGAGCCTTCCTTCCTGGTCAATATGCTGATCAGCTGGGGCCCCATGCTGCTCTTGATCGGCGTTTGGGTTTACTTCATGCGCCAGATGCAAGGCGGCGGCAAAGGCGGAGCTTTCAGCTTCGGCAAGTCCAAGGCCCGCATGTTGGATGAGGCGAATAACACCACGACCTTTGCCGATGTGGCTGGCTGCGACGAGGCCAAGGAAGAGGTCAAGGAGTTGGTCGACTTCCTGAAGGACCCGCAGAAGTTCCAAAAGCTCGGCGGCCGCATTCCGCGCGGCGTGCTGCTGGTTGGCCCTCCTGGTACCGGCAAGACCTTGTTGGCCAAGGCGATTGCTGGCGAGGCCAAGGTGCCTTTCTTCTCGATCTCAGGTTCTGACTTCGTCGAGATGTTCGTCGGCGTGGGCGCAGCCCGCGTGCGCGATATGTTCGAGCAAGCGAAGAAAAGCGCACCCTGCATCATCTTCGTGGACGAAATCGACGCGGTCGGTCGTCATCGCGGTGCTGGCCTGGGCGGCGGTAACGATGAGCGTGAGCAGACCCTTAACCAGATGCTGGTGGAGATGGACGGCTTCGAGACCAATCTGGGTGTGATCGTGATGGCGGCCACCAACCGGCCCGACATTCTTGATCCGGCTTTGCTGCGCCCCGGTCGTTTCGACCGTCAGGTCTACGTGACCCTGCCGGACGTGCGTGGCCGCGAACAGATCCTCAATGTGCATATGCGCAAGGTGCCGGTCGGTCAGGACATTCGAGCCGACATCCTGGCCCGCGGTACACCTGGTTTCTCCGGTGCTGACTTGGCCAATCTGGTCAACGAAGCAGCGCTGTTTGCGGCTCGCCGCAGTGGCCGCGTGGTCGAGATGCTCGACTTCGAGAAGGCCAAGGACAAGATCATGATGGGCCCCGAGCGCAAGTCCATGATCATGCCGGAAGAGGAGCGCAAAAACACGGCTTACCACGAAGCCGGTCATGCGCTGGTGGCTCGCCTGATGCCTAAGACCGATCCGGTGCACAAGGTCACTGTGATTCCGCGTGGCCGTGCCCTCGGCGTGACCATGCAGCTGCCTGAAGGCGATCGCTACAGCCTGGACAAGGAGCGCATGCTCTCGACCATCTCAGTGCTGTTTGGTGGCCGTATCGCCGAAGAAGTGTTCATGAACCAAATGACCACTGGCGCGTCGAACGACTTTGAGCGTGCCACCTCGATCGCTCGCGATATGGTGATGCGCTACGGTATGACCGATGAGTTGGGCCCGATGGTTTACTCGGAAAACGAGGGTGAAGTCTTCCTCGGCCGTTCGGTCACCAAGACGACCAGCATGTCCGAAGAAACCATGCGCAAGGTGGACTCTGTGATCCGCCGCATCATCGATGAGCAATATGGCATTGCGCGTCACTTGATCGAAGAGAACCAAGACAAGATGCACGCCATGGCCAAGGCCTTGCTCGAGTACGAGACGATCGATGCTGACCAGATCGACGACATCATGAGCGGCAAGCCGCCGCGTCCTCCTAAGGATTGGACAACCCCAAGTGGTGGCAAGTCCGACGGCACACCACCGCCGGTCAATACCGACAGCGCACCCGCTGCGGCCTGATAATTTTCTTTGAACGAACTCAAAGGGCTGGTCTTGCGGGACTGGCCCTTTTTTATTCCCGATGAGCTTTTGGCAAACCACCCGATTTCAAATTGATCTGAGCAGCCCACGCGTGATGGGTATCGTCAATGTCACGCCGGACTCTTTTTCGGACGGCGGGCAGTACGGCGATGCGGCACGGGCCATTGCGCATTGCGAGCAGTTGCTCGCGGAGGGGGCTGACATCCTAGACATCGGTGGGGAGTCGAGCCGCCCTGGCGCTCAAGTGCTCAGCGTCGAGGAGGAGTGGGCACGAGTCGCCCCTGTGCTTCGGGCGGCGCTGAGCATGGGCGTTCCTGTGTCCTTGGATAGCTGGAAACCAGAGGTGATGGCGAGAGCGCTGGATCTCGGTGTCGATATCCTCAATGACATTCAGGCTTTTCAGTCCACCGAGGCTATGCAACTGGTGAGTGCCCACGCGGGCGTCGGCCTGTGCGCCATGCATATGCGTGGAGACTCAAGCACCATGCAGCAACTCACCGACTATGTCGATGTGGTGGCTGAAGTAGCTGAGTTCTTGCAGTTCCGAGTAAAGGCCTTGAGGGATGCTGGCGTTGCAGCGGCGCGCATCGTGCTGGATCCCGGCTATGGCTTTGCCAAGACGACACCGCAGAACTTTGACTTGTTGTCTCGCCAAGCCGAATTGCTCGGCCTAGGGTACCCGCTTCTCGTGGGTTGGTCCCGCAAACGCTCGTTGGGTGACGTGACAGGGCGTTCGGTGGAACAGCGTCTGCCCGCCAGCGTGGCGGCTGCGATGCTGGCAATGGCGCGCGGGGCTGCCGTGCTCAGGGTTCATGATGTGGCCGCCACAGTGGACGCAGTCAAAGTGTTTCAAGCAGCCACCCAGAAGAGGGAGGGTTGAAGTGGCGTCTCAATCTTGGCTGACAATAAGCTCAAATCAATCAGGAGTTCGCTTTTCATGACTCGCAAGTATTTTGGAACCGATGGCATTCGCGGCACTGTGGGTCAAGGCCCCATTACTCCTGACTTCATGTTGCGCTTGGGGCATGCCGTAGGTCAGGTCCTGCGCAAGCAAGGCGGCCGCCCAAGTGTTTTGATTGGCAAGGACACCCGTATTTCGGGTTACATGATCGAATCTGCCCTGGAGGCTGGTTTTGCCTCGGCCGGCGTGGATGTACAACTGACTGGCCCCTTGCCCACGCCCGGTGTGGCCTATCTGACGCGTGCTCTGCGTCAGGATTTGGGTGTGGTGATCAGCGCATCGCACAACCCCTTTGCCGACAACGGCATCAAGTTCTTCTCCTCCAAGGGCGAAAAGCTGCCCGACGCTTGGGAGCTGGCTGTTGAAGCGGCGCTGGAAGATGCGCCTACCTGGATCGATTCGGCAAATTTGGGTCGTGCTCGCCGCATCACTGATGCGCGCGGTCGGTATATCGAGTTCTGCAAGAACAGTTTTGGTTCAGACCTGACCCTCAAGGGCTTGAAGATTGTGGTGGATGCTGCCAATGGCGCGGCTTACCACGTGGCCCCGGACGTTTTTCATGAACTCGGCGCCGAGGTGATTTCCATCGGCTGCAGTCCGGATGGGTTCAATATCAATGCAGGTTTCGGTGCGACTTCACCGGCGGCTTTGGTTCAGGCGGTCAAAGAGCACGGTGCGCATTACGGCGTAGCGCTGGATGGTGACGCCGACCGACTGCAATTGGTCGACGCCGAAGGGCGACTCTACAACGGCGACGAGTTGCTGTATGTGATGGTGGCCGACAGGCTGGGTCAAGGTTTGCGGGTGCCGGGCGCTGTGGGTACCTTGATGACCAATATGGCGGTGGAACTGGCTATCAAGGCGCTGGATGTTGATTTCGTGCGCGCCAAGGTGGGTGACCGTTATGTGCTTGAAGAGCTGGCAGCGCGGGGTTGGGAGTTGGGCGGCGAGGGCAGCGGCCACTTGTTGGCGCTGGACAAGCACACCACCGGTGACGGCATCGTCAGCGCCTTGCTGATCTTGCAGGCGGTCAGCCGCACGGGCAAGTCCTTGGCTGAACAGTTGGCGCCAGTCACCTTGTTCCCGCAGACCATGATCAATGTGCGCCTGCAAGCCGGCCAGGATTGGAAGAGCAATGCCCACTTGGCGCGTGAGCAGGCCGAGGTGACCTCTGAGCTGGGTTCGCGCGGCCGGGTCCTGATTCGCGCATCGGGCACGGAGCCCTTGCTGCGGGTCATGGTGGAAGCCAGTGATGCGCAGGTGGCCAAGCAATGCGCCGAACGCCTGGTCAAGGCAGTGAATGCCTGACGAGGGCCTGTTTGCCCGCTCGGCGCGGGTGCCGGGACTGGCTTGAACTAGTCGAAGCCAAATGAAAAAGCCCCGGCAGGTCTGACCTGCCGGGGCTTTTCTATAGGCTCGAACCCGTGTGGTCGGCCTTGATCTCGTGCCTTACTTCTTTGGAGGTGTCAGCACGCGGTCGATCACGTGCACAACACCATTGCTGGCGCTCAGTTCGCCGTCCTGAACCAGAGCCTCTTCAATCGTCACAAAGCTGCCGGCGCGTGCTGTTGCGGCAGTGGCGCCATTCAGTGTCGCGACGTTGGCATTCTTGATGTCGGCGGCTGCCAGCTTGCCGGCCACCAGGTGGTAGCTCAGCACAGCCTTCAGCTGCGCTGGATTCTGATTCAGGGCTTCCATGGTCTTGGCGGGCACGGCCTTGAATGCCTCGTTGCTCGGTGCAAACACGGTCAGCGGGCCGGCTGCGTTCAGCTCGGCTTTCAGTCCAGCTTGTTCAATCAATTGGCTGAAGGTGCTGAGCTGAGGCGTACGGGCCACAGTCTCAGCCAGGGAGACTGGGGTAGGAGCGGGGGTGGCGCAAGCGCTCAGGCCAAGAACCAGCGCGGCAGCACTGCAAAGCGCCAATGTCCGGCGTGCGGTATTCAACTTCATCGAAGCTCCAGAGTAAGGTGAGGTGGATGGATGCATGTCCGTGAGCTTAGGCAGCAAATGTGACGGTTCAATGAACTTAATGTGACCTTGTCATTGCCTGTAATATTGCGAGCGAATTGCCGCAGTCTCGGTGCATGTCACGTGGATGTCATATTTAAGTCATAGCATTCGCCCCATCGTTAACCCTGAGAGTGATAGGTTGCATATGAAGTTTGCTCAAGTCCGCGCTGGTGTTGTACTTGCTGCCACCCTGGCCATGCTGCCCTTGGTGCATGCACAGGATGTCACGGGTGCTGGTGCCTCCTTCCCGGCGCCAATCTATGCCAAGTGGGCCGATTCTTACAACAAGGCCAGCGGCGTCCGTATCAACTACCAATCGGTGGGTTCGGGTGCTGGCATCAAGCAAATCAAGGCCAAGACCGTTGACTTCGGTGCCTCGGATGCGCCGTTGAAAGACGAAGACCTGGCCAAGGACGACATGATTCAATTCCCCACCGTCATTGGCGGTGTGGTTCCGGTGCTCAACATCAAGGGCATCACGCCTGGTCAAGTTCGCATGACTGGCGCTGTGTTGGCTGACATCTATCTGGGCAAGATCACCAAGTGGAATGACGCCGCTTTGACCGCCCTGAATCCTGGCGTGCCTCTGCCCGACACCACCATTGCCGTGGTGCGCCGCGCTGACGGTTCGGGTACCAGCTTCTTGTTCACCAACTATCTGTCCAAGGTGAATGCCGAGTGGAAAGCCAAGGTCGGTGAGGGCACCGCTGTCAACTGGCCTACTGGTGCTGGTGGCAAGGGCAACGAAGGCGTTTCCTCCTACGTGCAGCGCCTGCCTAACTCGATTGGCTATGTTGAGTACGCTTACGCCAAGCAAAACAAGATGTCTCACGTTCTGCTGAAGAACCAATCCGGCGCTTTCGTGGCGCCTAGCGATGCAGCCTTCAAGGCCGCTGCTGCTGGTGCTGAGTGGTCCAAGAGCTTCTACCAAGTGCTGACCGAGCAAGCCGGCAAAGACAGCTGGCCCATCACTGGCGCCACTTTCATCTTGATGCACAAGAAGCAAGACAAGCCGGCTTCTGCAGCCGCTACCTTGAAGTTCTTCGACTGGGCCTACGCCAGTGGCGACAAGACGGCTGATGAGCTCGACTATGTGCCGCTGCCCGCCGCTGTGAAGGATCTGGTGCGCAAGCAGTGGGCCGACAATCTCAAGGACGCTTCCGGCAAGGCCATCAGCATCAAGTAATCAAAGTCCAAAGGCCATTTGGTCTCTAGACACAATCCGGGTTGACTCAGTGCAGTTGACCCGGATGTTCTTGCGTCAGCAGACGCAGTTTCTCCATCATCAACGCACTAGCATGCGGAGGCCCCGTGGCCGCAATACTCCCAGCCAACAAGTTTGATTCCAGTGCTGAGGCTGAAAAGACTCAGCCCAGAAGCAGTCCGCCAACGCGGCGCGCGGTTGCGCCGTGGGCTGACACCGTGTTTTCATTTTTGGCGCACGGCGCAGCCTGGCTGACCCTGGCTTTGCTGGTTGGCATCATCATTTCGCTGCTGATCGGCGCGATGCCGGCCATTCGCGAATTCGGCCTGAGCTTTTTGTGGACCAGTGAATGGGACCCGGTGCAGGAGAAGTTCGGTGGCCTGGTGATGATCTACGGCACCTTGATGACCTCCTTCATCGCCTTGATCATCGCCGTGCCGGTCAGCTTTGGTATCGCTTTGTTCTTGACCGAGTTGTCGCCCAACTGGCTCAAGCGTCCTCTGGGCGTTGCCGTTGAGTTGCTGGCCGCGGTGCCCTCGATTGTTTACGGTATGTGGGGTCTGCTGGTTTTCGGTCCAATCTTGGCGACCTATGTTCAGCAGCCGCTGCAAAAGTTGCTCGAAGGCGTGCCGTTTTTCAGCACCCTGGTGTCTGGCCCGCCGGTCGGTATCGGCATTTTGTCGGCCGGCATTATTTTGGCCATCATGATCATCCCCTTCATCGCCGCGGTGATGCGTGATGTGTTCGAGGTCACGCCGGCCATGCTGAAGGAATCGGCCTACGGCCTGGGCGCCACCACCTGGGAGGTGATGTGGCGTGTTGTCTTGCCTTACACCAAGACCGGTGTGATGGGCGGCATCATGCTCGGCTTGGGTCGCGCCTTGGGTGAGACCATGGCGGTGACTTTTGTCATCGGCAATATGAATCAGCTCAATTCGCTGTCGGTCTTCGAGGCGGCCAACAGCATCACCTCGGCGCTGGCGAATGAGTTCGCCGAAGCCGGCGAGGGCCTGCACCAAGCGTCCTTGATCTATCTGGGTCTGGTGCTGTTCTTCATCACCTTTGTGGTTCTGGCTTGTTCCAAGATCCTGTTGTCGCGCTTGAAGAAGAATGAAGGGACGCGCACATGAGCACCATCACGACTGCGGCGTCCACCGCGTCTGCCTCCTCCATCGCCTTGGATGGCAAGCGTCTGGCCATGCACCGCAAGCGCAAGCGCGTCAATGCCATTGCGCTGAGCTTGGCCCTGGCGTCTATGGCCTTCGGCCTGTTCTGGCTGCTGTGGATTTTGTTTGAAACGGTACGTTTGGGTCTGGGTGGCTTGAGCCTGGCTACCTTCACCGAGATGACCCCACCGCCACTGGCGGAAACCGGCGGCCTGGCCAATGCCATCTACGGCTCTTTCATGATGGTGGGTCTGGCAACCGTGCTGGGCACGCCAGTGGGCATCCTGGCCGGCATCTATCTGGCTGAGTACGGCCAGAAGACTTGGCTGGGCAGCGCGGTGCGTTTCATCAACGACATCTTGCTGTCCGCACCCTCCATCGTGGTCGGCCTGTTCATCTACGGCCTGATCGTCGCCCGCATGCACTCCTTCTCTGGCTTTGCCGGTGTGCTGGCCTTGGCGCTGATCGTGATGCCGGTGGTGATCCGCCAGACCGAGAACATGCTGAGCCTGATCCCCAACGCCTTGCGCGAAGCGGCTTACGCTTTGGGTACGCCGAAGTGGAAGGTCATCATGTCCGTCACGCTGAAGGCCGCCCGTGCAGGTGTGCTGACCGGCATCTTGCTGGCACTGGCCCGCATCTCGGGTGAGACGGCGCCGCTGTTGTTCACGGCCCTGTCCAACCAGTTCTGGACGGCGGACATGAGCCAGCCCATGGCGAGCTTGCCTGTCACCATCTTTAAGTTCGCCATGAGCCCCTACGAAAACTGGCAGAAGCTGGCTTGGGCAGGCGTTTTCATCATCACCATTGGCGTGCTGCTGCTGAACATCCTGGCGCGCATCCTCTTCAAGAACAAGCACTGAGCGGAACATCACATCATGGACGCCAAAGTTGAAATGCCCGTGACCGAGCGGGCCAAGCTCTCGGTACGTAATCTGAACTTCTATTACGGCAATTTCCTTGCCCTGAAGAACATCAATCTGGACATCCCAGAGAAGAAGGTCACCGCCTTCATCGGCCCCTCGGGCTGCGGCAAGTCCACCTTGCTGCGCACGCTCAACCGCATGTTTGAGCTCTACCCCGACCAGCGCGCCGAAGGCGAAATCTTGCTCGATGGCCAGAACATTCTGACCAGCAAGGACGACGTCTCGCTGATCCGCGCCAAGATCGGTATGGTCTTTCAAAAGCCCACGCCTTTCCCGATGTCCATCTACGACAACATCGCTTTTGGCGTGCGTTTGTTTGAAACCCTGCCTCGCGTCGAAATGGACGAGCGCGTGGAGTGGGCGCTGAAAAAGTCAGCGCTGTGGAATGAAGTCAAAGACAAGCTGAACCAGAGCGGGTCCGGTTTGTCCGGCGGTCAGCAGCAGCGTTTGTGCATTGCCCGCGGCATCGCGATCAAGCCAGAGATCTTGTTGCTGGACGAGCCTTGCTCGGCCCTGGACCCGATCTCTACCGGCAAGATCGAAGAGTTGATTCACGAGCTGAAAAACGACTACACGGTCGCCATCGTGACGCACAACATGCAGCAAGCCGCGCGTTGCTCGGACTACACGGCGTATATGTACCTGGGTGACCTGATCGAGTTTGGCCCGACGGCCGAGCTGTTCATGAAGCCCAAGCGCAAGGACACCGAGGACTACATCACCGGACGTTTCGGCTGACGCATCAAACAAGCCCAGTGCTTGAATCTGAATAGGGACTGAGGCCAGCCCATCGGGCCTCGAAAACTGAAACGAGAACTCGCCATGAGTGACAAACATCTCTCCACGCAATTCGACGCCGAGCTGAGCGGCATTTCCACCCGGGTGTTGGAAATGGGCGGCTTGGTGGAATCGCAGGTGGCACAAGCTGTGCTGGCCCTGACCTCCTTCAGCAGCGAGATCGCTAGCGCCGTGCTCAAGCAAGAAGAGCAGGTCAATGCCATGGAAGTGGACATTGACCGCGACCTCTCCAGCATCATCGCGCGACGCCAGCCGACCGCTCGTGATCTGCGCCTGCTGATCGCGATCTCCAAGACCATCGCCAATCTCGAGCGCGTGGGCGATGAGGCCGCGCGTGTCGCACGCACGGTGCAGCGCCTGATCAATTCGGGTGTTTCCAGCCGTCTGCGTTTGCCCATGTCTGACCTGGCTTTCGAGGCCGAGTTGGCGATTGCGCTGCTGCGCAAGGCGCTGGACGCGTTTGCCCGTCTGGACGTGGAACGCGCGATCGAGGTGCTCAAGCAAGACGACCAGATCGACAAAGAGTTCGACGGCCTGATGCGCAAGCTGATCACCTACATGATGGAAGATCCGCGCACCATCTCTTCCGCCATCGACATGGTGTTTGTTGCCAAGGCCATCGAGCGCGTTGGTGACCATGCCAAGAACCTGGCCGAAGTGATCATCTACGTGGTCAAGGGCACCGACGTGCGTCACAACACGCCGGAAGCCGTTGAGACCATGGTCCGCTGATTTCGCTGCCATGGCGTTTTGAGCCATGGCCCCTCTGCATGCAAAGTCAAGTTCGCCCCAGGCCTCGATGAGGCCCGCGCCGGTGAGTGTGGTTTCGTGCTCGTCTGAGCAGCAAGCCTAGAGTAATTGAAGGAATCGCAATGAGCCGTATTCTTGTGGTGGAAGATGAGTCGGCGATTGCCGAACTGATTTCGATCAACCTGCGTCACGCTGGCTTCGAGGTCACGATCGCGGCAAGCGCCGATCAAGCCCAATATGAAGTAGACCGGGTGCTGCCCGACTTGGTGGTGCTGGACTGGATGCTGCCTGGCCAATCCGGCTTGGCATTGGCCCGCCAGTGGCGCGGTGCGCCGCGCACCAAGGAATTGCCCATCATCATGCTGACGGCCCGCGCCGAGGAGACTGACAAGGTGTCAGGTCTTGACGCAGGTGCTGATGACTACCTGACCAAGCCGTTTTCGACCAATGAACTACTGGCGCGGATTCGTGCGGTGCTTCGCCGCAAAGCACCCGAGGCGCTGGATTCGCAAGTGGAAATTGGTGGCCTCAATCTTGACCCAGGCACACGCCGGGTTAGCCGCGAAGGCTCGGAAGTGAAGCTGGGTCCGACTGAGTTCCGCCTTCTGCATTTCCTCATGACCCATCCTGAGCGGGTGCACAGTCGCTCGCAATTGCTGGACCGCGTCTGGGGCGACCATGTGTTCATCGAAGAGCGTACGGTTGACGTGCATGTCAAGCGTTTGCGGGAGGCCTTGGAGCGCGTCAACTGCGCCCGCATGATCGAGACCGTGCGAGGTGCGGGTTACCGCCTGACCCAGCAACTCAGCGCCTTGCAAGCCTAAGGCTGCAAGGCCTTCGTTCAACAATCAACCGGAATCTACCGTGAGTTGGCTCTTGCCTCGTTTTGTCTTGGCGGCCTTGGCGGTGTGCCTGGGTGCCATGGTTGGCTGGTGGACAGGCCGTTTCTTCGATCTACCCTTTTTGGCTGAAACCTTGGGAGCTGCCAGCGCGGTAGGTGCTCTGGTCGTGATTGACGCCGTGCGAGGGCATCGGCTCTTGCAATGGCTGCGGGGCTCCCAGCAGGATACAGCGCCTCGTGACACGGGGCTGTGGGGTGAACTCGGCTACCGTATTGAGCGTGCCGTGCGCGATCGCGAGAAGGTGATTGCCCGCGAGCGCTTGCAACTGGACCAGTTCCTGTCCGCCATCGAAGCCTCGCCCAACGGCGTGCTGATGCTGGACGCGCAGGAGCAGATTCTTTGGTGCAACCGGGTGGCGGCCGACCATTTTTCGCTCGACCCGCAACGCGACCTGCGCCAGCGCATCACCAACCTCGTGCGCTCGCCCGCCTTTGTGGCCTTCTTGCAAGAGGGCAGCTTCGAGCAGACCTTGCTGCTGCGCAATGTGCGCGGTTTCGGTGCCTTGTCTGTGGTGATCCGTCGTTATGGCGAAGGCATGAAGCTGGTGCTGTCGCAAGACATCACCGAGCGTGAACGCTCCGACTCGATGCGCCGCGACTTCGTGGCCAATGTCTCGCATGAGATTCGCACGCCCTTGACCGTGTTGTCGGGCTTCATTGAAACCATGAGTTCTTTGCCACTCACAGAAGTGGAGCGCCGCCGCGTCTTGACCTTGATGGGCCAGCAAACACAGCGCATGCAAGGGCTGGTCAGTGACCTCTTGACCCTGGCGCAGTTGGAGGGCAGCCCGCGCCCCGCGCCCGATCGCTGGGTCTCCTTGGACGCGATCTTGGCTCGCATTAACTCCGATGCCCTGGCCTTGTCCGGTGGCAAGCATCAGATCAAGGTGCAGCAGTCCACTCAGATTGACCTGGCGGGCGTGGAGTCCGAGTTGATCAGTGCGGCGGCCAATTTGGTCACCAATGCCGTGCGCTACACGCCGGCCGGTGGGCAGATCGATGTCGTTTGGCGTGACCTGGCCGATGGCTCAGGTGAGCTGAGCGTCAATGACACCGGCCTGGGCATTGCCCGGGAGCATTTGCCGCGTTTGACCGAGCGCTTTTACCGTGTGGACGGCAGCCGCTCGCGGGAAACCGGCGGTACCGGTTTGGGCCTGTCTATCGTCAAGCATGTGGTGCAGCGGCATGGCGGCGAATTGCAAATCCAAAGCGAGGCCGGCAAGGGCTCGCGCTTCAATCTGGTCTTCCCTGCTGTTCGTGTGCGGCATGGGGCTGAGGCAGCCTTAGGTGTTGAGGCGGCGTTCGCCGATCGGCAACTGGCTGATTGATTTTCTGAGTCAGGCGCGGGAGCCTGCCTTGGCTATCGCTAGGGCAGGGCTCGCTTCCAGATCTTGAATGTTGGCTTGCGGTCGGTTGGCCGCTGTTCATGGGCCACCAGCACCCAGTTGGCGGGCACTGCGGCGCCTGCGGCTTGCACCGCGTAGTCACAAGCGCTTTCGCTCAGGGGCCGCTTGGCGTCCACCAGCCAGCCGCCATGAAACTCGATGGCGGCCAGTGTGGCCATGGATTGATCGGGCGCTGCCAAGCAGTTGATGGCGGGCGGCAGGTGGCGGCCCAGACGTGCAATCAAGGCCTTGTCGCTACGCGCATAGTCGGCAAAGGGCAGCAAAATGGTCATCGCCAGCAGCCAGCACAGGGCGACGCCGCCCGCAGGCAAGACCAAGCTCTTCCACAAAGCATGTTGATTGCGTGCCGTGCGCCAGCGCACCAGGGCCACCCAGGCGGCTGAGGCCAGCAGGGCTGCCGTCAAAGCCAGGGCATTGAACTGCGGCTCAAAGCCGTCGGCCAGGCGTCGCAGATTGGCAGCGGGCGTCTTGGGCCAATCCAGCTGCATCGACAGGTAGTAGATCCAGAAGAACAGCGCACCGGCGCTGAAGAAGAACACCGAAAACCAGTCCATCGCCGCGGCAAAGCCCCGCTTCAAAGTGGGCAGGGCGAATGCAGCCAGCACGGCCAACGCGGGCAGGCCCAGCAGCAAGGCGCGGTCCGAGTTGTCCATCAGCAAGCTGGTCAGCATGGCAATCAAGGCCAGGCTCAGGGGCGCGAAAATATGGCGATGCTGCCAATGCGCACGCCAGCGCCACAAGGTCCACAGTGCCAAAGGCCAGGCCGGCCAACTGAACCAGGCGCTCAAACTCAGAAAATCCAGTATGGTCGCAGGTGCGGCTTCAATGTTGACACGCCAGGCCCAGGCATTGAATTCCCAGGCGCTGATGGCAGCCAGCATGCCGGCAATCAGAATCCACAAGGCCAACTCGCGCACCTGCGCATAGCTGGACTTGCTGCATTGAACGGCGCCGACGACTGCGCATGCCAGCGCCACGGCAGGTGCGCCACTCGCGGCCAGCACCGGCAGCGACAACATCACCGCCCAGCGTGCCTTGGCCAGGCGAAATGGCGCCGCGGCCAAGCCGTAGAGAAAGAGTGAACTCGCGAGCAACTGCAGCAGTTCCGGCGTAGTCTCGTGGCCCAGTTGCAGCAAGCCCAGGGAGGCGATGAGGGCCAGCAGCGCGCCGTCAGCCATGGCGCGGGCGTAATCCACACCCTGCGCTTCGCCGCCGAAGGCAAAGGCCACTGGCTGGGCGGCCTCGGTGCGGGCCAGATGGAAGCAGCTATACCAAACCAGCATCAACACCAGCACCAGAATCAGGCCATAGGGCAAGCGTGCCGCCAAGGCCGGTTCCAGCATAGGCATGGCCTTGATGGCCATGGCGCCGACCCAATAGGGCAGGGGGCCACCATCGGCGTGAATGCCGGCGATGCTGGGTTGCCACCACGGTGCATGTCCGCTGGCCACGCTGCTCATGAAACCAAAGGCGCTCAGGTCCGCATTGCGCCAGGGTTCGCGGCCGAACAGGCCAGGCAGGACATAGGCGGCGCAGAACAGGATCAAGGCCAGGCGAGGCATGCGCTGTGCGCCGCGCTCGGCAACGATGGCGGGTGTCGGAAGATTCACGCGGGGGCGGTTTCTGATTGAGTTTACTGATGAGCCAACATCATGCCGCAGACTCACGCAGTCCTGCGGCGCGGGTGCTCACGCAGGGACGAAAAAAAGGCAGCCTGAGCTGCCTTTTTGGATTCAGTCCCGAAGGAGTGAATGCGTAACTTACTTCTTGGCGAAGCCAGCAAACTTGTTGCGGAACTTCTCGACGCGGCCGCCCAGATTGTCGATGCTCTTTTGTTGGCCGGTGTAGAAGGGGTGCGATTCGCTGGTGGTTTCCAGCTTGACCAGCGGCACTTCGCGACCGTCTTCCAGCTTGACGGTTTCCTTGCTGCCCATGGTCGAGCGCGTCACGAACTTGAAGCCGTTGGATTGGTCCACGAAGCAAACGTCGCGGTAGTTAGGGTGAATGCCGTCTTTCATGGGAGATCTCGCTGCAGTGCCGGCAGCCACGTCACACCATGTGACGCACTTGCTGACGAAGTAAAACCGGGATTATAGCCCGAAGAATGGCGCGTGGACGAATCCTTGCGCCGAAGGTGCAGGTTTAGGCCTGCACCAAGAAGCCCAACTTAGCCGCCTCGCCTCATCATGTCGAAGAAGTCGAGGTTGTTTTTGGTGGACTTCATCTTGTCCAGCACGAACTCCATCGCCTCGATCTCGTCCATGTTGTAGAGCAGCTTGCGCAAGATCCAGCTCTTTTGCAGGATCTCGGGCTTGAGCAGCAACTCTTCGCGGCGGGTGCCGGACTTGTTGATCAAGATCGAAGGGTAGACGCGCTTCTCGGCCATGCGGCGATCCAGATGGATTTCGCAGTTGCCGGTGCCCTTGAACTCTTCGTAGATCACTTCGTCCATGCGGCTGCCAGTGTCGATCAGCGCGGTGCCGATGATGGTCAGCGAGCCGCCTTCTTCGACCTTACGCGCCGCACCGAAGAAGCGCTTGGGGCGCTGCAGGGCGTTGGCGTCCACGCCACCGGTCAACACCTTGCCCGACGAAGGCAAGACGTTGTTGTAGGCGCGAGCCAGGCGGGTGATCGAGTCCAGCAGGATGATCACGTCTTTCTTGAGTTCCACCAGGCGCTTGGCGCGTTCGATCACCATCTCGGCCACTTGCACGTGGCGAGCGGCTGGTTCGTCGAAAGTGGAGCTGATCACTTCACCGCGCACGGTGCGGATCATCTCGGTCACTTCTTCGGGGCGCTCGTCCACCAGCAGCACGATCAGGTGCGACTCGGGATGATTGGCGACCAGCGCGTGCGCGATGCTCTTCATCATCTCGGTCTTGCCGGTCTTGGGCTGCGCGACGATCAGGGCGCGCTGGCCTTTGCCGATGGGGGCGATCAAATCAATGATGCGACCGGTGATGTTTTCTTCGCCCTTGAAGTTGTCGCGCTCGAGCTTGAACGGTTCCCGTGGGAACAGCGGCGTCAAGTTCTCGAACATGATCTTGTGCTTGCTCTCCTCGGGCGTCAGTTCGTTGACGCGGTCGACCTTGACCAGGGCAAAGTAGCGCTCGCCGTCTTTGGGCACGCGCACTTCACCTTCGATCATGTCGCCGGTGTGGAGATTGAAGCGGCGGATCTGGCTCGGGCTCAGATAGATGTCGTCGGTGGACGCCATATAGCTGTCGTCGATGGAACGCAGGAAGCCGAAGCCGTCAGGCAAGACCTCCAGCACGCCGTCGCCGAAGACTTGCTCGCCAGCCTTGGCGCGCTTTTTCATGATCGCAAACATCAACTCCTGCTTGCGCATGCGGGCGACGTTGTCGATCTCCAGCGCCTCGCCCATCTTGATGAGCTCGGAGACGTGAAGCGCTTTCAGTTCGGAAAGATGCATGGGTGAACACCCGGTAGGGGGTCAAAGATCCTGCCAAGGACCGGTGACAAATACTTCGGCAACCAGCAAGCGTTTGTCGCCAAACCAGGGGCAGGCAAAAGACGCAACGCAAGAAATAAACGCGGGAGCTTGGGTGCCGAGTCCTCGCGCCAGAGTCTTTCAAGAAGACTAAGCAGGGCGAGTTGGCAAATTGCGAACGCTGCGAACCCGTTTGAACCGGCGCCCGCAACGGCAATTTCGAATGATTATAGGTTAGCGTCCAGGAAGGCAGTCAATTGTGTCTTGGACAATGCGCCAACCTTGGTGGCGGCCAGCTGGCCGTCCTTGAACAACATCAATGTGGGGATGCCGCGGATGCCGAACTTGGCGGGCACTTCACGGTTCTCGTCCACATTCATCTTGGTGATTTGCAGGCGGTCGCCGTAGTCCTTGGAGACTTCGTCCAGGATGGGGGCAATCATCTTGCAGGGGCCGCACCATTCGGCCCAGTAGTCCACCAGCACGGGCTTGCCGGCTTGGATGACATCGGTCTCAAAAGAGGCGTCGGAAATATGTTTGATCAGTTCGCTGCTCATTGCTTGTCCTTGGACGGGCTTGTTGTGTTGCCGCTGGTTGGCTGCAGTGCTAGAAGGAGGTGGCACGGCAGGCATTCGGCCTTGTGCCAATTGATTTTGACACAAAGGCTGAGGCCGGGCGGGCGGGGCGGTTTTTTGTGTGGCGCGACCTTGGCTTTCGCGTTCTTGAAATAATTTTTAGAAATATCTCGCGCGGCCCAAAAACTCAGGCTAGAATAGTTGTCTTAGTCGGGGCGTAGCGCAGCCTGGTAGCGCATCTGCTTTGGGAGCAGAGGGTCGCGAGTTCGAATCCCGCCGCCCCGACCAAGACCCAATTGGATAACCCGCTGTGAGCAATGCTTGCAGCGGGTTTTTTCATTTCCGGCCTGAGTCGTTTCGTATTGATGAGTCTGCGCAATTTGATGCCACGCCTTTGGGTAAGCTCTGCTTAACAAAGGGCTTGGAAGCACGGACACTTCGCCGCTTCGGGTCTATCGACCTTCACTGACGCCAATACAGGCTCGATCAAGAGCCTTCAAAATCAAACACAGCAGTCATGGCTATCCAACAATTGACCGACGAGCAGATCCGCAACTGGACGCGGGCGCAAAAAGACGAGTGGTGGTTCAAGAACATCTTCCGTGGCGATATGCCGCAGCTGACGCTGCGCTCCGCGCTGACGGGCTTTTTGCTCGGCGCCGTTCTGGCAGCGACATCGCTCTACATCGGCGGCAAGACGGGCATCGGCATCGGGGTTGGGCTGACCTCGGTGATTCTGTCCTTTGCCCTGTTTCGCGCCCTGAATAATTCGGGCCTGACCAGCGACTACACGATTCTCGAAAACAACTGCACCCAGTCCATCGCCACGGCGGCGGGCTATGCGGTGTCGCCTTTGTTCTCGAGCCTGGCGGCTTATATGTTGATCACCGGGCGCATCATTCCCTGGTGGCAGATGATGATCTGGATCGTTGTGGTCTCGATCCTGGGTGTGCTGGTGGCTTTCCCGATGAAGCGCCGCTTCATCAATGAAGAACAACTGCCTTTCCCCGAAGGTCGCGCCAGTGGCGTGGTGCTGGACTCGCTTTACAACGGCGATGCCGGCAGTGGTGTTTTCAAGGCGCGTTTGCTGGGCTATGTGGCTGTGGGCACGGGCCTCTACCAAGCGCTGGTCAGCGACGGCTGGATGAAGCTCTTGCAGTTCAAGATCCTGCGCATGGATCAGTGGGCCGGCATGAGCGCGCCCTGGACCTTCCATGAGCGCCTGGATACCTATTACTACCAGGCGGCGGTCAAGGCTGATTTGTGGATCCCGAAAATTCTGGGTGTGGACTTCCGCACGCTGGGTCTGCGTTTCACGCTGGACGCGGCCATGCTGGGCGTTGGTGGCTTGATGGGCATCGCCGTCGCTAGCAGCGTCTTGCTGGGCTCTTTTGTCAACTTCGTCATCCTGGCCCCCATCATGATTCAGGCGGGCGACATCGTTCAGCGCGTCGCGCCTAATGGCAGCCTGGTGCCAATTTCGCGCGCCGAGATCGTCAACCAATGGTCGATGTGGTGGGGTGTGACGATGATGGTGGTGGGTGCTTTGGTGGGCCTGCTGGCCAAGCCGGAGCTGTTCACCAGCGCCTTCAAGAGCCTTGGTAAGAAGAAGAGTGCGGCCGAGCAAGGCCCGGATCTGTTGGCCGATATCGAAGTGCCGCTGTGGGTGTCCTTTGTTGGTGTGCCCATCTTCAGCGTGCTGGGCGCCTGGGTCACTCACGCCTTTTTTGGTGTGCCGTGGCTGCTCGCCCTGATCTCCCTGCCTTTGATCTTTGTGCTGACGGTGATCTGCACCAATGCCATGGCGCTGACTTCGTGGACGCCGACCGGCGCGCTGTCCAAGATCACCCAGTTCACCATGGGTGCGATTGACCGAACCAACCCGGCCAGCAATTTGTTGCCTGCCGGCATGACTTCGGAAGTGGCTTCCAATGCGGCCAATCTGCTGTCCGACATCAAGCCCGGCTATATGTTGGGCGGCAAGCCGCGGCATCAGGCCGTCGGCCATGTGATCGGCATTTTTGCCGGCGTGATGGCTTGCGTGCCGCTGTATTTCTTGCTGTTCCTGCCGGCCGATGCCAATGGCCTGCGCTCCACCACGACCATCGTGTCCGAGCAATTCGCCATGCCTGCTGCCCTGCAGTGGAAGGGCGTGGCCGAGATCATCGCTAAGGGCGTGCAAGGCCTGCCGGCCTCGGCCATCGTGGCCATGGTGGTGGCGGCGGTTTGCGCGGCTGCCATCGAGATTGCGCGCATCATCTTCAAGGGTCGCTTCCCCTTGTCGGCCGTGTCTATCGGTCTGGGTGTGGTGCTGCCGCCTGAGTCGGTGATCGCCATGTTCGCCGGTGCCTTGCTGTTCTGGCTGATGGGTCGCCGCCACAAGGCACCTGGCACGCCCGGCAATCGCGTTTGGGTGGAAGGCTGCGAGCCGATCTGCGCCGGCCTGATCTCGGGTGCTGCCTTGATGGGCATCGGCAACGCCATCGTCAACGTCATGCTGGGTTAAAACCCGGACGCGGCCGTCAGGCCTCTGTGAGGCCGGGCAGCTGTTGCCGCCATGGCACAATCACGCTCCCTGTGGAGGCGCCAGCCTCCCGCGTACCGACCATAGCTCAACTGGATAGAGCACCCGCCTTCTAAGCGGGCGGTTGCAAGTTCGATTCTTGCTGGTCGGGCCAGTTTTCTGGCCTCTCATTCCCCTCTGACCCTCATCGTTAGCAAAGCGCTCTTGGCTTTTGCTGGCTTGGCGGCGCGTCGCTCGTGTGTGCCGAACCCGGGCGACTGCCGTTTGGCTTCAGTGCAGGGGATGTTTGCGGTACTGTTGCTCGCCGAAGAGCACCTCATGCGCTTGCTCATCCAGTTGTGCCTGGCGCATATCGGCCAGCACCTCCAGGCCGCGCCGCACTGCCGGGCGGCCGGCGATCTCATCGAACCAGCCCTTCAGATACGGGTAGTCGCCCATTTTCACGCCCTGACTTTTCCAGGAGCGCAACCAGGGGAAGACGGCCATATCGGCAATGCTGTATTCGGGGCCACCGATGTATTTGCTGCTGGCCAGGCGGGTATTCATCACGCCGTAAAGTCGCTGTGCTTCACTGCTGTAGCGCTGAATGGCGTAGTCGATTTTTTCTTTGGCGTAGACGCGGAAATGGTGGGCTTGACCCAGCATGGGGCCGACACTGCTCATCTGGAACATCAGCCACTGCAGGACTTCGTATTTGCCGTGTGTATCAGGCGGTAGAAAGCGGCCGGTCTTGCCTGCGAGGTAGAGAAGAATGGCGCCGGATTCAAACAAGTGAATGGCTTTGCCGTCAGGCCCGTCGGGGTCTAGCAGGGCAGGAATCTTGTTATTCGGGCTTAGCTTGAGAAATTTGGGTTCAAACTGTGCCCCGGTGCCAATGTTCACGGGGATCACCCGATAGGGTAAGCCGCATTCTTCCAACATGATGTGAACTTTGTGGCCGTTTGGCGTGGCCCATGAGTAAAGATCGATCATTGTTTGCCTCTCTTACCTTTGACGCGGGTCCCTCGGCCTGCGCTGACTCATTGTGCTAGTTCATGTTTTTAAAGCAAGTTAAACACTGGTTCATCGCACGCGCCAATGCCGCGCGTTGGCGACCCATCCATGATTGGGCGGAGAGTCGGCAGGGGCAGTTCCGGCTCGCCAAGGACGGGCGTGGTTTCTTGATTGAGCAGCCCAAGGCCATGCCCGGCAGCTTGCGCATCGAATGGGGGGCGTCACAGCGCGCCTACATCGAGGGCACCGAGTTGCGCATGCGCTGCGAGTTACGCCTGCACAGCGACTTGCAAATGATGATTCTGTGCCGCCAGTTGATGGAGGTGCTGGAGCGCACCGTCTTTGAGGCCTACACCGATACCTTGAAGACCCGGGTGGACACCGATACGCCGGAGGAAATGCGCTGGTTGGTGATGTTCCCCAAGGTGACGACTATCTCGTCCAAGCTGGTGCGCCAGCGCTTTGGCGCTTTGGGTGTCAACAAGACCTTGGCCGCCGACTGGCTGGAGGGTGAGTTGAGTGAAATCCTGGCCCAAGCCAGCCAGGACTTGTTGCCCGAGGGCCATCCCTTTGTGCTGATGACCATGCGCGGCAATGTCTATTTGCGTACCGCCATGACCGAGCCCACCTTGCCCAAGATTCAGGCCCTGGTGCGGGTGCTGGAATCCGCCTGCCGTGAGGCGTTGCGGATCAATGGGAAGTTGTCTGAGCGCGGCCCCTGGCCGACCACGACCTCGGTGGCCTGGCACAGCTCCACTCCGGATGAGGATGTGCCGCAAAACTGAGGCGCTCCAGCCCAGCGATTGACCTCGTCAACCCGGGCCTGCCGGGTGCTGTATCGAGATGCCTGGCTGTTTCAGCCCCGCTGCGCGAACTGCCAGGCCAATTCCGCCAGCGGGCGGGCGCCGGCGCCGGCCTCGCGGGCTTGCTGGCTGGACGCGGTGCCGTCCACCACGCGCTTGGCAATGCCTTGCAGAATCGCCGCAATGCGGAACAGGTTGTAGGCCAGATAGAAATTCCAGTCCTGCATCACGCGGTCCACATCGGCGCGGCCGGTGCGCTCACAGTAGCGGCGCACATAGCTGAGCTCATCCGGGATGCCCAGGGCTGCCAGGTCTTTACCGCCCAAGCCACGCGCTGCGCCGGAGGACTGGATATGCCAGGTCATGCAGTGGTAGCTGAAGTCGGCCAGCGGGTGGCCCAGGGTCGACAGCTCCCAGTCCAGCACCGCCATCACCTCGGGCTTATCGGGATGGAAAACTAGGTTGTCGAGGCGGAAGTCGCCGTGCACGATGGCGACCTCGCTGGGGTCGCGTGCCGATGCGGGAATGTGGGCCGGCAGCCAGGCAATCAATTCATCCATGGCCGGGATGGGCTCGGTCACCGAGGCCAGGTACTGCTTGCTCCAGCGTCCGATCTGGCGTTCGAAATAGTTGCCCGGCTTGCCGTATTCGGCCAGGCCGCATGCGCTGAAGTCGACCTTGTGCAGGGCCGCGATGACGCGGTTCATTTCATCAAAGATGGCGCCGCGCTCAGCCGGCGTCATGCCGGGCAGGCTGGGGTCCCAGAGTACGCGGCCGGGCATGAAAGCCATGATGTAGAAGGCGCGGCCGATCACGGATTCGTCTTCGCACAAGGCCAGCATCTGCGGTACCGGCACGGCGCTGTCGGCCAGGGCGCGCATCACGGTGAACTCGCGCTCAATCGCGTGGGCCGAGGGCAGCAGCTTGGCCACCGGGCCGGGCTTGCTGCGCATCACATAGCTGCCGCTTGGTGTGATGAGTTTGTAGGTCGGGTTGGACTGCCCGCCTTTGAACTGCTCGATGCTCAAGGGGCCGGCAAAGCCCGGCAGATGGGCAGTCAGCCAAGTACTCAGTGCCTCCAGATCAAGGCTTTGGGTGAGGGCGCGAGTACCGGTGAATGCATCCATTTTTTTGCTTATCGGCTGGCGATAGCCAGCAATTTGTCTTTGTTTAACACCACCAAACGGGTGGGCTCGACACGCACAGCACCATCTCGCTCAAAGCCCTTGAGTTCCTGATTGACCCGCTGCCGCGAGGCGCCCAGCAACTGGGCCAGGTCTTCTTGCGCCAGTTGCAGGCCGATGCGGATCTCCTCACCTTGCTCAATGCCGTAGGAGCGTGCCAGCAGCAAAATCTGCTTGGCCAGCCGCGAGGCAAGCGGGCGGGTGTTGAGGTCCTCGACCGTGTCAAACATCAGACGCAGTCGGCGGCAGTTCAGGCGCAGCAGGGCTTCGTAGAGTTCCGAGTGCGCTTGCAGCAAGGCCCTGAAATCGGGCTTGCGCACGATCAGCAAGGTGGTCTCGCCGTGGGTGGTGGCATCGTGCGTGCGCGGCAGACCGTCGAACAGCGAGATGTCGCCAAACCAGGTGCCCGGCTCGACATAGGTCAGTGCCACTTGCTTGCCGGCAAGAGACACCGAACTCACCCGCACCGCACCCTTGGCGACGCCCACCCATTCCTCGGCCGGCTCGCCACGGCAACTCAGCAAACTGTCGTCGCCCAAACGTCGCACGGACGCTCGGGAAAGGATGTCGCTGCGAAGTGTGGGAGAGAGCCTGGAGAACCACGAACCCGATTCGATGTTGTTGCGTTCGAGAATTGTAAGAACCGTACTATTCATGCTCAGTCGCTGACGTGACAGCAGGAGGCTGCTGTGATGCGGCTTATTGTCTATGAGCTTTGGCGTGCCTGCTGCCGAGGGCTTTTACGCGGCCAGTCTGTGGTTTCTTGGTGGCGTTGGCGCGGCCTGCTCGAATCAGGGGTGGCTGAAGGCCGGCGCCGGTATGGCTCATGCTAGAGTGCTCAAAACATCACAAACCCGGCATGGACCGAGAATTTTCAGTGCCTTTTCATCGTTGGTGCGCCAATCCCATTCGCTTGGCCTTGCTGACAGTGATGGCCACAGGCGCCATGGGGTCCGCAGCAGCCCTGGGCGTCGAGCGGCCTTCGGCCCAGTCGGCCCTGGGTCAGTCCCTGAACCTGGCATTTCCGGTTCATCTGGGGGCTAATGAAACCTTAAGCTTGGATTGTGTCCAGGTGGAAGTGTTTGTGGGCGAGGCCCGCTTGTCTCCCGCTCAAGTGCGTGTGCAACTGGAGGGGCTGACCGAAGGCAGCGTCCGCGCCGTGCGCGTTCGCAGCTTTGTGCCGGTCAATGAACCCATCGTCAACGTCACCCTCAGCCTGGGTTGCCCGGTTCGTTTTGTGCGCCAGTACAGCGCGCTGATCGACCCACCCGATAGCAAGACAGCCATCCCGCCCTCGGCCGAAGCCGATGCGGCCCAGTTGCGCAGGCTTTCGCCCGCACTGCAGGCGGCCATGGCCAATATAGGGGCGGCGGGTTCTGCTGTGTCGACAGCTTCGGCCGCGCCAGCAGCGGGCCAGGCGGTGGCCGCTCGCGTATCCAGCGAGCCCGCGTCTGCGACGGCTCAGCCGGCGCGCAAGCGTCAAGTTGAGCCGCAGACAGCAGCGCAAGCGGAGCGCAGCAACGGGGCTGGCAAACAAAAGATCAGTAAACCGGGCACCAAGGAAGCCGCCAAGCTGCGCCTGGATGCGCCGGAGTTGGATCAGCAGGCCTTGGCGAATACCGTGCTGGAAAGGGCCGCCGCAGTCACAGCAGCGGCAGCCGCGGCATCGGGTGCCGCCGAGATGAGCGCAGCTTTGCAGCGCTTGCAAGCGGTGGAAAGTGGCTTGGCTGCGATGCGCCGCGAACGCCAGGCAACCGAGGCCAAGTTGCAGAGCCTGCGCTCGCAGTTGGCGCCCACCCAAGCGCCCAGCGAACCGGGGCCGCTGACCATCATCTTGGGCGTGGCTGTGCTGGCCTTGAGTGGCGCGGTGGCCTTCCTCTGGCATAGCCGTAGGCGAGAGCGGATCTTGCATGAGCGTGCGTGGTGGCGCGAGGGTGACGGCCCGGCCACTGCGGCAGATGCCGGTACAGGCGCCGCCGTGTCTGTCGCTACGCCTGTTGCGGCAGCTGCGGCGCTTGCCGCCTCGGATGCGCCAAGCACGACCGTGCCAGTGCCGCTTGATGGCGCCAAGCCCGTCGATGAGCAGACCGTTGTCTTGCCCTACCAATTGGCGAGCGACGCCGACGCGCCGCCCGCTGATGCAGCGGCTGGTGCGGCGCTGGAGTTGGAACTTCTGCCCGCAGACCATGTCGCTGCCTCGCCCGTAGCCTCCGCCGAGCCGCTGAGCGTGCAACTGCTGGATGAGGACCTGACCTGGCACACCGGCAACACGCCGGCCGGCCCATCGTTGGACTCGCATGTCAGCGTCGAGTTGCTGATCGACCTGGAGCAGCAGGTGGACTTCTTCCTGGTGCTTGGCCAAACCGAATCGGCGGTTGAACTGCTGCAGGAGCGCATTCGCACCGGCACGGCCAGTGCCTTGCCCTATTTGAAACTGATGGAGATCCATCAAAGCCACGGTCAGCAGGCCGAGTTCGCGGCGGTGGCGCAGAGCTTTGCGGAGCGCTTCGGTGCCGTGGCGCCGACTTGGGGCGATGACGTGAACCATGGCCGTGAACTGGCCGACTATCCGGATGCCCTGCGCCTGCTACAGCTGCAGTGGTCGGACAGTGGCGCCAGCATGGCTTGTTTGCAGCAGTTGCTGTCTGAAGGCAATCTGGGCACGACCGGCTTTGATTTGCCTGCTTACCGGGAATTGCTATTCCTTTACAGCGTGGCGCGCGATCTGTCGGAGCATGAGGTGCGCAGCGACGACATCGATCTCTTCTTGCCCCTGGATGCCGATGCCACCGGCGCGGCCGGCATGGACTTGATGGCCACCATGGTCTGGCAAGCCCCGCAGGCCACCCCGACGAATGAGCCGGGCGTAGACATCTTGTTGGACGATCCCGCGCCGCGCAAGATCTGAGGACGGCGTTGGCTGCGGTGGAGGAGCAGGCCGCGCAGCAGGGCTGGCGGCGGCCCTTTGACTCAGAGTTCGCGCAGCAGGGCCAGAGCTTGAGTCAAGGTCTCGTCACGTTTGGCGAAGCAAAAGCGCACGATGTTCTGCGGGCCTTCGGGCTTGGCGATGAAGGCTGACATCGGAATGGCCGCCACGCCCACTTCGCGGGTCAGCCATTCACAAAAAGCCTGATCGCCTTGCTGGCCCGTGGCCGCAAAGCTTGCCACTTCGCTGATGTCCACGCACTGGAAATAGCTACCCTCGCAAGGCAGCATGCGCAGCTTGCTGCCGGCCAGGCCGGCGCGGAAGAAGTCGCGCTTGCGCTGATAAAACGCCGGCAGTTCCAGATAGGGTGTTGGCTGTTGCATAAAGCTGGCCAGTCCGAACTGCATCGGCGTGTTGACAGTGAACACGTTGTATTGGTGAACCTTGCGGAACTCGCGGCTCAGGCTCGCCGGTGCCGCCACATAGCCCACCTTCCAGCCGGTGACGTGATAGGTCTTGCCGAAGCTGGAGATGATGAAGCTGCGCGCCGCCAATTCGGGGAAACAGGCCACGCTTTGGTGGGCGGCGCCGTCGAAGACCATGTGCTCGTAGACCTCATCGCTGATCAACAGGATGTCGGTGTCCCGCAGCAGCGCGGCCAGCTGCGCCATCTCCTCAGCCGTCCAGACCGTGGCGCTGGGGTTGTGCGGGCTGTTGATGATGATGGCGCGGGTGCGGGGCGTGATAGCGGCTTTGATGCGCGCGAAGTCGGGCCTGAAGCTGGCCGCATCCAGCGGCACACGCACCACCACGCCGCCAGACAGCTCGATATTGGGCGCGTAGCTGTCGTAGCAGGGTTCCAGAATAATCACCTCGTCACCCGCATGCACGATGGCCAGCAGGGCGGTGAAGATGGCTTGCGTGGCGCCAGCGGTGATGGTGATCTCGCTGTCGGCCTGGTAGCGGTGGCCGTAGAGCGTGGCGATCTTGTTGGCCACCGCTTCGCGCAGTGCCGGCACGCCGCTCATCATCGGGTACTGGTTATGGCCTTGCAGCATGGCGGCATGCACGGCTTCGATGAGCGCCGGGTCGCAGGCGAAGTCCGGGAAGCCCTGGCCCAGATTGACCGCGCCATGCTGCTGCGCGAGCGCCGACATGGTGCTGAAGATGGTGGTGCCGACCTGCGGCAAGCGGCTGTCGATCTGGGGTGTCGGGCTCGGTGTGGCAGTCACGGTGAATCAGAAGTTAGAGGCTGTAGTCGCTGGCGTCTCCGCTCATGGCGCGTTCCAGCAGATGGCGGTTGAGTCGGTCCGACAGCAGCTCGGCGAAGGTGTAAACATAGTTGCGCAAATAGGCGCCGCGCTTGAAGGCAATGCGGGTGACGTTCTGCCCGAACAAATGACCCAAGGGGCGCGACACCAGGTCGCCGCCGGGCGGGTCTTCGCGCACCGCCATCTCGGCCACGATGCCTAGGCCCATGCCTAGGCGAACATAGGTCTTGATGACGTCGGAGTCAATCGCCTCCAGCACGATATTGGGCTGCAAGTGGCGGGCGGCAAAGGCCCGGTCGATGCGGGTGCGGCCGGTGAAGCTTGGGTGGTAGGTGACGATGGGCTCGGCCGCCAATTTATCGAGGCTGACCCGCTCGACCTGGGCCAGCGGGTGATCGCTGGGCACCACCAACACATGCTGCCATTCGTAGCAGGGCAGGCTGACCAACTCGTCGATCTGCGCCAGGGATTCGGTCGCCAGGCCCACATCGGCGCTGTCGTCCAGCAACCAGCGCACGACCTGTTCGGGGTTGCCTTGGTGCAGGCTGACGCGCACCTGCGGCAGTTGCCTGCGCAGCTGCGACACCGGGCTGGGCAGCACATAGCGGGCCTGGGTGTGGGTGGTGGCGATGGACAGGGTGCCGTTGTCCTGCTTGGAGTATTCCTCGCCGATGCGCTTGAGGTTGCTGACCTCGCGCATGATGATCTCGATGGCGGCCAGCACCTGCTGGCCCGGCTCGGTGATGCGGCGCAGGCGTTTGCCGTGGCGGGTGAAGATGTCAACGCCCAGCTCTTCCTCCAATTCCAGAATGGCTTTGGAGACACCTGGCTGCGAGGTGAACAAGGCCTTGGCGGTCTCGGTCAGATTGAGATTGCGGCGCGCGGCCTCCTGCACAAAGCGGAATTGGTGCAGATTCATGAGGGCTCCTGCTGAGGCGCTGGGCTGGCGTCCAGCCAAGCCAGGCTGGCGTCGGTCATGGCTTGCAAAACGCGGTCTTGCTCACCCAGCGCTGGGTGCAGCAGCCATTCGATGCGCGTGCCGTAATGGCTTTGCAGACGTTCCAGCATGGGCGGGATGTCGCGCCGCACATGGCCGCCGGTGCCCAGGAACATGGGCACGATGTGGATGCGTGTGCAGCCCTGCTCGGCCAATTGGTGGGCCGCAGTTTCCAGCTCGGGCTGCATGAACTCGAGGTAGGCCAGCACCATGGGCAGGCCCGGCCGGGCGGCGCGCACCCTGGCCTCAACGGCGTGAAAAGGGCGGGCCCACAAGGGGTCGCGGGCGCCGTGCGCGAAAAGCAGAAGTCCGTCCATATCGTTTACCGGTAACGCACCAACCAGCCAAAAGCGGCCAGCGAAAGTCCCAAATAAGCCAGGCTGGGCGAGGCCGCCACGACCCAGGGAGTCCAGTTGTTCAAGATGCCCACGTGGCCAGCCACATTGTTTAGGAGCACAAAACTGATGCCCAGCATGATGCCGCCAAACACCTTCAGGCTGATGCCGCCCGAGCGGCCATGCAAATAGGCGAAGGGCAGGGCCAGCGCCACCATCACGAAGCAGGCAAAGGGGTAGAAGGCCTTGCGCCAGAAGGCGATGTTCTGAGCCTGCGCAGATTGCTCCTGGGCCGAGAGGTGTTCGGTGTAGCGGTAGAGCTCGATGGTGGACATGGACACCGTGGGCAGCAGTGCTGCGGCCACCACGCCGGCATGCAGGCTGCTGTCCCAGCTCATGCTGGGCAAGCGCCAATGCGTCACCGCCAGGGCGTCGTCCGCGCGGCGAGCTTTCTTGGCATCGACGGGCTGCGCCGGCTTGGCCAGCCAGTCGGTGCGCTCAACCTCGGATAACAGCCACTGGCCTTTGCCATCCACCTTGGCCGTCTTGGCCTCGATGCGCGAGACCAAGCCGCCGTTGGCGTCGAACTCAAAAATGCGCACGTCCTGCAATGCGCCGGAGGCCGTGGCCTGACCCACATTGATGGCAAAACTGTGGTCTTTCCCGTCCACCAGCTTGTGCTCCTTGAGCCAGGCGCCGCGGTTGCCGCTGGCCACATTGCCGCTGAGGCGGGCGCGCATGGCGTCGGCCTGTTTGTCGAAGTAGGGTGCCATATAGTCGCCCACCACAAAGGTCAGGGCGGCGAAGCCCAAGGCCAGGGTGGCCAGCAGCGCCAAAGCCCGGCGCGGCCCGAGGCCGCCGGTGCGCAGAATGGTGAACTCGCTCGACTGCGCCATGCGGGCGAGCGAAAAAATGCTGCCGATCAGCACGGCAATCGGCATCAGCTCGTACAAATGCCCCGGCAAAACCATCAGCGAGAGCAGGGCGGCGCGCGCGGCGCCGGCGCCAATGCGGCTCATGCGCTCCAGTTCATCGACGAAGTCAATGAAGTAGAACAGCGACAAAAAGGCGGCCGAGACAAACAGCACCGAGCCCAGGATGTCGCGGTAAAGCAGGCGGCGGACGGTCCTCATGCGGCGGCCACCTTGCGTTTGAAGCGCGGCAAGCACAGGCGGTTGCCTTGGTCACGCAGCCACATCAGGCCGATGGCCAGCAAGAACACGCCGCCGTGCACGCCCAGCAAAGCCAGTGGCGCGGTCGTGCGCGAGTTGGCAACCCAGGACTGGCTGAGGTTGACCACATTGAAATAGACCACCGCGGCCAACATGGCGAAAAGCAAGTTCCAGTTATTGGCGCGGCGCGGGTTGCTGGCTGACAGGCCGATGCCCAGCATGACCATATTGAGGCTGGCCAGAATCATGCCGAAGCGCCAGGTGAGTTCAGCATCGTTTTTGGGGTTGGGGTTGCGCAGCAGATCCGGGGTGTAGAGCGCCTTGGGCGGCAACTGGTCCGCCGTGCGCATGGCCTGGCTGTCGGCCAGCACTTTGTATTCTTCAAAGCGGGCCAGGCTTTTCTCTTGCGTTTTCTCGTTGGTCTCGTTGCGCTGGCCATGATCGAGCACCAGAAAGCGGTCATCGCCTTCAAGCACGATTTGGCCCTTGGCCGAGGTGGTGATGGCTTCGCTGTCGCCGCGCTGGGTCAGGATGAAGACATTGCGGCCGGTGCGGCCGTCTTCGCTGTCGCGGTCAATGAAGAAGGTGCTGTTGCCGTCACGCGAGGTTTGAAATTGGCCGGGTGCCACGCGCGACAAATCGCTGCGCTTTTGAAAGCGTTCCAGCAGCAAGGTGCTGTTCTGATTGCCCCAGGGCCACAGCAGCAGATTGAGCAGAATCACCACCGCGATCACCGGCGCAGCCATGCGCAGCACCGGGCGCACGAAGCGCGCCAGACCGATGCCGCTGGCGAACCAGATGGTCATTTCCGACTCGCGGTACATGCGGCCCAGCGAAGACACCACGGCAATGAACATTGACAGTGACAACATCGTTGGCAAATGCGCCAGCGAGGCGTAAGCCATCAGCAGCATCACATCTTGAGGCGCGACATTGCCACCCGCTGCCCGACCAAGGGTCTGGATCAGCATGATGGTCAAAACAATGGTGAGGATGACCACAAGGGTCACGCCGAAGCTGCGGGCCAACTCTCGACGTACGGTGGAATCGAATAACATTCGCGCACTTTATCTATTCGGCGACATTATGGACTTTCGTACACAGACCGCGTCCCTGGACGCATTGGCCGGCGTGAATGCCGATGCATTGATCGTGGTTTTGGGCGGCGAGGCTTTGCCCGCCACGCTCGACGCGACGCTGAGCGCCCTGGTCAAGGACGCCGTCAAGCTGGGCGATTTCGAATTCAAGGCCGGCAAGACCCTGGTGCTGCAGCGCGCTGTTGGCGTCAAGGCCCCGCGCCTGGTGCTGGCTGCCGCCGGCAAGAACACGCTCAAGAGCGCACGTGCCGCACTGCAAGCCGCATTGGCTCAGCTCAAGGGTCGCGGCGCGGCTCACGCTGCCGTGGCTTTCGCGGGCTTTGAAGGCAGCGAAGACACGGTGGAAAGCCTGGCCGAGCAGTTCGTGCTGGGCGCGCAGGATTCGGCCTATGTTTACACCCATACCAAGCCCAGCGCTCCTGCTGCGGCCAAGTTGGTCAAGCTGAGCTTGCTGGTCGACAAGGAAGACTTGGCCGAGGTGAAGAAGGGTCTGGCCCGCGGCCAAGCCATCGGCGCCGGCATCGAATTGGCACGAGAGTGCGCCAACCGCCCGCCTAACTACGCCACGCCCACCTTCCTGGGTGAGCAAGTGCAAGCCATCGGCAAGAGCCATGGCATCAAGGTCGAAGTGCTGGACAAGAAGGCTGTTGAGAAGCTGGGCATGGGCTCTTTCTTGTCGGTGGCCCAGGGCTCGGACGAGCCGCTGCGCTTCATCGTCGCCCGCTATGACGGTGCGGCCAAGACCGTGCCGCCGGTGGTGCTGGTCGGCAAGGGCATTACCTTTGATTCGGGCGGTATCTCGCTCAAGCCGGGTGCCGGCATGGATGAGATGAAGTTCGATATGGGTGGAGCTGCCAGCGTGCTGGGCACGCTGCGCGCTGTGGTCGAATTGAAGCCCAAGCTGAACCTGGTGGTGCTGATCGCTGCTTGCGAGAACATGCCCAATGGCCGCGCTGTGAAGCCGGGCGATGTGGTGACCTCGATGTCCGGCCAGACCATCGAAATCCTGAATACCGACGCCGAAGGCCGCTTGATTCTGTGTGACGCCCTGACCTATGCCGAGCGCTTCAAGCCCGCGGTGGTGGTGGATGTGGCCACGCTGACCGGCGCTTGCGTGATCGCCCTGGGCGGTGTGCGCAGCGGCATGTACGCCAGTGACGACGAACTGGCCGCCGCCCTGACGGCCGCCGGTGACGCGGCTCTGGACCCTTGCTGGCGCATGCCTTTGGACGATGAGTACGAAGAAGGCCTGAAGAGCAACTTCGCCGATGTCGCCAATGTGGGCGGCCGCGAAGGCGGCTCCATCACCGCAGCCAAGTTCTTGCAGCGCTTTGCCGACAAGTACCGCTGGGCCCATCTGGACATCGCCGGCACGGCTTGGAAGAGCGGCGCGGCCAAGGGCGGCACCGGCCGTCCCGTGGGCTTGCTGACGCACTTCGTCTTGTCGCAAGCACGTTGATGCCGGACCGAGCCTGCGCATGACCGAAGTGACGTTTTACACGGGCGTGCCCGAACGCCTGCTGTATTTGTGCCGTTTGCTGCGCAAGGCGCAGCGCGGCGGCGCACGGGTGGGGGTGTGCGGGCCGGAGGCGCTGTTGCAGCGCCTGGATGCCAAGCTCTGGGACTTCGAGACGGCAGAGTTTGTGCCGCACGGCCGCGTGGGTGGGGAGGGCGTCGATGCCCGCTTCACGCCTATTTTGCTGGCTGAAACTGCGCAAGACCTGCCGCATCGCGAGATGCTGCTCAACGTCGGACCCGAGATGCCTGCCGGCTTCGAGGAGTTCCAGCGCGTGTTGGAAGTGGTGTCGCAAGACCCGGCGCAGATGCAGGCCGGGCGCCGCCGCTACAAGCAGTACGAGGCCCTGGGCTTTGCGGTGAAGCATCACAAGGTGGCGGCATGACGGGCTCGGTGGCGCCCAAGCGGGTGGTGCCCACCCTGACCGAGGTGGTGGAGCCGGCCGATCTGGCATTTTTGCTGGACTTGGATCTTGACCTGCCGCCGCGGCCCCGAGCAAGGGCAGCGGAGGCCGGTGTTGCCGAGTTGCCGCCATTGGCGGCAGTGCCGGAATTGCCGGAGCTGCCGGAATTGACGCTGGCGGTGGACAGCGTGCCCGATTTGTCCGATCCGCTTGAAGGTGAGTTCCTTCGGCCTTTGGCGCAAGAACTGCCGGCCGCATTGGATCTGACTTTGCCTGAGTTGGATGTCGCGGAGCAAAGCGCTGCGATCTTCAATTTGCCTGAGTCATCTGAGACTGCGCCGTATACCTTGACTGACACGGCGCCTGACACGCCCGACCTCGACCTGGCCTTTGACCTGGCTGGGCCCGAAGTGCCTGCGCCTGCACTTGAGTCTGCATCGGCTCATCCAGCGCTGGCGCCGACTCCGGTCTTGCCGCAAGCCTTGGCGCCCGTCCTGCCCCCGCCTGCGAGCGCGCCGAGCACGTTGGCCGAGCCGCTACGGACAGCATTTGCTGGTCAAGAACAGGCCATCAAGGAAGCCATTGCGCTGGCGGTGGATGAGGCGCTCGACCAAGTCTTGGACGAGGTCTTGGAGCAGGCCGTGATGACCATGCGCGCCCAGTTGCATGCCCATGTCGAAAGCGCGGTGTGGCGCAGCTTAAAGCGCCAGTTGCCGCAAGGCTGACCCGCCGGATTGCGCTGATTGTGTGAGTGGCGCGTGCTGAGTGCCGCCACCTTGCAACACTAGGGTTTATCTCGACTGCTTGCCGTCTCTTGCTCATTCTTCAAGAGCAATTTCAAACTCACTAGGTCGGCGCACTTGCGCCTGCATTGAACTGGTGCGCCGGAGTGCCCAAGGCATCGGCCCTGCCGGCCTTGCTGCGCCGCCTTGGTGCTTGTTGTGGCTACTGCGTAGATGCCTTTGCAACACCCCCTAACGCCTGACGGTGGAGGGCCGTTTTCCAGACTAACCCCCTATCTGCGGGCCCTCGATTTGGGGTATGTTTGAGGGGTTGAACAATCAACGAAAACACAGCTCTCCTTCTTCCAATTCGGAGGTAATTCATGCAAGTTAAATTGAACGTTGTGGTCGGCGCGATTGCGTTGTTGTCTAGCGTCGCGGCAATGTCGCAAGAAGTCGTGGTGAAGATCGGCCACGTGGGTCCGACCAGCGGCGGCATCGCCCACCTGGGCAAGGACAATGAGCTGGGTGCTCGCATGGCCATCGATGAGCTCAACAAAAAGGGCGTCAAGATCGGTGGCAAGACCGCCAAGTTTGAGTTGCTGGCTGAAGATGATGCTGGCGATCCAAAGCAAGGCACGGCCGCTGCTCAAAAGCTGGCTGACGCCAAGGTCAATGGCGTGATCGGTCACCTGAACTCCGGCACCACCATCCCCGCCTCGAAGATCTACTTCGAAGCCGGCATCCCGCAAATCTCGCCTTCGGCGACTAACCCCAAGTACACCCGCAACGGCTACAAGACCGCCTTCCGCGTGGTGGCCGATGACGTCCATCTGGGCGGCACCCTGGGCAAGTACGCTGTCACCTCCGTCAAGGGCAAGGTCATTGCCGTCATCGACGACCGCACGGCCTACGGCCAAGGCGTTGCTGATGAGTTCGAAAAAGGCGTGAAGGCTGCTGGCGGCAAGATTGCTGGCCGCGAATTCACCAACGACAAGGCAACTGACTTCTCCGCCATCCTGACCACACTCAAGGGCAAGAAGCCCGACGTGATCTTCTTCGGCGGCATGGACGCCGTGGCCGGCCCGATGCTGCGCCAGATGAAGCAACTGGGCATCAGCGCCAAGTTCATGGGCGGCGACGGCATCTGCAGCTCCGAGCTGCCTAAGCTGGCCGCTGGCACCATGGCCGACGACCAAGTCATCTGTGCGGAAGCCGGTGGCGTGGAAGGCGAGTCCAAGAAGGACATGGAAGCTTTCAAGACCCGCTTCAAGGATGCCTACAAACTGGAAGTGCAGGTCTATGCACCTTATGTGTATGACGCCGTCAACGTGATGGTCGATGCCATGGTCAAGGCTGGTTCTGCCGAGCCTGCCAAGTACCTGCCGGTGCTGGCCAAGACTACGGGCTTCAAGGGCGTGACCGGCATGATCTCCTTTGACAACAAGGGCGACATCAAGAACGGCGCTCTGACCATGTACACCTACAAGGGCGGCAACCGCTCTGAGTTGGCCGTGGTTCGCTGATCTTCAATCAGCCACAAGCTCAATCAAAAGCCCGCGCAAGCGGGCTTTTTTTATGCGCATTGAGCGCCGCAGATTGGTTTGTCGCTTGAGCAGCGACGAAGGCCGAGCAGTGCTTAGCTGGCAGGCCTGGCTGATGGCCTCAGCCCTTTTGCAAGATGAATTCAGCCATGCGTGCGGCCGCACCGCGGTGTTGGTTCGCAAATCGCAGTGCTTGTGTGGACATGGCCTGGCGACGCGGCATATCCGCACACAAGCTCAGGCCTTGAGCGAGCGCCCCAGCTATATCGCTGACACGCTGCGCCGCACCGGCTTGCTCGGCCAAGCTGGAGGCCTCGGCGAAGTTGAAGGTGTGCGGCCCCATCAGCACCGGGCAGGCGCAGGCCGCCGCTTCGATCAGATTTTGTCCGCCCAAGGGGGCGAAGCTGCCTCCGAGCAAGGCCACATCGGCCAGGCCGTAATACAGCGCCATCTCGCGCATCGAGTCACCCAGCCAGACCTGGGCTTGCAAGGCGGCCTCATCGGGTGAATCGGGTGAATCGGCCGCGCCCTGCCAGCTGCTGCGGCGTGCCAGGCGCAGGCCAGTTGCCGTCACCAATGCCGCGATCTCATCGAAGCGTTGCGGGTGGCGCGGCACGATCAGCAGCAGTGGCGCTTCACCCGCCTGTTTGCCCAGTGCCAGGTCTTGCCAGGCCTGCAGCAGCTGGGCCTCTTCGCCTTCGCGGCTGACGGCCAACATCAAGACGGGGCGCCCCAGTTGGGCGCGCCAGGCGCGGCCGCGCGCCAGCAAGGCCTCGTCCACCGCCATGTCGAACTTCAGATTGCCCATCACCTGCACATCGCTCACGCCTGCCGCGCGCAGGCGAGTGGCGTCCGCCTCGGTTTGCGCCAAGGCCGCACGCAAGCGCTGGGCCGCCGGGCGCAGCAGGGCTGCGAAGCGTTGGCCACGGCGCAGGCTGCGCTCGGACAAGCGGGCATTGGCCAGAAACAGCGGCAACCCGGCCTTGGCGCATTCAAACTGCAGCGTGGGCCAGACCTCGGTTTCCATCAGCACGCCCAGGCGCGGCTGCCAGTGGCGCAGAAAGCGCCGCACCGCGTCGGGGGTGTCGTAGGGCAGCCAGGCTTGGGCATCACCGGGCTGCAGCAGGGCCGCCCCGGCTTCACGCCCGGTGGCGGTGCTGTGGGTCAGCAGCAGGCGCATATCCGGCTGCTGCGCGCGCATGGCCGTGACCAAGGCCGCAGCGGCACGCGTCTCGCCCAATGACACAGCATGAACCCAAACCCAGCCTTGCTCAGCTGCGGACCCACGATAGGCGCCGAAGCGCTCCGCGATGTGCTGGCGGTAAAGCGGCTCGGCCTTGCCGCGCCGCCACAGGCGCAGCAGATAGGCCGGCGCCAGCAGGCTCAGCAGGGCGGCATAGGCCCAGCGGCTGCTGCGCTCTGCGAAGCGCTCGGCCTGTTTCAATGGCCGGCCGCGAAGACGGCGTCGGGCTTGACCAGCTTGAGCTGCCCCAGCACTTCGTGCTGAATGCGCTCCAGCGCCTCGGGCGTGTGACCTTCAAAGCGCAGCACCAGCACCGGCGTGGTGTTGGAAGCGCGGATCAGGCCGAAACCATCGCTGTACTCCACCCGCAGGCCGTCAATCGTCACCACTTCCTTGGCGTTAGGGAACTTGGCCGTGGCTTGCAGCTGCGTCACCACCGCGTGTTGCTCGCCTTCGGCGCAGGGCACATTGATTTCGGGCGTGTTGAAGCTATTGGGCAGGGCGTTCAGCACGGCGCTGGGATCGGCGGCGCGGGACAGGATTTCCAGCAAGCGGCCGGCGCAGTACATCGCGTCGTCGAAACCGTACCAGCGCTCTTTGAAGAAGATATGGCCCGACAACTCGCCGGCCAGCGGCGCGCCGGTTTCACGCAGCTTGGCCTTGGCGAAGCTGTGGCCGGTCTTCCACATCAGCGGCTTGCCGCCGTGTTCAACAATCCAGGGGGCCAGGCGTTGGGTGCACTTGACGTCGAAGATGATTTCCGAGCCCGGCTTGCGCTTGAGGATGTCGGCCGCGAACAGCATGATCTGGCGGTCCGGCATGATCATATTGCCGTCCTTGGTGACCACGCCCAGGCGGTCGCCGTCGCCGTCAAAGGCCAGACCCAGCTCGGCATCGCAGGCGTGCACGATGCGCTTGAGGTCTTCCAGGTTTTCCGGGCGCGAAGGATCGGGGTGATGGTTGGGGAAGTCGCCATCCACCTTGGAGTAGATGTCGATTACCTCGCAGCCCAGGGCGCGCAGGATGGCCGGTGCGGTGGCGCCGGGGATGCCGTTGCCGCTGTCCACCACCACCTTCATGCGGCGCTTGAGCTTGCAGTCCTTGACGATGCGCAGGATGTACTCCGGCACCACGTCCATGGCGGCGGCGCGGCCCTTGCCGGTCAAATAGTCTTCGGCTTCGATGCGGCGGCGCAGGTCTTGGATCTGCTCACCAAACACGGCGGCGCCCTTGAGCACCATCTTGAAGCCGTTGTAGTCCTTGGGGTTGTGGCTGCCGGTCACCATGATGCCGCTGCAGCAGCCATGCTTGGCGCGGGTGGCGGCCACGTAGTACAGCATGGGGGTGGTGACGGCGCCCAGGTCCACCACATCCAGGCCGGTGCTTTGCAGGCCGCGGATCAAGGCAGCCGAAAGGCTGGGGCCGGACAAGCGCCCATCGCGGCCCACGGCCACGGCCTTCTCGCCGAGCTTGCGGGCTTCGGTGCCGAAGGCGCGGCCCAGGTGCTCGGCCAACTCTTCCGTCAGGGCGGTGCCCACAACGCCACGGATGTCATAGGCCTTGAAGGCGGCGGCTTGAACTTGCATGAATGGCTGCTCCAGGAGTAGTGCGTTTATCTAAATGTGGGCGGATTGTATGCAGGCGCCGTGGCACTGCGGTTCAAGCCGGTTTCATGCGCAGCCGTCGGCGCGGCTGTCGATTCGTCGCGCACCGGCGAGGGTGGGTGCGCAGCCCTGCATACACTGCGGGCCATGACATTCAAAACCACCATGTCCTACACGTTCAGCCGCTTTTTTGTGCTGCGCAAGCATCGCAGCGAGCCGACCTGGGCACGCCTGCTGGTTGACCTGGGCATTGCCTTGGCCTTCGCCTTGTTCTTCACCTTCATTGGCGGGCTGATGAATCGCAAACATCTGGGCGATTGGTCGGCGCTGTGGGCCGTCTTCGGCATCAATTTGATCATCAGCGGCAGCATCACCTTGACCTTTCATGCCATGTGGCGCAGCTTGGAGCTGGGGCTCAGCGACGCCATGTTGGCCCGCCTGGACCGCGGCAAGAGCGGGTGGTGGTCGCCCTTGTTCTTCGGCGGTTTCAGCATCTTGGGCTGTAGCCTGGGCATGGCTATTGGCTTGATCTTGGTGGGCCTCTTGCTGAAGCGGGATATGTTCGGCGGCTTCTTCGGTAATGCCGATACGGTGGGCACTTTCTTGCTCATCAGCCTGGCCATCACGGCCGTCAACTGGGTGTTCTGGAAAATCCGCAACCGCAATCAAGCTCTGCGTCTGCAGGCTACCGATGCGCAGCTGCGCCTTTTGCAAGCGCAGATCGAACCGCACTTTCTGTTCAACACCCTGGCCAATGTGCATGGTTTGATGGATGTGGATGCACCGCGCGCCAAGCTGATGCTGGAGGCCTTCACCGACTATTTGCGCGCCAGTCTGGGCCAGATTCGCCATGACGAAGCCAGCCTGGGCGAGGAGCTCGATATGGTGGCGAGCTACCTCACGCTGCTGCAGATTCGCATGGGCGAGCGCCTGCGCTTTCGCATCGAGGTGCCGGCGGATTTGCGCGCCGCCAGGCTGCCGCCCTTGCTCTTGCAACCCCTGGTGGAAAACGCCGTGCATCACGGGCTGGAGCCCAAGGTGGACGGCGGCGAAATCATCATTCGCGCCAGCCAGCAGCAGGGCCAGCTCTTGATCAGTGTCAGCGATGATGGCTTGGGGCTGGAGGCGCCGCGCCGGGCTGCGGGTAGCCGATCGGGCAATGGCATCGCACTGAGCAATATCCGCTCGCGCCTGCAAACACGCTTTGGCGAGCGCGCTGCGCTCACACTTCAAGCGCAGCAGCCCGTTGGCACGCTGGCTCAGATCAGCCTGCCACTCACCCTGACCAGCAGCACGAACCCTTCAATCACAGCCACCAGCAAGCGTCTCGCCACATGACTACCGCACTGATCGCCGACGACGAACCCCATCTGGCCCAGCACCTCAAGCTTCAGCTGGCCCAGCTCTGGCCCGAATTGAACATCCTCAGCGTGGCCCGTAATGGCCTGGAGGCAGCCGCGCAGATTGAGGAGCTGCAGCCCGATCTGGCCTTTTTGGACATTCAAATGCCCGGCCTCAACGGCCTGGAGGTGGCCCAGGGCATCGAGGGCGAGACCAAGGTGATCTTCGTTACCGCTTTTGATGAGTACGCCGTGCAGGCCTTTGAGGCGGCGGCGCTGGACTACTTGCTCAAGCCTCTCAAGACCGAACGCCTGGCGCGGACACTGGAGCGGGTACGGGCCGCCTTGCAGGCGCCACCGCAGCCCGATGGCCAAGCGCTGGCTGGCGTTTTGCAGCAATTGCTGCAAGGGCAGGTGGGCGCTGCCGCCGGGGCGCAAGCGTCTTCTGCACAGCGCCTGCGTTATGTGCGGGCCGCGCAGGGTGACTTGATGCATCAGATCGCGGTGGACGAGGTACTGTTCTTTCAGGCAGACGACAAATACACGGTGGTGCAGACGGCGCTTGCCGAGCATCTGATCCGCACGCCCATCATCGACTTGCTTGCCCAGCTGGACCCGGCCAAGTTCTGGCAGGTGCACCGCTCCACCATCATCAATCTGGACCATCTGGCCGGCACCCGGCGCGATGAGCTGAGCCGCCTGTTCGTTCGCATCAAGGGCCATGGCCGTGAACTGCCGGTCAGCCGTGCCTATGTGCATTTGTTCAAAGCCATGTGATTGGGGCATTCGCGCCTCAGCACCTTGGGCAGTAATGGGCGCTTGTTCTCCGCCCGCCTATCATCGGCGCCCATGACTGCCCTGAATCCCTTCGACGCGGCAATTCTTCTGCCCTATCAAGCGCCTTATCACGTCGAGGCCTTGCTGCAGTTTCTGGCTGATCGCGCCATTGCCAGCATTGAGCAGGTCGATCAGGCGCAGTTGCGCATTACGCGCAGCGTGCAAGGGCTGAGCGCGCAGGGGCAGGCCTTTGAAGGCTGGCTGAGCCTGCAGTTTCAGCCCGAGCGTTCCGTCGTGGCGCTGAGCTTTTCTGCGGCTCTGCGGGCCCAGCCGACGATCATCGATAGCCTGCTGCCCATGCTGCGCCGCTGGCTGGACCTGGACGCCAATCCGCAAGCCCTCATAGATGGGCTGGGGCCCTTGGCAGCTAGCCATCCTGGCCTGCGCCTGCCGGGTTGCCTGGACCGCTTTGAGCTGGCCGTGCGCGCCGTGCTGGGGCAGCAAATCACGGTGGCAGCAGCGCGCACCCTGGCGCAGCGTTTTGTGCAGGCCTTCGGGCGGCCGCTGAACGAGCCAGGGCCGCCAGGTTTGACGGCGCCTTTGCGTCTGTTCCCCCGGGTCAGCGATGTGGCTGAGCTGGAGGCTGGTCAGATCGCTGAGCTGGGCATCATCCGGCGCCGCGCCGATTGCCTGCTGAGCCTGGCGCGCAGCTGGGATCAGCTGGCCTATGCCCAGCAAGCCTGGCAGCCAGCGCAGGATGCTGATGCCCAGCCAGAAGAACAAGCCGCTCAGCTCAAGCACGCGCTGCTGGAACTGCAAGGCATCAGCGGCATCGGGCCCTGGACGGCGCATTACATGCTGATGCGTGGCTGGTCATGGGCGGATGCCTTTCCGCCCAAGGACGTGGTGCTGCTGCGCCAACTGAGCCAGGGCTTGCCTGAACCACTGAGCCCGGGCGCCTATGCCCAGCGGGCGGAAGCCTTTCGCCCCTATCGCAGCTACGCGGTGCTGCATCTGTGGCGGGCGGCAACGCTGCAAGCAAAGCGCTAGGCGCATATTCCTGCTTCCGCGCTGGGTGCGCTTGGCGCGCTGGCCACTTGCCGCGAAGCTTAGCGAATCAGCCTGGAGGTGAGGCTTCGCCGCGCTCAGTTCTTGGGCGGGAACATCCAACGCTCAAAAATGCGCTTGGCCGTGCCATCGTCCACCATGGCTTTAAAGACGGCATTGACTTGCGCCTCGGCTGCCAGTTGCTTGGACTGTTTGGAAAAAGCCACCGTCAAGTAGCTGGTGTTGAGCACCAGCACATCACCGAACTCGCCCGCTAAGCCGAACTGCTGTATCAAATGGTTCAAGCTGGCCAGCCCGCCGGCCACCGCCTTGGCTTTTCGGTCAGCCACGGCCATGCGGATGGCTTGGGTGTAGTCCCGCACCAACTCCTTAGGCATGCTTGAGTCGCTGTCGAAGCGCGGATCCACCTTCAAGCCGCGCGGCGCTGCTGTGACGATGTTTTTCAGATCTTCGTATCGCTTGATCGAGATGCCTTGGCGCGCCATCACGCCGAATTCAAGCGCCACCAAGGCCGTGCCGCGCTTGGCATAGCTGCTGCGCGTGTCGCTCCAGGCCATGATGGTGAAGTCGATATCGCCCTGCTGCAGGTCGCGCTCGACCCGGGCGTAAGGCGTCAAGGATTGGCGGGTGGTGTGGCCGCTGCGGCGTTCAAACTCATGAAGCAAGTCCACGATGATGCCGATCAATGGCTCTTTGGTTCTGAGTGCCGCGTCTGGGTTGGGCTTGGCCCAGGGGTCGAGCTGGATCAGGTCAACTTTGAACTCCGCCGCTCCGGCCCAAGGCATGGCGCTCGCAAGCAGCAGAATAAAAGCAGCCTGCAGCCGCCCGACTTTGCGGCGGATCTGGAAGCGCGAGGAAAAGGTAGCCACCGCCCCAATCTAACAGAGTCAGCTCGGCCGCCTGGCGGGCTTGGGAACGCCTGCCTCGCCTGATCTTGGCATAGCGGCAGCTTGTCACTGCACAGGCGGTGTTTCGCGGGCTCCAGCCGGCCGAGGGCATCTAGTTGTGAAGTTCCAATAGGTTGTATCGGGTGTTCACCCGGACTGGTTCTGAGAGACTGGAAATCGCCAAACCCCCAGTCAGCTCAGGAGGACAACCCAGATGAACATTCATAAGAATGCCCGATTGACCTACGTGCGTCGAATCGAAATGGTTCAGGACATCACATTGAGAGGCCAAACTGTGGCGCAAGCCGCAAAGGCTCATGGTGTCAGCGAGATGACGACCCGCAAGTGGCTTGGGCGCTACCTTGCTCAAGGCGAAGTCGCCCTGGTCGACAAGTCCTCAAGGCCGCAGAAGTCGCCCAGAGCGATTGAGCCGGGCAAGGCGCTTGCCATCGTTGAGTTGCGCCGCAAGTTCATGCTGCAAGCAAGCATTGCCTCCAGCCTGACCGTTTCCAAGGCCACCGTCAGCCGCGTCCTCAGACGAGCCGGCCTGTCCAAGCTCAGCGATCTACGTCCGCCTGAGCCTGTCGTGCGCTATGAACATGAAGCGCCTGGCGACCTGCTGCACATCGATACCAAGAAGCTCGGGCGTATTGAGCGACCCAGTCATCGCGTAACCGGCAACCGCGCAGACACGTTCGGCGGCGCAGGCTGGGAAGTCTTGTTTGTGGCCGTGGATGACCACGCCCGCATCGGGTTCACGCAGATTCACCCCGATGAGCGCAAGAGCAGCGCAGTGGCCTTCCTGCAGGCTTCAGTGAGCTACTACGCGGGGCTGGGTGTCACGGTGCGAGCGCTTCTCACGGACAACGGCTCGCCGTTCAGGTCGAAGGACTTCAAGCAGGCCTGCGCTGAGTTGAACATCAAACATCGCTTCACGCGGGCCTACCGTCCACAAACAAACGGCAAGGCCGAGCGGTTCATTCAATCGGCACTGCGAGAGTGGGCGTACAGCCAGACCTACCAGCACTCCCGCGACAGAACCAGCGCGCTGGCGCGATGGATTCATCACTACAACTGGCATCGACCGCATCACGGCATTGGATGCCGCCCGCCCATGTCCCGTCTTCCTGATTCAGGCAACAACGTCTTGACTCTTCACATCTAGTCGATGGCCAGCCCGATCGCTTGCTTGGCGCTCCACATGGCCGGTATCAGCGAATGGCCGCTTGCTTGGGCGGCGCCCAGCCGGCAGTGGCTGCCGAGCCCAGGCCTGCACGGACCGCAGCAATCATCAGCCAAAGCAGCAGCAGGGGCACGACCAGGGTTTGAAGCAGAAACACGACGATCAGTTGAATCAGATGATTGATCGCTTGCTCAGCGGACTGCTTGATCTGCTCAGCAAAAGCGCCAATGTCGGGCAGCTTGATCGCCTGGTTGAATCTGTCTGCCAGGGATGGCGGTGCTGCAGCGCTCGCCTGCTGTCTGGCGTCCGTGACCAACCCATGCATGTCCCCAGCGGAAAGCGCCAGTCCTTGTTGGCTGGCTTGGTAGTCATCCTTCAAAAAGGCATGGAAGAAGGCATCGCTGCCCAGCGCGGCGACAGGCACGGCGAAGCGGATCAGGAGCAAAGCGGTCAAGACCACACGGGCAAATCTGGGCATCTGCCCGCGCCATGCGACGGCCAGCGCCGCCGCCAGAAGTGCCATAGCGATACAGGCTTTGACTGTGGGCTGTGCGCCAATGGCAAGCAGGGCTTTTTGAAGCCCGAAAGACACCGTGGCGCCGAGCATGAGGCTCGAGAACTGTTCGATCAGATCATTGATCGGGTCCAAGACTTGCCCTGGCGCTGTTGTGACGCCAACACCCATGGGCTGGAATGACAGGGTGGTTTCTTGCAAGGTCGACACCACACCATTGAGCGTTCGCGCTGTTGCGAAGCTGATCAAGGCGCGTTTCAGGCCCGCATCGACTCGTTCCTTGGCGACGATATCGAGCTGAGGTAGCCATGCCAGCAGCGCAGTGAGCAACAAGCAAAAGACGAGCAGAGGGCGGCGGGCTTGGATACTCATGCCCAAAGAATAACCTGACTTTTCAGCGGCACCAGGCGCGCTTGCGACGGCACGGGCTGAGGCTTGTTGCTTAGCATCAGTCGGTATTCCTCTGCGTTCATCGGCGCTGTTAGGCATGGCTCGTCTTCATCGCAAGGACTTCGTCCAGGCCTCATCCGGGCCGGGGCGTCCGGTCGTCGCGACGAAGCGTTGTAAACCGCTTTGAGCCTCGCTCGGCAGTATGCTTCGCCTCCGTCCTCCGAGCCCCGCCGATGAAATCCCTTGATCTGTTTGAGTTGTTTGCGCTTGCCGCCATCTGGGGCGCCACGTTCTTGTTCATGCGTCTGGGCGCCCATGAGTTCGGCCCGCTGGTGATGGCTGCGCTGCGGGTGACGGTGGCGAGCCTGGCTTTGCTGCCACTGCTGGCGGCGCGCCAGGGCTTGGGAGAGTTGCGGCGCGAGTGGAAGCCGCTGCTGGTGATTGGCCTGCTCAATAGTGCCATTCCCTTTGCGCTGTTCAGCTTCGCGGCGCTGTCTATCACGGCAGGCCTGTCCAGCATCCTCAATGCCACCACGCCGCTGTGGGGCGCGCTGATCGCCTGGGCCTGGCTGCGTCAGGGCCTGAGTGGCTGGCGCGTGCTCGGCTTGGCCCTGGGCTTTGCGGGTGTGCTGTTTCTGGCTTGGGACAAGGCCTCCTTCAAACCCGGCGGCAGCGGCTGGGCCTTGGCGGCTTGTCTGCTGGCTACGTTTTGCTACGGCCTGGCTGCCAACTTCAGCAAGCGCTACACGGTGCACATCCAGCCAATGGCGGTGGCCACCGGCAGCCAAGTGTTCGCGGCACTGTTGTTGGCCGTGCCGGCGCTGTTTTACTGGCCCGAGGCTATGCCTAGTGCCAAGGCCTGGATGGGCGTGTTGATGCTTGGCCTGCTGTGCTCGGCGCTGGCCTACTTGCTGTATTTCCGTTTGATGAGCCGCATCGGCCCCACCAACACGATTGCGGTGACCTTTTTGATTCCGGTGTTTGCGGTGCTGTGGGGATTCTTGTTCCTAGGCGAGTTGTTCACCCTGCACATGGCTGCGGGCTGCGCCATCGTCTTGCTGGGCACGGCCTTGGCCTTGGGTCTGCTCAAGCCGCGCAGCCATGCTTGACACCCTGGCTCAGGCTCTGAGATTGTTGGCCGAGGCCGACGGCCCGCTTCTGCGCGTGTTGGCGCTGAGCTTGCTGGTCAGCGGCAGCGCCTGTGCCTTGGCCACGCTGCTGGGCTTGCCGCTGGCGGCTTGGTTGGTGGCGCTGCCGCAAGCCTCACGCTGGCGCCAGGCCTGGGTCTTGTTGCTCAACACCGGGCTGGCGCTGCCCTCGGTGCTGGTGGGCTTGCTGGTGTATTTGCTGCTGTCGCGCTCCGGGCCCTTGGGGCATTGGGGCTTGTTGTTCACGCCCTGGGCCATGGTGCTGGCACAGACCGTGCTGATCCTGCCGGTGGTGGCCGCTTTGGCCCGCGCGCGCTTGGCCGAAGCCATGGAAGAGGGCGGCGAGCAGCTCCGCTCCCTGGGCGCCAGCGGCCCGCAGGCGGCCCTGCTGCTGGTCTGGCATCAGCGCAGCGCGCTGTTGGTGGTGTTGCTGAGCGCTTTTGGCCGCGCCATCTCCGAAGTGGGCGCGGTGATGGTGGTGGGCGGCAATATCGAGGGCTTCACCCGGGTCATGACCACCTCGATCGCGCTGGAAACCAGTAAAGGCGATTTGCCGCGGGCCATCGCCTTAGGTGTGACCTTGCTCGTGGTGGTGGGCCTGCTCAACGGGCTCAGCGCGCTTTTGCTCAAGGCCCAAGCGCGGGGAGCTGCTGCATGAGTGCTCTCTTGCTTGAACTCAATCATCCTGGCCTGAGCCTGGGCGGGCGGCAGGTGCTGGCACCTTGCCAGCTGAGCGTGCATGCCGGTGAACGGTTGGCCTTGATCGGCGCCAATGGTGCCGGCAAGACCAGTTTGCTGCGCCTGCTTCACGGCTTGCTACCCGCTGAGGGTCGGGTCTTGCATCCGCTGCCGGGCCTGGGCCGGCTGCCGCGCCAGGCCATGGTGTTCCAGCAACCTTTTTTCCTGCGCCTGTCGGTGCAGCGCAATTTGCGCTTGGCTTTGTGGCTGGCCGGTGTGCCCGCTGAGGAACGGGCCGAGCGGGCGCAGGCTGCCCTGCAACGCGTAGGCTTGCAGACCCTGGCCGGGCGCGATGCCTGCACCTTGTCCGGCGGGCAACGCCAGCGCCTGGCCTTGGCGCGCGCCTGGGCGCTGCAAGCGGAGCTGCTCTTTCTGGACGAGCCCACGGCGCATCTGGACCCGGGCGCGCGGCGCGAGGTGGAGCGGGTGATCGAAGGCTTTGCGGCCGAGGACTTGAGCATGGTGATGAGCACCCACAATCTTGGCCAAGCCAAACGCTTGGCCACCCGGGTGCTGTATCTGCACGAGGGTCAGGTCTTGGCCGATGCGCCGGTGGCGCAGTTTTTCGGCGCGCCGCTGCCGGCCGCAGCCGATCAGTTTTTACGAGGGGAGATGTTTTGAAACGCAAACTCTTTTTGACGATGGTACTCGGCGGCTTGCTGCTGGCCGCTGGTGGCTTGGCTCGGGCGGCTCAGCCTGCGGCGCCGACGAGTGCCAGCATCGTGCTGGCCTCCACCACCTCCACCGAGCAATCGGGTTTGTTCGCCCATTTGCTGCCGCGCTTCACTGCCGACACCGGCATCCAGGTCAAGGTGGTGGCCCTGGGCACGGGCCAGGCCCTGGACCTGGCGCGGCGCGGTGACGCCGATGTGGTGCTGGTCCACGATGTGGCGGCCGAGGAGAAATTTGTGGCCGAGGGCTTTGGCCTCAAGCGCATGCCGGTGATGGCCAATGACTTTGTGCTGATCGGCCCGGCCAGTGACCCTGCTGGCCTGCGTGGCCGCGATGTGCTGCAGGCCTTGGCCAAACTGCCCGGTGCCAGCGCGCAGAGCTTTGTCTCGCGCGGCGATAAAAGCGGCACCCATGCGGCCGAACTGCGCCTGTGGCAGGTCATCAATGTGGAGCCGGTGCAAAGCCTGGCGCAACGCTATCGGCAATGCGGCTGCGGCATGGGCCCGGCGCTGAACATGGCCGCGGCCCTGAACGCCCATGTGCTGGCCGACCGTGGCACCTGGGCCGCCTTCACCAAGAACCGTGGCGATTTGGCCGTGTTGGTGGAGGGCGATGCGCGGCTCTACAACCCCTACGGCGTGATCGTGGTGAACCCCGCCAAGCACCCGCACATCAAGCTCAAGGAGGCGCAAGCCTTGGCCGATTGGCTGGTGTCAGCCAAGGGGCAAGCGCAGATCGCCAGCTACAAAATCGCGGGCGAGCAGCTGTTTTTTCCAAACGCCACGCGCTGACCGAGAGGCCGCGGCTGCCGCGGCAAGCTCGGCATTTCTTGCTCAGTGCTTGTTGGCCGGTGGCGTCTGATCGGCAGCGCCGTCATTGCTACCGCGGCTGCCATTGACGGTGATCACCCGCCGGGCTTTTTCGTCCATGTCTGACAAGGCCATCGAAGCCGCGCGGTTGTGCTGCTCCCAGTCCTCGGCGCTGCGGATGATGCTGGGCTTGATCAGCACGATCAGCTCACGCTTGCGCCCGCTGTTGGCGCGGTTGCCGAACAAGGTGCTGGTGATGGGATTGCTGTCGGCGCCGGGCAGGCCGGAGCCTTTGCGGTTGGATTCCATCTGCATCAGGCCACCGATGGCCACGATGTAACCGTCGGGGATGCGCACCACCGTGTCGGTTTCGTTCATGCTGTTGGAAGCCAGCGGCAGGCGGAAGTTACCCAGCGTGCCAAGATCGATCTGCTTGACCTTCTCGGTCACCGAGGTCACCGCTGGGTGGATGTGCAGGGTGATCATGTTCTCTTCGTCGATCTGCGGCGTGACGTCGAGCGCGATGCCGGAGAAGAAGGGCGTGAGCGTCAGCGTCGGAACGCTGGGCGTGTTGGTATTGGTGTTGTTGTTCGTGTTGTTATTGGTGGTGTTGCTGCCAGAGATGCCGGTGACGTAGTAATCGTCCGAGCCGACCTTGAGCACCGCCTTTTGATTATTCAGCGTGGCCACGCGCGGGCTGGAGAGGATTTGCGTGTCGCCATGGCTTTCCAGAAAACTCAGCAAGCCCTGGAAGTTGCCGCGCGACAGGGCCAGGCCGAAGGCGCCCGCACCGGGTGAAAGCATGGGCACTAGATCGGGCCAGTTCGGATTCGGGATGGCGGTGGACATCACCGGCAGGCCATTGCTATTGCTGACCAGCGGATTGACGATGGTGTTCACGCCGGTGGGGATGCTGGGGTTGATGCTGGTCTGGCCGATGGCGCCGTTCTTGCCCAACACCGACCAGTCGATGCCGCTCTGAAAGCCTTCGCGCAGCTCCACTTCCACGATCTTGGCTTCCAGCATCACCTGGCGTTCAACCGCCAGTTTGGTGCTGCGCAAAAAGGTTTCGACCGCACGCATTTCGTCCGGCATGGCGCGCACGGCAATCGTGCCGGCCTGGGGGCTGGCGATCACATTGCGGCCGCTTTCGGTGCCGACCAGCGCGCGCAAGGCGGCAGTGGTGTCGGCCCAAAAATCGTTCTTGGTGCTGGTGGCGACATGCGAGCTTTCTTGCTGCTGAGGCACGCCGCCCGTGTTGTTCGTGCTGCCGTTGCTGCTGCCCGTGGTGCTACCGGTACTGCCCGCATTGGTGCTTTGTCCGGCGCCTGAGCTGACGCGCAATTCGCTGCGGCCCACGCGCTGCTGCTGCAGATAGTTGACCGTGAAGATGCGGGTCTGCATGGTGGGCGGGAAGACGGTGATGCGGCGGCCATCAAACTTGAAGTCGTAGCCGTAGACGTCGCGCAGCGACTCCAGCGCCTCGCGCACGGTGACGCCCTTGAGCGTGACCGAGAGCGAGCCGTTCACCGAGGGGTGCACCAGCATGCTGTAGCGCGTGTCGGTGACGAGCGAGAGGAAAACATCGCGCACCGGCGCGCCGTTGACGACCAGATCGAAACGCGGCTCGGGTGGTGCAGCCGGTACAGGCGCCGGGGCTGGCGTTGCCGCAGCTGCAGCCGCAGCATTTGCATTGGCGGCAGCGGCGGCGCGGGCTGCGTTGGCCTTGTTCGCGGCATTGGCGGCGTCGAGTTCATCGCGCAGCTCGGTGCGGGGCTGGGCCAGTTGCAAAGGCTTGTCGGCGCAGCCGGCCAAGAGCAGGGCCAGCAGTGCCGAAAGCGCCATGCTGGGGGCGAGGGCGCTGGCAAGGCGGGGGCTGGCTGAGTGATGGCGCCTGAGCTTCATGGTTTCTCCTGGAGGTTGGCGCTGGGTGTCGTCGAATTCATGGTGGCGCTGGGGCTTGTTGTTCTTGGGCTGGGCTTGGCGGTCTGCTTGGGCGCCCGAGGGGCAGCGCCGCTTGGCACCGGGGCCGTGGCGTGTTTTTCAATGCCGGGGTAGATCGCTTCACGCCGGGTGCCGCGGCCATCGCGCAGCCAGACGGCCTGGCTTTCAATCCGCACGATGGTGGCGTCTCCCAGCTTGGCGCCCACCGGCAGTAAGCGGCCGCCGGCCACCACAAAGGCTTTGCCCTCGCGGATGGTGATGTGTTGCACCGCCCGCTTGCTGTGTTCATCGCTATCTGCGCCAGCCGCCCCTGGCGCCGGGCTGCGCAGCTCGGCCGGCCAGGCGCTGGGGTCGCGCAGTTCTTCGCGGCTGCTGGGGGCGGTGGCTGAGGCTGATGCAGCCGGCGCCGCGCTGGCTTGCGCCAAGGCCTGTGTCGATACGAGTGCGAGCCCGCTGAGCAAGCCGATCAGGCCCAGCAAGCGGGCGTGGTTGGTGTTGGATTTGGTGCTCATGATGCGCGAGCCTTGGGCAGAAAGACTTGCACTTGCAGCAGCACCGGCTTGCCATCCCCCTGCGACCAAAGGCGCAGTTCGCCCCAGTGCAAGCGGGGCAGGGCCAATTCGAGCTGGCGCAGATACCGCATTTGATCCAGATACTCACCAGCGACTTGCAGTTCCAGGCCTTGCCAGGTCAGGGGCATCTCGGCATTGGCGGCATTGGCGGCAATCGCGGCATTCCCGGGATTAGCGGCGCTTGCCGCGTTGGCAGCTTGCGGGGCCGCTTGGCTCATGCCTTTGCTGTTCGCTTGGGTGGCGAACTGAGCAGGGCCTTGGCCCTCCGGCAGGCTGGCCAGCTTGAGCAGGCTCAGGCCCGGGTGCTGTTTGAGCAGGGTGGCTAAAAGTTCGGGCAATTGCTGCGGGATCTGTTGCTTGCTGCTGCCAGCGGTGGCCGTGTTGCTCCCCGGCACTTGGCTTTGCAGCAGGTTCTTGAAGCCAGCGTCCACGGCCAGGCGCAGCTGGGCTTGCTGTTGTTGGGCAGCGGCTAGCCGGGCCTTGAGTTGGCTGCCCTCGTCCTGGCCGCCTGGGGCGCTGCTGGCGCCAAGCGGTGCGGCGCTGGCGGTGAATTGGTCCCGCAGCAGCTTGAGGTCTTGGTTCTGCTTGAGCTGGGCCTTGGCCAGAGCTTGGGCTTCCAGCTTGAGGGGGGTGATGACCAGGCTGTCCGCAATCGCAATCAAGATGGCGGCCAGGCACAGAAAAATGAAGGCGCGCTCCCGCAGGCTGAGCGCGTCAATGCGCTTGGCCCAGCTCTGCCATGTGGCTTGCCAGCTGCTCAGGGTTTTGTTGCCGGCCATCATGGTGTTGTGCCTGCTTTCAGGTCGCTGGCGCCGGGGGCGCCCAGCTTGTTGGCCGGTGCAGGCAGTGCGCTGACGACGCGGAAGGACCAGACCGCCAAGCCGGGGCGTGGCTTCGGCGTGGAAGGGCTCAGCCAGGCGGCTGGTGCAGCAGCAGTTCCTGCTGGATCATTGGCCTCGCCACCAAGCGGGCCGTCAGGCCCCCATTTCTCCACCTTCACCGAGCCCAGTTGCAGCCCAGCCAAGAGTGGCTGCCCGGCCAGGCGTTCCAGCCAGGTACGCAGCGCCACTGGGTCCAGAGTGGCGCCGTTGAGTTCCAGCTGACCCGGCATCCAGCGCAGCGAACCCAGCCAGACGCTGGCGGGCACGGTCTGAGCCAGAGACTTGAGCAGGTCGGAATGCCGATAGCCTTCTGCCGCCAAACCGCCGTTGAGGATGTTGAGGGTCAGCAGCTGCGCTTGATTGGAGAGTTCCAACTGATTGATCTGTTGGGCCAAGAGCTTGGGATCCACCGGTGGCGGCAGCGCGGCCAGGGCTTGGGTCAGGGTTTGCAATTCAAGTGCACCGCGGGCTTGGGCCTGGGCAAAGTCGCGCTTAGATTGCTGGGCTTGCAGGTTCAGCCACAGGCACAAAGCCAGCGTGGCCGCCAGCAGCATGGCCATGGCCTGCACCATGGTCAGGGCCGAGAAATAGCGTTTCGGCGCAAGCAGAATGGGGGTGAGTAAATTGATTTGCTGGGCCATGGCGGGGTCGGGTGATTGGGTCCTGGGCCTCAGAGTGCGCGGGTTTCTTGGCGCAGGGCAGCCCCCAGCAAGGGCAGGCACTCGCTGAGCTGCGCGGCATCGGCGTCAGCGGCAATACCGCTGAACAGCGCGGGTAGCTGTATCGCCAGGGTGCGCAGGCCGAGCTCGCGCTGCATCAAATTGGCCAGCTGATCGCCATGCTCGGCCACCAGCAGGTAGAGGCGCGCCAGCGGCAACTCGGGCCAGGAGCGTTCCCACAGGTCGATGGAACGTTGCAGCTCGATGATCAGCACCGACTCTTCGCTGTCCTCGCCCATGCCCATGCCCAAGCCCGAGAGGCTGGTGCCCGGTGTGTACTCAAAACCCAGCGGGGCTTCTTCCAGCGGCTTGTGAGTCTGGCTGCCGGTGGCGCGCGCCGTCAGGCGCGGGTCGCCATCGAGCCGGCGGGTGAAGAACAGCTCGCCACCCACGCTGATGGTCAGCAGGCACTGCTCGCCCTGCATCAACAAGGCGGCGGTGGCACGCTCCGGCATGGCGTCAGCCCGGGCCTGTGCGGTCTGCACATTGCGCAGTGCGCATTCCCAGCTGTCCACCACGTTCAGGCTCAGGCCAGCGGCCTGGCAGGTGCTGCTCAGCGCCGTGATGGCCGCATTGCGCGCCGCCACCACAAACAACTGGCGCTGGGTGCGCGGCACATCGCCGCCCACATGCATGACGTCGAGGGTCAGGTCATCCAGATGCACTTCCACCAGCTCTTTGATCAGCCAGCGCGCGGCGGCTTTCAACTCACCAGCGGGCACATTGGGAGTGTCGACCTTGAGGATTTGATATTGGCTGGGCTCCAGCAGGGCCAGTACCTCACCAGCATGCAATCCCAGGCTGCGAATGGCTTTGGCGCGCGCCTCCGCCTCATCGGCCAGATTGCGCAACACACCCCATTGCAGCACTTCAAGGGGCTTGTCAGTCGCTTGGGCCTGATCGGTCAATACATAGGCAAATAGCCCGTCGTGGCAGCGCACGCTCAGGCGTAAGGTGTTGCGTTGTTTGCCCCAAGGCCATCTCATCTGGAATAGTCCGATCCGTGAAAACAAGTCAGGCGCAGGTCAATACTTCAATCAATAGTTTTCGCGCTGATACACCACATTGTCAGAGCCGCGGTAGAGGCCAAACGTCGCCCGCGCCGAAGGATCCTTGCTGTACGTGCCCGCGCACCAAGGCCCTTGCAGATAGGCCAAACCCGCCGCCAAAGTGGCCGCCACGCCGGGTGTCCAGCTTTGCAAGCAGCTTTGATCGCTCACGGTACTCAAGCTCAAGGCCACATCCATGCTGCCACTGCGGCCCCCTCCGGGTTTACTCAAGGTCAGGCTGCTGGCGCCGCTGAGCAGCTTGTAGGTTTTGACGGGCGAGAGGCCATCGCTGGTAGTCAAAGTCTTGCGGTAGTTTCCGTAATTCAGCGCTTTGGAATCGATGGAAGTACAGCTGTCCAGTGTGTTAGTTACAAAGTTACTGCCGTCCCAGTATTGCGCGAGCACGCGCATGCTGAGGTCGCGGTTTTGCGAGCCGATGGCGTTTTGCAAGCGCAGCTGGCCAAAGCGCAGATTCACCGGCACCGCCGTCAATGGCGCCAGCACCGAGCGCAGCGCCGCCCGGTCATTGCCATTGGGTGGGCTGTCGGTGTCCAGGTTGAAGCTCATCATGCCCACGCCGTCGCTGTCCACCGGGGCGATGCCGAAGCTGCTTCCGGGGAAGGGGCCGTCGGGTGTGCTCAGGCGTGAGACGGTGGCGCTGAGCTGCGCGTTGGTGGATTGGCCCAGGTTCCAAGTGCCGCTGCTGGTGGCGCTCAGCCGCGCACCGATCTTGAAGGGCGTTGTGCCATTGATGCCCGCAGGGTTGAGCGCATTGGCCGCCGCCAGGTCCAGCTTGGCGAAGGCGCCGGTGTAATTCTGGGTGGTGGTGCCCTGCACATTTTGGGCGGTCAGGGTGAAGCCGAGCTTGAAGGCCTCGCCCAGATAGGTGAAGGTGGAAATGGGTGAACAGGCGGCCGCCAAGCGGTCGCTGAGGATAGTGTTGCTGGCCACAAAACCGGCCGGCACAAAGCGGCCTATGCGATTGTTTTGCACCGAGCCGACGAAGACGGTGGAGTTGAGATTGAGCCCGGCCGTGCCCAGGAAATTGCTGAGCACGCCAGTGGTGTTCAGCAAGAAGCTGCCCACCTCGCTGTACTTGAGGTCATTCACCGTCAGCGTGCCGCCTACAAACCCGCTGATGGTGGGGTTGGTGGCGCTGGCATTGCTAAGCACCCCCAGCACGCCGGTGCTCGGGGTCTGGCTACCCGCCACCGGGCTTAGGGTGATGGGGCTGTTAAAGCTTGGCGCCAGGCCGCCTGCCGTGACCTGGGCCAGGGAGGCGGTGGTGTCGAAAGCGCCCCTGTTCGTGGTGTCAGCCGATGCGCTCCATCGATAGCCGCCCAGGGTGGCACTGAAGGTGGCCCCTGCCGCGCCGAACTTGGGGTCGCTGAACAGGCTGCCACCGGGGTTGCTCACGCCACCCAGAGTCAGTCCGGTGACGGTGATGGCAAAGGGGCGCAGGGTCAGATCGCCCAGGCTGCCGCTGATGGTGGTGGCGGCGTACAGCAAGCTGTCATCGTCGAGATTGAGGCTGAACTTGCCGATGTCGGTGCTGGCTAGGTTCATGCCGGCCACACCGGCGGTGAAGCTCAGGCCGATGAGGTTGTTGGCGCCTGGCCGGGCGGCGGGAACGCTGAGTGCCGGGCTGATGATGCTGGGCGCCGTCCAGGGCCCGCCGTTGTCGGTGCGCCAAAGCTTGAGGTTACGGCTGCCGCTGTAGTCGGTGGCGATGGCGCAGTTGCCTGTGACGGCATCCTTTTTCCAAAGTGCTACTTGCAAATCGTGATTCCGGCCGGCCACGGCGACATTGCTGCCGAAAATTTGGTTGCCCATGTCTTCGCTCCAGACAAAGGCGTTGTCGCGGTATTGAATGCTGCCGGAGCTGCCCACGGCGGCGGCGACGCTGCTGTCTTGTACGGTGATCACCAGGTTCTGGGCCAGGTTGTGGCTCAGGCGCAGATTGACCACGCCGGCATCCCCGGCGGCAAAGGTGTAGGTCGCTTGTCCGCTATTGGCTGCCCCCGGGGTGAGGGTTCCGCTGGGCGCCGGCCCGCTGCCAACAGCAAAATCCCCCTTGCCGGTGGAGGTGCTCAATTTGATGCTGCCGGTGTAGCCGATCAGCGTGGCGCCGGTCGCGTCTTTGGCGGTCACGCTGAAGGTTTGCGGCGTGCAGGTCGAGGCCGCGCTGGCACTGCTGACCACAAAGCTGCCAATGGCTGGGGTGCAATTGCTCGGTGTGCGGGCGCTGCCGTCGTAGTTTTTGCCGGCTTTTTGATTGTTGTAGATGGTGCTGATATTGGCGGCCGAGATGGCGCTGTCAAAGACCATGAACTCATCCAGCTGGGTGTTCAGACCTTCCCGGGTGCCGGCGTCAATGTCCCAGGAGGCGCCAATGAAGGCCAGACTGCCCTTGGCTTGCTGGTTGATGGTTTCCTTGAAGACGCCGTCCACATAGAGCGAGGTTTTGCCGCCACTGCCCACCAGACCGATGTGGTGCCAACCAGCGGCCAGGGTGCTGAACTTGAACGTGCCGTTGACGATGCTGCCGGGCACATAAGCGCCCCACAAAAAGCCGTTCTTGTCATCCATATAGAACAGATCACCGCCGCCATTGACCGCGGCCAGGATGTGGTACTGGCTGCCGCCGGTGGACAGCGGTGTTTTCATCCAGGCGCTCAGGCTCCAGGCGCTGGGGAGGGGGATGGCCGTGTTGGGGCTGATATAGCGCAGGCCCGTGCTGGCGGAGAGATCGGCATACCGGTCCAGCACAGTCGGCGCCGTGCCACTGCTGCTGGCGCCGTTCACGGCGGTGGCAGGGTACTTGCCGCGGCTGTCAATGACTTCGCCGGACGTGCCTTTGAAGCTGCATTCGTCGAAGTGATAGTCGGCAACAGGTGTTGGCAGGCAGGCGGGCGGCATGGCCCCGCCGGTGTTGTTGATCACGCAGGCATTGCCACAGCTGGCACCGCAACACACGCTGTTGATGGCTGCTGTGTAGCCCAGGGTGATGCTGGCCGATGCAGTGGAGCGCACGCAGGCCTGGGCGATGCTGGCTTGCTCGAAAAAGATGGTGCCGCTGCTGCTGCTGACATCGCCGACGACTTTGGCGCCGTAACCGAAATTGATGGCGCCTGTGCCGCCGGTGATCTTGCCGCTGACGACGGCCTGCTGGCTCACCGTGATGGGGCCAATCGTGCTGACATTGCCATTGACCTGGGTTTGGAAGTCCAGGCTGATCGCACTGCTGCCGCCAGCACTAACGTCGCCGCCGATGATGGCGGCCTGGCCCAGGGTGACTTTGCCCGCGCCACTGATGCTGCCGCTGACCTGGGCCTGGTAGGCCAGATCCACCGTGCTGCCTGTGCTGCTCACCGTACCAGTGACGATTGAGGCCTGGCCCACATTGATGGCGCCGGCGCTGTTCAAATTGCCCTTGATCTGGCTATTCATCCCCGTCGTGATGCTGCCGCTGCTGCTGCTGATGCCGCCGTTGACCACACAGAATTGGCCCACGGCAATACTGCCGGCGTTACTGCTGATGGTGCCGCCAATGGCGGCGCAGTCTTGCAGCTGAATGCTGCCGCTGGTGGCGGTGACGCTGCCACCAATCACCAGCCCGTTGTTGACGGTGTTCACAGAGCCCGCCGTGACATTGCCCATGATCACGGTTTGGTAGGCCATGGTCAGGGCGCCATTGACCGTCAGATTGAGATCGCTGGCCACGCCGCCCGCATTGATGGTGGCGCTATTGCTGATGTCGAGCGTGCCGGTGAAGCGGATATTGGCGGGCTTGGGCGCGCTGATGCTGATGCTGTCGCCGGTGCTCAGGGCGAGTGAACCGCAGGTGTAGCTGCTGCCGGCCGCGCTGCAGCCCGGCGGCAGATTGCCGGGGAAGCTGTAGGCCGCAGCCTGGGCAAGAGGCAGGCTCAGGCAAAGTGCCAGCGCCAGGAAAAATGCACGCCAGTGCAAGAGGAGGTTCAGCCTGTTCACCATGGTGGGCTCAGCGCACCAAGCGGCGTGTCAATTGCCGCTCGACATAGCTGGGGTTGAGCGCCGCAGTGGTGGGGCAGGCGCCCGCACTCGGCGCGTTGCAGGCGGTGGCAGTGATTTGGTAGAAGTTCAGCGTGTTGCCGCCGTCGCTGCCGCTGCTCAGGTTGCAGCTGATGCTGACCACAAAGTCACTCAGATTGCCGGGCAGGGCGATATTGGTGGCGCCAAAGCAGGCGGGCGCCGCCGCTGGGCGAAGCACTTGAAAGCTAGCCCACTCCAACCCGGCATTGGCGGCCTGCATGGCCTTGGCCGCCGCCAACTCGCTGCTGCTGCCGAGCTGCTGGCGCATGCTGAACTTGGCCATGGCCGCGCCCAGCGCCGCCAGCACCACCAAGATGAAGAGCATGGAAATCAAGGTGAATCCTCTCATCAAAGGGCGCGGCTCAGGGCAGGTTGTCAATGTGGATGGCATGGTAGAGCGAAACCGACTCGGTGCCGGAGCGAGTGTCGGCGCTGAGCGTCAGTTTCAGCGTCACCAGCGCAGCGCGCGCGGCCACGGCGGCCGGGGCATAGCTGAAATTGCAGGCGCTCACGCCGGTGGCCAGCACGGTGCTGCTCCCGGTGCTGGGCGGGTCGGGTTGGTTGGGCATAAAGCCGTAGTTCTGATAGCGCCTCAGGGTCTGCACGCCGGCGCTCAGGTCGCAGCGGTAGGTGACCGGGGCGCTGACGGCGTAGACCCGATAGGGCTCGGCGAACAAGCCCACCGGCAGGGCGGCCAGCGAATTGAGGCTGATGCTGGTGGCCGGGCCGGCGCCATTGCTGGCGCTGCGACGGTTTGAGGTGGCCTGCGTGACGGCCGATGAGTTATCGGCATAGGCATTGGCGTCGGGCACATCGGGGCCGAGGTTGTAGAACACCAATTGCTGGCTGTTGCCTAGGTCCAGGCCCGGACCGACCAGATTGAAGCTGGTGTCCAGCACACCGAACTGCAGCGGGTCGGCACCTTGGGTGGCATAACGCGCCGCACCGGTGGTGGGAATCAGCTCCAGGCTCAGACCATTCGCAGTGACTCGGGCGCTATTGGGCAGGGCCAGGGTCAGGTCGCGCGCGATGCGGCGCATGGCGGTGTCGGCCTGGTCGACCAGCTGGGCGCGGGCGGCGGTGGCCAGATAGTTCTGCACCGGCGAGACGATGAAGACGCTGACGATGGCGGCCAGAATGCCCGTCAGCACGATCACGATCACCGCCTCGATCAAGGTGAAGCCGGCCTGGCTCCGGGCGCGGCCGGACCGTGCAGCAAGAGGCAAATGCTTAAAGTGCGGCATTGGGCGAGTGCCGGCTGCGGTAGCCGCTGAGTACGACTTGCGTGCCGCCGGGGCCGTTGACGGTGACGGTGATCAGCAGCGCGTCGCCGCTGGCCTGGCTGATGCTGCCCAGCGCCGCGTTGGCCACATCGATGTTGGCGCTGTAGCCGGCAAGACCTGACACCGCGACGTTGTTGATGTCGACGATGCCGGCGTTCATGGCATAGCCCATGTAGTCATTGACATTGTCGAACTGCGGCGTGCCGAAGCGGGTCTCCCCGGCCTCGGGGCCGAGGTTTTCCACCTGGCTGGCGCAGCCGGCGCTGCTGGCCGCAGTTTCCAGATTGGCGTCGTCGGGGTCACAATAGGTGAAGGCTTGCAGCTGCACCTCTTCCATCAGCGACTCGGCAATCGCCAGCGCCTGGCGTTGCATTTGCGGGTCGGCGCTGCTGGCGCCGGCCTGCACAAAAATCTTCAAGACCCCCGCCAGCGCCGCGCCGATGACGACGATGAACATGATCAGCTCGATCATGGACAAGCCGCGTTGGGGCCTGGCCGTGGGGCGGATGAGGGAGCGTGTGGCGGTAGAGGCGCGCGTGCTCATCATGGGCTGGCGTAGAACAGGCCGGTCTCGTTCTCCAACACAAAGGCCTGGCTGAAGCCGCCCACGCTGACCGTGACGGGCATGGCCGCAGCGGTGGAGGTGATGCTGCTGCCGCTGTTGGCGTGGTTGAAGGTAATGGTTCGGACCGCGCTCTCCGCGATGCAGGGGCTGGACGTGGCTGGGCAGCTGACGGTGCCCAGCGCGCCGCCGGCAGCGTAGGCAAAGCTGGCGCCCGTGCCGCTGATGCTGGCGACGATGGGGCGGCGTTGCACCAGGGACAGGCGCAACATGGCTTGCATCTGGCTTTGCAAGTCATCCGAGAAGGCGCGTAAGCGCCACATCTCGGTGTCCAGCAGGCGCGGCAAGGCGAAGACCGCCAGGGCGCCAATCATCGTCATGACGACGACCAGCTCGATCAGCGTAAAGCCCCTGGCCCGGTCTTGTGAAGGCTGGAACACAAGGGGTTTGGGATTGGCCGGGCGAGCCCGCCGATTACAGGATGCCGATGGCCGTGTAGCTGGCCGTGATGGTGTTGTCGACGGAGTCTTGCACGGTGCAGGTGGCCACCGAGGTGTCGGCCGGCACAGCCGAGGCGGCAATGGCCGGGGTGATCACGACAGTGGCGGGCATGCCGCCTTGCAAAGCATTGGCGACGGAGCCGCAGGTGGTGATGGCGGTGGTCGCGCTGGTGGCGCCCTTGGCCTTGCGGGCAGCGTAGTTGACGGCCGAGGCGCTGCTCAGGGCACCGGCTACACCGGCCACTGCTGCCTGCTTGGCATCGGTTTTCAGGTCAACGAACTTGGGCAAGGCCACGGCGGCCAAGATGCCCAGAATGACGATGACCATGACGAGTTCGATCAAAGTGAAGCCGGCTTGCTTTTTCATGTTTGTCCTTCGGTTGGGGAGTCGGAATGTCGGAGAAATCGTCAATGCCATTGATGCAGTGAATACCTTGATTGCTGTGGCTGCCATCTTTGTCTGGCAGCGGCAAGCAAGGCTCAAGCTATGTTTCACACTCTATATCGGGCGACCTTGGCCTTGTTTGAGATATTGCAGACTTTTGCCAAGCTAATCCCTTTTGCTTCCTGCGCGTGCGTGCACTTCATCACGCCCTCGCCATCCCTATCGGCCATCCCTATCGGCCATCCCTGTCAGCCACCCCGGCCCATGGCCGCCTGGCCCAGGTTCCACAGCGGCAGAAACACGCCCAGTGCCAGGATCAAAACCAGTACGCCGATGATCAGCAGCAAGACGGGCTCGATCGAGGCCGACAGGCCCTTGATGCTGTAGTCGGTTTCGCGCTCATACATGCCGGCGATCTCTAGCATCAGCCCATCCAGTTCACCGGTTTCCTCGCCCACGGCGATCATCTGCAAGACGATGGGCGTGAAGACACCGGAGGCGGCAGCGCAGCGCGAAATGCTTTCACCGCGTTCCACGCCGTCACGCATTTGCTCGATGCGGCTGCCGATGTAGGCGTTCTCCACCGTCTGCGCCACCACCGTCATGGCCTGGCTGATGGGCACGCCCGAGCTGTAGGCCAGGGCAAAGCTGCGGGCGAAGCGGGCCAGCGTGGCCTTGAGCACAATCTCGCCGGCAATCGGCAGGCGCAGCTTGCGGCGGTCCCAGCGGTAGCGCCCGTTCGGCGTGGCCAGATAGCTGCGGATCAGCATCACCAGGCCGGCGCTGCCGGCAATCACCATCGGCCACCAGCGCAGGGTCCAGGCGGAAAAGCCCAGCAGCAGCTTGGTCATCAGTGGCAGCTCGGCCTTGAAGCCGGCAAACACGGCCGCGAAAGTGGGCAGCACGAAGATATTGATGACGATGATGGCAATCGCCATTGCCACCAGCACCATTACCGGGTACCGCAGCGCCTGCTTGATGCGGGCGCGGATGTCGAGTTCAAACTCCAGGTGTTGGGACAGGCGCAGCAGCACCTCGGTCAGCTTGCCGGTCATCTCGCCCACTCGCACCATGGCGATGTAGAAGGGGCTGAAGACCTTGGGGTGGCGGCCCATGGCCGTGGCCAACTCGCGGCCCTGGTCCAGGCTGGCGCGCAGGTCTTGCAGCAGGGCAATCATGGCGGGCTGTGCGGTCGAGGCCTCAAGGCCGGCGAGCGAGCGCAGGATGGGCACGCCGGCTTTTTGCAAGGTGTAGAGCTGGCGGGTCATGACCAGACAGTCTTCGGTGCTGACCGGCCGGTTCTGCAGCATCTGCAGCCAGTCTTGCTGGGGCGCGCTGATGCTGGCGCCGCTGCCGCCGTTGAGGGCAATGCTGACGGGGATCACGCCACCGGCCATCAGTTGCGCGGCGACCGCATCGGCGTCGGTGGCGTCGATCACGCCATCCAGCAATTCGCCGCGGTTATTGCGTCCTCGCCAGGCAAAGGCTTGCATCAGTCGTCGTTGTCAAAAGAGATTCGCATGGCTTCACTCAGCGAGGTCTTGCCCGCCTTGACCAGTGCCAGAGCGCGGTCGGCCAGGGTCTTGCCCTTGAGGCTGAGGCGGGCGGCTTGCATAAAGCCGGCGGCGTCGCCGCGCTGCACGGCCACGGCCATATCGGCATTCATCTCCAGCATCTCGTAAATGCCGCGGCGCCCGGCATAGCCGGTGCCATTGCACTGTGAGCAACCCACGCCCTTGCGAGTCGTGATGCCGGCAGCGTCTGCACCGGCCACTGCCGCCAGCCACGCGGCCTCTTGCGCATTCGGGTGATGATCTTCTGCGCAGTGCTCGCACACGGCGCGCAAGAGGCGCTGGGCGATCACCGCTTGCAGCGAGGTGGCGACCATGAAGGGCGGCGCGCCCATATCGAGCAGGCGGAACGGCGTACTCATCGCATCGCGTGTGTGCAGGGTGGACAGCACCATATGGCCGGTGATGGCCGCGCGCAGGCCAATCTCCACCGTCTGCGGGTCACGCATTTCACCGACCAGAATCACGTCCGGGTCTTGGCGCAAGGTGGCGCGCAGCACGCGGGCAAAGTCCAGCTCGATCTTTTCGTTTACCTGCACCTGGGTCAGGCCGGGCAGTCGGTATTCCACCGGGTCTTCCACGGTGATGATCTTGCTTTGTTCGGCATTGAGCTCGCTCAGGGCGGCGTAGAGCGTGGTGGTCTTGCCCGAGCCGGTGGGGCCGGTGACCAGCACCATGCCCGATTGCTGACCGAGGATCTCGCGAAAGCGCGCCAGCATATCGGCTGGCATCTCGATCTGGCCCAGGCGCCGGATGGCTGTGCCCTGGCCCAGCAAACGCATCACCACCGACTCGCCGTATTGGCCGGGCAGGGTGGACAGGCGCACATCAATCGTTTTGTCGCGCAGGCGCAGGGTGAAGCGGCCGTCTTGCGGCAGGCGCTTCTCAGATATGTCCAGGCCAGCCATCAGCTTGAGCCGCTGCGACAGGGCGGCGGCGATGCGCTTGTCGGCATGGGTCTGCGTCTGCAACACGCCGTCGATACGGGTGCGGATCAGCAGCTCGCCCTCTTGCGGCTCGATGTGCACATCGGACGCCCCGGCTTGAGTGGCGTCTTCGAACACGCTTTGCAGCAGGCGCACCACGGGCGCGCCCTCTTGGCCCACGCTGGCCTGCAAGGCGCCGAAGTCGACCGTGTCACCAATGTCTTTTTCCAGCGCCTTGGCCAGGCCGCTGATTTCTTCGCTGCGCCGGTAATGGCGGTCAAAGGCTGTGGGCAATTGGCTTTCTGCCACCACGGCCATGCTGATGCGGCGCTTGAGCACGCGGCTCAGCTCGTCGTAGGCGAACAGGTCCAGCGGGTCGGCCATGGCCACCAGCAAGGCCTCGCCACGATCTTCCAGCACGATGGCGCGGAAACGCCGCGCAGGGGTTTCGGACAGCAGGCGCACCAGCTCGGTCTTGAGCGGGAAGGTCTTGAGGTTGACGAAGGGGATGCGCAGCTGCCGCGCCAGCACATGGGCCAGGGCCTCTTCGGTGATCAGTCCGGCGTCGATCAGCAAGCGGCCCAGCTTCTTGCCGCTGGCGCGTTGCAACTCCAGAGCCTGGCTGAGTTGCTGCTCGGAGATTAGCTGCTGCTGGACCAGCACGTCGCCGAGTCTGACCTTCTTCGGCGGCGCGGCCGCGCTGCTGTTGGCGGGGCTGGGGTTCAGATCGGCGTCCATATCGTCTCTTCTTTTTTCTCTAGGTTCTCTAGGCGTTGCTGGTGGCGCGGACCTCGCCCATGGTGGTGATGCCTTGCAAGACTTTGAGAATACCGTCCTGGCGCAAGGACAGCATGCCCTCCAGCAGGGCGGTCTGCAGCAGTTCCTCGGCGCGTGCGCCGGTCTGGATCTGGCGCCGCAAGGTCTTGGACACCACCAGCAGCTCGTGCAGGCCGGCGCGGCTCTTGAAGCCACTGTTCTCGCAGACCGGGCAACCGGGGCTGTGGTAGCGCAGGATCTGTCCGTTCTGGCCGTAGGCCTTGGTCCATTCGTCCAGCACGGTTTGGCGGGGCGGGCGGGCTTCCGCGGGGTAGATCTTCAGATAGTCGTCCAGCATTTCGTCCAGCTCAGCCTGGGCGATGGGCTGCGAAGTGCGGCAGCTGGTGCACAAGCGCCGCACCAGGCGCTGGGCCAGCACGGCCAGCAGCGAGTCGGCAAAGTTGAAGGGGTCCATGCCCATGTCCAGCAGGCGGGTGATGGTCTCGGCCGCGCTATTCGTGTGCAGGGTGGACATCACCAAGTGGCCGGTCAACGAGGCTTCAACGGCGATTTCGCCGGTTTCCTCATCGCGGATTTCGCCCACCATGATCACGTCCGGGTCGGCGCGCAGAAAGGCCCGCAAGGCCTTGGCAAAAGTCCAGTCGATCTTGGGGTTGACCTGCACCTGGCGCAGGCCGGCCTGGGTGATTTCCACCGGGTCCTCGGCGGTCCAGATCTTGCGCTCGGGCGTGTTGATATAGCTCATCGCCGAGTGCAGGGTGGTGGTCTTGCCCGAGCCCGTCGGGCCCACGCACAGCACCATGCCGTAGGGGCGGGCGACGGCTTTTTTGAGCTCTTCCAGGTTGCGCGCGGTCAGGCCCAGCTTTTCTAGCGGCAGCGGCTTGGAGGAGGCCAGCAAACGCATCACCACATCTTCCAGCCCGTTATTGGTGGGGATGGTGGCCACGCGCAGCTCCAGTCGGTGCTGGGGTGAGAAGCGCGCGAAATTGATCTTGCCGTCTTGCGGCTTGCGGCGCTCGGAGATGTCGAGCTCGCACATGATCTTGATGCGGGCGATCATGGCGTTGCGGTAGGTGTTGGGCAGCTCCAGATAGGGCTTGAGCACACCGTCACGGCGGAAGCGGATCTTGAGCTTTTCCTTACCCGGATAGGTCTCGATGTGAATGTCGGACACGCCCTGCGTGCTGGCGTCGATGATCATGGTGTTGATCAGGCGCACCAGCGAGTTGTCGCTTTGCTCGATCGGGGTGTCGTCGTCGCGCCCGTCGCGGCCTTCGCGGCCATTGACCTCGCGCTCCAGGGTTTCGATCAGCTGGTCGGCCCGGTCGAGCGAGAAGTCCATGCCAGGCATGCTGGGCATCAACTCGCTGCGGCTGACGCTGTCGCCGCCGTAGCGCTCGTAGGTGATCGGGATGGCCAGCGCCAGGGTGCCCAGCTTGGTCAGCGTTGGGGTGACTTTAAGTTGGGAGATGAACTCAACCTCATCCAGCGCCTCGCGGCGGGTTGGGTCTTCCATCGCCACGATCAGGCGGCCATCGCGGATCAGCAGAGGCAGCACTTCCAGGCGCTTGGCCACGGCGAAGGGCAGGGTCTTGACCGCATCGGCCTCGATGGCAAAGGCGTCCACGTCCACAATCGGGTAGCCCATCTTGCGGGCCAGGGCCGATTGCAAGGCCTGGCGGCTGACGATGCCGCGGCGCACCAGCAACTCACCCAGCGGTACCGAGCGGTCTTCGCGCTGCAACTCCAGCGCATATTCCAGTTGCTCCTCGGTGATCAGCTCCAAGGCCAGCAAGGCTTCGCCGATGCGCACCATGGGCATGCGGGCTTGCTGTTCAATCGCCATCATCAGCTGTTCGGCGCTGACGATGCGCTCGGCCACCAAGATGTCGCCCACCCGGCGCGAGCGCATTTCCTGCTGCGCGAAGGCGGCTTCGTTGATCTGCGCGGCGGTGGCGAGGTTTTCTTTCAAGAGCACATCGCCGATGCGCTCGCCGACCTCGAATTTGTCCAGCGACTCGTTCGGGATGAAGACGCGCAGCACGGAGTCGTCGCGGTCGCTCAGAGGCGGAAACAGGAACAGGCCCAGCTCATTCTGCACATGGCCGATGGTGCGGCCCTTGAGTTCGCCGCCGCCCACAAAGCGCAGCTTGAAGGGGCTGCGGGGGCGTTCATCCAGCGCCAAGGTGTCGTCGTGCGGCGGCACTTGCACCGGGCGCAGCAGCTTGAGCACGCGGAATTGGGTGAACTTCAGCGGAATCGCATGGCGGGCCGGCGGCACCATGATTTGCGCTACCCGCTCCGACGGTGCGAGCAGGATCAGATGGCCGGGGCTGCGGCTGCCATTGGTGCCCAGCACCTCGCAGGGCTCGGCCGAGGTTTGCGGCAAGGCCAGCGGGTAGGCCGCATAAGGCGGCATGGGCCAGACAAAGCTAGGCTTGTCGGCGGGCTGAGCGGCGGAGCCCACACCAGCCTCTGGCTTGCCATTTGGCCAGGCTAGCGGGGCAGACAAATCGCGCATTCAAATCTCCAGGGTCGTATCAGGCAGGGCGGGCAGGGCGGACCACGCGCACACTGCACGTGAGGCGGATGCTACTTGGCGCGGCTCGGGGTGAAGCTCGGAATTGCCACAAACAGCGGGCCTACTCTTCGCTATAACTGCGCCAGCGGGCACTGGCCTTGCGCATCAGGCTGACTTGTTTGAGGAAGCGCGGGCAGGCCTTGCAAATCAGCATGTGCATGCGAACGCTCAGGCGTTCACCCAGGCCCAGCCGACGGTCTTCGGCTTGCAGCACCAGGGCGGTGATTTCACGGCAGTTGCGCATGGGCTTGCTCATGCTTGGGATCCTTGGGCATCGAACCAGTTCAGTTGCAGGCATTCGCGCAGGCGCAAACGTGCGCGGTGCAACATGACCCAGAGATTGGTCGAGCTGATGCCCAGCGCCTTACAGATTTCATCGCTATCGAGCTCCAGCCATTCGCGCATCATGAATAAGCGGCCTTGCTGGCCCGGCAGATGCTCCACGCAGGCCTCCAGCACGCGCATGAAGTCCTGCTGGCGTAGGCAGTGTTCGGGGTCGCCCCAGTCTTGCGGGGTCTCGCGCCAATGGCCATCGGGGCGGAACAAGTCTTCATCGAGGTCTTGCCCGTCTTCGGCGGTGGTGGACATTTCTTTGCTATTGCGGCGGATCTGGTCCACCAGCTTGTGTTTGAGCACGCCGATCAGCCAAGTCTTGAGTTGCGACTGGCCGGCAAAGCTCTGCGGCTTCTCCAGCGCGGCCAGCAGCGTCTCGGAGACCGCATCTTCCGCCCAGGCGGCATTGCGCAGCTGTAGCTGGGCGTACTTCAGCAGCTGGGGGCGCAGGGCTTGCAGGCGGTTGGCCATGTCGGTCATGCGGGGCTCTCGAAAATTTTTCTTGTGCGCAGTGTAAGTAGGACTGGGGCTGGTGCGACCTAGTGGGGCGAGTGATTCGCTGTTGGCTTGAATTCACAGACGCTTTGACTCCCTCAACCTTTTTCAACCTCAATGAGGACCGACCATGAAAACTTCCCTGCTTGTTTCTTCCGCCCTGGCGGGCGCCCTGTCTCTTGGCTTGGTCGCTCAAGCCGCCGCAGCTGACGACAAAGTCGCCCGCGAGAAGTGCTACGGCATTGCCAAGGCCGGCCAAAACGACTGCGCCAACCTCAGCGGCAGCCATTCCTGTGCCGGCCAGTCCAAGGCGGGTGACGCCGCTGAGGAATGGAACTATGTGCCCAAAGGCCAATGCAAGAGCCTTGGCGGCATGAGTGCCGAAGAGGCCAAGGCCAAGATGAAGGCCGCCAAGAAGTGAGCCAGTGATGAAGCTTCAGGAGACCTCATCATCGGTGGGCATTGGCTGGCGACAGCCGCACTACGAAAGCCTGATGTCGCAGCGCCCACCGCTGCGCTTTCTGGAGCTTCATTCCGAAAATTTCTTTGCCAGCGGCGGCGCGGCCATGGCGGTGTTGATGGGGGCACGCGAGCATTACCCCATCAGCCTGCATGGGGTAGGCCTGTCGCTGGGTTCGGCCTGCGGGCTGGACAGCACTCATCTGGATCAGCTGGCGGATTTGGTGGCTCGCGTCGAGCCGCTGCGGGTGTCGGAGCACGCCAGCTTCGCCCGCGTGCCGGCCAGTCAGATGGGGCCTGGCTTTGTGCATGGCAGCGATCTGCTGCCGATTGCCTTTACTGATGCCAGCCTGGATCTGATGTGCCGGCATGTGCAACAAGTGCAGGAGCGCCTGCAGCGCCAGATCTTGGTGGAGAACCTCAGCGCCTATCTGGCCTGGGGCAATGACACTCTGGCTGAACCGGAATTCTTCAATCAGCTGTGCCAGCGCAGCGGCTGCGGCCTGCTGTTGGATGTGAACAATCTGGTCGTCAACGCCCGCAATGCGGGCTTGGACAAAGCGGCAGCGGCCGATGCGGCTTGTGCCTGGGTCGATGCCTTGAGCCCGGGCTTGGTGGGTGAGATTCATCTGGCGGGCCATGCCGAACTGCCCGGCATCGTGGTCGACGACCACGGCAGCCGGGTCGGCCCGGAGGTCTGGCAGGTCTACCGTCATGCTGTTCAGCGCTTTGGGCCACAACTCAGCCTGATCGAGTGGGACAACGATGTGCCGGAACTCGCGGTGCTGCTGGACGAGGCGGCTCAGGCCGAGCGCATCATGGCCGAGTGCGCCCTGGTGGCGCAGCCGGAGCCATCATGATCGCCGCTCAGCAAGCCTTGCTGGCGGCGATACAGGCCGGCAGTTGGGACAAGGCCCAAGACCTGTTGGCGGCGACAGGCTGGCGGGCTCTGCCTGGACTTACCGAGGCGGATGGCATCCAGACCTATCGCCGCAATGCTCAAGGGCTGGCGGCGCGATCTTTGGCTGCCGCCCATCCGCTGTTGTTGAATGAGCTGGGGCAGGCGTCATTTGACACCTTGGCCTGGGCCTTCTGGCGCGCCAGCCCACCCAGCCAGGGTGACTTGGCTGAATGGGGTCAGGCCTTGCCTGAGTTCTTGGCGGCTCAGCCCGGCGTGGAGGCGTGGCTGTGCGATTTGGCCCGCCTGGGCTGGGCTAGGCATGCGGCCGAACGCGCTGCAGACAGCCGACTGGATGTTGAGTCTTTGAACTTGCTGCAAAGCCAGTCGCCTGAGGTGCTGCGCTTGTGTCTTAGGCCGGGGTTGTGCCTCCTGCATTTGCTGCCGCAGGTCTGTGGCCTGAATGCGGAACAGCCGCGTCAGCATGTGCTGGTGTGGCGCGAAGTCTGGCGTGCCGAGCAGCAGATCTTGGGTGCGGGCGATGCTGCGTTGATGGCCGCCACGCTGCAAGGGCGCGACCTCGACAGTGCCTTGCAGGAGGCTTTGGCCGCGGCGCCGGACTTTGACTTCGGCGCTTGGCTTCAACAAGCCTTGCAGCGAGGGTGGGTACAGGCGGTCGAAACATTGGCGCCCGTCCAAGCGGATGCGGCCGGCCCGATTTCGCCATCACCGAGCGATTCAAATCTTTGAGGACGATCGAATGAAAACCATCGCATTTGCTTTCTTGCGGCTGTGCCGTGATCCCGGCCTGGGCTCGCAACTCAGCGACCCGACTGGCCGACCGCTGCCGACTTGGATGCGGCAACTCTTGAGCCAAGCGCAGTCGCTAGGGCTGTTGCTGGCACGCCTTTACGTGGCCCAGGTGTTCTTTTTGTCTGGCCTGTCCAAGCTGCGTGACTGGTCCAGCACCTTGGCCTTGTTTGAAGACGAATACCACGTGCCCCTGCTGCCTCCTGAGCTGGCCGCCTACCTGGGCACCGCGGGCGAGTTGGTCCTGCCGGTCTTATTGGTGCTGGGCCTGGGCGGGCGTTTTGCCGCCCTGGGCCTGAGCGTCGTCAACTTGATGGCGGTGCTTAGCTTGAGCGAGTTGGCCCCGGCCGCCTTGGCCGGCCACCAGCTTTGGGGCGTGCTCTTGCTGTTGGTGGCGCTGTGGGGCTCGGGGCGTTGGTCCTTGGACGCATGGCTGGGCCGGCGCGCTTAAGCCACCGGGCCTCTAGCCGCGCCGCCTTACTCCCGCGGCTTGAAGCTGATCACCAAGACCGAAGGCACCCGCCCGTCGGTGTCGCGGGGCAGGGTCTCGGTCTTGTCGATGGCGCGCAGCACGGCGTTGTCCCAGTCGCTGTCGCCACTGGGCTTGAGCAGCTTGCGGGCGATGATGTTGCCGTCCGGCGCGGTGCGCACTTCCACCTCGGCGACGGGGTTGGCCACGCCGGTCTCGGGGTAGATGATGTTGGGCCGGATGCGTGCCTTGATGCGGCCCGCATAGTTGGCCGAAGGGCCGCTGGACTGCAGGGCCGTGCCGCGCGAGTCAGGTGCGCCGCTGGCGCCTGCCAGGCCTTGAATGCGCCGCAGGTTTTCCTGGCGTTGCGCTTCGGCCTTGGCCGTCGCGGCTGCGTTTTCCTTGAGCTTTTTGGCTTCAGCGTCCTTGGCTTCTTTGGCGAGCTTGGCCTGCTTTTCTTGTTTCTCTTGTTTTTCTTGCTTAGCCAGTTTCTCCAGCTTCTCCAGCCGCTCGCGCTCCGCCTTTTCGCGTTCCTTGTCCTTCTTGCGCTGGGCTTCGAGCTCGGCCAAGCGCTTGGCCTCCAGCTCGTCCTTCTTCTTTTTCTCTTTGGCCTTGGCGATGGCGATCTCCGCATCGCGCTCGGCCTGCAAATCGGGCGGCGGCGGTGGAGGAGGTGGTGCCACCACGGGCTTGGGCGGCGGCTTGATGGGCTCGGCCTCAGGCTCGGGTTCGGGCGGCAATTGCTCCTTGGGCGCGGCGGCCTGCGGCACAGCGGACCACAGCTCGGCCTCGAAGGCCGGCGTGCTTTCGCTGCGCCAGCTCACGCCAGCGCTCAAGGCCGCCAGCAAGGCGGCATGGGCGATCACGGCAAAGCCGAGGCCACGCCCCAGGCCGGGCGCTGCGGGCGGACGCAAAGGGTCTTTGGCGGGAAGCGAGAAGGCGTTCATCGCGGCAGTCATCTGCGGGTCAGGGCGCCTTGCTGTCGTTGCTCGCACCACTGCGCACGGCCAGGCCCACGCGTTGGATGCCAGCGGTTTGCAGCACGTCCATGACCTTGACCACGGCCTCGTACTTGACGCTCTTGTCGGCCGAGATCACCACGGGCGTGCTGGCCTCGCCGGCTTGCGCGCTCTTGACGCGGTCGGCCAGGTGGTTGAGCTTAATGCCTTCGGCCTCTTCTTTGTCGAGCTTGAGCTTGAGCTTCTCGTCGGCGCCCACGATCACATGGATCACATGCTCGGGTTGAGCGCGGCTCTTGCCCACGCTGGGCAAGTCCACCAGGCCGGTGGTGATGAGCGGGGCGCTGACCATGAAGATGATCAGCAGCACCAACATCACATCGATGAAGGGCACCATATTGATTTCATTGATGGTGCGGCGGCGGCGTGAGCCGCGCGAGCTGATGGCGGCCATGGCTTAGCGGCTGTGGCTGGCTGCGCCGGCCGGGGGCTGGCTGGCGTTGCGCTGCAAGATATTGCTGAACTCTTCGATGAAGGATTCCAGCGTGATGGCGCTGCGGTCGATTTGGCGCGCGAAGCGGTTGTAAGCCAGCACGGCCGGGATGGCGGCGAACAGGCCGATGGCCGTGGCCACCAGGGCTTCGGCAATGCCGGGCGCCACCGTGGCCAGGGTCACCTGGGTCAGATTGGACAGGCCGACGAAGGCATGCATGATGCCCCAGATGGTGCCGAACAAGCCCACATAGGGCGAGACCGAACCCACCGAGGCCAGGAAGGAGAGATTGCTTTCCATCGCATCGAGCTCACGCTGGAAGCTTGCGCGCATGGCGCGGCGGGCGCCGTCCAGTAAGGCATTGGGTTCGGTGACACGGCGCTCACGCAGCTTCAAGAACTCGCGCATGCCGGAGGCGAAGATGCGCTCCAGCGGCGCGCCGTCGGTGCGGTTGGAGACACCGCTGTAGAGTTCGTTGAGGTTTTTGCCGGACCAGAATTCCTGCTCGAAATCCTCGTTGCCCTTGTTGATGCGGTTGATGGAAATCAGCTTGCTGAAGATCACGCTCCAACTGGCCAGGGACATCAGCAAGAGCGCAGTAATGACCAGCTGGACGGCCAGGCTGGCATGCAGGATCAGGGCAACAATGGAAAGGTCTTGGTTCATTTTTGCTCGACAAGCGCCGCAAACAAGGCGGCAGGAATACGGGTGGGTTTGAAGTCTTGGCTTTGGCCCTTGCTGGCCACAATGTCGCTGGCTACACAGCCGATGCGAATCTCGCCTTCGCTCAGCAGCGTGTCAGCGCGCCAAGCTTGCTGGAACAGCACCATGCTGGCGCGGCCCAGTTCGTGAATCTCGACCGTGATGGTCAGCCAATCATCCAGGCGCGCGGGGCGCAGGTAGCGCACCTGCGTGCTGCTGACGATGAACATGGCGCCCTCTGCGTGGCGCATGGCTTCTTGCTCGAAGCCGAGGGCGCGCAGCCATTCGGTGCGGGCACGCTCGAAAAACTTCAGGTAGTTGGCGTAAAACACGACGCCGCCGGCGTCCGTGTCTTCCCAATAAATTCTGATGGAATGCTTGTACGCGGTCGTCATGGGCGGCGGGGGCGCAGCACCTCGCTCAGGCGCGCCACGGTGGCTTGCAAATCTTCCAGGCTGCTGGCGAAGGACAGGCGTAGCCAGCGCTCGGCGCCGATGCGGCCGAAATCGCGCCCGGGGGTGAGGGCGATTTGCGCGCTGTGCATCAGCTCAAAGGCGAAGTCCCAGGCATTGGGGTGCAGATCGCTGCAGTCCATCCACACATAGAAGGCGCCATCGGGCACGACCGGCACTTTGAAGCCCAGGGCTTGCAGGGCCGGCACGATGAAGTCGCGGCGTTCGCGCAGCAACTCGCGGCGACGCTCGAACTCGGCGATGGATGCGGGTTCAAACGCGGCCAAAGCGGCGTGCTGGGCGATGGTGGAAGGGCAGATGAAGAGGTTTTGCGCCAGCTTTTCTATGGGCGCCACCAAGTCCGGCGGCAGCACCAGCCAGCCCAGGCGCCAGCCGGTCATGCCGAAGTATTTGGAAAAGCTGTTGACCGAGATCACGTCCTCGCCCAGCGCCAGGGCCGAGCCGGCAAAGCGCGGGTCGTAGCTCAGGCCCAGGTAGATCTCATCGACGATGCTGATACCGCCGTGGGCACGCACCGTCTCGACGATGGCGCGCAACTCGGCCGGCTCGATCGAGGTGCCGGTGGGGTTGCTGGGCGAGGCCAGCACCACGCCGCGAGTCTGCGGCCCCCAGGCGGCGCTGACTTGCGCGCTGCTGGGTTGAAAGCGTTGTTCGGGTCCGGTGGGCAGCAGCACGGCGCGGGCATCCGCTGCGGCCACAAAATGGCGGTTGCAGGGGTAGCAAGGGTCGGGCATCAGCACTTCGTCGCCGCGCTCGAACAAGGCCAGGCAGGCCAGTTGCAAGGCGGCCGAGGCGCCAGCGGTGATGACGATGCGCTCGGCCGCAATGCTCAGGCCGAAGTGCTGCTGGTACCAGGCCGCCAAGGCCTCGCGCAATGCGGGCAAGCCGGTGGCGGCGGTGTACTGGGTCAGGCCTTGGCTGATGCAGGCCTGTGCCGCGGCTTGCACCGCTGGCGCGGCACCGAAGTCAGGCTCACCGATGTTCAGGTAAATCATGGGCCGGCCACCCTGGGCCGGGTCGCACAAAGGCCCGCGAGCGATCTCGCTGGCGGCCTTGGCACATTCCATGACGTAAAATGGTTCAATAAAACGTAAACGTTCAGCCAGCTTCAAATTCCGTACCTGTGAGGTGGGCAACACATGTCAAACATAGCAATTTCGTACGCTCGATTCAGCTCTTCAGCGCAAAGCGAGGGTTCTTCATTGATCCGGCAGGTAGAGAAAGCGGAAGCGTACGCCGCAGCCAACGGCTTGGTCATAGACCGTGCGTTGAGCTTTAGGGATTTGGGCGTTTCAGCTTGGGACAAAACGAACGTCAACAAAGGTGCGTTGAGCCTGTTTTTGCAGGCGATTCAGGCGGGAAAGGTCCCAAGTGGTGCAACCCTGATTATAGAAAGCTTCGATAGGCTTTCTCGGGCCACCCCGCGTGAAGCCCTGAATATCTTTATGACCATCGTGGAAGCTGGTCTGAACTTGGTCACGCTGACCGATCCGCCAAAGAAGTTCTCCACAGCCAGCATTGACCAAAACATGTTCCAGCTTTTCGAAGCGCTGATGGAAATGAACCGGGCCAACGCTGAGAGCAACTTGAAGTCAGACCGGTTGTGTGACTCATGGGAGCGGAGAAGGCAGCTTGCCGTTACGGAAAAGAAGCCAATGACGGGCATGGTGCCGATGTGGATCAACGTGGACGGACCACCGAGGAACAGAACTTACAGCCTCAACACTGAGCGTGTAGAGGTCATCAAGCGAATCGTCAAGCTGGCAATGGACGGTGCTGGCAATCACAGCATCGTGAACCTTTTGAACCAAGACACACCGCCTTGGTCACGGTCCCAGAAGGAAGACGATAAACGGACTGAAAACGGTACGGAACATCACTGGCAACCGTCATACATCCAAAAGGTGCTGATCAATCCTGCCCTGTACGGTGGCATCAAGGTCAAGGGTGTTGATGAGGTCATTCCAGGCTTCTACCCACCAGTCATTAGCTACGACGAGTTCGTGTTCTTGCAGTCAAAACGAGCAACACGGGCCAAGGGCAAAGCATCAACGCGCAAGGGCAAAACGGTCACGAACTTGTTCAGCGGTTTGCTCACATGCGGGTACTGCAATTCAGCGATGCACATTGGGAGCTACACATCCACGAAGACCAAGATTCAGACCAAGTACTTCGGATGCTACGGCGCGAGAACTGGCAGCACCGAGTGCCGGATGCATGGCTGGTCGATTGATGAGTTCGAAAAGGACATGTTGTTCTGGCTGACCAACATCGACTTTGCCAAGGTCATCGGTGCCAAAGACGCGTCGGACATGGATGCTGCACGGAGTGCTTTGGCGACCTTGGCCGCAAAGGTCAGCTCATTGAATTCAAAGATCACCAACATTCAAGAGTCCATTGCGGAAGGTGCGAAAGGCATGGTGAAGCTCTTGAATCAAGCAATTGACGATCTTGAAGCTGCTGAAAAGTTGCACGCTGAACAAGAGCGCAAAGTGCATGCGATGGTGTCTCGGGGTAGCTCGGTTGCATCCGTTCCGCAAGGGTGGTTGGTCTTGTTTAGGGCCTTGAGAGACACCACCGATGAGGTCCAGTTGCGTGTGCTGCGGGAGAAGATTTCAACGGAAATCCATCAAGTAGTTGAGCGCATCGAAATGTTCCCGATGGGCCGAGATGCGAAGGAAACCGCTGAACAGCGGTACGCCAACATTCACTTTGTCGGTGGCGAATCACGCGTCATCGAAGCACCTGAGTGCTGATATGCGGTGATTGGACGGGTCTAGGTTGCCAGATCAGTGACTCCACCCGGAGCAGGTGCCGCTAGAAAAGCATGAGTCTTCCCGTCAACTGGGTGAACCATTTGAACAAGCCAAACAGAACCGTCCAGCAGTCGGATGTAATGATGATCGAGTAAGCGCTGTAGGCGCTGAACCCACTCAGCTATTGACTTCCCGGTATCCAGATGCCATGCCCCTGGTCTATAGGGGTTCCACGTGTGCAAGACTTCGCTGCTCAGGTCGTAAAGCGTCTCAAGCTCATCACAGGTAAGAAACCCGTCTTCCACATCCGCCAGTTGCTTGACCCCATTGGAATTGGCATGTTCTGGAAACAGCACGGGCTTTGGATAGAAGTCCTCATTCAGCGCGGCTATGCGTTTGATGAGGTTCTTTAGCTTCCAATTGGTGGCGAAGTCCTTATGCGCATCAGCGTACGCGTCTTTGTTGGCCACAAGCCAGGAGAACACCAGTTGCTCAAGACTCTTGCGCAAGAAGAGGAACACCACCTCTGTGTCCCACGGCTCACTCTTCATTGGGGAATGACCCACAACAATTATCTTGTTGATCCGATTGATACGGGCCTTGATGTCATCCATGTAGGTGCAATACAAGGAAATTGGCGCAATTTTGTGTCCCGGTGATAGCTTGTTGACCATTTTTCCTTCCCTCCCAGAATGTGCACTGATGGTGCCACATCGGTGGCAGGAAGCACTTCACACGTCATCGAAGCACCTGAGTGCTGAGTTCCTGCGCGTAGAGTGCGCGAACAGTTAACTTGAGCGGCTACTAGCCGACCTAACGGCTAAACTGTGATGAACTTCTGGAGGCGCGATTGCGTTGCGGCCCCTGGCAGTACTCTGCGCCAATGGGCGCCATACAGGACGTTAGGCATACTGGCTTTCCGTTCACCTTTAGGGAGACTTCAACGTGAGTTTTCGACTCTTTTCCACGGCATTGGTTACAGCACTTGCGTTCACTTCCATGTTGGCCCAAGCACATGAACTGATTGTGAAGGTTGAGCCCGCCGACCGGAGCGGCAATGTGAGCCAAGCTCTTAATGAACAAAAGGTAGCGCTCTCTGAGCAGAATACAAACCTGTCGGAGCTGAAGGCGGTGCTGAAAAATCAGCGTGAGCTTCTGGCAGAGCAAAAGTCTCTGCTTGCGGAGCAGGGCAAAACCCTGTCAATACAGCGAACCGAGCTTTCCAAGTCACGAAGCTCAAAGGCGGATACGCCGTAATTGGCAAATGGCTATGTGACCTTGTCCCCAAAAAACGGAGTTCTTAGCTCGTGATGAAATCAGAGCGAGGAACGATGAAATGAGTCAGCAAAAGCAGGTGCGTGGCAAGTACACGCTGGAGTTCAAGATGGAGGCGGTTCGCCTGGTCAAGGGCGGGCAGTCGGCCGCGGTGACGGCGCAGATTTTGGGCATACCCAAGGCCAGTCTGAGCAACTGGGTACGGCTCAGCGAGGACGGGAAGTTGAGCGGAGCCGGCGACAAGCCTGTGACGCCTGAGCAGATGGAGTTAGCGCGCTTGAGGGCCGAATTGGCTCGGATGACGATGGAGCGAGACATCGCAAAAAAAGCGGCGGCGTACTTTGCGCAGGATCTTCTGCAAGGTACGCCTGGATTCAAGAAATGAAGACTCAGTGGCCGGTTAGCCTGAGCTGCAAGGTCCTGGATGTGAGCGTGAGCGGCTATTTCGAACACCAGAAGGCCAAGGCCGCCAGAAGGCCCAGCAAGGCCGCCACGCCGCGTTTGAGCGATGAAGCGGTGCTGACCCACATCCGCGCAGTCCATGGCGAAGTGGGTCAGGAGTACGGCTGGCCTCGCATGGCCAAGGAGCTGGTTGCGCGTGGACATCGAGTGGGCAAGGAACGGGTGCGCAAGTTGATGCAGCGTCACGGGATTCGTGCGCGCGGCCAGCGCAAATTTGTTGTGACCACGGACAGCAAGCACAGCCTGCCGGTGGCGCCAAATCTGCTGCGGCGGGACTTTAAGGCGCAGGCTCCGAATCAGAAGTGGACCAGTGACATCACCTACATCGAGACGGCTGAAGGCTGGCTCTATCTGGCGGCGGTCGTCGACCTGCACAGCCGGCAAGTGGTGGGCTGGAGCATGCAGGACCATATGCAAACCAGCCTGATCACGGACGCCCTGCGCATGGCCTGGTTTCGGCGTCGACCGGCGCCTGGGCTGATTTTCCACAGCGACCGCGGAAGCCAGTATTGCAGCCGAGAATTTCAAGGCGACTTGAAGAAATTCGGCATGCGCTCATCGATGAGCGGCAAGGGTGATTGCTGGGACAATGCGCCGACGGAGAGCCTGTGGGGGCGACTGAAAGTGGGCCGGCTACACGGTCAGAAGTTCAGCACAAAACGGCAGGCCAAGGATGAAGTGATTGCCTGGTTGACCTTCTACAACCACAGTCGAATTCACTCGACCCTGGGCTACGTCAGCCCCATGACGTTTGAGAAAAACTGGCACGCGGCCCAGCAGGATAAAGCCGCGTAACAAGGTTGCTAAGAACTCCGGGGAAGAGGGGCAAGGTCAGGCTTTGCACTGGTAACGGCAATCGTGCTGATTTCAAAGCCCGCTGCTGAACAAGCACCTGTACAGCCACCGTTGACGCCGGAGCAAATTGCCGAGAATGCGCGAGTCGAAGTCCGCTTTCAACGCGTAGTCCGCGCTCTTGAGTCCATCAAGAAGTCGGCCAGAAATCCCGCGTCAGTTGCATTTGAAGAAGTGCTGACATCTGACGATGGGTCACTTGTATGCGTTACGTTGAGAGCCGAGAACGGCTTCAGTGGCGTCAATGTTGAGCATGTGGTTTCCGTTCAAGGTACGGTGATGACCAGCAATGCGAAGTACAACAGCAATTGCACCAAGACCCAGTTGCTGGACCTCACACACGCTCGTCGTGCGCTTTAAGAGGAACCCACACCATGAGCAACAGAAAGCAGCCCATCGCTATCTTCAAGCGCCACTACTGGGGCAGTCATTGCACATTGCCACCAATGTTCAGGCAGATCAAAGACCAGTTAGCGGCACACAATGACAGTGCTGGCAAGGAGCGCGGCAAGAAGACCGAGCGGCCAGAAGCAAGCTTTGATTGAGCTATGCGGTGTATTGGGTCAGATGGCGTTGGAGTAAGCTTGTTCAACGTCTTCGGTAAGACGGCCCATATAGCCTAGTGTGATCCGCTCTGAGCTATGGTTCAGAATGGTCATCAGCACTGGAAGCGACGTTCCGAACTCGTCGTACTGGACCCGCACGAAGGTCTTTCGTGCTGTGTGCCCGCAGAAGTTTCCTTCATTGCCAACAGCTTTGCACCAGTCTTTGATCATCCGTCCCCAGGCAGCAGTTGTGAGTTTTCCACGCTGGCCTGAGTAGATGTATTCGGACTCACAAACAGCACGCCATTTCCTCAAAACCCGTGCAGTATCAGCATTGATACTCACCTGACCTGCCCCCTCCCGCCGTACCAGCCATGCGGAAGTCCGGGTTGAAGGTTACTTGATCTCGTTGCGTGTAGCCGGTGGCGCCTGGTTCTTGGTGCGGTGGCGCTGCGCGAACTCGGCCGGCGGTATCCGACCCAGGCTGCTGTGCGGCCTCACCTCGTTGTAGTCCTGCCGCCAGATGGCGATCTCCGAGCGCGCCTGCGGCAGCGTCTGGAACCAGTGCTCGTTCAAGCACTCGTCGCGGAACTTGCCGTTGAAGCTCTCGATGTAGCCGTTCTGCATGGGCCGCCCTGGCTGGATGAGGATGTGCCGCACGTCGTGAGCTTGCGCCCAAGCGATGAAGGCCCGGCAGGTGAACTCCGGCCCGTTGTCGGTTCTCACCGCCGCAGGGTAGCCCCTGAAGATCGCGGCCCGGTCCAGCAACCGCGTCACGTACTGGCCCGAGATGCCGTAGTCCACGGCGATGTCCACACACTCGTGCGTGAAGTCGTCGGCCACAGTCAGGCACTTGATACGCCGGCCATTGGCCAGGCTGTCGGAAACGAAGTCCATGCTCCACACCTCATTGACTCGGGTCGGCACGGTGAGCGGCACGCGCTCGCTGGCTGCCCGTCTGATCTTCTTGCGCTTGCGCACCGCCAACTGCGCCTGGCTGTACAACCGATAGACGCGCTTGTGATTGACGCCTGGGAACTGTGGGCGCAGCACGTCATGGATGCGGCGATAGCCGAAGCGGCGCCGCACCTGTGCGATCTCGACGATCTTGGCGCTGAGTTGCTGCGTGGCCTCATCGACCACGGGCGGGTTGCGATAGCTGTCTCTGGAGAGCCCCACCAGGCGGCACGCGCGGCGTTCGGACAGATGGTGCTGGGCAATCATCTGGGTCGCCGCGTCGCGCCTGACCTGCGGGGCTAGGGCTTTACGCCGAAGACGTCCTTGAGCGCGTGGATGTCCAGGTGGGCCTCTGCCAGCAGGCGCTTGAGCTTGGCGTTCTCGCCTTCGAGCTCGCGCAGTCGCTTGGCATCCGTGGCCTGCATGCCGCCGTACTTGGCCCGCCACTTGTAGAACGTGGCGTCGCTGAAGCCGCCTTGCCGGCACAGCTCCTTGATCGGCATGCCGGCCTCGGCCTGCTTCAGGAACCCAATGATTTGTTCCTCAGTAAATCTGCTCTTCTTCATGTCCATCATTCTCCTGGTTGATGGACTTCCTCTCCATTACGCTGGTACGGCTGGGAGGGTGCAGGTCATTTGCACTCAATAATCAACCAACGCCGCGCACCGATGGTGGCTGGAACTGCCGATTCCATGTTGTTCGAGGTGATGAAACACCGAACATAGTTTTCGACTTCATAGGCATCGATGCCTTTTGGCTCAATCCGAACATACGGCTCAGTCACCAACTTCTTCATAAAGTCAGACTGTTGGTGATCACCTGAAAACGTGGCCTCATCGAACACCACAAAAAGCTTGCCAGCGATAGCGGTGTTGAAGTTTTTGGTGTCCTGCGGCGAAGTAGTGGTGTTGCAGTTCCTCCGGCCACCAAGCATTCTGGAAATGAAATCGATGAAGATGCCCTTGCCAGTACCTTGCCCGCCGATGATTGAAACAGCAGTCATCGGCCTCTTGGATGGATGTTGAACCAAGTGCGCAAGCCAGTTCAGCAAGTACTCGTAGTGCAGGGTGTTCCCGTTGCACAAGTTGTCCTGCATGTGCCCAAGAAAGATGCTGAGGTCTACATCAGGGACAGCGGTAACGGAGACATCCTTGAACGTGTTGAATGCATAGCCAACGATGTCGGAAGCACCTGGGATGTACTGCAACGTGCTAAGGCGACCAGATTGCGTCTGCGGGTCACGCCGCCACATCGACAAAACATTCAGCTTTTGCACGGATGACTTGCCACCTGAACTCTGGGTGAAGTAGTGCACGGTGCTTGGGATGCCGATTGACGCTAAACGGTCTGCGACATCGAAGGGGCTTGCATAGGTGTCATAGATTCGGGCGTCATCGAGCCAGTCTCTGTTGATGACGATGTACTCATCTTGTCGAAGCTTCGAGGTTTTGAACAAACGGAAGTGACTGCTGATCATCGGAAAGACCGTGCTGGAAAGGAATTCCATTGCCTCCGATTTGCTGGCGAACACTTTTTCTTCGACAGCAGCAACTTCAGGACTTGCGGCATTGACGATGCCTTTAAGCTCATTCAGAAGTTCAATGCTGTCTGAGATGTCAGGGTTTTGCAGTGCGGCCAGGAAGTCGGCCTTGTCTTTTGGGTCAGCGACTTGTTCGATCAACTTCCCGATGAGTGCGCGAGTTCGAATGAGTTCGAGCGATTTTTTAGTCATGGTGTGAATCCGACTGTGCACGGCAAGTTCGGGGTCCGGCCCGGGAAGGGCCGGGGTGGCGAACGAGCGTGCGGAGTTATCCAGTTGGTTAGTTCTGGATAATTTGATCTTTTGTGAAAAATCATTGGAAAGTCAGGGAGTCCCCCAGTTTTGGGGGAGGCCCGCGACTCACTCAATACCTGATTAGGCGGATTTGGGCTTGCGCTTGAGCTGGGTAGCTTCCAGCATTTCATCCAATTCACCGGCTTCAACAGCAGTAATTGCTGCCTTGATGTATGCGGTAGCCGCGTCGGCATTGGCGCAACGGCGCTTGGATGCACCGCCAACCTTCAAAATAGCGACACCATTGCGCAACGTGACATCCACAGTGCCATCACTGTTTTGGATATACCAATTACTGGGTGAGCTAGAGTTGGTTTCGATTTGGCGAATTTGCTCCGAAGCTGCAGCGACAAAACGAGCGCGAGGTGGTTTCGCAAGCGTCACGGATGCACGGTTGATACCTTGGCCGAACTGGTCGAGATTGGACAGAAATGACATGATCAATTACCCTAGATTTGTTTGGATGTGGCTTTTTCGGTGCACCGTGATACGAAATTTAACAACTGCAAGCTTGCACGCCTAGGTGGTTTTGTAGTTAGTTGACACAGTTACACCTGTAACTTTTCCTAGGTTTTTCACCTTTGTGATAATTAGAAAAACAACAAAAAAAGGGCGCTCGATTGAGCGCCCTTTGTGTTTATAGCGGTGGGGTTGCCTGAGTGGTTTGCAGATGTCTGCAATCAGAAATTGGCTTCGATCACCCAGTTTTGGTGATACGGACGCAAAAAGGCCTCCTTATTCCACATCGTGAAATAAAGAGGCCCAATACGCGGGATATAGTACGTTTTATTGGTTAAACGTTCACGTAAAAGGGCTCGATGTGATCGAGCCGGGCGGCGAGCTTCATTCGGCGCTAATCGTCGGCTGAGTCGGCTTCAGTGGACTGTGATCGGCTGATCAGCCCTTGTTGGCCCGCGCGGCGACTTCGGTCGGACGCAGATCACCGGCAGCGCGGTCCAGCACGCCGTTGACGTACTTGTGACCATCGGTGCCGCCGAAGGACTTGGCCAGCTCGACCGCTTCGTTGATGGCGACGCGGTAGGGGATGTCCAGGCAATGCTTGAGTTCGTAAGCACCAATCATCAGCACGCCGTGTTCGATCGGCGAGAGCTCGGTGGTCTTGCGGTCAACATGCTTGGCCAGCACGGCGTCCAGATCCACGGCTTCCAGGATGCAGCCGTTGAGCAAAGCATCGAAGTGGGCGCGGTCGGCCTTGCCGAAGTCTTCTTGCTCGCGCATATGGGCGTCGATGGTGGCGACGTCATCACCCGTGATCAGCCACTGGTAGAGGCCTTGCAGGGCGGCTTCGCGCGAGCGCCGGCGGGCCGATTTGGGTTGGGCACGCTTAGCGGGAGTCTTGCCTGCTGCGGGCTTTTTTGCCGGGGCGCTGTCGTTTGTGCTCACTGAAGTTCTTCCATCAAATTGGCCATCTCGACCGCTACGCGCGCCGCATCACGGCCTTTTTCCTCGGCTCGCGCCCAGGCTTGTTCTTCGTTTTCCACCGTCAGGATCGCGTTGGCGATCGGCGTGGCATTGTCCAGCGCAATGCGCGTGACGGCGGCGCCACTTTCGTTGGCCACCAACTCGAAGTGATAGGTCTCACCGCGAATGATGCAGCCCAGGGCGACCAAGGCGTCGTAGTCCTCGCTGTCAGCCATGGCTTGCAGGGCGATGGGCACTTCCAGTGCGCCGGGCACGGTGACGTGGCGGATATGGTGTTCGGCCACGCCCAAGGCAGCCAGCTCTTCCAGGCAGGCTTGGGCCAGGCGGCTGGTGATTTCGTTGTTGAAGCGGGCTTGCACGATGCCAATGCGCAGGTCTTCGCCGTTGAGCGAAGCGCTGCTGGCCTGTCCCTTGTCTGATGCTTGCATATGCTGTTGGTTTTTTTGTTTAGGTCGATCAGGCGCGTTCGCCTGCGGCCATAAAGCCGGTGACTTCCAGGCCGTAGCCGGTCATGCTTGGCATGCGGCGCGGGTTGCCCAACAAGCGCATGCGTTGCACGCCCAGGTCACGCAGGATTTGCGCACCCACACCGTAGGTGCGCAGGTCCATGATCTTGGCGGCCGGGGCGGCGTTTTGCTGCTCAGGCTGCAGGCGTTGCAGCAGGCCGGCGGCGTCTTCGCCACAGTTCAGCAGCACGGCCACGCCGCAAGGGGCACGTTGCAACTCGGCCAGCGCGGCGGGCAGCGGCCAGGCGTGGCCGGTGGTGCTGACGTCCAGCAGGTCCAGCACCGACAGGGGCTCGTGCACGCGCACCAGCACGTCGTCGCCGGCTTGCCACTGGCCGTGGCTCAGCGCCAAGTGGGTGCCACCGGTGCGGTCTTGGTAAATGGTGCAGTCGAATTCGCCTTGGGCGGTTTGCAGCTTGCGCTGGCCGACACGTTGCACCAGGCTTTCATTGCGGCTGCGGTGTTCGATCAGGTCGGCAATGGTGCCGATCTTCAGGCCATGTTCTTTGGCGAATTCGATCAGGTCCGGCAGGCGGGCCATGGTGCCGTCGTCCTTCATGATCTCGCAGATCACGGCGGAGGGCGTCAGGCCGGCCATTTTGGACAAGTCGCAACCGGCTTCGGTATGACCTGCGCGCATCAGCACGCCGCCGTCTTGAGCCTGCAGGGGGAAGATGTGACCCGGCTGCACCAGATCACGGGCCTGGGCATCGCGTGCCACGGCGGCTTGCACCGTGCGGGCGCGGTCTGCGGCGGAGATGCCCGTGGTGACGCCGGTGGCGGCTTCAATCGACACCGTGAAGGCCGTGGCATGCTTGGTGCCATTACGGGTGGCCATGGGCGGCAGATTGAGCTTTTCGCAGCGTTCGCGGGTGAGGGTTAGGCAGATCAGGCCGCGCCCGAACTTGGCCATGAAATTGATGGCTTCGGGGGTGACATGGTCGGCGGCCAGAACCAGGTCGCCCTCGTTCTCGCGGTCTTCTTCGTCAACCAGAATGACCATGCGGCCAGCGGCGAGCTCGGCAACGAGCTCATGGACGGGGGCGATGGCGGTGCTGGTGACCGGGGCGTGGGGGGCAGATGACATGGGCATCCCCCGATTGTAGGCGGCCTCGGCCGCCTTGCTGGCGTAGGGCCTAGAGTTTGGCTTCGGTCGGCACGCGGCGCGCCCGCAAGCGCAGGTCATCACCCACCGGCACGCAGTCCAACCACTGCCAATTCAAAGCGTCTTGCAGCTGGGTGAGCCCACCCAAATCCGCCATGCCGCGGCCGCGGCCGAGCAGCTTGGGCGCCAGGTAAACCAGCAATTCGTCCACCAGGCCAGCGCGCAGCAGCGAGCCGTTGAGCTTTTCGCCTGCCTCGATATGCAACTCGTTGATGCCGCGGCGGCCCAGCTCAAGGATGGCCGCGCTCAAGTCGACCTTGCCCTGACCGTTGCCGAGGCTTTGCAGCTCGGCGCCGGCGGCGCGCAAGGCGGCGGCTGAAGCTGCAGCAGAGCCGTCGCCCATCATCTCAGCCTCGTCCAGTGCGCAAAAGATCAGCACCGGCCCGCCGGGTTCGCTCAGCAGCTTGGCGCCGGGCGACATCTCCAAGCGCGAATCGATCACCACCCGCAGCGGCTGCATCGCGCAGGGCACCAGGCGCACGTCCAGGCGCGGGTCGTCCTCGCGCACGGTGCCAATGCCGCTCAGCACCGCGCCGGCGCGCTTGCGCCAGGCATGCCCGTCGGTGCGTGCCGGCAGGCCGGTGATCCATTGGCTTTGGCCGTTGGCCAGGGCGGTTTGGCCATCCAGCGAGGCGGCGATCTTCAGGCGCACAAAGGGGCGGGCGCGTTGCATGCGGGAGAAAAAGCCGATATTGAGCTCGCGGGCTTGTTCCGCCAGCAAACCCACTTCGGTCTGCACGCCGGCGGTCGCCAGGCGGGCCATGCCTTGGCCTGCCACCTGGGGGTTGGGGTCGCCTATGGCGGCCACCACCTTGGCCAGGCCGGCCTGGATCAGCGCGTCGCAGCAAGGGCCTGTGCGGCCTTGGTGGGAGCAGGGCTCCAGCGTGACGTAGGCGGTGGCGCCGCGCACATCCGCGCCGCGCGCCTGCGCATCGCGCAGCGCCATCACCTCGGCATGGGCTTGGCCGGCGGCCTGTGTGTGGCCGATGCCCAGCACCTGACCTTGCGCATCGACGATGACGCAACCCACCCGTGGGTTGGGCTCCGTCAGGCCCACGGCCTGTTCGGCCAGAGCCAGGGCGTGCTGCATGGCGCTGAGGGCGCTCTGATGGTGCTGGGGCGCGCTCATGGCATCAATCCCAGGGGGCGGTTTCGAGAGTGGTGGTGGCGGAAGCTGTTGATGTAGGCGATTCGCTCGCTGGCTCACCGCTTGGCTCACCGCTCAAGGTGGGTGGCAGGGCGGCCAGCGCGGCGCCGGCGGCCAGGAAGTCATGCTCACCGCCCAGGCCGTCAATCAGCTCGGGGATCAGCTTGCACAGCTCGCCGGTGGCAATGGCCGCATCTGCGTCAAAAGCTTCATCCTTGTCGGCGGACTCGCGGCCTTCAAACACCACGTCCAAAAAGCTGATCTTCTTGATCTGCATGGTGTCGGTGAGCATGAAGGACACCCGGTCCCTCCAGCTCATGGCCAGGCGGGTGGGCGCCTTGCCGCCGGCCAGGTGCTGGCGCACCTCGTCAATGTCCAGCGAGTGGCGGGCATAGCGCACCACGGACTTCATCTCGTCCGCGCTCTTGAGCTCGCATTCGCGGTCAATGGTGAAGCCTTCCGGCGGCACGCCGTCCATCAGCCAGGCGGCCATGCACACGGCGGGCGATTCGGCGGTTTGGATCAAGTGCAGGTTCAGGCCCGCGAGTTCCTTGATCAGCAAGGTAACCACTTCCTCGGCGCGGCTGGCACTGCCGGCGTCAATCATCAACAACTGCTGGGCCGGCGCGATCCAGACGCGGATGCTGGACTGCTTGGTGAAAGCCATGGGCAGCAATTCCAGCGTGGCTTGCTCCTTCAGCTCCTTGCTGACCTTTTTGCCGGGTTTGCGGCCGGTTTCTTGTTCAACCCGGGCGGCCATTTCGTCAACGCGGCGCTTGACCACCGAGCTGGGCAGCACGCGCTGCTCCAGCATCAGCTTCAAGAGCCAGTGGCCGCCAACGTCTTCGACCAGGGGGGCGTGAGGGATGCCGCGGGGCGGGGTCCAGCCCATGGTTTGGGCTTGCGTGGCGCCACATTCCACGAAAATTTGCTTCTCGAGCGCTTCTTCAATCTGTTCCACGGTGGCCTGCCAGTTGGGGCCGATGCGGTAAACCATCAGGTTCTTGAACACTGCTGCAATCCTTGTACGCCGGTAGTGCGGAAATGCCCGCCGACTTGGTCGACGGGCAAAAGGAGGATTGTCTCAGGGTCTGGTGGGGTGCTCGGCGAATGCCGGTCAATCGAGTCACTGGCGAACAAGGCAAAAAACCTCAAAAAGGCGCACGGGGCGCACTCGCGCAGGGCGCACAGAGCGCTTGGTCGGCCTAAATGCCGTTGGGCTGGTGTCGCACCGTGGCGGTATTGCTGAAAAAGCCCTGGGCAGGGTCGATGTCGTGGCCAGCCGGACAGGTTTCGGTGCCAGGAATGACCAGAAAGTTTTGCCGCGCCAGCGAACCGGTGACCTTGCTGTAGACCAAGGGATGTTCGGCATTGCTGATGCTGCCGTTAGCGTCGTAGTCGGCGCTGTAGCGGCAGATCGTGCGGGCGCCAATGCCGCTCAAAGGGATATCGGTGAGTGTCAGCTGGCCCGACCAGATCGGCGGCGTGTCGGCATTTGGGTAAACGATGCAGTAGTAAGTGACGAAGGTCTGGGTCGAGGGCGAGGTGATGGGGGCGTTGTTGAAGCACTGGTAGCTGGGTGTGAGCGCGCTGGACTGGGTCAAGGCCAAGTTCAGGTCCATCGGCAGGGCCAGGCCTAGCGGTTTGCCGGGGTCGCTGGGTGAGGCATCGGAGAACCTGACGAAGCCACTGAGCAAATAGCCCAGGGTGTTGTTCTTGCAAGAGTCCACATCTGTCGCCACCAAATCGACCATGGGCGTGGCGGGGATATTGCACACGCCGGTGATGACGCCGGTGAGGTTGTTGAAGACCCACACCACATCACCACCCGTCAGTGGCTTGAAGGCGCTGCTGCCGTTGCCAAGGTCTTTGGCTGGGGTTGGGATATTGGCATCCCGGTTGCTGGGCTGGCGCGCGCTAGGCGCTTTGCTGCTCAAAGCCAAGCCGCCGCCAAGGATGGGGTCGGTGCGGGAGAGGATGCTGTCCAGGATGATGAATTGCGCGCCTTCGGTGCGATCTGTCCAGCTGACGTTGATGCGCAGCGCTTTTTGCGGCGGCTCGGCGATGTCGGTCACCTGCCGGGTGACGGTGAAGGTCGTGTTGGTATCGGCGCTGAAGGTGCCAGCCACGCCGTTGGGCGGCTCGGTGATGTCCTCAAAAGCCCGTACGCCCGCATTGGGCGGGTTAGGCGCGGGCAATTGGCTGAAGCTGCGCAGGCGTTCCATTTCCTGCTGACCCAGGCGAACTGCCTCGCCGCGCTGCTTGGCAAGATCAGCGCTTTGGCGCAGATTGCCTTGCAGGCCGGCGAGCGCCAGCATGCCAAAAGACATGATCAGCAGCGCCACCAGGGCTTCCAGCAAGGCCACGCCTAGTTGGCCATTGGGCGCAGAAAGCTGGCTTGGACGAGGAGGGCGCGCGAACTTGTCCATCTCAGTTCCACCAGCCGCCGGGGATGCGAACAAAGCTGCCGGCGCGGTTGCTCAACTCGTCCATCACGGCGGCCCGGTACCAAAGGTCGACCGTGCCGCTGACTGCCATTTGGCCCGCCACGATCAGTGCGCCCGTCAGCAAGGCCGGCATGGCGCTGCCGTTGTCCCAGACCAGGTTGCCGTTGCTGAAAAGCAGGCCGGTCAGTTGCATGGGGCCGTTCAGTGTGACGGCGCCATTGGCCACGATGACCATCGGGCTGGTGGCCGCGCCTAGGGTGATATTGCTGGTGATGGTCAAGGGCCCGTCCACCCAGGCCAGCCGTACCCCACTGTTGTAGGCCGCCAGCAAGACTGCGCCGCAATCGCCTTGCGGGCAGGTGATCATGCGCATTGCGGGTTGGTCGCGATAGCTGGCCAAGGACATACCGAAGTACTGCTTGAAGACTTGAGCGCCAGCAGCATTGGTCAAGCCCGGGTCATTGCCCAACATGGCCTGAGTGCCTGGTGTGCCGGGCAGGCTTTCAAGCCGGTCTGCGGCTGTGCCGGTGAAGGTGGGTAGGGCGGCGCCAGTGGTCAAAAGCAGGCCGCTGCTGCGCGGCTCACTATTGTGCAGACCGATGCCATTGGGGCCAAGATCCAGGCTGCCGCTGACCACCAGCGGCGTGATGGGTGGCGTTTTCAACGCGCTGACCAGGGCAATATCAGCGGTGACGTTGGACATGCCCAGCGAGGCGTCGCGCGCGAACTGGCTCTTGATGTCGCAGTTGGCCGTGCCGCTGTCGGTGCAGCCTTCGCTGTAGAGGCGAATCACGCCGGGCCGATCCACCGGCGTGGCGATGGCTTTGAATGTCAGTGCAAATCGGGGTTGCATCTGGTTTTCGCTGGGCAGCGGCAGACGCGCAGGCAAAGGGCCGGTCGGACATTGGCAAACCCAGCCCAAAGCACCGTTGCGGACGCAGTCAGTGGAAGCCGTTGGTGGGTTCACCGGCGTGATGTTGCGGTTGGCCGGGTCAATCTTGAGGTAACGCCGCCTGAAGTTGTTCGGGCCAGCGCCATTGGGCACGCAGGCGGTGTCGATATTGAGGCCATTGAGTTGGGCCAGGCCCCATTCAATGCCAGCCTCGGCAACTTCCAGCGCCACACCGGCCCGGTAGTAATTGCTGGCCACGCGCTGCTCAAAGATCAAGTTGCGGCTGCCAAATGCCGCCATCATGGCCATGATCAGAAACAGCACCATCACCACCACCAGGGTCGCGGCGCCGCCTTGGCTTGCCCGAGTCGGGGTGGTGGCTGCCCTCGTTGCTGCGATTGAGGTTAGCGTACTCATGGGCACGCTCCGGTGATCTCATCATTGCGCATGCGGCTGCTGACCTTGAGCGTGCGCTGCACCTGGTCGTCATGAGCAGCTTTGCCGGTCAAGCTGATGTCAAAGCGCTTGACCTGCAGCTGGGGTGGGCAGGTCGCGCTGCCCGCCGGGCATATCGAAATCTCGCAACTGTCGATCAGGGAGACGCTTTGGCTCTGCTGCTGAATCGTGAAATTGGTGATCAGCAGCGTCTGTGGGTCGGTCAAGGGCTGCCAATTGCCATTGCCGAGCATGAATTGCAGCGTTTGATTGCTGACCCGAAAGCCAAAGCGCTCGTTGTTGGCGGAAAGATTGTCCTCGGGGTTGAGCGGGTTGGGGCCTCCCCGGTCATCATGGCTGAAGTAGCTGTAGATGACTTGGTTCTGCGTCGCTGGCACCGCGGTTTGCTTGGCGTAGTCGTTGGTGATGGGGGCTGCGATGCCGCTGCCGGGCGCCCAGACCAAACGCTCGGCAACGGCGTGAGCCCCACCTCTGCGCAACTCCCTCAAGATCAAGTCAGACGCTGCGCGCAGATCTTGTTGTATCTGGGTTTCCAGCACCAAACGGCGGTGCTCGGCCAATTGTTGGGTGAGCATGACGCTGGCGCCCGCCACCACGATCATGCCGATCGTGATGCCCACCATCATCTCGATCAAGCTCAGACCGCGCTGTCGTAGCGGCTGGCCGAGACTTGAAGCGCGTGCGTTCAGCATTGCGCCACCCCGCTGAAGCTCCCGTTCGGGCTGCACATATGAACTCGGCCCATGCCGTTGAGCTGGACCCGCATCTTGCTGCCGCCGGTTCCGGTCACGGTGATGGCGACATTGCTATAGGTCGGCAACATCTGCGGGGCAACAAAAGCAAAGCGATTGGCGGCCCAGGCGGGCCAATCTCCGGTAGCGACAAAAATGACGCCGGAGCTGTCGAGCACCTGCTCTGTCTTCAATTCGCGAATACTGGTCAGGGCTGGATTGCAGGCCGAGCCCGGCGCTTGGGTGCAGTCGCAACTGCCGAATTGCCCCTTGCCGTAGGCAATGGTGTAGCAACTCATGGTGAGCGTCTTCTTGAAATAGACGATGACGTCATCCGGGCGCAAACCGGACTCGGCGCGCGCGAATGCCAGGTCATTGCTGAGATTGGTGGCTACGAGTTGCACGCGGCGCCGGTTCAGCAAGTCAATGAAAGAGGGCGCCGCGACGGCCAGGACGATGCCCAAAACGGCAACAACAATCATCAACTCGACCAAGGTCAAGCCGGGCAGTGCTTTGCGATTCAGCGCGGCCAACATTTTCGACTGCTGTCGCTGCCCGCACTATCGGTTGCGCCGTAGCTCATATTGCCCCCGCGGAGCTGGATGAACATGGTCGCGCAGTCGCTGTCATTCGCCTGGGGTGAATCGCTGCTCACGGCAGCCCGGGCGATGAAGCCGAAGGTGAAGTCGGGTGGGTTGCCAAGGCCGACAAGGCTGAGTTGATAGTGCCTTTTGGGCGTCAAGTTGTTGGCGAAGGCCAATTTCGCCAACTCAGCATCCTCCATCGTCGAGGCATAACTGCCGCGATTGCTGCGCAGGCGCTCTTGAGCTTGAACAATGGTGGACAAGGCGCCGATCGCGTCGGCGCGCCGGCCCTTTGCAATCTGCTTCTGAAAGACGGGCAGCGCAACCATGGCCAAGACGGCGACGATGACGACCGTGATCATCACTTCAACCAAGCTAAAGCCCGCTTGCATGAACTGCGAGCGACAGACATTCCTAGACATGCAGCGGTTGCTTGACATGCTTTGATTATGGGAAGCGAGTGTGGCGGCGGGTGTAGGTGCTTTACCGCTTGTCGACCAATCTGGCGCGTCCGTCGGCTCTAGGCTTGTTCGGTGAGGTTTTCGTCATCGAATTGGTAATTCTTCCCTCGGCGAAGAAAATCGTGGGGCTTCCCGCCTATGTCTTGCTGAAGCGTTCCGACGTGCGATCAGTTAGCAAGTCGCGAATTGCGCCATGGCGCCTTGGGGGCTGCAGCTTCTCACCCGCCCGGCAATGCTCACCACATGGCGAATGCTCTCGCCCGCTGCCCCTTGAACGTCCACACTGCCGGTTGCGGTGACGGTTCCTTGGCGGGCCTGAAAGCTGAGTTGCTGAACATTGGCTCTGAGCGACACTTTTTGGCTTGCAGGCAACCATTGCAGCTTGATCAACTGCGCTTTGGTGGTGCATGCGGCCACACCGCCATCGTCGCAACGGCATTGGCCAGAGCTGCCGGTGTGCATGATGTAGCAACTGCCCTGATTGCTTTGGCTGAAACGCAGATAGACGGTTTGACCGCTTTGCACGGCTTCGCTGCGCGCTTGCTGGATGTCGGTCATCAGGGTTTGCGCGGAAAGCTGCAGGCGTTGGCGCTGCTGCATGCGCTCGAAGGCGGGAACCGCCTGCGCGGTCAAGATGCCGCTCATGCACAGCCCCACGCAGACCTCGACCAGGCTGATGCCCCGTGATGAATGTTGGGTATTGGCCATGATGGACTCCTAAATGTTCAGTGGCATGAACACAATTTAGGCGTCGGTCAGGTGGCTTTCTGTCCCACCGAAGGGGGGAGTGGCACCCCCAAAAGTGGGGGTCTTGTCGCTGCGGGTGCTTCGATTTATTGGCATCGGCCAAGCGGATTCGACGCGCCGCTTTGTCGCGGGCCCTGTCCCGGGTTAAATATCCCGGATCAGCTTGCGGAACTCATCCACGTTTTCGAAGCTGCGGTAAACCGAAGCGAAGCGCACATAGGCCACTTTGTCGATGCGTTTCAATTCGCGCATCACCAACTCACCCAAGCGGGTGGATGGCAGCTCGCGGGCGCCGCTGGTTAACAGGGTTTCTTCGATCTGAGCCAGGGCGGCGTCGATCTGTTCAATGCTCACTGGCCGCTTGCGCAGGGCCAGTTGCATGGAGGCGCGCAGCTTCTTCGCATCGAAGTCGGCGCGGGTGCCGTCTTTCTTAACCACCACGGGCAAGGCGATTTCGGCCCGCTCGTAGGTGGTGAAGCGTTTGTCACAGCCGAGGCAGCGCCGCCGGCGTCGTACAACATCGCCTTCATCCGATTCACGGGTCTCAGAGACCTGGGTTTCGCCATGACTGCAAAAAGGACAACGCATCGACGGGCTTGCCTTTGCTGCTTAGCGGTAGACCGGGAAGTCGCGGGTCAGCGCGGCAACCTTGACGCGCACGGCTTCCAGATTGGCTTCGTCGTGCGGCTTGTCCAGCACGTCGGCAATCAGGTGGGCGGTGATGCGAACCTGTTCTTCCTTGAAGCCGCGGGTGGTCATGGCGGGCGTGCCCAGGCGGATGCCGCTGGTCACCATGGGCTTTTGCGGGTCGTTGGGAATGCCGTTCTTGTTGCAGGTCATGTGGGCGGCGCCCAGGATGGCCTCGGCTTCCTTGCCGGTCAGGTTCTTGGGGCGCAGGTCCACCAGCATCACATGGCTTTCGGTGCCGCCAGAGACGATGCGCAGGCCGCGCTCAATCAGGGTGTCCGCCAGGACCTTGGCGTTCTTGACCACTTGGGCCTGGTAGGCCTTGAACTCAGGTGTCAGTGCTTCTTTGAAAGCCACGGCCTTGCCGGCGATGACGTGCATCAGCGGGCCACCTTGGATACCGGGGAAGATGGCCGAGTTGATCTTCTTGGCGATGGCTTCATCGTTGCACAAGATGATGCCGCCACGTGGGCCGCGCAGGCTCTTGTGGGTGGTCGAGGTGACGACGTCGGCATGCGGCACCGGGTTGGGGTAGACGCCCGCGGCGATCAGGCCGGCGTAGTGCGCCATGTCCACCATGAAATAGGCGCCGATTTCTTTGGCGATTTTGCCAAAGCGTTCGAAGTCGATGCGCAGGCTGTAGGCCGAGGCGCCGGCGATGATCAGCTTGGGCTTCTTCTCACGGGCCAGGGCCTCCATGGCGTCGTAGTCGATCTCTTCCTTGGCATTCAGACCGTAGGAGATGACGTTGAACCATTTGCCGCTCATGTTCAGGGCCATGCCGTGGGTCAGGTGACCGCCTTCGGCCAGGCTCATGCCCATGATGGTGTCGCCCGGTTGCAGCAGGGCGAAGAAAACGCCTTGGTTGGCTTGCGAGCCAGAGTTGGGCTGCACATTGGCGTAGTTGGCGCCAAAGAGTTCCTTCAGGCGGTCGATGGCCAGTTGTTCGACCACGTCCACGTACTCGCAGCCGCCGTAGTAGCGCTTGCCTGGATAGCCTTCGGCGTACTTATTGGTCAGCTGGCTACCCTGGGCCTGCATCACAGCGGGCGAGGTGTAGTTTTCAGACGCAATCAGTTCAATATGGTCTTCTTGGCGCTTGTTCTCGTTCTGAACTGCGGCCCACAAATCGGGGTCAACGAGGGCAAGTGTGGATGTGCTGCGGTCAAACATGATGGTGGCTTGCGGTAGAAGTGGAGTCGCTGCAGACAAAAACCTCATCAGCCGAGGTTTTCAAGCAGGACGGCCCAGGCGAACGGCAAATTCAGTTCAGGACCAAATCCATGAACCGTTCGCGCTCCCCGGTGGTCCACCACCTCAAACCATCGCCCTGTAGCAGGGCGTCATGATCCTGATCGCCAGTCGCGCGAAGCCATCAGTGTAGCCTCTGGGCGCACCGGCCCAGGATTTGCCTTATTGAACCAGCGCGACTTTTGAGGCTGTCACGTCGGTATCGGCAGAAGCCAGCGGCGTGGCGCTGGCCATCGGGCTGGTTTCGCGGATCGGTTTGGCTTGAACGGGCCGGCCGGTCGCCACACTCTTCATTTGTTCGTGCAGTTCCAACACCTTGGCGGCATAGCCCGTGTCATCGGGCAGATTGGCGGCGCCGACGTAGTAGCGCAAGCCTTCGTCCAAGCTGCCAGCACGCTGAATGCACTCCTTGAGCACCTGCACACCCACACGCAAATTGGTGATGGGGTCAAAGGCGGCCAAATTGCCGCCAAAGGCTTCGTATTTGTCGTTGTGCACGTGGGTCATCACCTGCATCAGGCCTTGGGCGCCGACCGGGCTTTGCGCAAAGGGGTTGAAGCTGGACTCAACCGCCATGATGGCCAGAATGAGGGTGGGCTCCAATTGAGCCTTGCGGCTGATGGCCCAGGCTTCTTGGACCAAGCGGCTGATGGGTTCCGGTGCGACCTTGTAGCGACGCGACAACCACATCGCCACGGCAGCTTGCTGGCGCGGCAAGTCTTTTGGATCAGCGGCGGTGGCGCGGTCCACGGCATTGGGCTCGGAGACGGCGAACAAGGTGTTGCCGTCGGCCTGGGCGCGGGCTTCTTCCCGGGCATTCAGCCAGCCCAGGGCTTGGCCTTCAAGGTCTTGACGCAGATCGGCTTGGCTAACAAAGACCAAGCCCAAGGCCACAACGGCCAAGCCAAGCAGGGCCAAACTATTGTGGCTAACAACTAAAAGCCCTTGGCCGATGTCCTTGACGAACAGGGACAAGGTGGCACGGGTGCCGCGGGCAAGGGATAAAAGATCGTGGCGCGCTGTCATGCAACTCCTTTGTTCTCAGTCATGCTCGGGTCGGGCGACAAGCGCTCTCGATCCGAGACACGAAAGTGATAATCAGTCGATCCGCCGAAGTCGTTTGGCCAAAGCTAAACGAGACGGGCGACCTATTAATCAGCAGCGGTTGACGCCCTCCAAGCAGTCCTGGGGTGGGCGCGGGTAAACCCTTGAATTCCAATGTTTGGCAAATTCTAGGGTTGAAAAATAACCCGTCAAGCTTAAACGACCGGTTTTATATAACTAATCAATATGAAGTACAGAGATCTGCGTGACTTTATTGGCCAAATGGAGGGCCTGGGGGAGCTCCGCCGGATTCAGCAGCCGGTCTCGCCGGTTCTGGAGATGACGGCCTTGAGCGACCGCGTTTTGCGCGCCGAAGGCCCCGCATTGCTGTTCGAGCAGCCGACGGGATTTCAAACGCCCGCGCTGACCAATTTGTTTGGCACGACGCGTCGGGTGGCCTTGGGCATGGGGGCTCAAAGCCTGCAGGAGTTGCGTGACGTGGGCCATGTCTTGGCCAGCCTGAAAGAGCCTGAGCCGCCGCGTGGGCTCAAAGATGCCGGCCGTCTGATGAGCATGGCAAAAGCGCTTTGGGACATGAAGCCGAAGAAAGTGCGTAGCGCTCCATGTCAAGAAGAGGTGTTCGAAGGCAGCGATGTAGATTTGAAGAAGTTGCCGATTCAAACCTGTTGGCCCGGCGATGTGGCGCCTTTGCTGACTTGGGGCTTGGTCGTCACCCGTGGGCCGCAAAGCATCGCCCGGCCGCGCCAGCGCCAAAACCTGGGCATCTACCGACAGCAGTTAATTGGTCGCAAGCAATTGATCATGCGCTGGTTGGCGCATCGCGGCGGTGCCCTAGATTTCAGGGACTTCGCCTTGGCCAATCCAGGCCAGCCTTTCCCGATCGTGGTGGCTCTGGGTGCCGACCCGGCCACGATCTTGGGTGCCGTGACCCCAGTGCCCGACAGCTTGTCGGAGTACCAGTTTGCCGGCCTGCTGCGTGGCTCAAGAACCGAGTTGGTGGATAGCGGTGTTGGCGAGGCAGGCCAGATGCTGCAAGTGCCCGCCAGCGCCGAAATCGTGCTGGAAGGTCATATTCCCATCGCCGCGCCCGGCTTTGTGGGTGTCAGCGAGGACGGCGTGCCATTGAAAGAGAAGGGCGGCTATTTGCACGCGTTGGAGGGACCGTACGGTGATCACACCGGCTATTACAACGAGCAAGACTGGTTCCCGGTCTTCGAAGTTCAGCGGCTGACGCAAAGACCACAACCGATTTACCACTCCACCTACACCGGCAAGCCGCCCGATGAGCCGGCCATTCTTGGCGTGGCCTTGAATGAAGTGTTCGTGCCCATCCTGCAAAAGCAGTTTCCCGAAATCATTGATTTCTACCTGCCGCCCGAGGGTTGTAGCTACCGCATGGCGGTGATTTCCATCAAGAAGGCCTATCCGGGTCATGCCAAACGGCTGATGTTTGGCTTGTGGAGTTATCTGCGCCAGTTCATGTACACCAAGTTCATCGTTGTTGTGGATGAGGATGTGGATGTGCGGGACTGGAAAGAGGTGGTGTGGGCCATCACCACCCGCATGGACCCGGTGCGCGACTGCACTTTGGTGGAGGGCACACCAATTGACTACCTGGACTTCGCCTCCCCGGTGAGCGGTTTGGGCGGCAAGATGGGCTTGGATGCGACCAATAAATGGCCCGGCGAAACCACTCGGGAGTGGGGCCGAACCATTGTGATGACGCCAGACGTGCAGGCGCGCGCCAATGTCTTGTTTGATGAGCTTTTTTCCAAGGAAAGCAAAACTTCTCCTTGAATAGCCTTATCAATTGCACTAGTGTTGTAAAGCCTCTTACAGGCATCTTCACTGGCGCAATCATTGCGCGCCAGGAGCCCTTCGGCAAATCGCGGTAGAGCTCCATTGATGGCGTCAGCCATCCGACCCCTTTCAGACTTCGGACTGAAAGGGGTTTCTACTTTTCGGGCGCCCCTTTTGCTTCAGCGGCCCGATATTTGCCCAAGCCACTCGTAAATGGCATAGCGCACCCGAGGCAATCCCTCTTCGCTGGGGCTCCAGTCTTGCCAATCGAAGGGGCCATCGCGGCGGTAACCGACCGGCGCCGCCACCAAGCGCATCTGGCTTGGGTTTGCCTGTGAAAAAGCGCGCATGGCGCGCGGCATGTGCAAATCGTGCGTGACGAGAACCACGGTTTGGATGCCGTCGGCGCGTAGCATCGCCATGCTCAGTTGGGCGTTTTCATGGGTGTCGCGCGATTGCCCTTCGGCCCACCGCAAAGGTAGCTTGTAGGTTTCTTGCGCGCTGGATTTAGCCGCCGAAGCCTCTGAAATGCTGAGATTTCGTGCGCCCCAGCCGATGCCGCCACTAAAACCCAAGGGCGCATCGATTTGCCTGGCTAACCACACGCCGTAGCGCAGTCGCTCCTCGCTGACGAGCTTCAGGGCCGGGCCTTGGTACTCCGGCACATTGTTGCGTGCGCCTCCACCGAGCACCAAAACGGCCAACTTTTCTCCGGCTTGAGATTCAAGCTTTAATTGCTGCAGCGTCTCAGCGCTCACGGCGGGGGGGGCATGAACGAGCTTTTCCGCCAGGATTTGTGCAAACCCCTCGGTGCAACTCAGCCAAATGCCGAGCATGCCCAGGCTCAAAACTAGGCGGCCGCGCCAGCGATGGCGGCGCAGCACGGCCGCGCCCACCAGGCTCAGGGCGAGAAAGGGACCGGGCGGTAGTAATACGGCCACAAGAAAAGGTTTCAATTCCGGGTAGAGCAGAGTCAGATTCACGACAAAATCCAAACATGAGCAGGAGCGGCGACATCATCGCCTCTCCCGAGAGGTCTCGTGCAAGCGCACTGCGCCGCAGCGAGCTTGCTGAAGTTGCGTGGCTTTGGCGGCTGATGCTGGATCGGTTTTTGGATTGATTCACCCTTGGACGCTCATTCAGTCAAAAACCCCGTCACCTAGCCTAGACATCACTGACGTGCCCACATTCGCCAACACCCCCCCGCTGTCTTGCCCAAGAAGAGCTGGCTGCGCTGGCTTGCCGGCTTTGTTCTGAGTTTGCTGGTCTTGATGGCTGCTGCGGTATTTGTTCTGCCGCGAGTCATCCAGTCCACTGGGGCCAGGATTGCGAGTGAGGCATTGGGCCGAACCGTCACGATCGGCGAGGTCAGCGTGCAGCCCTGGCGCTTGGCGCTGGAACTAAAGGATTTGCGCATTGCCGGCCGCACGGACCAGGATCCGCCTTTGTTTGAGATGGCGCAGGCGAAGGTGGCCCTGTCGGCGCGCACCTTCTGGCATTTCGTCCCCGTGATTGAGTCCTTGGCCTTGAGCCGGCCCGTGCTCAGGCTGAGCCGTACGGCGCCGGGTGCCTACGATGTGGATGACCTGATTGCCAAATTCAGCGCCAAGCCGGCCGAGCCGTCTTCCGGCCCGCCGCCGGCGCTGGCGCTCTACAACATCACGCTGGACCAGGGCCAGGTCTTGTTCGACGACCGGCCGATGGCGCGCAAACATGAGTTGGCGCATCTGAATATTGGGCTGCCCTTTTTGTCGACCCGTGATGCCGATGTGAAGGTGCTGGTTCAGCCCTCCGTCTCGGGCCAGTTGAACGGGGTGGAATTTGGTAGCCAGGTCGAGGCCCTGCCTTTTTCAACGGAACGTGATGCCACGCTGCGTTTTAAACTGGGCAGCCTGGATCTCGCGCCCTACATCCCCTATGTACCCGCCGGTTTGCCTTTGCGCTTGGCTGCCGGCAAGGTGGATGCGGATCTCACCGTGCGCTTTCAGCAGCCGCCCAAACATGCCCCTAAGCTTGATATCAACGGCCGGGTGGGTTTGAGTGAATTTGATTTGCAGCAGCCGGGCGGCAGCCCCTGGCTGGCCTGGCAAAAGCTGAGCATTGGCATGCAGGCGGTGCAGCCTTTTCAACAGAAATTGGCTTTTGGCGAGGTGAATTGGCAGGGCTTGCGCCTGAATCTGGCTCGCGATGCCGCAGGCCAACTCTGGCTGCCCACGGCAGCGCCTGCGCCTGTTGCCTCTGCTGCCCCCGCGGCAAACGTGCAAGACCAAAAGCAAGCCAAAGCCGTTCCTTCCGCTCCCGCAGCGCCGGTTTGGGCTGTCAGCCTGGCCAAATTCAGCCTGGGTGATGCCCAAGTCAACTGGCGCGATGCGTCCGTGCCGGGCAAGGCGGCTTTGCAGGCGAAAGCACTCAAGCTGGAGCTGGGCACCGTGCAATGGCCTTTGAAGGCGCTCACGCCGCTGAGCTTTGATATGCAGATCCAGCCCGAAGGGGCGGCAGCCAAGCCCGGCGGCAAGAAGGCGGAGTCTGCTGTGGCGGCCGCCAATTTGAAGGGGCAGGGCAGCCTGAGTGCCGCCGAAGCCAAGCTGGATCTGCAATGGGATCAGCTGGCCTTGCAGTGGTTTGAGCCCTATTGGGCGGCCCAGTTGCCGATGCAGCTCAAGGCCAAGGCGGCCGGGCGCTTGAGTCTGGGTGTCACCCAGCCTTTGGACGCTGACCCGCTGGCTCGGCTGCAAGTGGGTGTGCAAGATTTGCTGATCGAGCAGTTGGCTCTTGGGGCAGCCAAGTCGCCAACAGGCGAGCCCTTGCTTCGCCTGGACAGCGTCAAGTTGGATAGCCTCGACATGGCGTATGGCGCCAAGACCGTTCAGCTGGGTGAATTGAGTCTGGATGCCCCCGGCCTGATGCTGGCGCGTGCAAAGAACAATGATTGGAACTGGCAAGCCCTTTTGCCGCAGTCTGAGTCTGCCAAGGCTGTGAGCAAGCCAGTGCCCCGTGGCCGCCCGGTCTTGAAGCTAGGGGGTGAGGACGACGCTGGGCGTGTGAGCGTGGCCACGTCCACAGCTCCCGTCGCTTCGACTTCAAAGTCAGCCACCGACTGGCAAGTGGCCCTGCGTGATTTGAAGCTCAATCGTGGTTCGGTGCGTTTGCAAGATGCGGCCGCACCCGGTGGCCAGGCCAATTTGAGTGTCCAACAGCTGACTTTGCGCTTAGGCCAACTGGCTTGGCCCAAAGCATCGGGCAGCAGCCCGGCGCAACTCAGCTTCAAGCTTGCGGGTGAGGCGGTTGCCAAGCAAGCTGCTTCGCGCAAGGGGCAGCAGGCCTCGGCTCCCGCCAGGCCACTGTCCGCGCTTTCCAAGGCCGCGGCGAATTCGCCGGGTAGCTTTAGCTGGCAGGGCAATATTGCCTTGGCGCCGTTGGCGGCCAGTGGCAAGTTGCGGGCCGAGCGTTTGCCGCTGCAGTTGCTCAGTGCTTATATGGATCCAAGCCTGGACTTGAACCTGCAACGTGTCGACCTGGGATGGCGCGGTGACTTCAATGTGCGCCAGCTGCCCAAAGACTGGCAGGTCAATGTGAATGGCGATCTGTTGCTGGCCGATTTGAGTCTGCAGCAAGGGCGAAAGCAAGCCGCGATGGGTCTGCCCGGCACGGATTTGCTGACCTGGCAGGCCTTCCACCTGGACGGTGTACGCTTTGAAATGAAGCCCGGCAGCAAGCCCGACTTGGCCGTCAAGGAGCTGCGCCTGAATGACTTCTATGCCAGCGTCTTGATCAACGAGAAGGGGCGCCTCAACCTGAGTGATATTCGCGCCGAGCCCGAGGCTGCGGTGCAGGCCAAACCGGCATCCGAAGTGGGTATTGCGCTGGTGGCTTCACCCGCTACATCCAATGCTCCCGCTGCGTCCGCTGCCCCGGGCAGTGCCGCAGCCAATGCCGCGCCAGGTGCAAACCTGCCGATCCAGATCAGCCTCGGTCAAACAACCCTTAGCAAAGGCCGGGTGGACTTTGCCGACCGTTTCATTCGACCGAACTACAGCGCGCAGCTGACCGAGTTGCAAGGCGGCCTGGGTGCGGTGCGCAGCGGCCGCGCCGAGATGGCACCCTTGCAATTGCGCGGTCGGGTCGCCGGCACCGGCTTGCTGGCGATTGATGGTGCGCTCAATCCCTTGGGGGCGCCCTTGATGTTGGATATCAAGGCCTCGGCCACCGATATTGAACTGGCGCCGATGTCTCCTTATGCCGAGAAGTACGCCGGCTACCAAATCGAGCGCGGTAAGTTGTCCACCAAGGTGGCCTACAAAATCGATCCCGACGGCCAGCTGAAAGCCTCCAATCAACTGATTTTGAATCAGCTGACCTTTGGCGAGGCCGTCAATAGCCCGGATGCCACCAAGCTGCCGGTGCGCCTGGCGGTTTCACTGCTGAAGGACAGCGATGGCGTGATCGATGTTGAGTTGCCCGTCTCGGGCTCGCTCAACGATCCGCAATTCAGTGTCGGTGGGGTGATTTTCAAGCTGATCATCAACCTAATTGGCAAGGCTCTGACGTCGCCGTTTTCGCTGCTCTCGGGTGTCGGTGGTAGTGAGCACAGCCAAATCGAGTTCGCACTTGGTAGTGCGCAGCCGAGCAACCCCGCCACGCTGGAGAAAATTGCCAAGTCTTTGGCAGACAAGCCGACGCTGGCCTTGACCATCACTGGCTGGGCCGATCTGGCCCTGGAGCGCAGTGCCTTGCAGCAGGCGCAGTTGGATGCGGCCTTGCTGGCGCAAAAGCGCCTGGAGCTGCAGCGCCGCCAGACTGCCGGCGCGGATGCCCAAGCCGCGGCCGAACTCACGCTCAGCGAAGCCGAGCGCAACCGTCTGCTCAAGGTGGTTTACGAGGCGACCAAGCTGCCCAACAAGCCCCGCAATATGCTGGGTTTTGCCAAAGACATTTCTGTGGCCGAGATGCGCAGCCTTATGCTGGCCAGCTACACCGTCAATGAAGAGACGGCGCATGCACTGAGCCTCGCGCGCGGCGTGGCGGTGCGCGACGGGCTGATTGCCAAGGGCTTGCCCAACCAACGCATTTTTGTGGCCGCACCCAAGCTGCACTCGGCCGAAGCCGGTGACAGCGGCTGGAAGCCCTTGGTCGAGCTCAAGCTCGGCGGCGACTGACCTTTTTTGAATTGGATTGTTATGAGCAGTATGGATGTGTCGCCGTCAAACCTTGAGCGCATCACCTTAGGTGGTGGTTGCTTCTGGTGCCTGGAGGCGGTGTACGAGCAAGTGCGTGGCGTTCACGCGGTCGAGTCGGGCTATTGCAATGGCCTGGGGCCTCAACCCAGTTATGAGCAAGTTTGCTCGGGCAATACCGGCTATGCCGAGGTGCTGCGGGTGGATTTCGATCCCCGTCAGCTGAGCCTGCGCGAAGTGCTCGAAGTCTTTTTCGCCATCCATGACCCGACCAGCTTGAATCGCCAAGGCGCCGATGTGGGCAGCCAGTACCGCTCGGGCATCTATTTCCACAATGCCGAGCAAGAGGCTCAGGCACGCGAGGTTTTGGCCCAGGCGCAGCAGGCGCATCAAGGTCGCGTTGTGACCGAGCTGCTGCCTGAGCGCAATTACTACGCGGCCGAGGCCTATCACCAGCATTACTTTGCCCGCAACCCGGAGCAGGGCTATTGCGCCTTTGTGGTGGCCCCCAAGGTGGATAAATTTCAGGCCACTTTTGCTAGCTTGGTGCGAGCTTGACTGTTTTGATCGAGACGCGTGGCCTGCAATACCGTTACCCGCCTGCGAGCCGTGCCGGTGCTGACACGGGGCAAACGCTGCGCTTTGCTGATATTCATTTGGCTACCGGGGAGCATCTGCTGCTGCGCGGCAAGTCCGGCAGCGGCAAGTCGACCTTGCTGGCCTTGTTGGCGGGTTTGTTGAGCCCCAGCGAGGGTCAGGTCTTGATCGCAGGCACGGAGCTGCAAAGCCTGAGCCAGCGCCGCCGGGACGCCTGGCGGGGTGAATGCCTGGGCTTTGTGCCACAGCGCTTGCACCTCAGCAGTGCCTTGACGGTGCTGGACAACGTCACGCTGCCATTTCTTTGCGCCGGCCTGCCGCCTGACACCGAGCGGGCGGCAGGCTTGCTTCAAAGTCTTGGCCTGCAAGGCTTGGGCGGACGCAAGCCGCATCAGCTGAGTGTGGGTCAAGCCCAGCGGGTGGCGCTGGCGCGGGCCTTGGTACGCCGGCCGCGCATCTTGTTGGCCGATGAGCCCAGTGCGAGCTTGGACGATGAGCATGCCGCGCAGATGATGGCCTTGTTGATGCAGGCTGCATCGGATTCCGGCGCCTCCTTGTTGGTGGCGACGCACGACGCCCGTTTGCTGGCGCAGGCCCAAGAGGCCAGCGGCTTTCAGACCTTGGATTTGGGAGCGTCGGCATGAGGCTTTGGCGCATGGCCTGGACCTATTTGTGGTCGCAGCCTTTGACGGCGGCTTTGAATCTGCTGCTCTTGAGCTTGGGGCTAGGTGCGATCAGCTTTGTGATCGTGGTGAGTGAGCAGCTCGATGCCGGCATGCGCCGCGATCTGCAGGGCATTGACTTGGTGGTGGGTGCCAAGGGCAGCCCGATGCAAATCATGTTGGCGGGTGTCTTTCACTTGGATGTGCCCACCGGCAATATCCCCCTCGACACGCTCGAGACTTTGCGCGCGCACCCTTTGGTGGCGCGTGCTGTGCCGCTGTCGCTGGGCGATAGCGTGCGCGGCTTCCGGCTGGTCGGCACCACCCCGCAATACCTGGAGATCGGTGGGGCACGCTTGGCTGAAGGGCGTTTGTGGGCTAAGCCCATGCAAGCCGTGCTGGGGGCTGAAGTGGCCCGCAGCACTGGCTTGACCCTGGGCCAGCAGTTCAGCAGCAGCCACGGCTTGGGTGAGCAGGGCGATGCGCATGGTGAGCAGTTGTACACCGTGGTGGGCGTGCTGGCCGCGCAGGGCGGGGCGCTGGATCGGCTGGTGTTGACCGACTTGGCTTCGGTGTGGATCAGTCATGAAATGCATCAAACGCCGAGTGCGGCGACGGTGAAAGAGACGCATACCGGCAAAGAAGATCACGGCGACCACGCCGATCACGACAAAAATGACGACGATCACGGGGCGCATGGCAAGGCCGCCCCGGTCAGCCTGCCAACCCCCACCCAGCCGCGCGAGATCACCATGGTGCTGCTGAGCTACCGCAGTCCGCTCGCCGCCATCAGCCTGCCGCGCTGGGTCAATGCGCAGCCGGGCTTGCAGGCCAGCGCACCCGCGCTGGAGACCGCCCGCTTGCAACGTATGGTGGGGGCAGGTGAGGTGGTGCTGCGCGGCTTTGGCCTGGTGATGCTGATCTCGGCAGGCCTGTCGGTGTTTGTGGCGCTCTTGCACGCGGTACGTGCTCGGCGAAGCGATCTGGCCATGCTGCGCATGCTGGGGGCCAGCCCCGCGCGGGTGGCGAGTTTGATCGCGCTGGAAGCCCTGAGTTTGAGCGGCCTGGCCTGTTTGCTGGGTTTGGCTCTGGGTCACGGCTTGGCGGCAGGATTGGGCGTCTTGATGGCCCAGCAGCAGTCCTTGGCCGTCAGCGCTTGGTGGTTTTCTTGGATCGAGTTGATGCTGCCGGCACTGGGCCTGGGCCTTGCCTTGTTGGCCGCGACTTGGCCGGCTTGGCGGGCTTACCGCCTGGATGTGACCGAGTTATTGCAGGCGCCGCATTGAGTGACTTTGGGCAGGTGACCGGTGGCGCAGGCACAATGGCGGCTGAGATGAACAAGACCATGTCCCGCTTTCAATGTCGATCTGCCGCCGGGCTTGCTGCGGCCGCAGGTTTGGCCCTGGGCCTCATCGGCTCGATCACCCCGATGGACTCGGTATGGGCGCAGCCTGCACCGGTGATTGGCCAGGGGCCGGGCTTTCACGATCCGCGCAGTCCTTTCAAACCCTTGCAGGAGAAAGAGGGCGTGCTGACCTGGGCTTTGTTGTCTTCGGTGACGACCAAGCCTGACAAGACGCGTTTGATCCCCATTTTTCCGAGCGCAGTGCAAGCCCTGGACAAGAAGACCGTCAAGGTCCAGGGCTTCATGATGCCGCTGGAGCCGGGCGACAAACAGAAGCATTTCCTGCTGTCTTCCGTGCCCACCTCCTGCTCCTTTTGCGTACCGGCCGGCGCCGAAGGGCTGATCGAAGTGCGCACCAAGGAGCCGGTGCGCTACAGCCTAGAGCCGGTGACGGTGCAGGGCGTGTTGGCGGTGCTCAATGACGACCCTTACGGCCTGTTCTACCGGGTCAATGAGGGCCAAGCCGTGGTCAGCAAGCCCTGAGCATGCGATGAGCCGGTACCTTGATCAGCGTCCACGCGGGCAAGCCAGAAGCATCTGGCTGGCTTGGCTGTGCGCGCTGTGCTTGCTCGCCGCTCAAGGCCTGGGTCACTGGCACCGGGTGGCTCACGCCACGGCCGGGCCTGTGGGGCTGGCTCAAGTTCAGTCGCAAATTCAGACGAAAGACGTGGGGCGTATTGCCTCAGCGAGCTTGACGCTGTGGGGCCACCAACTGGGCGACAACGTGTGCTCGGTGTTCGACCATATCGCCCAAGACAATCTGCCGCATGTTGCGGCGCCGGTGGTCTTGGCCGAACTCAGCCCGCTGCGCTTTTTGCAGCAGGCGCCGGCCAGCGCCGCGGCGCAGCCATTCTGGAAGCGCGGCGCGCGCGGTCCCCCTCACTCGGCATGAATCCCAGCGATCCACTCACCCGCGGGTGAGTGGCGTTTTCATGCCTGCCACGCCGACAAGCTTCTCGGCGCTGGCTAACGAGTGATTTATGCGAACAAAAACTTTTGCGCGTCGGCCCCTGGCCGTCGGCGCCAGCCTGCTTTGCCTGGCCGGCTTTTCCTCTTTCATCGCTGCGCCAGCCTTGGCTCAGCAGGGGCCAGTTGCCCCAAGCGGCAATGCGACGGCGGCTGCTGTGGCCGGCAATGCGGCTTCGGCCGAAAAGCTGGACCGCGTGGTGCTCACCGGCAACCCCCTGCGTGCGGGCGAGCTGACCCAAGCGGTCGACGTTTTGCAGGGCGACGCCCTGATCCTGCGCCGCGCCTCCAGCCTGGGTGAGACCCTGGACGGTCTGCCCGGCGTGGCCTCGACCTATTTCGGTCCCAATAGCAACCGGCCCACCATTCGCGGCCTGGACGGCGACCGGGTGCGCATGCTGAGCAATTCGGGCAGCTCGGTCGATGCGTCCAGCCTCAGCTTCGACCATGCCGTGCCCCTGGACCCTTTGGTGGTCGACCGGATTGAAGTGCTGCGCGGGGCTGCTGCCTTGCTCTACGGCGGCAATGCCATTGGCGGCGTGGTCAACACCTTGGACAACCGCATTCCGCGCAAGGCCCAAGCCGGCCTGAGCGGCGCGGCCGAATTGCGCCTGGGCGGCGCGGCGGCCGAACGCAGTGGCGCTGTGGTGTTGGACGGCGGCACCGGCACGGGCCCGAGCGGCTTTGCCTGGCATGCCGACTTGGCCGCGCGCCGCGCCAGCGACCTGCGCACGCCCGAATTCACCAGCGAGGATGGCCGCAGCAAGCAGGTGCGCAATTCCGCCGCTGATAGCCATGGTGGCGCCTTGGGCGGCTCCTATGTCTTCAGCAATGGCTATGCCGGCGTGTCGGTGGATGACTACCGCAATGACTACGGCGTCACGGTGGAGCCCGACGTCAAGATCAAGATGCAGCGCCAACGCTTCGCCGCCGCCGGCGAATGGCGCGCTGCAGAAGGTGACACTGCGGCCTTGCTGCAGCGCTTGAGCTGGCAACTGAGCCGCAGCAATTACGAACACAAGGAAGTGGAGGGCACGGGCGAAGTTGGGACCGTGTTCAAGAGCGTGGGCCATGATTTGCGGCTTGAAGCGCAGCATGGCGCGCTCGGCCCCGTCCACGGCATGGTCGGTGTGCAATGGGAAAAGTCGGACTTCAGTGCCGAAGGCGCCGAAGCGCTGGTACCCAGCTCAAAAACCGAGAACGCGGCGATCTTTGTGCTCGAGCAATACGAGGCCGGGCCATTCAGCCTGTCGCTCGGTGGCCGCTTGGAGTCGGTGCGGATTGAGTCCGCAGGCGACGCCGCTGGCGCCGAGCCGCGCTTCGGCCCAGCCGTAACACAGCGCTACAAGCCGCGCAGCGCTTCGCTCAGCGCGAGCTACCGCCTGCCGCAGATCGCGCAAGGCTTGAGCCTCAACGCCAATCTCAACAGCACCGAACGGGCGCCGATGTTTTACGAGCTGCATGCCAATGGCGTGCATGTGGCCAGCGGAGCTTATGAGCGTGGTGACGCCAGCTTGGGCCTGGAAAAAGCAAAGGGTGTTGACCTGGGCCTGCAATGGAAAACGGCCGAGCATTTGTTGCGCCTCAATGTCTACCAGACCCGCTTCTCTAGCTATATCGCGCTGGATGCCACCGGCGAGCCCGAGATCGAAGGCATGCCGGTCTACGCCTTCAAATCGGTGCCGGCCACCTTGAAGGGCTTTGAGCTGGAAGGACGCTGGACCTTGCCGGCGGCGATGTCCGCCTTCGCAGGGGCTGGTACGGTGCTGAGCCTGTCGGCCCAGCTCGACGGCGTGCGCGGCGAGAACCGCGCCACCGGCGAAGCTTTGCCGCGGCTGGCGCCGCTGCGCGCCAGCTTCGGCTTGGATGCGCAGAGCGGGCTGTGGTCCGGCCGACTGGAATGGCGTCTGTCGGCCCGCCAGGATCGGGTGCCTAGTCTGGACACGCCCACGGCGGGTTACGGCCTGCTCAAGGCCAGCATTGCGCGCCAGTTCATGTTGGGTCAGTCCGACGCGCTGTGGTACTTGAAGCTGGACAACATCACCAACAAGCTGGCCTATAGCGCGACCTCGGTGGCGACCATTCGCGAGCTGAGCCCTATGGCCGGTCGTTCTCTGCACACCGGGGTGCAGGTTCGCTTCTGAGCTGAAAGGGCCTGACTTAGCGCGTCAGGACGCGTCAGGGCGTGGCAGGGGACTCAAGTCATCAAGGCGCCAAGCGCTCCTTGATCCACTGCCCGCCTTCTTGGCGATAGCACAGCCGGTCATGCAAGCGTGAGCGGCGACCTTGCCAGAACTCCCAGCGCTGGGGCACCAGGCGGTAGCCGCCCCAATGCGGTGGGCGCTCGGGGTTGAGTCCGTGAGTCATGGCGGCTTTGGCGGCATTGGTAACCAAAACGCCACGCGAGCTGATCACCTGGCTTTGCGGTGAGGCCCAGGCGCCCAGCCGGGAATCCAGCGGCCGCGAGCGGTAGTAGGCGTCGGACTCGGCGCCGTCGACACGCTCGACCCGACCTTCGATGCGCACCACCCGCTCCAGCTCCACCCAGTGGAACTGGAGTGCGGCCAGCGGGCTGTGCGCCAGCTCTTGGCCTTTGCGGCTGTCGTAATTGGTGAACCAAACCAGGCCGCGCTCATCAAAACCCTTGATCAACACGATGCGGGTGGACGGTTGCCCGTTCGCGCCGACCGTGGCCAGGGTCATGGCATTGGGCTCGGGGATTTCGCTGGCCAGGGCTTGATCCAGCCAGGTCTTGAATTGGGCCAGGGGTTGCTCGGCGCTCAAGGCTTCATCGAGTTCGCCTTGTTCGTAGCTCTTGCGGAGGTCGGATAGTTTGCTCATAGGCCTAAGTATGCGACGTTTGGGCATTGCCGGACTGGCGCCTGGGTGACGCGCTCATCACGCCCAGCGTGCCGAACACGCCTGCAAGGCCCAGTCGGTGCGTAAAACACCTTAGGTGTTGGCCCCACTTCCACGCTGGCGGCCCGGGCGGCATGCTGACGGTCAGTGCAAGCTCGGCGCTTTGATCGGGCAACACTGGGGAAAAACATAAGGTTCAGGATGAAAAGAAGGCGACCGGCGCTGGTCGTGCTTGCGGCAGGGCGCGGTATCAGATTTCACGGCCAGGGCCATAAGCTGGCGCAGCGGCTCGGTGCAGACACCGGTGGCGAGCCATCCCCCATGCCAGCCGAAGACGAGGCCTTCCAAGCCGATATCGACGATGCCTCGCGAGACACCCTGTTGTCACGCAGCCTGCGCAATGCCATGGCCACAGGCTTGCAGTTGGTGGTGGTCACGACCCCTAAGTTATTGCACCTGGTGCAGGGCTGGGTCGCTTCGGTGGACCTGGTGGTCTTGCCCGAGATGGATCAGCAGGGTCGGGCCAGCCCGGTCGGCATGGGCTACTCGATTGCGGCCGGGGTGCGCGCCAGCGGTGATGCGGAAGGCTGGTTGATCATGCCGGCCGATATGCCCTTGCTGCGCGCAAGCAGCATCTTGGCCGTGGCCGATGCGCTGGAGCAATACCCGGTGGCCTTCGCCCAGTACAAGGGCCGCCAAGGCCATCCAGTGGGTTTCAACGCCGAGCTGTATTCCGAGTTGGTTGACCTGCAAGGCGACGAGGGCGCGCGGCGCATCTTGGCCCGTTATCCCTCGCAGGCCGTGGACATCGACGATCCCGGCGTGCTGGTGGATGTGGACACGGTCGAAGACCTGGATCGCCTGCGCGGGCAGGTCGGTTGACGAGTCGCGTTCAGGCAGACTGGCCTCAGCCGAGCAAACCCTGCTGCGCCGCCAAATGCAGCTGCCGCTCCAACTCCCGGTCCCGGATGCCGTGGGCCTGCAAGCTCTGCACCGTGCGTTGCAGATAGTCCAGCGTGCTGCCGTAGCGGCCATGGGCGGCTTCGAAAATTTGCAGCAGGGCGGCGTCGCTCAAGTGCGGCACCAAACCAGGGCTTTGCCGCTCCAGAGTGAAGCTCAGTGCGCGGCGTGGGCCGCTGCTGCTCAGGCAGTTCAGCCAGCGCGGCTGGTAGGAGCCCACCACCATTTCGCGTGCCCACAACTCGCATAGCACGGCCGGGCTTTGCTCCGGACTCACGCGGTAGAACAAGCCCCGGCAACTGCCGCCCGGCAAGAGGCATAGCACTAGGCCGGGCTGGGCCGCATTGCCTCGGTTGACCAGTGAGCGCAGGCGCAGCGCGCGGTGAAAGCCGTGCACCTGTGCCGGGCCTTGCTCCACGGCTTCGAAGCCGGGCTTCCAGATCAGTGAGCCGTAGGCAAACAGCAGCAGACCTTGCTGGCGGCACCATTGCTGCTCCGCCTGGCGATACAGCGCTTGGCTGCGCGCGGGCAGGGCTTGAATGATGGCCGGTAACTCGGGGTCAGGTCTTGATGGCGACATGCACCCATGCTGCCATAGCTTTGCAGGCCTTGCGCCCAGCGCGAGTTGGGGGCGCATTGTCCCGTGCGAATGGCGCCGGCGCATTGCGCAAAACGCAATGGGGTTTTGCCGCTTGTCCGCTCGGTGGGCTTGGCGACAATGTGCGGCCGCATGGATAACAGACTCTTCCTCTCTCTTCACCGCCAAGTTTTGCGCCTTCGTACCGCCGGTGGCATGAGTGCGGTCCTCCTGAGTCTTCTGGGCTTGGCGACGCCCGACTTGGTTTGGGCTGCAGCTTCGCCCGCCCCGGTGGCCGCCAGTGCCAGCCCCGTGGTGTCTCCCGGATCACCGAGCACAGCTCCCCCAGTAGCCGCAAGCACCGTATCAGGCAATCCGGCATCAGCCCTGGCCAGCGGGGAGGGCTCCAACACCTTGCGAAAAATCCGCGACACCGGCTTGATCGTGTTGGGCTACCGGGCCGCATCGCCACCGTTTTCCTATCTGGATGCGCGGCTCAAGCCCATGGGCTACTCCATTGATCTCTGCACGCAGATGGTGGAGGCGATTAAGCAGCGCCTCGATCTGCCTGCCTTGGAAGTCAAATACCTGCCGGTCAGCTCTGCCACCCGCATGCCCTTGGTGGCCAATGGCACAGTGGATCTGGAGTGCGGCATCACCACCAACACGCTGGAGCGGCAAAAGACCCAGTCCTTCTCGCTGACGATCTTTCTGGCCCAGACCCGGCTAATGTCCAAACGCGTGGCACCGCTGCGCAAGCTCGACGATTTGCGAGGCCTGTCGGTGGCCTCCACCATCGGCACCACCAGCATCCAGCTGCTGCATCAGGCCAATCTGAACCAGCAGCTCGGCATGCGCATTGTGGTGGGGCAAGACGACCATGACGCTTTTCGCCTGCTGCTGACCGACCGCGCTGCCGCCTATGCCATGGACGATGTGCTGCTGCGCATGTCGCAGATCAGCGCGGCGCGGCCGGAGGACTTTGTGATCTCGGACGAGGTGTTCTCGGTCGAGCCCTATGCCATCGGCCTGCCGCGCGATGACGCTGTATTCAAGAGTTTGGTGGACGGCGTCATTGCGGGCATTTACCAACGCGGCGAAATTCAGGCCCTGTACCGCAAATGGTTCCAGTCACCGATTCCGCCGCGCGGCATCAATCTGAATTTGCCCATGGGCGAGGCTTTTAAACGCCTGGTGCAAAAGCCCACGGACTCGGCCGACCCCGCGGCCTATCGATAGTCGGCCGAGCTGTTGATGCGCTGACTCCGGTCAGCGGAATTTTTCCAGCTCGATGCCATGCCGGTGCAGCTTGTCGTAAAGCGTCTTTTTGGCCGTTCCCAGCAACTCCATCGCCGCAGGAATGCGGCCCTGGCATTTGCGCAGCGCTTGTTCGATCAAGGCTTTCTCCACATGATCCATCTGTTGGGCCAGCGTGTGGCCGGGCTCGCCATCCGCTTGAGCGCTCGCACCTTCTTGGCTGTTGATGGCCAACACAAAGCGGTCGGCCGCATTGCGCACCTCGCGCACATTGCCCGGCCAGTCATGCGCCATCAACTCACGCAGGCGCTGGGGTGACAACTCCGGTGCCGGGCGCTCATAACGGGCGCAGGCCTGGGCGACGAAATGCTCGAACAGCAGCGGAATATCCTCGCGCCGCTGGCTCAGGGGCGGCAGTTGCAAGGTGGCCACATTGAGGCGGTAGTAAAGGTCGCCACGGAACTTGCCTTGCTCACTCAAGGCGCGCAGATCGGCCTTGGTGGCGGCGATCACCCGCACATTGATGGGCAGTTCTTCGTTGGAGCCCAGGCGCTCGACCCGGCGTTCTTGCAGCACCCGCAGCAGCTTGATCTGCAGGGCGATGGGCATGGTTTCGATCTCGTCCAGCAGCAGGGTGCCGCCGTTGGCATGCTCGATCTTGCCGATGCGCCGCTTGCCGGCCGAGGTGTAGGCACCGGGCTCATGGCCGAACAACTCGCTCTCGAACAAGGCCTCGGGCAGGCCGCCGCAGTTGATGGCAACGAAGTTGCGGTCGCGCCGGCTGCTCTGGTCGTGCAGGCAGCGCGCCACCAATTCCTTGCCGGTGCCGGTCTCGCCCAGAATCATCACATCGGCCGAGGTGTCGGCCAGATTCAGCACCTGGGCGCGCACCTGCTGCATGGCGCTGGAGTTGCCCAGCAACACCGCCTCCACACCGCTGCGCCGCTGCAACTGGCCGCGCAACTCATCCACCGCCACGCGCAGCACGCGCTTGTCGAGCGCGCGCTTGAGGGTGTCGATGAAGCGCTCCGGCGCGAAGGGCTTTTCCAGAAAATCGTAGGCACCGACCCGCATGGCTTGCACCGCCATGGCCACATCGCCGTGGGCGGTGACGAGCACGACGGGAATGTTGGGGTCGGTCGCCACCACATGGTCCAGCAGGCCTAAGCCGCTCATGCCGGGCAGGCGCACATCGGTGGCCACCACGATCTGCGCGCCGGCCTGGATATGGGGCAGGGCTTCCTCGGCGCTGGCGCAGGCGCAAACCTCCAGGCCTTCCAACTCCAGGGTCTGGGTCAGGCTGGCGCGCACCGGCGGGTCGTCTTCGACGAACAAAATCTTGTAACCCTCAAACATGGGACTCTTTCGGGCTCAGGGCCAAATCAAACTCAAACGTCATACCGGTGGCCGGCGGCGGGTTGTTTCGGGCGCGCAGTTGGCCGCCAAATTCGTGCACGATTTTCGATGAAATCACCAGGCCCAGCCCGAGGCCTTGGCCGGCGGGTTTGGTGGTGAAGAAGGGTTCAAACAGGCGCGGCAGCAAGTCCTCGGGCATGCCCGCGCCGCTGTCGCTGATCAGCAGGCTCAGGCGGGCCTCATGCATGTCGGTGTAGATGCGCAGGGTCTTGCTCGCGCTGGTTTGCATCGCGTCGACCGCATTGCCGATCAGATTGACCAAGACCTGCTCCAGCCGGTTGCCGTCGCAGCTCACCCGCAGTTGCTCGCTAACCTCGATGTTCAGCGTCACCTGCTCGGCCTGAATGCGGTGCTCCAGCAGGGTGCGCGCGCCCTGAATCGCCGCCAGCAGCGAGACCGGCGCTTGCGCGGCCTCGGCCTTGCGGGCGAAGCTCTTGAGCTGGCGGGTGATGGCGGTCATGCGCTCCACCATGGCATCGATGGCGCGCAGGTTCTCGGCTACCGTGCTGTTGCGGCCTTTCTCCAGCAGCAGCAGGCTGTTGCGGGAGAGGGCGCGCAGGGCCGTCAGGGGCTGGTTGATTTCATGCGAAATGCCGGCTGACATCTGGCCCAGCACGGCCAGCTTGCCGGCCTGCATCAATTCGTCCTCGGCTTGCAGTCGCTGATTGATCTGATGCTTCAACTCGCTATTGCTGTGGCGCAGTTCCTGGGTGCGCTCGGCCACTTGTTGTTCCAGCTCGCTGTGGGCTTGCTTCAAGGCCTCGCTGGCGCGGAACAGTTGCTCCAGGGCGCGCCGACGATAGGCCAGGTACAGCAAAACCAAGCCCAGGCTGGCGCCCACGGCCGCGCCGCCCCAGGCTGCGTAGCGCGCATGGCGCCAGACCTCGCTGGGGTCTGACAAGGTGACCAGGCGCAGGGCCAGCGGCACGATGGGCCTCTCTTGTGCCAACAGCGGGCGGCTGCGGGTCTCGCCGTCGAGCGCGGGCACTTGCACCAAGCTGGTGTCCTGTTGGTTCAAATCCTCGGTGGCCAGGGCCAGATCGGGGCCTAGATGGCTGGCATAGCGTCCGCTGGCCAGAAGCTCGGCGTGTTTCGCGGCGCTGCCCCGGTTGAGCAAGCGGTACTTCCAGGCCGGCACCGAGGACATGATCACCACATCATTGCTGTCCACCACCAGCAGCTTTTCGCCTTGTGAGCGCATGCCTTGATCCACCCAGGTCGCCTCCAGCGGCGCCAGGTTCAGCATCACCACCACTTGGCCAACGACCTTGCCGTCGCGTTGCAGGTTTTGGCTGAGCAAGTAGTCGGTGCTGGCATTGGCCTCGTTGGCGGCGAAGAACTGGCCGCTGCCGGCGCCAATCTGTTTGCCCAGGCGCCGCATCAAGGTCTCGGCCGGCGGTTCTTGCTTGGGCGCGATGGCATGGCTGCTGGCGTAGTCGTCGCTGGAGGCGATCACCCGGCCATGTGCATCGCAAATAAAGATCAGCCCCAGGCCCGCACGAACATTGATGCGCGCGAGCTTGCGGCTGGCACGCTGGCGCGCTGCCGTATCGCCGGGCTGCGCCACCGCAGTCATCAAATCCTGGTCAATCGCGATCAGGCTGGGCAGATAGTCGTAGCGTGCCAGCTGAGCTTCCAGGCTGGCGGCGTAAAGCTCCAGCCGCTCGGCGGCCACGGCGGCGAGCTGCTCCATGCCGGCGCGCTCGCTCAGGCTGTGGCCGATGTTCAGGCCCAGCGCGATCAAGGCCAGGGTGAGGCTGGCCACGATGCTGGGATGGCTGAGCCGATTGCGCCAGCGTTGGCCGGAAGTTGAGTGCAAAAGTAAGTGGGGCTTGGGCATTAGCCCGCCAGTGTGCCTAAAGCTGGCGCCGCTGTCGCGCAGTGCGCAAGCTTGAAAGTGCCACGCCGCGCACGGTTTTGGACGAGGCCGGGGAGGGTGTTGTGTGAGATTCCGCACTCGCCGGCTAGCCCCTGTGTCGAATTCCGCCCGAATGCCGGCGCCGGGGCTGCTGGCGCGGCCGCCGCGGCATAGGGCGCCCTCGGTGAATACCCGCGCTGCGCGATTTTTGGCACGTGGATTGCAAACCTTTGACGCAGATCAGCGCGGCAACCCTGTTGTCGCTTCCCGAAAAAAAGCAGCAAAGGACTCAAGCATGGAAACTTTTATGCAACAGATCATCAATGGTCTGGTGCTGGGCAGCATGTATGCCCTGGTGGCCCTGGGGTACACGATGGTGTACGGCATCGTCAACTTGATCAATTTCGCGCATGGCGAGATCTTGATGGTGGGCGGTATGGTGAGCTGGACGGTGGTGACGGCGCTGGCGGACTCGGGCCTGCCGGGCTGGGCGCTGATGCTGATCGCGCTGGGCTGCGCGGTGGTGACCTGCGTGACGCTGAACTTCGTGGTCGAGAAGGTGGCCTACCGGCCCTTGCGCAATGCGCCGCGCTTAGCCCCCCTGATCACGGCCATGGGCATGTCGCTGCTGCTGCAGACCTTGGCCATGATCATCTGGAAGCCGAGCCCCAAGCCCTTCCCGCTGCTGCTGCCCACCACGCCCATCGACCTCGGTGGCCCGGTGATCTCGGTGACGCAGTGCCTGATTCTGGGCGTGACGGTGGTGATCCTGGCCGCGCTGATGTGGCTGGTCAATCACACCAAGCTGGGCCGCGCGATGCGCGCCACGGCTGAGAACCCCAAGGTGGCCGGCCTGATGGGCGTGAAGCCCGACTTCATCATCTCCACCACCTTTGTGATCGGTGCGGCCCTGGCCGCGGTGGCCGGCCTGATGTGGGCGGCCAACTACGGCACGGTGCAACACACCATGGGCTTTATGCCTGGCCTGAAGGCCTTCACGGCCGCGGTGCTGGGCGGTGTGGGTAACTTGGCCGGTGCGATGGTGGGCGGCGTCTTGCTGGGCCTGATCGAAGCCATCGGCGCGGGCTATCTGGGTGATCTGACCGGCGGCGTGCTGGGCAGCCATTACGCCGACATCTTCGCCTTCGTGGCGCTGATCCTGGTGCTGACCCTGCGACCCTCGGGCCTGCTGGGTGAGCGTGTGGCCGACCGTGCCTGAGCGTGGCTGAAGGAGAACTCAATATGCAAAAGAACAAACTCTTCGTCTTCGGCCTGGCGGCCATCGGCTTGCTGGTGCTGCCGCTGTTCGCGCAGCAGCTGGGCAACGGCCCGGTGCGCATCATCGACCTGGCCTTGCTCTACGTGATGCTGGCTCTGGGCCTGAACATCGTGGTCGGCTACGCCGGCTTGCTGGACCTGGGCTATGTGGCCTTCTACGCCGTCGGCGCCTATATGTTCGCGCTGCTGAGCAGCCCGCACCTGAGTGAGAACTTCGAAGCCTTCCGCGCCGCCTTCCCCGATGGCCTGCATTCGCCCTTGTGGATCGTGGTGCCGCTGGGCGCGGGCCTGGCGGCCTTCTTCGGCGTCATGCTGGGTGCGCCCACGCTGAAGCTGCACGGCGACTATCTGGCCATCGTGACGCTTGGCTTTGGCGAAATCATCCGCGTCTTCCTGAACAATCTGGAGCACCCGGCCAACATCACCAACGGCCCGCGCGGCATCGGCCAGATCGACGCCATTCACTTCTTCGGCGTTGACCTGGGCAAGGGCCTGGAAATCTTCGGCACCACGCTGCCCTCGGTGACCCTGTACTACTACCTCTTCCTGACCCTGGTGGTGTTCAGCGTGCTGATCTGCTACCGGCTGGAGAACAGCCGCATTGGCCGCGCCTGGATGGCCATCCGTGAAGACGAGATCGCCGCCAAGGCCATGGGCATCAACACCCGCAATCTCAAATTGCTGGCCTTCGGCATGGGTGCGACCTTCGGCGGTGTCGCCGGCTCCATGTTCGCCAGCTTCCAGGGCTTTGTGAGCCCGGAGTCCTTCAGCCTGCAAGAGAGCGTGATGATCGTGGCCATGGTGGTGCTGGGCGGCATCGGCCACATCCCCGGCGTGATCCTGGGCGCGCTGCTGCTGTCGGCCCTGCCTGAAGTGCTGCGCTACGCCGCCGGCCCGCTGCAAGAAATGACCGGCGGTCGCCTGGACGCCGCCATCCTGCGCCAGCTGCTGGTGGCCCTGGCCATGATCAGCATCATGCTGATCCGCCCGCGTGGCCTGTGGCCCGCCCCTGAGCATGGCAAGGCCGCCCCTGTGCCGACGAAGAAATGAGCGAGGAGAACAACATGACAGATCAAATCGTTCTGCACGTCAGCGGCGTGTCCAAGCGCTTCGGCGGCTTGCAAGCCCTCAGCGACGTGGGCATCAAAATCATGAAGGGTCAGGTCTACGGCCTGATCGGCCCCAACGGCGCAGGCAAGACCACCTTCTTCAACGTCATCACCGGGCTCTACACGCCGGACGCTGGCACCTTCGAGCTCGGCGGCGCGCCCTACACCCCGCAGGCCGTGCACCAAGTGGCCAAGGCCGGCATTGCGCGCACCTTCCAGAACATCCGCCTCTTCGCTGAAATGACGGCGCTGGAGAACGTGATGGTGGGCCGCCACGTGCGCTCGGGCTCGGGCCTGCTGGGCGCGGTGCTGCGCACCCCCAGCTTCAAGGCGGAAGAAGCGGCCATTGCCAAGCGCGCGCAAGAGCTGCTCGACTATGTGGGCATCGGCAAGTACGCCGACTTCAAAGCCCGCACCCTGAGCTACGGCGACCAGCGCCGCCTGGAGATCGCACGCGCCCTGGCCACCGACCCCAAGCTGATCGCCCTGGACGAGCCGGCCGCGGGCATGAACGCCACCGAGAAAGTGGTGCTGCGCGAGCTGATCGACCGCATCCGCAAAGACGGCCGCACCATCCTCTTGATCGAACACGATGTGAAGCTGGTGATGGGCTTGTGCGACCGCGTCACGGTGCTGGACTACGGCAAGCAAATCGCCGAAGGCACGCCCTACGACGTGCAGCGCAATGAGAAGGTCATCGAAGCCTATCTGGGCGCGGGCCACACCAACCATTAAAAGAAGCAGTGACCATGTCGAACAACAATGTATTGCTCAAGGTCAGCGACCTGAAGGTGGCCTACGGCGGCATTCAGGCCGTCAAAGGGGCGAGCTTCGAAGTGCGCCAAGGCGAGCTGGTCAGCCTGATCGGCGCCAACGGCGCGGGCAAGACCACCACCCTCAAAGCCATCACCGGCCTGCAACCTATCGCCGACGGCAGCGTCGAGTACCTGGGCAAAGCCATCAAGGGCCAGGGCAGCTGGGATCTGGTCAAGCAAGGCCTGGTGATGGTGCCCGAAGGCCGAGGCACCTTCACCCGCATGACCATCACCGAGAACCTGCAGATGGGCGCCTACATCCGCAGCGACAAGGCGCAAATCCTGGCCGACATCGACAAAGTCTTCACCATCTTCCCGCGCCTCAAAGAGCGCAAAGACCAACTCGCCGGCACCATGAGCGGCGGCGAGCAGCAGATGCTGGCCATGGGCCGCGCGCTGATGGCCCAGCCCAAAGTCTTGCTGCTGGACGAGCCCAGCATGGGTTTGAGCCCCATCATGGTGGACAAGATCTTCGAAGTGGTGAGCGACATCCACAAGCAAGGCGTGACCATCCTGCTGGTGGAGCAAAACGCCAGCCGCGCGTTGGCCATTGCCAACCGCGGCTATGTGATGGAGTCCGGCGAAGTCACCATGAGCGGGGAGGGCATGAGCTTGCTCAATGACCCGAAGGTTAGGGCGGCTTATTTGGGTGAGTAAATCGCGTCAGTGAATCGGGCCAGTACAGCGGGCGAACAAGCCCGCTGTACGCCTTGATCGAACAGCTCGGCTTGTGCGAAGCCGAGCCATTCCAGCCTCACTTCTTTTTGTAGCTGAACTTCTGCCCACTGACGGTGGCCTCATACATCAGCCCGCCCTGAGGCAGGGTGAAGATGGCCATGCCGTGGTTGTAAGCGCCGACCGATTTGGCGTTCTCCCGGTCACCGCTGATCTGTGCCGATGAGCCGGTGGTGCTTGTCTTGGCGCCCGCACCCGCGGTGATGGCCACGGCCGAGGCCTCGGCGCCGAATTCGAACTCACCCTTGGTGAAGGTCTTCAAGGCCGCCTGGTCTTCGAAGTAAATGATCTGGCTGAAGCCTTGGCCGCCGAGTTGGAAGCCCACGCTGAGCTGAGTCATCGAGGTATTGCCGATGTGCTTGCCCTTCTCGTAGACACGGCCTTGGCCGTAGGCGCCGCCGATGCCAAAGCCAGCCTTGCCGATGGTCGGGAAGACCGCGTAGCCATAGGCCGTCTCGGCAATCTTGCCGCTCTGCTCGGCCTTGGCAAAGGCCTTGATGGTGTTCTGGTACTGATCCGCCCAGGCGGGCGTGGCAGCCAGGCTCAGTGCGGTGAGGCCCAGTGCCGAGAAGAAAAGTCGTTTGTTCATGAACATTCCTTGCGGTTGAAAGAACGGGTGGTTAGCGCGGTGTCGCTGGCTGGTCGGTGCTGGGTGCTGTTTCGAGCGCCACCTTGATCGGGCCCACTAGATCCAGATGCACATCGCGCTGCGGGAATGCAATCGAGATGCCGGCGGCGGCCAAGGCGTCGTTGATGGCAAAGCGCAAATCGCTGTCCACCCCGGCGCCGCTGCGCGGGCCGTTGAGGCGAAACCAAAACTGCAGGCGCAGGCTCAGCGCATCGGCAGCGAAGTCGTCGAAGAAGACCTCGGGCGGTGGGTCTTGCAAGACGCTGGGGTGATTGGCGGCGCAGTCGGTGATCAATTGCGTGGCCCGGCGCACATCGGAGCCATAGGCCACGCCGACCAGGATCACGCGGCGGATGTCCGGGCTGCTGCCGTTCCAGTTGCTGACCTGGTTTTCAAGCAGGGTGGAGTTGGGCACGATGGCATCAATGCCGTCAAAGCCGCGCAAGGTGGTGGCTCGCAAATCCACGGTTTGCACCGTGCCCGAGATACCGCCCACCGAGACAATATCGCCGACCCGGATCTTGCGCTCGAACAAGATGATGATGCCGCTGATCAGGTTCTTGATGACGTTTTGCGCGCCAAAGCCAACGCCAATCGCCAAGGCGCCACCCAGGAAGGCAAAGGCGGTAATCGGGATGCGTGCCAGCTTCAGCACGATCATCAAGACGACCAACAGCAAGATGGTGTTCAACCAGCGCCGCAGCACGCGCGCCAAGGCGGCCGAGAGATGCAGGCGCCGCGCCATCTGATTGATCAGCACGTTAGACAACCAGCGCGAGAGGCCGTAACCCGCGCCCAGCATGATCAAGATGCCCAGGCTTTTGCCCACGGTCACGCCGTAGTCGACGGTGACGACATTGCCGTCGATCTGCGTGTTCTCGGTGGCGCTGAAGAGCTCGTAATTCCAGAGATAAGCGGCAAAGCCGGCCGACCAGCTGGCCAGCTGCTTGAGCCAGCTCTTGGCATCGTCGGGCTGCAGGCCCAGGCCCATATCGGCACGGCTGCGGGTCAACAAGAGATGGGCGCGGCTGAGCTCCGAAATCAAGCGCTCCCGCACATTCAGCTGAGTTTGCAAAGCCGTCAAGATGCGCTGCTGTTCGGCACGGTGGACGTCGTCAGCCGCCATGTCCTGCATCCGCGCCTCCTGGCCGCGTAACTCGGCGCGCAGGAAGTCGCCTTGTTTGGCCGCACCTTGCAGCCGCCCCAGCACCAACTCGTCTCCGCGATTGAGGCTCTCGGCCGCGGCCTGCTTTTTCTCGGCGCTATCGCCCGCCGCCCAGGCGGCTTGGCGGGCTTGCCACAGACGGGTCTTCTCGCGGGCCAGGGACTCCAGTTCGCGCAGACCGCTCAGCGCCATGCGCAGGGCTTCAAGCTCCAGACGAAGGCTCTCGGCGCCCGAGCTGGGCAGCTCGGCGCTTTGCAGCCGCCCGATCTGGGCTTCCAGCTTGAGGCGCTCGGCCGTCGCGCGGTCTTTTTCCTTGGCGAATTCCTTGGTCAGGCGGCGCAGTTCGGCGTCAGACAGTTCTTGATGCGGGCTGACGCGGGCTACCTCGGCTTGCAACTGCGCAATGGGCTGGGCCAGGCTTTCCAGGGCATCGCGGGCCTTGCTGCGGGCTTGATCGGCCTGCAGCACTTCAAGGTCGGCGACTTCGGCTTGAATCTGACTGAGTTCCAGCTGAGCCGCGGCCTTTTTCTGGCCATCGGCCAAGCGGAGCTGCGCCGCCTGGTCTTGGCGACGGCGCAAAGTGGCTTCGGCGCTGGTGCGCGCTTCGACCGCGGCGGCCACCTCGGTCTCCAGCGACTTGCCCTGCATTTTCAGCCCCGCCTGGCGCCCCAGCAAAGCGTCGAGCTGATCGCGCAGGGCATCCACATCGATCATGCTGTAGGGCGGCAGACCGGGCAGCGGGGTCAGTGTGGCGGCTGCTGGCCCGCCCGCAGCATTGGCACCGCCATTGGCGCTGGGCTCCATGCTGGTTTGCAGCTGGGCGGACAGCAGCATCAGGCGGCGCGCGGCGGCCAAGGTGCGCTCAGGCAGCAAAGGCTCGCTCTCGCTGCTTTTGAGCTGCAATTGCTGGTGATAGGCACGCGCCGCATCCAATCGGGCGGCCCAGTCGGTGCCGCTTGCTGTGGCTGAACTGGCGGCCTTGCCGCTGGTCGCCGCGGGTGCGCCAATGCTGTTGATCTGCGTGCGCACCGCCTCCGGCACAAGGCCTTTGGGTAGCTCGATGGCCAGCGCGTTGCTGGCGTGCAGGCCCAAATGCAAAAGCCCGAGGAGAGCGCCAATCTCAATCAGCCGGTACAGCGCGGCGGCAATGGGTGTTGGCTTGAGAGTGGCGTTGGCGCTGAGCGGTTTGCTGAACATGGGCGGGGCGGGCGTCGGGTCAGGTGTCGAGGCTATGGGGTGCGGTCCGCAGGGCGGTGGGTAGAAAATGCAAGCCGCGATCCTCGCATGCCTATGGCCCACTTCGCCGCAAGCAAGTGGCAAGATTTGATCTTCCCGGCGCCTTGGGCGGTGCGTGCTGCGACCGAATGGCCTTGCTTCGTACCTCTGATGTAACCCGGAGGCGGGGTGAATCTTGTAATATGGTTACTAATTTTCACTAAGCCGAGTTACACGGCCCTGCGTATGAACAAGACCCTGCTTGCCGTCACCGATCGCATTCGCCAGCGCAGCGCCTCGACGCGTGCTGAGTATTTGCAGCAGATTGACCGCATGGCGGGCCGCAAGCGCGGCGTGGAACGCATGGGTTGCGCCAATGTGGCGCATGCGGTGGCGGCGATGCCGGCCAATGACAAGTTCCGCATCGTGGCGGAGAAGGGGCCGCATCTGGCCATCGTCACCGCTTACAACGATATGTTGTCGGCCCATCAGCCTTACGAAGCCTACCCGGCCCTGATCCGCGACGAGGCGCACAAGCAAGGTGCCACCGTGCAAGTGGCCGGCGGCGTGCCCGCCATGTGTGACGGGGTCACCCAAGGCCTGCCGGGCATGGAGCTGAGCTTGTTCTCGCGCGACAACATCGCAATGAGCGCGGCCATTGGCCTCAGCCACGATGTTTTCGACGCGGCGCTGCTGCTGGGCATATGCGACAAGATCGTGCCGGGCCTCTTGATCGGCGCCTTGCACTTCGGCCATTTGCCCTGCGTGTTCGTGCCGGCCGGGCCGATGAGCAGCGGTTTGCCGAATAATGAAAAAGCCAAGGTGCGCGAGCTCTATGCCCAAGGCAAGGTCGGCCGTGAGGAATTGCTCAAGGCCGAATCGGCGGCCTATCACGGCGCGGGCACCTGCACCTTCTACGGCACGGCCAATAGCAACCAGATGCTGCTCGAAGCCATGGGCTTGCATGTGCCGGGTGCCGCCTTCATTCACCCGCACGACCCGCTGCGCGAAGCGCTGACGCGTGAGGCCGTGCGCAACGCCTTGGCGATCACGGCCAGGGCGCGTTACACCCCCATCGGCCGCCTGGTGGATGAGCGTTGCATCGTCAACGCCATGGTGGCCCTGCTGGCCACCGGCGGCTCCACCAATCACCTGATTCATTGGGTGGCGGTGGCGCGCTCGGCCGGCATCTTGATCGACTGGAGCGATTTCTCGGAGCTGTCCGGTGTGGTGCCTTTGCTGTCCCGCGTCTACCCGAATGGCGCTGCCGATGTGAACCAGTTCCAATCGGCTGGCGGCCCGGGCTTTGTGATCCGCGAGCTGATGGATGCAGGCCTGATGCACGAAGATGTGCTGAGCGTGGCCGGCGATTCGCTGCGCCCCTTTGCCCGCGTGCCGCATTTGGCTGATGGCCAAGTGGCCTGGCAAGACCTGGCCCCTGCCAGTGGTGACGATTCCGTGGTGCGCCGCGCCGATGCGCCTTTCAGTGCCACCGGTGGCCTCAAGCTGCTGGATGGCAATCTGGGCCGCGCCGTCATCAAGGTCTCGGCGGTGCCGGATGACCGCCACATCATCGAAGCCCCGGCCCGCATCTTCACCACGCAAGAAGCCATGTTGGCGGCGTTCAACGCCGGTGAGCTGGAGCGTGATGTGATCGTGGTTGTGCGCTTCCAAGGCCCGCAGGCCAATGGCATGCCTGAGTTGCACAAGCTGACCCCGCCGCTGGCCGTGCTGCAAGGCCGGGGCTTCAAGGTGGCTTTGGTGACCGATGGCCGCATGAGTGGCGCCTCGGGCAAGGTGCCCGCTGCCATTCACGTCAGCCCCGAGGCCCTGGCCGGTGGGCCGCTGGGCAAGCTGCGTGATGGCGACATCGTGCGCATGGACGCCGTCTCGGGCGATTTGCAGGCCTTGGTGCCGGCGGAAGAGTGGGCCGCCCGTGAACACGCGCGGATCACGCCCGAGCAAGTGCTGGAAAACGGCCATGGCCTGGGCCGGGATTTGTTTGCCGGCATGCGCCGCAATGTGCGCACGGCCGAAGAGGGTGCGGTCAGCTGGCTCTAAGCGAGTTCGCATCACCGCGCCTGAAACCCATTCACTAGACAAGAACAAACATGAGCATCAATACCCTCAGCCTGGCCAGTTACGGCCCCGTCATTCCCGTCATCGTCATTCAGCGCCTGGAAGACGCGGTGCCGCTGGCCCAAGCCCTGGTGGCCGGTGGCGTGCGTGTGCTGGAAGTGACGCTGCGCACGCCGGTGGCTTTGCAGGCCATGGAAGCGATGGCGCGTGCGGTGCCCGAGGCCATTGTTGGCGCCGGCACCTTGCGCTCGGTCGCGGATGTGAAAGCGGCGCGTGACGCCGGCTGCCAATTCGGCGTCAGCCCCGGTTACACCGACGCCATCGGTGCGGCCTGCCATGAACTGGATCTGCCTTTGCTGCCCGGCGTCTCGACAGCCAGCGAGGTGATGCAGGCCAATGCTGCGGGTTACAACTTTCTCAAGCTCTTCCCGGCCGTGGCGGTGGGCGGCATCAATCTGCTCAAGGCCTTGGGCGGCCCCTTCCCGGATGTGGCTTTTTGCCCCACCGGCGGCATCACGCTGGAAACGGCGCCGCAGTTTTTGAAGCTGGCCAACGTCAAGGTGTGCGGCGGCTCTTGGCTGACGCCGCAAGACGCGATTGATTCGGGAGATTGGGCCCGCATCACTCGCCTGGCGGCTGAGGCTGCGGCGATTCCGCGCGGCTAAGGTCCGAGCGCCGGCCGCAAGACCGGCGCGCGCTCAGGTCTGCTCCGGCATCTCGAACACCAGGCAGGTGGTGCTGGCGTGGGCGTACAAACGTCCGTCATGGCCCACCAAGCTGGCTTCGGCCGTGGCCACCTGGCGGCCTGAATGCACCACCTTGCCGATGGCGCGCACCAGCGGCACCCGCTCGGTCAGTGCGCGCACCAGATTGACCTTGAATTCCAGCGTGGTGTATGAGCGACCCACCGGCATGGTGGTGTGCACCGCGCAACCGAGGGCCGAGTCCAGCAAGGTGGCAAACCAGCCGCCGTGCACGGTGCCCAGCGGGTTGTAGTGGCGCCGCAGCGGGCGGCCCTGAAAGACGGCCTCGCCAGGTGCGACCGATATCAGCATGAAGTCCAGCGTTTCGGCGATGGGCGGCGGCGGCAGCTCGCCGTCCAGCATGGCTTGCATGGCCTCCAGCCCGCTCAGGTCGCGAACCTGATCCAGGCGGGCAACGCCCACGGCTTGCTGCAGCTTCGCCCGTACGGCGGCTTCTTCCTCTTGCCATTGCTGCAAGACTTGGGTATGGGTGTCGTTCATTTCAGTCGCCTCCCTAGCGGCCCCTCGGCCGGATTGAATTAGTTGGCAAGCCAGCGCTTCAGTCGCTGTTGAATCCTTGGGCGCTCAACCAGCGCAAGCCGTCTTCGATGCTGTCACTGCGCCGATACAGGGCTAGCTGCTCGGCGCGCTCTTTCAAAGCACGCACCATGAGCCCATGGAAACTGGTGGGCAAGATATCGGTCGCGGCCCGCAGCCCGTGGCGTACGCCGTCTTCGAAGAAGCCCCACCACAATTCCAGGGCCTCGGGCGTGCCGCCTTCCCATTGCCGGCCGTCGCTGAGCAGGCCCCAAGGGCGGCCATCACGCATCTGCCAAAGTAGCGTGGCTTTTTTGTGCAATTGGCGGGCGGCTTCTTCGTTCCAAGTACCGCTGTAATTGGCCATCAAAACATCACCCTGCCAGTGCAAGGTGAACTCGCCATGCTGTGCCCAGTCGCTCATCGCTTTATCTGTCGTCTCGGGGTTGGTGTTTCGAACTGCCCGAGTGTAGGGCGCCAGACTTGCAGAAGTCTGGCGCCTATGCCGCTCAGGGCATCTGCTGCGCGATTTGACGCAAGGCCTGTTCGAACACCTCAGGCGTCTGGCCGCCCGAGATCAGATGGCGCTCGTTGATGATGATGGCCGGCACCGAGTTGATGCCCTGGCTTTGCCAGAAGGCCTCGGCCTGGCGCACTTCATCGGCGTAGCGGCCCGATGCCAGCACCTCGGCGGCCTCGGTCGCATCGAGTCCGGCGGCCGTGGCGGCTTCCAGCAGCACGGCCGTGTCGCCCGGGTTCTTGCCTTCGGTGAAGTAGGCTTTCAGCAAGGCGTGCTTGAGGGTTTTTTGCGCCTCGCCGCCTTGCATGCCGGCCCAGTGCAGCAGGCGGTGGGCGTCGAAGGTGTTGTAGATGCGGTCGCGTGCGCCCTTGGTGAAGGTGAAGCCCAGGGCCGCGCCGCGCTCGCGAATCATCTCGCGGGTTTGGGCCATTTGCTCAGGGCCTGCGCCGTATTTGCGCGCCAGATGGGCGTTGATCTCTTCGCCTTCCGGCGCCATTTGCGGGTTCAGCTCGAAGGGCTGGAAGTGCAAGTCCACCTGCAGCTCGGGCACGCGAGCCAGGGCCTGTTCGAGGGACTTCAGGCCGATGGCGCACCAAGGGCAAGAAACATCAGAGACAAAATCGATTTTCATAATTTGCGCTCGCTGGGCCGCGCCAGGTAGAACCATTCCTGGCCTGGCTGGGCCTTGTTATTGGGGAAAACGATGCGGCCCGCCGCTGGCGCCAGCACCGGGCTGCCGTCGTGGCGGGTGCCGATGCGCTGGCCTTGTTCCACGGCGTCAAAGCTGGCCCATTCACGCTCGAAGCTGTCATCGGCATGCTCCCGGTCGATGACTTCGTAGAGCTGCAGCAACTCGGGCGCGATGGCCGGCCGGTGGGCTTCCACTGCCGCTGGGTCAATCATGCCCAGCAAGACCAGGGTACGCAGAATTGCCAGCCGGGCCACTTCCGGCGCGCCGGGATCTTGGTGCTGGCCGCATTCCAGGGTGAGGCCATAGCCGCCTTGCGAGCGCATGTACTCGGTGGTGCCAACGCCGTAATGCGGGTCTTGCACCAGGGCCTGGGCGCGCGAGCCGTCGCTGCCTTTGGCGGCACGCCGTTGCAGACCCAGGGCGTAGGTGGACAGCCATCCTTCAACAATGCGCGCCGGCCCAAGGCAGGCGGCCATGGCCGCTTCTTGGGCGGCCCAGGCAAAGGGTTCCAACTCGCCTTGGTTGTCGCGCGGGCCCAGCATCACAAAGGGCTGGCCCTGGCCTTGGAAGGAGTGCAGGTCCAGCAGCACATCGTGGCTGGCGAGCAAGGGGCATAGGCGCGCGGCGATGCGATCCTCAAAATCTTGGGCGATCACCGGCGGGCGCAGATTGCGGTTCAGATTGCGCTCACCTTCACGCCGACCCAGGGCATGCGCCAGCGGGTTGACGATGGGCACCAGGGTGAGCGTGCCGCGCAGCAGCGTCAGGCGGCCACTGTCAAGTTCGGCCATCACGGCCTCAATCGCCTGCACGCCGCAGACTTCATTGCCGTGCACGGCGGCGCTGACCAGCAGGCGAGGGCCGGCTTTGAGGCCCGCGAATTGGTGGCTGCGCAGATGGGTGGGCGTTGGAACAGAACTCATGGGTGCGGGTGAATGAGGGTCAGGTCTTGCCTGGAATTGGTTTGAGGTGCCAGTTTCTCATGCACGCCGGGACGGTGCTGTCGCCAGCAGAACACCGACAAGCGCCATCGCGTAGGCCAGGGCTTGTACGGGGCTCAAGCGCTCGCCGAGTGCCAGGCCCACCAAGCCGGTCGCCACCGGCAGGAAGACCATGAATACGCCCGCCTTGGCGGCCGGCACTTGACGCAAGCCCGTCATCCACAGCCACACCGTCACCATGCTGGCGGCCCCTGCGTAAAACAGCAGCAAGCCCCAGATAGACAAGCTGGGCAGGCTGAAATCAAAGCTCTGCGCCTGCCAAAGGCCCAGCGGTGTCACCAGCACCAGGCCCCAAAGATTGATCAGCGCGCTGATGCGTTTGGGCGAGACCTGGGCGGTGAGCTTTTTGCCGATCACCACATAAGCGGCTTCGCAGAACACCGCGCCGATCAGCAGCAGGGCGCCCAGCGCCGATGTTGGCGTGTTCGCTTGCGCTGTGATTTGCCCGCGCTCCAGCGCCACCAAGGCGATGCCGGCCACGCCCAGGGCAATCCCCCAGCCGACGCGAGCAGCAATGCGCTCACCCAGCAATATCCGGCTCAGCAAGGCCACCGCCGCTGGGATGGCCGCCAAAATCACCCCGGCCACCACGGCTGAGCTGTGCTGCAGCCCGAACAGCAGACAGATCGAAAACAGGAAGTTGCCGATGAAGGACTCCCAGAACAGCAAGATTTTGCTGCGCCGGTCCAAGGCCGCTTCGCCACTGGCTGGCTTGAGCCACGCCGCCATCAGCACCGCCGCCATGCCAAAGCGCAGCCAAGCTAGCAAGAACACGGGGAACACGGCTACCAAGAGCTTAGACAAGCCGACATAGCTGCCGACCAAGCTGGTGCTGAGGGCCAGGCAGGCGTAGGCGGCCCAGGGTGTGTGAAGGTTTGGACTGCGAGTCATGGCCGGCATCATGCCTTGTGCGGCCAAAGCCCGCCCCAGCGCGGGTTTGTTTTGCGCCAATCGGCGCTGGCCTGAAGGCTAAACTGAGAGACCGCCGCCCCGCCCCGGGCCGCGCCGCTGGCGCAGCGCCACTTCAACTTTTTAGAACTCTTCAACAAGCCTTGAGCTTTCTTTTTCCCTCATGAGCATCGCCTGGACATCTTTCACCCCCTGGACTGCCTTGGCCGGCGGCCTGCTGATCGGCCTTGCCAGCGCCTTGTTTTTGCTCGGCAATGGCCGCATCGCCGGCATTTCCGGCATCGTCGCCAGCCCAATTCGGGCCTTGTTCACCCGCAGCGACTGGCGGCCTGAGCTGACACGCTTGGCCTTTTTGTTGGGGCTGCTGCTGGCCCCATGGCTGTGGCGTTTGCTTGCGCCTTTGCCAAGCGCGCGGGTGGATGTGGGGACCTGGGGCTTGGTCTTCGCCGGCCTGGCGGTGGGTGTTGGCGTGCGCCTAGCCAATGGCTGCACCAGCGGCCACGGTGTTTGCGGCTTGAGCCGCTTGTCCTTGCGCTCGCTGGTCAATGTGCTTTGCTTCATGGGCGCGGGTTTTGTGACCGTGCTGGTGCTGCGGCATGTTGGGTGAGAGGGCTGGCGTGATGCGATTCGTTTTGGCTTTATTGAGTGGGCTTTTGTTTGGCCTTGGCCTGCTGCTCAGCGGCATGACCGATCCGGCCAAGGTGAAGGGCTTTTTGGATTTGTTCGGTGCCTGGGACCCGAGCCTGGCCTTGGTGATGGGCGGGGCCATTGCCATTGGTCTGCTGGCCTTTGCGCTTGCCAAGCGGCGTGAGCGCGCCTGGAGTGGTGATCGCATCGAGATGCCGCAGGACCGGCGCATTGACTGGCGCTTGATCGGCGGCGGCGTTTTGTTTGGTGTTGGCTGGGGTGTTGCCGGCTTTTGCCCTGGCCCGGCCTTGGTGGCCTTGAGCAGCGGTTTGCCTGAGGCTTGGATCTTTGTACCCGCCATGCTGCTGGGCATGGGCTTGGTTGATTTTTTCTCGGCTCGGAATCAGGAGTAGCGCAGATGTTGATCTTTCGCCAATTGTTTGACCCCACATCGTCCACCTACACCTATGTGCTGGGCGATTCGATCTCGGGCGAGGCCTTGATCATTGACCCGGTGTTCGAGAACGAACGCCGCGATATCGCCTTGTTGCGTGAACTGGGCCTGCGCCTGGTGGCCAGCCTGGACACCCATGTGCATGCCGATCATGTGACCGGCGCCTGGCTGCTCAAACAAGCCTGCGGCAGCCAGATCCTGCTGGCCGAGCAAGCGGGTGCCGCCAATGTGGACCGGGCGCTGCGGCATGGGGACCGCGTCATGTTCGGCCAGCGTTTTGTCGAAGTGCGGGCCACACCCGGCCACACCAGCGGCTGCCTGAGCTATGTGCTGGACGATCAAAGCAAGGCCTTCACAGGCGACAGCTTGTTGATCCGCGGCTGCGGCCGCACCGATTTCCAGCAAGGGAGCCCCAGCCAGTTGTATCGCTCGGTGCGCGAGCAATTGCTGAGCCTGCCTGCCAGCTGCCTGCTGTACCCCGGCCATGACTACCGTGGCTTGACGGTGACCAGTGTGGAGGAAGAGCGGCGCTTCAACCCCCGCCTGGGCGGCGACATCAACGAGGCCGACTTCGCCGGTTATATGAACCACCTGGGCCTGCCGCACCCCAAGCTGATGGACATTGCCGTGCCGGCCAATTTGCGCTGCGGTCAACCGCAGGCGCAAGACCTGACCCCGAACGAGATGAACTGGGCGCCGCTGACCTGCAACTTCAGCGGCATCTGGGAGATTCAGGCCAATGCCTTGTATGAACGCCTGGCCGCCAGTGACGGTGCCAGCATCCAGATTGTGGATGTGCGTGAAGCGCCGGAGTTCAGCGATGTGCTGGGCCATTTGCGCGGCGCGCGTTTGCTGCCGCTGTCTGAGCTGGCCCAGCGCGCGACAGAACTCGACGCCAGCCGGCCGGTGGTGGCGGTGTGCCGCTCGGGCGCCCGTTCGGCCCAAGCTACCGTCCTCTTGCGCAAAGCGGGTTTTGGCTTGGTAGCCAATTTGAACGGCGGCATGTTGCGCTGGCGTGCCGAGGGCCTGCCGGTGGAGGCGGGCGGGCAGTAAACGCAGCGCTGGCGGCGCCAGTCCTCAAGCCTGAGGAGTTGGGCCGTGGCATCACCGCCACTGTTCACACTTGGGCTTGAAATGCTGAGCCCAAGGGTGATACTCGCGCTCAGCAGGGCCAGCCGCAAGTAGTGTCGCGAGCTTGGGCGTCGCTCCCTGCACGGGGGTGAGCGCATGAGTTTTCTGCCGCAATACCAGAACGATCTCTTCATCAGCTATCGCCGCGCGGCGAATGATTCGCCCGATCGCTGGGTGGATAGCTTTTGCAGCCATCTGCGCTCGGAGCTGCGCGACCGGGTGGGCGAGGTGGCGATCTGGCGTGACACCGCAGAGTTGCGCGCCGGTGATTACTGGCGGCCCGAGATCGCGGCAGCGTTGGAATCGACCGGGATTTTCCTGGCCCTGATCTCGCGCACCTATTTCGACAGCGATGAATGTCGCAAGGAGCTCGATCGCTTTCTGGGCCGCTTGAAAGCAGCCGGCGGCGCCGAGCGCTGCAAGCTGGTGCCCATCTTCAAGCACCCCAGCCGCAGCCCGGATGAGTTGCCGGCCGAATTGCGCGAAATCGGCCACTACGAGTTTTTCAAGCAAGACGCGCAAGCCTGGCGCGAACTGGACCCCAACCGCGACAAAGACGACTACTGGGAGCGCATGAGCCGCATGGTGCAAGACCTCAGCGTGGCGCTAGAGGAATTGCTGGGGCGGCAAAAAAAACAGGCCCTGGGCACGGTGTTCATCGCCCGGGTGGGGCCGGAGCTGATTCAGGAGCGCGAACGCCTGCGCGCCGATTTGCGTCAACGCGGCTATCTGGTCGTGCCGGAAACCGAGTATTTGTGGAATGCGGATGACTGCGCTGCGCGCATGGATGCTGATCTGGACAAGGCCTTGCTGAGCATCCATCTGGTCGCCCGCAGTGCTTCCATTGAGTCACTGACCGCCCAGCGCGATCGCCAGCAACTCGAACGCGCCCATGCCCGCATGCAGCAACGCGGCATGCCCGCCCCCTTGGTATGGATTCAGGCTGGTGCAGGAACGGGCAACGGCAGCGGCACAGACACCGACCCGAGCAAGCAGGACTTGGTTAAGTTCATCGAACAAGAGCTTGCCAACGAAGGTGTCGACTATTTGCAAGGCAGCCTCGAGGAGCTGAAAACGCAGATGCTGGACATGCTGCCCAAGCCGATTGCCGCGGCGCCGAGCAAGCCGCTGGAGTTGGCCTTGTTGGTGGAAGAGGGCGATGTGGCGGAGCTGGGCGAGCTAAAAGGGCGCCTGGTTGATCAACTCAGTGCCGAGCCGCGCCCGATCAAGTTCAGCGGCAGCAAGGCGAAGGACGCCGAGCGTCTGCAGCGCACCCTGGCCGGCTGCGAGCAGGCCTTGATCTTCTGGGGGAAGCAAGAGGAGGAATGGGTCTACGACTTGCTGGACCTGCCCGAGCTCGCGGGCCTGTGCAGCAAGAGCCGGCTGGCGGTCTATATCTGCGGCGAGCCCAGTGCTGAGAAGGCTGCCTTTGTCAGCAGCAAGGCCACGGTCTTGCGGGCGCAGGCGGCGGGTGGGGATGGCCTGGCCGCTTTCGTGGCCCAGGCGCAAACACTGGGGCGGACCCGGCAATGACGGCGAGCTTGGAGGCCCTGCTGGCGGCCAATCCCTTTCCGGGTTTGCGCTCGTTCGAGCCTAGCGAAGCAGATCGATTTTTTGGCCGCGAAAGCCAGATCGAGGCCTTGCTCTTGCGCTTGAGCCAGGTGCCGCTGGTGGCGGTGTCGGGGGCCTCGGGCTGCGGCAAGTCTTCCCTGGTGAAGGCCGGCTTGCTGAACGAACTCAAACGCCGGCACGAGCAGGACGATGAGGCCGAATGGCGGGCGGTGGTCATGCGGCCGGGCATTCAGCCGCTGCAAAACCTGGCTGCCGTGCTGGCCGAGTGTTTGCCAGCGGCTGAAGCGGCCAGGCTTGAGCCCGCCGCCTTACCGATAGACCTGCCAGAGCCGGCAGTGACGGCAATGGCGCCGGCGCCAATCGACTCGCTCCCCGGCGCGGCTGCAACTGATCCGGCCACTCCGGTTGACAACGCCGAGCCCGAAGAACTCAGCCCTGCCGCGCGGCGCGTGGCCTCGATCTGCGGCCAGTTGCGCATGGGCGGCATGGCGCTGGTGGAGTTGGTGCGCCGCTCCCATCTGCCGCCGGGGGTGCGCTTGCTGGTGGTGGTGGATCAGTTCGAGGAGTTGTTTCGCTTCAAGCGCATGGCCAATACCGAGGAAGCCAGCGCTTTTGTGAAACTGCTATTGCACGCGGCGGGAGACCCCGCCTCGCGCATCCGTGTGGTCTTGACCATGCGTTCCGACACCTTGGGCGGTTGCGCCGATTTCCCCGGTCTGCCCGAGGCGGTCAGTGCCGGTGGCTATTTGGTGCCACGGCTGACGCGGCAGCAGCGCAAGGACGCCATCGTCAAGCCGATCGAGTGGCGTGGCGCGCAGATTGCGCCGCGCCTGGTGCAGCGCCTGCTCAACGATGTGAGTTCGGACTTTGACGATTTGCCAGTCATGCAGCACGCTTTATCGCGCACTTGGCGGCATTGGGCCCAAGCCTGCCAGGGCGGCCGTCCCATCGATCTAGGCGATTACGAGAAGATCGGCGCGGCGGTGGATGCGTTGTCGCGCCATGCCGATGAAGCACGGCTGAGCCTGGGGCCGTTGGGCGAGCCCGGCGGCGCGGTCGAGCGGGTGTTCCGCGCCCTGACCGAGCGCATGGCCGAAGGCACCGAAGTGCGCCGCCCCATCGAGCTGGGGCAGCTATGCGCCATCTGCAAACGTGGACCGGCTGGTGAGGCCGAGGTGCTGGCGGTGGTGGAACGCTACCGGCAAAGCGATACCGCCTTTTTGGTGCCCGGTGGCAGCCAGCCCTTAGATGCGCATGCCATCATCGACATCTCGCACGAGAGCTTAATTCGGCAGTGGCAGCGCCTGCGCGACTGGGTGGTGGCAGAGGCCGAGGCCAAAGCCACCTTGCTGCGCCTGGTCGGCGATGCCCGGGCGCACGCACAGGCCAATGGTGAACTGTGGCATGGCCGCAGCCTGGAGCGCGCACGCGTCTGGCAGCAGCGCAACCATCCCAATGCGGCTTGGGTCAAGCTGTGCATGGGGGGCACAGACGAAGAAGCTGGCGCCGCTTTCCATCTGGTGCAGAGCTTCTTGGACAAGAGCGCTGCGGTGCAAGAAAAGGAGCGGCGCAAGTCCAGCCGCATGCTGTGGGGCTTGCGCGGCTTGGCGGCGCTGGTGACGGGCGTGTCTGTGCTGGCGGCTTTGTACGGCCAGATCTTGCATCGCCAGGCCTTGTCTCGTGAATGGGGTGCCAAGGCCATTTTGCAAATCGTCCAGGATCCAGCCCGCAGCGCCGCGCTGGCTTTGGCGGCCTTGGAGAAAGACGGCAATAACGAGCGCGCCGAGTTCGCGTTCCGCCGCGCCATGGCGGCGCTGGAGGTGGCTGCTGCCGAGCAAATTGTTGATTTCGATGCGCCGGTGATTGAGACCCGCTACAGCCCGGATCGCAAGCGCTTGCTGGTGGCCAGCGAGGCCACGGTTTGGATTCTGGATGACCAGCGCTTGATGGATACGGCTGAGCGTGGCGAGGTGTCCGTGCTGCGCGCTGAGCAGTTGGGGGCACTCAAGCTCAAGCTGCCAGAGCAGTTGGGCAAGCTGGCCAGGGCCTGGCTGCTGGATGACGGGCGTGTGCTGGTGCTGAACAGCAAGGGCCTGCTGCGCTTGCTGGAGGCTGATGGGCAACTGAATACTCAGCTGTTTTGCGCCGACGATGCGGTCAGCTGGGCGGTGGCACTCAACCCGCGCAAGCCGGAATTGAGCGCCAGTTGCGTTGGGGGCGATTGGTCTAGCCAACTCTCACGCTGGTCCTTGGGCGCGCCTGGCAGCGTGTCGCAACAGCAGCGTTTGCTAAGTCCGATCAGCAACTCACCCACCACGGCCTTGGCTTATTCGCCTGATGGCGCGCTATTGGCTGCAGGCGATAGTGGCGGCCAGGTGCAGATATGGCGGCAAGGGCCGGGAAGCGAGCAGGCCTGGATTCATGGCGACAAAGCCAAGCCTGGGACGGTCGGGCCGCTGCGCCATGGCGCTGCCATCAATGACCTGAGCTTCAGCAAGTCACGGCCGGATTTGCTGGCCTCAGCCGGCGACGATGGCTTTGCCCGCGTGTGGCGTTTGGATTTGCACAAAGGCAAGCTGGCCGGGGCGGATGCGCCTCCGGCAGCCCAGGCGGCCCATCATTTACGGCATGAGCGCAGCGTCAGCCAAGTGCAGTTTCTCGACCGGGCAGACGACAAGAATTTGCTGCTCACGGTGTCGGACTGGCGCGTCAATTTGTGGAGCAATGAGCAGCAACATGAGGAGCGCCGCCACGATGATTGGGTCACTTTGCTGGACGCGTCGGAACTGGACGGCGAATTGCTGGTCTCTGCCAGTGCCGACGGCACGGCACGGCTTTGGTCCAGCCGATCCATCGTGCCGCTGACCACCTTGCGTGGCCACACCAGCTCGATCAGCCATGCCATGCTGCATGAGCAGGGCAAGCCGGGTGGTCAGGGCGGGGCGGAAAGCACAGATAGGCAGGAGGTGCGCCGCGTCATCACCAGCAGCCTTGACGGCACCCTGCGCATCTGGCGGCTCAACCCTCCTACCTTGCTACTGGCCAGCAAGAGGCCGCAGAGTGTTTTTGCGCTGTCGCCCGCAGGCAGCTTGGAAATGGGGGTGGATCGCTTGTTGATGATTTGCGGCGAATCGGGCAGTCGTGCGGAAAGTGCAGGGGCCGGGGATCAATACGCCTGCGCGTTCAGGCCTTTGTCCGGCAGCGCCGCCCAAACAGCGCTTGCAACTTCAGCGGAGAACGCCGTCGCTTCCGAGCATTTCCAGGCGCATGCGGCTAAGCCTCTTGATGCGGGCGCGCGGAATTCGCTCAATATCAGCCACACCACCTATGCCGCGCGCTTCTCGGCCGATGGCAAATTGGCGATGGTGTACTCGCAGGAATACAACCTTTATGCCGACCGCAAGCTGTGGCTGCTTGACCTGGACAAGGATGGCGCGGCGATCGACACCCCTGCCTGGCTGAGCCGCAGCGTCACCGCCTACTTTGACTCGAAAAGGCCTGAGTTCGGCTTGCTGGACCAAAGCGGTGCGATCAGCCTGTGGCCCAACAAGGTGCTGACCGAGAGTGCAGACGAAGCGCCTGCCTCAGCCAAGCTGCAGGAGCTCAGTTGCGGCGCTACGGCTTGCACCAATCTAGCCCTGAGCCCCGACGGCAAGATGATCGCCGCAGCGGCGGGCAATGTGGTGATGCTGTGGTCGCGCGCTGCGGCTAAGGCGCAATTGTTGGCCACCTTGGACAGGCATCAAGGGGACCTGCGGGATCTCAACTTCAGCCCCGACAGCCAGCGCTTGGTTACCGCCAGCGTTGACCGAACCGCGCGTGTTTGGGATTTGAGGGATTTGCAGGCAGACCGTTCACCGCCCTCGCGCGAGCTGGCCGGCGGGCATAGCAGCTCCCTCAGCTCGGCGGACTTCAGCCCGGACGGCCAGTTCGTTGTCACCGCTGGCGCCGATGGCAGCATTCGAGTTTGGGATGCCAACTCCGGGCAGGAAAAAGCCGCCTTGCTGGGGCGCCACCGCGGCAAGATCAATTTGGCGGCCTTTCATCCGGACGGGCAGAAAATCATCTCGGTCGGTGACGACGGCAATGCCTTGCTGACGCCCTGCAGTGCTTGCGTACAGTCGCTGCCTGATCTGAAGCAGCGGGCCAAGCAGCAGCTTCATTTGACGACAGATGACCAAGCCTGGCTCAAAGAAAACACCAGCAGCAGACTGCGTGACTCACTGCAGTCTGGCTGGTGGGGTCTGAGCAAATAGGGGGCGGGGAATAGTTGCGGGGCGGCGGAGTGCGCCGCTCGCCCGCCACTGTGCTTGCTTTACTTATTGATGCGCAACCAGGTCGTCTTCAGCTCGGTGTACTTGTCAAAAGCATGCAGGGACTTGTCGCGCCCGTTGCCACTTTGCTTGTAGCCGCCGAAGGGCACGGTCATATCGTCCTCGTCATATTGGTTGACGTGCACGGTGCCAGCGCGCAGGGCGCGGGCCACGCGGTGGGCGCGGTCGATATGGCTGCTCCACACACTGGCTTGCAAGCCGTAGGGGCTGTTGTTGGCTATTGATACGGCCTCGGCTTCGTCTTTGAAGCGCAGCACGCTCATCACCGGGCCGAAGATCTCCTCGCGGGCAATCTTCATCTCTGGCGTCACGCCGTCAAAAATGGTGGGTTGCACAAAGTAGCCACCAGTGTCGATGCGTGCTTGTTCGGCGCCGGCCACGACGCGCGCACCTTCGCTGCGGCCGCTGTCGATATAGCCCATCACGGTGCGCAGCTGGCCTTCGTCCACCAAAGCACCCATCACGGTCTTGGGATTCAGCGGATCGCCGGCTTGGTATTGCGGGGCCTCGGCAGCGAGCAGGGCGACGAACTCGTCCGCAATGCTTTCATGCACCAGCACGCGTGAGGGCGCATTGCAGCTCTCGCCCTGGTTGAAGAACATGCTGCCGGCCACAGTGGCGGCAGCGCGTTTCAAATCGTCGAAATCGGGGAAGACCAGAAAGGCCGACTTGCCGCCCAGCTCGTTGTAGACGCGCTTCAGATTGCTGCGGCCCGCGTAGTCCAGCATCTTGCGGCCGACCCGGGTGGAGCCGGTGAAGCCAATCGCATCCACATCCATGTGCAAGGCCAGGGCCTCGCCGGCTTCGTGGCCAAAGCCGGGTACGACGTTGAACACGCCTTCGGGCAGGCCAGCTTCTAGTGCCAATTCAGCCAGGCGCAGCGCGGTCAGTGGGGACTTTTCGCTCGGCTTCAAAACCACTGAATTGCCTGCAGCCAGGGCCGGGCCCAGCTTCCAGGCCGACATGATCATGGGGTAGTTCCAGGGCACGATGGCGCCGATCACGCCCATGGGCTCACGCTGGATCAGGGCCAAGGCGTTCGGGCCGGTGGGCGCGATTTCGTCGTAGATTTTGTCCACGGCTTCGGCGTACCAGGCGATGCAGCGTGCCGTGGATGCCACGTCAACGCCCAGGGAATACTGGATGGGCTTGCCCATGTCCAGCGTCTCCAGCAGGGCCAGCTCTTCTTTGGCGGCCAGAATTTTTTCCGCAAAGTTGAGCAAGACGCGCTTGCGCGCGGCCGGCGCGCGCTGCGACCAGCGCCCGTCCTCAAAGGCTGCGCGGGCCGAACGCACGGCGGCGTCGATGTCGGCCGCTTGGCCGCGCGCAACGCTGCCGATCACCCGGCCATCGATGGGGGAAATGCACTCGAAGCTCTGGCCGTCAACACTGTCGACGCGGCGGCCGCCGATGAAAGGCCGGCCGTCAATCGTCAGCGCACGGGCGCGAGCATGCCAGTCGATGGCAGGGGGTGTGGCGCTCATGGTCTTCCTTCTCTATTCGCTTGTCGTCTTAGAAATTGACCACCATCGAGGTGCCCAGCAGATGGTTGTTCTTGCGCCAGTTGCCGGTGCTTTGGTCCATGAAGACGGCGCGGTCGGAGCCGTCAAAGCGGTACTCGAACTTGAAGGTGGTGTTGGCGTTGAAGAGGTAGTTGAAGCCCAGGCTCAACTCGTAGCGGTTGGCGCCTTTGCTGGCGACTTCCGGATCGGGGTTGGCATCATCCCAGGCAAAGCCATAGCCGCGGCCCAGGCCGTTGCGGCCGTCGTCGCTGCTGTAGCCGAACAAGCCGCCGCCGTTCTTGCTATTGCTGAGGTAGTCGGCGCGCGCCACCATCTCCCAGCGCGGCATGAATTTATAGGCGGCCAGGGCGGACACGCCGGTCCAGGTGGCATCACGCATCTGGCCGTCTTCGTTGAAGATGGCGCTCTTGCGCTGCTGGCCCCAGCTGAGTTGGCCTTGCAGGGTCCAGTCGCCGCGAATGAAATAGGCGTCAAGCTCCAGCATATCGACGCGGGTGTCACGGCCGTTATCGCCGGCAAAGCGCAGGTCACCGTTCGCATCGAGGGCGTCGGCGGCATAGTTGTAAGCCTTACCGTGCAGGCCGGTGAAGCCAAAGCCCTGGAATTCGCCCTTGGCATAGTCCACGCGGTAGATCAGGGCCGGCGTCTTGTTGCCGCTGGACTTGCGTGCATTGTTGACGTTAGCCAGGCCGACCTTGACCAACCACTTGTCGATGGTCAGGTCCATCACGGCGCCGGTGTAGGCGGTGGGCGCGGTGAAGTCGAACAGCAGGTTGTGGGTGATCAGCTTGTTGCCGGGCGGCAGGGTGATTTCATAGCCCGTCCAGTCCGGAATTTGGCCCAGCCACAGGCGAGTCTGCAAGTCACCCAGCGGGATGTTGACGCTGGCCTCATGCACGATGGAGCCGGTGTTGAAAGAAGCGCCCGCGCCGCGCTCCGGCGCCAGGGTCAGGCGCCACTTGGTGCCGCCTTCCATTTCCTTGGTGATGTCCAGCGCGGCCATGCCGAAGTAGCCGTTGTCGTAGCCGTAGGCGTCTTTGTTGAAGAGCTGAAAGCCGGCGCTATTGTTGTTGCGGTTGTAGATGAAGGTCGGGTCGAGGAAGCCCGAGACCTTGAGGTTCTTCATGCCCAGCATCTCCTGCGCATCTTCCAGCGCCTCGGTCTTGACGGCGATGCGGTTGAAGTCCTGCACTTGCTGCGGGGTCATGCCCCATTGCGGCGCGGTGGCTGCTGGCTTGGACTCGGCCGCTTTGAGCTTGTCTTCCAACTGACCGACGCGGTCGCGCAGGGCCCGCAACTCTTTCAACAACTCTTCATTGCTTTGCGCCAGGGCGGAGCCAGGGTAGGCCGCGGCAAGGGCCAGGCTGAGGGCCAGAGGCAGGGCTGCAAATGCTTTTTTCTTCATTTGGTGGGACTCCGCATTGAGGGTTGAAATTGGGTGAATGGGGTGAACTGAGATGTCGGGCGCGCTGAGCTTGTTGACTGGCTCAGCCGTGGCTGCGCTGGGCGGCCATCATTTCAAGGGTGCGTTGGCGCTCCTTGCGGGCGATCCAGTAGCTGGCCAGCACCACGCCGATGGAGACCACCACGATGATCACGGTGGCCACCGCATTGATGCTGGGGCTGACGCCAAGCCGCGCTCGCGAGAAGATCACCAGGGGCAGGGTGGTGGAGCCGGGGCCGGACAGGAAGGCCGAGAGCACCACATCGTCCAGCGACAAGGTGAAGGTCAGCAGCCAGGCGGAGAGCATGGACTGCGCAATCATCGGCAGCGTCACCAAAGCAAACACCTGCATGGGCTTGGCGCCCAGGTCCATGGCCGCCTCTTCCAATTGCGGGTTGAGCTCGGTCAGGCGTGCCTGAATCACCACCGTGGCATAGGACATGCCCAGCAGCAGATGGCCCAGCCAGATGGTCATGGCGCCGCGCTCGGGGAAGCCGGTGGCGCGCTGCATGGACACCAGCATCAGCAACAGAGACAAGCCGATGATGACCTCGGGCATCACCAGCGGCGCATTGACCATGCCGGTGAACAAGGTGCGGCCGGTGAAGCGCTTGTACTTGACCAGGGCGAAGGCGGCGAAGGTGCCGAGGATGACCGAGGCGCAGGCCGTCAGGCCAGCAATCTCCAGCGACAGGCGCAGGCCGTTCAAGACTTCTCGGTCCTCCAGCAAGGCGCTGTACCAACGCATGGTGAAGCCACCCCAGACCGATGGAATCTTCGAGTCGTTGAACGAGTAGACGATCAGGGCCAGGATGGGCAGGTAGAGGAAAAAAAAGCCCAGGCTCAGCCAGCTGCGGCCAAAGCCGCGTGTGAAGCCGGGGCCGAAGAGGGCGCGCTTGGCGTTACTTTTGATCTCGGCGCTCATGGGCGGGCCTCCTGGCTTTCGGCCTGGTACTTGCTGAACAGCGCCAGCGGCACCAGGATCAGCAGCACCATCACCACGGCCACGCTCGAGGCCATGGGCCAATCGTTATTGCTGAAGAACTCGTCCCACAAGACGCGGCCGATCATCAAGGTCTCCGGGCCGCCGAGCAGCTCAGGAATGACGAACTCGCCCACGCAGGGAATGAACACCAGCATGGAGCCGGCAATGATGCCCGCCTTGGACAGCGGCACCGTGATGCGCCAAAAAGCGGTCCACGGCGTGGCGCCCAGATCACTGGCGGCCTCCAGCAAACGCAGATCCATCTTGGACAGATTGGCGTAGAGCGGCAGGATCATGAAGGGCAGATAGGTGTAGACCATGCCCACCACCAGCGAGAAGGGCGTGTGCATCAAATTGCCCAGTGCCGGAATCAGGCCGGTTGCCAGCAAGACGCGATCAAAGCCCAGCGCTTCGATGGCATTGGCTACCCAGCCGTTTTCGCCCAGCAGGCCTTTCCAGGCGTAGACGCGCAGCAAGAAACTGGTCCAGAAGGGCAGCATCACCAGCATCAGCAGGGCAGGCTGCAGATTGGGCTTGGCACGCGCCATGAAGTAGGAAAAGGGGTAGCCGATGAGCAGGCAGCCGAGGGTGGTGGCGGCGGCGTATTTGAGGCTGATCAGATAGGCCCGCACATACATATCATCTTGGGTGATGAAGAGGTAGTTGGCGGTCTTGATGGCGATGTGAAAGACGCCGTCGGTATAACTCGTCAGGTCCTTGAAGTGCACCGTCTCCATCTCGGAAACGCTGATCTTCAGGATGATCAAAAAAGGCAGGGCAAAAAAGATCAAGAGCCAGGCATAGGGAATGCCGATGACGAGGCTGCGCCCGCGCAATAGCTTGCTCAGCCGGGCAGGCAGGAGGGAACGGCTGGGCGCACTCATTGCGTCAGCACCACTTGCGAGGTGGGCGACCAGCTGGCCCAGACCTCTTGGTCCCAGGTCAGCGGGTCGCTGCGGTGGCGCTCCAGATTGCTTTCGCTCACCTTGATGATCTGGCCGCTGGGCAGCTGCAGGTGATAGAGCGTGAAGGCGCCGAAATAAGACAGCTCACGCACCTTGGCCAGCACCTGGTTGTACTCGCCCAGCGGGTTGGCGGGCTTGTCGGTGCTGAGGCGAATCTTCTCGGGCCGCAAGGCCACGCTGACGGCCATGCCCGCCACGCCGGTGATGCCGTGGCCGACGTAATGCTGGCAGTCGGCGCAGTCGATGATGACGTGGTCAGGGTTGTCGCTCGACAAGCTGCCTTCCATCATGTTGACGTTGCCGATGAAGTCGGCCACGAAACGCGTCGCCGGGGTTTCGTAGATGTCGGCCGGCGCGCCGATTTGCAGAATGCTGCCTTCGCTCATCACCGCGATGCGGGTGGCCATGGTCATGGCCTCTTCCTGGTCATGGGTCACCATCACGCAGGTCACGCCCACGTCTTCGATGATGTTGACCAATTCGATCTGGGTTTCTTCGCGCAGCTTTTTGTCCAGCGCGCCCAGGGGTTCATCCAGCAAAAGCAGTTGCGGCTTCTTGGCCAGGCTGCGCGCCAGGGCCACGCGTTGCTGCTGACCGCCTGAGAGCTGATGCGGCTTGCGCTTGGCGAATTTGCCCAACTGCACCAGCTTGAGCATGGCTTCGACGCGAGAGCCGATTTCATCCTTGGGCATGCCATCGCGCCGCAAGCCGAAAGCGATGTTGTCCCACACCGTCAAGTGAGGGAACAAGGCATAGCTCTGGAACATCATATTGATGGGCCGGGCATAGGGCGGCAAGCCCGCCAAATCCTGCCCGTTCAAGATGATGCGGCCGCTGGTGGGCGTCTCAAAGCCGCCCAGCATGCGCAGCAAGGTGGTCTTGCCACAGCCCGAGCTGCCCAGGAGCGCGAAGATCTCGCCCTTGGCAATGTCGATGGAAACATTGTTGACGGCGATGGAGCCGCCCCCAAAGTCTTTCACTACGTTTTGAATTTGCAGATAGGCCGGGCTTGAGCTCATCGCTCCTCCTCGAAGGTTTTCTTATGCGCGCCGAAGCCGCTGCTTACAGGCCGGTCTTGAACGAGGTGTACATGCGCGTCATCTGGCGGCGGACGTCGTTATTGATCGCGTCGGGCGCGGCCATGCGCTTCATATCCGCATCGCTCAGGAACACGCTGGGGTTGTTGACCACTTCGGGCTTGATGAACTTCTTCGACTCCTTATTGGGATTGGCGTAGAAGACCTTGTTGGTCAAGCTGGCGTGGACCTCGGGGCGCAGGATGTAGTTGATGAACTTGTGCGCGTTGCCGGGGTGGCTGGCATCGGCGGGGATCACCATGGTGTCCATGAAGATGATGCCGCCGGTTTTCGGAATCAGCGCTTCGATCTTCTGGCCGGTCTTGCCGTCAATGGCGCGCTGGCGGGCGATGTTGATGTCACCGGACCAACCCAGTGCCAGGCAGATCGAGCCATTGGCCATATCGTTGATATAGCCCGAGGAGCTGAACAGCGTGACCGAGGGGCGGATCGACTTCAGCAGTGCGGGCACGGCGGCGTAGTCAGACAGGCTCTTGCTGTAGGCGGGCTTGCCCAGATAGTGCAGGGCGGCCGGCACCACTTCGGTGGCGGAGTCCAGGAAGCTCACGCCGCAGCTTTTGAGCTTGGAGATGTACTCGGGCTTGAAGACCAGATCCCAGACGTTGTCCGGCATAGGCGTGCTGCCCAACGCGGCCTTGACCTTGTCGACGTTGATGCCGACAGTGGTGAAGCCCCAGAGCCAGTTCACCATGTACTCATTGCCCGGATCGAGCTTGGCCAGCTGGGCCTGCAGATCGGGGTCAAGGTTCTTGTAGTTCGGGATCTGCGACTTGTCGATCTTGCGCAGCAGGCCGCCGTCGGCCTGCAACTTGGCCCAGTAGCTCGAGGGCACGACGATGTCGTAACCGGTCTTGCCGGCCACCAGCTTGGCGTGGACGATTTCGTTATTGTCGAAAATGTCGTAGCGCACCTTGATGCCGGTTTCCTTCTCGAAATTCTTGAGCGTTTCTTCGGCGATGTAGTCCGACCAGTTGTAAACGTTCAAGACCTTTTCTTCTTCTTGCGCATGGGCATTGGCGCCCAGCAGAGCCGCAATGGCAAAACTCAGGCAGCCCAGACGGCGAAGATTTTTAGCGATCATGAAGTGACACTCCTGAAGTGTTGAGCGAGGTTGAGCTAGGGACAAACTGTCAAAAATCAGTCTAGGGCTAGGTACAGCTTGGCCCCATCCGCCATTACCCGAAGGGGGCGACATTCAGCCCCATCCGCCATGACAAAAGCGGGGCTGTGTCAGCCCGATCTGCCATGGAAAGGGCAGGGCTGTGTCAGCCCCGCCAAGCAACATCAAAGCAGTTCCTGGCTCTTGAGTTGAGCCAGCGTCTGATCCAGGCAACGCTTGATCAGCACCATCATTTCGTCGATCTGCGCCAGCGTCATCACCAGCGGCGGCGCCACGATCATGCGGTCGCCCACAGCCCGCATGATCAGGCCGTTAGCAAAGCAGTGCGCGCGGCACATCATGCCGACTTCCAGTGCGCCGTCGAAGGTCTGGCGGGTGGCCTTGTCCTTCACCAACTGCACCGCGCCCATCATTCCGCAGGTCTGGGTTTCGCCCACGAGTGGATGCTCATTGAGTTCGGCAAAGCGCTTGGCCAGATAGGGGCCGAGCTCTTCGCGCACCTTGCGCACCGTGTCTTGTTCGCGCAGCAGCTTCAGGTTGGCCAGGGCCACCGCGCAGGCCGTGGGGTGGCCGGAGTAGGTGAAGCCGTGGTTGAACTCGCCGCCTTGCTCGATCAGCACGCGGGCCACGCGTTCACCCACCATCACACCGCCCAGGGGGATGTAGCCGGAGGTGACGCCCTTGGCGAAGGTCATCAGGTCGGGCTTGGAGCCGACGGTTTCGCAGCCGAACCAGTTGCCGGTGCGGCCAAAGCCGCAGATCACTTCGTCGCTGACCAGCAAGATGCCGTATTTATCGCAAATACGCTGGATCTCGGGCCAGTAGGTCGATGGCGGCACGATCACGCCGCCAGCACCCTGGATGGGTTCGCCGATGAAGGCCGCCACCCGCTCTGGGCCCACGGCCAGGATCTTTTCTTCCAGCCAGCGCGCGGCGGTGATGCCGAACTCCTCGCGGCTTTGCGTGCCGCCCAGCTCAAACCAATGCGGTTGCTCGATATGGCTGATATTGGGGATGGGCAGGCCGCCTTGTGCATGCATGCCGCTCATGCCGCCCAGCGATGCCCCGGCCATGGTGGAACCGTGATAGCCGTTGTTGCGGCCGATGATGATTTGGCGCTCGGGCTGGCCCAGCACATCCCAGTAGCGCCGCACCATGCGCACCACGGTGTCATTGCCTTCCGAACCCGAGCTGGTGAAGAACACATGCTCAAAGCCGGGGGGCGCGATCTCGGCCAGCACTTCGGCCAGCTCGATGGCCGGCGTGGTGGAGGTCTGGAAGAAAGCGTTGTAGAAGGGCAGTTGCTTCATCTGCGCGGTGGCGGCGTCCACCAGCGACTGCTGGCCATAGCCCACGTTGACGCACCACAGGCCACTCATGCCGTCGAGGATTTTGTGGCCCTCGCTGTCCCAGAGGTAGATGTTGTCGGCACGCTCGATGATGCGCGCGCCCTTCTGGGCCAGGCCCTTGAAGTCGGTGAAGGGGTGCAGGAAGTGGCGCGAGTCAGCGGCCTGCCATTCGGCGGTGCTGCGTTTGCTGGTCAATGTGTTGGAGCTTGGGTTGTGGCTCATGAGCTTCTCCTGAAATCTTGTGTCGGGCGGCGCGGGTTCAAACATGCAAGAGCAGATGCTCGCGCTCCCAAGGTGAGATGACCTTCATGAACTCGGCGTACTCGATCTCCTTGATCTCGGTGTAGACGGTCACGAATTGCTCGCCCAAGATGGCCGCGAGTTCCTTCTCTTCGCGCAGCAGCGTCAGCGCTTCACCCAGGCTGCGTGGCAGCTGGAAGTCGCCGAGATAGGCGTCGCCCTTGCACTCGGGCGAGGGTTCGATCTTGTTCTTGATGCCGAGATAGCCGCAGGCCAGCGTGGCGGCCAGGGCGACATAGGGGTTGGCATCGGCGCCGATGACGCGGTTCTCGATGCGGCGCGCTTGTGGCGGCGCCAGCGGTGAGCGGATGCCGACGGTGCGGTTGTCGGTGCCCCATTGAATATTGATGGGGGCGGCGGTGTGGCGGGCCAGGCGGCGATAGCTGTTCACATAGGGGGCGAACAAGGCCATGGCGGCGGGAATGTACTTCTGCAGGCCGCCGATGTACCAGTGGAATTCATCGCTGGCCGAGCCGTCCTCGTTGCTGAACAGATTGCGGCCGGTCTTCTTGTTGATCACGCTTTGATGGATATGCATGGCGCTGCCCGGCTCGCCGGCAATCGGCTTGGCCATGAAGGTGGCGAACATATCGTGGCGCAGCGCCGCCTCGCGCACCGTGCGCTTGAAGAAGAACACCTCGTCGGCCAAGCCCATGGGGTGGGCGTGGAAGAAGTTGATTTCCATCTGCCCGGCGCCCACCTCGTGAATCAAGGTGTCGACGTTGAGCTCCATCTTCTCGCAGTATTCGTAGACGTCTTCGAACAGGGGATCGAACTCGTTGACGGCGTCGATGGAGTAAGCCTGGCGCGAAGTCTCGGCGCGGCCGGAGCGGCCGATGGGCGGCTTCAGCGGCATGTCGGGGTCGCTATTGCGGGCCACCAGATAGAACTCCAGCTCAGGTGCCACTACTGGGTCCCAGCCCTCGGCTTCGAACAAGCCGCAAACACGGCGCAGCACCGAGCGGGGGGCGAAGGGCACCAACTCACCGTCGCGGTCAAAACAGTCGTGGATGATTTGCGCGGTGGGGTCCACTGCCCAAGGCACAAGGCGGGCCGTGGTGGGGTCGGCGCGCAAATGCATATCGCGGTCGTTGGGGCTGATGACGTCGTAGTAGGGGCCTTCTTCCGGGAACTCGCCCGTCACGCCCATCGCCACCACCGCTTCGGGCAAACGCATGCCGCGGTCTTCGGTGAATTTCTGGCGCGGCAAAATCTTGCCGCGCGCCACGCCGGTCAAGTCCGGCACCAGGCATTCAATTTCTGTCACGCGCTGCTCTTGCAGCCAGGTTTCGAGTTCGCTGAAGGTGAAGTTGTTGCGGTTAACCATGAGATTCCTTTGTTCGTCGATGAACCCGGGGCCCTAGGCACCCGGGGGTGTTAGACCAGCGAACAAAGGCACTACGTCTCAGGGTCGCGAACCGCCTCCACCATGGGTTTATTGCTGCGTGCGCGGTAGTCCTTGCAGGCCTGGCCAAAGGCCTGCAGCAAGGCCATGGACACGGGGTTCTGCGCCGCTTGCCATTCCGGGTGCCATTGCAGGCAGATCGAAAAACCGGGGCTGGCTTCAACGCTGAAGGCTTCCACCAGCCCATCGGGCGCGACCGCCTCGATGCGCAAGCCCGGCGCCAATTGCTTGACGCCTTGGCCGTGCAGGGAATTGACCATCACTGTGCCGTGACCCAGCAATTGCTCCAGCACGCCGCCGGGCATGATGTTGACCGGGTGCTGCGGCGCGTAGGCAATCTCGGGCGGCTGGTTCTCCGGCGCGCGGTGGTCTTGCAAACCGGGCTGTTCTTGCACCGCTTGGTGCAGGCTGCCGCCCAGGGCCACATTGGTTTCTTGAAAGCCACGGCAAATGGCAAAGATGGGCAGGCCCTTGGCTACAGCGGCCCGAATCAGTGGCAGGGTCCAGGCGTCGCGTGTCGGGTCCAGCGGCAACTCGGGGTTGTGCACCTCTTCATCGAAATGGCTGGGGTGCACATTCGAGGGTGAGCCGGTCAGCAGCAGGCCGTCGGCCAGCGCCATCAACTCGTCCAACTCGTCCTCGGTGGAGGCCGGCACCACCAGGGGCAGGCAGCCGGCCAGGCGCACCGCGTCGATGTACTTTTTGCCGACGATGTGGAAGGGGTGATCGCCCACGGGTCGATTGCATCCCGGCACCAACACCAGCGGCTTGCTTCGGTTCATGGATTCGCGCTTCACGCTAACAAGTCCTTCAAACGGTAGTAAGCCATGCCCAAAACCAGCGCGGGCATGCGGAACAGTTTGCCACCCGGGAAGGGGTGATGGCGCAACTGGGCGAATACATCGAAGCGTGAGCTATCGCCTTGCATGGCCTCGGCCACCACGCGCCCGGCCAGGCCTGTCAGCGCCAGGCCATGGCCCGAGAAACCTTGCAAGTAGTAAACGTTGCGGGCGGCGCCGAGGCGACCAAAATCTGGCGCGCGATTCATAGAAATATCCACAAACCCTCCCCATGCATATTCCATACCAACATCGCTCAGTTGCGGGAAGCTCAGCAGCAGGCGTTGGCGCATGCTGTCCTTCACCGAGCGTGGCGAGGCGGTGCTGTAGCTGACCCGGCCGCCGTAAAGGATGCGCTGGTCGGCCGTGGGCCTGAAATAGTCCAGCACGAAGTTGGTATCGCACACGGCGGAGCGGCTGGGAATCAAGGCTTGCATGCGGTTGGCTTCAATCGGCTCGCTGCACACGATATAGGTGCCGACTGGCATGATGCGTGCACCAAGTGCGGGCGCTAAGCTGGGGGCGACTTCCTGCAGATAGACGTTGCCGGCCAGCAGGGCCTGGCCCGCCCGCACCTGGCCTTGGGCCGTGTGCACGGTCAAGACCTGACCCTCGTCGAGGCGGGTGACGGCGGAATTCTCAAAAATCCGCACGCCCAGTTTGCGTGCTGCGGCCGCCATCCCCAAGCAGTATTTCAGCGGATGCAGATGGCCGGAGCGCGGGTCGTGCACGCCGGCGCAAAAGCGCGGGCTGGCAATCCAGTCTTGGATTTCGTGCACCGAGATCGGCGTCATCGGGTAGTCGTAGACCTCGGCCATGCGCTGCTGCCATTGCAGCAGTTGGCGGGCTTTGCCCGGCGAGGTAGCCAGGCTGAGGAAGCCGTTTTGCCAGTCGGCTTCAATCTGGTGCTCGCTGCAGCGTTGCTGGACGATGTCCAGTGCTTCCAGCGTCATGGCCCAGATCTTTTTGGCTTCGCTCAGGCCGACCTGGGCCTCGATGGATTCTTGGTCGCAGGCCAGGCCGTGGATGGCCTGCCCGCCGTTGCGGCCGGAGGCGCCGCCGCCGACCAATCCTGCTTCCAGCAGCACCACTTGGCGGCCGGCTTGCGCGAGCTCAATCGCTGCCGATAAGCCCGCCAAGCCCGCGCCGACGATGACGACATCTGCGCTGATGCTCTCCTGCAAGGGGGCGAATGATTCAGTGCGGGTGGCACTGGCCTGGTAGTAGGAGTCGCGGCTCAGCTCGCGGTCGATGCTCAGTAAAGTCATAAACGCTAGGCAAATCCTCGTTGCTTGGCTCGGATGAGTCTTAGGCGGCCCGGCGCAGTGCTGCGCGCAGGGTGGCGATGATGTGATCGATGTGGCTGCGCTCGATGATCAGCGGTGGGCTCAAGGCGATGGTGTCACCTGTGGTGCGGATCAGCAAGCCTTGTTCCCAGCAATCGAGGAACACATTGAAGGCGCGCTTGGCCGGCTCGCCCGGCAAGGCCGCCAATTCCACCCCGCCGACCAGGCCGATATTGCGCACATCAATCACATGCGGCTCACCCTTGAGGGAGTGCAGGCTCTCGGCGAAGTAGTTTTGCATCTCGCTGGCGCGGGTCAGCAGGCCTTCTTCGGCATAGGTGTCCAGGGTGGCGATGGCCGCGGCGCAGGCCAGTGGGTGGGCCGAGTAGGTGTAGCCGTGGAAGAACTCGATCAAATGATCGGGCCCGGTCATGAAGGTGTCGTAGATGTGCTGTTTGGCCAGCACCGCGCCCATGGGCACGCAGCCATTGGTGAGGCCCTTGGCCACCGTCATCAGATCGGGCGTGACGCCGAAGGTCTGGGCCGCAAAGGGCTGACCGGTACGGCCGAAGCCGGTGATGACCTCGTCAAAAATCAGCAAGATGCCGTGCTTGTCGCAAATCTCGCGCAAGCGCTGCAGATAGCCTTGCGGCGGGATCAGCACGCCGGTGGAGCCGGCCACGGGCTCGACGATCACGGCCGCAATCGTGGACGCATCATGCAGGGCGACCATGCGCTCCAGATCATCGGCCAGCTCGGCGCCATAAGCGGGTTGGCCGACCGAGTAAGCATTGCGCATCGGATCATGGGTGTGGCGGATATGGTCCACACCGCCCAACATGGTGCCGAACATCTTTCGGTTGCCCACCATGCCACCGACCGAGATGCCGCCAAAGTTCACGCCGTGGTAGCCGCGCTCACGGCCGATCAGGCGGGTGCGGGCGCCTTCACCGCGAACGCGGTGATAAGCGATTGCCATCTTCAGCGCCGTCTCCACCGATTCGGAGCCGGAGTTGGTGTAGAAAACCTTGTTCAGGCCGGCCGGGCTGATCTCGGCCAAGCGCGTGGCCAGCTCGAAGGCCTTGGGGTGCGCCATCTGGAAGGGCGGGGCGAAGTCCAGCTCGGCGGCTTGCTCCTGAATCGCCTTGACGATGCGCGGGCGGTTGTGGCCGGCATTGACGCACCACAGACCGGCCACGCCGTCGAGGATCTGGCGACCCTTGTCGTCGCGGAAATACATACCGTCAGCGCCAGTGATCAGGCGCGGAGATTTTTTGAATTGCCGGTTTGCCGTGAAGGGCATCCAGTAAGCATCGAGGTTCTGAGACATGGGCCAAGCACTCCTTTAACTGACGCTCAGTTTAGAGAGAGTGGCGCGCAATGTGCTTGCGCTTGCTGGCTCGGTCAAACCCTCGGTTTTGCACGTTCGTGCGATGATCTTGCGCTCTAGCGGCAGAAAATTCGAAAAATGAGTTCGGAAGTGAATTTGGATGCGATTGATCGCAATATTCTCAATGTCCTGCAAAAGGATGGCCGGCTCTCCAATGTGGAGCTGGCCGGGCAGGTGCACTTATCGCCCTCGGCCTGCTTGAGGCGGGTCAAGGCGCTGGAGGAGGCGGGGGTCATCAGCGGCTATGTGGCGCTGATCAACCCCAAGGCCATCGGCCAGCCGGGCACCAGCTACACCATCGTCAATCTGGAACGCATGACGCCGCAGGCGCTGGGCGCTTTTGAGCAAGCGGTGCGCGATATTCCCGAGATCCTCGATTGCTTTTACGTCGCCGGCACGAACGACTACCTGCTGCGCTTTGCGTACAAGGACGCCGAGGATCTGGAGCGCCTGCACAGCCATGTGCTGATGCATCTGCCCGGCGTGGCGCGCTCCAACTCCATGTTGGTGCTGCGCACGGTCAAGAAGACTACGGCTTTCGAGTTGTAGGCCGGCTCATCCCTCAGCAGCGGCTCGCCCCATCTGGAGTGGGCCGCTGCTGAGTGCGTCACGCCTCGCGCGAATTCCAGCTGCTGCGCAAGCTGCTCAGGGTAGGCAGCAACTGCACCATCACCATGCTGACGAAGATCAGGCCGCAGCCCAGCCAGCCGGCGGGGCTGAGCCGGTCGCCCATCAGCACGAAGCCGAAGGCGGCGGCGAACAAGGTCTCGGAGGACAAGATGATGGCCGCGTCCGCTGCATGCGCGTAACGCTGCGCCACCACCTGCGCGGTGAAAGCCACGCCGACCGACAACACGCCGGTGTAGAGCAAGGGGCTCAGCGCGGCTTGCACATCGGCCCATTGATTGGTCTCGAACAGCAGGCCCCAGGCCAGGGCCAGCAAACCACAGACGACAAACTGCCCGAAGGCAACGGCAAAGGGGGCGGCCATGTGATCAGCCACCCGGCCCACCATCAAGACATGTACCGCCCAGGGCAGGGCCGAACAGATCACCCAGAGGTCGCCGGTGCCGATCTCCAGTCGCTGCGCGCCCGACAACAAGAAGGCCCCCACTAAACAGGCCAGCGCCCCCGGCCACACCGACCAATGCGGCAACTGCCGCAAGAGCAGCCAGCCCAGCACCGGCACCAAGGGCACGTAGAGCGCGGTCAGAAAACCGGCATTGGTGACCGTGGTGCTGACGATGCCGATTTGCTGCATGGCCGCTCCCAAAACCAGCAAGCTACCCAGCGCACCGATCTTGCCGAAGTCGCGCGGCTTCAATGCCTTGCCGCGGGCCGACTGCTTGCGCCACTCCATCCAGACGAAGGGCGTGATCACCAGCGCACCGATCAAAAACCTCACGCCGGTGAACAACATAGGCCCCAGATGCGCCATGGCTTGCGCCTGGGCCACGAAGGCCGATCCCCAGATCAGAGCGATGAAAACGAGCAGGAAGTTGGCTTGAACGCGTGTCATGGAGGAAGCTGAGGCAGGGAGAGCCGGGAAGGGCGGGCTAAGGGCGGCAAAGCCCTCAATTATCAGCTGCGCAAGTAAGCCAGCTCTTCGGCGCTGAAGCCGGCGGCTTCACGGGCATCGAAATTGAAGGGCGGCCGCAGGCGCGGCGCCTCATAACGCGCCACCAACTCGGGGTAGAGCGCAATCGGGTCCAGGCCGCGCTCGCGGCAGCAGTGGCGGTACCAGTGGTTGCCAATCTGCACATGGCCGATCTCATCGCGCAAGATGATGTCGAGAATGTCCACCGCGCGTTGATCCCCTGCACGCGCCAGTTTGGCCTGCAGGGGCGGCGTGGCATCCAGGCCGCGCGCTTCTAAGGTGCGCGGCACCAGGGCCATGCGGGCCAGCACATCGGCAGCGGTTTTTTCGGCCATGGTCCACAAGCCGTCGTGGGCATCAAAGTCACCGTAGGTATGGCCGAGGGTCTGCTGCAGATGTTCATGCAGCAGGTTGAAATGCAGGGCCTCTTCGGCGGCCACTTGCAGCCAGTCCAGATAAAACTGCACTGGCATGCCGGCGAAGCGCCAGGCGGCGTCCAGGCCCAGATTGATGGCGTTGAATTCGATATGGGCAATGGCGTGAATCAGCGCAGCCCTGCCCTCGCGGGTGAAGGGCGAGCGATGCGGCACTTGCAAGGCCGATAGCAGCCGTGGCCGGACCGGGCGGCCGGGCAGGTCGGCAGGGGTAGTGAAGACGGTGTCGGTATCCAGCGCGAGGCCTTGCTGCACTTGCGCCAAGGCGGCTTGATAGAGCTCGCGGGCGGCGGCGGCTTTCAGGGCGGGGTCGGGGATACGGAGGACTTCCAGGGCGCGGCGACGAATTTCCATGCCCACATTGTCCCGCCTGCACGCGGAATTGGGCTGGCCGGTAAAATCATTCGTTTTTGCTGCAAGCAGGGCAATAGCTCTGCAGTGCCTGCCCTGGAGTTTGAAACGCAATGGCCATTTATCAACTGGATGAGGATGCCCCCACCGTCGCCGATTCGGCTTGGGTGGCCGACAGCGCCGAGGTGATCGGACGGGTCACGCTGGGTGAAGATGTCACCGTGTGGTTCAACTCGGTGCTGCGTGGCGATACCGAATCGCTGACCATCGGCGCGCGCAGCAATATCCAGGACGCCTCGGTGCTGCACGCCGACCATGGCTTTCCGCTGGTGCTGGGCGAGGGCGTGACCGTGGGGCACAAAGTGATGCTGCATGGCTGCACGGTGGGCGACTATTCGCTGATCGGCATCGGTGCCATCGTGCTCAACGGCGCCAAGATCGGCAAGCATTGCCTGGTGGGCGCGGGCGCGCTGGTGACCGAGGGCAAAGAGTTCCCGGACGGCTCGCTGATCGTCGGCAGCCCGGCGCGGGTGATTCGCCCCTTGAGCCCCGAGCAGATCGAAGGCCTGAAGCTCAGCGCCGCCCATTACATCGAGAACGGCCGCGCCTACGCGCGCGGCCTGAAGAAGCTGGCTTGAACCGGCGTGGCAGACCTCGCGCCAACAGCGACTCACTCTGTCACCCACTGAATTAGAGAAATTGACTGATGAGTGAACTGCACAAATTCTTGTTCGAAGGCCTGCCCGTGCGCGGCATCTTGGTGCGCCTGACCGAAGGCTGGCGTGAGGTGCTCAAGCGCCGTGAGACCGTCGGTGCCCATCCGCCGGAGTTGCGCGCCTTGCTCGGCGAAATGGCCGCGGCAGCCGTGCTGATGCAGAGCAATATCAAGTTCAACGGCGCCTTGGTGCTGCAGGTGTTTGGTGACGGGCCGGTCAAGCTGGCCGTGGCCGAAGCGCAGCATGATTTGAGCTTCCGTGCCACCGCCAAGCTGGTGGGCGAGGTGCCCGAGGGCGCGCAACTCGAAGCCATGCTGAATGTGCACGGCCAAGGTCGCTGCGCCATCACCCTGGACCCCAAGGACAAGTTCCCGGGCCAGCAGCCCTACCAAGGCGTGGTGCCCTTGCATGGCGACCAGCGCGAGCCGCTGCAAAAGCTCTCCGAGGTGCTGGAGCATTACATGCTGCAGTCCGAACAGCTCGACACCAAGCTGGTCTTGGCCGCCAACGACGAGATGGCCGCCGGCCTCTTGATTCAGCGCCTGCCGCTGGAGGGCGTGGGCAATTTGGGCGGCAGCAAGCATGAGGACGACATCGGCTTGTCGGATGCCTTCAATCGCATCAGCATGCTTGCCGCGACTTTGACGTCCGAGGAGTTGCTGACCCTGGATGCCGACACCGTGCTGCGCCGCCTGTTCTGGGAAGAAACCGTGCGCCGCTTCGAGCCGCTGACGCCTCGCTTTGCCTGCAGCTGCTCGCGTGAACGGGTTGGCCAGATGCTCAAGGGCTTGGGTGTGGAGGAAGTTAACAGCGTTCTGGCCGAGCGTGGCAATGTGGAAATCGGCTGCGAGTTCTGCGGCCTGCAATATCACTTCGATGCCGTGGACATGGGTGCGCTCTTCGCGGCGGACTTGGCCCAGCCCGGCGGCACCGAGACGGTTCAGTAAACGCTTTGAGGGCGCAGGGCGAGCTGCTTGCAGCGGCCCTGGCTTTTATCCTTAGGCCAGTTTCTGCGCCAGCCGCAGGCTCTGGTGCTCGCACTCCGGCACATCGCATTTCTCGCACAGCCATTGCCACGCCGGCAGATTGGCTTGGCGCTCATCTAAGCGGGTGAACAAGCCGCGTGCCGGCATGGCGGGCACGCCATGGCGTTTCATCAGCAAGGGGCTGACGGCGTTGAGTGCTGATTCCAGCCGCGCCGCCCCACTGCCCGAAACCACCGACCAGCTCAAGCCCGCCTGAATCAAGCCTTGGCGCAGGGCGGCATCGACCGGCGCGCGCACCTGAGGGCCATCGCGCTGCATGCCGTCTGCCACCCAGGGCAAGTCCAGCGCGGTGACGAGGGTGAGGCTGCAGCGGCGCTGAAAGGCCAGGGCCTCGGGCCACAAGCTGCTGTCTTGAAACAGCAGCTGGCTGTAGACGGCCGTCATCACCGGCGTGGTGTCGCAGACCACCAACTGATGGGTCTGGGCGGCGGCATCGATGTGTGCCGCTTGCATGCGGGCAATGTCCAGCTGTTCGCTGGCGAGTGGGGTGCGGCCATGCTGGTCGCACCACGCGCGCAAATACTCGGGCACGGTGGTGCAGCGCAGGCCGGTGGCCTGCTCAAGCGCTTGGCTCAAGCCCTGGGCCAGCACCGATTTGCCGGTGCTCTCGGCGCCCAACAAGGCGATCAACAAGCCCGGCTGCGGCTGAATCGGGGACGTAGGGCTAGAGAGGCTCATGCGGCGTGGCTAGCGGCGGGCAGCTGCTTTTGCCAAGCGCGCCAACCGGCCACAGACATGGGAATGAACACGGCGTAGAGCACGACAGTGAGCCAATAGCCCTTGTAGGCAAAGAGGGTCACGCTGACGATATTGACCAACACCCACACCGACCAGTTTTCTTGGTACTTGCGTCCCAGCAACCACTGGCCCAGCAGACTGGCCACCGTCGGCAGGGCATCCCAGTAAGGCAGGGTGGAGTCGGTTTGGTGATGCAAGAACAGGCCGAGCACGGGCCAAGCCAGCAGGGTGAGCAGCACGGCCGCGCCCAGGCCGCGTGGGCTCAGGCGCCGCACGCGCAGTTGCTGGCCTTGATCATCCTTGCCGCGCAGCCATTGCCACCAGCCCCAAACGGCCAGGCCTGCGAACATCAATTGCAGTGAGGCTTCGCCATACAGCTTGCCGTTCCAGAAGAGCAAGAAGTAAAGCAAGGAGCTGAGGATGGCCAGCGGCCAAGCCAGCACATGGACCCGCATATTGCAGATCACCATCCACACGGCCATCACAAAGGCCAGCACTTCGGTCCAGGTAATCGGGCTGCCCAGCAGGGTGAAGGCGGGCGTCAGAAGGGGTTGCAGCAACTGCAGCAGGTCGTCCATCATGGGGTTCTGGGCTAAAGCGATTCGGGAAGCTCAGCGCCGAACTTGGACGTAGATTTCGTCGGGTTTGATCATGCCCAGCTCGTTGCGGGCTTTTTCTTCCACCATCTCCAGGCCCTCGCGCAAGTCGCGCAACTCGGCCTCGATTTGGGCATTGCGGCCGCGCGCTTGTTCATTGGCGCTTTGGGCCTTGGCCAGCTCCTCACGCAGCTGGGCGCCGCGCGGCAGGCTGCCTTTGCCCAGCCAGAGCTGAGCCTGGATGATGAGCAAAAACGCAGCGAGGATGAAGCTGATGGATTTCACGTTGGCAGTGTAACCAAAGCTCGTGGCCAATTCTTGCGGCCGAATGACGTGAGCAATTAGCAATACGGCCCGGGTGCAATTCGCACCAGGGCCGCATCTCAATGCACCAAACCTGTTTTAACGCAGGTTGTAGAAAGCCTTACGGCCGGGGTAGAAGGCCACATCGCCCAGGTCCTCTTCGATGCGCAGGAGCTGGTTGTACTTGGCCATGCGGTCAGAGCGGCTCATGGAGCCGGTCTTGATCTGGCCGGCATTGGTGCCGACGGCGATGTCAGCAATGGTCGAGTCTTCGGTTTCGCCTGAGCGGTGCGAGATCACGGCGGTGTAGCCGGCGCGCTTGGCCATCTCGATGGCGGCGAAGGTCTCGGTCAGGGTGCCGATCTGGTTGATCTTGATCAGGATCGAGTTGGCGATGCCCTTGTCGATGCCTTCTTGCAAGATCTTGGTGTTGGTGACGAACAAGTCATCGCCCACGATCTGCACGTTCTTGCCCAGACGCTCTGTCAGCAGCTTCCAGCCATCCCAGTCGCCTTCGGCCATGCCGTCTTCGATCGAGATGATGGGGTACTTGTCGCACCAGGTGGCCAGCATATCGGTCCACTCTTGGGCCGTCAGCTGCAGGCCGCCTTCGCCTTCCAGCACGTACTTGCCGTCCTTGTAGAACTCGCTGGCAGCGCAGTCCAGGCCGATGGCGATTTGCTCGCCAGCGGTGTAACCGGCCAGGGCAATCGCGTCCAGAATCATCTGGATGGCGGCTTCGTGGTTCTCGACGCTAGGCGCGAAACCACCTTCGTCGCCCACGGCGGTGCTGATGCCCTTGTCGTGCAAGATCTTCTTCAGCGCGTGGAACACTTCCGCGCCCCAGCGCACGGCTTCACGGAAGCTCGGTGCGCCGACGGGGATGATCATCAGCTCTTGCAGGTCCAGGCTGTTGTTGGCGTGTGCGCCGCCGTTGATGACGTTCATCATCGGCACCGGCAGTTGCACCGCGCCCATGCCGCCGAAGTAACGGTACAGGGGCAGGCCAGATTCTTCGGCCGCAGCGCGGGCCACGGCCATGGAGACGGCCAGCATCGCGTTGGCGCCCAAGCGGCCCTTGTTGTCGGTGCCGTCCAGCTCGATCAAGGTGCGGTCCAGGAAGGCTTGCTCGGAAGCGTCCAGGCCCAGCACGGCTTCGGAGATTTCGCTGTTGATGTGCTCAACCGCCTTCAACACGCCCTTGCCCAGGTAGCGGCTCTTGTCGCCGTCACGCAGTTCAATGGCTTCACGCGAGCCGGTGGAGGCGCCCGAGGGCACAGCGGCACGGCCCATCACGCCGGATTCCAGCAACACATCGCACTCAACGGTGGGGTTGCCGCGGCTGTCAAGGATTTCGCGGCCGACGATGTCAACAATGGCACTCATTCTTCAGTCTCCAAAAGGTCAAAATCTCAATTCAAGCCGTGCATGGTGCCAGTTTTGCGTTACCAGCGCAGAACAAGAGGACGGCTGCCGCCGCGTCTTGTGTTGCGGGTCTCAAACGCCTTCGATCAACACCATGCGCATCACAGCGGCGCCGGCGCGGGCCTGCCGAGCTTGGCTGTATTCGGGGGATTCGTAAAACGCTTTGGCCGCAGCCAGCGAAGGGAACTTGAGCAGCACCACGCGCTCGGGCGCCCAGTCCCCTTCCAGCACCTCCACCTTGCCGCCGCGCACGCAAACCTCCGCGCCATGGGCTTGCATGGCCTGGCTGGAGAATTTGATGTACTCCCCGTACTGGACGGGGTTGGTCACTTGGACGTTGGCAAGGATGTAGGCGCTGCTCATGCGGTCAGTTCAGGCTCACGCTGCGGCTTTGTGATCCAGGGCGGCCTTGATGAAGGCCGTGAACAGCGGGTGGCCGTCCCAAGGGGTGGACTTGAATTCCGGGTGGAATTGCACGCCCACATACCAGGGGTGCACCGCACGCGGCAGCTCGACCATTTCGGTCAGCTTTTCGCGCTGGGTGATGGCCGAGATCACCAGGCCGGCGCTTTGCAGGCGCTCCAGGTATTGCTCGTTGGCTTCAAAACGGTGGCGGTGACGCTCGGTCACAACCGGGCCGTAGATGTCATAGGCCAGCGTGCCGGGGGCCACGTCCGAGCTTTGCGCGCCCAGGCGCATGGTGCCGCCGAGGTCGCTCTTCTCGTCGCGCTTTTGGATGCTGCCGTCAGCGTCTTGCCACTCGTCGATCAGGGCGATCACCGGATGCGGCGACTCGGGATCGAACTCGGTCGAGTTAGCGCCAGCCAGGCCTGCCATATGGCGTGCGTATTCGATCGTGGCGACCTGCATGCCCAGGCAGATGCCCAGGTAAGGCACTTTGTGCTCGCGGGCATATTGGGCGGCCAGAATCTTGCCTTCCACGCCGCGTTTGCCGAAACCGCCGGGCACCAGCACCGCATCGAATTGCTTCAACTGATCGATGTTGTCGGCCGTCAGCATTTCGCTGTCTACATACTCGATGTTGACGCGCGAGTGGTTGTGGATGCCGGCGTGACGCAGGGCTTCGTTGAGCGACTTGTAGCTGTCCGACAGGTCGGTGTACTTGCCGCACATGGCGATGGTGACGTCCTTGGCGGGGTTCTCAACCTCGTTGACCAGGGTGTCCCAACGCTTCAGATCGGCCGAGCGGGTGTTCAGTTGCAGCTTGGTGCAGATCAGCTGATCCAGACCTTGCTCGTGCAGCATGCGTGGCACCTTGTAGATGGTGTTGACGTCCCACATGGAGATCACACCGTACTCGGGCACATTGGTGAAGAGCGAAATCTTTTCGCGCTCGTCGTCGGGGATGCGGCGGTCAGCGCGGCACAGCAAGGCGTCGGGCTGAATACCGATTTCGCGCAGCTTTTGCACTGTGTGCTGGGTCGGCTTGGTCTTCAGCTCGCCGGCTGCAGCGATCCAGGGCACATAGGTCAAGTGCACGAAGGCGACGTTGTTCGGGCCGGCCTTCAGGCTCATCTGGCGCGCGGCTTCGAGGAAGGGCAGGGACTCGATGTCACCCACCGTGCCGCCGATTTCCACGATCGCCACATCCACGGCGTCAGGCGTGCCAGCACCGGCGCCACGGCGCACGAAATCCTGGATTTCGTTGGTGATGTGAGGGATGACCTGCACGGTCTTGCCCAGGTAGTCGCCGCGGCGTTCCTTCTCCAGCACGGACATATAAATCTGGCCGGTGGTGAAGTTATTGGCCTTCTTCATCCGCGTGGTGATGAAGCGCTCGTAGTGGCCCAAATCGAGGTCGGTTTCCGCGCCGTCTTCGGTCACGAAGACCTCGCCGTGCTGGAAGGGCGACATCGTGCCCGGATCCACATTGATGTAGGGATCGAGCTTGATGAGGGTGACTTTAAGGCCGCGCGATTCGAGGATGGCAGCCAAAGAAGCTGATGCGATGCCCTTGCCGAGTGAGGACACCACACCGCCTGTGACGTAGACGTATTTGGTCATGTCTTGCAGCGTCTCAAAAACGCTGTGGTGGTAAAAAGTGATTATAGCGAGGTGGCGGCCCGAATTCGGGCGAAGCCGTGTCGACGATGTCAGAGCGCGCGCTGCGCACGCATCACATCGAGCAATTGCAGGGCCAAAGCGGCCGTGTCATCGGGGCGCTCGAAGGGGAAAAGATGGCTGCCCTCCATCCAGTGAAAATTGCTGCCGGCCAGGGCTTTGGAGGCACCTACCCCGGTCTGGCGCAGCTCTTCGGATTGGGTGCCGGCCACGAAGGCCACCGGGCATTGCGGCGGGTGGCGCTTGAGCAAGGGGCCCAGGTGATGCGGCAGGGTGTCGTAGATGCGGGTTTCCACTTCGCGGTGAAACTTCATATGCGTCTTGCTATGGCGCTCTTCGAAACCGCTGTCCACATAGTCTTGCAAGACACGCGGGTCCCAGCGGGCGAATTTGTGCTTGGCGGCAAAGTGGGCCAATACCGCGGCCCGGTCGGGCCATTCGTGGCGGCGTTGCTGGGCAATGCGGCCCGGAGACACCCGCGGCATCAAGCGCGTGGCCTTCATCACCCGCACGCTATGGGCGCGCCAGCCGGTGAAAACGGGGGAGTCCAGCAGCAGCAGGCCCTGGGCCAGATCGGGACGCCGGCAAGCGGCCAGCAAGCTCAGCATGCCGCCCAGCGAGTGGCCAAGCAGCATCACCGGTCCCGGCGTGGTCATTTGCGGCTGAACTTCGCGCTCGATGAAATGGATCAGCTGATCGCGCAAATGCGGCCAGTTGCTGGTGACGGGAAATTTGGGGTCGTGGCCGAATTGGGGCAGGGCGTGGACCTGCCAGCCAGCAGCGCGCCAGCTTTCAAACAGCACGCGGTAGCAGCCCGAGGCAAAGCCATTGGCGTGCGAGAAAACAAGGGTCTTGCTGGCGGCGGCGCTCATGCGGGAAGGCTCAGTTGTTTGAGTTGGTAGATCAGGTCCAGGGCCTCGCGGGGGCTGAGGGTGTCTGGGTTCACATCATTCATCGCCTGCTGCAACGCACTTGTCACCTCGGCGGCAGGGCTGCTGGGTTCCGGTGGCGCGGCAAACAAATCGATCTGTACGTCACCTGCACTGGCCTTGGCTTCTAGCGCTTCCAGCGTCGCGCGCGCCTGGCGCACCAGGCTGGCGGGCATGCCGGCCAAGCGTGCCACTTGCACGCCATAGCTGCGGCTGGCGGGGCCGGGCTGAATCTCGTGCAGGAAGACGATGTTCTCGCCGCTCTCCACCGCGCCAACATGGCAGTTGATGGCTTGCGGGTGCTTGGTGGGGAATTCGGTCAGCTCGAAATAGTGCGTCGCGAACAGCGTGAACGCGCGGGTCTTGTCGTGCAGATGGCTGGCGATGGCGCCGGCCAGGGCCAGGCCGTCAAAGGTGGAGGTGCCGCGACCGATCTCATCCATCAGCACTAGCGATTGTTCGGTAGCGCTGTGCAAAATCGCCGCGCCCTCGGTCATCTCCAGCATGAAGGTGGACTGGGCGTTGGCGAGGTCATCCGCCGCGCCGATGCGGGTGTGGATGGCGTCCAGCGGCCCCAGGCGGCAGGCAGTGGCCGGCACATAGCTGCCCATGGCCGCCAGCAAGGCTATCAGAGCCACCTGGCGCATGAAGGTGCTCTTACCACCCATATTCGGGCCGGTGATGACGGCGAAGCGGGTGCGGGCGTCGAACTGGCAATCATTGGCCATGAACTCACCCGCGCCGGTCTCGCGCAGGCGCGCTTCCACCACCGGGTGCCGGCCTGCGGTGATGGCGATGCAGGGCTGGCTGACAAACTCGGGCCGGCACCAGCCCAGGCTGCTGGCGCGCTCGGCCAGTGCGGCCAACGCATCCAGGCTGGCCAGGGCGCGGCCCAGCAGGGTCAGCGGTGCCAATTCTTCAATCAACTGGTCGAGGATCTGCTCAAACAGCAGCTTCTCGCGCGACAAGGACCGCTCTTGCGCCGACAAGGCTTTGTCTTCAAAGGCCTTCAGCTCGGGCGTGATGTAGCGCTCGGCGTTTTTGAGCGTCTGGCGGCGCTGGTAGTCCAGCGGCACTTTGTCCACCTGGCCTTGCGTGACCTCGATGTAAAAGCCATGCACCCGGTTGTACTGCACCCGCAGATTGGCGATGCCGGTGCGGCTGCGTTCGCGGGTTTCGAGGTCGAGCAAAAACGCATCGCAGTTCTGGCTGATGGCGCGCAGCTCGTCCAGCTCCGCATCAAAGCCGCTGGCGATGACGCCGCCGTCACGCACTAGCACTGCCGGTTCCTCGGCAATCGCGCGGCGCAGCAGTTCTTCGATATGCGGCGAGGCGCGCAGCCCGGCGGCCAGCTCGTCAATCAAGGCGCTGCCTGCCGGCAAGGTGTTGTGCAGGGCGGGCAAGGCTTGCAAGGTGGCGCGCAAGCCCGCCAGCTCGCGTGGCCTTACCTGGCGCAGGGCAATGCGGGCGGCGATGCGCTCCACATCCGAAACCTGGCGCAGGCTTTCGCGCAGCGGCTCGGGGCTGCTGCGCAAAAAAGCGTCGATCGCATCGTGGCGGCCCACCGCTTCGGTGCGCTGCCGCTTGGGGTTCAAAAGCCAATGGCGCAGGGCGCGGCTGCCCATGCCAGTGCGGCAGCTGTCCAGCAAGGACAAAAGCGTGGGCGAGGTTTCGCCGCGTAAGGTCTGCACCAGTTCCAGATTGCGCTGGGTGGCGGGAGGCATGTCCAGCAGCTCACCGCTGCGCTGTACCGTCAAGGCCTTCACATGCGCCAGGGCACGGCCCTGGGTGTGTTCGGCATAGCTCAACAAGGCGGCAGCGGCGGCGTGGGCCGCCTTCAACTCTTGTGCATTGAAGCCGGCCAGGCTGGCCACGGCCAGTTGCTCACACAGCTTGCGTGCACCCAGGGCGCTGTCGAACTGCCAGCTGGGGCGGTTGGTGATGGGCGCACGCGCGGCCAGCACTGCGGCGGGCTGGCGTTCGCGGTCCACCAGCACCTCGGCCGGGCTCAAGCGCGCCAGCCAGGAGGGCAGCTCTTTGTCGCTGCATTCGGCCAAGCCGATATGGCCTTGGGTGAGCGACAGCCACGCCAGGCCGTAGGTTTTGCCTTGCGTGACCACGGCCATCAGCACCGAGTCTTGCTTGTCGGCCAGCAATTCCGTGTCGGTCACGGTGCCGGGGGTGACCACGCGCACCACCTTGCGCTCCACCGGGCCTTTGCTGGTGGCCACATCGCCCACCTGCTCGGCAATCGCCACCGGCACGCCCAGCTTGATCAGCTTGGCCAGATAGGACTCCAGCGCGCTGACCGGCACACCGGCCATCACCACCGGCTCGCCCGCGCTTTGGCCGCGCGTGGTCAGGGTGATGTCCAGCAAGGCATTGGCTTGGCGGGCGTCGTCAAAAAAGACTTCGTAGAAATCCCCCATGCGGAAAAACACCAGATCGTCCGGATGTTCATGCTTGATGCGCAGGTATTGCGCCATCACCGGGGTGTGGGCCGAGAAGTCTGGGGTTTGACTCATGAGTGAGGAAATGGGCGGAAAAATGAACAAAGCCCTCGGAAGAGGGCTTTGTTTGGTGTGACACGAAGCTTGGGACGGAGTTTAGTTCCCTTCGTGTGGATTGCTTTGTTTAAGCTTGTTCGTCGCCTTCTTCGCCCTTGCGGATACGCACGGCGGCGCGCTTCTTCGGCGCGGCGGCTGCGGCCACGGCATCAGCGGCGTTTGCGGCGGCGGCACTGTCTTTGCCCACGCCGGCGGCGTCGGCAGCGGCTTCTTCTTCCTTGATCACGCGGGTGTAGGGTGCCAGGATAGGCACCAGTTGGCCGTAGATCTTGGGGCTGCCGGCCAGCACTTCGCGCTGATGCATGAAGTCGGACTCACCAGTGAAGTTGCCGATCAGGCCACCGGCTTCGGTGATGATCAGAGAGCCAGCCGCCACATCCCAAGGCTGCAGGCCGGTTTCAAAGAAGGCGTCGTAGTAGCCGGCGGCCACATAGCAGAGGTCCAGGGCGGCGGCGCCTGGGCGGCGCAGACCGGCGCATTCCACCATCACGGCTTCAAACATCTTCATATAACGCTTGAAGTTGTCGCCACGGCGGAAGGGGAAGCCGGTGCCGATGAGCGCGTCGCTCAGGCGGGTGCGCTTAGACACGCGCAGGCGGCGGTCGTTCATGAAGGCGCCGCGACCCTTGGTGGCGTAGAACAAATCGTTGCGGGTGGGGTCGTAAACGACGGCTTGCTGCACCACGCCGCGATGCGCCAGCGCGATCGACACGCAGTACATCGGCAGGCCGTGGATGAAGTTGGTGGTGCCGTCCAGCGGATCGATGATCCAGACGAACTCAGAAGTCTTGTTGCCATGCTCGCGGCCCGACTCTTCGGCGAGGATGCCGTGGTCGGGATAGGCTTGCAACAGGGTTTCGATGATGATTTGCTCAGCGGCTTGGTCCACCTCGGTCACGAAGTCATTGGGCGACTTGGTGTTGATGCGCAGAATATCGAGGTCCATGGAGGCCCGATTGATGATGGCACCAGCTGCACGCGCCGCCTTGATGGCGACATTGAGCATGGGATGGAGAGCGGCTTGCTGCGTCATTCGTAGAACCTTGATATTTGACCGCTGACGCTTTTGCGAAGAAAAGGCAGCGGGTGAGGTGGACTGGCAAAAATAAAGAGCATCTCGCAGAGTCGAGCTAGCGACCCCGGATAATCCCTGATTTTAACCGCTTAAACCTGTGCGCGTCGAGCTTTGCTGTGCGGCGGCCAACTTATGACACGTTTTGTTCTGATTCAAACCAGCCATCCGGGCAATGTGGGCAGCACGGCCCGGGCCATGAAGGTGATGGGTTTTTCCGAGTTGGTGCTGGTGGCGCCGCGCTTCGCTGATGTGCTGTGTCAGGAAGAAACCGTGGCCATGGCCAGTGGCGCGGCCGACATTCTGGCGCGCGCGCGCATCGTCGCCACGCTCGATGAAGCCCTGGACGGCTGCACCTTTGCCTGCGCCACGGCCATGACGCCGCGCGACTTCGGCCCGCCGCTGCGCGCGCCGCGCGATTTGTTTGCCGAGCTGGCCGCCAGCGATCACAAACTGGCGCTGGTGTTCGGCTCCGAGCGCTACGGCATGAGCAATGAGGATGTGTATCGCTGCCACGCCGTCTTGTCGATTCCCACCCACCCCGACTACGGCTCGCTCAATCTGGCCCAAGCCGTGCAGCTCTTGGCCTATGACTGGCGCCAAGCCCTGGGTGGATTTGCGGTGCAGGCGCGCACGCCTGACCCGCAGCTGGCCGATATGCCCGCCGTGCAAGGCTTGCTGACGCATCTGCAGCAAGGGCTGGAGGCGATTGACTATCTAGACCCCAAACTCCCCGGCAAGCTGATGCCGCGCCTGAATCAGCTGTTCAATCGCGCGCAGCTGACCAAGGAAGAAGTGCATATCTGGCGCGGCGTGGCGCGCGCCATGCTCAAGACTGCGGCGGCTGCGGGCGCCAAGACGGGATCGAATAGCGAAGACTGAAGTCGGCTGGTCGGATTCGCGGACTGGCCGGCTATCTGATCGTTGGGCCGTCCGATTAAAGCCCTGGCTAGGCAGCCGTTTCAAGGGTGCGCCTGACGTGATTCGGCGCGGCCCGCTAAACTGGCCGGCCCCTGTTCCGATCCGGCTCCCCGCCCACGCCCCCATCATGTTCAATCGCCTGCGCGAAGACATTGCCTGCATTCTTGAGCGCGACCCTGCTGCGCGATCCGCCTGGGAGGTGTTGACCTGCTACCCCGGCCTGCACGCCCTGATGTTCCATCGCGTGGCGCACTGGTGCTGGACCCATGGGCTGAAATGGGCGGGCCGCTTCATCTCGCACCTGGGGCGCTTTTTCACCGGCATCGAAATTCATCCCGGTGCCACCATCGCGCGCCGTGTCTTCATCGACCACGGCATGGGCATCGTCATCGGTGAGATGGCCGAAATCGGCGAAGGCTGCACCATTTACCAAGGCGTGACGCTGGGCGGCACCGCGCTGGTCAAGGGCGCCAAACGCCACCCGACGCTGGAGGCCGGCGTCATCATCGGCGCCAATGCCTGCGTGTTGGGCGGGTTCACGGTGGGCGCAGGTGCCCGCGTGGGCTCGGGCGCGGTGGTCACCAAGCCGGTGCCGGCCGGCGCCACCGCCGTGGGCAACCCGGCCCGCATCATCGAGGCCAAGGCCGATGCCAAGCGCGAGGAAGTGGCCGCGCGCATGGGTTTTTCGGCCTACGGTGTGTCGCAAGGCGATGACCCGATGGCGCAAGCCATGCGCGGCTTGATTGACAGCGCAGCCCTGCAAGACCATCAAATTGCCTTGCTCTGGCAGGCGGTGTGCAAACTCTCGGCCGCTTCGGGCGAGAAGATGGGCAATTGCGTGCCGGATGATGCGCAGCAGGATGAGACCTTTGATGCGGCCTCACTGAGCCGCTTGGTCAAGTAAGCAACTGCGCGTCTCGCGAAACTGCTTGGCTCGCGCATCTGGGGCCGGGCATGGCTCCCGCCATGCTCTGCACTTAGCCGGCTACTGGCCGCTGCGCGGACTTCGGCCGAAATGCCTTGATCACTTCTTCGCGGCATTCCAGGTACGGCCCACCAATCAGATCGATGCAATAAGGCACGGCCGCAAAGATGCCGGCGACTAGGGTTTCGCCGTCTGAACTCTTGAGGCCTTCCAGTGTTTCGGCGATTGCCTTGGGCTGACCGGGCAGATTGATGATCAAGGCTTGGCCGCGAATAACCGCCACCTGGCGAGACAGAATGGCTGTGGGCACAAAGCGCAGCGAGATTTGCCGCATCTGCTCGCCGAAGCCGGGCATTTCTTTGTCCGCCACATCCAGTGTGGCCTCGGGCGTCACATCGCGCAGCGCCGGGCCGGTGCCGCCGGTGGTCAGCACCAGGTCGCACTTGGCCTCGTCCACCAGTTCGCGCAAGGTCTGGGCGATCAGCGCGCGCTCGTCGGGAATCAGGCGTGGCTCGAAGCTGACCGGGTTACGCAGCGCGCGGCTCAGCCAGTCTTGCAAGGCCGGGAGGCCTTTGTCTTCGTAAACGCCACTGCTGGCCCGGTCACTGATGGAGACGATGCCAATGCGCACCGGCTCCGATGTCGGCGCAGGCTTCGCCTCACTCATCGGCGGCTTCCTCATCGGGGTCGGAAGCTGCCTCCTTGGGGTTGACGCGCAATTGCTCAGCCTTGATGAACTGGAATAGATCGCGGTAGGCGCGGCCGCTGCGCTTTTCAGGCTCCAGCGCAGCATCTTTGCGGGCGGCGCGCACGAGGCTGCGCAGTTGTTGCACGTCGATGCCTTCGTGCTCTTGGATGAAGCTCTGCAGGGCGGCGTCATCCTTCAGCAGCCGTTCGCGCCAGGCTTCGCTCTGGTGCAGGGCCAGGCTGTCCTTGGCATGGCCAAGCTTGAAGGCGGCAACGGCCTCGCGCAGTGGCTCAGGATCGACCCGGCGCATCAGCTTGCCGATGTATTGCATCTGGCGGCGGCGGCCTTCATGGGCGGTGATCTTCTTGGCTGCCTTGATGGCGTCGGCCAGAATTTCGGGCAAATTCAAGGGATCGATACGGCTGGCCGGCAAGGTCAGCAGATCTTCGCCGAGATCTTGCAGCTCAAGCATGTCGCGCTTGAGCTGGCTTTTACTGGGACGATCAAAGTCGTCGTCCTCTGAGGGGAATTCTTCTTGTGTTCTCATATTGCTGCGGTGCTGCTGGTTTTGGCGCGCTTTGAGTAAAGCGGCTGCGGATGCGCTGGCATGGCTCCGCGACCTTATGATTGTCCCCCAGTTCTGCGCTTTGCCGCCCAGCCGGGCCTTACGGCTTTGCTGATTTGTCGGCCGCTTCACTCCCAAAGCTCATATTCATGCCCAAGCTCGACCTGCCTTCCTCACCTATTTCCCCCGCTCAGTCCGCCCAATCGTCCGCCGCAGGCAGCGGTTTTGCCTATCGGGTGGAGCAATTTCAGGAATTGATCGAGGATGTGTTGGCCGAGGCCAAGCGCATCGGTGCCAGTGACGCCGGGGCCGAGGTGTCGGAGGGCTGCGGCCTGTCGGTGTCCACCCGCATGGGTGAGTTGGAGAATGTGGAGCGCAACCGCGACAAGTCCCTGGGCATTTCGGTCTATGTGGGCCAGCGTCGCGGCAATGCCAGCACTTCCGACTTTTCGCCCAAGGCCCTGCGCGACACGGTGCGCGCTGCTTTCGACATCGCCCGCTTCACGGCCGAAGACCCCGTTGCCGGCTTGCCTGACCCGGAAGATTTGTCGCTGGACGCCAGCGCCCGCCCGGAGCTGGACTTGTTCCACCCCTGGGTCATCGACGCGCACGAGGCTGCGCAGATCGCCCTGCGCTGCGAGGCCGCGACCTTCGCCACTGACAAGCGCATCACCAATAGCGAAGGCGCTGCTGTCTCGGCCCAGACCTCGCATTTCTATTCGGGCAATAGCCGCGGCTTCCGTGGTGGCTATGCCAGCTCGCGCCATTCCATCTCGGTGGCGCCTATTGCCGGGCGCGGTGCGAATATGCAGCGTGACGCTTGGTACAGCTCCATGCGCGACGCCAATGATCTGGCTTCGCCCGAGGCCATCGGCCGCTATGCCGCCGAGCGCGCCTTGTCGCGTTTGAAGTCGCGCCGTGTGGCCACGGCCGAGGTGCCGGTGCTGTTCGAGAACTCCGCTGCCGCCGGCATCTTGGGTGCCTTGGTGCAGGCCACCAGCGGCGGGGCGCTGTATCGCCGCGCCAGCTTTTTGCTCGACAGCCTGGGCAAGCCGGTGCTGGCCTCGCACATCGACATCGCCGAGGATCCGCATGAGCGCAAGGGCAAGGGCAGTTCGCCCTTCGACGACGAAGGCGTTACCACGCGTGCCCGCAAGGTGGTCGACGCCGGCGTTTTGCAAGGCTATTTCTTGTCCACTTACACAGCCCGCAAGCTGGGGCTAAAGACGACCGGCAATGCCGGTGGTTCGCACAATCTGCGCATGACCAGCCGCTTCACTGCGCCGGGCGATGACCTGCCCACCATGCTGCGCCGTCTGGGCACGGGCTTGTTCGTGACCGAGCTGATGGGGCAGGGCGTCAACTACGTCACCGGCGACTACTCGCGCGGCGCCAGCGGCTACTGGGTTGAGAACGGCGAGATCGCCTTCCCCGTGCATGAGGTGACGATTGCCGGCAGCCTGCCGGAGATGTTCCAAAACATCATCGGCATCGGCCGCGACACCTACACCATGGGCGGCAAGACGGTCGGCTCGCTGCTGATCAGCAAAATGAAACTCGCCGGCAGCTAAAGTTGATGGGCCGAGGGGCAGGGCGGGTTTGCCCCTGCGGAAGGGTGGAGAGGCTTCCCTAGAATCGTTGTGATAGAAAAACTCACAACCGATCAGGAGACCTTTCATGCAACGTCGATCCTTCGTTAGCCACGCCGGCCTGGCCGGTGTTCTGGCCGCCGGCGCCGCGCCCGCTGTGGTGCATGCGCAGACGGCCATCCGCTGGCGCCTGGCCTCGAGCTTCCCGAAGTCGCTGGACACGCTGTACGGCGCGGCCGAGCTCTTCGCCAAGAAGGTTGGCGAGATGAGCGGTGGCAAGTTCCAAATCTCCACCCATGCCGGCGGCGAGTTGATGCCGCCGGGCCAGGTGGTGGACGGCGTGCAAAGCGGCGCGGTCGAGATGGCGCATACGGCGCCCTATTATTTTTTCGGCAAGGACGAAACCTTCGCCCTGGGCTGCGCCATTCCCTTCGGGCTCAATAGCCGGCAAATGACGGCCTGGATGGTGGAGGGCAATGGCCTCAAGCTGATGCGCGAGTTCTACCGCGGCTACAACATCATCAATTTCCCCGGCGGTAATACCGGCGCGCAGATGGGCGGCTGGTTCCGCAAGGAAATCAAGTCGGTGGCGGATATGAAGGGCCTCAAGTTCCGCGTCGGCGGTTTCGCCGGGCGCATTTTGGAGCGCATGGGCACGGTGCCGCTGAATCTGCCGGGTGGCGAAATCTATTCGGCCCTGGAAAAGGGCACGGTGGACGCGGCCGAATGGGTGGGTCCTTACGACGACCAGAAACTGGGCTTCAACAAGGTGGCGCCTTTCTACGCCTACCCGGCTTGGTGGGAGGGCGGCCCGCAGGTGGACTTCTTCATCAACACCAAGTCCTTTGACAGCCTGCCCGCCGAGTACAAGGCCATCGTCGAGTGCGCCTCGGCCATGGTCCATGTGGATATGCAGGCCAAGTACGACGCCCGAAATCCTCAGGCGCTCAAGCAATTGGTGGGCTCGGGCACCAAGCTCTTCCCCTTCCCCAAGGACGTGATGGACATCGCGTTCAAGGAGTCGCAAGCGGTGTACGCTGAGTTGTCGGCCAAGAATCCGCGCTGGAAGAAGGTCTACGAAGACTTCGCCACCTTCCGCCGCGACCAGAACATCTGGTTCCGCTTCACCGAGGCGAAGTTCGACGACTTCATGCAGTCGCAAAAGCTCTAAGCAAGAGTGACCTAGATCAGGCCGGGCCGCACTAGTGCGGAACAGGCCTGATGGGTGGGGCGTCTTTTCAGGCCTTACTTCTTGGCGGCATCCTGTTCCATAGCGCGCCGCACAGCCGCCATGGGGTCATCTTCAGCCCCGTCTGCCGGGGCGCTTGAGCCAGAAGCTGGTTCTGGTGCTGGCGCGGCCTTGCCCATGTTCTGCAGCAACTCGGTCGCCTGATTCATGTCCACGGCTTTCTCCTTGTCCAGGAAGAAGGTGACCGACTGCGGCACAAATATCACCACCGCCACCAGGATCAGCTGCATCAGCACCCAGGGAATGGCGCCCATGTAAATGTCGGCCGATTCGACCTTGCGCGGGATGGCACCGCTTTTGAACAAGGTGTCGGAAATGCCGCGCAGATAGAACAGCGCAAAGCCGAAGGGCGGGTGCATGAAGCTGGTTTGCATATTCACGCACAGCATCACGCCGAACCAGACCAGGTCGATGCCCATCTTGTCAGCCACCGGTCCCAGCAAGGGCAGGATGATGAAGGCGATCTCGAAGAAGTCGAGGAAGAAGGCCAGGAAGAAGATGAAGATGTTTACGGCGATCAAGAAGCCGATCTGCCCGCCTGGCAAATGGCTCAGCAATTGCTCGATCCAGATGCCACCCTCGACGCCCTGAAACACCAGCGAAAACGTGCGTGAACCGATCAGGATGAACACCACCATGGCGGTGATGCGCATGGTGCCGGCCATGGCTTCTCGCACCAGGGGCCAATTCAGGCGGCCATGCAGGGCGGCCAGAATGAAGGCGCCGACTGCGCCCATGGCGCCGGCCTCGGTGGGGGTGCAAATGGCGGTGTTGATGCCCGGCAAGCCGCCCATGCTGCCCAGCACGGCGAAGATCAGAATCGCGGAAGGGATGATGCCGCGCAGGCATTTCTTCCACAGCGCCCAGCCTTGCAGGGTGCGGGCCGACTTTGGCACTCCCGGTAAATAGTCCGGCTTGATGCGGCTCAGCGCAAAGGTGTAGATCGCAAAGATCAGCACCTGCAGAATCGAGGGGCCCCAGGCGGCCTTGTACATATCGCCCACCGAGCGGCCCAGCTGATCGGCCAGCACCACCAGCACCAGCGAGGGCGGCACCAACTGCGTGATAGTGCCCGAGGCCGCCAGCACGCCGGTGGCATAGCGCATGTTGTAGCCGTAGCGCATCATCACCGGCAGCGAGATCATCGCCATCGCAATCACCTGGCCGGCCACCGTGCCGGTGATGGCGCCGAGAATGAAGCCGACGATGATGACCGAATAGCCGAGGCCGCCGCGCACCGGGCCGAAGAGCTGGCCCATCGAGTCGAGCATGTCCTCGGCGAGGCCACAGCGCTCCAGCAGGGCGCCCATCAAGGTGAAAAAAGGGATGGCCAGCAGCAAGTCGTTGGACAAGATGCCAAAGACGTTCTGCGGCAGATTGCTCATGAACTCGGCCGGGAACCAGCCTTGCGAGACCGCAAAAAAGCCGCAAGCCAGGCCTAGGGACGCCAGCGAAAAGGCGACAGGGAAGCCAATCAGCAGAACGGCGATCAGGCCCGCGAACATCAGCGGCGGGAAGCTCTCCATCGCCATCATCATTGCAGCGGCCTTTCGTAGTGAATGTCCATCTCCAGGCGATGGTTCAGCCAGGCCGCGCGCTTGATCAGCTCGGCCAAGCCTTGTAAGCAAACGAGGCCAAAGCCCAGGGGTAGCAGCAGCGCGGCCGGCCAGCGGATCAGGCCGCCGGCATTGGCCGACACTTCGCCGCTGCTGAACAGCTTCCACAGATAGGGGCCAAGTCCTAGGCTGGCCACGCTATCGCCCGGCTGCATGCCGGTGCTGAGTTTGAGCCAGAACATATCGGCGGAAAGCCAGGCCAGATAGGCCATCACGGGCAGCAGGAAAAACACCAGGCCCAGGAGATCCAGCCAGACCTTGCCGCGCCCGGACAGGCGGCTGTAAAGCAGGTCCACCCGCACATGCTCATTGAGCTTGAGCACCTCGGCCGCGCCCAGCATCACGCAGGCAGCAAAGAGGTACCACTGGATTTCGGTGAAGGCGTTGGCGCTGTAGTCAAAACCGTAGCGCACCAGCGCATTGGCGGCGCTGATCAGGCAAGACAGCAGCACCGCCCAGCTGGCCAGGCGGCCAAAGCGGGCGCTGAGTCGATCGATCGCCCGGGCGAGGGCAAGAAGGGCATTCATGACACATCCTCTGCTGGCGGCTTGGGCCAACCAACAAAAAGTGAAGGGCGCAAAGCGCCCGATGTGTCACTGTAGCGAGGCGCGCTGCCCTTGCCGGGCGAAACGCCGCTGATCCAGGGAAACTACCGAGGAATCAGAGTGCCGAAGCCGCTGCAAACAGGCGCGACGAGCGCGCACCTGAGCGGCAGAAGGCCAGAATCGGTTTGGGCAGGCTGTCCAGCAGCGCGCGGAAGGCTTCAATTTCTTCCGGCGACTGGTAGCCGCCCTGCACGGGCAGATGCTGGTAAGCCAAGCCCGCTGCTGCGGCGGCTTGGGCCATGTCGGCGCTGGTGGGCTGATCGGGGCCGCCTTCGAAATCGGGGCGGTTGTTGATCACGCTCTTGAAACCGGCGTCTGCGGCTTCCTGCATCGCTTGTGGCGCCAATTGCGGGGCCACGCACAGCTCAGGCGTCAGGGCTTGGATAGGTAGGCTCATGATGCTGACCTCGCTTGGGCAGAACTCAGTTGCTGAGGGCTTGCTTGACGGCGCCCGACACCAGGCCCATATCGGCCTTGCCTGCCAGCTGCGCCTTGACGGCGGCCATCACGCGGCCCATATCGGCGGCGCCCTTGGCACCCAATTCGCTCACGATGGCGCCCACGGCAGCCGTGATTTCTTCGGCCGACATGCGCTGCGGCAGATAGGCTTCGAGGATGCTCAGCTCGGCAGCTTCCTTGTCGGCCAGATCCTGGCGACCGCCGGCGATGAATTGGGTGATGGAGTCTTTGCGCTGCTTGACCAGCTTATCGACGATGGCGATCAAGGCCACATCGTCCACCACCACGCGCTCATCCACTTCCTTTTGCTTCACGGCTGCCAGCAGGCCACGGATGGTGGTCAGCTTGTCGGCTTCCTTGGCGCGCATGGCGTTCTTCATGTCGTCGGTGATGCGGTCTTTCAAGCTCATGGCTAGTCCTTGGCAGAGAGGGAAGGTAATTCGTGGAAATGGTGGGGTAGTAAAAGAAAAAGCCCGCGACAGCGTCCTGTGCGGGCTCTTTCTAGCAGATCTCTGAACTTCGCAAGACGCCGGGGCTACTTGCGAGTATCGAAGGGATCAGTACAGCTTCTTGGGCAGCTGCATGCTGCGCACGCGCTTGTAGTGACGCTTGACGGCAGCAGCCTTCTTGCGCTTACGCTCAGCCGTGGGCTTCTCGTAAAACTCGCGGGCGCGCAGATCGGTCAGCAAGCCCAGTTTTTCGATAGTGCGCTTGAAGCGGCGCAGTGCCACATCAAATGGCTCGTTCTCTTTGACGCGAATAGTGGTCATGAAAAGGTAATTCCTTCAAGTAGCGCTCGGTGTTCGCCAGTCACTTTTTAGAACATTGAACTACGTTCTGAAAAGCGTCTGAAACGGCTTATCCGGAAATCCGCCTCAGCACCAAACCAATTTTTATATTGGATCAGTGGCGAATCGACGCGCATGGTTTGCCAGCAAAGACGAAGATTGTAGCCTGAAATTTATCAATTTGACAAATTTGCGTCCAGGGAACGTGCACAAGCTGCTGCACTGGCCCAAGCCCACTGAAAGTTATAGCCGCCCAGCCAGCCGGTGACATCCATCACCTCGCCAATGAAGTAAAGGCCAGGCACCCGTTTGCTCTCCATATTTTGCGAATTCAGCTCGCGGGTATCGACCCCGCCGCGCATCACTTCGGCCTTGCGCCAGCCCTCGCTGCCATTGGGCGTGAGCTGCCAGGCTTGCAGCTGGGTGGCCAGGGTTTGCAGGTCTTTATCCTTGCATTCCGGCATGGGTCGCTGGCTCTGCAGCCCTAAGCGTTCCAGCCAGGCCTGCGCCAGGCGCTGCGGGAACAGGCTTGCCAGCACATTGCCGAGCTGGCGCTTGGAATCGCTTTTGGCAGCCTGCAGCTGCTCGCCCAAATCCGCTTCTGGCGCCAGATCAATCTGCAGTGCCTGGCCTTCTTGCCAGAAGCTGGAGATCTGAAGAATCGCTGGGCCGCTCAAACCGCGGTGGGTGAACAGCAAATCCTCCAGAAAGCGCCCTTGAGTTTTTCCTTTGCCGGTGCTGACCGCGACCGGCAGCGACAAGCCGGACAAGCTGGCGAAGGGCGCCCAGGCCTCGGCGTCAAAGGTCAGCGGCACCAGGGCCGGGCGGGGCTCGACAATTTTGTGGCCGAAACGTTGCGCAAGGCGCATGCCCCAGTCGCTAGCGCCAATCTTCGGCACCGGCAGGCCGCCCGTGGCAACTACCAGGCGCGGTGCCTGCACCGGCCCGCGCGAGGTTTCCAGCTCGAAGCCTCGCTCAGCACTGTGCTGGACGCTGGCCACGGTGCAGGGCTGCCAGCGCTGCACGCCGCCCAGCTCGCATTCGCGCAGCAGCATGGCGATGATTTGCTCGGGCGAGTCGTCGCAAAAGAGCTGGCCTTTGTGCTTTTCGTGAAAGGCGATGCCGTACTTTTGCACCAGGCTGATGAAGTCTTGTGAGCTGTAGCGAGCCAGGGCCGAGCGGCAGAAATTCGGGTTGTCGGACAGAAAGTTGGCCGGGCCGACATCGCGGTTGGTGAAGTTGCAGCGCCCGCCGCCGGAGATGCGGATCTTCTCCGCCACCTTTTCGGCATGGTCGATCAGCAAAACGCGCTGGCCACGTTGCCCAGCCATGCCGGCGCAAAACAAGCCAGCTGCGCCAGCACCCACCACGATCAAGTCAAATTGCATGTTCAAAATTTTTCCGGCAGTTCGCGCAAACCCGTGTTGCGCGGCTCGCTATTGTCCCGCCGAAAGGCTAAACGGCAGTTGGCGCTGGCCGGCCTTGGTCAAGAATGCGCGAATACCCCTTGATTGAGTGGCGGCAAGCCAATCAAACGCGCAAAAAGCTATGCTTTTCGGCCTGCTAACGCCGCATGTTGTGGGTACCATCGACCGCACTGCCAACCTAGGGGGAAAGTGTGCGCTACAGCGCCCTGACTCTTGCTCAGGCAAGTAGAGCGCGTCTACATTCGCTCTGTTGTGATCTGCGATGGCTGCTGATGTGTAGTGCTGCCGCAGGGCTACTTGTTTGTCATGGCTAATTTTCGAGGATTCATGGACATTTCAGCCCTTTCGCGCGATGACACTTCGCCCCCGCCGGGCAGCTTGCAGCAATGGCTTGGTGCGCATGCCGAGCTGGCTCAAGGCGTCGCCGCCGCTTGGGTTGGCTTGATCGAGCCCCTGAACAACTTCGCAGCCGTCAAGTCACTGGTGTCCGGGCGTTATGTTTTTGCAAGCGCGGGCCTGGCGCAGTTGTTTGCACAAGCCACCCTGGTGGGCAGCAATGACAGCGAGCTGATGCGCGCCGAAGAGGCGGTCAGCATCCGCCGGGTCGAACAGGCGGTGATGGCGCAGCAGTCGGTGGTGGTCAGCGAACACAGGCTGGAGCTGGGTGGCCGCCGGCGCGAGTTCACCGTCACGCGCATCGCTCTGAACAAAGACTTCTTGTTGGCGGTGTGGCACGAGCGCACCGAAGAGCGCCACCGCGAGTCGCATTTGCAGCGCGCCTTGCTGCAGATCGAGCAGCAGCAAAAGAATCTGGAACAGGTGCGGCGCGAGTTGCAGCAGGGCAGTGGCCGCGACGATTTGTCGGGCCTCTATCTGCGCGCCCAGTTCGACGACCAGCTGCTGCGTGAAATTGATTTGTCCACCCGCGAGCACCGGGAGTTCGCCCTGGTCATCATCGCGCTGGACCCCTTGCCGGCCAATGTGGAGCAAATCGGCGCTGAGGCCAATGAGCGCCTGCTCGAAGGCATGGGCCGCATGCTGCGCGCCAATACCCGCGCCATGGACGCGGCTTGCCGCATCGGTGAGACGCACTTTGCCGTCTTGCTATCTGGCGTGGGCTTGGCCACCGCGCATGCGCGCATGGAACAGCTGCGGCGCCAATGCGCCACCCAGATCATCGTGACGAACGGGCTCGATATGGGCTTGTCGCTGTCCATGGGGGTATCCAGTTTCCCGCATACCGCGTCTAAGAAGGACGAATTACAGGCAGCTAGCGAGGCGGCGGTGGCCGAGGCCCAGCGGCGCGGCGGCAATCAGGTGGTCTTGGCCTCGATTTCCTTCGAGGCTTGAGCGCTTTTTAGGCCTGCAGGCCTTTGTAAAGCATATAGCTCGCCAGTAGGATGAGCAGTCCGGCAAAAGCGCGTTTGAGCTGCTGCACATTCATGGCGTGGGCGGCGCGCGCGCCCAGCGGCGCCATGCTGACGCTGGCCGAGGCGATCACCAGCAAGGCCGGCAGGTAAAGGTAGCCAAAGGCGCCGGGCAGGGCGCTTGGCAGACTCCAGCCGCTCACCACATAGCCCACGGTATTGGCCAGTGCAATCGGAAAACCGAGTGCGGCGCTGGTGGCAACGGCTTGGTGCATGGCGACATTGCACCAGGTCATGAAGGGCACCGACACAAAGCCGCCGCCCGCCCCCACCAGCCCAGACAAAGTGCCAATGCCGGTGCCGACGCCGATTTGGGCCAAGGTGCCCGGCATCTCACGACTGGGCTTGGGCTTTTTATTGCGCAACATCTGGAAGGCCGAAAAGCCCACGAAGGCCGCGAAAACCAAGGCCAGCGAGCGCCCTTTGAGCAGCGCGAAGATGCCCGCCCCACCGATCAAGCCGCCCAGCAAGATACCGGGTGCCAGGCCGCGCACCAGGTCCCAGCGCACGGCGCCGCGCTTGTGATGCGCACGCACACTCGACAACGAGGTGAACATGATGGTGGCCATGGAGGTGGCGATGGCCATCTTCACAGCCATGCCGGCGTCCACGCCGCGCTGCGACAAAATCCAAGTCAGCCAGGGCACCATCAGCATGCCGCCGCCTATGCCCAGCAAGCCGGCCAGAAAACCCGCGACCAGGCCCAGGGCCAAAAGCTCGACCAGCAGCAAGGGATCGATCATGCGGGACAGTCTTTCAACAGGGTTTGCAGCAGGGCCCAGTCTTGGGGCTCAACTGGCGTGATGGACAGGCGACTACCTGGCTGCAGGATGCGCAGGCCTTGCAGGCGTGGCTCGGAGCGCAAATCCGCTAGGCTCAGCAGCTGGGTCTTGCGCACATAACGCACATCCACATGCAACCAGCGCGGTGCGTCAGGTGAGGACTTGGGGTCGAAGTAGGGGCTGTCGGGTTCGAACTGCGTGGCGTCGACATAGGCCGCGGAGGCCACTTCCGCGAGGCCGGCTATGCCGGGCTTTGGGCATGACGAGTGATAGAACAGCACACCATCGCCGACGCGCATCGCGTCGCGCATGAAATTGCGGGCTTGGTAGTTGCGCACGCCCACCCAAGGCAGCGTCTGTGCCGGCGCTCGTGCCAGATCGTCAATCGAGCACTCGGCGGGCTCGGACTTCATCAACCAGTAGTTCAAGGCCCGGGCTTTGAAAGTTCAGATAGGTGTCCACCGCGAGCCGTGAGCCGCATTCCTGAACCGGAGGTTCAGGTGGGCGAGGTCAGCCAAGCTTCGGGTTCATCTGACGCGAGATGATCACACCTGCAGAGGATATGTTCCAAGCCCGGGCGCAATGCGCATTGGTTCAAGGAAATATAGGACTCACGCAAACGCAGTGGACGGAAGTGATTCTAAGGCCTGCCGGCGAGGCGGCCCCGGCACTCAGATCAAATGCCCGTCATGCCCAAGGGCTTCATCCAGGCGACGCATCAGGCCGGCCAGATCGGGTAAGTCGGGCAAGTTGTTGTCGATGGGCTTCGGGCTGGCGGGCTTGGTCGCCGTGTTGCCGCCTTCGGCCAATTGGTAAGCCAGGTTCAATGCGGCCAGCACCGCAATGCGCTCGCGCGCCTTGACGCGGCCGGAGTCGCGGATGGCGCACATCTCTTTGTCCACCTGGCTAACGGCTTGTCCCAGCGCAGCCTCGCCGCCTTCGGGGCAGCCGAGCAAATAGCTTTGTCCCATGATGGTGACTTCCATCTGCTTCATGGTGCAGGGTTCTTTCCGGAATCGTTGTCGACGGGCAGGCGCTCAAGCAGCGCATCGATGCGGGCGCGGGCCGCGTTCAAGCGCGAGCGCAGGCTGTCGCGCTCCTGGCTCAATTGCTGCACTTGCTCTTGCAGCAAGGCATTGGTGCGTTTCAGTTCATCGTGTCGCAGCAGCAAACGCTCAACGCGTTCCAGCAGGTCGGTCAGGCTTGGCATGGCTTCCCGTGGCTATCTAATCAATCGTTGATTGTAGGCGGCGGCCATGGTCGCACTGGGCGGCCACTGCACAGGCAGCGCACAAAGGCTGCCTGGCCTTGCAGACATAGCGCCCATGCAGGATCAGCCAATGATGGGCATCGACCATGAATTCCGCCGGAATGCGCTTGAGTAGGCCAAGCTCCACCGCCAAGGGCGTTTTGCCGGGCGCCAGGCCGGTGCGATTGCTGACACGGAACAAATGGGTGTCCACGGCCATGGTGGGCTCGCCGAAGGCCACGTTCAACACCACATTGGCGGTCTTGCGGCCCACGCCCGGCAGGCTTTCCAGGGCTTCGCGGGTGCGCGGCACCTGGCCGCCATACTGCTCAAGCAGGATCTGACAGGTGGCAAAGAGGTGCTTGGCCTTGCTGCGGTAGAGGCCGATGGTGCGGATGTAGTCGCTCAAGCCCTCGAGGCCTAAGTCGACAATCTTCTGCGGCGTGTTGGCGACCGGGAACAAGCGCCGCGTCGCCTTGTTGACGCCGACATCGGTCGCCTGGGCGGATAGCAGCACGGCCGCGAGCAGCTCAAACACGCTGGCATATTCGAGCTCGGTCTGCGGCGACGGGTTGGCGGCGCGCAGGGTGTGGAAGAAGGTTTGGATTTGCGCGCTGTTCATGGGGCGGCATTGTCCACTGCCCATCGTTGCCAAAGCTCAGGCATGATGGCGCCCGTTGTCTTGTTGCCTCATCACCGCCCGCATTTTCGCCTCCCATGAACCTGCCTTCCGAGAATCGCTCCGCCGCACGCCCCTGGATTATTTTGTTGGGGCTGTTGCTGCTGCTGCGCTTGTTCAGCCTAGCCACCATGCCGCTGACTGATCACACCGAAGCGCGCTATGCGGAGATTGCCCGCCTGATGGTCAGCCTGGGCGACTGGATCAGCCCGCACATCACGCCCAGCGAGGTGTTTTGGGCCAAGCCGCCGCTGTCCACCTGGGGCCAGGCCTTGTCGATTGAGGTCTTTGGCGTCAGCGAATGGGCGGCACGCCTGCCGGCCGTGGGCTGGAGCGTGCTGAGCCTGGTGGCCCTGGCTTGGATGCTGAGCGCCAGCCTGAGCCGGGTGCAGGTCTGGGCCAGTTTGGGCGTTTTGAGCTTGAGCCCCTTGTTCTTCATCAGTGCCGGCGCGGTGATGACGGACGCCACCCTGGGCGCTTGTGTGATGCTGGTGCAGGCCGCTTGGTGGCGGGTCTTGCAAAGTGAGGGCCAAGCACGTGTTCAGGCCGCCCGCATATTGGGATTTGGCATGGCGCTGGCCTTGCTGACCAAGGGCCCGGCGGCTGCCGTGCTGGCCTTGCTGCCCATCTTGATGCACGCGGGCTGGCGCGGCCATTGGGCGCTGGTGTGGACGGTCTTGCGCATGCCTTCGGTGTGGCTGATCTGCCTAGGGCTCTCGCTGCCCTGGTACATCGTGGCGGAACTCAAAACGCCCGGCTTTTTGCAGTATTTCGTGCTCGGTGAGCATGTGATGCGCTTCTTGCAGCCCGGCTGGAAGGGCGACCGCTACGGCTTCGCCCACGCGCAGCCCCTGGGCATCATCTGGGCATTCACGGCAGTGGCCGCTTTGCCGGCTGTGCTTTTGCTATTGACCCGCCTGCCGCTGCTGCGCCTGCGCCAAGGCAAGGGCGCGGTGCTAGCGCAGTTGCGTAGCTCAGGCGGCGTGGAGCTGGCCTGCTATGCCTTGTGTATCTCCCTGGCGCCGCTGCTTTTGTTCAGCATGGCGCGCAACCTGATCTTCACTTATGCGATGACGGCCTTGCCGGGCCTGGCCATTTTGGCCGTGATGGTTCTGCCGGCGAAGTCCTGGGCGCGCGCCCCGGCCTGGGGCTTGGCCGGGATTTTGGGCCTGGTCTACACCTGGGCCTTCTTCATCAAACTCCCCGAAGTGGGTCGCCAACACTCGGATCTGCCTCTGATTCAGGCTTACCAGGCGGCTTGCCCGACCCAGGATTGCCGCCTGACCTATCAGGCCAAGCCGCCGTATTCGGCCTTTTTCTATACTTCCGGCCGGCTCTATGAAGGCATGCCTGGTCAGCCCGGCGCGGCGGCTTATATCGTCGTGCCGGTGCCGAAAAAATCTTCCCGCCCCAGTGCAGCATTGGCCTGCAACAAGGAACAATGCTTGCTGCGCGACGACGGCGTCGCAGGATCCACACGCTGATGCAACAGACCTACCTTTCGACCTCCAATTTGAACACCTCACTGGCCACCTCACAGGGTGTGGCGGCGCCGGAGCGCGCCCAGCCGGGTCTGCTGTCTGTTGTCTTGCCGGCCTTCAACGAGGCCGCCAATCTGGCCTGGTTTTTGCCCGAGTTGACATCCAAATTGGCCGGTGAGGCGCGGCGGCTGGAATTGTTGGTGGTGGATGACGGCAGCAAGGACGACACCGCCTTGGTGGTGCACAGTTTGATCCAGCAAGGCTTGCCGGTGCGGCTGCTGCGCCTGTCGCGCAATTTCGGCAAAGAGGCCGCGCTTTCGGCTGGCCTGGATGCCGCAGAGGGCGATGTGGTGCTGAGCATGGATGCAGACGGTCAGCATCCGATTGCTACCGTCTTGGCCATGCTGCCGCTGTGGCGCGCTGGTTACGACGTGGTTTACGGCGTGCAGACCGGCCGGCGTGAGTCGCAGTCGGTCGCGCGGCGCAGCTACACCAAGTTCTTCTACTGGTTGATGCAGCGCGATTCGCGCTTTGAGCTGCCTTCGGATGCCGGCGACTTCCGCCTGCTGGACCGCCGCGTGGTCCTGGCCTTGCGCAGCTTGCCCGAGCGGGCGCGTTATATGAAGGGCTTGTTCGCCTGGGTGGGCTTCAAGTCCAAGGCGATTGAGTTCGTGCCGGATGCGCGCGCGCATGGCGAGACCAGTTTCAATTTCATGCGCCTCTTGTCGCTGGCGGTGGTGGGGCTCACGGCCTTCAGCAAAGTGCCGCTGCGCATGGTGTCGCTGCTGGGCATGGTGGTTTCGGTGTTCTCGGTGTTCTTTGCCTTCTGGATCATTCTGGAGAAGGTGTTTCTGGGCAATCCGGTCTCGGGCTTTGCCACTTTGGCGGCATCGATCACCTTTCTGGCCGGTGTGCAGCTGGTTTGCTTGGGCATCATTGCGGAGTACCTGGGCCGCGTGTTCGACGAGGTCAAGCAGCGCCCGCTCTACCTGGTGCAGGAGCTGACACCGCCCTTGAGCGGGCCGGAGGAGTTGTGAGTTCGCTGCTCTGGTTCGGCCTGGTTGGAGCCAGCGCGGCGGCGGTGCATTTCTCGGTCGTCTGGCTTCTGGTCTCGCAGTGGCAATTGCCCGCTCTGGCGGCAAATGTGGCCGGTTTTCTGATCGCGTTTGGCGTCAGCTTCCTGGGCCATCACCGGCTCAGCTTTGCGGCGCAGCAGGCCACGGTGAAATCGGCTTTGCCGCGTTTTGCCCTAGTGGCGGTGCTGGGTTTTGTCTGCAATGAACTGCTTTACGCCGTGCTGCTGGGCATGGGCCTGGAGTACCGCCTGGCGCTGTTGATCGTCTTGGTGGCGGTGGCCGTGATGACCTGGGTTTTGAGCCGCTTCTGGGCCTTTCGCAACAGGCTGGCGGCAGGATGAGCGCCAAGCGAATTCAGATCTGCGCAGATGACTTTGGCTTTGATGATGCCGTCAGCCAAGGCATTCTGGAATGCATAGACGCCGGCCGGCTGAGCGCCACCAGTTGCATGGTCTTGTCGCCCGCCTGGCCGACCTGGGCCGGCGCCTTGCGTGAGCGGCAGGGCGCCGCCGACTACGGCCTGCATCTGGATGTGAACGAGTTTGCACCCTATGCCCCGGGTCGCGGCCTGTCGGTTTGGATCCGACTGAGTTATTTCCGCCAGTTGCCGCGCGGGGCGGTGCGGGATTGGATTGCCAACCAGCTCGATGCCTTTGAGGCGCATATGAAGCAGGCGCCCAGCTATGTGGACGGGCACCAGCATGTGCACCAATTGCCGGTGATTCGTGAGGAATTGCTGTCAGCCTTGACGACGCGTTATGGCCAGGCTTGCGCTCTGCGCTCGACCCGCAACCAGACTTGGCGCGGGACTAAGGCCGCCGTGATTGCAGGCCTGGGCGCTGCAGCGCTGCGGCGCGGGGCGCGCCGGGCAGGGCTGCGCTGCAATACCGACTTCGCGGGCGTTTACGGCTTTGACGAAAAGATCAGCTTCGCCGAGTTGGTGGCGGGCTGGTTGGCTTCACTGCCTGATGGCGGTTTGATGATGACGCACCCCGGACGCGCTGGCGGCACCCAAACCCGGCCCGACCCGATCCGTGCCGCGCGGATGCGCGAGCGTCAGTTCTGGCTCAGCAGCGAGGCCGGCGAATTGCTGGCCAGCCTGGGCGTGCAACTGGGCATGAGCGAGGATTGGCCGCAGGCCTGATTGCGCCCGCCTTGCCGCGCTGAATCGCCCTCAGCCGCCCTGGCGCTGTGCCCTGGCCCGGGCCAATGCAGCTTCGATGACGGCGCGCTTGCGCTCCAGATCGCTGGGAGCGGTGAGTTTGGAGGCGGCGGCCAAATCGGCCAGCTTGGCTTCGGCCTTGGCTTGCAGGCGCAGGCTGTTTTCGCCCGGCTCGCGCGCCATGCGCTTGAGGTGGAAGTCGTGGCGTTGGCGGGCATGTTCGGCCCGGGGCGCACTCCAGGCGGCCCAAGCGGTTTGTTCGCCGCTGACATTGACCATGCTGATGCAGTCCACCGGGCAGGCTGGAATGCAAAGCTCGCAGCCCGTGCACTGGGCATCGACGATCAGATGCATGGCCTTGGGCGCGCCGACGATGCAGTCCACCGGGCAAGCTTTGATGCACAAGGTGCAGCCAATGCACCAGGCTTCGTCAATGACGGCCAGCAGGCGCGGGCCTTCGCTGCCAAAGTCCGGGTTGAGGGGCAGGGCGGGGCGCCCGGTCAGCGCGGCCAGACGCGCCACACCTTCGGCGCCGCCCGGCGGGCATTGGTTGATCTCGGCGCTACCCTCGGCCACGGCCTGGGCATAGCTGCGGCAGTCGGGGTAGCCGCAGCGGGTGCACTGGGTCTGCGGCAGGGCCGCGTCAATACGTTCCGTCAGCGTGAGGGTGATGCTGTGGGTAGCGCCTTCTGGCTTGACGGAACGGCTGGGGCTGGTGGAACTCGGAGGGGTCAAGCGCTCTTCTTGCTGCGGCTGTTGCGGGGGGCGGGGGTGCTGGAGCTGCTGCTCTGGCTCAGTGCATCCGGCCGGTCGTACTTCAGGATGAAGCTCTTCACTTCGGGGTAGACATTGTCGCGCCAGCGGCGGCCGGCAAAGATGCCGTAGTGGCCGGCACCGATAGCGTCGTAGTGGAACTGGTGGTCCGCCGCAATGCCTGAGCACAAGCCGTGGGCGGCGCGTGTCTGGCCGGCGCCGGAGATGTCGTCCAGCTCGCCTTCGATGGTCAGCAAGGCGGTGCCGGTGATGTCTTGCGGGCGCACGCGCTGGCCGTTCACATCCCAGGTGCCGTTGACCAGCGAGAAGTCTTGGAAGACCACGCGGATGGTGTCGAGGTAGTACTCGGCCGGCATGTCCAGCACGGCGTTGTACTCGTCGTAGAACTGGCGGTGCGAGTCGGCGCTGTCATCGTCGCCGCGCATCAGGTCGAGGAAGTAGTCGTAATGCGAGGTCAGGTGGCGGTCCGGGTTCATGGCCACGAAACCGGTGTGCTGCAAGAAGCCGGGGTAGACCGCACGGCCCGCCGCCGGGAAGTTCGTCGGCACGCGGTAAATCACATTGTTTTCGAACCAGCTGTAGCTGCGGTTCATGGCCAAGTTGTTGACGGCGGTCGGGCTCTTGCGAGCGTCGATGGGGCCGCCCATCATGGTCATGCTGCGCGGCGTTTGCTCGCCTGCGGAGGCCATCAGCGAGATGGCGGCCAGCACCGGCACGGTGGGCTGGCAGACGGAGATCACATGGCAGTCCGGGCCGACGTGGCGGATGAAGTCCTGCACATAGCTGATGTAGTCGTCCAGATGGAAGGCGCCCACTTCGAGCGGCACCATGCGGGCATCGGTCCAGTCGGTGATGAAGACCTTGTGGTCCTTCAGCAATTGGCGCACGGTGTCGCGCAGCAAGGTGCTGTGGTGGCCAGACAGGGGCGCAACCACCAACACGGTGGGCTGGTCCTTCATCTTCAGCAGCACTGCCGGGTCATCGGTGTAACGCTTGAAGCGCAACAGGCGGCAGAAAGGCTTGGTGATGGGGATCAGCTCCTGCACCGCCACTTCAACGCCGTCCACTTCAACGCCGCGAATGCCGAATTCGGGCTTTTCATAGTCCTTGGCGAGGCGGTGCATCAGATCTAAACCGGCCGAAACGCGCTGCGACATCGGGGAATGCGCAAAGGGCGACAGCGGGTGGCTGTAGAGCTTGGCCGAAGCACTGGCGAACTCCGAGAAGGGGCTCATCAGGGCGCGCTGGGTTTCAAAAAGTTGATACAGCATGGGATTGACTCGCGTTTTCGGATGGGGGAAGTGAGGCCATCATGCCAGAAATTGTGCAGTGCAGCAATTTTGACAATGGGCCAAACACCGCCTGTCTTTGACTTGAAGCGGAGGGCGGATCACTTGACGTAAGCCTAAGGCTAACCGGCAAATCTGATCCCGTCACTCCGCAAAAACCGCAACGGAATCAAATCTGCCGATTTCTTACGCCAAACTTGCGGGTTTGGCGAATTGGCTCAGCAATCAGCCGCGCATCACGGCGGCCATGGCCTTAGCGACGGCGGGCAGGTTCTGCTCATTCAAGGCGGCCACGCAGATGCGGCCCGAGTCCACGCCGTAGATGCCGAACTCGGCGCGCAAGCGCTGCATTTGCGCAGCGTTCAGGCCGGAGTAGCTGAACATGCCTTTCTGGCGCGTCACAAAGCTCAGGTCTTGGGTCACGCCAGCGGCTTGCAAGGCGGCCACCAAGGCCGTGCGCATGGCGCGGATGCGCAGGCGCATGCCGGCTAGCTCTTCTTCCCACAGTGCGCGCAGGCTGGGGTTGCTCAGCACATTGGCCACCACTTGAGCGCCATGGGTTGGTGGGTTGGAGTAGTTGGTGCGGATGACGATCTTGAGCTGGCTCAGCACGCGGCTGCATTCCTCGGCCGAGGCGCAAACCACGCTCAGCGCGCCGACACGCTCGCCGTAGAGCGAGAAGCTCTTGGAGAAGCTGGTGGACACGAAGAAGTCCAGGCCAGCGGCCAGGAATTGCTGAATCACCGCGCCGTCTTCGGCAATGCCTTCACCAAAGCCTTGGTATGCCATGTCCAGGAAGGGCACCAGGCCGCGCGCCTTGACGGTGGCGACCACTTGGTCCCACTGGGCGGGGCTGAGGTCATAGCCGGTCGGGTTGTGGCAGCAAGCGTGCAGCACGACCACGGTGCCGGCAGCGGCGGCGTTCAGGCCGGCCAGCATGGCATCGAAGTTGATGCCCAGCTTGTCGGCGTCGTAGTAGGGGTAGGTGCCAACGGTGAAACCGGCATTGGTGAACAGTGCGCGGTGGTTTTCCCAGCTGGGGTCAGAGATCAAGACGGTGGCCGAGGGGCTCAGGCGCTTGATGAAATCCGCGCCGATCTTCAGGCCGCCGGTGCCGCCAATGGCTTGCACGGTGGCCACACGCTTGGCTTGCACCACGGCGCTGTCGACGCCAAACACCAGGCCTTGCACGGCCTTGTCGTAGGCGGCGATGCCGTCGATCGGCAGGTAGCCGCGTGCCTTGGGGTCGGCTTGCATGGCGGCTTCCGCCTCGGCCACGCAGCGCAGCAAGGGCAGCTTGCCATTGGCGTCGAAATACACGCCCACGCCCAGATTGACCTTGGCGGGGTTGGTGTCGGCATTGAACTGCTCGTTGAGACCCAAGATGGGGTCGCGGGGGGCCATTTCGACGGCGGCAAACAAAGACATGGAAGTTCCTGACGGGACGTTGGCGTGAACGGAAGGAGGGGTGGCAGATCTTGGGGCTGGACGACTCGCTCAAGCGGGCCGGGCCAGTCTGCGCTAATCTGTCGGGTTGCGCAGCGCCACGATTTTACGGGCTGCGGCGACGCCAGCCCGGTCACTTGCCGGACTGGCCGTGATTCCCGGGACCCAGCATGCAAGATTCCTCATCCGTCAAGCTCATGGACGAAGCCAATGAATTGGCCGAACGTCCCAAGGGCGAATTCGTGTCCTTTGAGGGTTCGCCCTTTCAGCTTTTTCAGCCCTTTCCGCCCGCCGGCGATCAACCCACGGCGATTGCGCAACTGTGCGAGGGCATCAACGACGGCCTGAGTTTTCAAACCCTGCTCGGCGTGACGGGCTCGGGCAAGACCTTCACCATGGCCAATGTGATCGCGCGCCTGGGGCGCCCGGCCATCATCTTTGCGCCCAACAAGACTTTGGCGGCCCAGCTCTACAGCGAGTTTCGGGATTTCTTTCCGAACAATGCGGTGGAGTATTTCGTTAGCTACTACGACTACTACCAGCCCGAGGCCTATGTGCCGCAGCGCGATCTCTTCATTGAGAAGGACAGCGCCATCAACGAGCACATTGAGCAGCTGCGCCTCTCCGCCACCAAGAGCTTGATGGAGCGGCGCGATGTGGTGATCGTGGCCTCTGTCTCGGCCATCTACGGTATCGGCAACCCGGCTGACTATCACCAGATGGTGATGACCTTGCGCCACGGCGACAAAATGGGCCAGCGCGATGTGATCGCGCAGCTGATTCGCATGCAGTACACCCGCAACGAAGTTGAGTTCAGCCGCGGCGCCTTCCGCGTGCGCGGGGACACCATCGATGTCTTCCCGGCCGAGCATTCGGAATTGGCGCTGCGCATCGAGTTGTTTGATGACGAAGTCGAGAGCCTGCAACTCTTCGACCCCCTCACCGGCAAGATCCGCCAGAAGATTCCGCGCTTCACCGTCTACCCCAGCAGCCATTACGTCACCCCGCGTGAGCGCGTGTTGGCCGCGATGGACGGCATCAAGGAAGAACTGCGCACGCGGCTGGGTGAATTTGTGCGCGATGGCAAGCTGGTGGAGGCCCAGCGCATCGAGCAGCGCACACGTTTCGACCTCGAAATGTTGCAGGAAGTTGGCCACTGCAAGGGCATTGAGAACTACACCCGTCACCTCAGCGGCGCCCAGCCGGGCGAGGCGCCGCCCACGCTGATCGACTATTTGCCCGCCGATGCCTTGATGTTCCTGGATGAAAGCCATGTGCTCATCGGCCAGTTCGGCGGCATGTACAACGGTGACCGGGCGCGCAAATCCACGCTGGTGGAATACGGTTTCCGTTTGCCCTCGGCCCTGGATAACCGGCCGCTCAAGTTTGCTGAGTTCGAGCGCAAGATGCGCCAGGCCGTGTTCGTGACCGCCACGCCGGCGGCCTACGAGCAAGAGAATTCGGGCCAGGTGGTGGAGCAAGTGGTGCGGCCCACCGGCCTAGTGGACCCCATTGTTGAAGTGCGCCCCGCGACCCATCAGGTCGACGATGTGCTGCAAGAAATCCGCGAGCGGGTGGAGCTCAATGAGCGCGTGCTGATCACCACGCTGACCAAACGCATGGCCGAGCAGCTCACCGACTACCTCAGCGACAACGGCGTCAAGGTGCGCTATTTGCACTCGGATGTGGATACGGTTGAGCGGGTGGAAATTCTGCGTGACCTGCGCCTGGGCGCCTTCGATGTGCTGGTCGGCATCAACTTGCTGCGCGAGGGCTTGGATATTCCGGAGGTGTCATTGGTGGCGATTCTGGATGCCGACAAGGAAGGTTTCTTGCGCAGCGAGCGCAGCCTGATCCAGACCATCGGCCGCTCGGCCCGAAATCTGCGCGGTAAGGCGATTCTGTATGCCGATCGCATCACCGAGTCCATGCGCAAGGCCATGGGCGAGACCGAGCGCCGGCGCGCTAAGCAGTTGGCCTTCAATGAGGCCAATGGCATCACGCCGCGCTCCATCGTCAAGCGCATCAAGGACATGATCGACGGCGTCTACTCCGAGAAGTCGGGGCGCGACGATCAAAAGCTGCTGCAAGTGGCGGCGGTGGAGGAGATGTCGGAGAAAGACCTCAGCAAACGCATGGCCTTGCTGGAAAAGCAGATGCTCGAACATGCGCGCAATCTTGAATTTGAGAAGGCGGCGCGCGTGCGGGATCAGTTGGCGCAGCTGCGTGAGCAGGCCTTCGGCGCCGTGGTGCATGACCATATTCAAAGCTGACGGACCCCGGCCGCGCTGAGCTGCCGCTCGGGCGCATTGGGCGCGCAAGGCTGCGGGGCTAAAAGCCCTAGTTCCGGTGCGGTGGAATCGGGGTGGCAGCAAGCGCGGCAGTAATTGAGTAAAATAGTCGGAAATAACCCAGGGTTAACGCGCGACTATCGTGCCGCGAGTGACTCCCAAGGCGCGCCGTACATAAATCCTCGCGCCCGGGTTTTGTTGAGCGAAGGAGAGTTCGATGCGCCTTACCACCAAAGGTCGTTTTGCCGTCACCGCGATGATTGATTTGGCCCTGCGTGAAAACGGCGGCCCGGTTGCCCTGGCGGCCATCAGTCAACGCCAGCAGATCTCTTTGTCTTACCTCGAGCAATTGTTCGGCAAGCTGCGTCGTCACGAGCTGGTGGAAAGCACGCGCGGCCCGGGCGGCGGTTATTCGCTGGGTCGCAAATCCAGCGAAATCACGGTGGCCGACATCATCGTCGCTGTCGATGAGCCGTTAGATGCCACAGGCTGCGGCGGCCACGAAAACTGCATGGGCGAGAACACCGGCAAATGCATCACGCATGAGCTCTGGACCAGCCTGAACGCAAAAATGATCGAGTACCTCGACTCCGTGTCCTTGCGCAAGCTGGTTGAAGACCAGTTGGCCAAGGGCGTGACGATCGAGGAAGCGTCGATCAAGCGCGCCATCTCCTCGCAGCCGGTACTCAAACCCATCCGCATCACGGCGCCGAATTCGGTCTTCGCCTTGGGCAATGCTTTCACCAAATAAAATCTGACCCCCTTTTCTGGCATAAAAAGATGACACCGCATTTCCCCATCTATATGGACTACGGCGCAACGACGCCGGTTGACCCGCGCGTTGTGAGCGCCATGGTGCCCTGGTTGAGCGAGCATTTCGGCAACCCCGCGTCGCGCAGCCATGCCTGGGGCTGGGAAGCCGAGGCGATTGTTGAAAAATCTCGCGAGCAAGTCGCCGCCCTGATCGGCGCCGATCCGCGTGAGATCGTCTGGACCTCGGGCGCGACCGAGTCCATCAATCTCGCCATCAAGGGTGCTGCGCATTTCTACAAGACCCGCGGCAAGCACATCATCACCCTGCGCACCGAGCACAAGGCGGTGCTGGACACCTGCCGTGAGCTGGAGCGCCAGGGCTTTGAGGTGACTTACCTCGACGTCGAAGAAAACGGTCTGCTGGATCTGGAGAAGTTCAAGGCCGCGATCCGCCCCGACACCATCTTGGTCTCGGTGCTTTTCGTCAACAACGAAATCGGCGTCATTCAAGACGTGGTGAGCATTGGCAATTTGTGCCGCGAGCGCGGCATCATCTTCCACGTCGATGCGGCCCAAGCCACCGGCAAGATCGAGATCGATGTGGCCCAGCTGCCCATCGACTTGATGAGCCTGGCTTCGCACAAGACCTATGGCCCCAAGGGCATCGGCGCGCTGTTCGTGCGCCGCAAGCCGCGCATCCGTCTGGAAGCGCAGATGCACGGTGGCGGGCATGAGCGCGGCATGCGTTCGGGCACCCTGGCCACGCACCAGATCGTCGGCATGGGCGAGGCTTTCCGCATCGCCAAGGAAGACATGGCGGTGGACAACGCCCGCATCCTGGCCCTGCACAAGCGCCTGCTGAGCGGCTTGCAAGACATCGAGCAGGTTTTCGTCAACGGCGACCTTGAGCGCCGCGTGCCGCACAACTTGAATATCTCCTTCAACTATGTGGAAGGCGAGTCGCTGATCATGGGCGTGAAGGGCTTGGCCGTATCTTCCGGCTCGGCCTGCACCTCGGCCAGCCTGGAGCCCAGCTATGTCTTGCGCGCCCTGGGTCGCAGCGACGAGTTGGCACATAGCAGCCTGCGCATGACGATTGGCCGCTTCACCACCGAAGAAGAAATCGATTACGCCATTGCCACGTTGAAGGATCGTGTGGCCAAGCTGCGTGAACTGTCGCCCCTGTGGGATATGTACAAGGACGGCATCGACATCAGCACCATCCAGTGGGCTGCCCACTGATCTTGACAAGATTCCACTGCGGACTGCGATCCGCGGTGGGCAGGCTGAGTGGCTAGCGAGCCGCCCAGCTGCCAACTACTAGGAGAACATCATGGCTTACAGCGACAAGGTTGTTGACCACTACGAAAACCCCCGCAACGTCGGCGCTTTTGAAAAGGGCGACGACACGGTTGGCACCGGCATGGTCGGCGCGCCGGCCTGCGGCGATGTGATGAAGTTGCAGATCAAGGTCAACCCGGTCACCGGTTTGATCGAAGACGCCAAGTTCAAGACCTATGGCTGCGGTTCGGCGATTGCCTCGAGCTCGCTGGTCACGGAATGGGTCAAGGGCAAGTCCCTGGACCAGGCTTTGGACATCAAGAACACGCAAATCGCCGAAGAGCTGGCTCTGCCGCCGGTCAAGATCCACTGCTCCATCTTGGCCGAAGACGCCATCAAGGCGGCCGTGGATGACTATCGCGCCAAGCACGGCGCGGCAGCGCAGTAAGCCCTCGGGCGACTGAGTAAAAAACAAGAAGAAGGAGTCTGCATGTCAGTGACCTTGACCGAAGCGGCGGCCCGCCACGTGACGCGTTACATCGCCAAACGCGGCAGCGGTGTGGGTGTGCGCCTGGGCGTGAAGACCACCGGTTGCTCCGGCTTGGCCTACAAACTCGAGTACGCCGACGCAGTGGCGGACGAGGATGTGGTGTTTGAAGGTCACGGCGTGAAGATTCTGATCGACCCCAAAAGCCTGCCCTATTTGGAAGGCACCGAGCTCGATTTCGTTCGCGAAGGCCTCAACGAAGGATTCAAGTTCCGCAATCCGCGCGAGAAAGATCGCTGCGGCTGCGGTGAGTCCTTCCGCGTGTAAAGTGCCGCTCCTTGTGTAGAGGCGCGGCCTGGTGTCCGCGCCTTTTTAATGACTTCTGAACTTCAACGCAGCCTCCCACTCATGCAACTCAGCGACGACGATTTCAGCTTGTTCGGCCTGCCGCAGCAGCAGGCCCAGGACCGCGCCGATATCGACGCCCGCTGGAAAGCGCTGCAGGCCAAGGTGCATCCCGACAAGTTCGTGGCCGAGGGCGCGGCTGCGCAGCGCCTGGCCATGCAATGGGCAATGCGGGTCAATGAAGCGCAGCAGCGCTTGCGCGACCCGCTCAAGCGCGCGGCCTATCTGTGCGAGTTGCGCGGCGTGCCTCTGCAGGCTGAAAGCAATACCCGCATGCCGGCGGCGTTTTTGATGGAGCAGATGGCTTGGCGTGAAGGCTTGGATGAAGCCAGCGGCGAGGCCGAGGTGCAAGCCATTGATGCCGAGGTGGCCCAGCGCGAGGCCGCCATTTTGAACACGGTCCAGCAGTTGCTGGACGAAAAAAATGATGCGGCCGCGGCCGCCGAGCAAGTGCGTGCGTTGATGTTCATCAACCGTTTCCGCGCCGATATCGACCGCCGGCTAGACGCCCTAGGACAATAAAAACATGGCACTTTTGCAAATTTCCGAACCCGGCCAATCGCCCAATCCGCATGAGCGGCGCATTGCCGTGGGCATTGACCTGGGTACCACGCATTCCTTGGTGGCTGCCGTGCGCCACGGCGTGGCCGAGTGCTTGCCGGACGAGCAGGGCGCGGTGATTCTGCCCTCGGCGGTACGCTATTTGGACGAAGGCCGCCGCCAAATCGGCGCCCAAGCCCTGGCGGCGCAGGCCGAAGATCCCGAAAACACGGTGGTCTCGGTCAAGCGCTTCATGGGACGGCGCCTGGCGGATATTGCCGAAGCGGGCAAGCTGCCTTACCGCTTTGAAGACACGCCTGGCATGGTGTCGCTGAACACTCGCCACGGCGCCAAATCGCCGGTGGAGATTTCGGCCGAGATTCTGGCCACGCTGCGATTCCGCGCTGAAGACACTTTTGCCGACGATGTGTTCGGTGCCGTCATCACCGTGCCGGCCTATTTCGACGACGCCCAACGTCAAGCCACCAAGGATGCGGCTCAGATGGCCGGCCTGAACGTGCTGCGCTTGATCAATGAGCCCACTGCCGCTGCTATCGCCTATGGCCTGGACAATGCAAGCGAAGGGCTTTATGCGGTTTACGACCTGGGCGGCGGCACCTTTGACATCTCGCTTCTGCGTCTGAGCCGGGGCGTGTTTGAGGTGGTGGCCACCGGCGGCGATGCAGCCCTGGGTGGCGATGATTTTGATCGCCTGCTGGCCGACTGGGCCTTGGCTCAAGCCGGCCTGGCGCCGGAAACGGCGCATGACAAGCGTGCCGTGCTGGTGGCGGCGCGCGCCGCCAAAGAATTGCTGTCCAGCCAGGATCAGGCGCAAGTGCAAGCCACGCTGGACATCGGCGCGTTGAATGTTGCCGTTAGCCGCGCGCAGTTTGATGAATTGGCTCAGCCCTTGCTGGCCAAGACCCTGGCAGCCGTGCGGCGTGTTTTGCGTGACGCCAAGGTCAAGGCCGACGAGGTGCAGGGCACGGTGATGGTGGGCGGTTCCACCCGCATGCCTTGCGTGCGCACTGCGGTGAGTGGTTTGTTTGGCCGCGAGGTTCTGATTAATCTGAACCCCGACGAGGTGGTGGCGCAGGGCGCCGCCATTCAGGCCAATCAGCTGGCCGGCAATGCGGCCGATGGCGAGATCTTGCTGTTGGACGTGATTCCGCTCTCGCTGGGTCTGGAAACCATGGGCGGCCTGGTGGAGCGCATCATCGAGCGCAATGCCACCATCCCCGTGGCCCAGGCGCAAGACTTCACCACTTTCAAAGATGGGCAAACCGCCTTGGCTCTGCATGTGCTGCAGGGTGAGCGCGAATTGGTCAGCGAGTGCCGCTCCTTGGCGCGCTTCGAGCTGCGCGGCATTCCGCCGATGGTGGCGGGTGCTGCGCGTATCCGGGTGACCTTCCAGGTCGACGCGGATGGTTTGCTGAGTGTCTCGGCCAAGGAAATGGTCTCAGGCGTGGAGGCGGCCATCACGGTCAAGCCCAGCTATGGCTTGTCTGATGATGCCATCGCCCAAATGCTCAAAGACGGCTTCGCCAGTGCTGAGACCGATATGACTGCACGCAAATTGCGTGAGGCGCGGGTTGAGGCCGAGCGCATGATTCTGGCCACCCAATCGGCCCTGGCGGCCGATGGTGACTTGCTCAGCGCGACCGAGCGCGCCGATTTGGCCGCCTTGCAGCAGACCCTGGCCGATACGGCGCAAGGCGAGGATGCTGACGCCATCGACGCGGCCGTCAAGGCCCTGGCCGATGGCACCGAAGCCTTCGCCGCCGCGCGCATGAACCGCGGCATCCACAAGGCCTTGACCGGCCGCAGCATCGAACAAATTTAGTCGGACGGCCACGCACCATGCCTATCATCAAAATCCTGCCTCACGCCGAATACTGCCCCGAGGGCACCACGGTCAGCGCACCCGCCGGCACCTCGATCTGCGAGGCCTTGCTGGACAACAAGATCGCCATCGAGCACGCCTGCGATATGGTCAGCGCCTGCACCACTTGTCACGTCATCGTGCGGGCGGGCATGCGCTCGCTGTCCGAGATGGAAGAGTCTGAGGAAGACATGCTGGACCGCGCCTGGGGTCTGGAGCCTGACTCACGCCTGAGTTGCCAGGCGATTCTGGGCCAGCAGGATGTGACGATCGAGATCCCGAAGTACTCGATCAATCACGCCAAAGAAAACCACTGAGTTCGCGTCGCCATGTTGGTTCTCGGTTTCGAATCCTCATGCGATGAAACAGGCGTGGCCTTGGTGCGGGTGCCTGCGCCGGGTTCGGCTGAAGCGCCGCAGTTGTTGGCCCAGGCCTTGCACAGCCAGATCAGCATGCACCAAGCCTACGGCGGCGTGGTGCCCGAATTGGCCTCGCGCGATCACATTCGCCGGGTCATCCCGCTGACCCGCGAGGTCTTGGCTGGGGCAGGCATCGCCTTGGCGGATGTGGATCTGATCGCCTACACCCAGGGGCCAGGTCTTGCCGGCGCCTTGCTGGTGGGCGCGGGTGTGGCGGTGTCGCTGGCGGCAGCGCTGGAAAAGCCGACCCTGGGCATCCATCATCTGGAGGGCCATTTGCTGTCGCCCTTTTTGTCGGCCGACGCGCCCGAATTCCCTTTTGTGGCCTTGCTGGTCTCGGGTGGGCACACCCAGCTGATGCGAGTTGCCGAGGTCGGCCAGTACGAGATCCTCGGCGAAACGATTGATGATGCGGCCGGTGAGGCTTTCGACAAGAGCGCCAAGCTTTTGGGCTTGCCTTATCCCGGCGGCCCGCATCTCGCCAAGTTGGCGCTGTTCGGCGATGCCACGGCCTTTGAGCTGCCGCGCCCTCTGTTGCACAGTGGCAAGCCTGATTTCAGCTTTGCGGGTTTGAAAACCGCGGTACTCACCCAGGTCAAACGCTTGGGCGAGGCGCCGACTGATCAGCAAAAAGCCGATTTGGCCGCCGCGACGCAGGCTGCCATCGTCGAAGTGCTGGTCAAAAAATCCATGCTGGCTCTGAAGATGTCGGGGCTCAAGCGCTTGGTCGTGGCGGGTGGCGTGGGCGCCAACAGCGTGCTGCGCGAGCAGCTCAATGCGGCTTGCGCCAAACGCGGCGTGCGGGTGCACTACCCCGAGTTGAGCCTGTGCACCGACAACGGCGCCATGATCGCCATGGCCGCGGCCATGCGCTTGCAGCGCGGCATGGCCATCTTGCCGCCGACGGGGCAGGGTGCCGGCGCTTTCGAGATCAAGCCGCGATGGCCCTTGGGGGCGATCAGCTGACCGTCAGATGGCTGGCGCCGGCGGCCTGGCGCTTCACCAGAGTCAGGGTCAGCACGCCGTTTTCCAGTTTGGCATTCGAGTCGGCCTGATTGACTTCCTGCGGCAGGCTGACGCTGCGCGAGTATCGGGTCAGGGCCCGTTCGCGGTAGAGCAACTGGGCGGCGGGAGCAGGCGGCTGGCTTGCGTCTGCATTGGTCGGGGCTGGGGCGGGCTTGGCCTGCTCGGCATCAATGCTGACGCGGCGGCCCTCGATGCTGATCTTGATCGCCTCTTTGCTGACGCCGGGCATGTCCAGCTGCAAGGTGTAGGCGGTCGCGGTTTCACTCACATCCAGAGCAGGGCTGCGCAAGGTCATGGCCTGGTCGGCATCGGCGTGAAACATGCTCTCCAAGCGGCGCGAGAACTCGCTGGCCTGGTGCTGCGAATGGCGTTGCGAGTGGCGGGACAGGGTGTTGATGGGCAGAACAAACATGCGGGGCTCCTGAGGGTGTCAAGGTGGAGGGACGCTGGCTGCCGGGTTTGCGTGTGGCTGCGTTGCCGTCCCATGCTTTGCCAAATTGGCCTGCCCGGCGCTGATTCAAGCCCAAAAAATTTCTTCAAACCCTAGCTTGGAAGTGCGGCAAGCGTCTCCAACTGCGTGGGCTGCCCGGCACGACCTTGGAGCGCGGATGAATCTGGTCTATAATCAGCGGGTTTTGTTGCGTCAGGTTCGCCTGGTGTGGCAAAGCAAGTAGCGACGAATAGTGCTGACCAAGCAATTGCCAAGTAGTTGAAGTCGCTGAAAGAGCACGGCAAGGGTCGGTTTCACCCTTGGCCGCAAGTCAAAAACCTGGAAACCGTTTGTGTGCTGCGATTCGCGCAGCCCGGCGGCTTCCGATATCTAGGAACGGAAACATGTCAGTCGCCGATATCAACAAAGCAGACATCGTCAAGTCGAACGCCCGTAGCGCCAACGACACCGGCTCGCCGGAAGTCCAAGTGGCTCTGCTGACCGCTCGCATCAACGCGCTGATGCCTCACTTCAAAGCAAACATGAAGGATCACCACAGCCGTCGTGGTTTGCTGAAGATGGTCAACACTCGTAAGAGCCTGCTGGCCTACCTGAAGTCCAAGGACGCAGTGCGTTACACCGACCTGATTCAGAAGCTGGGTCTGCGTAAGTAATGAACGCGTGAACAACGCGTGAAACAACAGAGCCTGTCTGGGTATTGCACCTGCACAGGCTCTTTGTTTTTTATCCGTTGAGAGTTTGATTGTTTGGAGTTGAGCTGACGTGGCGCTGCTGTGTCATTCCAACGCTTCTGCAACTGCTGAGTTGCTCAGACGCACTGGAATGGCATCCCGCCAAACCCAGACTCACTCCCGGTTTTGAGGCGGGCCGACAAGCCGCCTTGGCAAATAGCCTGGAGCGCCGCATGTGCGGGCTACAGGCATAAAGGAGAGATACATGGGTTTGTTCAATAAAGTCACCAAGAGCTTCCAGTGGGGCAACCACGCCGTCACCATGGAAACCGGCGAAATCGCCCGTCAGTCCAGCGGCGCCGTCGTCGTTGATATCGAAGGCACCGTCGTTCTGGCCACTGTGGTCGCCAAGACCGAAGCCAAGGCCGGCCAGGATTTCTTCCCGCTGACCGTTGACTATCTGGAAAAGACCTACGCCGCCGGCAAGATCCCTGGCAGCTTCTTCAAGCGTGAAGGCCGCCCCAGCGAGTTGGAGACCCTGACCAGCCGCCTGATCGACCGCCCGATCCGCCCGCTGTTCCCGGAAGGCTTCTACAACGAAGTTCAGGTCGTCGTGCACGTTCTGTCCTTGAATCCTGAGGTGCAAGCCGACATCGCCGCCTTGATCGCGTCGAGCGCCGCGCTGGCCGTGTCTGGCATTCCTTTCAATGGCCCCATCGGCGCTGCGCGCGTGGGCTATGTGAATGGCGAGTACATCCTCAACCCCGGCAAGACCGAGCTGATCAACAGCAAGATGGACCTGGTTGTGGCGGGTACGCAAGCCGCCGTGCTGATGGTGGAATCCGAGGCCGATGGCCTGTCGGAAGAAATCATGTTGGGCGCTGTGGTCTTCGGTCATGAGCAAGGCAATGTGGCCATCGCCGCCATCAACGAGTTGGTGCGCGACGCTGGCAAGCCGAGCTGGAACTGGACTGCGCCTGCCAAGAACGAGCCGCTGATCGCCAAGGTTGGCGCTCTGGCCGATGAAGCCCTGGTTGCTGCCTATCAAATCCGCAACAAGCAAGCTCGCACTCAGGCTTGCCGCGCCGTCACGGCCAATGTGTTCGCCGGCCTGAAGGCTGATGGCATTGAGTTCGACAAGGTCGAGGTGGAAAGCCTGCTGTTCGAGATCGAAGCCCGCATCGTGCGTGGTCAGATCCTGGCCGGCGAGCCCCGCATTGACGGCCGCGACACCCGCACCGTGCGCCCGATCGAAATCCGCAACAGCCTGCTGCCCCGCACGCACGGCTCGGCCCTGTTCACCCGTGGCGAAACGCAAGCTCTGGTCGTTGCGACTTTGGGCACCGACCGTGACGCACAGCGCATCGACGCGCTGGCTGGCGAGTTCGAAGACCGCTTCATGCTGCACTACAACATGCCTCCTTTCGCCACCGGCGAAACCGGCCGCGTGGGCAGCCCGAAGCGCCGCGAAATCGGCCACGGCCGTCTGGCCAAGCGCGCGCTGATCGCCGCGCTGCCGAACAAGGAAGACTTCCCCTACACCATGCGTGTGGTGTCGGAGATCACCGAGTCCAATGGCTCCTCGTCGATGGCTTCGGTCTGCGGCGGCTGCCTGGCTTTGATGGACGCTGGTGTGCCGATGAAGGCTCACGTGGCCGGTATCGCCATGGGCTTGATCAAGGACGGCAACCGTTTCGCCGTGCTGACCGACATCCTGGGTGACGAAGATCACCTGGGCGACATGGACTTCAAGGTGGCTGGCACGACCGGTGGTATCACTGCTCTGCAGATGGACATCAAGATCCAGGGCATCACCAAGGAAATCATGCAGGTCGCTTTGGCGCAAGCCAAAGAAGCCCGTCTGCACATCCTGGGCAAGATGGTGGAAGCCATGGGCACGGCCAATACCGAGGTGTCGCAATTCGCGCCGCGTCTGTACACCATGAAGATCAACCCCGAGAAGATCCGTGACGTGATCGGCAAGGGCGGCGCCACCATCCGTGCGCTGACCGAAGAAACCGGCACCACCATCGACATCGGCGAAGACGGCACCATCACCATCGCTTCGACCGATGCTGACAAGGCTGAGCACGCCAAGAAGTGCATCGAAGAGATCACCGCTGAAGTCGAAATCGGCAAGGTCTACGAAGGCCCGATCACCAAGATCTTGGACTTCGGTGCACTCGTGAATCTGCTGCCTGGCAAGGACGGTCTGCTGCACATCAGCCAGATCGCTCACCAGCGCGTCGAGAAGGTGACCGACTTCCTCAAGGAAGGCCAGATCGTCAAGGTCAAGGTCATGGAAACCGACGAGAAGGGTCGCATCAAGCTGTCGATGAAGGCCTTGATCGACCGTGACGCGGCGCCTGTCGCACCTGCTGCTGACGCAGAAGCTCAGCAGTAAGTTCTTGGTACAGGATCAGGCATGAAAGCCATTGCTATTAGCCAAACCGGCGGCCCCGAGGTTCTGCAGCTCGTCGAGCGGCCGGATCCCGTGGCGGGTGTGGGTGAGTGCCTGATCGCTGTTGAGGCTTACGGCATCAACCGCCCTGACGTGTTGCAGCGCAAGGGTGCCTATCCGCCACCTCCCGGGGCTAGCGATTTGCCGGGCCTGGAAGTGGCGGGGCGCATTGTGTCGGGTGATGCGGCAGAGTTGGCTGCGGCTGGCTTGAAGCTTGGGGACGCTGTCTGCGCCCTGGTGGCGGGTGGCGGCTACGCCGAGCTTTGCACGGCGCCCTTGGCGCAATGCCTGCCGGTGCCTGCTGGCTGGACCATGGCCGAGGCGGCGAGCCTGCCGGAGACCTTTTTCACCGTTTGGTCGAATGTGTTCGAGCGGGCGGGCCTGAAGGCTGGCGAGACGCTGCTGGTGCATGGTGGCAGCAGCGGTATTGGCGTGACGGCGATTCAGTTGGCCAAGGCCTTTGGGGCCAAGGTCATCGTCACCGTCGGTAGCGAAGACAAGGCTGCGGCCTGCCTGCAATTAGGGGCGGACGTGGCCATCAACTACAAGTCCCAGGACTTTGTGGTTGAGGTCAAGGCCGCCACGGCGGGGCGCGGCGTCGATGTGATTTTGGATATGGTGGCTGGGTCCTACGTCGAGCGTGGCGTGCAGTGCCTGGCCGACGATGGCCGCATGGTCATCATTGCAGTGCAAGGTGGCTTGGATGCTCGCTTTGATGCCGGTGCGGTGTTGCGGCGGCGTTTGACCATCAGCGGATCAACCCTGAGGCCGCGTTCGCTCGCCTTCAAGGCAGGTATTGGCGCGCAGTTGCGCGAGCGCGTTTGGCCCAAGTTGGCGGCGCGCCAGATCAAGCCGGTGATTTACCGTGAGTTGTCGGGTGATGAAGCGGCGGCCGCGCATGCCTTGATGGAGTCTGGCGAGCACGTGGGCAAGATTGTCCTGAGCTGGGGTAGGGAGTGAGATTTGAGTATGCGTAAGAAACTGGTGGTCGGAAATTGGAAGATGCATGGCAATCGCGCCAGCAATGCCGCCTTGTTGGCGGGCTTGCGCGAGGCGGGGCCGTGGAGCGCCGATGTGGCGGTTTGCGTGCCGTTTCCCTACATCACTGAAACGGCCCTGGCCTTGACGGGTCAGGCCATTGCCTTTGGTGCGCAAGATTGCTCGGCACATGAGCAGGGCGCTTTCACGGGTGAAGTGTCATCGGCCATGTTGGCTGATTTGGGCTGCCGCTATGTCATCGTTGGCCATTCAGAGCGCCGCGCCTTTCATGCTGAAAGCGATCAGCTGGTGGCCGATAAGGCCAAGGCTGCGCTGGCGCATGGCGTGACGCCCATTGTGTGCGTTGGCGAAACCTTGGCTGAGCGTGAGGCGGGTCAAACCGAGGTCGTGGTCAAGCGCCAACTGGCTGCGGTGATTCACACCTTGACGCATTGCATCGGTGAAATCGTGCTGGCTTATGAGCCGGTGTGGGCAATCGGCACGGGCCTGACGGCCAGCCCGGAGCAGGCGCAGTCTGTGCATGCCGTGTTGCGCATGCAATTGCAGGCGGCCACGCAGAAGGCTGACGCGATGCGCATTCTGTATGGCGGTAGCGTCAAGCCGGATAACGCGGCCCAGCTGTTCGCCATGCCTGACATTGATGGTGGTTTGATTGGTGGCGCCGCCTTGAAGGCTGGCGACTTCAGCGTGATCTGCCGCGCGGCAGCTTGATCGCAATCGATTTGTTTTTTTGCCTGAGATTTTTGGAGCTTTTGAGATGCAATTCTGGATGAATTTGGTGTTAGTGGTGCAGTTGCTGAGCGCCCTGGTAATGATTGGCCTGGTACTGGTTCAGCATGGCAAGGGCGCCGATATGGGTGCGTCCTTCGGCAGCGGCGCCTCCGGCAGCTTGTTTGGCGCCACGGGCAGCGCCAACTTCTTGTCGCGCAGCACAGCTGTTTGCGCCACGGTGTTTTTTGTCTGCACCCTGGGCCTGGCCTATATGTCCAATAGCCGTAGCGGTGCTTCGACGACCGAGACGATTCTTGACAAGGCAGCGCCCGCTGCGCCGGCTGCTTCCGGCGCTGCTGCCATCCCTGGCGCCGCACCTGTTGCGGTGGACACGCCTGCTCCCTCTGCCTCGAAGTAATTCGGTGAAGGCGTCGCTCGCAAGCTGTGTCTTGTGAGCGACGCAGGACCCCGAACATTGCGCGTCAAAAAAGCAGAATTTGTCTTGAGTTCGCTAAAGGCGTGAAATTTTCGGTATAGAATTCGAGGCTGACTAGATAGCAACTCCTCACGCAACTCTAGTTAGTCTTTACTTGGTTCAGGCCAAGAAATTTGAATATAGCCGTCGTGGTGAAATTGGTAGACACGCTATCTTGAGGGGGTAGTGGCGAAAGCTGTGCGAGTTCGAGTCTCGCCGACGGCACCAGATACATCGGTTAGTATCCAAGGGTTGGAGCCCGTGGAATATTGGCCAAAGCGCCCCGAAGCGGAGTTGTTCGAAATATCTTTCGGGCAAATAAGCAGGGGATCAGGCGGGCGCAGTCCGTAGGCGAAAGAATTCGCTGGCGGCGCGCCCGTTGCTTTTGTGGAAATCGCTGTGGAGGGCTTGGAGGCCTGAAGCAGTTCTGAGAGAGCGTCACCCATGAACTTGGATCAGTACCTACCCGTCATCCTCTTCATCCTGGTCGGCGCGGGCGTCGGCGTGGCGCCTCAGGTGCTCGGCTTTCTGTTCGGCCCCAATCGCCCTGATGCGGCGAAAAACTCCCCCTACGAATGTGGCTTTGAGGCCTTTGAAGACGCGCGAATGAAGTTCGACGTGCGCTACTACCTCGTGGCCATTTTGTTCATTTTGTTTGACCTGGAAATTGCTTTCCTGTTTCCCTGGGCGGTGACGCTGAAGGAAATTGGCTCGGCAGGTTTCTGGGCGATGATGATTTTCCTGGGTATTCTGGTCGTAGGCTTTATCTACGAGTGGAAAAAAGGCGCCCTGGATTGGGAATGAAATAATGCCCCTCGCCCGACCCCAGTGTCGGGTGACTCCTTGAGGGACTGCCAGCCTGGCGGCTGGCCGATGGGTTGGCCCGGCGCGGCCCGAACGATTGGAAGCTTGCAATGGGTATTGAAGGCGTATTGAAAGAAGGCTTTGTCACCACTTCGGTCGACAAGCTCATCAACTGGTCCAAGACCGGTTCTCTGTGGCCCATGACCTTCGGTCTGGCCTGCTGTGCGGTGGAGATGATGCACGCGGGTGCAGCCCGTTATGACATCGACCGCTTCGGCATGTTGTTCCGTCCCAGCCCACGGCAGAGCGATTTGATGATCGTGGCCGGCACGCTGTGCAACAAGATGGCGCCGGCCCTGCGCCGTGTTTACGACCAGATGGCTGAGCCGCGCTGGGTGCTCTCGATGGGTTCCTGTGCCAATGGCGGTGGCTACTACCACTACAGCTACTCGGTCGTGCGTGGTTGCGACCGCATCGTGCCGGTCGACGTCTATGTGCCTGGCTGCCCGCCCACCGCGGAAGCCCTGCTGTACGGCATCTTGCAGCTGCAAGCCAAGATTCGCCGCGAAAACACCATTGCACGTTGACGCCAAGGGTCTGAACTGATGAGCAAACTTGACACCCTGAAGCTGGCCCTGGAGTCAGCGCTTGGCGGGAAGATTCAAAACCTCAAGACCGAGTTCGACGAGGTCACCTTGCAGGTCGCTGCCGCAGACTATCTGGCGGTGGCGAAGATCCTGCGCGACCACTCGGAACTGCGCTTCGAGCAATTGATCGACCTCTGCGGCCTGGACTTCAGTGCCTACAAAGATGGCGCTTACGAAGGTCAGCGCTATGCGGTGGTGAGCCACCTGATGTCGATCAACAAGAATTGGCGTCTGCGGTTGAAGGTGTTCTGCCCCGACGACAGCTTCCCCTGCGTGGCTGCGCTGACGCCCATCTGGAATGCGGCCAACTGGTTTGAACGCGAAGCCTTTGATCTGTTCGGCATCATCTTTGATGGCCACGAAGATCTGCGTCGCATCCTGACCGACTATGGCTTCATCGGCCACCCGATGCGCAAGGACTTCCCGACCTCGGGCCATGTCGAAATGCGTTACGACGCAGAGACCAAGCGCGTGGTCTATCAACCCGTGTCGATTGAGCCGCGTGAGATCACGCCGCGCATCATCCGCGAAGAAAACTACGGCGGTATTTGAGCTATGGCCGAAATCAAAAACTACACGCTGAACTTCGGTCCCCAGCACCCGGCTGCGCACGGCGTGCTGCGTCTGGTGCTTGAGCTGGACGGTGAAGTCATCCAACGCGCTGACCCGCACATCGGCCTGCTGCACCGCGCCACCGAGAAGTTGGCCGAAAGCAAGACCTATATCCAGTCGCTGCCTTATATGGACCGACTGGATTACGTTTCCATGATGGCCAATGAGCAGGCTTACTGCCTGGCCATCGAGAAGATGATGGGCCTGGAAGTGCCCCTGCGCGCGCAGTACATCCGCGTGATGTTCGCCGAGATCACCCGCTTGCTCAACCACCTGCTGTGGTTGGGCGCGCATGGCATCGACTGCGGCGCGATGAACATCCTGATCTACTGCTTCCGCGAGCGGGAAGATCTGTTCGATATGTACGAAGCAGTGTCGGGTGCGCGCATGCACGCAGCCTACTTCCGTCCGGGCGGCGTTTACCGCGACCTGCCGGACAGCATGCCGCAATACAAGGTCAGCAAGATCAAGAACGCCAAGGCGATTGCGCGTTTGAACGAGAACCGCTCGGGCTCGCTGCTGGACTTCATCGAAGACTTCTGCAAGCGCTTCCCGAAGAACGTTGACGACTATGAAACCCTGCTGACCGATAACCGCATCTGGAAGCAGCGCACCGTGGGCATTGGCGTCGTGACGCCTGAGCGTGCACTGAATCTGGGCTTCTCGGGTCCAATGCTGCGTGGCTCGGGCATTGCCTGGGACTTGCGCAAGAAGCAGCCCTACGACGCTTACGCGCAAATGGACTTCGATGTGCCGGTCGGTACCAACGGCGACACCTACGACCGCTATCTGGTGCGCGTTGAAGAAATGCGCCAGAGCAATCGCATCATCCAGCAATGCGTGGCTTGGCTGCGTGCCAATCCCGGCCCGGTGATCACTGATAACCACAAGGTGGCGCCGCCATCGCGCGTGGATATGAAGTCGAATATGGAGGAGTTGATCCACCATTTCAAGCTCTTCACCGAAGGTTTCCATGTGCCCGAAGGCGAGGCCTATGCTGCGGTGGAACACCCCAAGGGTGAGTTCGGCATCTATATGGTCAGCGACGGCGCCAACAAGCCTTACCGCCTGAAGATCCGCGCGCCTGGCTTCTCGCATCTGGCTGCGCTGGACGAGATGGGGCGTGGCCACATGATTGCGGACGCGGTGGCCATCATCGGCACCATGGACATCGTGTTCGGCGAGATTGATCGTTGAGGCAACCAGCGAAAAACGATGATGAGTACTGAAACCTATCAATTGAGCGAGGCCACGGCCGCGCGCTTTGCCCGCGAAGTCGCCAAATACCCGGCCGAGCAAAAGTCTTCGGCCGTGATGGCCTGCCTGGCCATCGTGCAGCAGGAAATCGGCTTTGTCTCGCGCGCGAGCGAAGACGCCATTGCCGAATATCTGGGCATGCCGCCCATCGCTGTCTACGAGGTCACGACCTTCTACAACATGTACAACCAGCGCAAGCTGGGTCAGTTCAAGTTGAACGTCTGCACCAACTTGCCTTGCCAGTTGCGCGACGGTCAAAAGGCACTCAACCACCTGTGCGAAAAGCTCGGTGTGGAAGAGGGCGGCACGACCGCCGACGGCCTGTTCACCGTGCAAAAGAGCGAGTGCCTGGGTGCTTGCGCCGACTCACCGGTGATGCTGGTCAATGACCGCCAGATGTGCAGCTTCATGAGCCATGAGCGGCTGGACGAGTTGGTGGACGTGCTCAAAGCTCACGCTGCCAAGAACTGACCGGTGGAAAGAACAAGCATGCTGGATCTCTCCAAATTTCAGTCCACGGGTCAAGAGACCTGTTTCCATGATCGCCACATCGGCGCGCAGATTTATGCCGGCCTGGACGGCAAGAACTGGCGTTTGCAGGATTACGTCGCCCGTGGCGGCTATGCCGCGCTGCGCAAGATTCTCAAAGGCGAGGGCGCGCCCGAAGGTACACCGCTGACGCAAGACCAGGTGATTGCCGAGGTCAAGGGCTCTGGCCTGCGCGGCCGCGGTGGCGCGGGTTTCCCCACCGGCCTGAAGTGGAGCTTCATGCCGCGCCAGTTCCCTGGCGACAAGTACCTGGTGTGCAACTCCGACGAGGGCGAGCCGGGTACTTGCAAGGACCGCGACATCTTGATGTTCAACCCGCACATCGTCATCGAAGGCATGATCATTGCCGCCTTCGCCATGGGCATCAAGACCGGCTACAACTACATCCACGGCGAAATCTTCGAGGTCTATGACCGTTTCGAAGAAGCGCTTGAGGAGGCTCGTGCAGCCGGTTTCCTGGGTGACAACATCCTCAGTTCGGGCTTCAGCTTTCAGTTGCACGCCTTCCACGGTTTCGGCGCCTACATCTGCGGCGAAGAAACGGCACTGTTGGAATCGCTCGAAGGCAAGAAGGGCCAACCGCGCTTCAAGCCGCCGTTCCCGGCCAGCTTCGGTTTGTATGGCCGCCCGACGACCATCAACAACACCGAAACCTTTGCCGCTGTGCCATGGATCATCCGCAACAGCGGCCAGGCCTATCTGGAAATCGGTAAGCCCAATAACGGTGGCACCAAGTTGTTCTCGGTGTCGGGTGACGTTGAGCGCCCCGGCAACTATGAGATTCCGCTGGGCACGCCTTTCTCCAAGCTGCTGGAACTGGCGGGCGGCGTGCGCAAGGGTCGCACGCTGAAGGCCGTGATTCCTGGTGGTTCCTCCTCGCCGGTCTTGACCGCTGAGGTGATGATGAACTGCACCATGGACTACGACTCGATCGCCAAGGCCGGCTCCATGCTGGGTTCTGGCGCCGTGATCGTGATGGACGATTCGCGTTGCATGGTCAAGAGCCTGCTGCGCCTGAGCTACTTCTACGCCCACGAAAGCTGTGGCCAGTGCACGCCTTGCCGCGAAGGCACGGGCTGGATGCACCGTGTGGTCGAGCGCATCGCCAACGGCCATGGCAAGCCAGAAGACATCGACCTGCTCAATTCGGTGGCCGACAACATTCAAGGCCGCACGATTTGCGCCCTGGGTGATGCCGCCGCGATGCCGGTGCGGGCGATGATCAAGAACTTCAAACACGAGTTCGTTCACTTGATCGAACACAAGACGCCTCTCGTGCCGGCCGCGGTCTGAAGCAGCAGGACAGGACGAACAAGCAATGATTGAAATCGAACTCGACGGCCAGAAGGTAGAGGTCCAGGAAGGCAGCATGGTCATGCATGCCGCTGAAAAGGCCGGTACCTACATCCCGCATTTTTGCTATCACAAGAAGCTCTCCATCGCTGCCAACTGCCGTATGTGCTTGGTGGACGTGGAGAAGGCGCCCAAGCCCATGCCTGCCTGCGCCACGCCGGTCACGCAAGGCATGATCGTGCGCACCAAGAGCGACAAGGCTCTGAAGGCCCAGCAAGGCGTGATGGAGTTTTTGCTCATCAACCACCCACTGGATTGCCCGATTTGCGACCAAGGCGGTGAGTGCCAGTTGCAAGACTTGGCCGTGGGCTACGGTGCCAGCAAGTCGCGCTACACCGAAGAAAAGCGTGTGGTGTTCCAGAAGAATGTCGGCCCGCTGATTTCCATGCAGGAAATGAGCCGCTGCATTCACTGCACCCGCTGCGTGCGCTTCGGCCAAGAAATCGCCGGCGTGATGGAGTTGGGCATGGCCCACCGCGGTGAGCATGCCGAGATCCAGACCTTTGTCGGCCGCACGGTTGACTCGGAGTTGTCGGGCAATATGATCGACATCTGCCCGGTCGGCGCGCTGACTAGCAAGCCCTTCCGCTACAGCGCCCGCACTTGGGAGTTGGCGCGTCGCAAGAGCGTCAGCCCGCACGATTCGACCGGTGCCAACTTGATCGTTCAGGTCAAGAACAACCAGGTCATGCGTGTGGTGCCGCTGGAAAACGACGCGGTGAACGAATGCTGGATCGCCGACCGCGACCGCTTCTCCTACGAAGCGCTGAATAGCGACCAACGCCTGACCCAGCCGATGATCAAGCAGGGCGGGGCTTGGAAGACGGTTGACTGGACGACTGCGCTGGAATACATCGCCAACGGCATCAAGGTCATCAAGGCCGAGCATGGTGCCAATGGCGTCGGTGCCCTGGCTTCCGCGCACAGCACGGTTGAAGAACTACATCTGCTGGCCGCCCTGGTGCGTGGCCTGGGTAGCGAGAACATTGATCACCGCCTGCGCCAAGCTGACTTCAGCAATGCCGCACCTGCCGGTCAAGCCCATTGGCTGGGCCGCTCGGTCGCTTCGCTGTCCGAATTGGACCGCGCGCTGGTGATCGGCTCGTCGCTGCGCAAGGATCATCCGCTGTTTGCACAGCGCCTGCGCCAAGCCGCTCGCCGCGGCGCGCAGGTCAGCAGCATTCACGCCAATGCGGACGACTGGCTGATGCCGGTGCGCGCCCGTGCCACCGTGGCGCCGAGCGCCTGGGTGCAAACCTTGGCCGATGTGGCGGCTGCCGTGGCCGCTGCCAACGGCGTGGCAGCACCAGCGGCTGGTTCGGCCAGCGCCGAAGCGCAAGCCATTGCCGCCTCGCTGCTGTCGGGTCAACGCAAAGCGATTCTGCTGGGTAATGCCGCTGCGCAACATCCGCAGGCCGCTAGCCTGTTGAGCTTGGCCAACTGGATCGGCGCACAAACCGGCGCCACCGTGGGTTATCTCACTGCCGCTGCGAATACGGTGGGTGCGCAACTGGTTGGCGCTCAAGCAGTCAACGGTGGTTTGAACGCCGCTCAGATGCTGTCAGCCGGCTCGCCGCTGAAGGGCTTGCTGCTGCTGAACACCGATCCGGTGCTCGATGCTGCCAACCCGGCTGCTGCGGCAAAGGCATTGGCCGCCATCGACATGGTCGTTGTGATGAGCCCGTTCAAGACCGGTCTGGACTACGCCGACGTTTTGCTGCCTACCGCGCCGTTCACCGAAACTTCGGGCACCTTCGTCAATGCCGAGGGCCGCGCCCAAAGCTTTGTCGGCGTGGCCAAGCCCTTGGGCGAGACCCGTCCGGGCTGGAAGATTCTGCGCGTGCTGGGCAATTTGTTGGCCCTGAATGGCTTCCAGCAAGAGAGCTCGGAACAGGTTCGTGCCGAGGCACTCGGTGTTGATCTGGACCTGTCGGCCCGCCTGAACAATAGCGGTAGCGCTGTGGTTCACGCTGGTGCAGCTCAATCTGCCGCACTGGAACGTCTGGCCGATCTGCCGATTTACGCGACCGATGCGCTGGTCCGTAACGCCAGCTCGCTGCAGCTCAGCAGTGATGCCCGCGAAGCCGCCGTTGCCACTTTGCCTCAAGGCTTGTGGACACAGCTTGGCCTGAGCGTGGGCGACCAAGTGCGCGTCAGCCAGGACGATGCCGGCACCGTGCAACTGCCCGCCAAGCTCGACGCCAAGCTGCCTGCCAATGTGGTGCGCGTGCCTGCCGGCCTGCCCGAAACAGCGGCCCTGGGCTCTGCCTTCGGCAGCCTGAATGTGACCAAGGCCTGAGGTAATAACAGCAATGATTGAAACCCTCTACCAATCTGGCGCTGGCTTGCTCGGCGGCGCTTGGCCCGTCGTCTGGGCGCTGATCAAGATCATCGCGGTGGTGGCACCGTTGATGGTCTGTGTGGCCTACCTGACTTTGTGGGAACGCAAGGCCATTGGCTGGACGCAGATTCGTCCCGGCCCAAACCGCGTCGGTCCCTACGGTTTGCTGACCCCCATCGCCGATGCGGTCAAGCTGATCTTCAAGGAAATCATCCGCCCCACGGCGGCCAATAAGGGCCTGTTCTTCCTGGGCCCGATCATGACCATCATGCCGGCTCTGGCCGCTTGGGCCGTGATCCCTTTTGGCCCCGATGTGGTGCTGGCCAACGTCAATGCCGGCCTGCTGCTCTTGATGGCGATCACCTCGATCGAGGTCTACGGCGTCATCATCGCCGGCTGGGCATCGAACTCGAAGTACGCCTTCCTCGGCGCGCTGCGTGCTTCCGCACAAATGATCAGTTACGAAATCGCCATGGGCTTCTGCCTGGTGGTGGTGCTGATGATCAGCGGCACGATGAATATGAGCGCCATCGTGGTCCAGCAAGGGCAGGGCACATTCGCCAATATGGGCCTGGGCTTCTTGTCCTGGAACTGGCTGCCTCTGCTGCCGATCTTCGTGGTGTTCTTCATCTCGGGTCTGGCAGAAACTAACCGTCACCCCTTTGACGTGGTGGAAGGTGAATCGGAAATCGTGGCCGGCCACATGGTCGAGTACTCGGGCATGTCCTTCGCCATGTTCTTCTTGGCTGAGTACGCCAATATGATTTTGGTATCCATCCTGACCGTCACGCTCTTCTTGGGCGGCTGGCTGTCACCGTTCGCGGCGCTGGATTTCATTCCAGGCTGGATCTGGCTTGGCATCAAGACCTTCTTGGTCGTTACTGTCTTCCTGTGGGTGCGCGCCTCATTCCCGCGCTACCGCTATGACCAGATCATGCGTCTGGGCTGGAAGATCTTCATCCCTGTGACTCTGGTCTGGCTGGTCGTGATCGGCCTGTGGATTCAGTCTCCTATGAATATTTGGAAGTGAGCTGAGGCCAAACATGTCTGCAGTGAGTTCCTCCATTAATTTCTTCAAGAGCTTTTTGCTCATCGAGCTGTTCAAGGGCCTGGCCCTGACGGGTCGACATTTCTTCAGCCGCAACATCACGGTGCAATTCCCGGAAGAGAAGACGCCGCTGTCGCCGCGTTTCCGTGGTTTGCATGCGCTGCGCCGTTATGAAAACGGTGAAGAGCGTTGCATTGCTTGCAAGCTCTGCGAAGCGGTTTGCCCGGCAATGGCGATCACGATTGAGTCCGATGTGCGCGAAGACGGTTCACGCCGCACCACGCGCTACGACATCGATCTGACCAAGTGCATCTTTTGCGGCTTCTGCGAAGAGAGCTGCCCGGTTGATTCGATCGTTGAAACCAGCATCTTCGAATACCACGGCGAAAAGCGTGGCGACCTGTACTTCACCAAGGACATGCTCCTGGCTGTGGGTGACAAGTTCGAACCCGAGATCGCAGCCCAAAAGGAGGCCGACGCCAAGTACCGCTGAAGCCCGGGCCTGATCCTTGGGGTCAGGTCTTGCCTTAGTGGTTTGCTTGCAGGAATCGCATGGATATCACAACCGTTTTGTTCTACATCTTCTCGGCCGTGCTGCTGGGTTCGGCCTTCCGTGTGATCACGGCGCCGAGCACCGTGCACGCTGCCTTGTTCCTGATTCTGGGCTTCTTCAATGCAGCCTGTATCTGGATGCTGTTGAAGGCCGAGTTCCTGGCTATCACGCTGGTGCTGGTCTATATCGGCGCTGTCATGGTGCTGTTCTTGTTCGTCGTGATGATGCTGGACATCAACAGCGACAAGGTCCGCCAAGGCTTCTGGAAACATCTGCCCCTGGGCGGTTTGGTCGGTGCCTTTGCGGCGCTGGAAATGGCCGCTGTGCTGATGGGCGGCTTCCGCCTGAACGCTGCGCCCGAACCGAGCGCGCTGGCTTTGCAGCTGGGTAACACCAAGCTGCTGGGCATCGCGATCTACACGCAATATCTCTACCCGCTGGAAATTGCGGCCGTCCTGCTGCTGGTGGCCATCATTGCTGCCATTGCCCTGACGCTGCGTGGCCGCAAGGATTCGCGTAGCCAGAACCCTGGCGACCAGGTCAAGGTGAAGAAGGGCGATCGTCTGCGCATCGTCAAGATGGCGCCGACGGTGGAAGTGCCAGCCGTTGAGGCAACGGCAGCAGCCGAGAACAGCAAGGGAGCTGCATGATGGGTGCCGCAATTACATTGGGCCATTTCCTGACGCTGGGCGCGGTTTTGTTCGCCCTGTCGGTCGTGGGCATCTTCATGAACCGCAAGAACTTGATCGTGCTCTTGATGGCGATCGAATTGATGCTGCTGGCGGTGAATCTGAATTTCGTGGCCTTCTCGCACTATCTGGGCGATATGCAGGGTCAGGTTTTCGTGTTCTTCATCCTGACCGTGGCGGCGGCCGAGTCGGCGATCGGCCTGGCCATTCTGGTCGTGCTGTTCCGTAATCGCGCCACCATCAATGTCGATGAACTCGACTCGCTGAAGGGCTGATCGCTGTATGTCTGCACAACTTTCTCAAAACATGTTGCTGGCGGTGCCGCTGGCACCGCTGGTCGGCGCCGTGGTCGCGGGTTTCTTCGGCAAGCAAGTGGGCCGCCGTGGCGCCCACAGCGTGACGATTCTCGGCGTGCTGATCTCCTTCATCTTGTCGGCGATGACGCTCAATGCCGTCGTCAATGACGGCGCGCATTTCAACCAGACCATTTACGAGTGGATGGTGGTGGGTGGCCTGAAGATGGAAGTCGGCTTTTTGGTCGATAGCCTGACGGCGATGATGATGTGCGTGGTGACCTTTGTGTCGCTGATGGTGCACATCTACACCATTGGCTATATGGAAGAGGATCCGGGCTACCAGCGCTTCTTCAGCTATATCTCGCTGTTCACCTTCAGCATGTTGATGCTGGTGATGAGCAACAATATGCTGCAGCTGTTCTTCGGCTGGGAAGCCGTGGGCCTGGTGAGTTATCTCCTGATCGGTTTCTGGTACACCAAGCCGACCGCGATCTTCGCCAATATGAAGGCCTTCTTGGTCAACCGCGTGGGTGACTTCGGCTTCATCCTGGGCATTGGCCTGCTGGTCGCGTACAGCGGTTCGCTGAACTACGGCGAAGTGTTCGCCAAGAAGGACGAGCTGGCTCAAATCGCCTTCACCGCGCCGCTGTGGGGCAGTGATTGGATGATGTTGTCGGTGGCTTGCATCTGCTTGTTCATTGGCGCCATGGGCAAGAGCGCGCAGTTCCCTCTGCACGTCTGGCTGCCTGACTCGATGGAAGGCCCGACGCCTATCTCCGCGCTGATCCACGCCGCCACCATGGTGACGGCCGGCATCTTCATGGTCTCGCGCATGAGCCCCTTGTTCGAGTTGTCGGACACGGCCTTGAACTTCGTGCTGGTGATTGGCTCGATCACGGCGCTGTTCATGGGCTTCATGGGCATTATCCAGAACGACATCAAGCGCGTGGTGGCTTACTCGACCTTGTCGCAGCTGGGCTATATGACCGTGGCGCTGGGCGTGTCGGCCTACTCGGTTGCCGTGTTCCACCTGATGACGCACGCCTTCTTCAAGGCTTTGTTGTTCCTCGGCGCTGGCTCGGTGATCATCGGCATGCACCATGACCAGGACATCCGCAATATGGGCGGCCTGCGCAAGTACATGCCCATCACTTGGATCACGTCCTTGCTGGGTTCCTTGGCACTGATCGGCACGCCGCTGTTCTCTGGTTTCTATTCCAAGGACAGCATCATCGAAGCCGTGCACGCCAGCCATCTGCCGGGCGCACAGTTCGCGATCTTCGCGGTGACTGCAGGTGTCTTCGTTACAGCGTTCTATTCCTTCCGGATGTACTTCCTGGTCTTCCACGGCAAGGAGAACTTCCGTCACAAGCCTTTCCCGGGCGAGCACGATCACCATGACGACCATGGTCATCACGAGCCGCACGTGCCGCACGAGTCGCCATGGGTGGTGACGGCACCGCTGATCTTGTTGGCGATCCCCTCGGTGGTGATCGGCTACCTGACCATCGGACCGATGCTGCATGGTGACTTCTTCAACGGTGCCATCGTGGTCAACCACGAACTGCATCACGCGATGGAAGAGCTGAAGTCTGAGTTCCACGGCGCTGCCGCAATGGCCAGCCATGGCTTGATGACGCTGCCGTTCTGGTTGGCTTTGGGTGGTGTGGTCACGGCTTATGTGTTCTACATGGTCGCTCCCAGCATCCCTGCGACGCTGTCCCGCGTGCTGCGTCCGCTGGTCAACATCCTGGAGAACAAGTACTACATGGACTGGTTCAACGAGAACGTGTTGGCCAAGGCCGCGCGTGGCTTGGGCCTGGCCTTCTGGAAGGGCGGCGATGTGGGCTTGATTGACGGTGTCATCATCAATGGCTCGGCCCGCACCGTCGGTGGCGTGGCAGGTCTGGTGCGACGCGTGCAAACCGGCCATCTGTACTGGTATGCCTTGGTGATGATGTTGGGTGTCATTGGCTTGATGACCTGGCAGCTGTGGCCCTATATCGGTCCTCAATTCAAGACCCTGATGGGTCTGGGTCTGTGACCTGGGGCGGAGAACAAAAATATGTTGCTTAGTCTTTCAATCTTCCTGCCCATCGCCTTCGGCCTGATTTTGCTGGCCCTGGGCCGTGATGATCAGGTCAAGGCCGTGCGCTGGCTTGCGCTGCTGGCTGCACTGATCAGCTTTGCTGTGACCTTGCCTCTGATCGGCGGTTTCGACAATGCCAGCGCTGCGATGCAGTTCGTCGAGAACCAGCCCTGGATCGAACGCTTCAATATCCGCTACCACCTGGGCGTGGACGGCATCTCGATGTGGTTCGTGCCACTGACGGCCTTCATCACCGTGATTGTGGTGGTGGCCGCTTGGGAAGTGATCGAGAAGCGCGTCAATCAGTACATGGGCGCCTTCCTGGTGCTGTCGGGTCTGATGATCGGCGTGTTCTCTGCCCTGGACGGCATGCTGTTCTATGTCTTCTTCGAAGCCACGCTGATCCCGATGTACATCATCATCGGCGTCTGGGGCGGCCCGAACCGGGTCTACGCAGCATTCAAGTTCTTCCTCTACACGCTCGCCGGTTCGCTGTTGATGCTGATCGCCCTGCTGTATCTGTATTTCGCAGCTGCTGGCAGCTTCGACATCCAGACTTGGCACAAGCTGCCGCTGCCGATGCACACGCAGACGCTGTTGTTCTTCGCCTTCTTGGCCGCCTTCTCGGTCAAGGTGCCGATGTGGCCCGTGCACACCTGGTTGCCCGACGCCCACGTTGAAGCGCCCACGGGCGGTTCGGTGGTGCTGGCTGCCATCATGTTGAAGCTGGGTGCTTATGGCTTCCTGCGCTTCTCGCTGCCGATCGCTCCGGACGCTGCACATCACTGGTCGTGGCTGATCATCGCCATGTCCCTGATCGCTGTGGTCTATATCGGTCTGGTTGCGCTGGTGCAGCAAGACATGAAGAAGCTGGTGGCCTATTCGTCCATCGCGCACATGGGTTTTGTGACCCTGGGCTTCTTCATCTTCAACGACCTGGGTGTTTCTGGTGGCCTGGTGCAAATGATCTCGCACGGCTTTGTGTCGGGCGCCATGTTCTTGAGTATCGGCGTGCTGTACGACCGCGTTCACTCGCGTGAAATTGCAGCCTACGGCGGCGTGGTGAACACCATGCCCAAGTTCGCAGCCTTCGCCCTTTTCTTCACCATGGCCAATTGCGGCCTGCCTGCCACCGCTGGTTTCGTCGGTGAGTGGATGGTGATTCTGGGTACCGTGAAGTACAGCTTCTGGCTTGGCGCGATTGCCTCGACTGCGCTAATCTTCGGCGCGGCCTACTCGCTGTGGATGTACAAGCGCGTCTACTTCGGCCCGGTCACGAATGACAACGTCAAGAACCTGACCGACATCAATGCCCGTGAGTTCGGCATGATGGCTGTGCTGGCGATTGCGGTGCTGTACATGGGTATCTATCCCAAGCCCTTCACCGATGTGATGGACAAGTCGGTCAGCCAGTTGCTCAAGCATGTGGGCACCTCCAAACTGCCTACGCTGATTGCTGTGCCGGCTGCTGAAGCGGCAGAAGTGGTTGAAGCGGCTGATGTCGTGGCAGAGCCAGCCGCTTCGGCGGCCAGCGCTAACTGATCAAGGGCCGAGAACAAATGAACAATATGAACTGGCTCGCGGTTTATCCCGAAATCATCCTCCTGGTCATGACCTGCGTCATCGCCATCGTGGATCTGTTTGTGACTGACTCCCAGCGCCGCCCGACCTACTGGCTGACGCAGCTGACGGTGGCCGTGGTCGGTACCATGCACCTGTCTTACTTCAGCGCCGGCGACACGGTCTATGCCATGCAAGGCATGGTGGTTTCCGACCCGATGGGGCATTTGCTGGCTTTCTTTGCCTGCGTGGCCACCATCGTCACGCTGGTTTACGCCCGGCCTTACGCTGCCTCGCGCGAACTGCTCAAGGGTGAGTTGTTCACCCTGACGCTGTTCTCCTTGCTGGGCATTTTCGTGATGCTGTCGGCCAACAACTTCCTGGTCATCTATCTGGGCCTGGAGTTGATGAGCTTGTCGCTGTATGCCCTGGTGGCCCTGCGCCGCGATAATGCCAACGCCACCGAAGCTGCGATGAAGTACTTTGTGCTCGGCGCTTTGGCCAGCGGCTTCTTGCTCTACGGTCTGTCGATGATGTACGGCGCCACCGGCTCGCTGTCGATCCCTGAGGTCTTCAAGGTCATCAGCACGGGTGCAGCGAACAAGTCGGTGCTGATCTTCGGTCTGGTCTTCGTCACTGCCGGCTTGGCTTTCAAGCTCGGTGCCGCGCCTTTCCATATGTGGGTGCCTGACATCTACCAAGGTTCGCCCACGGCTGTGACCTTGCTCTTGGGTGCCGCGCCTAAGCTGGCAGCTTTCGCCATCACCGTGCGCCTGCTGGTGGAAGGCATGATCGGTCTGGCCGTCGACTGGCAACAGATGCTGGTGGTCTTGTCCATCATGTCCCTGCTGGTCGGTAACTTGGCCGCGATTGCGCAGACCAATCTGAAGCGCATGTTGGCCTACTCGACCATCGCTCAGATGGGCTTCATGCTCCTGGGCCTGGCTTCGGGCGTGGTCAATGACAACACCTTGTCGGCCGCCAATGCCTACAGCTCGGCGATGTTCTACGCCATCGTCTATGTGATGACGACGCTGGGCAGCTTCGGCATGATTTTGCTGATGTCGCGCCAAGGGCACGAGGCCGAGGAAATCCGTGATCTGGCCGGCCTGGCCAAGCGCAGCCCCTGGTATGCCGCTGTGATGAGCATCTTTATGTTCTCGCTCGCAGGCATTCCGCCTACCGCTGGTTTCTACGCCAAGCTGTCGGTGCTGCAGGCTCTCGTGTCTAGCAATGTGACCGCCTATCTTTACCTGGCCGTGTTTGCGGTGGTGGTGTCCCTGATCGGTGCCTTCTACTACCTGCGTGTGGTGAAGGTCATGTTCTTCGACGAACCCACCGACCGCGCACCGCTGACGGCCCCTGGCGATGTCCGCTTGGTGATGTCGTTGAACGGCGCTGCCGTGCTGGTCTTCGGTTTGCTGCCTGGTGGCCTGATGGCCTGGTGCGCGCAAGCCATCGTGAAGACGCTGGCGACCTGAACTCCCGCTGATGGATCAGACCACAGCCGTCTGGCTGGTGTTGGCGGCTGCTGTGCTGGCCGCCAACCTGCCTTATTTCTCCGAACGCATCTTTTTCTTCTTTGGCCCGGACCACGCGCGCAAGCCTGTGGGCTGGCGCCTGCTGGAATTGGCGCTGATGGCGGGCTTGAGCCTGGCCCTGGGCTTTGCTCTCGAGGCACGCTTGGGCCAGCGTCAGCCGCAGGGCTGGGAGTTTTACGCCGCTGCCTTTTGCCTCTTCATCACCCTGGGCTTCCCGGGTTTTGTGTGGTGTTATCTGCGCCGCCGTCGTCATGGCGACTGAGTTGCCAGGTGAAGGGCAGGGCGCTAGCCCTGACGCTGAGGACACGCATCTGCGCGAGGTCTTAGTCCAAGGCGAAAAAGTTTTCGACGGCCATTTCCTCAAAGTGCAGCGCGATCATGTTCGCCTGCCCGATGGCCGAGTCGCAACCCGCGAGTACATCCGCCACCCCGGCGCTGTGATGATCGTGCCTCTGCTGGACGACGGCCGTTTGCTGCTGGAGCGCCAGTTCCGCTACCCCATGGGCCGGGTGATGTTGGAGTTCCCCGCTGGCAAGCTCGATGCCGGCGAAGCGCCCTTGCGGTGCGCGCAGCGCGAGTTGCTGGAAGAGACTGGCTACCGTGCGCGCGAATGGGCCCATGCCGGTGTTTTGCACAACGCCATTGCCTATTCCGACGAAGGCATCGAGATCTTCTTTGCGCGCGGCCTAGTGGCCGGGCACCAAGATCTGGACGAAGGCGAGTTCCTGGAGTTGGTCAGCCACAGCGCGGCCGAATTGGAAGCCTGGGCTGCCGACGGCAGCTTGACCGATGCCAAGACCCTGATCGGCCTGCTTTGGCTGCAGCGCTGGCAATCGGGCGCTTGGGCGCTGGACTGGCAGCCGGCGGCCTGAGCGCTGGCCGGTCGATTTCCCTTTCACATGCTCGTTCTCAATCTGGCTTGTAGCCACGGTCATCGCTTTGAAGGCTGGTTCGGCTCAGCCAGCGACTTCGAGTCGCAGACCACCAGTGGCTTGCTCACATGCCCCATGTGCAGCGATCAACGCATCAGCCGCATGCCAACAGCTCCGCATCTCAACGTCTCCCATTTGCGCGCCTCGAAGGCTGGCAATCAAGCGGGGCCTCAAACGACAGCGCCAGCGGCGGAGTCAACGCCCGCGGTTGCGCCTAGCCGCCCTGTTGATGCCAATTCGGTGGCGCCTGTTGCCGCGCCATCGCAGCCTGCCGAATCGCTGGGTCATTCGGCAGAGGCTTTGCAGGGCTTGCAAGCGCAATTGCTGCAAGCGGTTCAACAGGTGCTGGCCAATACCGAGGATGTGGGCTCGCAGTTTGCCGAAGAAGCCCGGCGAATCCACTACGGAGAGTCGCAGCAGCGCGGCATCCGCGGCCAAGCCAGTGCCGACGAAACGGCGGCCTTGCTGGATGAAGGCATCGACGTTGTCACCTTGCCGCTGCCGCAGGGCCTCAAGGGTCCTCTGCAATAGGGTCAAAGCTGTGCATGACCAACGGCAGGGACGTTGATTCAGGATAAGCTCGCGAGCCAAAACAATAGTTCGGAGTTCGCCCGATGTCCCCCGCCAGTTTCCTGCCTTCTTTCTCGACTGCCCGCACGAGCGCGTCGCCGACACCATCTCTTAGCCTTCTCCGCGCTCGCGCCCTGCCAGCGGCGTTGATGTTGCTAGGTGTGTTGGCGCTCAGCGCATGTGGCAAGCCGGCGGATGGCAAGGCGGCTGCAGCGGCCTCGGCCGCCAGTGGGGCGAGCGCAGCAGAAGGCTCGGCCGCAACACTGTTGATTGCTCCAGAGGACTTGCTCAGCCTGCGCGTGGGCGCCTATGCCGTCGGGCCGGTGATCACCGGCTCGGTGCAGCCCGAAAGAAAGGCTGATTTGCGCGCCGAGGTGTCTGCCGTGGTGCAGCAGGTGCTCAAAGAAAACGGCCAAACGGTTCGGCGCGGTGAATTGCTGGTGCATCTGGATGACACCGCCATTCGCGACGGTCTGACTTCGGCCAGTGAAGCCGCGCGCGCTGCCGGTCAATCGTTTGAACAAGCCGAGCGCCAATACCAACGCCAGAAGACCTTGCAGGCGCAGGGCATGAGCTCCATGCAATCGCTGGAAGATGCCGAGCAGCGCCGCAATAACGCGCAAAGCGATCTGGTCGCAGCCAAGGCCCGTGTGGTCACGGCCCGCCAGTTGCTCACGCGCACCGAAGTGCGGGCACCGTTTGATGGTGTCGTGAGCGAACGCAAGGTGTCCATCGGCGACACGGCCCAGATCGGCAAGGAATTGGTCAAGGTGATCGATCCGCGCAGCATGCGTTTCGAAGGCCTGGTGTCGGCCGATCGCATGCAAGAGTTGCAAGTCGGGCAAGTGGTGAACTTCCGCGTCAACGGCTACGCCAAGAGCGATTTCCAGGGCAAGATCCGCCGCGTTGATGCCGCCGCCAATGCCACCACCCGTCAAGTCGAGGTGCTGGTGGATTTCGATGGTGGCAAGGGCCCCGAGGTGTCGGGCCTGTATGCCGAAGGGCGCGTGGAGTCCAGCTCGGTCAAGAGCCTGATGCTGCCCGAAGCGGCCTTGCTGCGCGTGGGTGACGCCAGCTACGCCTGGCGGGTCAAGGACGGCAAGCTCGCCAAGGTCAAGCTCGAATTGGGCGAGCGCGATAGCCGCCGCGGCAACTACGCGCTGCGCTCCGGCCTGGCCGAGGGCGACATGATTCTGCGCAGCCCCGGCTCCAATCTGCGTGATGGCCAAGCCGTCACCTTGGTGGGCAAGTCGGCACCGGCGAGCGCTGCGTCTGCCGCCAGCGCAGCGAGGTAAACCCATGTTTCTCTCAGACTTCAGTATCAAAAAGCCCATCGCGGCCCTGGTCATCATCATCTCGCTGATGTGCTTGGGGCTGCTGGCCCTGAAGAACTTGCGCGTCAACCAGATCCCGGATGTGCAAGAGCCGATGTTGGTGATCAACATCAACTACCCCGGCGCATCACCCGAAACGGTGGAGCGCGAGGTGCTCAACCGCATCGAGAAATCTCTGCAAAGCATTTCCGGCATCAGTCGGGTGCGGGCCACCGCGCGTGAAGGCAATGCCAGCTTCTTTCTGATCTTCAACTTCAAGAAGAACATGATCGAGGCGGCCGAGGAGGTGCGCAACGCCATCGCCACGGTGCGCTACAAGCTGCCGACAGAAATCCGCGAGCCGGTGATCGAGCGCATTGACCCCAGCGCCGAGCCCATCATGCAGCTGGCCCTGTCCAGCACCACCCAAACCCACGCCGAAATTTCCCGCTTGGCGGAGGATCAGCTGGCGGACAAGTTCCGCGGGATCCCCGGCGTCTCGGTGGTCTATGTGAACGGTGCGCTCAAACGCGAGTTGAGCGTGCTGCTGCGGGCCGAAAAATTGCGCGAGTACCGCGTCTCGGTGTCCGAGGTGGTGAATGCCTTGCGCAGCCAGAACGTCAGCGCCCCGGTGGGCAAGGTGCGTGGCACGCTGGAGGATCAAAGCATCCGCCTGGCCGGCCGTATCGAAAGCCCCGAGGAGTTCCAGCAAATTGTCATTCGCCGCAGCGGCAATGAGCTGATCCGGCTCGGCCAAGTGGCCTTGATCAGCGATGGCTTTGCCGAGCTCAGCGGCTTCAGCGTGCGCAACGGCCACCCCAATGTGGGCCTGTCCATCAACCGCGCGCGCGATGCCTCCACCGTGACGGTGGCCAATCAAGTGCGCAAGCTGATCGATGAGCTTAATGCCAACCTGCCCAAGGGCAGCAAGCTGGAAATCACCCGCGACGGCGGCAAGGAAGCGGAAGACAACCTCAACAACGTCATCCACGCGCTGGTGTTCGGCGCCGGCTTGACCATCTTTGTGGTCTACATCTTCCTCAACTCCTGGCGCTCCACCCTGATCACGGCGCTGAGCTTGCCGACCTCGGTGATTGCCGCCTTCATCGCCGTTTGGCTGTGTGGCTTCACGCTCAATTTCATGAGCTTGCTGGGCTTGTCACTGGCCATCGGCGTGCTGATTGATGACGCCATCGTGGTGCGCGAGAACATCGTGCGGCATATGGAGCGCGGCGCCGACCGGCGCAGCGCAGCTTTGAACGGCACCGCCGAAATCGGCCTGGCCGTGGCCGCCACCACCTTCTCCATCGTGGCGGTGTTTGTGCCGGTGGCTTTCATGCCCGGCGGTGCGGGTGAATGGTTCCGACCTTTCGCCGTCACCGTGGTGGCCTCGGTGTTGGTGAGCTTGTTCATCTCCTTCACCCTGGATCCCATGCTGTCGGCCTATTGGGGCGACCCACCGGGCCATCACCATGCGCCCAAGACCGGCATCTCCAAGCAGCTCGCCCGTTTCAACGACTGGTTTGACCATCAAAGCGACCGCTACGGCAACGTCATCGCCTGGGCCTTGCATCACCGGCGCTGGATGGCGGCCTTTGCGGTGCTGAGCCTGATCGCGGCGATTGTTCTGCAAGCCAAGTTCGGCGGCTCAAGTTTCTTGCCGGCCTCCGACAACGGCATGCTGGCGATTGATGTGCGCAGCCCGGCTAGCAGCAATTTGGAATACTCCCGCCGCAAGCTCGAGGGCGCCGCCATGTTGGCGCGCAGCATCCCGGAAGTGGTGGCCACGAACAGCAATGTGAACTCGGGTGGTGGTCGCATCTATGTGGACATCGGCAAGAGCACTGAGCGCAAGCGCTCGGCCGCCGAGATCGCCGTGGACCTGCGCGGCAAAGTGGCCCGCCTGGTGGGCGCCGAGTATGTGGTGCTGGACGACTTCAACAACGGCGCGCAAAAGCCGGTGCAGATCCGCTTCTCCGGGCCCGACTCACGCAAGCTGCAGGAGATCACCACTGAATTCATGGCCAAGCTACGCCAGGTCAAGGGCGCGGTGGACGTGGGCCTGTCCGAGCAAGATCCGCAGAACGAGTTGCAGATCGAGCTGAACCGCGGCTTGGCCAATTCCCTGGGCATCTCGGTGGGCGATGCGGCACAAGCTTTGCGCGTGGCCTTTGCCGGCGTTGAGGTGGGCGACTGGGTTGACCCGACCGGTGAAGCCCGCGATGTCGCCGTGCGCCTGCATCCCGATGACCGGGTGGATCTGAGCAATATCGAGCGCCTGCCCATCGCCGTGACCGGCACCAACCAGATGGTGCCGCTGGAGCAGATCGCCACGGTCAGCATGGGTCGCGGCCCGTCCAAGATCGAGCATGCCGACGGCAAACGCACCATCACCGTGGCCGCCAACGCACAAGACCGCTCGGCCGGCGAGGTGACTGCAGACGCGATGAAGATCGCCAAGGCCATGAGCTACCCGCCCGGCTATGGCATCGACCTGGAAGGCTCCTCGCGCGAGCAAGAAGAAGTGTTTGGCGCCATGGGCATCGCCCTGATCAGCGGCATCGGACTGATGTATCTGATTTTGGTGATGCAGTTCAGCTCCTTCACTGCGCCGCTGGCGGTGATGCTGTCCTTGCCGCTCTCGCTGATCGGCGTGGTCTTGGCCTTGTTGATGACCAAGGGCACGCTCAATCTGATGAGCTTCATTGGCGTGATCATGTTGATGGGCTTGGTGGCCAAGAACGCCATCCTCTTGCTCGACGCCGCGCGCCAGTTGGAGGCCGAGGGCGTTGACCGTGAGGAAGCGCTGATGCAAGCCGGCCGCAAGCGCCTGCGGCCCATCTTGATGACGACGTTTGCCCTGATCGCCGGCATGATGCCGGTGGCCATCGGCATCGGCGAGGGGGGCGAGTTCTATCGCCCCATGGCCGTGGCCATCATCGGCGGCACCATTACCTCGACCTTGCTGACCTTGTTGGTGGTGCCCAGTTTCTACGACAGCATCGAGCAAGCCCGCGACCGCGCCATCGCCAAGTTCCACCGGCGTGAACCGCGTTGGGGCAGCTTTGTGGCCTTCTGTCTGACCGTGGGCGAAGCGCTGATGGCCTTGCTGATGCTGCGCCTGGTGTGGCGCTTAGCTACCCGTTTGCTTGGCCGTTTGGTGGGCCAGCGCGCGGTGTTGGGTCGCTAAGCAGCCCTGGCGCTAGGGGCTGAAGGGTCAGTCCCAGTTGCCGCGTTGCGGCAGCTGGGGCTTACAACAAGCGCCCTGGATTGAATACACCCTGCGGGTCCAGCGCGCTCTTGATGGACCGCATCAGCGCCAAGGCGACCGGATCTTTGCGCTGCGCCAACTCCTCGCGTTTGAGCTGGCCGATGCCGTGCTCGGCCGAAATCGAACCGCCAAACTGCTGTACCGCGTCGTAGACAAGACGGTTGATGGCTGGCTCTTGCGTGGCCAGAAATTCCGCCGCGCTGACACCTTCGGGTGCTTGCACGTTGTAGTGCAGATTGCCGTCCCCCAGATGGCCGAAGGTGATCAGTCGCACGCCTGGGAAGGCCGCCCGCAAAGCCGCATCGGTGGCCGCCACAAAGGCGGGGATGCGCGAAACGGGTAGGGCGATGTCGTGCTTGATATTGAGCCCTTCTTTGCTCTGCGCCATGGAGATCGACTCACGCAGCTGCCACATGGTGTGGCTCTGCGCCAGGCTTTGGGCGACAGCGGCGTCTTGCACCAGGCCGCGGTCCACGGCCTCACTCAGCAGCTGCTCCAGCTGCGCTTGCGCATGGGCCTCGTTTTCGCTGTCTGAGAGTTCCAGCAAGACCGTCCAGGGGCTGGGCGCCAGGGGCTGTACCAGCTGCGGCAGATGGCGGCGCAGCAAGGTCATGGCTGCATCGTTCATCAACTCAAACGCCGTCAGCGAAGCGCCCACCTGGGCTTGCGCCAAGGCCAGCAAGGCCACCGTGGCATTCAGATCGGCGCAAGTGGCCAGGGCCGTCAGCTGCGCCTTCGGTGCCGGATAGAGCTTGAGCGTGGCCGCCGTGATGATGCCCAGCGTGCCCTCGCTGCCGATGAATAAGTGGCGCAGGTCATAGCCGGTGTTGTCCTTGCGCAGGCCGCTCAGGCCAGACCAGATGTCGCCGCTGGCTGTGACCACTTCCAGGCCCAGACACAGCTCGCGGGCATTGCCATAACGCAGCACTTGCGTGCCACCGGCATTGCTGGCGAGATTGCCGCCAATGGTGCAGCTGCCTTCCGAGGCCAGGCTCAGCGGGAACAGCAGGCCCTTTTCAGCGGCGGCTTCCTGTACAGCTTGCAAGCTGCAGCCGGCTTCTACCGTCAGGGTCAAGTTCGCTTCATCGAGTTCGCACACGGCATGCAGTCTCCGCAAGCTCAGCAGGATCTGGCTGCCGCTGGCATCCGGCACGCCGCCGCCCACAAGACCCGTATTGCCGCCTTGCGGCACGATGCTCACGCCATGTGCCGCGCACAGGCGCACCACGGCGGCGACTTGCTCGGTGTTGCTGGGGCTGGCCACTGCCAGGGCGCGGCCTTGGTAGCGGCCGCGCCAGTCTTTTTCAAAGGCTGACAAATCCTCCTCTGTGCCACCGCTCGCTAAGCCAACACGCAGGCCTGCCTCGCCGAGCAAATCGCGCAGCGCCGTCAGCAAGGACATTTGATTCATGCGCTTGCAGGTTCAGTGCTGTTCGCGTTCGCGGCTTTGGCCGCGGCAATGCGCAAGCGCACATGCATGGCACAGGCCACAAAAATCAGCACACTCAGCAGCACTTCCAGCGATCCCAGCCAGACCGCAGGGCCGGCTTCACTGGTGGCGCGCACGGCGCCTTCGGCAAAGTAAAGCCAAATCATCAGGCTCAGCCAGCGGAAGGTGTAGAGCCGGTAGCGCCACAAGCCCAGCATGGGCAGCAGCAGGGGCAAGGCCTTGATGGCCAGGGTGCCGCGGCCGGTGGGCGCCAGCCATAACTCCCAAGCTAAGCAGAGCAGGAAGAGGGCGATCAGCGAGCCCAGGGCCAGCAGGCGGGTCATCGCCTCGCGCTGGCTGGCTTGGGTGCGGGAGGTAGGTGTGAGGGGCGTGGTGGACGACATGCTGGCATCATAGCCAGCATGAGCATTTCTTCTCCGTCCAAGGGCCACAGCTTGCGCCCTGTCATCAGCACTTCCGCATCCGCGCCCAGCCGCCATTTCGACCGCATTCGTAGCAGCCGCTTGTGGCTGGTTCTGGTCAATCTGCGCACTCGTTTTCTGGAAGAACACCTGGGCCTGACCGCCGGCAGCCTGACCTTCACTACGCTGATTTCGCTGGTACCGCTGATCACCGTGATGCTGGCCTTGTTCACCGCCTTCCCCATGTTTTCCTCTTTTCAGGGCGCCTTGGAGAAGTACTTTCTACAAAACCTGATTCCCATCAACATCGCCCGGCCGGTGATGACGGGCCTGACCCAGTTCGCCATGAAGGCCAAGGGCCTGGGTGCCATGGGCCTGGCTTTTCTGGGCATCACCGCGCTGGCCTTGATGCTGACCATCGACCGCACCCTGAACCTGATCTGGCGGGTCAAGCGGCCGCGTCCCCTGGCGCAACGCGTGCTGGTTTACTGGGCGGCTTTGACGCTGGGCCCGCTGATTCTGGGCGGCAGCATCGCGCTGACCAGCTATGCCGTCACCACGGGCCGAGATTTGCTGGGCGACTTGGCCGGCAACTGGTTCATCGGCTTCAATGTGGTGCAGGTTTTGATTCTTGCGGGCGGCGTGGCGGGCTTGTTCCACTATGTGCCCAATACCCATGTGCGCTGGCGCCATGCGGCGGTGGGTGGGCTATTTGTTGCCCTGGCCTTCACGGCGGCCAAGTCTGGCTTGGCTTGGTACTTGAAAGCAGTGCCGACTTACTCAACGCTGTACGGCGCCTTTGCCATCGTGCCCATCTTCCTGATCTGGCTCTACCTGGGCTGGGTGATCATGCTGATCGGCGCCGTGCTGGCAGCCAATGCGCCCAGCCTGGGCGGCGGCATGCCGCGCCGGCCGGATACGCCGGGCGTGAGTTTTGCCTTGGCGCTGGATGTGTTGCGTGAGTTGTGGCGCGTGCAGGGCACGGGCCAGGGCGGCCTGGCCAGCTCGCAGCTGGCGCATGCAATCCGAGTGGACCCGCTGCAGCTAGAGGGCGTGCTGGATAGCCTCGTTGGCCTGGACTGGATCGGGCGCCTGGAAGAGGGCGGGGCGCAGCGCTTGGTGCTGCTCTGCCAGCCTAGTCTGACGCCTGCGCACCGGCTGCTCAATGCCATGCTGGCCGAACGAAGCACCGCGCTGGCGCCGCTGTGGCAGCGCAGTGACTGGGATCGCTTGACGCTGGCTGATTTGCTGGCTGATTTGCTCGCCGAGCCGCAGGGCGCCCCTCAGGCGTGAAGCACCACCAGCAAGGCCACCGCCGGCTGCTTGCTGCTATTGCGAATGGCGTGCGGCCCATCCACCGCATAACGCGCAGTTTCGCCGGCGCTCAGGGTCTGTGAAGCGCCGCCGGCGCTGACCACCAAATGGCCTTTGAGCACGCTCAAGTGCTCGCGCGAGCCGGGCTGATGAGCGGCGGATTCCAGCGCACCGCCGGGCTGCACCGTCAGCTCATACCACTCGAATTGCCCGGCCAGATCAATGGGCCCGAGGATGCGCAATTGGCACAACCCGTCCGGGCTGCTCATGCCCGGTGTGGCGTGGGCGGGCACGGTTTCGATGGCCGGCGGCGCGCTGCGCTCGCCGCCCAGCAGCTCCGTCAGCTCCACCCGAAGGGCATTGGCCAGGCGCCAAACCACCGCGACGGTCGGGTTTGCCTGATTGCGTTCAATCTGCGACAACATGGACTTGGACACCCCCGCGCGGCGTGAGAGCTCGTCCAGCGACAAGCCCTGTGCTTGCCGCAGCGCTTGCAAAGTGGCGCCCACCTTGGGGGGCTCGAGACTCTCTGGATTCGTGAGCGACATGCTTGACCTTGGTTTTGAAATCCTGGATACTGCACACGAATTCGATATATCGAACTGTGTTCAATTTAATGAATTGTGCATCAAGCGCACAGCGGGAGACAAGCGATGGCCAGCACGCAAGACTTTTATGCCCATATCCAGGCCGAATTGGCCGGCATCCGCGAGGCGGGGCTTTACAAGAGCGAACGCGTCATCACCGGCGCGCAAGGCGCGGTGGTGCACACGAATGACGGCCGCGAGGTCATCAATCTCTGCGCCAACAACTACCTGGGCTTGTCCTCGCACCCGCAAGTGATCGAAGCGGCGCATGAGGCCTTGCGCACGCATGGCTACGGCCTGTCTTCGGTGCGCTTCATCTGCGGCACGCAGGATCTGCACAAGACGCTGGAGCAGCGTCTGTCCAAGTTCCTGGGCACCGAGGACACCATCCTCTACGCCGCAGCCTTTGACGCCAACGGCGGCCTGTTCGAGCCCCTGCTGGGCGAGCAAGACGCCATCATCAGCGATGAGCTGAACCACGCCTCCATCATCGACGGCATTCGCCTGTGCAAGGCCAAGCGCTTCCGCTACAAGCACAACGATCTGGCCGATCTGCAGGTCCAGTTGGAAGCAGCCAAGGCGGCCGGCGCTCGCCACACCATGGTCTTCACTGACGGCGTGTTCTCGATGGACGGCACCATCGCCCAGCTGGACAAGATCCGCGCCCTGTGCGACCAGTACGGCGCGCTGCTGGGCATTGATGAATGCCACGCCAGCGGTTTTCTGGGCAAAACCGGCCGCGGCACGCATGAATACCGCGGTGTGTTTGGCAAGATCGACATCATCACCGGCACCCTGGGCAAGGCCTTGGGCGGCGCATCGGGCGGCTTCACCTCCGGCCGCAAGGAAGTGATTGAGTTGCTGCGTCAGCGCTCGCGCCCCTATCTGTTCAGCAACACGGTGGCGCCCAGCATTGTGGGCGCCTCGATCGCGGTGCTGGATCTGCTGGAAGCCTCCACCGCCCTGCGCGACAAGCTCGAAGCCAATACCGCCTATTTCCGCGTCGCCATCCAGGCCGCCGGCTTTGAGATCAAGCCCGGCACCCACCCCATCGTGCCCATCATGGTCTACGACGCGGTAATGGCACAGCGCTTGAGCGCCCGCATTCTGGAGCTGGGCATTTATGCCGTGGGCTTCTTCTTCCCCGTGGTGCCCAAGGGCCAGGCGCGCATCCGCGTGCAGGTGTCCGCCGGGCATGAGCGTGAGCATCTTGAAAAAGCCGTGGCCGCCTTTACCCAGGCCGGCCGCGAACTGGGCCTGATCAAGGCCTGAGCCCATTCTTCAGCAGTAGCAAGTCAGCAAGCAGTTTCAAAGACATGACCAAGATCCTCATCATCGGTGCCAACGGCCAGATCGGCTCTGAATTGGCCCAAGAGCTGGCCCTGCGCCACGGCGACGTCAACATCATCACCAGCGACCTGGCCCCGCAAGGCCGGGTGCCGCAACTGGTGCATGAGATGCTGGACGTCACCGATGCAGCCGCGCTGGCCACCGTGGTCAAGCGCCACGGCATCACGCAGATCTATCACCTGGCGGCCGCCTTGTCGGCCACCGGCGAGAAGCATCCGATGTGGGCCTGGGACTTGAACATGAAGGGCTTGCTCAATGTGCTGGAACTGGCTCGGGTGCAAAAGCTGGAGCGCATTTTCTGGCCCAGTTCCATCGCCGCCTTTGGCCCCTCGACGCCTACCCATGACACGCCGCAAACCTGCGTAATGGACCCGACCACGGTCTACGGCATCTCCAAGCTGGCAGGTGAGCGCTGGTGCGCTTGGTACCACGCCAACCACGGTGTGGACGTGCGCAGCCTGCGTTACCCCGGCCTGATCAGCTACAAAACCCCGCCCGGCGGCGGCACCACCGACTACGCGGTGGACATCTTCCACCACGCCCTCAAGACCGGCAGCTACAGCTGCTTCCTGGAGCAGGGTCAGGGCTTGCCGATGATGTATATGCCTGACGCTCTGCGCGCCACCATCGAGCTGATGGAAGCACCGGCGGAGGCGATCAAGCAGCGCGGCTCCTACAACCTGGCCGGCGTGAGCTTCACGCCAGCGCAGATGGCTGCCGCCATCCGTGAGCACCTGCCCACCTTCGAGATCAGCTACGCGCCCGATTTCCGTCAAGCCATTGCCGCCAGCTGGCCGCAGCGCATCGACGACAGCGAGGCCAGCAAGGACTGGGGCTGGCAGCTCAAGTACGACTTGCGCGCCATCGTGGCCGATATGCTCAAGGAACTGGCCGCGCTTTCCCGCGCCTGATCCGCTTTTGTAGGGGGTGACGGTTTCTGGCGCCAAACCCAGCTAAGCTGGGGCGCATGGCCCCCTTCAATCTGCCGTTGGTTTGGCTTCTTGGCTTGGCTGCGATACAGCCCGGCCTGGCGCTGGGGCAAGCCCTGACCCCGGCCGATGCAGCGGCCAGCGCCGCCTTGCCAGCGGCAGGTGGCTCAAATGCCAACGCTGCGGCCAGTGCGGCGACCACGCCCGACCTGACAAAGGCCCAAGCGCCTGGCCCAGGTTTGCCCCCTGCGCCCGCAGTCACCTCTGCAGAGGAACCGTCTTGGTTCACCATGCCGGGCGATGACTTTCACTACCTGATCGGTGCCAGTGCCAGCTACAACCCCGAGTACGCGGGCGCCCGGCGCATGTCGGCAGGTTTGAAGCCCATGTGGGCCGCAAGTTGGGGCAAGTGGCGTTTGTCCAGCTCCGGCGGTGCGGGCTTGATGGGCTTCGGGCTTGAGTCCATCGGCCCAGGCTCGGGCGCCAGCCGTGATTTGCTGCGCAGCGAGAAGCTGCGTCTGGGCCTGAGCTTGCGCTTGGACAATGGCCGCGACAGCCAGGCGGCCGCTTACACCGAGGGCCTGCCCGATGTGCCGCGCACCGTGCGCCTGCGCTTTTACGCGAGCTATGTGCTGACTCCCGAGTGGCAGCTGTCCGCCGCCTGGAGCCAGGATGCCCTGGGCCGACAGGGCGGCGCCAACTTCGATGTGAATCTGGCCCGCCGCCTCTTCCGCTCCAGCAGCAGCGAGCTGATGGCCGGACTGAGCCTGAGTGCCAGCGATAGCCGCTACATGCGCAGCTATTTCGGCGTGCCGCCCGATAGCCCGGCCGCGAAGCGCCTGGGTCAGAGCTTTGAGCCCGGAGCGGGGCTCAATGAGCTGGGTCTGAGTCTGTCTTACATTCGCGCGCTGACGCCGCGTTGGATGTTCAATGCCAACGCCGGTGCGATGAGTTTGTTGGGTCCCGCGGCGGCAAGCCCGCTGACCGAGCGGCGCTACGGCTATAGCCTCAATATGGGGATAGGCTATCGGAACTGAGTCTTCTTGCATGGGCTGGGTTGCCGTCCCTTTGTGAGTACGATCACCGTCATCGCCCCGCTTGAACTCACTGCTCGCCACCATGACCCAGCACGCCCCCAGCCAAGCGCTTGATGAGCGCGAACTTCTGCTCAAGCTGTTTCAAGCCGCTGTCACTGCGGTTGACCCTTTGCAGGTGGTCGGCCCGGCTTTGCCAGCGCGCCCGCAGCAGGGGCGGGTGATTGTGCTGGGCGCCGGCAAGGCGGCGGCGCGCATGGCGCTGGCGGTGGAGCAGGCTTGGCCTGTGCAGGCTCCCGGCGCGGAAGTATCCGGCCTGGTGGTGACCCGCTACGGCCATGGCGAAGCGACCTCGCGCATCCAGGTCTTGCAGGCCGGTCATCCGCACAGCGACTCCGCCAGCGCCGATGCGGCCCTGCAGATGCTGGCCCTGGCGGGCAGTGCGCAGGCCGAGGACCTGGTCATCGCCCTCATTTCTGGCGGCGGTTCGGCCTTGCTGAGCTTGCCGGCGGAGGGCGTCAATGCCGCCGACAAGCGCCAGGTCTGCGCCCAGTTGCTGAAAAGCGGCGCGCCCATCAGCGAGATCAACTGCGTGCGCAGCCAGCTCTCGGCCATCAAGGGTGGCAAGCTGGCCGAGGCGTGCGGCGCGGCGCGGCTGCTGACGCTGGTGATCTCCGATGTGCCGGGCGATGACCCGGCCGTGGTGGCCTCCGGCCCCACCTTGCCCAGCCACAGCACACCGGCCCTGGCGCTGGAGGTCTTGCAGCGGCATCGCATCGAGATGCCCGACTCGGTTCGGCTGCACCTGCTGCGCAGCCAGGACCTGAGCCCTGCGCAGGTTAAGCCCGTGGCGGGCCCGCGCGAGGTCAAGGTGCTGGCCACGGCGCAGATGAGTCTGGAGGCCGCCGCTGCCGTGGCGCGCCAGCATGGCTTGCTGCCGCTGATTTTGGGCGGCAGCTTGGAGGGCGAATCGCGCGATGTGGCGGCGGTGCATGCCGGCATCGCCCGGCAGATCCGCCAATTCCAGCAGCCGGTGGCGGCGCCTTGCGTGATTCTCAGCGGTGGCGAAACGACGGTGACGGTGCGCGGCAACGGCCGCGGTGGGCGCAATGCCGAGTTCTTGCTGGCCTTGGCGCTGAGCGGCGCCGATGTGCCCGAGCTGCATGCGCTGGCTTGCGACACCGATGGCATCGACGGCGTGGAAGACAATGCCGGCGCGCTGTTGAGCCCCGCCAGCCTGGCGCGCGCGGCTGACTTGGGCCTATCCGCCGCCGACCATTTGCAGCGCAACGATGCTTATCACTTCTTCAAGGCCTTGGATGATCTGGTCGTGACCGGCCCGACGCGCACCAACGTCAACGACTTCCGCGCCATCCTCTTGCGTTGATTCGCACTAGGCCAAAGCCACGCGCAGCGCAGCCAGCAAGGCATCGGGCGCCTCGGCCATCAGCGAGTGGCCGCAGGGCAGGCGGCTCACCTTGGCCTTGAGGGCATCGGCCAAAACCTGGCTTTGCTTGGGCGCCGTCATCTGGTCACGCTCACCGAGGATGAAGCTGACGGGACATTGCACCTTGGCCGCAGCCTCCAGGCCACCCGCGTAGGCGTCGCACAGGCGGAAGTCGTGCTCGAACAGATTCACACCGGTCTGCTTGCCCTGGATGCGGCGCTTGAGCGCAATCTCGCCGCCTTGCAACCAGCTGCCCGGGCCGGGATAGGACGGCTTAGCCGCCCAGCTGGCGAATGAAAAGGCGTTGACCATCTGAATGGCGCGATCGGGCGTGTCGCGGGCGGTGTTCAGCAGGGCTTCCGACACCTTCATCGGATAGGCCGTGCCCAGCATGGCCAGCTGGCTGCAGCGTTCGGGCGCTTGGGCGGCGGCCTCGAGTGCGATCAGCGAGCCCATGCTGTGCCCCACCAGGGCAGCTTTGCTCAGGCCGGCTGCGCCCAGCAGTTGCCAGACCCAAGCGCCCAGGGCGGGGATATCGTTGAGCACCGCGCCCTCGCTGCGCCCATGGCCGGGCAGGTCCACCGCCAGCACGCTGTGGCCGTGATGGGCGAACCAGCGCGCCAGCAGCGTCCACACGCTGTGGTCGTTCAAGGCGCCGTGGATGAAGACGACGCAGGGCAGGCTGGGGTCCAGGGGCTTGCCGCCCGTGTAGGCATAAGCCTGATGTCCGTTAACGCTCAATTTCATCGTGCTGTTCTCGATTCACTGGCTGGCTTACTTCGAGGCGAGCTTGAGGGCCCGCTTCAGGTCGTCAATCAAATCGTCGGCATCTTCCAGGCCGATCGACAGGCGAATGGTGCCGGGCGTGATGCCGGCTTGCGCCAGCGCCGCATCGTCCATACGGAAATGCGTGGTGGACGCCGGGTGGATGACCAGCGAGCGGCAGTCGCCCACATTGGCCAGGTGGGAAAAAATCTTCAGCGCTTCGATGAAGGTTTTGCCCTGCGCCCGGGTGCCCTTCAAATCAAAGCTGAACACCGAGCCGCAGCCACGCGGCAGCAACTGCTGGGCCAGCGCGTAGTCAGGGTGGCTGCTCAGGCCGGGGTAGCCCACGCGGGCGACGCCCGGCTGGCCGGCCAAAAACTCGGCTACCTTCTGTGCGTTCTGCACATGGCGCTGCATGCGCAGGGACAGGGTCTCGATGCCTTGCAGAATCAGCCAGGCGGTATGCGGGCTCATGCAGGCGCCGAAGTCGCGCAAGCCCTCGCGGCGGGCGCGCAGCAAGAAGGCGCCCACCGTGCTTTCCTCGGTGAACACCATGCCGTGAAAGCCGGCATAGGGCTCGCACAACTCGGGGAAGAGGCCGTGGCGGGCATGCGCCGCTTCCCAATCAAAGTTGCCGCTGTCCACCAGCACGCCGCCCACCACGGTGCCGTGGCCACTGAGGAATTTGGTGGCCGAGTGGTAGACCAGGTCGGCGCCATGCTCGAAGGGGCGCTGCAGATAGGGCGTGGTCAGGGTGGCATCCACCAGCAAGGGCAGGCCGGCGGCGTGGGCGATGTCGGCAATGCGCGGGATGTCCAGCACGTCCAGGCCTGGGTTGCCCAAGGTTTCACCGAACAGCAGCTTGGTGTTGGGCTGAATCGCGGCCTTCCATCCATCGATATCGCCGGGGCGCACAAAGGTGGTGGCGATGCCGAAGCGGCTTAGGGTGTAGTGCAGCAGGTTGTGTGAGCCACCGTAAAGCGCGCTGCTGGCGACGATGTGGGAGCCAGCACCCGCCAGCGTGGCGATGGCCAGGTGCAAGGCCGCTTGGCCGCTGCTGGTGGCAACGGCGCCAACGCCGCCTTCCAGGGCCGCCACGCGTTCTTCGAACACGGCGGTGGTGGGGTTGGAGATGCGGCTGTAGACATGGCCGGCGCGCTCCAAGTTGAACAGCGAGGCGGCGTGCTCGGCGCTGTCGAAGACGAAAGAGGTCGTCAGGTGCAAGGGCGTGGCGCGTGCGCCCGTTGTCGGATCGGGGGCAGCCCCGGCGTGTAGCGCCAAGGTGTCAAAAGCGGGGTCCGCATAGCCGGCCATGGTGTCTCCATCCTGTTTGATGCGCAGATTGTGTGCTATGTTTCTCACCAGTATTTGACTTGCAGGGCTGAGGCCCGATTCAGAGGAGTAAACAAGCCATGAAAGTCGTCGACATCCTGCGCGTCAAGGGCGGCACGCTGTTCACCGTGACCCCCGATGAGGGCTTGGCCCAGGCCGTGGCCACCATGTCCGAGCGTGATATCGGCTCGCTAGTGGTGATGGAGCATGGCGATCTGGTCGGCATGCTGACCTTCCGCGAAGTGATCGCCGCGATCGCCCGCAACGGCGGCTCGGTCGGAACCAGCTTGGTGCGCAGCGTGATGGACGACCATCCGCTGACCTGCACGCCCGAAACCGAAATCGACGAAGTGCGCCGCATGATGCTGGGCCGCCACGCCCGCTATATGCCGGTGCTGAACGGCCGCACCCTGATGGGCGTCATTTCTTTCTACGACGTGGCCAAGGCCGTGGTGGATGGTCAGGACTTTGAGAACCGCATGCTCAAGGCCTATATCCGCGACTGGCCGGTGGAAGACAACCCCGAAACGGCGGGCGAATCCAAGCTGTGAGGCTTGGCATTCAGCCTGAATCGGCACGACGCAAAAGCGGCCCGCGAGGGCCGTTTTTTTATGCCCCGATAGAATGAATCCTTGAGTCTCAGCAGGCAAATAGGTTCCCCATGTCAGGCAGCACTTTCGGCGAGTTGTTTCGTGTCACCAATTTCGGCGAAAGCCATGGCCCGGCCATCGGCTGTGTGATCGACGGTTGCCCACCCGGCCTAGCCCTGAGCGAGGCCGATATCCAGCCCGAGTTGGACCGCCGCCGCCCCGGCACCTCGCGCCACGTCACCCAGCGCAATGAGCCCGATGCGGTGGAAATTCTGTCCGGCGTCTATGAAGGCATGACCACCGGCACGCCGATCTGCCTGCTTATCAAGAACACCGATCAGCGCAGCAAGGACTACGGCAATATCCTCGACACCTTCCGCCCCGGCCACGCCGACTACAGCTACTGGCGCAAATACGGCCTGCGCGACCCGCGCGGTGGTGGCCGCAGCTCGGCGCGGCTGACCGCACCGATGGTGGGCGCCGGCGCAGTGGCGCGCAAATGGCTGAAACAGCAGCATGGCGTGGAGTTCCGCGGCTGCATGACCCAGCTGGGCGAGATTGAGATTCCCTTCGAGGGCTGGGAGCATGTGGGCAACAACCCCTTCTTCGCCGCCAACGCCAGCAAGATTGCCGAGCTGGAAAGCTATATGGACGCGCTGCGCAAGAGCGGCGATTCCGTGGGCGCGCGCATCCGCGTCGAGGCTACCGGCGTGCCGGTGGGTCTGGGCGAGCCGCTGTTTGACAAGCTCGACGCCGATATCGCCTACGCCCTGATGGGCATCAACGCCGTCAAGGGCGTGGAGATCGGCGAGGGCTTCGGCGTCGTGGCCCAGCGCGGCAGCGCCCACGGCGACGAGCTGACCCCGCTGGGTTTCGCCAGCAATAACTCGGGCGGCGTGTTGGGCGGTATCTCCACCGGCCAGGACATCGTGGCTTCGATTGCCATCAAGCCGACCAGCTCCATCCGTACGCCCAAGGCCTCCATCAACCGCGCCGGTGAGCCGGCCGTGGTGGAGACCTTTGGCCGTCATGACCCCTGCGTTGGCATTCGCGCCACGCCCATCGCCGAGGCCATGCTGGCCCTGGTGCTGATGGACCATGTGCTGCGCCACCGCGCTCAGTGTGGTGATGTGCAGCTGCCGATCGAGGCGATTGCCGCGCTGGCACCCAAGGCTTGAACCAGCCCCTGGTGCCATCTGAGCGCACGCTGCGCGCCTGCGCAGCCCTGTCTTTCGCTTACTTCGCTGCCATCGGCGGCTTCAACCCTTTTGCACCGCTTTGGTACAAGGAGCTGGGCCTGCCGGTGTTTGCCATCGGCGTGCTCGTGTCCTTGCAGAGCTGGACCCGGCTGTTTGCGCCCTATGCCTGGGGCGCGCTGGCGGATCGCAGCGGCAAGCGCGTAGCCATCATCCGCTGGGCGGCCTTGGCCAGCTTTGTGGCGGCTCTGGGCTTTGTGCTGCTGCCGCCGCATTTCGCCAGCCTGAGCGTGGCCATCTTCCTGATGTTCAGCTTCAACGCCGCCATCGTGCCTTTGAGCGAAACGGTGGTGGCCGCGCAGCTCAGCGATGGCCAGGGCGGCATGGATGCGCGCCGCTATGGCCGCGTGCGGGTCTGGGGTTCGGTGGGCTTTTTGCTGACCGTGGTGCTGGCGGGCTGGCTCTTTCAGGTCTACGGCATGCAGGTGTTTGGTGCCGTGACCTTAGTCTTGCTCGGCGTGGTGGTGCTGATGGCCTGGCGCATGCCCGAGCAGGCCGCCACGCCGCACGCGCATTCGGAAGTTGCCGCCGATCTGCCCATCCGCCAGGTGCTGGCGCAGCCCCGGGTGGCCTGGTTCTTTGCCGGCGTGTTCCTGACGGTGCTGGCGCATTCGGCGCTGTATGCCTTTTTCAGTCTTTATCTTGATTCACTGGCCTATGGCAAGCAGACGGTGGGCTTGCTCTGGGCCGTGTCGGTGCTGGTGGAGATTGCCTGGTTCGCCCTGCAGGGCCGCATGCTGGAGCGCGGCACCTTGCACCACTGGCTGATTGGCGCGGCCTTGCTGACTGCCTTGCGCTTTGCCCTGACCGCCGGCTTTGGTGGCAGCTTGACGGTTTTGCTGCTGGCGCAATGCACCCATGCGATCACCTTCGCGGCTCAGCACACTGCCTGCATCGGGCTGGTGTCGCGCTATTTTCCGGGGCGCCTGCGCGGGCGCGGCCAGGCCCTGTATTCGGTGCTGGGCTATGGCTTTTCTGGCGTGCTGGGCGGCGTCGGTGGTGCCTGGCTGATCGCCCATCAAGGTTATGCGGCCGTGTTCTGGGCCGCCAGTGCGGCGGCCTTGGGCGGCGCCTGGTGCTGTTGGCGTAGCTTGAAGCTCGACGCTGCTTCCTGATTGATCCCGAGCCGGCGCAGATCATCCCCGGCTTTCAGCAGTTCATCGCAGTGGCCCTGGCAATGCCAAGGCCCGTCCCTACACTCCGGCCCATTCAGACTGCGCTGGCTGCCCGATAGATCAATCGTTTCGGTGGGCCGGTGCTAATTGCACAGGGGACGGACATGACAAGTATTCGCTTGGGATCAAAGCGTAAGGTGTGGATTGCCGGGGCATCGTTGGCTGCCGTGTTGGCGGCGGGCTCGGGCCTGGCGGTCTACGCCAGCAAAGGCGGGGAGGCCAAGCCCAAGGCGCCGGCCGACAAGCAGGGCGCCGTCGCGGTGCTGGAGTTCACGCCCGCCGAGGTCACGCAGCCCGGCCGTTTCAGCATGCCCGGCATGATTGAATTCTCCGGCCCGCTGGTGGCGCCAGGCACGGTGATCGTGCGGGCGAAGGCCGGTGGCAGCCTGCTGAATCTGGCCGTGGCCGAAGGCAGCCGGGTCAAGGCCGGCCAGACCCTGGGCCTGATCGACCTGGAAGAGCTGCGCTTGCGCATTGCCGAGCGCAGCGCAGCGGTGGAGTCAGCCAAGGCCCAGTTGGATCAGGCCGAGCGTCATTTCAAGGCCAGCCAAGGCTTGGCCGCGCAGAATTTCATTGCCTCCACCGCGCTGGATACCTCGCGTGCCGCACAGGAAGCCGCCAAGGCGCAGGTGCTGTCGGCCAAGGCCCAGCTCGATACGGCGCAGTCTTTGTACAAGCAAGCAGCGTTGGTGGCGCCCATCAGCGGCATCGTCGCCAAGCGCTATGCGGTGGCCGGTGAAAAGCTGGCGGCCGAGCAGCAAGTGCTGAGCATTGTTGATTTGAGCAAGCTGGAGCTGGCCGGCTTGGTGGGCACGCATGAGGTCAGCCGCCTCAAGCCGGGCATGGCGGTGCAGGTTAAGGTGGAAGGGGTGGAGCAAACGGTGGAGGCGCGCATCAGCCGCATCGCCCCGGCGGCAGAAGCCGGTACCCGCTCGATCGGCGTGACGCTGGAGCTAGCCAACCCGGGCGAAACCCTGCGCGCTGGCCAATACGCCATGGCCCGTGTGGCCCTGCCGGACGACACGCAACGCCTGACCCTGCCCGAAACCGCGCTGAGCAGCAGCGGCGGCCAGGATCAGGTTTGGATGATCGAGGGCGGCAGCTTGGTGCGCCGCATCGTCACCACCGGCCGGCGCGATACCCGCGAGGGTCGTGTCGAGGTGCTACAAGGCCTGGACGCCAAAGCTCAGGTGCTGGCAACCCGCTTTGACAACCTCAAAGAGGGTGCCAAGGTGGCCGTGGTGGCCAGCAAGACCAAGGTGGCCAGCTCGGCCGCCGTTCGCTAAGGGGCGCCGCCATGTGGATGACCCGCATTTCGATTCAAAACCCGGTCTTCGCCACCATGGTGATGGTGGCCTTGTGTGTGCTGGGCCTGTTTTCCTACGCCAAGCTGGGCGTGGAAAACATGCCGGATATTTCCATCCCGGTGGCCTCGGTGGACGTGCGCTACCCCGGTGCCTCGCCCGAGGCGGTGGAACGCGAAGTGGCCAAGCCACTGGAAGAAGCGCTCAACACCGTGGCCGGCGTCGAACGCGTGATGTCGCGCAGCTATGAAGGCCGCGTGCAAGCGCAAGTGGAGTTCGGCCTCAACGCCGATATGAACCGCGCCATGCAGGAGGTGCGCGACCGCGTCGCCGCCGTGCAGTCGGTATTCCCCAAAGACGTCAAGCCGGCAGCCGTCTCGCGCGAGCAGATGGACAACGCCCAGCCCGTCGTCGTGCTGGCCTTGATGAGCAAGACCCGCCCGGCCCGCGAGCTCTCGATGATGAGTGAGCTGATCGTGGCCAAGCGGCTCTCGCGCGTCGAGGGTGTGGCCCGCGTGGATGTGGGCGGCATGGTCAGCCGCGAGGTGCGCATCGACCTCGACCCGCTGCGCCTGCGCGCTTATGGCGTGACGCCGGCGGAGATCTCCGCAGCGCTGAAAGAAGCCAATGCCGATCAGCCGGTGGGCTTGTTGTCCGACCGCAATGCGGATGCGATTTTGCGCGTGGAGGGCCGCGTCAAAGACCCCAAGCAGTTCGCCAATATCGTGGTGGCACGTCGTGGCAACCTGGTGCTGACCCTGGGCGACCTGGGCCAGTTGGTGGAGCGCGAGCGTGAACCCGACAGCATTGCCCGCATCAACGGCGCGCAAGCCGTGACCTTCAATGTCTTCAAGCAGCAAGACGCCAATGTGGTGAAGAGCGGCGAGGCGGTCAAGGAAGCGATGGCGGAGCTGAAGAAGACCCTGCCGAGCGATGTGCAGCTGGAACTGATTTACGCCAACTCCGACTTCGTCAAGAGCTCGCTCGACGGCCTGCAGCACACGCTGATTGAAGGCGCGCTGCTGACCGTGGCCATCGTGTTCTTGTTCCTGCACAGCTGGCGCTCCACCATCATCACAGGGCTGACCTTGCCGATCTCGGTGATCTCCAGCTTCATCGCCGTGCATGCTTTTGGCTTCACGCTCAACTTCATGACCATGATGGCCTTGAGCTTGTGCATTGGCTTGTTGATTGACGACGCCATCGTGGTGCGCGAGAACATCGTCCGCCATGTGGGCCTGGGCAAGAGCCACCGCCAAGCGGCCTTCGACGGCACCAACGAGATTGGCCTGGCCGTGATGGCCACCACCTTCGCGATTTGCGCGGTGTTCGTGCCCGTGGCCTTCATGGGCGGCATCATCGGCAAGTTCTTCTACCCCTTCGGCATCACGGTGGCGGTGGCTGTGCTGGTGAGCTTGTTCGTTAGCTTCACCCTGGACCCCATGCTGTCCTCGATCTGGAAGGATCCACCGAGCGCGCAGCTGCAACGTGTGCCGGTGCTGGGCGCCATGATTCGCGCCACCGACAAAGGCATGGACAAGCTGCACAGCACCTACGAGAACCTGCTGCGCTGGGCTTTCTCGGGCCGCCGCTACCGGGTCTTCGTGCCGCCGGTCCCTGTGTTTGCGCGTCCTTTTGACGCCCAAGGCCAGCGCGACAAATCCTTGCCACGGCGCTTGCGCCTGGCCACGCTGACCCCGCGCGGTGTGGTGTTGTGGGCCGGTGTCATGAGCTTTGTGGTGGCGCTGGGCCTGGTGCCCCTGGTGGGCAGCGAGTTTGCGCCGCAAACCGATCAGGGCTTCACCCAGGTGACGCTGCGCATGCCGGTGGCCTCCAGCCTGGAGCGCTCCAATGCCAAGGTGGCGCAGGTGGAAGAGGTGCTGAGCAAGTACCCCGAGATCCGCATGCTCTCCACCGTGGTGGGCAGCACCGGGGAGGGCATGGCCACGGGTCGCAACCAAGCTTCGCTCAATATTGCGCTGACGCCGCGCAAAGAGCGCAAGCGCACGCAAAAGCAGATCGAGGACGCCATCCGCGCCGACATCGCCAAGATCCCCGGCATCGAAACCAGCGTGGGCTTTAACCGCCCGGTCTGGGTCACCATTTTGGGCAGCGACCCCGTGGTCCTGACCCGTGTGGCGCAAGAGTTCGCAGAAAAGCTGAAGAAGATTCCTGGCACGGTGGATGTGGACCTGACGGTCAAACCCGGCCTGCCGGCTTACGCCGTGCGGCTGAAGGACTCCGCCATCCGCGAGTTGGGCCTGACCGCGCCGCAGATCGCCGCATCGCTGCGGGCTTACGTCAACGGTGAGGTCGCCACTTACTGGACCACGCCGGACGGCAACCAGGTCGAAGTGCTGCTGCGCTTGCCGGTGGAGCAACGCCAGCGCATTGAGCAAATGAGCAAGCTGCCGGTGGCCTTCGCCAAAGACGGCTCGCCCATCGCGCTGGACCAAGTAGCCACGATCGAGAGCGTGTTCAACCCCGAGGTGATCCGCCGCCAGAACCTGCAGCGCCGCGAGGCGGTGTTTGCCGGCGTGGAAGGGCGGCCTTCGGGTGATGTGAATGCCGATGTGCAAAAGCTCATCAAGGCCACCGAACTGCCCCCGGGCATCAGCTTCAATGTGGACGGTGCGGGCAAGCAGCAGGCCGAGGCCTTCAACGGCTTGTTGGCGGCCATGGGCCTGGCGGTGATCTTCATCTACATCGTGCTGGCCAGCCAGTTCGGCAGCTTTGTGCAGCCCCTAGCCATCATGGCCTCACTGCCCCTGGCCTTGATTGGCGTGATGCTGGCCTTGCTGCTGTGGAACAGCACGCTCAATGTGTTCTCCATGATCGGCCTGGTGATGCTGATGGGCTTGGTGACCAAGAACGCGATCTTGTTGGTGGACTTTGCCAACCAGGCACGCAAGGGCGGCGCCAGCATTCCGGACGCCTTGCTGCAAGCCGGCTTGATCCGTATGCGCCCCATCATCATGACCACGGCGGCCATGGTCTTCGGCATGCTGCCCATGGCGATTGCGCTCAACGACGGTGGCGAGATCCAGGCGCCCATGGGCCGAGCCATCATCGGCGGTGTCATCACCTCGACCCTGCTGACCTTGGTGGTGGTGCCGGTGCTGTATTCCTATCTGGTGCGGGAGCGCAAGCCTAAGGCAGCACCAACGCCAGCGCCGGAAACGAATGTGGCGGCGGGTCTTGAGCACGGACTCGTGGCCAAGGGTGCTAAGTAAAGACGGCGCCTAAGTCAAGCCAAGCCAAGCCCTGCGGCCTCCCGACCGCAGGGCTTTTTTCTTGTGACCTCAGGGCTTCTCCGCGACTTCCTTAATCTGCTTGAGACCTCTCTCGAAGTCCTTGCCCACCATCGCGTCCATGCTGACGAAGACGCCCATCAGCTTGGTCACGAAATTGGCCGGGCCGTACATGGCCCAGCTCATCTTGGTGGCCTCGCCCTGGCGGCTGAGGGTGTACTCAGCCGTGTTGTGGGCCTCGAAAGGGCTTAAGAAATCGAGCTTGACGACCACCTTGTCGGCGCTGGCCGAGAGGATTTCCATCCGGCCCTTGCCGACTTCGTCATTACCCTTCCAGGCATAAACCGCGCCGACGCCACTGGCCGGACCGCTGAAATCACGCTGCATGGCGAGGTCCAGATGCTCCCAGGGTGACCAGAGTCCGAATTTTTGGAAGTCGGTCAGCAAGGGCATGAGCTTCTCCGGCGGCGCCTGGATCACGATCTCCCGCTGCACACGAAAGTCATCGGGCCGGGTGAGGGTGAACACCAGCAGGCCGGCGATCAATGCCACGAGGGCGAGGCCAATTTTCTTGAGCATTTCGGCGTCCTTTCAAGTCCTGTAGCTGCAGGCATTGGCCACTTGCCTACGACGGCCAATGTCTGCGAAGCCGCATGCTAAGGCTTGGCGATCGGCCTGGCGGGTCGTTCAGGGCAACTCCCTAGTGGCCGGGCATTCGCGCACTCAAGCAGGCAAGCAGCTTCGGCTTGCTTGGGCGATGAGTTCAGGAAGTGGCGAACGAATTGCGGGGTATTGCGGCGAATTTGGCAATGGCCCGAACTTTGCCTTGTCCCGCCTCCAGCCCATGGTTATTGAATCGACCTAAGATGCCCGCGACTGCTTCCCGGGTGTTTCATGCGCTTGCTTTCCTTGTTGTTTTGCTTTGGGCTTGGCCTGAGTGCTTCGGCCCAAGCCGCGCCCCAAGCTGCGTCCCAAGCGGCGACCTTGAGGCTGCTGAGCGAGGAGTTTCCCCCCATTACCTTCACCCAAAACGGCGTTTCCAAAGGCTTGGCCGTCGAACTGGTCGAAGAGATTCAACGTCGGCTTGGGCAGCAGCAACAGACCATCGAGTTCATGCCCTGGAGCCGTGCCTACCGAGAGGTTCAAGGGCCGGGCCAGATCGCCTTGTTCACCATGGCGCGTACGCCGGTGAGGGAGCCACTCTTCAAGTGGGTAGGGCCGGTGGTGACCTTTTACAGCGCGATCTACGCGCCTGCCCAAGGGGGCTTGCGTTTGCGAAGCTTGGAGGATGCCAAGCGTTTCGAATCGGTGCTGGTGGTGCGGGATTGGTTCACCGCCGAAGAGCTAACAACCCTCGGCTTCAAGAATTTGGTGCCGGTCAGCGACCCCGTCACTGCGCTGCGCATGCTGCTGGCCAAGCGCGCGCCGCTATTCGCCACCGAGCGACAGTCCATGCCGGGCATCATGGCGCAGGCGGGTCTGCCCGAAAGTTCGCTGGAAGCGGTCTACACCTATGCCAGTTCGCAAGGCTATATCGCCTTCTCCAAAGACACCCCTGATGCTTTGGTGAAGGCCTGGGCCCAACAGCTTGAGGCCATGAAGCGGGACGGCAGCTTTGCTGCCATCTACAAGCGCTGGTTGCCGAACGATCAAGCGCCCATGGGGCGCTAGGCCTTCATTGCATTCGCGGTCATAGGTTCAGTCGCCCTCAGCGTGCGCCAAACAAGCGGCCGCCATCAGCACTCAACGATATTCACCGCCAGCCCGCCGCGGGCCGTTTCCTTGTACTTGGTCATCATGTCGGCGCCGGTGTCGCGCATGGTTTTGATGACCTTGTCCAGGCTCACGAAATGGGTGCCGTCGCCGCGCAAAGCCATGCGGGCGGCGTTGATGGCCTTCACCGAGGCAATCGCATTGCGCTCGATGCAGGGGATTTGCACCAGGCCGCCAACGGGGTCGCAGGTCAGGCCGAGGTGATGCTCCATGCCGATCTCGGCAGCGTTTTCCACTTGCTCGGGCGTGCCACCCATCACCTGGCAGAGCGCGCCAGCCGCCATCGAGCAAGCCACGCCCACCTCGCCTTGGCAGCCCACTTCGGCGCCCGAGATGGAGGCGTTTTCTTTGTAAAGGATGCCGATGGCCGCGGCGGTCAGCAAGAAATCGATCACCCCCTCATCGCTGGCATGGTGGACGAAGCGGGTGTAGTAATGCAGCACGGCCGGAATGATGCCGGCGGCGCCGTTGGTGGGCGCTGTGACCACACGGCCTCCCGCGGCGTTTTCTTCATTCACCGCCAGGGCGTAGAGGTTGACCCAGTCCATCACCTGCAGCGGGTCGCGCAGGGCCGCCTCGGGATTGCGGGTCAGGTCGGCGTGCAATTGGGCGGCGCGGCGTTTGACCTTGAAGCCGCCGGGCAAGATGCCCTCGGTCTTGCAGCCGCGCGTCACGCAGTCCTGCATCACCTGCCAGATCTTCAGCAGGCCGGTGCGGGTTTCTTCGTCGCTGCGCCAGTGGCGTTCATTGCGGCGCATGATCTCGGCGATGCTGATGCCGTGGGTCTTGCAGATCTGCAGCAAATCGTCGCCGCTCTTGAAGGGGTAGGGCAGCACGGTGGCATCGGGGGCGATAACTTTTTGCTTGCTGCCGTCGGCCGCGATTTCGTCGCTGACCACAAAGCCGCCACCCACCGAGTAGTAGGTGCGCTCGGCAATTTGTTGATCCAACTCATCGAAGGCGATGAAGCGCATGCCGTTGGCGTGGAAGGGCAGGCTTTGGCGGCGAAACATCACCAGATCCTTGGCCTCGTTGAAGGCGATCTCATGCTCGCCCAGCAGCTTGATGCGGCTACCCGCGCGAATCGCCTCCAGCAGCGCGGGTACTTGCTCCACATCCACGGTGTCGGGCTCGTGGCCAGCCAGGCCCAGCAGCACGGCCTTGTCGGTGCCGTGGCCTTTGCCGGTGGCACCCAGCGAGCCATACATTTGCGACACCACGCGGTGGGTTTGGGCCAGCAGGCCATCCGCCTTCAGGCGCAGCGAGAACAGGCGAGCGGCGCGCATCGGGCCCACGGTATGGGAGCTGGACGGGCCGATGCCGATCTTGAACAGGTCGAAAACTGAAACGGCCATGAGGCCTCCTCGGATGGATGTGTGAGGTTCAAAAAAAGCCGGCGGCGCAGTGGATCACACAGGGCGCGGCCGGCTAGTCAATGAGCAAAAAATGCGCAGTGCTTGAACTCAAGCCTGCTCAGCGATTTACTCGTAGTCGCTCATCGGAGGGCAAGAGCAGACCAGATTGCGGTCACCGTAGACGTTGTCCACGCGACCCACCGGCACCCAGTACTTTTGGCGGCGCAGGCTGGCCACCGGATAGGCGGCCACTTCGCGGCTGTAGCCATGCGTCCACTCGGCAGCCAGCAGGCTTTCGGCGGTGTGCGGGGCATTGACCAGTGGGTTGTCGGTGGCCGTCCAGTTGCCCTTGGCGACTTGGTCGATCTCGGCGCGGATGGCCAGCATGGCGTCGCAGAAGCGGTCTAGCTCGAACTTGGATTCGCTCTCGGTGGGCTCCACCATCAGCGTGCCGGCCACCGGGAAGGACAGGGTGGGGGCGTGGAAGCCGTAGTCGATCAGGCGCTTGGCCACGTCTTCGGCGCCGACGCCGGTGGCGTCCTTCAGCGGGCGGATGTCCAAGATGCACTCATGCGCCACGCCGCCGCCCTTCACGCCAGCGATATTGCCGCTGAAGTGAATGTCGTAGGCATCGGCCAGGCGGGCGGCCACGTAGTTGGCGGACAGAATCGCCACTTCGGTCGCGGCTTGCAGGCCGTCCGGGCCCATCATGCGCACATACATCCAGCTGATTGGCAGCACGGCCGCATTGCCCAACGGCGCGGCGGACACGGCACCAATGGCTGTGGCGCTCTCGTAGCCAGCCGAGCGGTGCGCCGGCAGGTAGGGCACCAGATCGGCCACCACGCAAACCGGGCCAACGCCCGGGCCACCACCGCCGTGCGGGATGCAGAAGGTCTTGTGCAAGTTCAGGTGCGACACATCGCCACCGAACTCGCCCGGTGCGGCCACGCCCACCAGTGCATTCATGTTCGCGCCGTCCACATAGACACGGCCGCCATGGCTCTTGACCAGGGCGCAGATCTCCTTGACCTGGGTGTCGAAGACGCCGTATGTCGAGGGGTAGGTGATCATGATGGCGGCCAGATTGGCGCTGTGCAGTTCGCACTTGGCCTTCAGGTCGGCCAAGTCGATATTGCCTTCCTTGTCGCACTTGGTCACAACCACGCTCATGCCCACCATCTGGGCGGAGGCCGGGTTGGTGCCGTGCGCCGATTCGGGGATCAGGCAGATCTTGCGATGGCCTTCGCCGCGGGCATCGTGGAAGGCCTTGATGGCCAGCAGGCCGGCGTACTCGCCTTGCGAGCCAGCATTGGGCTGCAGGCTGATGCCGGCATAGCCGGTGGCCTGGCACAGCCAGCCGGTGAGCTGCTCGTTCAGCAACTCATAGCCCTTGAGTTGGTCGCGCGGCGCGAAGGGGTGGATGGCGGCGAACTCAGGCCAGGTGATGGGGATCATCTCGCTGGTGGCGTTCAGCTTCATGGTGCAAGAACCCAGCGGGATCATGCTGCGGTCCAGCGCCAGATCCTTGTCCGACAGGGCGCGCAGATAGCGCAGCATTTCGGTTTCGGAGTGATAGCGGTTGAACACCGGGTGGCTCAGATAGCCGCTGCTGCGCTGCAACTCAGCCGGGATCAAGGAAGCGATGCCCTTCTCGAAGGCATCAAAGCCTGCCACGGCCTTGCCGCCAGCGAACAGGCCCAGCAGGGTCTGCACATCAGCGCGGGTCGTGGTCTCGTCCAGCGAGATGCCCAGCGTGGTGGCGGAGGCGCGGCGCAGATTGATGCCGGCGGCCAGGGCGGCGGCCAGAATCTCGGCGGTCTTGCCATTGGTCTGCACATTCAGGGTGTCGAAGGCGCTGGCGTTGTTGATGACAAAGCCCAGCGACTTCAGGCCTTGGGCCAGCAGCGCGGTGAAGGCAGCCACGCGCTGAGCAATGCGCTTCAAGCCTTGCGGGCCGTGATAGACCGCGTACATGCTGGCGACCACGGCCGGCAGCACCTGGGCGGTACAAATGTTCGAGGTGGCCTTCTCGCGGCGGATGTGCTGCTCGCGGGTCTGCAGGGCCAGGCGGTAGGCCGGGTTGCCATGAGAGTCGATGCTCACGCCGACCAGGCGGCCGGGCAGATTGCGCTTGTACTCGTCCTTGCAGGCCATGTAAGCGGCGTGCGGGCCACCGTTGCACAGCGGCATGCCGAAGCGCTGGGTCGTGCCGATGGCGATGTCCGCGCCCATTTCGGCCGGAGCCTTGATCAGGGTCAGGGCCAGCAGGTCGGCCGCGGCAATCAGCAGCGCGCCTTGGGCGTGCAAGGCGTCGGCGGCGGCTTGCAAGCTGCGCACATCGCCGTTTACGCCAGGATACTGCAGCAGGGCGGCGAAGCACTCGCTCTTGCCCGCTTCAGCGGCCGGGCCCACCACCACGTTGAAGCCGATGGGTGCGGCGCGGGTGCGGATCACTTCCAGCGTCTGCGGCAGCACATCGTCGGCGACGAAGAAGGTCTGGCTCTTGCTCTTGCCCACGCGGGCGGCCAGAGTCATAGCTTCGGCGGCGGCGGTGGCTTCGTCCAGCATCGAGGCATTGGCGATGGCCATGCCGGTCAGGTCGGTGACCATGGTCTGGAAGTTCACCAGCGCTTCCATGCGGCCTTGCGAGATCTCGGCTTGGTAAGGCGTGTAGGCCGTGTACCAGGCGGGGTTCTCGAGGATGTTGCGCAGGATGACGCCGGGCGTCAGGGTGTCGTAATAGCCCTGGCCGATGTAGTTCTTCAGCACCTTGTTCTGGCTGGCCACGGCCTTCAAGTCGGCCAAGGCTTGGGCCTCGGTCAAGGCGGCGGGCAATTGCATGCCGGCGCTGCGTTTGATGCTGTCTGGCACGATCGCTTCGATCAGGGCGCGGCGCGATGCGGCGCCAATCACCGACAGCATGCCGGCTTCGTCAGCGGCATCGGGGCCGATGTGGCGGGCGTGGAACTCGTTGGCGTTCTCGAGCGAAGCGAGCGTGGGCAGGGCAGACATCAACATGGCAAATCCTTGGGGACGGCCCGCGCTTGTGGCGGCGGCCGACCATTCATTCGGGAGGTGGGTATTCGCGTTGCCGCGAATGCCGACAATGAGCGCTGAGGCTTGGCTGGCGAGTGGCGGCGCTGCGTGGCAGCGCGCCAGCCTGCCAAGAAGTCAAATCAGCTGTTCTTGACCAATTCGTCGTAAGCGGTGCCGTCCATCAGGCCGTCCAGCTCGGCAGCGTTGCTGAGCTTGACCTTGAAGAACCAGCCGGCCTTGAGCGGGTCGGTGTTGGCCAGAGCCGGGTCGTCGCGCAGGGCTTCGTTGACCTCGGTGATCTCGCCCGACACAGGCATGTACACGTCAGCAGCGGCCTTGACCGACTCAACCACACCGGCCACGTCGTGCGCTGCGAAGGTGGTACCCACTGTGGGCAGATCCACAAACACCACATCGCCCAGCGCGTCTTGCGCGTGCACGGTGATGCCAACGGTGACGATGTTGTCGGCTTCGATCTGGACCCACTCGTGGTCGTTGGTGTACTTGATGTTGCTCATGCTGGCTCCGTTAATTTGTGAAAAGGAATTCTCGTTGAACGCGGCTGAAAAGGCGGCTGAAATGTGGGCAGCGAATCGACAGCGTTGCTTTGGGCTTTGCCGGGATTAAGCGCGATCAACCGCGGTAGTAACCGTTGGGCGTGAAGGGCGTGCTGCTGACGGTCATCGGCGTGCGCTTGTCACGCACGATGGCGTAGACCTGCGTGCCCAGGGCGCTGTGGCTCTTGGCCAAGTAGCCCAAGGCGACCGGCTTGCCCACGGTGGGGCCCAAGGTGCCGCTGGTGACCACGCCGATTTCCACGCCGGCTTCGTCCACCAGCTTGGCGCCTTCGCGCACCGGCATGCGCTCGCTGCTGACCAGGCCGACGCGCTTCTTCGCTGCACCTTCGGCCAGTTGCTGGTCGACCACGGCAGCGCCGGGATAACCCCCGGCACGCGCGCCGCCGGCGCGGCGGACCTTCTGGATCGCCCAGGTCAGCGAAGCCTCGACCGGTGTGATCTCGGTGTTGATGTCATGGCCGTACAGGCACAGGCCGGCTTCCAGGCGCAGCGAGTCGCGCGCGCCCAGGCCGATGGGCTTGACTTCGGGCTGAGCCAGCAGCTTGCGGGCCAGGGCTTCGGCTTGGTCGCCGCGCACCGAGATTTCGAAACCGTCTTCGCCGGTATAGCCCGAGCGGGTCAGGAAGGTGTCGATGCCGTCCAAATTGAAGAAGCCGCCGGTCATGAAGGTCAGCTTGGCCACTTCGGGGTTCAGGCGTGCCAGCGCGGTCACGGCTTGTGGGCCTTGCAGGGCCAGCAGGGCTTGCTCGGGCAGAGGAATCACTTCGCACTGGCCGCCGATCTTGGCTTGCATGTGCGCGATGTCTTGCACCTTGCAGCCAGCGTTGACCACCACGAACAGGTCGTCGGGGCGGCGGGCAATCATCAAATCGTCCAGGATGCCACCGGCCTCATTGGTGAACAGGGCGTAGCGCTGCTTGAAGAGGTCGAGGTCGATCACGTCGACCGGCACCAGGCTTTCAAGTGCAGCAGCGGCATTGGCGCCCTTGAGCAGCACCTGGCCCATGTGGGAGACGTCAAACAAGCCGGCGGCTGCGCGGGTGTGTTTGTGTTCGGCCATCACGCCGGCCGGGTATTGCACGGGCATGTCGTAGCCACCGAAGGGCACCATCTTGGCGCCGAGTTCGATATGCAAAGCGTGCAGGGGGGTCTTGAGGAGGTCGGCGGACATGGTGCGGTACTCGGTCGAGGGCGATAAATGGCCCACCCATCTTGGGTGGGGTTATGCCCTCGCTGTCCGCTTTACTTGAGAGATTGGCCGCCGGCATATCGCCCGCAGCTTGCCCCTTCAGTGGATGGGCTCAAAGACCCATCTCTCTCCAGTGAGGAACGCCCGGTTTTGAGCGTTTTGTCAGTCCTTTTGCCTGAGCGTTCGCAGCGTGGGATCACCAGTGCCACTGCGCCTTCGGCGGCTTTCGCTAGAAAGCTCTCTCCTGACGGGGCGGATTGTAGCCATGCTTTTGCGACGCGGGCGTCAGTTTTTGCGTGTTTTCAAGGTCTGGCTGCCGCCCGACTGGGCGCGAATGGGCATTTATCGTGGGCGAATGGTCAGCGATTGCATGGCGCTTTGCTTGGCATCTTGTGCTGTTTGGCTTGGCGCCAAGACCTGACCTGAAACAGAGCGGCCCAGCTGCGCAATGGGCCGCTCTGCACCCACATCAGTCCGGTTTGCCAACCGTGACGTTGAAGAACGCTGAGGACGGTGTCAGCACCGTAGACAGGCTCAGGTTGATGCCCATGCCTTGCAGTGGCATGCCGACGACTTCGGCGCAATTGCCGGGTACGCCCGCAAAGGTGCAGCTATTGGGCGCCCGATAGCGCAGACCGTCGCGGGGCTTGTCGTAGACATAGCTGTCGCCGCGCTGATCGCTGGCCCGCAAACGGGACACGCTTCGGCTGCCGGCATCAATGGCGGTGACGGTGTTGCTGTCTTCACGCAAAGCGCTGATGCTGCCGTTGCCCGACAGGCTGACTTCGCGGTAGTGGTTCACCGAACCTACGGTGGGCAAGGCCGCCGGCAGCGCTTGCTTGCGGGTGCCGACGCCCCAATTTCCCTCATCGCTGACGAAGACGAAGACAGCTTGGCCGCCCAGCGACTTGTAGAGGAAAGCCCGGCCAACCTTGCTACCGCCTTGGTTCAAATCAAAGCCGCCGGTGCTATTGCTGGTCAATGTGGCCGAGGGACCGGCAACAGCCGTGCAGGCTTGAATGCCGATGCAGTCCTTGTCGCTGATGATCGCGCCTTTGGCGTCGAGTTCGATCTCGCCAAGCACGGCCACCTGGCCATTGGCGGTGGCATTTGAGTATTGATTGTCCCAGACCGCAATCGACCATGTGCCTGCCATCTCCGCCAGTGGCAAGTTCTGTTCAGGCAAACCAACAGCGAGTGATCGCGGGTCATTGGCCGTGGGCTGGTTGTGCGCAAGCAAAACGCCGCCGCTGGCTACCATCACCTGGGCGCCAGTGGCGCTGCCGTCTGAACTGCCGGTTACGCTAAACAGGCATTTGCCTTTGTCTTCAAAGTTCAGTTTGACACCATCTTGATCGGTGGCTTGCAGGGCCTTCGCATCGATGCTCAGCACATGGTGGCGCCATTTGGGGTCGGGCTCGGCCGGGTTGATCATGCGGAACTTGCCGCTCTTAAGCCAGGCGCATGTGCCGGCTGCGGGCGCCAGCGGGGTCGTGAGTACGGCCGGGGCGGCGGGGTTGCTGGCGATATTGTTGGTGACGTCTTGCAGTGTCAACTTGGCGCTTGTCAGGGCACTCATCACCGCGTCGATCTTCTGATCCAAGGCGTTGCCGACCACCAGCGCGTCGCTGAGCGGGTTCATAGTGCCGAGGTCGGTGATGCTGGCCACTGCCGTCTTGATGTAGTCGAGCGCTTGAGTCACCGCGGCAGGGCTAACTGCGGTGTTGCTGCCAAAGTCAGCAAAGTAGTTGGCCGGTGAAGCTCCTGCCAGTTGGGCCACCATCATGGTGGTCAAGGGCGTGATGTTGGCGGTGTAGCTGCCGCTGCCACCACTGCCCGGTACGACCGAGTGAAAGACGCTGCCTTCGGTGCCCGTCACTTCAAGGGCGCAGGGCAGGGTGGCGCCGGTGAGTGTCAGGCTGTAGCTGCCGTCGGCCTTGGTCTCGGTTTTGTCAGCGCCAGTGGCGCATTTGACTTTGACCGTGGCCGCGGCCAGGGCAGCGCCCTTGGCCGCAGTACCGGCCAGGGTGAATGTGCCGGGCGTGGCTGCCGGTGCGGGCGTCTCGGACACCACCGGGTCTGAGACGTCTGAGCCGCTGCCGCCGCAAGCCGCGAGGGCGGCAGCGGCGAGCAGGCCGATGGTGAGGGAATGCTGCTTGCGCATGGAACTCTCCTGGGCTTCATCAAGCGAATTGCTTGGTGGCTGAAGCTTAGAAAGCAGCCCTGCGCTTGCCGTCACCAACTGTGACGAGTGCGTGGAATCAATTCAGAACATGCTCCAGCATCTCGTCACCCAAGCCATCACGCTGACCGGTGGAGCGCCAGCCCAGGTGGCGGTAGAAGCCGTAAGAGCGTGAGGCGGGATCGTCCGAGCAGCCCAGAAAAAGGCGCTGATGGCCATGGCTGCGCAGTTCCGCCATGACCTTGTGCAGCAGCAGCTTGCCCAGGCCCAGGCCCTCAAACTCGGGCAAGAGGGCCAGCACCACTACTTCGCCGCTGCCAACGTCGCCGAAGCAGTAGCCGACCAGCTGGCCTTGGTGCAAGGCCAGATGACCTGGCAGCTGGCCCGAGCGAATTTGTTCGCCCCAAGACGCCACGGTGACACCCAGCTCCGCCAGCCGTTCCGCTGACGCTGCGTTCTCACGCGTCAGCCCGCGAACGCGTATGCACTCCGCCGCGTCTTCGGCTTGAGCCGGGCGAAAGTCGATGTTGGTGTTGCTCATACTCGTCCTTGTTTGCTCAATCGCCATGACCATGGCCGTGGCTGATCAGCTCTTCGTCGATCGGCACATTGGCGTTGCTGCCTTCGAAGAAGAAGGGCTTGCGGGCCTTGCTGCGCGACACCACCTCATTCATCGTCGGCACCTCAAACATGCGGCCGTTTTGCATCACATGGCTGATCTTGTCGCTGTTGCGGATGTCGGCCAGCACGTCGCCACTGATGATGACCATATCGGCCAGCTTGCCCACTTCCAGCGAGCCCAAGTCTTTGTCCAAGCCCAGGTAATGCGCCGGGTTGGCGGTGGCGGTGCGAATGGCCTCCAGCGGCTTCATGCCACCCAGGCCAAACATCCACATCTCCCAATGGGCGCCCAGACCCTCACGTTGGCCGTGGGCGCCGATATTGGCGCGCACGCCGGCGCGCTGCAAGGCGGTGGCGGTCTTGGCCACGCGCAGCACGTTGAAGTCCTCCTCAGGCGCGGTAGGACGGCGCACACTGCGCGCTTCGAGCACCGTGCGCGGCACGAACTGGCTCAGGATGGGGTGCTTCCACACATCCGTGCGGGCGTACCAGTAATGCTCACCGTCCAGGCCGCCGTAAGCGACGTTGAGCGTGGGGGTGTAGCCAACTTGCGTTTGCGTCCACAGCTGGGTCACGTCGTCGTAAACCTCGGCCAGCGGCAGCGCATGTTCGATGCCGGTGTGGCCGTCAACAATCATGCCCATATTGTGTTGAAACAGGGAGCCGCCTTCGGGTACCACCATCATGCTGGTCTGGCGGGCGGCCTCGATCACTTGCTGGCGTTGCTCGCGGCGCGGCTGCTGGTAGCTCTTGACGCTGATGGCGCCGGCGGCTTGCTGGCGCTTCAGATGAGTCAGTGCATCGTCGAGGTTATTCACCACCGCCGTCACACCGGCCTTGGCGCCATAGAGGATGGAGCCGGTCGAGTAAATGCGTGGCCCCACCACCCGGCCGGCGCGTTGCAGCTCGGCCTGGCTGAAGATGTCGCTGTTACGGTTGGAGGGGTCGTGGATGGTGGTCATGCCAAAGGCCAGCGAGGCGTAGTTGATCCAGCTTTGCTGCGGGATGATCTCGTTCTCGGCCATGCCGCCATGCCAGTGGGCATCGATCAGGCCGGGGATGATGGTTTTGCCGCTGGCGTCGACGCGCTTGGCGTCTGCCGGGATTTGCACCTGCGCCGCCGTGCCGATTGCGCTGATGCGGTTGCCGTCCACCACGATCACGCCTTGCTCGATGACCTCGTCGCCCTTCATCGTGGCGATGCGGGCGCCGGTGATGGCGATTCTGCCGCTGGGTTTGTCGCTGGGCTGCTTGAAGCCGATCTTCTGGCCGGTGGCCACCGGCTTGTCAGTGCCGGTCAGCGCGGTGGTGAACAGCTCGTCGCCGTAGGCAAAGTGCACGCGATGGCTGTCGCCGCTCCAGTGCATCATTTCGCCCGCGTTGACATCAAGCTTGCGCACCGGCAAGCCGTCCATCTTGGGGCCGACGTTGATGGACTTGCCGACCATGGGCAAGGGCGTCACGAATGCATGGGCGCGCTCGACGAAGCCCAGCCACCGACCGTCCGGCGACACACTGAACTGGCTGACGAACTCGCCCTTGGCCACTTCAGTTTCGCTGCGGTCGTCCAAGTTGATGCGGATCAGCTTTTGCTGCGAATCCACCTCGCTGCTCATGCTTGAGCGGGTGATGAACACCGCATCGCTGCTGGCGCCGAATTGCGGTGTTTCGCCGCTCTTGCTGATGCGCTTGGGCGCGCTCTTGCCGTCGCTGGCGACGATGAACACGCCGTTCTCCAGGCCATGCCAGGGGCTGGTCAAGTAGCCGCCTTTTTCCTTGACGAAGACCACCGTCTTGCCATCGGGCGAGAACTGCGGCGCGAGGTATTTGCCTGGCATCGGCGTCAGCACGGTCTCGCGGCCGCTGGCCAGATCGCGCTTGCGCACGCTGCCGAGCTTTTCGTCGTTCCAGCTGACATAGACCAGCTCGCGGCCATCGCGCGAGAAGCTGGGGAAGAACTCGAAGGCCTCGTTCTGCGCGGTGATGCGCTTGGGCGTGCCCTCCGGCAGATCCTTGAGATAGAGCTGGCCCAGTGCGGAATAGACCACACGCTTGCCGTCCGGCGCCACATTGACCCAACGCAGCTGCTTGACGCCGAATTGATCCGGGGCCACCTCTTGCGCGAAGCGCAGGGCCTCGCGCACTTCACGCGTGTCCTTCACATGGAAGGGAATCTCGACAGCTTGCTTGCCATCGGCCTTCTCGCCATTCACAGCCTTGAAGGGATCGACGCGCCAGAGCTTGCCTTGCGCCCAGACGACGATCTGCTTGGCGTCCGGCGTCCAGGCGAAGCTGGGGTAGACGCCGTACACGGACCAGGCCTCTTGCAGGTCGCGCTCCAGCCCGCCCCAGGCGGCGCGTTCCACGCCGGTCTGCAGGTCTTTCAGGAACAAGGTGCTCTGGTTGCGCACGCGGCGCACAAAGGCCAGGTACTTGCCGTCCGGCGAGGGCGTGGGGCGAATGGCGCCGCCAGCACCTTGCACAAATGCCTCCACCGAGCCATCGCTCAGGTCCTGGCGGAAGATCTTGAAGATCTCCTTATTGCTGTCTTTGTTGTATTCAAAAGTCTTGCCCGGCGTCGTGTCGTGCGAGTAGTAGAGGTATTTGCCGTCGGGCGACAGGGCGGGCTCGCCCAGATCCTTTTGCCAGTTCGGCTTCTCGTTGAGTTGCACGCCCTTGTTGGACGCAGCCGGCGCATCCACGTGGTAGAGCCAGATCTCGCCCGAGCCGGCCGAGCGCGTGCCGGTGTAGTGCTTGCGCGCGGCAATGTATTTGCCGTTCGGATGCCAGACCGGGTTGTTGAGCAAGCGGTAGTCTTCCTTGCTGATGGCGTGCGGATTGCTGCCGTCGGCATTCATGACCCAGACGTTGTCGCCACCGCCGGCATCGCTGATGAAGGCAATCTGCTTGCCATTGGGTGAGAAGCGGGCCTGGTGTTCCCAGGCGATGGAATGCGTCAACGGCTTGGCCTCGCCGCCGCTGATGGGCAGGCTGTAGAGGTCGCCCAGCAGGTCGAACACCAGGGTCTTGCCGTCGGGGCTGACGTCCACGCTCATCCAAGTGCCGCTGCGGGTGTCGATGTTGACGGTCTTGGCCACACCGGGCGGCTTGTTGACGTCCCAGGCTTTGGCTGCGGACGCGGCAGGCTCGGCGGCCTTGATGTCGGTGGCGGGGTTCTGGGTGGTGGTCTCGGCAGCCTGGCTGAGGCCGCTGACCAGGGCCAAGCTCAGGGTCGCCAAGGCGATGGCGCTGGGGGCAAAGAATTGGGTTTTCATGGGCTCGCAGCTTAGCGCCTGAACGCAGCGCTTTCGCTCGGTGTTTGCACGCGACAGCGCCTTTCCATGCAGGTTTGCGAGCCTTCAGGCCTCGATTTTTCGAGCGCTGCGGGTGCCAAAAGTCATGCTGGCGTGATCTGCCACCAACTCGGCAGCAAAGCCTGCACCTCGCGGCGCAAGTAGCGGTCATCCAGCAAATGGATCACACCTTGGTCGTGCACCGTGCGAATCACCCGGCCGGCGGCCTGCACCACTTTTTGCATACCCGGGTAGACATAGGTGTAGTCATAGCCTTGACATAACAATTCATCTAAGCGGCGTTTGAATTGCTCGTTCACCGGGTTGACTTGGGGCAGGCCCAGGGTGGCGATGAAGGCGCCGATCAGGCGGGCGCCGGGCAAGTCGATGCCCTCGGAAAAGCTGCCGCCCAACACCGCGAAGGCGATGCCGCAGGACTCTGGCGTGAAGCGGGCCAAAAAGCTTTGCTGCTCGGCTTCCGACATGCGCCGCCCCTGTGCCCAGCAGGGCAGATCGGGGTAGTGCGTCTGCAAGCATTGCAGGGCTTCTTGCAGATAGCTGTGGCTGCTGAAAAAGGCCAGGTAGTTGCCCGGCATGGCGGCGTAGGCCTGCGCCATCACATCCACCAAGGCGCGCAACGAGGTCTGGCGGTGCTGGTAGCGAGTGGAGATGTGGCCGGCGATGTGGACTTGCAATTGCTCGGCCTGAAAAGGCGAGGCCACCTCCACCCAAGGCGTGCCATCCGGCAAGCCCAGCAGATCGGTGTAGAACTGCGCCGGCTGCAAGGTGGCCGAGAAAAGCGTCACCGTGTGTGCGCTCAAGAAACGCTGGCGCAAAAAAGGTGCGGGCACCACATTGCGCAGGTTCAAGCTCAGCCTAGGTTTGGCACGGCTGTTGCCGCCCATGCGGAAGCTACTTGCGGCGGCCCCGCCACCAGGCAAGGCCTGACCCTCGCTGAGATCCTCGCGCTCGATATCGCACAGGGAGTTGGCGTCAAAGGCCTCGGCCATGCGGGTGAACTGCAGGGCTTCAAAGTAAAAGCGCTGCAGCGCCTCATCCTGCTGCGCGGGGTGGTCTTGAAAGTACTCGCCAAGGGCGCTGACGGCCTGATGCATCGCTTGCAGCAGCTTGTCCGGCAGCAGCGTTTGCAGCTCAAAGGGCTGATCATGGCTTTTGCCCAGCTCGGTCCAGCAACGCTTGAGCCGGTCCAGCGGCTTTTTGAGCTGAGCCGGCGCGCTGTGCCGCAGCGAAGTCAGGCTGTCTTGCCGCGCGCTGGCCGAGTACATGGCACGCGCCCGGCTCACCAGGTTATGGGCTTCATCCACCAGCACGGCGACCCGCCAGCCGTAGGCCTCGGTCATGCTGTGCAGCATGGCGCTTTGGTCGAAGTAGTAGTTGTAGTCGCCCACCAGCACATCGGCCCAGCGCGCCATTTCCTGGCCCAGGTAGTAGGGGCAGACGCTGTATTGCTGGCCGAGCCGGCGCAAGGTCTCGCGGTCCAGCGTGCCGTGTTGGATGGCGGCCTGGCGGGCCTGCGGCAAGCGCTCGTAAAAGCCTTCGGCCAGCGGGCAGGACTCTCCGTGGCAAGCTTTGTCGGGGTGTTCGCATGCCTTTTCTTTGGCCACCAGTTCCAAGCTGCGCAGCGGCAGCCCCGGCGCATGCTTGTGCACGGTGGCCAGGCTGTCCAGTGCCAAGGCGCGGCCCGAGGTTTTGGCGGTGAGGAAGAAGATTTTGTCCAGGCGCTGGCCCGGTGCGGCCTTGAGCAGCGGGAACAGCGTCGCCAAGGTCTTGCCCAAGCCGGTGGGCGCTTGCGCCATCAGGCAGCGGCCGGCCACGGCGGCGCGGTAGACCTCGGCCGCCAGTTCGCGCTGGCCGCTGCGGAACTGGGCGTGGGGAAAGGTCAGCGCCGTCAGCGCGGCATCCCGGTTGCGGAGGTGTTGCGCCTCCTGCTCGGCCCAGGCCAGGAACTGATCGCAGTGGTGGCTGAAGAAGGCCTGCAAATCGGCCCGGCTATGGGTTTCGACCAGCGCGGTTTCGGTCTGCTTGTTGACGTCGAAATAGATCAGCGCCAGTTCCAGCTCGTCCAGGCCCAGCTTGGCGCAGAGCAAGGCGCCGTAGATTTTCAGCTGCGCCCAATGCAGGGCGCGGTGGTTGGCCGGCATGGCTTCGAGCCGGCCTTTGAAGGTTTTGATCTCTTCCAGGCGCTGGCGTTTGGCGTCAAAGCCGTCGGCGCGGCCGCGCACTTGCAAGGCGCCGTGGCAGCCGCTGAGGCTCACTTCGGTTTGATAGTCCGTCCCGCGCCGCTCGGCTACTAAGGCGTGGCCGGCCATGCCTTCTTGCGCCGTCGGGCTGGGGGTGAAGCGCAGGTCCAGATCGCCGCGCTTGGCGGTGAACTCGCACAAGCTGCGCACGGCGACCGTGCAGGTGCTTTCGCTACTCGTGCTCAAGGGCTGTCGTCCGGTGCGCCCAGTTCGGTTTGGGCGGCGGGTGCGTCATCGCGGCGCAGCGGCGTTGCCTTGGCCAGGGCCAGCCAGACGGGGAAGGGCAACTCATGCGCTTGACTGTTGTTTTGCTTCACTCGGTTCACTGGACGGGCCGGGCGGGCTAGTTCCAGCCTCGTGCCCGCTGCTGTGTCGCCAGTGCTGCCCGCGCCGTGCAGCAGCCACACGCCGAACTCTGGCGGCAGCTCCTCAGGTTCGGCAATGTCAGCCGGAAAGACGTAGAACACTTCGCTGCTGAGCCATTGGTAGCACTCACGCTTGGCTTCATGGCGCAGGTCTGAGAGCAGATCGGCGCGGCTGACCTTGATCTCATGCACCTGGGGTTGCAGATACTTGGCCTGTGAGGTGTTGCGTACCGAAAAAAGATCTGGCCGGGCCATGCGCCAGGAGTGCTGCGCCGGCGCACTGTCGGACATCCCGTAGGGCGCTTCCGATTCCTGAGTCAGCCAGCTCTGTTGCGAGCTCGGCGCCGCCTCGTCTTTCTGGCTTAGCTGAGCGCGCAAGGACAGCTCGTGCCACACGATGCGACCGTCTTGCTGCAAGCGCCGGGCCATTTGCTCGGCCAATTGATCATGGGCACTGGCGGCGCGCTGGTTTTGCTGCCGCGAGCTGGCCAGCAGCTGGATGCCGGCGGGGCTCAGGCGCAGCAGGGCCGCGCCATTGGCCTGCGGCTCCAACGTGACCCACTGCGCGGCCAGCAGATCAATCTCGATGGCATCGTGGCTGGGCCAGCCCGCCGAGCGCCAGATTTTCATCAGGCGACTCAGGTGGGCGCGGCTGGGTTTGAGGGGCAGGGCGGGCAGCATGGCTGTACAAGTGTACAGTGGTGTGCGGTGCTGGCTGGCATGCCGCGGGCCCGGCTGGCTGAGCGACTGCTGCCGTTAAATCCGGTGATGGCCGGACTTCAGATACCACTCATGAATGCCTGTGCCGTCCCAGCGCAGGGTGACATGTTCGGCCTGGCGTGCCGGTGGCGTCGCCGCTTGCGGATTGAACAGGCCCAGGCATTGGCCGCCCGGCTTGCGCACGCTGTCGTAAACGAGACCGAGGCTGCCGGCGGCGCGCAACTGGGCGCCCAGCGCTTGGCTGGCCGCGTAAGACAGCGGGTCATATACGGCGCGAAGGGCGCGATGCTTGGGGGCGCTCCCCAGGCCGCGCAGATCGTGCAGGGTGGCGCTGACGGTAACGCGGTAGCAGCGCATGTCCACATCAATTGCCGCTTCCTGTGTGCAGGCCAGAAAGCGCGCCTGGTGGTAGCTGACCTCGGCCACCGCGGTGTCCAGATCGGCGGCGGCGTAGTAGACGCCGTAGCTGCCGTCCGAAAAGCGGCTGCCGTCCGGGTTCAGGTGGGTGAAGGCGGCCATGATGGCGCTGCAACCCGGGCCGCTCAGGCGCTGCTCGGCCGGCACCAGGCTCAGTTCACCAACCTCGTCCCTCAAACGCGGGTTGCCGATTGCTTCAATCGCAAACACCAGATCCAGATCGGCCGCCTGGCAGACCCGTTCAAACAAAGAGATGGGCGGGAAGCGGCTGGGGATCAGGCGGCAACTGTCGGGCCAGTGCAACTGCGTGGTGGGATAGGCAAAGTTGTTGCTCATGCGGCGTTCATTCGCCACTCAGCCGCCGCGTTGCGCATCCAGATACTGGCGCACCACGAACAGATCAGACACCTGGCCGGCCAACATGCGGCTCAGCGCGCTGCTGCCGCCGAAAAGGGGTGCGGTATTGGGCTTTTTGATCCAGGCATCGGCGCGCTCGGGGATGGGTAGCAGGATTTGCAGGCCGGCGTAAATGCCAAACACATGGGAAAGTCGCTCCAGCGTGGCGGCGTCCAGTCCGCTTTTCACGCGACCGGCCTTCCAGTCGAAGAAAGTCGTGCGGCCACAGCCCAGCAGGCGCTGCTGCTCCTCATTGCTCAGGCCCCAGGCCGCGGCGATATTGAAAAAAGTACGCAGCGCGCCCTCGGCGGTGGCCTTGGACTGCAGATCAGGTCCGGCAGTCCCGGTCGCACGGGCAGTGGTCTTGGCGCTGGACTTACGGGCGGCGGTGGCGAGGGTCATGAGGGTCTCCTGAACCTTGATATGGCCAGTTTACGTTCGCTAGCGGATTTAATCAAATATTTAGTCCGGTAGTGAATTCGAGTGCCGAACGCCGTGATCTCCTCCGCCAGGGCATTGGCTCTGCCAAGGGTCAGGTCTTGCCCATGATTTCGCCCGGCGTGGCCGCTAGGTCGCCGTCCTGAGCGGAGCTGCGTGCCAAGCGAGCGCGGCCACGGACAGGAGTAGACTGCGCCCCTTTTGCCCATTTTTTGTGCTGATTTCGCCCGTTTTCAGCCCCACTTTTCTTCTGCGACATTGATTGGCAGCATGACGCCCGAATCGCGGCCCACCCCTCAAACCGGATCGAGTTTTGTTCGCGCGCTCGCGGCACTCGCGGTGCTCGGTGACGCCGGCAGCCCCGCCTCCACGGACGCTTTTGCCCAAAGGCTGAGCCAATGGCTGGACTGGACCCACGCCATTGAGCTGTCAGCGGCTTTGGCTGAGGCACCCCCAGGCGTGGGGCGGCCGGCTGTGGCGAGCAGCAAGGCCTTGGCGATGCTGGAAGCCGATTGTGCACATACCCGGGCGGCCCTGCAAAAGCTCGTCAGTCAAGCTGCTGCCGGGGTCACCGATGGCGTTGTGGCAGGGGAGGCTGAACCCGATTTCGCCGCGCAAAGGCAGGCATACGCGAGCTGCCAGCAAGCTTTTGCCTCGCAAGTTGGGCCCTTGCGCCAACGCCTGCGTGATGCCTTGGCCAAACAGTCGCCCGGCCTTGCCAAGCTGGCCGAGCTGGATGGTTTGATGGAACGTGCACTCGGCGCGCGCGAGCGTGAATTGCTGGCCGGTGTGCCCGGCCGCTTGGCGCCGCGCTATGCCCAGCTGCGCCGCACCCAGGCCGACGCGAGTCCAAGCCCGGCCACCAGCGAAAATTCCCCCTGGCTGACTCAGTTCCACCGCGAGATGCGCGCCTTGCTGCAAGCGGAGCTGGACTTCCGCCTGCAAGCGGTCGATGGCTTGCTGGAAGCCTTCCGACAATCCCAAGTTGCCCAAAGTTCCTGATCATGATGAAACGTTTTCTACTCCTTCGCTGGGCCACTTTGCTGGCCGGCTTGGCCGTGATCGGCTGGGTGGCTTATGGCTACTGGGGCAGCCATCCTTTGGCTTTGATGTTGACGGCGCTGATTGCTGCCTTCTATCTGATGGGTGTGTTCGAGCTGCGCCGTTTTCAGCAAGCGACCCAAGCTTTGGCGCAAGCGATTGAGGGTCTGAGTGCAGCACCCGCTAGCCTGAACACTTGGCTGGAGGCCGTACCGGCGACCTTGCGCCATGCCGTGCGCCGCCGGGTAGAAGGCGCACCTGTGGCCTTGCCCGGCCCGGCCCTGGCGCCTACGCTGGCGGGTCTGGTGGTTTTGCTGGGCATGTTGGGCACCTTCGTCGGCATGGTGCTGACCTTGCGCGGCACTGGCGCGGCGCTGGAAAGTGCGTCGGATTTGGTGGCGGTGCGCAATTCGCTGGTCGGCCCGGTCAAGGGTTTGGGTCTGGCTTTTGGCACTTCGGTGGCCGGGGTGGCGGCGTCGGCGGCTCTGGGCCTTTTGGCTGCTTTGTGCCGGCGTGAGCGTGTGCAGGTCGCGCAGCGCCTGGATGCATGCATTGCCGGCCATTTGCGCGGCTTCTCCGCCGTGCATCAGCGCGAGGAATCACTCGCCCTGATGCAGCAGCAAGCCACGCAGATGCCCGCCTTGGTGAATGGCTTGCAAGCGCTGATGGCGAGCATCGAGCGCCAAGCCGAACTCGCCAATGAACGCCTGCTGGCCAGCCAGGAACGTTTCCACGCCAAGGCCGACGCGGCTTACACCGGCTTGGCCCAGGCGTTGGATCAAACCTTGCAAAGTGGCGTCAAGGCCAGTGCCCAACGTGCGGGTGAAACTCTGCATGCCGTGGCCAGCAGCACTTTGGGCAGCATCGCCAGCGAAACCAAGGCGCTGCAGCAAAGCCTGACAGCCGCCATGCAGGCGCAGCAGATGGAACTGTCCGCACGCTTCGACTCCAGCGCGCAAACCATCAGCGCGGCCTGCCAGACCTTGCTGGCGCGCCAGGAAAGCAGCAACCTGTCGGTGGTGGACGCGGTGCGCGCCAGCCATGAAGGTTTTGCCACTACCTTTGCCCAAGGCAGCAGCGCCTTGCTGGCCGAAGTGGCCCAGCGCCACGCAGGCTGGCAAGCTGAAATGGCCGCGGCCATGCGCACCATGGCTGCCGAGAACCAGGTCGTGCAGGCGAAGATCAGTGCGGCGGCCAGCCAGCACCTGTCCGAATTGGATCAACGCCACGCCAGCTGGCAGGGCGAAATGGCAGCGACCATGGGTGCCCAGAGCGCCGAGAACCAGGCTCTGCGAGCGGAAGTTGTTGCTGCGACCAGCCAACACCTGACTCAGCTGGACCAGCGCCACGCCAGCTGGCAGGCGGAGACCGCCGCCACGCTCAGCAGCCTGGGCCGTGAGACGCAAGCCTTGCACAGCGCCATGGGTGGTGCGCTCAGCCAGCATCTCGATGCCGTGGCCCAACGTCATGGTGCTTGGCAGGGCGAGGCCGCCAGCATGCTGAGCGGCATGGCCAGCGAAACCCAAGCGCTGCAAGCCAGCATCAAGGCGGCTGCGGCCGCGCATCTGGATGAAGTGGCCCAGCGTCACCTGGCTTGGCAGACCGAGATGGCCGAGGCGTTGAGCCGGATGAACGGTCAGGCGCAAGCCACTCAGGATTTGATGAGCCGCTCGGTGAGTGGTCATCTGGAGCAAGTGGCCGAGCGCCTGGATCGCACGGTGCAACAACTTACCCAAGGCTGGCAGCAGGCCTTGAGCCAGCACGAGCAAGTCAGCAGCCAGCTGAGCCAGCAAAACCAGCAGGCGCTGGCGGGTGCCGCCAGCCAGTTCGAACAGCACGGCCAGGCTTTGCTGGGCCGGATGCAAGCGGGCCAGGCTGAGCTGCAAAACAGCGTTGGCCAGCATGAGCAGCAACGCGTGCAAGCCATGACCCAGGCGCTGGAGGCCATGGCCGCATCCTTGCGCCAGGAATGGCAGGCCGCTGGCGCCGACACACTGGCCCAGCAGCAGCGGGTGTGCGAAACCCTGGAGCGCACCGCGCTTGAGATCACCGCCCAGGCCGAGACGCAGGCCCGCAGCACCAGCCACGAGATTGCCCGCTTGATGCAGTCGGCCTCCGAGGCCCCGCGTGCCGCCGCCGATATGGTGGGCGCGCTGCGCCAGCAACTGTCCGACAGCCTGGCGCGCGACAACCAGATGCTGGAAGAACGCGCCCGCGTGCTGGCGACTCTGGGCGGCCTAGTGGACGGCATGAACCAATCGGCGCTGGAGCAACGCAGCGCCATCGACGCGCTGGTAGCGTCGTCGGCCAAGATGCTTGAGCATGTGGGCGGCCAGTTCAATGCGGAGCTGGATGCGCAAACCGGCAAACTGGCCGATGTGGCCGCGCAAGTCACCAGCAGCGCGGTCGAGGTGGCCAGCCTGGGCGAGAGCTTTGGCTTTGCGGTGCAGCTCTTCTGTGAGTCGAATGACAAGCTCAGCGCGCACCTGCAGCGCATTGACACCGCACTCGGCGCGGCCATGGGCCGCAGCGATGAGCAGCTGAGCTACTACGTTAGCCAGGCGCGCGAGGTGATCGATCTCAGCCTGCTGTCGCAAAAGCAAATCATTGAAGACTTGCAGCGTCTGGCTGCACCTTCCGGCCGCACTGACGCGCGACCCGCTCAAACTGCCTCAGCACCATGAGTGAAGGTCTGGACATCGACGCCAGCGAAGACGCTGGCCTGGAAGCCACCACCCCGGTGTGGGCCGTTTTTGGCGACCTGATGGCCGGTCTGCTGGGCGCGTTTGTGCTGATTTTGCTGATGGCGATTGCCTCGCAGCTGGAGCTTGCCACCAAGCTGCAAGAAGAGATCAGCAAGCATCAGCGGGAAGAGCAGCGGCGTCAGGCGCTGGAGCGGGCGCTGGCCATTCCCTTGGCCGCCGGGCGCGTGACCTTGGAGCATGGCCGCATCGGCATCAGCGGCAGCGTGCTGTTCGCCTTCAATTCCGCCGAGCTGCAGCCCGAAGGCCGGGCGCTGCTCAAGACCTTGGCCGGACCGCTGACGACTTATCTGCAAGCGCGGGATGAGATCTTGATGGTTAGCGGCTTCACCGATGACCGGCAGATGCGCGGCAGCAATCAGCAGTTCGCCGACAACTGGGAGCTCTCAGCCCAGCGGGCTTTGACGGTCACCCGCGCGCTGATCGAGGCTTCGGTGCCGTCCTCCGACATCTTCGCCGCCGCCTTTGGCTCGGAGCAGCCGGTAGCGCCCAATGACGATGCGCAAGGCCGCTCGCGCAACCGCCGGGTGGAAATGGCGCCGATCGCCAGGCCCTCTCGCAACAAGCCGGAAGCGCCACATGGCTGATGAAGCCGCTCGGCTCAATCCAGCGCCCGCTCAGGCCAGTTCGGCGCGGGTGCGCCAACGCCTGATCGAGGTGATGGCCCGGCGGGCCAGCACGCTCGAGGGCAGCGCGCGTGAGCGGCTGGAAGCCCGGCTGAGCACGCTGCGTTTGGCGACGCAGAGCGGCAGCGTGGAAGAGCAGGGCGCCGCGTCGCTGAAGAGCGACGCGAGCCCAGTACCGCCCCAGCCCAAACCAAGCCCATTGGCCGAACTCTTGCGGCATATTCAAGGTCAAAAAGAGCTGGCCGGTGGCGCTCCGCTGGGTCAGCCTGTTGGTCCAGTTGCGGGCCCAGCATCAAGCCAAAAGGCAGCGGCGGCCTCGCGTCCGCCAGCTGAACCCCAGGAGCTGCAGTTTTTCCGGCGCACCTGGGCGCGGCTCAGCGTGGACCGGCAATTGGCCCAGTCGCGCAAAGCCTTGCCGCGAAACGCCGGACCGCTGAACTCGCACCACATCGTGCATCGCACCCTGAGCCTGATGCAGCAGATCTCACCCGCCTACCTCGAGCATTTCGTCGGCTACGTGGACAACTTGCTGTGGCTGGATCAGTTCAACGAGCAGCAGTTCGCGCAGGATCCGCCGCCAAAAGCGCGCCCGTCACAGGCGAAGAAAGCGGCCGCCGCCAAGCCACGCGGCTAAGCACAAGCCACTAGCACCGCAGTGCGTGGTGCTGATGCATACTGGCCCCGCCAAGCCCAGGAGCGTGCCTTGTCCAACACCGAACTCTTGACGGCTGCCACCGCTCGCTTTGCCGAGTTGCTTTCGCACCCGGAGGGTGTGGTGGCGGTCATTTCGGCCTTGCTGGCCGGCGCCCTGATCATCGCCAGCACCATTGTCAAGACCATCATTCCGCTGCGCTGGCTGGCAGTGGGCAGCAATGTGGGCTTCGTCATCTACGGCGCACTCGGCCAGGCATGGATGGTGCTGGCTCTGCATGCGGTGCTGTTGCCGGTGAATCTGGTGCGGGCCTGGCAGATGCACAGGCTCACCCGCCGGGTGCGCGCCTCGGCGGAGGCGGCTGATCTGTCTGGCGTGTGGCTGCGCCCCTATATGAAGCAGCGCAAGCTGAAGGCTGGCAGCGTGCTGTTCCGGGCGGGCGATCTGGCTGACCGGCTCTACTTTTTGGTGGAGGGGCAGGTGGAGATCGTTGAAGGCGGCTATCAAATCAAGCCCGGCCAGATCTTCGGCGAGATCGCCTTTTTCGCGCCCGACCGCATGCGGACTGGCACCGCACGTTGCGTGCGTGCCAGCACCGTGATGTCGATGGATGAGACCACCTTCAAGCAGCTGTACTTTCAAAACCCCGAGTTCGGCTTCGAGGTGGTGCGCATGATTGCTGGTCGCCTGAGCAATGACGTTAGGCGCTTGCAGCAGCGCTTGCAGCCGGATGTCGACGAGCCCAAAGCTCCGGCTTGAAAGCCCGCTTCAGCGCGCAGGCTGCTTCAGTAGCTTTAGCTTTTTCGCAACCGGCCTGGCTTTCGCAAGCTGGGGAATCGGAACAGAATCCGCTCGGCTGATCGCTGGATCGGCGGCCCAAACTCAAGGAGATTGACGATGTTGAATCGATGGGTATTGCTGGCTGGACTCTCACTGATGGCGCATGCCGCCATGGCCCAAGGCGCCGACCGAAAGGTGGACGTACAAGTTGCTGCCGGCGCGATCAAGGTGGCTCCCGATCCGGTGAATATGGCGCGGAACCAGAATCGGATCGAATGGACGCTGAACACTGATGGCTACACCTTTGCAGCCAATGGCATCGTCATCAAAGACGCGAATGGCGACTACGGCGACTGCGGACCTATTGGCAACAAAGGCAAGAAATTCGCTTGCAAGAAGCTGCGGCACATCGATCGCAAGGACTTCAAATACGACGTCAACTTAAAGGATGGCCAGGGGCAGCCGCTGTCTTTGGATCCCGTCATTCATAACGAATAGCGTCGCCATCGTGCTTGGCCGGGCCTAGCAGTGCAGCAGTGCGCCGCAGGGCCATGCCAAGCTCGGTCGCCTCTCCGATCTGAAGGAGGGCGGCCAGAGCTTCGGCAGCAGCTAGCGAGGCAAGGGCGGCCTCGGACTCATCTTGCAGATGCGCGCACTGCGCTTGGATGCAGAGCAGAACGCCGAGCCCGCTTTGGTCGTCGGCCGCTTCGAGCAAGGGCCGGCTCTCGTGTAGGCAGCTGTGAACCCGATCGAACTGCTTCAGTTGCAGATGCGCCCCAGCGAGATAGCAAAGCACCTGCCCCTCCAACTGACGATCACTCAAGCTCCGGGCCATGCTGAGTGCATCTTGCAAAAAGTGCAGGGCATCTATCGCCTGATCTTTATTGCTCATGAAGATGCCTAGATTGCAAAGGGCGACGCATTCCAGACGGGCGTGCCCCAGTTCTCTGGCAATCGTCAAGGCGTTTCGACTGAGCGTAATCGGGTCATCGGCGCGTTGTTGCAAATGGTGCAGCAAGCCCAGATTACAAAGCGCATTGCCCTCACATTTGCGGTCACCGAGCTGACGTGCAACTTTGAGCGTGGCTTCGAAATGCTGCTCGGCCGGCGCCAAGTGGCCTCGCCCAAGATCCAAGATGCCTAAATTGCCGAGCACGCTGGCTTGCCAATGCAGATCTTTGTGCTTGCGCGCTAAGGTCAATGCAGCGAGGTAGTTGCTCTTGCCTTCGTCCAGCTGACCTGCCTGGGAAGCCAGAATTCCCAGTGTGTTGAGTGCTGAACATTCCAAACGAGGATCTGGCGTTGCCTGGGCTTGCTGCAAAGCCTGGGCGGCGAACTGCGTCGCGGCCTCTAGCTGGCCTTCGCGAGCAAATAGCTGCGCGAGCAAGATCGATGCGGCCGCGACCGTGCGCTTGTGGCCAATTGCCTGCCCTGCGAGTAAAGCAGCTTCGGCATGGCGCCTAGCGTCCAGCAGGACCCCGCTGGCATGGCTTGCCTGAGCCAGCAGCAACTCGACCCGCGCCGTCAACTCGTCGTCCAAGCTCTGCTTCTGCGATACCGACAGTGCCAAGCTCACGCCCACCTTGAACGGCCCATGCAAGCTCAACGCCGACCAGGCGCCTTCCAGGGCGCCGGTGGCTACTCTGCCGTCGCCCCAATGAACAGCCCTGCGGCAGGCGACGATCAGGTTGTCAAGGTCGCTGCAATTGCCGTCCTTGGCGTGATCCGGGCCCAGCGCCGCAAACCACGCCGCGTGCCTGGCCTGTGCCGCCCGCAAAGCGGCCGGCCCGCTGCCTGCAAAGCGCCCGGGGGTACGCAGGTGTTCATCGGCATAGGCTTGTACGCTGACCAGCAAGTCGAATCGCTCGCTGGAGATGGCTCGGACAAAGGATTTGTCGACCAGCGAATGCAGTGCGTCCACGCTCCAGGGCGCGTCAGCAAACGCGCTCAGATCGATCACGCTTTCGGCTGCGGCGAGATTGAAGCCGTTCTCAAACACCGATAGTTGGGCCAGAGTTGCGCGCTCCGCGGGGCTAAGCAGATCCCATGACCAGTCAAAGGCTGCCCGCAGCGTGGACTGCCTGTCGTGCCGCCCACCAGTGCTGGCCAGCAGCTTGAAGCGCTCGCTCATGCGCGCCAGCATGGCCCGAGGCGGCAGGATGCGTACTCTGGAAGCTGCCAATTCGATGGCGAGCGGCAAGCCGTCAAGCAGGCGCGCGAGGGCGCCGACGGCCGCGCGGTCTTCGTCGCTGGGGTGAAAGTCGATGCGCGCCGCATGTGCGCGCAACCAAAATAGCTTCTCGGCGTCCGGCAAGGGCAGGGGGGCCAAGGCCAAGGTCTCTTCGCCCGGAATGCCCAGCACCTCGCGGGTCGTCACCAGGAAGTGGGCGTCCGGGGCGCGGTCTAGCCATTGGCCCAAGGTGTCTTCCGCGTGGCGTGCCACTTGTTCGAAGTTGTCGAGGATGAGCAAGCAGCGGCCACGCCCCGCAATGGCACGGCACAGTTGCTCGACCGGATCGAGCTTGTCCAGTCGCATGCCCAGCCCTTGCGCTACGGCGGAAGCAAGTCCATCGACGCTGCGTGCGGCCGCCAAATCACAAAACCAGACGCCACCGGGGTAGTTGCCGCGCCAAGTCCAACCGAAGTGCGTGACCAGGCGGGTCTTGCCCGCGCCGCCAATGCCTAATACTGAAACCAGACGGGCATCAAGGGCAAAGCGACGGGCCAATTCCTGCAGAGGCGCGCGCCGGCCGACAAAGGCGTCGCGCTCGGCCGGCAAGCTGTGGCGTATGTCCCGCACCGGTTGCCAATGGCCGGCTTGCTGGACCACACGATAGGCCTTGTCGGAATCGGGTGGCGGGAGGAATGGGGCATCTGCCGTGCCCGCCTCGAACAATTCAAGTGGCTCCGGCAGCCCTTTGAGTCGCCAATGGCCGTGCGAGATCAGTCCTTGCTCGTTTTGCCCCAGCAGTTCACGCGCCGCCTTGCTCAGCAAGGTCTGCCCACCGCGTGCGGCCGCCATCACTCGCGCCGCCACCGGCTTGGCCAGGCCGTCCACTTCCAGCGGCTTGGCGCCAATGGCCACATCGTGGGGGCTGTTTTCACGCAGGGTCACGGGTCCGGCATGCAGGCCGACGCGCGCTAACAAGGGCTCGGGCAGGGCCGCCAGGGCCTGGTGATAGGCGAAGGCGAAGCCAAGCGCGTCACCGGCCCGCTCGAAGATCAATAAGAAGCCATCGGCCTTGTCGATTTCCCGGCCGTGCCATTCGTGAAGCAGGCTGCGGGCCAGCTTGTCATGGGCCAGCCACAGCTGGGCCATTTGCTGGTCGCCAAGGCGCTCAGAAAGCGCCGCGCTATCGACGATGTCGATCAAAAGCAGGCAAGCAAGATCGAGTTGTGCCAATTGAGGAGCGGCCTTGCCCTTGGTGGCTGGGGCGCAGGCCGATGGTATGCGATGCGAGTGCGCCATGGCGTGGTGGGCTTGCACATCAGCGCCGGCTTCGGTGCTGATATGGCTCGCCGCTGGGCGGGCCGGTGTAGCTGGCGCCGCCAGGGCTGCTCGGATGTGCTGCCGGTGGTCCGATTTGGTGTCCTGCCTGGGCAGGCTCAAAGCACTAAGTTTCAAGGGGCATGGTGACGCCAATCTCCTCGTCATGGATGTGGCCGCGGCTCGCCAGCACCCCATCAGAGAACCAGCCCCCCCGGTTTTCAATAGCCGATTAAAAGTTCGCCTTAATGAATTTGGCCGCAAGAAGCTTTCGATTCAATGTTGCCCGGAAAAATTCAGCATCACGCCTAGAGAATGCTTCGTTGCTGAATGAGTGGCGTGAATGGCGGGGCTCTCTCTGAATTCTAGGGAAACCACCATAAGCCGAGTGATGGTTCGGCTTTAAAGTGAGGGCAACACAAAAAGGAAGTCGGCAATGAGCAAGAAGGTAAGGATCGCCATCCTGGGCGGCGCGGGCATGATGGGGCAGGGCATCATTCGCGATTTGTTGTCTGAGCGCGCCGTGGTCGATGTCGCGGAAATCAAGCTGTTTGATTCCAATCGCGAGCGCATGACGGCCTTGACCCTGGAGCTCAACGACGCGCGCCTGACGCTGCATGAGCTGGATGTGAGCGATCCCCAGGCGCTCGCCCGCTCCCTCGATGGCTCAGACATTTGCGTCAACTCAGTGCCGACGCTGGCCGGCTTTCAAATGGCCATTTTTGAGGCTGCCTTGGCTGCCAAGGTGGACTATGTCGATCTGGGTGGCTTGGGGACCTACACGGTCAAACAGCTGGAGTGGCATGAGCGTTTCCGCGCCGAAGGTGTGGTGGCCGTGCTCGGCGTCGGCGCCGATCCAGGCATGTCGAATGTGATCTGCCGCGCCGTGGCGGATGAGCTCGATGAGATCGACAGCATCAAGCTCTACTGGGCCGCGACACTGTCCGGCCCCGAGAATCCGGTGCTGGTGCCGCCCTACAGTGTCTCGACGGTCTTGGCCGAGTACGCGCATCCCTGCTTGCAGTTCCTGGATGGCCGTCATGTGGAATGCGCGCCGCAGACCGGCATCGAAGTGATCGATCTGCCGCAGCCTTGGGGGCGTTGCGAATTCATGTATTCGATCCACTCCGAGCAGCTGACTGTGCCGCTGGCGGAGGGCATTCGCGAAAAGGGCATCAAGGAATTCACCTGGAAGCTGCATCTGCCCAAGCGCGAGCATGAGGCCTGGGTCGGCTTGGTCAAGGCCGGCTTTGGTGATTTCGACCGGCCGGTGGAGATCAACGGCGTCGCGGTTCGCCCGCTGGATGTGCTGAATGCCGTCATCAGCCGCAATATCAGCGAGAAGGCAGCGCAGATTCCCGAGCAAAAGAGCAGTGAGATCCACTTCGCCATCGGGCACGGCCGGGTTGGCGGCCAAGCGGCCACGGTGCGTTGCGAGGTGCTGGTTCATGCCGACCCGATGTACGCCGGCTATGTGGATGCGGCAACCTCGATGAACGCCTCCATCGCCGTTCAGCTGATGTTGCGTGATCCGCGTCGCCCCGGCGTCTACGCCCCAGAGGCCTACTTCAAGGTGGATGCCTACTTTGAAGAGGCCAGAAAGCGCAAGTTCGCGATCTCGCTGACACGCGAGTTGGCTTGAACACGGCAGCAGCCAGCATGCGCCACCAGCTCTACATCAACGGTGCTTTCGTCGAGCCCGTCGGCGGCGTCTACTTGGACGTCATCGATCCGGCTTGCGAAGAGGTGTTCGCTCAGGCCGCGGCGGCCAGTGCTGCGGATGTCGACGCAGCGGTGGCGGCAGCTCGCCATGCCTTTGATCACGGCCCTTGGCCACGGATGGCTGCCGGGCAACGCGCCGCCGTGTTGCGCCACGTGGCCAGTGCCATCCGGCAGGATCAGCAAGCGCTGGCCCAGCTGGAGCTGCGTGACAACGGCAAGCCTTTGAAAGAAGCGCTTTGGGATGTCAGTGACGCCGCCTTTTGCTTTGATTTCTACGCCGATATGGCTGAACAAATCGAAGCCGAGGGTGAGGCTGCGGTGGATGTGGGCGATGCACGCTTTGCCTGCCGCGTGCGCAAGGAGCCGCTCGGTGTGGTGGGTGCCATCACGCCTTGGAACTTCCCGCTGCTGATGGCGGCTTGGAAGGTGGCGCCTGCCTTGGCTGCAGGCTGTAGCGTGGTGCTCAAGCCTTCCGAGCTATGCCCGCTGAGTTGCGGTGAACTGGCTCGTTACCTGCACGCAGCCGGCCTGCCAGCCGGCGTCTTTAACCTGATTACCGGCACGGGGCCGGAGGCTGGCGCGCCGCTGGCGGCTCATCCGGGCGTCGACAAACTGGCCTTCACCGGCTCGCAGGCAACCGGTTCCAAGATCATGGCCGAGGCGGCACGCGACATCCGCAAAGTCAGCCTGGAGTTGGGCGGCAAGTCGCCCTTCATCATCTTTGCCGACGCTGACCTCGATCAAGCGGTGCAGTGGATCCAGTTCGGCATCTTTTGGAATCAGGGCCAGGTCTGTTCCGCCACCTCGCGGGTCTTGGTGCAGCGGCCTTTGTATGCCGCGCTGGTGGCGCGTTTGAAGGCCGCGGCCGAAGCAATCACCATCGGGCGGGGCGATGAGGACAGCGTGCAGATGGGCCCGCTGGTCAGCGCCGCGCAGCATGCCAAGGTGATGGGTGCCATTGCGGCCGGCGTGCAAGGCGGGGCCCGCTTGGTGACGGGCGGCGAGCGGCCTGCGCATCTGTCCCGTGGCTACTTTCTTCAGCCAACCGTCTTCACCGATGTCCCCACCGACCACGTCTTGTGGCGCGAAGAAGTGTTTGGCCCGGTGGTTGGCATCAATGCCTTTGACGACGAGGCCGAGGCCATCGCCTTGGCCAACGACAGCCGCTACGGCCTGGCAGGCGCGGTGATGTCGGCCGATCTAGAACGCTGCGACCGCGTGGCGCGCGCGCTCCGTGCGGGCGTGGTCTGGATCAACTGCTCGCAACCCACTTTCACTCAATTGCCCTGGGGTGGCTACAAGGCCTCGGGCATTGGCCGGGAACTCGGGCGGCACGGCATCGAGGCCTTTATGGAGATCAAGCAGATCACCAGTTTTGTGAGCGATGAGCCCTGGGGCTGGTACCCGGACAAGGCGAAGCCCGCGTGAGCCGAGGGCGACATCAGCAAGTTCTTGAAGTTTGTTTATCGGGTGAATCGAAGTTCAGTCTTACGCGTTTCAACGTGACGCAATCGCCGGCGACGGCAACTCCACCAATCAGACGGGAGATCAAACATGGTTCTTCAGCATCTTGAACATCGGACACGCGCAGCCCGCTTGCGCCGAACAACGCTGTCTTGCCTGATGGCGGGGATGGCCCTGGCCGTGGCGAGTTCTGCCGCTTTCGCCTCCGATGCCCCCGCGCTTGGGCCCGGGCGCACGCCGCTCGGTGGGGAGGTGGCGGGCAATAAGGATGGTCGCATCCCAGCCTGGGTCAACGAGGCGCAAGCGGTGGAGGGCTGGTCCTACGGCAAGCTGCGCAAGGATCACTGGAAGTACAAGGGCGACAAGCCCATCGCTTCGATCACCGCCAGCAATGCGGCCCAGTTCGCGGAGCAGCTGAGCCCCGGCCAACTGGCCTTGCTCAAGCAAAACCCCGGCTTTCAGATGGATGTCTACCCGACGCGGCGCAGCTGCGGCGCGCCGGACTTTGTGGCCGAGAACACCAAGAAGAACATCGGCACGGCCAAGCTGGGTGATGACGGTTGGAGCTTGAAGCAAGCGGTGGTGCCGGGCATTCCGTTCCCCACGCCCACCAGCGGCGAGCAAGCCATGATGAACTGGAAGATGCGCTACCACGGGGTTGGCATCGACTATCCGAATGGCTTCACCTTCGTCTCGCCACGCCGCGGCAGCGAGGACTGGATCCAGGCCGGCTTCGAACAAACCATGTTCTATCCCTGGGGCAAGAAGGGCTCCAACAAATTGTCCGACGTGGGCAATATCGAGTACTTCACCTACTTCAGCTACAAGTCGCCGGCGGCGCTAGCCGGCCAGGCCTTGGCGGCCAATGTCTACCTCGACACCGCCAGCAGCGAAACCTTTTACTACTTCCCGGGCCAGCGCCGCGTGCGCCGCCTGCCGGCCTATGCCTACGACGCGCCGCAGATCGGTTTCGAGAACCAGTATCTGCTGGACGAGACCATTATGTTCACCGGCACTCTGGATCGCTTTGACTGGAAGCTGGTCGGCAAGAAGGAAATGCTGGTGCCCTACAACGTATTCGGGGCCTATGACTTCAAGGCCAAGACGTCCGAGGTGATGCAGAAGAACGCGCTGGCGGCGAGTTCGCGCCGCTACGAGTTGCACCGGGTCTGGGTGGTCGAAGCCAGCGTGAAGAAGGGTGCTCGCCATGTCTCGCCCAAGCGCACCTACTACCTCGATGAGGACAGCTGGAACGCGGTGCTGGCCGAGGACTACGACATGCAGGGTGCGCTGTGGAAGGTGCGCGAGGGCTTCCTGATCCCGGTCTACGAGACCGGCACCTGTGACGTGGCCGCCTTCAGCCAATACAACCTGCCGGAAGGCCGCTACATCCTGGACTTCAGCACCGTCGCTGCAGGCGCGGACGTCAGGTGGCTGACCGAGGCCAGCGGTGACCGCATGAAGCCCTCGTTCTTCACCTCCGAAAACCTGCGCGCCATCAGCGACCGTTGACGCCTCGCCATCCTCAAGGAGAAATTCGTGAAAAAACCAAATTTCGCGGCGGGCGTGCTCGCCGCCGCTGCGGCCATCGCTTGCGCCGGTGCCTCCGCTGAAACCTTCAGCACCGACTACTTCACTGGTAGCTTTGACTCCACGCTGAGCCTTGGCACAGGCATTCGCACCAAGGCGCCAAGTGGGGCCTTGATCATTGAAGGCAATCAAGGCGGGCCCGCCGGGCAACTGGCGATCACCAGCGCCATGGGTGACCAGGGCGACCTGAACTACGCCAAGAACGACGCCTTCACCCGCTACCTCAAAGGCTCGCATGAACTGCTGCTGAAGTTCCCGGAGAACTTCACGGCCATGGCGCGGGTCAGCTGGCTGCGCGACTTTGCGGCCACCCGCACCACCGGTTGGACCAGCGCCACCACGCCGCCCGGCCTGGACGGCAACCTGGCCGACGATGCGCGCAGCGATCTGAAGTTCAAGGCGCGTTTGCTGGACCTCTGGGTCAGCAAGAAGTTCGAAATCGGCGATCAGTCGGTGCGCGTGCGGGCCGGCAATCAGGTCATCAGTTGGGGCGAAAGCCTGTTCGTGCCAGGTGGCATCAACGTCACCAACGCGGTGGACGTGATGCGCTTGTCGCAGCCCGGCACGCAAATCAAGGAAGCCATCCTGCCAGCGCCCATCATCAGCGCGGCCACCGGCCTGGGCAATGGTTTGAACGCCGAGGCCTATGTGCAGCTGGGCTGGAACGCCAACTACATGCCGCCGACCGGCAGCTACTGGTCGGTCTCCAATGGCCTGGGCGCAGGCCACGACAGCTACGGCCTGCAAGAGGACAAGGCGCGCAATAGCGGCCAGTGGGGCGTGTCGCTGCGCTATCAGCCGCAAGGCACACAGCTGAACCTGGGCGCCTACGTCATCAACTACCACGACAAGTCACCCACCTTCACCTTCAACAACCCGGACGGGGCGATGGGCTGGGTGTACGGCGAGGATCGCAAGCTGTACGGCTTGTCGGCCAACTTCCCGCTCGGCGACTGGGCCATTGGTGGCGAAGTGTCCTACCGGCCAAAAGATGCGGTGACCCTCAATGCCGCCAATGGCTGTGCCTCGCAGAACGGCACTTGCGCGGTGGACAGCGCGCGCATTCAGATGGCGCTGACGGGCTTGTTCAGCCTCAGCCCGGACACCTCGCCAACACTGCTAAAGGTCTTGGGCGCTGACTCCGGCACGCTGCTGGCCGAGGCCGTGGCGATCCGCTTCCCCAATTTGAAGACGCAGTACGGCGATGACTTGATTGCCGCGGGCGGCTGGGGCTGGGGACAGGAGAAGTCGGTCGCGGGCACGCCCTTGGCGGTGGGCACCAAGAACTCGTCGGGTTTCAGCTTTGACTTCAGCTGGGTCTACGACGGCACCTTGATTCCGGGCTGGCAGGTGGTGCCCGAGGTGTACTACTTCCGCGCACTCTCGGGCCGCACACCGAACGGCGCCGCCACCTTCATGAAGGGCGCGAGCTCGGCCAATTACATCGTGAGCTTCATCCAGAACCCGGCCAAGTGGCAGTTCGCGATCAATTACGCCCGCTTCATGGGGGGCGACAGCGCCTTTGACCAGCCTTACCGCGACCGCGACTTCATCGGCCTGAATCTTTCGCGCAATTTCTAAGCTGCACGACTTTTTTGCTGGCAAGGCGATCAATGACTCACCGTTATCTCGACCGTTTCGAAGCCCTCTGCTTTGGCCGGCGCAAGCTGCTGATGTGGCTGCTGCTTGCGCTGACTCTGGCCATGGGTTTCTTCGGCAAGCAGCTGCGCATGGAGGCCGGCTTCGAAAAGCAGATGCCGACTCACCACCCTTATGTGGATACCTTCCACGCCTATCGTGACGACGTGATGGGAGCCAACCGGCTCAATATCGTGGTGCGTGCGAAGAAGGGGACGATCTGGACAGCGGCCGGCCTGAGCCGGCTCTACCAGGTGAGTCAAGCGGTGACGTTCTTGCCCAATGTGGAGCGACTCGGCGTGCAGTCGCTGTGGACGCCCAATAGCTTTGTCAACGAGATCACCGAAGAAGGCTTCCGTGCCGACCCCTTGATCGATGGCAGCATCACGCCGGAAGCGCTGGACGAAGCGGCGATTCTCAAGATCAAGGCCGCTGCGATTCAGGGGGGATTCATCGGTACCTTGGTCTCGCGTGGCCAAGACAGTGCCATGGTCACGGCCGAACTGATCGAGACCGATAAGGACGGCCACAAGCTCGACTATGTCGACTACAACCGCATCCTCGAGGAGCAGATTCGCCAGCGCTTCGAGGACGCCGACTTCTCGATCGAGATCATCGGCTTTGCCAAGCAAATCGGCGAGATCGCCGATGCCGCAAGCTCGGTGCTGGTGTATTTCGCCCTGGCCATCTTGCTCACCGCAGTAGCCGTGTACTGGTACTGCCGCTCGCTGCTGTTCACGCTGCTGCCGATTCTGTGCTCCTTCACCTCGCTGATCTGGCAGTTTGGCGCGCTGCATCTGCTTGGCTTCGGGCTCGATCCTCTGGCGGTGTTGGTGCCATTTTTGGTCTTCGCCATCGGCGTGTCGCATGGTGTGCAGCAGATCAACTTCATCGTCCGTGAAGTCTCACTGGGCCGCAGCTGCGAGCAGGCTTGTCGCGCCAGCTTGTCGGGGCTCTTGATCCCCGGCACCTTGGCCTTGGCGACAGCTTTTGTGTCCTTCATCACCTTGCTGCTGATTCCGATTCCCATGGTGCGGGAGCTGGCGATTGCCGCCTCGCTGGGGGTGGGCTTCAAGATCATCACCAATCTGGTCATGCTGCCGGTGCTGGCGTCCTTCTTCCAGATGAGCCCCGACTACGCCAACGCCGCCATGAATTTGCGCGAGGCCCGCGCTGTCTGGTTGCGCAAGCTGGCGCGCATTGCGCAGCCGCGCAATGCGGCCATCTGCTTGACGTTGGTGGGCGCGGTGTTTGGCCTGGCGGTTTGGCAAAGCCATGGCCGGGTGGTGGGCACCGTGCTACCTGGCGCGCCCGAGCTGCGCCCGGATGCGCGCTTCAATCTCGACGCGGTGTCGATCGCCAGCAATTACGACACCGGCCTGGACTGGCTGACCATCATCTTCGAGGCCAAGTCCGCTACTGGCGCAGCCGCGCCCGACCCCGGCATCGGCTTTTGCGGCAACGTCAATATCGGCCTGTACCAGGACCGCTTTGTGTGGGCGATGCAGCCGGTGGAGGGGGTGCTGTCGATTGCCGCTTTCTCCGAGCAAATGAAGCAGTACAACCTGGGCTACAACGAGGGCAATCCCAAGATGGAGTCGGTGCCGCTCGATGCCGCCAACTTCGCGGCCTTGGCCACCGAGATCTCGCGCGGTCGCGGCACCATGCGCAAGGATTGCAGCATGACGGCGGTGCATCTGTACCTGAACGATCACAAGGCGGTCACCATCCACCGGGTCATCGATGCCGTCAAGGCCTTCGCCGCCAGCAATACCGAGCCGGGTGTGCAAATTCGCTTGGCCTCAGGCAATGCCGGCGTGCTGGCAGCTGTGAACGAGACGCTGGAGCAGAGCGAGTTGCCCATGCTGCTCTATGTCTACGCCGCCATCGTCGCCTTGGTGTTGCTGACCTACCGTGACTTCCGCGCCGTGCTGGCCTGCTGCCTGCCGCTCACCATTGGCACTTTCATCGGCTACTGGTTCATGAAGGAGCTGCAGATCGGCCTGACGGTGGCCACCTTGCCAGTGATGGTGCTGGCCGTGGGCATCGGTGTTGACTACGCCTTCTACATCTACAACCGCTTGCAGCTGCATCTGTCCCGTGGCCTGGAGATCAGCGCGGCGCTGGAGCAAGCCATTCTGGAGGTGGGCACCGCCACCATCTTCACCGCCGTCACGCTGGCGGTGGGCGTGGCCACCTGGTCCTTCTCCGAGCTGAAGTTCCAGGCCGATATGGGCAAGCTGCTGGCCTTTATGTTCATGGTCAATATGGTCATGGCGATGACCGCGCTGCCCGCTTTTGCAGTCTGGCTGGAGCGTTTGTTTCCGCGCACCCAAGCCGCCCGCGTCCCTGGGCTGATGCAGCACTGATGCAGCGGGCCACCCAAAGTGAATATGCCAATGTTTGAATCAGCGCGAATCTCAGCTTGGGGCCACTCCCCAGCGACTTCTCGAGCCATCTTCCGCGCCGCTTTTCGCACCATAGCCATCGCAGTAGCATTTGCCGCTGCCTTGCCAGGTCAGGCGAGCGAGCCTGCGCCGACGCCGGTGCAACTGCGCCCAGCGACGCGCTCGGCGCACGCCCAGCAAGCGCCGATGCTGGCGGCCGCCTGGGCCGGCGCACGTGCCGTGGCGGTGGGGGCACATGGCACGGTGCTGCTGTCGGACGACCGCGGCGCTAGCTGGCGCCAGGCCAGTGTGGTGCCCACTCAATTGACCCTGACGGGGCTGTCTTTCGCCAATGAGCGCGAAGGCTGGGCGGTGGGGCATGGCGGCGTGGTGCTGCACACCCAGGATGGGGGAGAGCGCTGGCAGCTGCAGCGCAGCGAGCTGAGCCAGGACCGGCCCCTCTTCGCGGTGCATTTCTTTGACCGCGAGCGCGGCGTGGCCGTGGGCCTGTGGTCCCTGGTGCTGGTGACGCGTGATGGCGGCCGCCACTGGCAGACGCAAGAGCTGGCACCGCCGCCGGGCTCCCAGCGCGCCGACCTCAATTTATTCGGCTTGTTTGCCGGCCCCGGAGGCGCGCTCTATGCCGCGGCCGAGAAGGGATATGTTTTGCACTCGGCCGACGGTGGGCAAAGCTGGGACTACCTCAGCACCGGCTACCGCGGTTCCTTCTGGTCGGGTCTTGCCATGCCGGACGGTGTGTTGCTGGTGGGTGGGCTGCGTGGCGCGCTCTACCGCAGTGGCGACAACGGGCGCAGCTGGAATCGCATCCAGCATGAGTCCAAAGCCGCCATCACCGCCTGGGCGCAGACAGGAGAGCGCAGCTGCCTGGCAGTCGGGCAAGACGGCTTGCAGCTGCTCAGCACCGACAACGGCGCCAGCTATCAAGCGGCCCCCCGCCAGGACCGCGCGCGTCTCGCCGCGGTGCTGGCCAATGCCAACAAGCCCGCATTGCTGTTCTCCGGCCAAGGCCCTTTGACCTCACAACCCTGACGAGCCTAGCGCTAGGCACCGTTCTCAATCCAATCATCTGAGCTCAGCTCAAGCCAATTCCATGTCCAAGCCAATCAGTCACGACGATCTTTGCTTTTTGCCTGCAACGGCAGCACTGGCGCTTTTTCGCGAGGGCGCTTTGTCACCGGTGGAACTGCTCAATGCCTACCAAGCCCGGGCCGAGAAACTGGAGCCGCAGCTCAATGCCTTCAGCGCCCAGCGTTTGGACGAAGCCCAAGAAGCCGCTCGCCTTTCGGAACAGCGCTACAGCAATCGCCACAGCAAGAGCGAGGCACCCCTGCGCGCCCTCGAAGGTCTGCCGGTGGCGTTGAAGAATGAACACACGCTGTGCGGCTGGGTCACCACCAAGGGCTCGTGGTTGCTGGGCAATCAAGTCGACACGGTCAACGCGCCCATCACTCAGCGCTTGCTGGATGCCGGCGCCGTGATCCACGCGCAGACCAATGTGCCTGAGTTCTATATGGCCTGCTTCACCCGCTCCGAGCGGCATGGTGTGAGCCGCAACCCTTGGAACCTGGCCATGACGCCCGGCGGCTCCAGCGGCGGCAGTGGCGCGGCACTGGCGGCCGGCTTGACGGCCATGGCTTCGGGTTCGGATATTGGCGGCTCAATTCGCATCCCCGCCAGTTACTGCGGCGTGGTCGGCCTCAAACCCAGCTATGGCCGGGTGCCGGTGACGCCGATTGGCTACGCCTTGCACACCATGAACCACATCGGCCCGATGGCCCGCACCGTGGCCGATTGCGCCCTGATGTTCAATGTGGTGAACGGCCCGCACGCGGACGATCCGGCCGCCATCAGGCCCAAGCTGGAAGTGCCGCTGGCCTTTGAGTCGGTCAAGGGCCTGCGTATCGCCTTGTCCTACGACCTCGATACGTTTGAGGTGCATGCCGATGTGCTGCGCGGCCTAGAGCAGGCGGCGCAAGCGCTGCGCGATCAGGGGGCGATTGTTGAGCCGGTCAAGCTGGGCTGGGCCGATAACGGCGCCGACGCGGTGTTCCAGCGCCTGGGCTTTGAAACCGGGCGTGAGTTTGCCTGCCGCATCCTGCGCCAGAACCTGCCCACCAGCGACTACATCCGCCAGTTCGCCATCGACGGCATGAATGTCACCGGCGAGCAGTACCTGGCCACCAACCAAGTGGTGGGCCGCATGTATGACTCGATGTCCAAGGTGATGGCCAGTTATGACGCGCTGATCTGCCCCACCATGGCCAGCATCGGCAGCCCTGCCGAAGGCGGTGTTGACGCCAACGAGATGCTGCGCACGGACGCCATGACCTATCCCTTCAACCTCTTGAGCCGCCATCCGGTGCTCAGCGTGCCCTCGGGCCTGGCGAGCAATGGGGTGCCCATGGGCGTGCAGGTGGTGGGCCGCACCTTGGATGAGGCGACCGTGTTCCAGATCGGTGCGGCCATTGAGCTGGCCCTTTGGCAAAGCCGCCGGCCGGCGCTCTGAAATCCCTGCGCGCCTCCTTAACTCCACAAACAAGCGAGCCACCACCATGAGCAGCGAAAACGACAGCAGCCAGAAAGGCCAGCTCAAGCGCGCCCTGAGCTATCGGGACTTGGTCTTTTACGGCCTGGCCTATACCGCGCCGGTCGCGCCCTTGACGATGGCGGGCTTTGTTTGGGAGGAGTCGCGCGGCCTGATCGCCCTGGCCTATCTGCTTGGGGCCTTGTGCGTCTACTTCACGGCCAGCAGCTATGCCGTCATGACCCGGGCCATGCCCAGTGCGGGCTCGGTCTACGGCTTTGCGGGCCGCACGATGGGCCCTTTTGCCGGCTATCTGGCCGGTTGGATGATTCTGCTGGACTACTTGCTGGTGCCGGCCTTCACCTATGCGCTTTGCGCGGTCAGCCTGGAGACGCTGCTACCAGGCGTTGACCGGGGCACTTGGGTCGTCATCTCGGTGCTGGCGACTTTCGCCGTCAACTGGTTCGGCATTTCAGTGACCTCGCGCGTGAGCTTGTGGTCGGTGGTCTTGCAACTGATGCTGCTGGCCGGGGTGCTCGTGATCTGCCTGTTCGCTTTGCTGAAAGGGCAGGGGAGCGGCGCGCTGACCCTGGCGCCGTTCTACACGCCAGCGCAATGGGACGGCACGGCCGTGCTGGCCGCTACCTCGGTCTGCGTGATGAGCTATCTGGGCTTTGACGCTGTGTCCACCTTGGCCGAGGAGGTCAAGGATGGCGACACCCGCGTGGTCGGCAAGGCCATCCTGACCAATCTGGCCATCACGGTGTGCTTGTTTGTGCTGAGCGGTTGGGTGCTGGGCAATCTGCTGCTTGGCTTCGAAATGCAGGACCCCGCACGCCTGATCTACGACCTTTTGGGCGCCATGCTCGGCCCACAGGCCGCCATTGCGCTGGCCTGGTTCCTGGTCATTGTGGTGGGTGTTCCCAATGTGCTGCCGATGCAGGTGGGTGTGGCCCGCGTGCTGTTCGCGATGGGGCGTGAGCACACATTGCCGGCGGTCTTGGCCAAGGTTCATCCGCGCAATGGCAACCCCTATATGGCCATGATTGTCTCGACCGCGGTGTCCCTGGCCATCGCCTTGCTGATGCGGGATCGCATCAGTGAGCTGGCCATGTTCATCAGCGTTGGCGCGCTGACCGGCTTCATGTTTGTGCATCTGTCCGTGCTGGTGCAGTTCGGTCGCCATGCCGGGCGCCGTTGGTGGGCCCATGTGGTGGCGCCAATGGTCGGCATCGCCACCATTCTCACCATCCTGACCCATCTCGGGCAGATGGCCTTGACCGTCGGCGGCGTCTGGTTGCTGCTCGGCCTTCTCTATCGACTGTTGTCTCGAAGCGGGCTGCCCGGGGCAACGATCGCCAACCCCGCCGAGCCCGCGCAGAAGAACGTTTAGGAGTCAAGATGGTTCGCAATCCTTTGATGCAAGCCCTGGTGAACGTGATGGACGTGGCGCGCGTGCGCAACGAGCATGGTGTGTCCAACCGGGAAGCGCAGGCGCTTCTGATCGAGCGCCGCAAACTGCTCAAGACCGCAGCAGCCGGTTCCGCCGCCATGCTGGGCACAACCCCGCTATTGGCTACGGCCACCGCAGAGAAGCGGCCACGGCGCGGTGTGGCGCCTGTCACGCCGCCGCGCATCGTGGTGGTTGGGGCTGGCTTGGGCGGCTTGGCTGCGGCCTACGAGTTGAAGAAGGCCGGCTTGACCGCCACGGTTTATGAGGCGTCTGATCGATTGGGTGGGCGCTGCTGGTCAAACACCACCGCGTTTCCCGGCCAGGTCGCCGAGAACGGCGGTGAGCTGATTGACACCGCTCACCGTGAGTTGCGCGGCCTGGCCCGCGAACTGGGCCTGGAGCTGGACGACTTGGCGGCCTTTGATACGGCCCAGGGCGGCGAGCTCACCTTCTGGATTGCCGGTGGCCGCTACACCTGGGACGAGCAGGTGAATGACTTTGCTGCCTGCGCCGCGCAGTTTGACGCCGACAACAAGGCCGCGCCATTCCCGCAGACTTATCAGCAATACACGCCGCGCGGCTGGGAGCTGGACCATATGTCGGTCACCGACTACATCAGCCGTTATGTGCCGGGCGGCCTGAGCTCGCGGCAGGGGCAGCTGCTGCAGGTCTTGATGGATGCCTCAGCCGGCGTGGCGGCGTCCAAGGCAAGCGCCTTGGATCTGGTGGGCTTCTTTGCACCCAGGGGCTCGGACGAGCGCTTCCACATCCGCGGTGGCAATGACCTTTTGGTCAAGGGCATGGCGGCAAGACTGGACCCGGCGCAGATCCGCACAGGACATGCGCTCACCGCAGTGGAGCGCAACATAGACGGTACTTACAAGCTGTGCTTCACTGTTGCGGGCCAACGCCTCAGCGTACTGGCCGACCATGTGGTCTTGGCCTTGCCCTTCTCGATCTTGCAGAGTTCGGTGGACTACAGCCGTGCGGGCTTCGATGCCAGGAAGGTGGCCACCATCCAGAATTTCACGATGGGCATGCACACCAAGTTCCAGCTGCAGTTCAATCGGCGCATCTGGCGCGAGCAGGGCTATACCGGCCTGAGCGATAACGACAGTGGCGGGTACCAGATCAGCTGGGAAGTCACCCGCGCCCAAGCCGGCACGGCGGGCATTTTGACCAGCTTCACCGGTGACAAGGCAGCCGTGGCGATGAATGACCGGCCCATCGCCCAGAAGGCCGAGGCCATGCTCGACAGCTTGAACCTGGTCTTTCCCGGCATCAAACCGCTATGGAATGGCAGGGCCTTGCTGAACTACTGGCCCGGCAATCCCTGGAGCAAGGGCGCTTATGGCGCACACCCGGTGGGCAGCTACACCGCCCACTACGGCTATGCCGGCGTGCGGCAGCAAAACTGCCACTTCGCTGGCGAACACGCCTCTGTGCTGCACTCCGGCTTCCTCAATGGCGCGGTGGAAACCGGCCAGAACTGCGCCCGGGCCATTCTGGCCGACCTGCGCGGCGCGGGCTGACGTGCGGCTGGTTTCGGCGGCCTCTTGATGCAGGGGAGGGCGCGCGTCTCCCTTGCGCGTCAAGGCCGCCGCTGCTGCCTGCGCCTCACCCCGCCATGCATCGCATTGCCCTCATAGCCGCCTTTGGCTGATCCCACTTTTTTGAATCTCATATGTCAATGAACTGCGACCCGTTTGATGCGCGCCAAGCCCAGGTCTATCTAGCAGGCGCTTACCTCGCGCCCCTGTCTGAGCGCTTCAAGACCTCGATCAACCCGGCCACGCTCGAGCCGCTGGGCAACTACCCGCTCTGCGCCGAGGCGGATATTGAACGCGCCGTAGTCGTGGCGCAGCGCGCCCAACGCGAATGGAAGCGCACCGATACCCAGACCCGCGCGGGCCTGCTGCATGCGGTGGCGCAGGCGATTGAAAGCTCCCCCTTGCGGGCTGAGTTGGCGCAGCTCTTGTGCCGTGAGATGGGCAAGCCCTACCCGGATGCCGCGGGCGAAATCTCGCTCTGTGCATCGGTGTTTCGCTACTACGCCGAAATGGCGCGCGACGATGGCGGCAAGGTGGCCGGAACCAACCAGACCGGTTCCTTCCAGTACATGCGCTACGAGCCTTATGGCGTCTCGGTTCACATCCTGCCCTTCAACTACCCCTTCTTGCTGATGTGCTGGACCGTGGCCGCCTCTCTGGCGGCCGGCAACGCCTGCATCATCAAGCCGGCCGAGGCGACATCGCTGGCCACGCTGCGCTTCATGGCCTATTTCGAGGCGCTGCCGCCCGGCTTGATCAGCTGCTTGCCTGGCGATGGCCAAACCGCCCAGGGCTTGATTGCTTCGCCAGGCACTCATGCCGTGGCGTTTACGGGCAGTGTGGCGGCTGCCCGTGCCGTCGGAGCTGCTTGCGCCGAACGCATGAAGCCCTGCGTGCTGGAAGCAGGTGGCAGCGACCCGATGATCATCTCGCGCCACGCACCGATCGAGATTGCTGCGGCGGGCTGCGTCAACTCGGCCTTTCTCTTGAGCGGCCAGGTCTGCACCTCTTCGGAGCGCTTCTTTGTCGTGGACGAGGTGCATGAGGCCTTTGTGGCCGAGTTCGCCCGCCGTACCCGCCAATTGCGTGTGGGTGATGGCATGGGCATGGCGGAGATCGGGCCGCTGGTCAGCCAGGCGGCGCGCGACAAGGTGGCGCGTTTGGTGGCGGAGGCCGTCAGCCAGGGCGCGCGGGTGGTCTGCGGCGGCCGCATTCCACCCGACTGGCCGAACGGCTGGTTTTATGAGCCCACCATCCTCACCGACGTCACCCCACAGATGGCCATCATGCGCGAAGAATGCTTCGGCCCGGTGGCGGCGATCTGCCGCGTGGCCGACTTTGACGAAGCCTTGCGCCTGGCCAATGACAGTGAATTCGGCCTGGGCGCCTCGGTCTTCACCACCAATCTGGCCGAGGCCATGGAGGCGGCCGATCGGCTGGAGTCCGGCATGGTCTGGATCAACAACCCGCTGATCGACAACGACGCCTTGCCCTTTTCCGGCGCCAAGATGTCCGGCCTGGGCTGTGAGCTCGGCCGCTTCGGCCTTGACGCGTTTCGCCGCACCAAGATGGTGGTGCTGGACCACCAACCCCGCATCCATGACTGGTGGCTGCCTCGCCCGGACGAGGCATTTATCTCGTCCCAGCAAGGCTGAGCGCAGGCCATTTCTCATTCTTTCCAAACGAAAACAGCCATGTACAACGCAAACACATATTTGAGCGCCACCGAATTGCTGGCAAGGTTCAAGGCCGCAACCCTGGATCCGGTGAACTATCTGGAAACCGTTCTGGCTACCGCGCACAGCCAGCAGTCCAGCGTCAACTGCGCGGCCGGCATCTTTGCTGAGGAGGCTCGCGCCCGAGCACAGGAGTCAAGCCGCCGCTACCGTGCCGGGCAAGCCCGGGCGCTGGAGGGTGTGCCCGTCATCATCAAGGAAGAAACCGCCGTGGAGGGTTGGCCCCGGCCGATGGCGTCCTTGGTCTTCAAGGACCGGATTGCGGCCGAGAACCACCCCATCGTGGACAAGCTGCTCGAGGCCGGCGCTATTCCCTATTTCCAGGCCACCAATCCGGAGTTCTGCGTGCTCGGTCACACCTGGAGCAAGATGTACGGGGTGACAGGTAACCCCTGGTCCTTGGCCCATTCCTGTGGCGGCTCCAGCGGTGGCTCTGGCGCGGCTTTGGCAGCCGGCGTGGCGCCGCTGGCCACAGGCAGCGATATGGCGGGGTCCATCCGCATTCCCTCGTCGCTGTGCGGTGTGTACGGCTTCAAGCCACCCTTTGGTCGCCTGGCCTGCACCCCCACGGACGAGTACTTTGTTCAGGCCGTGGAAGGCCCGATGGCACGCACTTTTGACGATCTGGTGTTGATGCAAAACGTGCTGGCCGGCCCGCATCCCAAGTCCTATACGACCTTGCCCTACACGCCCTTGCCGACGACGTATGGCGATTTGAGCGGCATGCGCATCGCCTACAGCCCGGCCTTTGGCCACCCGGCCTTGGCTGCCGACGTTCGCCGCAATCTGATGCAGGCGCTTGATGGCTTGCGTAGCCGTGGGGCTGTGGTCGAAGAAGTCACGCTGGACTGGGACTTAGAGCGCATCAACCAGGTCTTGCTCGACGGCTTGCGCGCCATCTTTGTCGATGAGTTCATGCTGAACATCCCGCAATCCGAGACCGATAAGCTGTGCAGTTATGTCAATTTCTTGCACGACAAGGGCAAGGACAAGAAGGTATCCATAATGCCCAGCGCCATCCTGGCCCAACAATTGCACCGCGATATGCAGGCAAAGGTCTGGGGGCAGGGCTACTCAGCCTTTGTCTGCGCCACCATGCTGAGCAGCGATCTGCCCGCCGATCAGGACCCTGTGCTGGAGCCTATGCTCAAGCTTGATGGCCATGATGTCGATGCCTACCTGGGCTGGGTGCTGACGCCGGCCTTCAACTTGCTCAATCGCTACCCGGTGCTGGCTGCGCCGACCGGGCTGTCGGACATTGGCGTCCCCACCGGGATGCAGATCGTTGCCAATGCCTATGACGACGAGACCGTGTTCCGGGTTGCTGCCAACCATGCGCTGGCCGGCACTTCGCGCCTCTTCATCGATCAGTTTCCACCCGCGGCTTGATGGGGCTAAGCCGCGCTGATGCAGGCTTCAGCTGATGCTTGCTGAGGGGAGGGCGGCCTTGTTCTTCACAAGCGTGGCGGCCCGTTCTCTTTCATTCATCAGCAGCATATTGGTCACTAACGCGTACTGACAAACGCGGTGGTGGTCTTCGTAGAGTGTGGCGTTGGCGGGGTCGCGCAAGATCGATTCGATCAAAAGGTAATGATCCAGAATCGTCAAGGTGCGGGCCACGGCCATGCACTGCTCAGTGCTGACGTGCGGGACCAGGCAGTGGATGGCATCCGCTAACAGGCCATTCACCTGTACATCGATATCGTCTTCCAGGGCCTTCAACTCGGGCACCGAGGACAGCAGCGAGATCAAACCACTCACGCCGGGCACCTGCTGGTACAGGGGCTTGACCACCTCGTAGACCATGGTGAGGTAGCGGAACAAGTCCTTGCAACCGGTCAGGCTGGGGTGAATCCCGGCGATGGCGTCTTTGATCTGCTCCAGCCAACGGCTGGCCAGGGCATGAAGCACGGCCTCTTTGTTGGGGAAGTATTCGTACAAACCACCGACCGAGAGGCCCGCTGCGGCGGCGATGCGTTTGGTGGTTAGCTTGGCCAAACCGCCTTGCTCAATCTCGGTGCCAGCTGCGGCCAAGATGATTTCGATGGTCTTGATGCCGCGCTCCTGTTGAGGAATGCGGCGCTTGCCGGGCGGCTTGTGAGCAGGTCGTGTGATGGGGACGGGTTGATCCACTGCGAGGGTGATTCCGAAAGAAATTCAGATGAATAACGACACCGGGGGCAAGCACCTAATTTTACCACGCAGGTGCCCTGAGAAGATGTGCCTGACTACCCTTGCTACGGTCCTGTACGCCCCGCCAATGAGGGGCAATTTTTTGGAGACGATTCATGGCTGATGCGCCAGCGAACCCGCTGTCCCGGACGGCGTTGGAAAAAGAGCCCTATGTGCGATTTGCCGTCACCGACATCGACGGCGTCTGCCGCGGCAAGCACCTCAGCGGCGAGAAGATGGCCAGCATGTTGGAGGGCGGCGGCACCATTGCCAGCGCGGTGTTCGGCTGGGACATCGAGGACCGTCTCTACGACCGCGTCAGCTTCACCGGCTTTCACACCGGCTTCCCTGACATTGGCTTGCGGCTAGACCCCAGCACCGCGCGCCAGCTGCCTTGGGATGATGGCCGTTGGTTGATCCTGGGCGAGCATGTGCAGGCTGATGGCCAGCCCTTGCCGATCTGCCCGCGCCAGGTGCTCAAACGGGTGCTGGCAAAGGCCGAGCGCATGGGCTTCACGGCCCAGGTCGGGGTTGAGTTCGAATGGTTTGTGCTGGCGGAAACCGAGCTGTCGGTGCGCCAGAAGGGCTATCGCGACCTGCTCACCGCCACCCATGGCGCCACCAACTACTCGCCATTTCGCATCGATGCTCAGCAGGCGTTTGTGCGCGACTTGTTCGCCAGCCTGAACGCCATGGATGTGCCGCTGGAGGCTTTGCATACCGAAGCCGGCCCCGGCAATTTTGAGGCCGCGATCCGCTACACCGAGGCTTTGCAAGCGGCCGACCGTGCGGTGCTATTCAAGGAGTCGGTGCGTGAGATTGGCCGCCGTCACGGGCTCTTGAACACCTTCATGGCCAAGTTCTCGGTGGACTATCCCGGCTGCGGCCAGCACCTGCACCAAAGCCTTTGGCGCGATGGCCGCAATGCCTTCCATGATGCCAAGGGCGCGGCCGGCATGAGCGACACCATGCGTCATTTCATCGCTGGTCAGCTATACGGCCTGCCACAGTTGCTGCCGATGTACGCGCCCTTCATCAATAGCTACAAGCGCTTGGTGGACAACAATCTGGCGCCGGTCAAGCCGACCTGGGCGATCGATAACCGCAATGCCTCGCTGCGGGTGATCCCCGGCGCGGCTTCATCGCTGCGGCTGGAGACGCGCAGTGCTGGTGCTGGTGCTGACGCCAATCCCTACCTCGCCATTGCAGCGGCACTGGCCTCGGGCCTCTATGGCATTGAACATCAGCTCGCGCTTGAGCTGCCGGCAGTCAACGGCGCCAATCACGGTGCGGAAGACGTGCAGCGCCTGCCCGCCACCCTGGCCGAGGCCACGGCCGCGATGAGCCAATCCAGCCTGGCCAAAGAATTGTTCGGTCCAGAGTTCGTGAATCACTTTGTTGAAACCCGCCAGTCAGAAGTGGCGCGCTTCAATCAATGCGTGACGGATTGGGAGCTGGCGCGCTATCTCGAACTGGCGTGAATTGGCTCGATGCTTACTTGGCCTAACGACAAAACTACTCTCCCTATGCAAGCAAAAGTCACGCCGTCTTACTACAACGCTACGCGAAACTCAGACCGGCGCTATCCCACGCTCGAGGGCGAAATTCGCGTGGATGTGGCCGTTATCGGCGGCGGCTTCACGGGTGTGGCCACCGCGCTGGAGCTGGCTGAACGCGGCCGCAAAGTGGCTTTGGTGGAAGCGCAATCCATCGGCTGGGGACAGTCGGGCCGCAACGGCGGCCAGGTGACCGGCAGCCTCTCGGGGGACGGTGCCATGCGCCGCCAATTGCTGCGGCAAATGAGCGAGCAGGCGGCCGACGACTTCATCTGGATGCTGCGTTGGCGCGGCCACGACATCATCCGCCGCCGCGTGCAGCAATACGGCATCAACTGCGATCTCAAGATGGGCCATCTGCACGCGGCCTACACCCCCAAGGCCATGGGTGAGTTCAGCCGTGCCCATGCCGAAATGGTTCGCCGCGGGATGGCCGATGAGGTGGAGTTGGTGCAGGCCAAGGACATTGGGCGTTTTCTCGATACGCCGCTTTACCACGGTGGCATCTACAACCGCCGCAATATGCATCTGCATCCGCTCAATCTTTGCTTGGGCGAGGCGCAGGCATTGACCGATTTGGGTGGGTTGGTTTTCGAGAATTCCCCAGTGCTGGAAATCGTGCATGGCGCCACGCCTTCGTTGCGCTTGCCCCAGGGGCGCATCGTTGCGGATCAAATCGTGCTGGCCGGTGATGTCTATCACCAGCTGGAGCAGCGCAAGTTGAGCGGCATGATTTTTCCGGCGCCTGGCGGCATCGTCACGACCGAGCCTTTGGGCGCGTTGGCAAGCCAACTCAATCCGTATGACCTGGCGGTCTATGACAGCCGCTTTGTGCTCGACTACTACCGCATGACGGCGGATGGCCGTTTGCTCTTCGGTGGCGGCGCCAACTATTCAGGTGAACCTTCGCGCGACCTTGCCGCGGAGCTGCGCCCCTGCATCGAGCGCACATTTCCGCAATTGCGCGGCGTGGCGATCGACTACCAGTGGAGCTGCAATATGGGCATCGTGATCAATCGCATTCCGCAGCTCGGCAAACTGGCCCCCAATGTGTTGTTCGCGCAGGGCTATTCTGGCCACGGCCTGGCCACGTCCCATATCGTCGGTGAGGTGATGGCGGCCGCCGTGATGGCCGAGACCGAGACCTTCGACGTCTTCCAGCGCTTCAACCATGTCCGCGCGCCGGTGGGCGATTGGCTGGGGCGCAAGATGCTGGCTTTGGGGATGTGGTACTACCTGCAGCTTGAGCGATTCCGCTGAGCCTAGTTGTTGGCGACGCTTAAAATTTATCGAAACCAAGTACTTCGGGTTCGCTGTTGCGTTTACTTTCCCAGGAGAAGCTGCGAAATCCACGCAAAATCCGTTGCAAATCACAAAACCGGCTCAGCGTTGCGTTTGCTTTTGCTGAATTTTTGAACGACTAGGTGTTCGGACGTTTGGGTGTTGCGTTTGCTTCGGCGGGCGCAACGCAAGTCTAGCGACTGACGACTGAGGTGAGTCCTGATCTGTTGGGGCAAGACGCTTCGGAGCTTCTATCTCGCGATTCGAGCGCAGCGCCCCCCGCCGATGGCACTGCCGCTAACCCGTGATGAACTCGATCTGGAGCGGGGCTGACCGCAGGCTGCCGCCGCCTCGAAGATGGCTGAAGCCCAGGAGTTAGAGGTCAAGCCGCCAGCTTGCTGATCGCTTGGCGCTTGTCGCTCATGAGGTACTGCGCCAAATAGGCGGGAGTGTGTTCCGCATAGACGGCGTCCAGCAACTCGTCCATGTCGCGCGACAGGTCGTTCAAGCTGCGCAGCTTCTCGTTCGTATCGAAGATCAATCGGCTGCCGTCGGGCACGTACAAGGTCTTCGCCACGCCGTGATTGCAGGCGAGGTAGTCGAGATGCCGCTGCGTCTCGGCAAGGATCGAGAGTTCGTAGAAGGATCCAAGGCGCAAGGCCTTCATGTCTGCGTGGTACATGGTCGAAGCGATGTCGAAGCTGGGAAGCGTGATGTTCCGGTCAGAGTCAGCTTTGATGTTCTTGCACAGGCGAATCGCCTTGCGCAGGCCTCCGCCGATCTTGTCGCAGCGCGCGCCAATCAGCTCGATGTGGCGGAAGGGCTGATTCTCGATGGTCTTGCTGGCCTTCTTGTCGAGAATTTTTGTGCCTCGATCTGAGGCCAGGCCAGTCAACTGATATTGCGCGGTATCGAACCAGACGGCGGGGACAACGTCCACGTCGCGGGCCAGCGAGCCGCCAGAAATCTTGACAGCCTTCGCACCGGTCTTGTCCACTTTGGCCGCGGAAAAGGCGTCGGCCAAGTCGGTTTCGACGTGGCCACGAAGTTCGATCAGAACCTCCAGCGCCGTACGTTTTGCCGGATTGCAGTACTTGCCATGCAGCGCTTTGAAGCCCTTGACGTCGTACGAGAACAGTTCGCTGGCCAGCGTCAGCAGGTCGACGTCGCTGACGCCCTTGATGTGAACGTCGAGCGGAACCGAGCCTTGCAGCTCGAACTCCGCGACGATGCCGCGCTTCGCTAGACGGTCCTTTAGCTGGTTGGCGACGCGAAACGCCGTTTCCTTGCTCACCTTGGTGTAGGTGTCACTGACGGCTTGCATAGAGCCTAGTGCGTAACGGGTGTGAGGCTGGTCCGCCTTGCCGCGGGACTCCCACAATTCGACGGGCAGTGCAGACTTGGCAAAGAGCGAGTCCAGCGTAAACCCCTCATTGACGGTGCCGCCAGTTCCGTCGCGGCGCGTGCGCAATTGCTGCAGTCGTTGATTGATATCGCGCGCCATCATTGCCTCCGGGTCCAGGTCATCTTGCCGAACGTTGCCCGCCCCACACCATTGAAGTACTCAGCGGTGGCGGATTTGAGATCCTTAGAGAACGTCGCGCTGCAAGTGCCGACGTGCGAGTTCAGCTCGGGCTCGCCGATCCTTGGGTCGTTTCGGTATTGGTAGAGCAGCAGCCAGCCATCAACGCTGTCATGGGTCAGCGCGGCTGCCATGCTGTTCGAGCCCGACTGCGAGGTCTTTAGCCGCACACGCAGCTTGTCCCAGCACTGAATGATCGTGACCTCGGCCGTCCACGCGTAGGTGATCTTGCCGTCACGGTCCAGGGTTTCACCCTTGCAGTCCCAGGTGCCGGCCAAGTTGGGTACCTTGAGCAGCGCTGACAGCGGCCGCCATTTCCAGGCGTGGTTCTTGAGGAGCCAGAAGAGCACCGTGTAGACCGCGCCGGCTCCGACCAACGACAAGACGATCGGCGGCAAATTGACATCCAAGCCCATCGTCTGGGCGTAGTTCTGTGCCTGCAGCAGCACGAACACCAGCCCGGCGGAGATCGAGCTGGAGAGGATGGCCAGGTAGCGGCCGATGCTGGCACGGTTCACTCCGCCCAGCACGGCGTATTCATGGTCGTTAGTCGGCGTCAAGCTTCATTCCCGGATCGTTGTTGTTTGGGCGGGCGGCTTACTACTGGGTCAACCGAAGAAAGCACGTCAACGTCAAAAGGACCCGCCAACATCGGCAGGTTTGGATTTCGGGGCGCGCAATCGGACTCCAACCCCCATGAATGCGGGGGGCTGATCGATTTACTAAGCGGAGCTTCAGCAGACCTGTCCGCCGCCAGATTCAGGACGACGGCATCCAGTCCACGCGGCGCGCCAAAACTTCGGTGTGGACGTACAGCGCGTCGATGAAGCTTAGCTTTCGCTTGTGGGTCGAAGCAGCCAAGCCGCCGGCATTTCGGAAGACCTTCAAGGTGGGCGGGGGGGGGGCGCTAGGTGCATCTGCTGGGTGATCAACTCATTGACGCGCCGACGCGCGGTACGCTTCCGCGTTCGCCGGGGCGGCGGCCGGCTCCGTCCAGCCGACTGAAGCCGAGGCGAACTACCATCGGTAACTCGCAAATCCGGCTAAGCCAGACTGGCTCGCACCAACCGACCTCCGCAGAAGCCGGGGCAGTCCACCCAGGCCCGGGGCATGCAGAGTTTGCAGGCAGGCCTACAGCGGCGCTGAGGCGTGCGCACTGACTAAACTGCGCCGTATCATGGTCGCCCAAAGAATGGCAGCAATTGCTCAGCGCCATAGTCTTCGGGGTGAAGGGGGAGCGAGAAAATACTGGCTATGCCCAAATCTCATTTTCTCGAATGCACTGAGCTAGAGCGGCAGCTTCTAGCCGAAGGGGTGCCGGTTGCGTCGCTTGTGGCGTCTTCAGAGACCTTCATATTCTCAGCGCATGGTGTTCGCATACACCTTGAAGTCGATTTTCACGACGGCCGCTGCACACATGCGACCAACCTACTGCGTCGACGTCTCATGACGCTGTTTTTCATCGCAGCATGGAAGGTTTTGGACATGGCGGTAGAGCTAGCCCTGTGCAGGGTTACGACGATAAAGGTGCCGTTTCAGGCTTCAGCAAAGATCAAGGCGCTTCGCACTCATCTCGGTGGCCAGATGACGGAAATTTCACAGCTCGTCTGGGATGCATTGGTAGCTCTGTACGAGGCTACGGCGGAAATCCGGAACGCCTTGATCCATCGTCGGGTGCAGAGCGTTGATGGGACCTTGCACACATCGATGAACAATGGCTCAGCTCTCCCCCCTCTCTCTGGCCTGCAGCAGGTCAGGTTTTGCGAACTCATCCAGAGAATGAGTGATGCAATAGAGCGCGGACGCATGACGCCTCGCGAGGAGCGTCAATGCATGTTCCTGCTTTGGGAACTCCGAGACGTCCACGGGCTCCAAACGATATCGGCCACCGACCGAAGTTCTATCGCGCGGGTGAAATACGTCCTTCCGGAGGATCGTCGGGTTCCCGTGGCGGCCATCAAGGATCGCATGAACTCGGTCAAGCCTGGCTGGACAGGTATCGACTTAGAACTGGAGGACCACCAGAGTGGCTTGTCCTACTTGGCGGATCTGGAGCAAGTCGCAGACGATGTGGTCATGATCGACGTTCAAAAGCTGCCCGCCTGGCTCAAGCCCCGTATGGTTCCCCCAGCATGCGACGAGAATGCTTAACGGCCACGAGATTCATGTTCCAACTCTGGCGCTCGACAAGGCTGAGCGACCATCAACCCAGGCGCTTGCGCGCGCCCAAACTGTCCGCCATCACGCTGAAATGACTGTTCGGGATACCGCAGGATCCAACTTGAGCAATCAAGTGGACCTCAAGATCGTGCGCGACAACCTTGGGCACTCCAACATTTGACCACAAACACCTATGTCCATGCCGAGGACGATGCCCGCCATGATGCGACGTCGGAGGCTCATCGAGCGGGGTGGCAACAAAACTGAAGAGGCGCAACTGCAACTCTCAAGCTCCTTGCATTGGCGAATGGGCCCGACTTGGCAATCAGTGCTGTGCAACTGGGCTGCTGACCGGCCCAAGTCTGTCGCCGCCGCCTAGTTACGACCTCGCTGAGTTACCGTTCCTTGGATTGAGTGCTGCTATACCACATGGCGACATATTCTGATACCCCCTCGATGTGGGGCCTACCAAGTTTTCAGCTCGACAGTTAGATTGGCCGCCGGATCAGCACTTCATGAACAAAGTCATGGATTGCCAACAAAGTTGCATTGGCAGCTTTGGGATCAAAACAAGGCCGATGCCTTTTAGGGTGGGCCTGAATCGCAAACCCGGCGTGAGCCGGCGACGCAAAGCCTCCGGTGTTGGAGGGTTCCGTTTTAAATACGGGACCTTCGCAAGATAGCGGGGTTGCCGGTCTGAGTTCCTCAGGCCGTCATCAAGCTCAGCGTTAGTCGGCCCGCCTTCGAATCCTTTGAGGGTTCAGAGAGCATGGCTTTGACGCAAGCGTTGTTCAGGCAAGAGGTGATGCAGGCCAGCCAAGCTCAATGGCTCGGCAGTATTCGCATTGGCCGGCCACCCAGTTTTGCATGGGTCACCGGTATCTCGCTGAGCATGGCGTTGGCCTTGGTCACCTTTGCCATCTTTGGTGAAGTCACCCGCAAGGCCAAGCTACCGGGCTTGTTGATGCCCACTGCCGGGATGCTGACCGTCAGCGCCCCACAAGTCGGTGTCGTAACTGAGTTGCTGGTCAAGGAAGGCGATTGGGTCGCTGCGGGTCAGCCAGTGATACGGCTGCGAAGCGATCGCACAACGTCGCAGGGTGACGCGGCAATCCTCAACGCCCAGGCCTTGGCTCAGCGCCGGCAAACGCTAGAAACCGAGCGGATGCTGACGCAACAGCAGCAACGTCAACGGCAGCAAGCGCTCAATGATCGACTGCGCAGCTTGGCCGCCGAAGAGCGTCAAGCCAAGGCTGAGTTGGAAACCAATCGCTTGCGAGCCGGATTGGCGGCCAAGAGTCTGACCCGCTACGTCGAATTAGAGAAAGACAGCTTTGTCTCGGCCGTGCAACTGCAGCAGAAGCAGGAAGAACTGCTGGACGTGCAACTGCGTGAACGCAACGCCGAGCGAAGTTTGGCAGCCCTGCAGCGCGACATTCAAGCGGCAAAAGCAGAACTGCTCAACAACGAAACCAGCAGCAGCACCAGCCTGACTCAAATTGATCGTGGGCTGGCAAGCCTCAGCCAGGAATTCACCGAAAACGATGCTCGCGGCGGATTGACGCTCACCGCACCCCAGGCAGGCCGGGCAGACGCTCGCGAACTTGATTCCAGAAATTGCGCAGCAAGGCGCCTCAGCGTTGGAAGCTCAGCTTTATGCGCCGAGCCGAACGGCGGGTTTCGTCAAACCTGGCCAGGTTGTCTGGCTGCGCTATGCGGCCTACCACTATCAGAAGTTCGGGATGGCTGAGGGCGAGGTGCAAAGCATCAGCCAAACGCCCATTGCCGCGCAAGATTAACCGGTAGGTCAAGGACAGGCTTTGCTCACAGCGGCGCAGGTAACCCTCTATCGGATTAGCGTGAAATTGAAGAAGCAGGCCATCAATACCTGCGGCAATACCCAAGCCCTGAAAGCTGGCATGGCGTTGGATGCGGATGTGATGCAGGACCGCAGGAAGGTTTGGGAGTGGGTGTTGGAGCTGGTGTTGGCTGCATTGGTAAGAATTTAGCTTTTAACAAAACAATCGATAGGACTCGTAATATTAGGCGCTGTGCCTAAAGCGGGAACCGGGCGCCCGGAATCTGCCTGGAAACTTGGAAATTGGTATGCAAGTATTGACTTTTGAGCAGACGAATGAAGTGAATGGTGCGAATCTGGCGTCCGCCGTAACTGCGGCAGGAGTAACTGTCGGAGGAGCGCAAATTGGCAGCTACCTGGCTGGGGCTCGCCTTGGCGCAACTCTTGGCTCTGCCGCAGGTCCAGTCGGTGCAATCATAGGAGGAATGGTGGGCGCCGGTTCGTATTATGTCTACAAGGTTTATGTAAGGTAATATATTAGCTTGACGGCGCACACGTGCGCCGTCGGTTGAATTTTAATCCGGAGTGTTTGATGTCAAAGAGATCAATTTCAAATATTTCCTGGGGATTGTCGCTTGGGCGACGACTTCTGCTTTTTCAATCTTTCAAGCAGTTTACTTCTTGGGCAGCTTGCTTGGCGCTAACTATTTTTTTTTCAAAACTAATTTTTGACTACATTTCGGTTGACATTGAATCTCCTGTTGTATTCGTAATGCTGATCGGCCTTGGGTCATTGGTTTCTGTTGTGATCGCGTTGCCAGCTACTTTTTCATTTAATAGAGATGACGCTGCCGCTTTGGATATATTTTTCGAAAACGTTAAATATCTTGGGTATGTTGATGTCGGCGATGTTGAGCCTCTGGTTTTTTGTCAAAAGGGGCCCAGTTTTCTAAGGTGGGACGAGAGCGATGTATATGTATATTTAAATAGTGAAACTGTAACCGTAACAGGTCCCTACTCAATTATTCGCCGCCTTCGAGCACAGTTGCATAAATGAAGCTACACCTCCAATCAGACTCCAGCGAAGGCGCCCTTGCCAGCCTCGCCATGATCTGAGACCGTTGCATAACTGTTGGATTCCAGGAGATCATGTCCCCACTCGAAGCTGGCCGCTGCTTCGAGCCCGTAGCATCATGCTTGGCGTGATCGATCCAAATTTCAACCTGGCTTTCCTTTGACCCGCATCCACCCTCAAGCCCGCACAACGCCGCTGGTTCGTGCCGAGATCAGGGCTTCTCAAGAATCCATCGCCGAACTGGTTCGGCGCTACAACATCACCAAGGCCACAGTTCGCAAATGGAAGGGCCGTGAGGCGCCTGCCGACCTGAGCCACCGCCCCCACAAGCTTTGCACGACCCTGTCTGCCGGCGAAGAGGCTGTCGTTGTTGCATTGCGCCGCATGCTCTTGCTGCCACTGGATGATCTGCTCGTCATCACGCGTGAATTCATCAACGCCGAGGTCTCGCGTTCGGCGCTCAATCGTTGCCTGGTGCGGCACGATGCCGGCAATCTGCGAGCCTTGCGTGCTGAGCTCAATCCGGCTGACCGTAAGCTCCCCTGTCAAGTAGACAGCCGATTACTGGAATCTGCGGCAGTGGTTGCAGGTCACATCGTCGGGTGCAGAGCGTTGATGGGACCTTGCACACATCGATGAACAATGGCTCAGCTCTCCCCCCTCTCTCTGGCCTGCAGCAGGTCAGGTTTTGCGAACTCATCCAGAGAATGAGTGATGCAATAGAGCGCGGACGCATGACGCCTCGCGAGGAGCGTCAATGCATGTTCCTGCTTTGGGAACTCCGAGACGTCCACGGGCTCCAAACGATATCGGCCACCGACCGAAGTTCTATCGCGCGGGTGAAATACGTCCTTCCGGAGGATCGTCGGGTTCCCGTGGCGGCCATCAAGGATCGCATGAACTCGGTCAAGCCTGGCTGGACAGGTATCGACTTAGAACTGGAGGACCACCAGAGTGGCTTGTCCTACTTGGCGGATCTGGAGCAAGTCGCAGACGATGTGGTCATGATCGACGTTCAAAAGCTGCCCGCCTGGCTCAAGCCCCGTATGGTTCCCCCAGCATGCGACGAGAATGCTTAACGGCCACGAGATTCATGTTCCAACTCTGGCGCTCGACAAGGCTGAGCGACCATCAACCCAGGCGCTTGCGCGCGCCCAAACTGTCCGCCATCACGCTGAAATGACTGTTCGGGATGCCGCAGGATCCAACTTGAGCAATCAAGTGGACCTCAAGATCGTGCGCGACAACCTGGGGCACTCCAACATTTCGACCACAAACACCTATGTCCATGCCGAGGACGATGCCCGCAATGATGCGACGTCGGGGGCTCATCGAGCGGGGTGGCAACAAAACTGAAGAGGCGCAACTGCAACTCTCAAGCTCCTTGCATTGGCGAATAGGCCTGACTTGGCAATCAGTGCAGTGCAACTGGGCTGCTGACCTGCCCAAGTCTGCCGCCGCCGCCTAGTTACGACCTCGCTGAGTTACCGTTCCTTGGATTGAGTGCTGCTTTACCACATGGCGACATATTTTGATACCCCCCTCGATGTGGGGCCTACCAAGTTTTCAGCTCGACAGTTAGATTGGCCGCCGGATCAGCACTTCATGAACAAAGTCATGGATTGCCAACAAAGTTGCATTGGCAGCTTTGGGATCAAAACAAGGCCGATGCCTTTTAGGGTGGGCCTGAATCGCAAACCCGGCGTGAGCCGGCGACGCAAAGCCTCCGGTGTTGGAGGGTTCCGTTTTAAATACGGGACCTTCGCAAGATAGCGGGGTTGCCGGTCTGAGTTCCTCAGGCCGTCATCAAGCTCAGCGTTAGTCGGCCCGCCTTCGAATCCTTTGAGGGTTCAGAGAGCATGGCTTTGACGCAAGCGTTGTTCAGGCAAGAGGTGATGCAGGCCAGCCAAGCTCAATGGCTCGGCAGTATTCGCATTGGCCGGCCACCCAGTTTTGCATGGGTCACCGGTATCTCGCTGAGCATGGCGTTGGCCTTGGTCACCTTTGCCATCTTTGGTGAAGTCACCCGCAAGGCCAAGCTACCGGGCTTGTTGATGCCCACTGCCGGGATGCTGACCGTCAGCGCCCCACAAGTCGGTGTCGTAACTGAGTTGCTGGTCAAGGAAGGCGATTGGGTCGCTGCGGGTCAGCCAGTGATACGGCTGCGAAGCGATCGCACAACGTCGCAGGGTGACGCGGCAATCCTCAACGCCCAGGCCTTGGCTCAGCGCCGGCAAACGCTAGAAACCGAGCGGATGCTGACGCAACAGCAGCAACGTCAACGGCAGCAAGCGCTCAATGATCGACTGCGCAGCTTGGCCGCCGAAGAGCGTCAAGCCAAGGCTGAGTTGGAAACCAATCGCTTGCGAGCCGGATTGGCGGCCAAGAGTCTGACCCGCTACGTCGAATTAGAGAAAGACAGCTTTGTCTCGGCCGTGCAACTGCAGCAGAAGCAGGAAGAACTGCTGGACGTGCAACTGCGTGAACGCAACGCCGAGCGAAGTTTGGCAGCCCTGCAGCGCGACACTCAAGCGGCAAAAGCAGAACTGCTCAACAACGAAACCAGCAGCAGCACCAGCCTGACTCAAATTGATCGTGGGCTGGCAAGCCTCAGCCAGGAATTCACCGAAAACGATGCTCGCGGCGGATTGACGCTGACCGCACCCCAGGCAGGCCGGGTGAGCGCCATCACTATTCATCTTGGACAGCCGGTGCAGGCTGGGCAGACGCTCGTGAACTTGATTCCCGAAACTGCGCAGCAAGGCGCCTCAACCTTGGAGGCGCAACTCTACGCGCCGAGCCGAACAGCGGGTTTCGTCAAACCCGGCCAGGTTGTCTGGCTACGCTACGCCGCCTACCCCTATCAGAAGTTCGGCATGGCGGAGGGCGAGGTGCAAAGCATTAGCCAAACGCCTATTGCAGCGCAGGATTTGCCGGTCGGTCAGGGGCAGGCATTACTCACTGCGGCGCAGGCCAATGAACCTCTCTACCGAGTTAGTGTGAAGTTGAAAAAGCAGGCAATCACCACCTATGGCAACACGCAGCTGCTCAAGGCAGGCATGGCGCTTGACGCGGATGTACGCCAAGAAAGCAGAAAGATTTGGGAATGGTTGCTTGAACCAATTATTTCTGTGGCAGGTGGAAAATAATCTGAGCCATAAGGCGAAATCCATATATTGGAACTCGCCTTAAGCATGGAGCGGAACGCCCGGCCGTTATCGGGCATATGTGAAAGGTAGAGAAATGAAAGTTCTGAGCGATTCGCAACTTGATAATATTCCTTGCGGTGAAGTTGGCGCAACTCGTATGGGTGATGATTATCACTATACGGGTAAAGTCAACTCCCGCGATGATTTGATTCAATGCCTCGGCGCTAATGGCCGAAATTGGTTAGAAGCTTGGTATATTTGCCTCTTCTAAGTCGTGCGGCATTAAAATTAAGTGGCCGCGGACATGCGGCCACATTTTTGCATGAAAAAGATTATTTTTTCTACGGCGAAGATTGTTGCTTGTATGGCAACATTTGTCGCGATATTTACTTTTTTGATCTGGAGCTCTCATTGCATTGCTGACGCTTTTGTAAACCTAGTTGGGTCGGAGAAAGTAAGTTACCTCTATAGGACTGCAATTTTCTTTGTGATTCAAGCTGCAATCTCAGGCGCAATATTTATTCTGTATAAAAAATCATCGTTCTTTCAATTAAAAATCTACAGTCGACCGTTGAATTTCTTCTCAAATGAAGCCAGTGCTTCGAATTTCATTCTGGCTATCCTGCCGGTAATAGCATTCCCCTTCATTTGTATTGTTTTTGCATTGGTTTCTCGGAATGATATTGAAATCAATAGCGTCATGCGCTGGCAGCTCCTTCCAATATCGCTGGCAATAATAATCAGTGCTGCTGCAATAGAGGAATTTCTATTTCGAGGGGTGTTATTAAGATTAATGTTGCAGCACTCAAATTTGTCAACGCCAGCTTGCATATTTTTCCAATCTATAGTTTTTGCACTATTTCACGGGGAGGCAGCCAGGTCCCATTATCCAATTTTTATTGATCTATTATTCGTGGGCCTATTCTTGGGCTTAGCTTATCGGGCGAGCCATAGATTATGGGTTGCGATTTTACTTCATTCTTGGTCAAACATCTGGTCCGGACTGCTTACAGGTGGCAGTAAAGTTTGGTTTGCGGGCCCTTTATTAAATATAGGCGTGAATGAATTTGTAGTGGTGAAGCGGTGCGCAATTGTTGTATCCATTTTACTTTTATTGCGACTATTGCGAAATGCAAGCTTAGTCTCTTCAAATATAAAATCTACCTCCTAAATTCCAAACTTACCAATGCGTCACCTCAATGCTTAAAATAAGCATCCAACTTCAGCAAGAAACTAGCGAATGCGGGCTAGCATGTCTGGCCATGATTAGCAGCGCATATGGGGCAGCGGTAAATCTTTCCGATGTTCGCCGGCGATTTCCGCTTGGTACTAAAAAAGGAACCAACTTCAATCAATTGACTGGCTACGCTGCTGAATTTGGGTTTTCGGCTCGTGCTTTAAGACTCGAACTAGAGGAACTGAAAGAGCTACAGACACCCTGTATCCTTCATTGGGACTTAAATCATGCTGTAGTGCTCAAAAGCGTCCGCAAGAAGTCTGTCGTGCTCCTTGACCCTGCCGTTGGTGAGAGGAATTTGTCGATGGCTGAAGTTTCTCGCCACTTCACCGGCGTAGCTTTGGAGTTGAGCCCCAATGGGGAGTTCAAGTCCCAAGCTTCGGCGCCAAAAGTGTCATTGCGAGCCTTTGACCTGCCCCCTCCCGCCGTACCAGCCATGCGGAAGTCCCGGTTGAAGGTTACTTGATCTCGTTGCGTGTAGCCGGTGGCGCCTGGTTCTTGGTGCGGTGGCGCTGCGCGAACTCGGCCGGCGGTATCCGACCCAGGCTGCTGTGCGGCCTCACCTCGTTGTAGTCCTGCCGCCAGATGGCGATCTCCGAGCGCGCCTGCGGCAGCGTCTGGAACCAGTGCTCGTTCAAGCACTCGTCGCGGAACTTGCCGTTGAAGCTCTCGATGTAGCCGTTCTGCATGGGCCGCCCTGGCTGGATGAGGATGTGCCGCACGTCGTGAGCTTGCGCCCAAGCGATGAAGGCCCGGCAGGTGAACTCCGGCCCGTTGTCGGTTCTCACCGCCGCAGGGTAGCCCCTGAAGATCGCGGCCCGGTCCAGCAACCGCGTCACGTACTGGCCCGAGATGCCGTAGTCCACGGCGATGTCCACACACTCGTGCGTGAAGTCGTCGGCCACAGTCAGGCACTTGATACGCCGGCCATTGGCCAGGCTGTCGGAAACGAAGTCCATGCTCCACACCTCATTGACTCGGGTCGGCACGGTGAGCGGAACGCGCTCGCTGGCTGCCCGTCTGATCTTCTTGCGCTTGCGCACCGCCAACTGCGCCTGGCTGTACAACCGATAGACGCGCTTGTGATTGACGCCTGGGAACTGTGGGCGCAGCAGGTCATGGATGCGGCGATAGCCGAAGCGGCGCCGCACCTGTGCGATCTCGACGATCTTGGCGCTGAGTTGCTGCGTGGCCTCATCGACCACGGGCGGGTTGCGATAGCTGTCTCTGGAGAGCCCCACCAGGCGGCACGCGCGGCGTTCGGACAGATGGTGCTGGGCAATCATCTGGGTCGCCGCGTCGCGCCTGACCTGCGGGGCTAGGGCTTTACGCCGAAGACGTCCTTGAGCGCGTGGATGTCCAGGTGGGCCTCTGCCAGCAGGCGCTTGAGCTTGGCGTTCTCGCCTTCGAGCTCGCGCAGTCGCTTGGCATCCGTGGCCTGCATGCCGCCGTACTTGGCCCGCCACTTGTAGAACGTGGCGTCGCTGAAGCCGCCTTGCCGGCACAGCTCCTTGATCGGCATGCCGGCCTCGGCCTGCTTCAGGAACCCAATGATTTGTTCCTCAGTGAATCTGCTCTTTTTCATGTCCATCATTCTCCTGGTTGATGGACTTCCTCTCCATTACGCTGGTACGGCTGGGAGGGTGCAGGTCACCTTGACCGGCAAGGTGATGGGCCTTAAGCGCTCGCTCCTGCAAATCTTCGCCGTGGCCGTGGTGCTGGAGATGTTTGCTGTTCTTGCGCCCTTGTTCAACCAGATGGTGGTGGATGATGTGCTCACGTCGGGTGACCGCGATCTGTTGTCAGTGCTGGTGATCGGCTTCGGCTTGCTGCTGGTGGTGCAGACTGCTGTCGGGCTGGCCCGGTCTTGGATGGTGATGGTCTTGGGCCAGACCTTGTCCTTGCAGTGGATGGGCAATGTGTTTGCTCATCTGGTGCGTTTACCCGTGGACTTTTTTGAGAAGCGGCACTTGGGCGACATCACCTCGCGCTTCGGCGCCGTCAGTGCCATTCAAAAGACTTTGACCACGGCCGCCATTGAGGCGGTGCTGGATGGCCTGATGGCCGTGGCCGCGCTGGTGATGATGCTGATCTATGCGCCCACGCTTTGCGCGGTGACCGTCACAGCCGTCGTAGGTTACGGCCTTCTGCGCTGGGCGGCCTACCGACCCTTCCGCGATGCCGCAGCCGAGCGCTTGGTGGTGGCCGCCAAAGAAAACACCCATTTCCTGGAAACCCTGCGCGCCATCACCCCGCTCAAATTGTTCGGTCGGGAGGAAGAGCGCCGTGCCCGTTGGCAGAACCTGATCGTGGATGTGCAAAACCGCGATGTGCGCACGGCCAAGATGAGCATTGGGTTTTCGACGGCCAACACTTTCATCTTTGGTCTGGAGAACCTGCTGGTGCTGTGGCTGGGTGCCAAGCTCATCATGACGGGGCAGCAGGCTGGGGCTGTGACCATGACGGTGGGCATGCTGTTCGCTTACCTCAGCTACAAGGGCCAGTTCACGGGCCGCGTGTCGGCCCTGATCAATTACGCCGTGGAACTCAAGATGCTGGGCCTGCATGCGGAGCGCCTGGCCGACATTGCCTTGGAGCCGCCCGAGAAGGACGACGCGCCTGCCAACGATTTGCGGCACTTGTTGCCCAGCATCGAACTCAAAGACGTCAGTTTCCGCTACGGCGAGGGTGAGCCCTGGATTCTGCGCAATGCCAACTTCCGCGTGGAAGCGGCTGAGAGCGTAGCCGTCACCGGCCCTTCGGGCGCCGGCAAGACGACCCTCCTCAAGATTGCGTTGGGCCTGCTCAAACCCAGCGAGGGCGAGGTGCTTTTTGGCGGTATGCCGGTGCGTCAGCTGGGCCTGCAGAACTTTCGTCGGCAGATCGGCACGGTGATGCAGGAGGATGCTTTGCTAACGGGCTCACTCAGCGACAACATCGCCTTCTTCGATGTGCAGCCCGATCAGGCCCGAATTCAGGCCTGCGCGGAATTGGCGCAACTACACACTGACATTTGCCGCATGCCCATGGGCTACCAAACCTTGGTGGGCGACTTGGGCTCGGGTTTGTCGGGAGGGCAGAAACAGCGGCTCTTGCTGGCACGGGCCTTGTACAAGATGCCGCGCATCTTGGCTTTGGACGAAGCGACGAGTCATTTGGATTTGCAGAACGAGCGCACAGTCACCGCGGCCTTGAGCAACTTACCACTGACTCGATTGATCATCGCCCACCGACCGGAAACGATTGCCGGCGCGCAGCGGGTAGTGATCGTGCGTGAAGGACGGGTGATGGAACTTGCGAGAGCTGTGCCCGCCGCCTCTACTGAAACTTGGCAGGCTTAGTTCAGCGGCCACGATGCAGTCGGAATTCGGCGTAACACCGACCTCATCAAGGATATGACCTGATGAACAGCATCAATGAAACGGCGTACCCGCAGTTGCACGCCGACATGGCGGAGAAGGACCTTCTCGCGCTGTTCACACCCACCGTGAAAGAACAGTGATTCTTGAACGAGCCGTATCGCCGGTTGGGCCACTTGAAGATGATTGACATCGAAGAGCTTATCGCTGCTGACGACTGGCATCTGCGAACGGCGAGGGCAGGGCACCTTGCCGGTGCAGCCGATCTCGGATGTCAGCGTACGTGCGATAGAAGGCTAGCAACTTCGCCGTCCCGCCTAGCTCCGCTACTGCATGAATCATGGCCAGGTGACTGGCTACCCGAGCCGCTTCGTTGGCCTCTAGTTCGCGAACGCGTTCTTGGGTCGATTGAAGCTTCTCGGCTGTGGCTCGCGCTCCATCATGCCTCACCTTGCCCGCGAATCCGAATTTTTCAGCTTTCATCGAGCAAGCCGAGCAAATTGCCTCTGATGCCGGGTTCCACTGGGACATGCGGGTCAACGCAGCAGGAAACGCCGCCAAGGGGTTCGAGTGGGATCTCAGGCGCATGTCCAACGATGGCCGCCCGAAGAAACTCATCCTGCGTACGTTTACTGAGTGCGAGGATGCCCTTCAAGTGATGGAACGGAGAGGGATTCTCGACGGATCTCGACAGGCCGGCCCTGTTTCGAAAGCCTGGCAGGACCTCATCAAGGCGTACACGATCGAGCACGTGCGGGTGCGAAAAAAGAGTATTCCGTACATCAGCCAGGCAGCTGCTGCGCTTCGATTCGTCGCCACGATTTCTCGGCGGGAACCTTGGGAGACTACAGCCGAAGACCTTCGCCTTGCCTGCGAGATTTCGGACGAGCTCCAACCGTCTCGTGGCCGCACTATTGTCATCTTGGGGTTTATCTCAAGCGTCGTCGATCCGCTCCATTTGTTCAATGCCTGCCCATTGAGCGGTTTGCTCTCCAGGCCAGAAAAGATGCGGGCAGGACGGGCGCGCTTTGCTCAAACCACAAGGAAGCTGGCGAAGACCTTGGCAGAGCGGAAGGCCGAGGAGAAACTGCCGGAGCGCCGTGCGTTCTGGGAGCTTGTTCGAATCGTCTTCACCGAGAAGCCTCGCACCTTCAACGACGCGCTTCGCTTCGCAATGATCAAGGTGCTGCTGTTCACTGGCCTTCGTGTTGGCGAGGTCGCACACCTCCCGCTCGACTGGAAGCGGACTCGCGCTTACGTGGATGATTCGGGTCGCCCTGCTGGTGAACTTGGCGGGATTTCCGAAACCCTCTCAATCCGCCACTTCGCGGAGAAGCAGGACAACAACAAGCTCTACGAGGAAACGCAGTTCGTGCCGGACATGTTCCGAGAGCAGTTGGAGAGCACCCTGGACGAGATTGCAGCGTTGACGGCGCCGCTGCGGGCTACGCTCAAGGCGCAATATGAGTCTGGCCGTATCTTCCCGATGTACGCACCAGATCAGCTTGTTGATTCGGTCGAAATGTATGTCCGCATGTCGGGCAATCCAGTCTGGGCGGCGACACCTTCGGCTGAGGTTGAGGCCGCCATCTCCCGGTATGCCGATTCCTTTGATGCGCGCGACCTCGCTGATCTCCAGACGCTTCAAGCGTCTACCGAAGTGCTTTCGGCGGCGGTCAGTAGGTACTTCACCGCTGAGCGCCGAGGGCTCGGGCTCATTCCAAGGCGAGCAGACGGAAGCCGTCAGGATCGAGGCATCCGGGGAAGCTATCTGCGCATCTCTGAAGTTGAAGCATTTGTCGCAGCGCATCAGCCGACGAAGATTTCAGACTTGAGCCCCCTCCTTCTCGACAACGGCACCACCATTGCGCCCTGGGAAATGCTGTTCCTAATGCCGAAGAGGGCGGTTGGCGCTGGTCGAGGGGATACCGTCATAGACCCATTGTTGATGTCATCGATTGGCATTGCCGACGAGGCGCTGGTTCAGCTTGTGCTAGGCGCAGATGATCGAAAGGCCATTTCGCTGTTTACGATGTATGGTCAATCTGACGAAGACCGAAAGCTGAGCATCAAGAGCCACGCTTTCCGCCACCTTCAAAATACCGAGTTGTTCCGCCTCGGCGTTGCCGACACCATCATCTCCAAGCGCTTCAATCGACGAAGCGTGGCGCAGAGCTACGACTACGATCATCGCAGCCTGGCCGAGGAACTTGACCAGATCGAGCTCCCTGAGGAATGGGAACTCATGATCGGTCCAAGCAAGGCCGCAACGGTAGCCAAGATGATCCAGGCCGGGCGAGCCAACGGCCCCATCGTTCGTGAGTTCAAGAACATCCAGGCCAAGGAAGGCGACGAGGCGGCCTTGCGTTTCTTGGCAACCGAGGCCGACGGATTCCATGCAACGCCTTACGGTACTTGCCTGAACTCCTTTACCGTGGACCCTTGCCCCAAGCATCTTGAATGCTTCTCGGGCTGCCGGCACCTGTCAGCAACGAACTTGCCGGAGCACCAGGACAACATCCTGAAGCTGCACGGGCGGTTGAAGATTGCGCTGGAGAGCGCGCAGGCACGCCCCGATGGGACCGTGGGCAAGGCGAATCAGATCGCCCATGCGATGGAACGGATCAAGGGGGTGGAGGCCTTGATGACAACCCTGCCCGGGCAATCGGTTTTCCCGGACGGCAAGGATCTTTCGGAAACTTCTTCTACACAACGACAGAGCGTGCTACATGGTGCGTAGGACAAAGGATCCCTCTCACTCCGAACTGCGGGAGCTGCTGACGGACATGGTTGCCCGCGACGAGGACATCACCGCTCGCGCAGTAGCAAGATTGCATTCCTGCGTGAAAAACGCCAGCGATTTCACCCGGCACGTTGAGCGTCGGGGGTTGCTGGAAGAGGCGCAGGCGCGACAGCAGGAACTGCGAAGGTTGGCGTCGTGTGCAAAGGGCAGGGCAGCCTGGAAGTTCAGCACGTTGTTCATGCACGCTCCAGTTCACGGATCACACCCTGTACCTCGGAAATAGTCCGCTGGAGTTGTAGGTATGCGGGTGACGCCACTTCGCCGTGGCCAACGTCTTTGTAGAGCAGCACGATGCTTCTGAAATCTCTGAGGACCTGCTCGTGGAGAGCGAGATCACGCACAGGCATGAACTTGGGGCAGCCGTAGCAAGCCGTGACTGGGTTCAGCGGGCAACTCGGTTGACCGGACTTGCATCCACCGATGCCGGAAATGGGAATGCCGTGCGGAACTCCCGCGATTTGCTGGTCGCCCCGGAGCTTTGCCAATTCGCTCTCGTCGATGAATCTTTCTGTGGCAATCCGGGCCACGGTGCGATAGGTTTCCGAGACCCCGAGTGCCTTGTTCACGAGCTCAGCTTGGTTTGCAGAGGCGCGGAAATAGACGAGACCGGTCCGCAGTTCGGAATGCCCCATTGCTGCGGCCAATTCCTCATGACTAGCGCCGGAATCCACCAAGCGCTGTGCCAGCGAATGGCGAAGATCGTAGGCAACGCGACCGCCGTTGGGAAGAATTTCGTCGAGTTGATCAATCAACGCAGCACTGAGGGTTGATCGACTCTTGAAGCCGAACAAGAATGAGTCTTCGCTGTCAGAATTCTTTAGGTCCCATAGGGCCACAAATAGCGAGGCCCATTCGCGCTTGACTTTGCGAACCAGCGGCAGTCCTGACAGATTCGTGTCCCTTTGCTTCAGCATTCGAAACTGGAGGTGCACGATTTCACTGCCGTCAACCTCGCTAAGGCGAACGGAGCAGTCTCGCTTTCTAAGCATACCCAACTGCTTCGGCCTCATTCCCATTTGATAGGAACAGACGACCAAGCACGCAATTTCCAATTCCGTCTTTCTCATCGTGGAAGCAGATCGTGCGGTGTCGTCGATCCACCGAACTAGACGTGCCTCCTCATCAATGCTTAGAAAGCAGTCACCCGCGCGAACAGAAGCGTATGCATCACGGCCTTTTGGAACAGACAATGCTGTACGGACAAAATCGGCATGCAATGGAGTCCACTGACTGAAGCGAGCTTGGCAGAGGAACGCGACCAGCGCCTTTAGCACGAGAGCAATTTCCTCAGAATACTTTGCCAACATCACAGGCCAAGATGCCTTCGCATCAATCGGCTTGGAAAGGGCCAGAAATTCGATATCGTCACCATCGACCCGGATCAGGTTCTTGTAGTGGTTTATAACCGTAGCTGGTGAAAGGGTCTGCAGACTGATGAACAGGAATGAGCGGAGGAGGGGACGAGTCCTTGGTTCAAACTTACTGAAATGCAGCTTTGCGACCTCCCCTGAAAGGTGTAGATCAGCGGCGTCTACGCTCTCCTCGACGTGAATTGAACGAAGCCGCTCGTCGTAGTCGTCTTCGTATTGAATGATCCTTGGAAGTTGCGGAAGAGATTGAAGCGCCAGGACGAATTTGTCATCAGCAGTGGGTGCAGTGCGAATCATTGGGGCAAGCTCCGCAGCATGTTCAGGCGGACATCAAGCTCGTCTTCCCAGACCTCGTTCAACCTTTCATCCAAGGCTGCTTTGGCATAGTGAAGTGGCATCATTGAGGTCTTGGACCATCCAAAGAAGCTGCGCAAGTGCATCATGGCTCGATCGGTGGTCGATTCCTTGGCTAGCAACTGCTTCATGCGAACGACCGCGCACGTGTGACGGAGGGCGTGCGCCGTTACCGTTTCGGTGCCAGTCCGACCTTTGAGTTCAAGCCGGGCTTCTGTAGATAGACCCGTCGAGAGCTTCTGCATCAATTTCGTTACGCCGGCAATGGAAAGCGGTGAGCGGCGTGCACTGCTGACCAAGTACGGGTGATTGACTCTTCCCCGATAGTTTTCGGCATAGGTGAGTAGCGCTTCTGCCGTCTGGGCTGATACCGGGACTTGTCGGATTGATTGGCTGGTCTTGATGCTCGGCCGATTGGCGCGCGTGTCTCCATCGCCGTCACTTGTTTCCACGGCAAGGCGCCAACGAATGGCATCAGTCGCGGGATCACGCTCCGCGCGAATGGCGTCAGCTCGCAGCGTCAGTGCTTCGCCTCGCCGTAGACCCTGGATGAGGAATAGCAAAACCAGCGCGTACGCCCGCCATTGAGTTTGGCCACGAGGAAACGGATTCCTTGCATTGCCGGGCGTTGCGACATCGAGCAAATCTGACAGGACTAAGCGCGGAAGCGCTCTGGGCATCGCTCCAAGCCGCTTCTTAAGCGGTCGAAGCCCAAGGTAGAGCCGATCCAATCTGTCAATCTGCCCCTTGATATCAGCCATTCGATTGCCGGCCCTGGGGTTGGAGGCGATTCGATTGCAGGTGTCCCGAACGAAATGGAACGCGGCGTTCCAACGCTTCTGAGCTCGCGTCGTCGGTGCCGGGACATTTCGGAGCGAAACAAAGAAGGCCTCTAGCGCGGTGGCCAGCAGGTCAAAGTCGAGGTCGGCAATAGCGTCATCCAGGCACCCGCCGGCCAGTTCCGTATGTTGATAGAAGGCTTCGATGTGACTCAGCCGTTCTTCCAATGTGGAGGTGGCCAAACTGGCCCCGTGAAGCAGTTCCCAGACAGCCGGCCAGTACCGAGGAAGTTGGTGGTCATCAACAAGGACCGGGCGTCGGTCGGTGATTTTTGTAAGCATTGTTGTGCAACGATATCAGAGTATCCAAAGCCATTTTAGAGACTCCTGGGCATCTTCAAACGCAACACTGAGATTACTACCCCGAATGCTGACAATGTGTATTATGTAAAATTAATCCGATTGGGTTGTCAATCCAAGTGGATGCTGACCCCAGGGAGTTTCAATAACACCCTTCAAAATTCTGGCCACCAAATGGGTTAACCAGTCCCTTTCTGGAGTTGGTACCAAGCCTACCGCTGAAATAGTCACGTCTAGAAGCCAAATTTGAAACAGCGATCAACCGAGGTTTTGAACTCTTGGCCCTGTGTGGACTACGCGATCGACCAAAGCACAACCATACAAGCTTGACTCAGGTCAAGACCGCATTCCGCGCAGCCACATATGGTGGCCGCATGTTTACGCGCGTTCGCAGCCTGGTCGGAAAACTGGCCCTTATTCAAACCAGCTTTCTGCTGGTAGCACTCGCCTCGATCGCTTTTACCTTATGGGTGTCTTGGCAGTTGGAAGGTGGTGCCGGTGCCATCAATGAGGCTGGCCGCATGCGCATGCTCAGCTACCGGATGACGCTGTCGCATACGGAGGAGCGAGAGACACAGTTGCAAGAGGACGTGCGCAACTTTGATGCGATGGTGGGCGGCCTGCGTAAGGGTGATGCGCAAAGGCCTTTGTTCGTGCCGGACACTGCCGACTGCAGTGATCGCCTGGCCTTGGTTGAAAACCAATGGCCCATCTTCCGCGCCAGTCTTTTGGGCCCAACTGATGCGGGAGAACTGCGCCAACAAGCCGATGCATTTGTTGCGAAGGTGGACGAACTGGTGGGGGCGATTGAGCACACCATTGCGGCGCGCACCGCCATATTGGGCGCGCTTTGCTTCGGCCTTGTGGTGCTGGTCGTGGCAGCCTCGGTGGCTTTTGTCTCTGGGGCTTTTGTCTGGATCATCCAGCCTCTGCAGCGGCTTCGCGATGGCTTACAGCAGATGGGCGCAGGCAATTTGGCGGCGCGTGTGGACGAGCAGTCGCCGGTTGAAGAGTTCACTAGCTTGGCCAAGGGCTTCAACCACATGGCTATTGCTTTGCAGCAGGCCTATGCAGGGCTGGAAGGCAAAGTCAAAGAAAAGACTGCGCACTTGGCCCAGCAAAATGAACGCCTGGAAGCCTTGTATGACGTGGCCCAGATGTCAGGCCTCACGGATCAGACCCTTGAGACCCTGGCGCACTCATTTGCAGAAAAACTCGCTCGCATCGCTCGTGCCGATGCCTGCGCGGTGCGTTTGGCGGCTGAAGATGGCGAGCGCCTTTTGCTACTCGGCCAAGCCTCTTTGCCGCAAACCATGATTGATGCGGAGCGCTGTCTTCGCAAAGGCGAATGTGCTTGTGGCGCCACGCTGCAAGCCTCGCCGCAGCCCCCCACTGGCCCCAAGGTGATTGCCATTCAGGCCTTGCCGACCCCCAAGCTGGGGCATTGCGAAGCTGCGGGCTTTCAAAGCGTGATGTCCATTCCGATGCGGGCCGGCGCTCGCTTGGTGGGTGAGGTGGAATTGTTTTTCAGCAGCGAACGCCGCCTGAGTGAATCGGAAGGCGTGTTGTTGGATGCCCTGGTCGGCCAGTTCGGGGTGCAGGTCGACAACCTCCGCTTGGTTTCGCGCGACCGCGAAATGGCGGTATCGGAGGAGCGCAATCTGCTGGCTCAGGAATTGCACGACTCCATCGCCCAGGTCTTGGCGTTTTTGAAGATCCAAGTGCAGCTGCTACGAAGTGCCATGAGCAAGAACCGGCCCGAGCAAATCGAACTCACGGTGGACGAAATCGATGCCGGGGTGAAGGAGTGTTACGCCAATGTGCGGGAGCTGCTGGTGCATTTCCGCACCCGGCCCGGCCACGAAGACATTGAACATGCCCTGCGCAACACCCTGAGCAAGTTCGAGCGCCAAAGCGGGCTCAGCACCCATCTGAGCCTGCAAGGCGACGGCCTCCCCCTGCCCCCCGATGCCCAAATTCAAGTCCTACACATCATCCAAGAAGCCTTGTCCAATGTGCGCAAGCATGCCCAGGCCGATCATGTCTCGCTGCGGGTTGAGCAGCTGCCGCGCTGGACCTTTGAGGTGCAAGACAACGGCAGTGGATTCCAGCGCCTGCCGCCTGACGATAGTCATATCCATGTGGGACTACAGATCATGCGGGAGCGCGCCCAACGCATAGGTGCTCAGCTCAGCATTGACAGCCCACCCGAAGGCGGCACCCGTGTGCGCCTGCAACTGCCTATGCAAAGCGCATTCACCAGCAGCAAAGCTGAGCTGTCCTTGGATGCCTCGACCCAGCAAAACCAACAGTCCCCTGCCCTGACATGAAGCCCATTTCCGTCCTGGTCGTCGATGACCACACCCTGTTTCGCCGTGGCCTGATCGCTTTGCTCAAGCAGGAAGACGGCGTGGTGGTACTGGGTGAAGCGGCCGACGCCAGTGAGGCCTTGAGCGCGGCCCTGACTTTGCAGCCCGATTTGATCTTGCTGGACAACCACATGCCCGGCATGCGCGGCGTTGACCTGCTGCCTGAGTTGCGTCGCAAGGTGCCCGGCGCCCGGGTGTTGATGTTGACCGTTAGCGAAGATGAGCAAGACCTCAGCGAAGCACTACGCAACGGTGCCCAAGGTTATCTGCTGAAAACGGTGGACGGCGAGGACTTGGCTGCGGCTTTGATACGGACCATGCGCGGTGAATCGGTGGTCAGCCCCGAGATGTCGCACAAGCTGCTCAATGCCTTCCGCAGCAGCGCCGCAGCAGTTGCGCCCGCAGCATGCGCAGACCCTGAGCGGGTCGAGCCCTTGCCTTTGTCGCCCCGCGAGTTAGAAATCCTGCGCGAACTTACCCGGGGCTCAAGTAACAAGGAAATCGCACGGCAACTGAGCATCGCCGAGCCCACAGTCAAGATCCACGTTCAGCACATCTTGCGCAAGCTGGGGGTCAGCTCCCGAGTGCAGGCAGCAGTTTGGGGTAGTGAGCGCGGCATGGTCGCTTGAGCGCGGCGAGATTTCATGTCTTGCTGGGCACGAGGTCTCGTGCGCCAAGCTTTGTTCTTGATGCAGTTCAAGAAACCGTATTAATGACATTGACCATCGCCGCGGCCTACGGGCAGTATCCAAAAACTCACGCTTTCGCACGGGCGTTCTCAGAGATGTCACGCGAGCAGCGCAAGTAGCTTTTGGCCCAAGCCCGGAGGGATGCTGATGAAGACCGCCCACTTGCCGCTGCGCGTATTGCTCGGTGCCGGTTTCGGAACCCTGATTCTCTTGTTAGTGGCCTCGATTGGATTGGCCTCGACGCGGATGCAAGCTCTCGGCGAAGTCAGCCGGACCATGATTCAGCAAGACTGGGTCAAGGCTGAAGCCGCCAACATCGTCAACGCAACTACCCGTGCCAATGCGCGGCGAACGATGGAGCTTTTGATGAGGGTCGGCCGTGATTCCTGAAAAATCCGCAGGAATTGACCTAAGTCCTTGTTGTTGCGTAATTTTTCGATCAGCCGACGCTGCGTTTTGCGCGCACTGACTTTGAAGGCGCAGCCGGTTTGAATTGTTCGACCAAGCTGCGCAAGGTCTCGGCCTCGGTCCTGAATTGTGAGACTTGCTGCATGACCTCTTTCAGTTGTTTTGCTTGGCCGTCACAAGTTGCGGTGAATCCAGCAACTGCGCTCCTGGCCGTCTCCAATTCGGCGCCGAGGCGAGCATTTTTCGTGGCGAATTCCAAGGCTTGCGATTGGCTTTGATGTTCGACCTCAGTCAGCCGACTGCGCATGGCTTCCAGTTGCTTCTCCGCGTCGGCGCGAGCGACGCGCTCTTGCTCGATCTCGCGAAGTGCCCGGCGCTCAGCACCGGTTGCGCGCTCATGCGCTGCCTCAATGGCTGCGCGCCCTTTGTCCAATTCGCTGCTGAAATCCCCCCTAATCCGCTCCTGCAGGACTTGCAGTTCTTCTACCTGGCGCTGCAGGGAGTCGGCCTTTGCAGTGGTGGCTGCGTGGCACCGGCGCTCGTCCTCTAGGAGTGACGCGCACGCATGGTGCTGGGCAGCCAGTTCCTCGGCGCGATGCGCCATTGCCTTGAGCGTGACCTCAAGCCCCCCCGCGCGCTGCCTCTCAGCGCCCAGATCGGCCGCGGCTTTGGCTGCCTCGGCTTGCGCTTCAACACGCAGGCTAGCCAACTCTGTACGGGCCAACTCGGTGGCCTGCCCCCAAAGTACCTGCACGGCGTCGGCGGCGGCAACCTTAAGCGCCTCTGGCAGTGCTGGGTGGTCGATCTGTACCCGGGCTTTGCTGCGCAGTTCTTCCCAGAAATTGAACAAGGCATCTGCCGGTGCGCTCATTGAACCCTTGCGCACGTACTGGTAGAGCTTGCTGGCAGTGGGCGTGATTCCGTACCGGAAAAACAGCAGCGCGCAGGCCTCTCGGTACAGGGTTTTGGTCTCGCTGAAGCGGGTTTTCAGGGCTTCGATCTCGGATTGGATTTCTGATTCAATGCTCATTCATAAATAATACAACGTAAAGCGTTTATATTCATGACTTTGAATTTCTCCTATGGACATAATCAGCCTAATGTCCATAATTGATCAAAATCAACCTTTTGGAATCATCGAGTGCCAGAACTCATCACCTTTGACAGTTTGGTCGCACCCAACTCGTTAGACGGCAGCGCCGGCAGCAATCGCGGCAAAGGCCACATGCAAATCGCCGCACAGGAGGACCGCGCCGCCATCCTGGCCTGGCTGGCTCGCTATGCAGACTCCCCCGCCACGTTGGCGAGCTATCGCAAGGAATCGGAGCGACTGCTGATGTGGTGCGTGCTGCAGCACCGAGTGGCGCTGTCCAGCCTGACCCATGAGGACTTGCTGGTTTATCAGCACTTTTTGGCCAACCCATCACCCCAGGCCATGTGGGTGATTGCCCCTGGCCAGAAGCCAGCGCGTCATTCACCCCTGTGGCGACCATTTGCCGGACCGTTGAGCCCGCAGAGCGTGCGACAAGCGCTGTCCATCATCAACAGTTTGTTCAATTGGCTGGTGGCCGCTGGCTACTTGGCCGGCAATCCCTTGGCGCTGGCCAGGCGTCAACGCAATCACCGGGCCCCGCGAGTGACTCGCTTCCTGCCTATGGATCACTGGAAAGCCGTGCGGACTACGATTGAAACTTTGCCTCATGAGACCGGGCGGAAGCGTGCGCAGGCAGCACGGGTGCGCTGGCTGTTTTCTTTGTTGTACATCGCCGGTTTACGGGTCAGCGAAGTCTGCGACACCACGATGGCAGGATTTTTTAGCCGTCGCGGGGCTGATGGCAAGGAGCGGTGGTGGTTAGAAGTCAAGGGCAAAGGGGGTAAGACCCGCTTGATTCCAGCGACGACGGAGTTGATGGGCGAGCTGATGCAATATCGACGCTCGCTTGGCCTGCCGGCTCTTTGCGCACACGATGAAACAACGCCCCTGGTGCTACCTCTCCATAAACCGGTTAAACCCATGGCCCGCACGGCGCTGCATGAGATTGTGAAATCTGTGATGCGAGGTACCGCTGACCGATTGAGGAAGAGCGGCAACCCGGAGGATGCCGCCGCTGCGGCACACATCGAGCAAGCCTCAACGCATTGGATGCGGCATACCGCAGGGTCCCACCTGAGCAATCAAGTGGATATCAAGGTTGTGCGCGACAACCTGGGTCACTCCAACATTTCGACCACGAACACCTATGTTCACGCCGAAGACGACGCCCGTCATGACGCAACCTCTGGAGCACATCGAGCGGGATGGACTGTCAAGTAGTTGGCCTGCACGCGACGCCACTTCGACCCGCACAATGCTTGGTGGTTTGAGGTAAATGCTAGCCCGCTAGAACACCACAAAAGTTGGGCGACCTTTTGATTCTTGGCCGACCAGATCGGATCGCGTCCCGGCAAGTGGTGTAAGTCTCAAGGCGGGCGGACAGGCGCGTAGGGCGTAGCCCGAAGCGGCTATGCGCCCGGCGGCGACCGCGCTTTGTCAGGCGGTCATCGTGATTCCGGATAGGGTTGAGGTGCGAATACCAACCTTGATCCTTGAAGAGGAAATCACGATGACCAACGCAACTATCGCACTGGCCGAGTTGGCCGAGAAAGGTGCCGATGTCGATGTACTGCGCCAGATGGTGCAGTTCGCCACTCAGCGCTTGATGGAGATGGAGGTCGACACCCTGTGCGGAGCCGGCTACGACGAGAAGAACCCGGCCGAGCGCATCAACAGCCGCAACGGTTACCGGGATCGGTCCTGGGAAACCCGCGCCGGAACCGTCGAGCTGCGCGTGCCCAAGCTGCGCCAGGGGAGCTATTACCCAGCCTTCCTGGAGCCCCGGCGTACCGCCGAGAAGGCCTTGGCTGCCGTCATCCAGGAGGCCTACGTGCACGGCGTATCCACCCGCTCGGTGGACGATCTGGTCAAGGCCATGGGCATGAGCGGGGTCTCCAAGAGCCAAGTCAGCCGGCTGTGCGCGGAGCTCGATGAGCGGGTGGGTGCGTTTCTGACCCGCCCCATCGAGGGCGACTGGCCCTACCTGTGGATCGACGCCACCTACGTCAAGGCGCGCGAGGCGGGCTCGATCCAGAGCGTGGCGGTGATAGTGGCTGTGGCAGTCAACACCGAGGGCCAGCGCCAGGTCATCGGTATGAAGACCGGCCCCAGCGAGGCCGAGACGTTCTGGACCGACTTCCTTCGCAGCCTGATGCGCCGCGGCCTGCGCGGCGTGAAGTTGGTGATCTCTGACGCCCACGAGGGCCTGAAGGCCGCCGCCGCCAAAGTGCTCAAGGCCCCCTGGCAGCGCTGCCGCGTGCACTTCATGCGCAACGCCTTGGCCTACGCCAACAAGACCCAGCGCCGCATGGTCAGTGCTGCGATTGCCACCGTCTTCGCCCAGGAGTCAGCCCAGGACGCGCACCAGCAGTGGCGCGTCATTGCCGACCAGTTCCGCGCCAGCTTGCCCAAGCTGGCCAAGATGATGGACAGCGCCGAGCACGAGGTGCTGTCGTACATGGCCTTCCCTCGAGCGCACTGGCTGCAGATTCACTCCACCAACCCGTTAGAGCGGCTGAACGCCGAGATCAAGCGGCGCACCAACGTCGTGGGTATCTTCCCCAACGACGCGTCCATCACTCGCCTCGTGGGCGCCATGTTGCCGGAGCAAAGCGACGAGTGGAGCTTGAACCGCCGCTACATGCAGCTTGAGGGTCTGCAGAGCCTCAGCGATACTGTTCCGACTCGGGTCTCAGCCATTCAGCGCTGAACCCCAGTCCCCGCGTATCGAGACCCTCTCCGGGCTCACTGAGTTACACCACTCCGCGGGACGCGATCCCAGATCGAGCCGAATTCCGGACCGTGCCAGCATCCGCACCTTAGGCGCCTGACGGAGAAACACGAGCTGAGCGAGAAGATGCTGGAGCCTATTGGCGCCAGGCAGTCTACTGAGCCAACAAGGCAGGCGCTCGACGCCACGCCATCTCGGCTTTAACGATTCTGAACAGCAACCTTTACAAGCCTTAAGAGACGCAGATCCCGAACTCGCGGATCATGACAAGAGGAACAGACTTTTGATTGATGGTCTTTTTTTGACCTTTTGTTCCCTTTGAGTCGCCATTCATCCCAAAGTTCAGTCTGCCCAAAAAATGCCCGTAGGCTACAAAAAAGATAGCTGGATTTGATATGTCTAGTGGAGGCAGCCTGTTCAGGCAAGAGGTGATGCACGCCAGCCAATCCCAGTGGCTCGGCAGCATCCGCATCGCTCGCCCGCCCAGCTTTGCATGGGTAACCGGCGTATCTTTGACCATGGCGTTGGCCTTGGTCACCTTTGCCATCTGTGGTGAAGTTACCCGCAAGGCCAAGCTACCGGGCTTGTTGATGCCAACGGCCGGGATGTTGACCGTGAGCGCCCCACAAGTCGGAGTCGTGACTGAGTTGCTGGTCAAGGAAGGCGATCTGGTCGACGCGGGTCAGCCGGTGATGCGGTTGCGAAGCGAGCGCACAACATCGCTTGGTGATGCAGCAATCCTCAACGCCCAGGCCTTGGCTCAACGCCGGCAAACGCTAGAAACCGAGCGGCTGCTAACGCAACAGCAGCAACGTCAACGACAGCAAGCTCTCAACGACCGACTGCGCAGCTTATCCGCCGAAGAACGTCAGGCTCAGGCTGAGCTGGAAACCAACCGCTTGCGAGCTGGCCTGGCGGCCAAGAGTCTGACTCGCTACGTCGAATTAGAGAAAGACAGCTTTGTTTCGGCCGTGCAATTGCAGCAGAAGCAGGAAGAACTGCTGGATGTGCAACTGCGTGAGCGCAACGCCGAGCGCAGCTTGGCCGCCCTGCAGCGCGACATTCAGGCCACAAAAGCAGAACTGCTCAACAACGAAACCAGCAGCAGCACCAGCCTGTCTCAAATTGATCGTGGGCTGGCTAGCCTCAGCCAGGAATTCACTGAGAACGATGCCCGTGGCGGATTAACGCTCACCGCACCCCAGTCAGGCCGGGTGAGCGCAATCACCATTCATCTCGGGCAGCCTGTGCAGGCTGGGCAGACGCTCGTGAACTTGATTCCTGAAAGTGCGCAGCAGGGCGCCTCAGCCTTGGCGGCGCAACTTTATGGGCCAAGCCGAACGGCAGGGTTCGTCAAACCTGGCCAGGTTGTCTGGCTGCGCTATGCCGCCTACCCCTATCAGAAGTTCGGGATGGCCGAAGGCGAGGTGCAAAGCATTAGCGAAACGCCCATTGCTGCGCAGGATTTGCCAGTCGGTCAGGGGCAGGCTTTACTAACGGCGGCCCAGGCCAATGAACCCCTCTATCGGATTAGTGTGAAGTTGAAAAAGCAGGCAATCACCACCTATGGCAACACGCAGTTGCTGAAAGCCGGAATGGCACTGGATGCCGATGTAATGCAGGATCGCAGAGCCATCTGGCAGTGGGTGCTAGAACCGGTCTTGGCTCTGAACCACAGATCATGAACAAATTGACACAAGACGAAAGCAGCCAGGGAAGGTCTGCAAAGCCTCTGGGCCATTCGGTTGGCGTGAGGTGGGGTGGTAACAGATGAATGAGTGCGTCAACCACACGCCGAAAGGGGCAAGGTGTTGAAATTTGCACAGATTGAGAACGAAATCAGCACGCCATTACGCATTTCAGAGTTCAGGCTGAGTAAAGCTACCCGTCAGCTTCGGCGGCCGTGGTTTTGCAGACCCTGTCTAGTTCATGGAGCTGGTGAACGAACGAAAGAATAGCTAATAACTGAAAACCTTCGTCAGGACGCTGACAAGCCCTTCTTCAAATTCAAAATGATCAATTGAATGAGAAGAATTTTTTAAACTGAGGATAATATGAAAACTCTGGAAGACTTTGAAATTTCCGCCGTTTGCGGAGGTGATCTTTGGTGCTTTGAAAATAGCGATGGATCTGTCTCCGATGAAGAAGCTGCACACTATGGTGCCATTGCAGTAGCAAATGGCTCGGCGTCTAGTCCGGCAGGTTGCCTTGGCGCCGTGACCGCTGCTGGTGTTGCAGGAGCCAGAACTGGGGCCCAGGCGGCCATATATCTCGGCCAGGCACAACTTGCTTTGCCTGCCGCGGCCGTTGCTGGAACTGCAGCAGCAGGCTTCACGCTGTATAACGCACCCTCGTGCTCCGGCGGATACCGCATGATGGCTCGACAGTTGCCGTAAAGTAAAAGGGCCGCTCTAGGAGCGGCCTGTTGCCTAATGAAGTGACGGCAATATTCAGAAATTTACTTCTTCACCAAATAGCCAGCTTTCACTCGGAGAAACGTAGACTGGCTTCCTGATTACAAATATATCCACATCCAGAAGAATTTATGAAATAAATATAATAAAACAGAGTTGCCCAAGAAAAATATATTGCAAATCTTAAAGCAATTAAAAAAATATAGGCAAAAACTAAATTAGAATCATCCCACTTGAATAATAGAATGAAATTACTATGGGCAAGACAAAAAGTTTCGGCATTACTCTACTTATTTGGATTGCTCTGTTTTTTATTTATCCTGAATGGGCGATTGGATCGTTTCTGATTGCGGCAACTTCGGCAGTGCTAGTTGTGGGTGCCTACAAATTATTTAGAACGGAAAAATGAAAAATAGATTTTTGTTCATTACTCGAGTCGTTGTAGCGCTGCAGGCCGTCTTTTGTGTGGAAATTTCAGCAGCATTTACTTTGTATTCCGCAGCAAAAGACGGAAAACAAATAACGTTGCTAGCAGCACTTCACGCTTGGCCGAATAACATAAGTTCTCTTCAAAAAATATCAGACTTAAGGGCCGACATTGCCTTAGCAGATGGATTAGTTTTTGAAACTAATTTCTGGGAACAAACCCCGGGAATAGAAATAAATTCCATCCTCAGTGAACAAATGGCAGGGCATAGACTCGATCAGGGGGTTTTGAGCGAAGCTGCGATCAAAAATATAAAATTTTTAGTCAGAAAACTCCCAGAAGAGCGCCAACTTCCCTGGAAAACCCTAAATACCTTCCATCCATACATCCATTTTATATCGTTATCTTGCGAAAATACAAAAGAAACTCAGTCTTATGCAAAAGGCTTCGACTTTGAAATCCATGTAATGGCGAAAAGTCTGGGTAAATCAATATATTTTACTCAGGATGGTGCTAGTCAGTTTCGTTCATTTGTTAACTCCGATGTACATAGATGGAGCCAAGTATTTGAAGATTCAATTAATCGATTTTCGTGCCAGGATGAAAAGGATTCAACGCCACTTGAAAGCCTTGCGTCATTGTACATCGCTGGTGATGATGTAGCTGCTTTTAAAATGGCCGTAACTGACAGTCCATTGCCATGGATGGCAACCTATGTGGAATCCGCGAACAATACACAAGCCGCCTATTTGTTAAATTTGAATTCCTCGGTAAATAGAATTTTTGCCGTTATTGGGTGGTCCCACTTAATTGGAAATAATAGCGTAATTAGTATATTGCAGAGATATGGTTATGAAGTTCAACGATGCAAAGAAACATGCGTCAGCTTAACCGGAAACTCTAGAATTTCCAGGTAATACTCAGGGCCTTAATGATGCTTTAAAATTAAATGAAAAGACCTTTTGAGATGTTTTACCAAGAATAACTTTGCACCATTGTCAAACAAAGCACTCTCACACAGAGTGATCTCTGTCCTTAATGAAAATATGAGGAAATTATACTCCGTCAAAGATGTGTGCGATCAGAGTAATATCAAGGTTGATCTAGTTTGCATTAAGTTGGGTTATTACTTGGCGATGACTGCACGGGAAGGCATGGCCGTCCGAACGAAACTCTCAATTAAGGATTTTTATGCACGAATTAAAGATGCGGAAATTTCCATTTATTTTGATGAGCACGGAAGAATCCAGCAAGCCAATTGCTTCGAGCCTAACGCTAGTTTTAAGAATCGTGGCAGGCCATCGATGAATGCCGTGCATCGCATGACTGCCACCGTAGAGAAATTTCTGAATTACGGTCAAGCAATGACTGCGCTAGCAAGATCTCCACAATATCTAGATAAATCTATTGGCTCAGTACACGCAATGTTAGTTTCGACCTTCAATATTCAGCAGAATAAGGTATATTTTGATCAAAAAGGTATTTCTAGTGGATTCGTAAGTTGGGCATGGGTATCGCAATACACGATACAAAAGCTACGCGCAACACCAATATCAGATATTCATTCATCCGAATGGAATGAAGGTGATGCTTTGTGTTTTCGCGACCTTGTTATAACAAAGGATAATGCTTCTTCAATTGCGGAGGATATTGGCGGGATGATGTTTCCAGAGGAGCCATGCTTTCTAACGATCAGAAGTATTGAGAGTGGTCGTGCAGAGCTATTTCGAGTTGAGAGGTCGGAACGAAAACAGTTGGGCGATTGGATTCAGCGTCAAGCGTCTTAAGCCAAGCTACAGGATTGGGCATGTCGAATTTCGAAACACTACCCAAAGAAAAAAGCGAAAGTTTATTTCTTTGTGATGAGAAGATGTTTGGCAAGGAAATGGGGCATGTCCAGATTAAGATGGATGAATTAATTGACCCAAAATTAATATGGATCAACCGCCGCATATTAGAAAGTGATCCTGCATTTGTGGCCGTAGGAAATGATCTTCAGGCCTATGAAAATCACATTCTCAAATCCTGCGCTGCAATAATTGATTCTCAATTTTACGGCAGTTCGCGATGCAATATTTCGCCCGCGAATGGACAGTATGGGGTAGCTGATCGTTATGGAGGAGCGGGAATTGGCCACAATGGCGGGAGTGGGCGGAACGCGCTGCTGAATGGTTACTTGGTCAAGGGGATAGGCCGTACGCCGTTGGTTAGCAAATTAACACCACTTTCCCATGCTTCAGGAGGCGCCTATCTAGAAGAATGTGTTCGTGAAACTATTTTTGGGGAAATAGTAGATCAAGAGTTTCCATACGGCGCAATACCCACCCTAGCTATCATCGACACGGGGATAAAAGAGACCTGGCCTGAAGGTATTTGGCCTGAAATGGAACGTCGTACTTTGTTGGTTAGGCCGACCTTTGTTCGGCCAGCTCATTTTGAGCGGGCAATAGGATTTATTTCTGAAAATATTAAAGAAGGGGTGCTTGATCAGCGAAGAGTGGAGGCTGTATTCAGCGAAGCTATAGCACAACGAGGCAAGGAAGGTCTAATCACCGATTTCAAAGCTTTCTTTTTCCGATGGGCCCATCAACTGGCTTATAGTTTTGTCAATCGTCTTCCGCACGGAAATAATACATCCTCTAACATAGCATTCGATGGTCGGCTTGTTGATTTCGGCGCAATGACGGCTGTACCCTCTTGGTCAATCACGGCCACTTCTCTTTACCCTGATCCATATGTCGAGAGATTTGAAAATATTTCCGCTGCTATTCGGTCATTGAGCTACTACTTTGGCAGGCACTTGGATCCGCTTCTTAGCGACAGAGTAGAGATGGAGAACAGGATTTCTAGTGTTAGGGCTAGTTTTTTCCAGTTTACTGCAATGGAAGTTTTGCGGTTATGTGGCGTACCAGATGCCGCAGCAAATTCAGTGATGCAGGAAATGAGTACGACAATGTTGCAGGAGGTGGTTCAATCCATCATAGGCTACTATCAAACCGAGCATATTGATTTCATCGACGTTACAAATTTCCCAAAAAAACGGTGGGATATTCCTGAGATATGGCTACCGAATCCGCCGAAACATCTCCGCAAACTTAACCACCTATTGCATGACATTGTTCCCGCGACCAAACGGGCTGACTCTAGACATCTTTGCATTCAAAGATGTCGAAGTCGGCCCTTACTCTACAAGCCTGGGGCACGCGATTCGTTCTTCAGAGATATGGATGAAATTTTACCCACAGGAACCCATGCTGATTCAGAAAGAATAGCAAAATATATAGACAACATTGTATCCAAGTGTTTGAGGATATGAATTTCCTACTCAGTGAGAGTTTTTTCTTTTAGCTGAGTCCCCTTACTATCTAGTTTTCGATACACCTTTTGGTGTCGTTTTATTCTCTTTGAATTATTAGAAATGATGGTATGAAGCTTCAACTCCAAGCCGAAGCCGCCGAATGCGCCCTCGCTAGCCTCGCCATGATCTGCAGCGCCCACGGCCTGCATAAAGATCTGGCCGATTTGCGCCGCCTCTTCCACGTCAGCCTCAAGGGCGCAACCCTGCAACAGCTGATCTCCCACGCCGCCTCCTTGGGTTTTTCCTCCCGCCCCTTGCGATTGGACCTGGAAGAACTCGGTGAGCTACAAACCCCCTGCGTCCTCCATTGGGACCTGAATCACTTCGTAGTTCTCAAGAAAGTTCTGCGCGGCGGCAAAGCCGCAGTGATCCTTGATCCGGCAGTAGGCGAACGACGCTTGTCGATGAGCGAGATATCACGCCATTTCACCGGCGTGGCTTTGGAGTTGAGCCCCAATGCGGAGTTCAAGTCCCAAGCCTCGGCGCCTAAGGTGTCATTGCGAGCCTTGACTGGCAAGGTCATGGGCCTTAAGCGCTCGCTCCTGCAAATCTTTGCCGTGGCCGTGGTGCTGGAGATGTTTGCCATCGTTGCACCCTTGTTCAATCAGATGGTGGTGGACGACGTGCTCACTTCGGGAGACCGCGATCTGTTGTCCGTGCTGGTGATCGGCTTCGGCTTGCTGCTGGTGGTGCAGACTGCTGTCGGGCTGGCCCGGTCTTGGATGGTGATGGTCTTGGGCCAGACCTTGTCCTTGCAATGGATGGGCAATGTGTTCGCCCATTTGGTGCGCTTGCCGGTGGACTTTTTTGAGAAGCGGCACTTGGGCGACATCACCTCGCGCTTCGGCGCCGTCAGTGCCATTCAAAAGACTTTGACCACAGCCACCATTGAGGCGGTGCTGGACGGCCTGATGGCCGTGGCCGCGCTGGTGATGATGCTGATCTATGCGCCCACGCTTTGCGCGGTCACTGTCACCGCCGTCGCAGCCTACGGCCTTCTGCGCTGGGCGGCCTACCGACCCTTCCGCGATGCGGCAGCCGAACGTCTGGTGGTAGCCGCCAAAGAAAACACCCATTTCCTGGAAACCCTGCGCGCCATCACCCCGCTCAAACTGTTCGGTCGGGAGGAAGCGCGCCGTGCCCGCTGGCAGAACCTGATCGTGGATGTGCAGAACCGCGATGTGCGCACGGCCAAGATGAGCATTGGGTTTTCGACGGCCAACACTTTCATCTTTGGTCTGGAGAACCTGCTGGTGCTGTGGCTAGGTGCCAAGCTCATCATGACGGGGCAGCAGGCTGGGGCTGTGACCATGACCGTGGGCATGCTGTTCGCCTACCTCAGCTATAAGGGCCAGTTCACGGGCCGCGTGTCGGCCCTGATCAATTACGCCGTGGAACTCAAGATGCTGGGCCTGCATGCGGAGCGCCTGGCCGACATTGCCTTGGAGCCGCCCGAAAAGGACGACGCGCCTGCCAACGATTTGCGGCACTTGGTGCCCAGCATCGAACTCAAAGACGTCAGTTTCCGTTACGGCGAGGGTGAGCCCTGGATTCTGCGCAATGCCAACTTCCGCGTGGAAGCGGGTGAGAGCGTAGCCGTCACCGGCCCATCGGGGGCGGGCAAGACGACCTTGCTCAAGATTGCGTTAGGCCTGCTCAAACCCAGCGAGGGTGAGGTCTTGTTCGGTGGCATGCCGGTGCGCCAATTGGGCCTGCAGAACTATCGCCGCCAGATCGGCACGGTGATGCAGGAGGATGCTTTGCTCACGGGCTCACTCAGCGACAACATCGCCTTCTTCGATGTGCAGCCCGATCAGGCCCGAATTCAGGCCTGCGCGGAATTGGCGCAGTTGCACGCCGACATTTGCCGCATGCCCATGGGCTACCAAACTTTGGTGGGCGACTTGGGCTCGGGTCTGTCGGGTGGGCAGAAACAGCGGCTTTTGCTGGCGCGGGCCTTGTACAAGATGCCGCGCATCTTGGCTTTGGACGAAGCGACGAGTCATTTGGATTTGCAGAACGAGCGCGCAGTGACTGCGGCATTGAGCAGTTTGCCTCTGACTCGATTGATCATCGCCCATCGACCAGAAACGATTGCTGGCGCGCAGCGGGTGGTGATCGTGCGTGAAGGGCAGGTGATGGAACTTGCGAGGGCTGTGCCCGCCGCCTCTACTGAAACTTGGCAGGCTTAGTTCAGCGGCCACGATGCAGTCGGAATTCGGCGTAACACCGACCTCATCAAGGATATGACCTGATGAGCAGCATCAATGAAACGGCGTACCCGCAGTTGCACGCCGACATGGCGGAGAAGGACCTTCTCGCGCTGTTCACACCCACCGTCAAAGAGCAGCGATTCTTGAACGAATCGTATCGCCGGGTGACGACCCAAGCCTTGATCGCCATCCAGCTCAAGACGCTTCAGCGACTTGGGTATTTTCCTATGCTGGCTGATGTACCGGGCACCATCATTCGCCATATTTGCAAGCACCTAGGGGTGCCGGTTTTCACATCTGCTGCGCTCAAGGCCTATGACGAGTCTGGGAGCAAGTCGATTCACCAGCGTCTGCTGCGCGAGTACGTCGGCCTGCGTGTGCTGGGTGCCGACGGTCAAGCCTGGCTGGATGAGCAGGCCTCTAAAGCCGCGCAGACCAAGCAAGAATTGCCCGACATCATCAATGTGCTGTTGGAAGAACTGCTCCATCACAGGTACGAGTTGCCAGGCTTCGTCACTCTGTCGCGTGCCGCTACGCGAGCCAGAACCCGGGTCAACGACGAGATTCAACGCCGGATATCGTTGGCCCTCACTGATAAACAGCGCGGGCTAATCGATCAGCTGTTCACGACCCGTGCTGGCCGCAGCCAGTGGGAGCAATTGAAGCGGGAGCCCAAACAGCCCAATGTACGTGAGGTCGTCAGCTTCTTAACGCATATTGAGGCCGTCCGAAAGCTGGCCGATGATTTGGTCAAGCCCGAGGACGTACCGGTCTCTAAGCGCACCCAGTTCGTGCTTGAAGCCCGCGCCTTGAACGTGCGCGAGATGATGGCGCTCAAGTCCGTCAAGCGCTATGCGCTCGCTGTGTTGCTGATTCACGCCCAGTTGCAGAAGGCAGTAGACGACGTCGCAGAAATCTTCATCCGTACCGTCCGAAACATGCACAACGTGGCACGCGACCGGTTGAAGGAATACCAGTTGGCGCACGTCGAGCAGGGGGAGGCGCTGATCGCGCAGTTTCGGGAGATGCTGACCGCCTTTGAAGACGACGGCAGCGATCCAGAGCGTATCGAAAAGATGCGCGGCGTGCTCGGTGATGACCCCGCCACTTGGATTGAGCGCTGCGATGAGCACATGGCGTTCGCCGGGAACAATTACTACCCGTTCATGCTCCAGCCCTACCGCAGCAAGCGAGCCTTGCTGTTCCAGTGCCTGGACGCCATGCTGCTGAAATCCTCATCCCCCGATGAAAGCCTGCTTCGCGTCATCACCTGGATTACCCAGTTCCGCGCCAGCCACAAGGAGTATGTCCGCGCCGATGCCGGCTTTGGTCCCGTGGAACTGAGTTGGCTGACCGAGCGGAAGTGGCGTGCATTGATCGAAGGTAGCGGCGCCTCAGGCCTGGTCCATCGCAAATACCTGGAACTGTGCGTCTTCACCCATGTGATGGAAGAGCTGAAGTCCGGCGATCTTTACGTGCAGAACAGTGACCAGTTCGATGACTACCGCGACCACTTGGTGACTTGGGAGCAGTTCGAGGCTGAGGTGGGCGGCTATAGTGCCATGGTGGGCCTACCGGCCAATGGGGACGATTTGGTCACTTTGCTCAAGCAGCAATTGACGGAGCTTTCTCAAAAGGTGGATGACCGAATCCCAGAGAACGAGCATGTGGGCATCACGGAAACTGGCCTGCTTATTCGGCGCACCGACCGCGCGCCACCGCCAGATGGTCTGCCTGAGGTGGACCAGGCCATCACGAATTCAATGGCCACGACCAGCATCTTGGATGTACTGACGGAAACCGAGCGCTGGCTTGATCTGCATAAGCTCTTCGGGCCGCTGTCCGGCTTCGAGAGCAAGGTCGATGACCCGCGTAAGCGCTTCCTGACCACCTTGTTCTGCTACGGCTGTAATCTCGGGCCGACGCAGACGGCGTTGTCGGTCAAGGGCTTATCTAGAAAGCAAGTGGCTTGGCTCAACCTGCATCACGTTACCGAAGAAAGGCTGGACAAGGCAATCTTCAAGGTCGTCAATTCGTACAACCGCTTCGCACTGCCGCAGTATTGGGGGACTGGCAAAAGTGCGTCGGCAGACGGGACCAAGTGGAACGTGTACGAGCAAAACCTGATGTCCGAGTACCACCTGCGTTATGGCGGCTATGGCGGCATCGGCTACTACCATGTGTCGGACATGTACATCGCGCTGTTTGGCAACTTCATCCCATGCGGGGTCTACGAGGCGGTCTACATCCTGGACGGTCTGGTGAAGAATGAGTCAGACATCCAGCCCGACACCTTGCACGGTGACACACAAGCCCAGAGCGCGCCGGTATTCGGTCTCGCGCACCTGCTGGGCATCAAGCTGATGCCACGAATTCGCAACATCAAAGAGCTCGTCTTCTTCAAGGCCGAGCCGGGCTTGCAATACCGGCATATTCAGACTCTGTTCCGCGGCACCATCGACTGGGACCTGCTGGCCTTGCACTACCGGGATATGCTGCGTGTCGCGGTATCGATCAAGCTCGGCAAGATCACGCCGTCAATGATCCTGCGGCGCCTGGGCACCTTTAGCCGCAAGAACAAGCTGTACTTTGCCTTTAGAGAACTCGGCCGGGTCATCCGCACCTTGTTCTTACTCAACTACATCAACGATGTAGAACTACGCCGCTCGATCCACGCTGCGACAAACAAGAGCGAGGAGTTCAACAACTTCGTAAAGTGGCTGTTCTTTGGCGGAGAGGGAATCATTGCCGAGAACCTGCGGCACGAACAGCGCAAGGTCATCAAGTACAGCCAATTGGTAGCCAACATGGTGATCCTGCACAACGTGCAGTGGATGTCGCGCAAACTCAAGGAACTGCAGGGCCAGGGGTATCAGGTGGGGGAACCAGTACTGAAGGCCTTGTCTCCGTATCGAACAGCCCACATCAATCGCTACGGCGACTACACGCTGGACCTGTCGAGAGCGGTGGAACCGATCGACTACAAGATCAAATTCTAAAAGTGCGACAACGACTTAGAGCGTTTTCTGCGGATTTTTCAGGAATCACGGCCGACCCTCTTGATCGCTACCGATGCGGGACAGCGGGATCGGATCAATGCGGACATTGCTGCCAACAAGAAGAAGATTGACCAAGCCCTGTCGCAATTGAATGAGCTGGTGCAACGTCCCGACGGCAAAGCGCTCCTGGCCACCATCGTCGAGAGACGGGGCCGATTTGTGAAGGCTTTCACTCGCGTGGCCAGCTTGGTGGCCGAGGGGCGGCGCGACGAGGCGGTCAGCGTGATGAATCAAGAAACCCTGCCCGCCATCGATGACTTGCAGCAGCCCATCAATGCCTTGGCCGACCTGCAGCGCCAGATCGTCACCGACAAAGGCAATGAGATGGCGGCAAGCATCAGCTTTACCGTCAAAGTTCTGGCCATGCTTGGTCTTGTTGGTGCAGTTTTCGCGGTCGTGGTGGCCATGGTGGTGTACCGCGCCATTGCCTTGCCGATGCGCCATGCAGTCTCACTCGCTCAATCAGTAGCGGCAGGCGATCTAAGCCGTCATATCGAGCTCGGGGGGAATAACGAGACCGGGCAGCTTTTGCAAGCGCTGTCACTGATGAACGAGAGCCTGACGCGCATGGTCGGCCAGGTCCACCAAGGTAGCGAGGCCATCTCAACGGCCACCGGCGAAATCGCCGCCGGCAATCTCGACCTTTCGCAACGCACCGAGGAGCAGGCGGCTGCATTGGAGCAGACAGCGGCTTCGCTGCAGGAGCTCGCTGGCACGGTCAAAGAGAATTTTGAGTCTGGCCGTCATGCCAACGAACTGGCCTCATCGGCCGCCGCCGTGGCCGCCAAGGGCGGCGCTGTGGTCGGCCGGGTGGTGGACACCATGGAAGCGATTGCCGGCTCCTCACGCCGCATCGGCGACATCATCGGCGTGATCGATGGCATTGCTTTTCAAACCAATATCTTGGCGCTCAACGCGGCGGTCGAGGCGGCACGTGCCGGCGAGCAGGGGCGCGGCTTTGCCGTGGTGGCCAGCGAGGTGCGCAGCCTGGCCGGGCGCTCGGCCACCGCAGCCCGTGAGATCAAGGGCTTGATCGCCGACTCGGTGGGCAATGTCAATGAAGGCTGTCGCCTAGTCGAACAGGCTGGCAGCACCATGGACGAGATTGTGGTCAGCGTGCGCCGGGTGGCCGATCTGATGCGCGAAGTGACGCAAGCCAGTGAAGAGCAAACCAGCGGCATTGCCCAGATCAACCAGGCCATGGGGCAGATGGATCAGGTAACGCAAGGCAATGCCGCACTGGTGGAAGAAGCCGCTTCGGCTGCCGAATCGCTGGCCGCTCAGGCCCATGCCCTGGTGCGTCTGGTCAGCGTGTTCCGCTTAGATCCCAGCGCCCGCTCTTAAGCGCAGCCGCACTGCCCTCCCCCACAGCAGGAGCCAGCGATGAGCTATTTCAAATGGGCCAGCGATATGGTGATCGACGATGGCCCCATCGATCAGGATCACCTGCACCTGGTGCAGTTGGTCAACGATTTGCACAGCGCCACCAGTGAGGGGCAAGGCAAAGAAGTAGTCGGCCAAATCCTGGATCAGTTGCTGGCCTATACCGCCGATCATCTGTCCCGTGAAGAGCAGCTGATGCGGGCTGCAGGCTTCCCGAACCTGGAACGCCACCAGCAAGGCCACGCCAAATTCATCGCCCAGTTGCATGCACTCAAACAGCGCTACGACGCCGGCAGCCTGGCAGTTGCTGCCCAGTTGTCTGCGGTGCTGCGTGATTGGTTGTCCCTGCACATTCGGCGTTCGGACAAAGAGCTGTTGGCCTATCTCAAGCAGAAGTCCCAGCGCTGAAGCTTAAGCCGATCCTGCGCACCCCTTCATAAGCTTCATTTTAGATATTGCTTTTGGCAGGAATTCCCGAGACAATAGTTGCATTCAAAATGCAACTTATAGAAATCGACATGAATTCCGTCTCCACCCCCACTGCCGCCGCTGCCATCATCGATGTACGCCAGATCCCGCCATCTCAGCGCCACGGCCTGATCTTTCAGCACTTTGAAAGCCTGCCCATTGGCGCCTGGTTTGACCTGCATAGCGACCATGAGCCGCTGCCGCTGAAGCAGCAATTCCAAGCCCTCTGGCCGGGCCAGTTTGATTGGGAGGTGCTGGAAGGCGGGCCGCAGCAATGGCGCCTGCGGATTGGCCGGCGCCCCGCCGGCAAGAGCTGCTGCGGATGCTGCGGCGGCGCCGCGAACTGATCCCGGCCGAGCACAGAGGTCGCCATGAGCAAGGTATTCCTGCAATTGCAAGAGCCGCCCCTGCGGCGCCGGCCAGGCGAAGGCCTGGCCCTTTGGGACTTGGGCTTTCGCCCTTTCTATTTGCTGGCGGCCACGCTAGCCCTGCTGTCCGTGCCTTTGTGGGCCTTGCAGTTCAGCGGCCTGCTGGGTCATGGCGGCCTGCGCGGCTCGGCCTGGCATGCTCATGAGATGGTGTTCGGCTACGCGCTGGCCATCATCATCGGCTTTCTGTTTACGGCCGGTCGCAACTGGTCGGGCCAGCCTACACCGACTGGCCGGCCGCTGATGGCCTTGGCCGCCCTTTGGGTGCTGGCCCGTGTGCTGGTGCTCTCGCCTTGGCTTTGGGCTTCGCTGCTGGTCAATGTGGCCGTGCCGTGGCTGGCAGCCTGGGGTCTGTGGCGGGCTTTGCACGCCGGTGGCAACCGGCGCAACTACTTCTTTGTCGGCCTGCTGCTGGTCATCGGCCTGGCCACCGCTGCCCTGCATCTGAGTGAGTTGGGCCTCTTGGCGCAGCTGCCCCTGCCGGCGGCGCCGGCCCGCGGTTTGGGTCTGCCCTTGGCGCTGGATCTGCTGCTCTTCATCATCGCGGTGATGGCCGGGCGCGTAGTGCCCATGTTCTCCAACAACGGCGTGCCCGGCATGAATGCCCGGCGCGATGATCGGGTGGAGCGTGCCGCCCTGGGCAGCGTCTTGTTGCTGGCTGCAGGCGATGCCGTGGGCCTGAGTGGGCCGGCCATGCTGCTGCCTCTGCTTGCGGCCCTCGTCGCCCATGGCTGGCGCTTTGCGCTGTGGCAGCCCTGGAAGACCCTGCGCAACCCTCTGGTCTGGGTGCTGCACGCGGCCTACGCATGGCTGCTGCTGCATTTGGCCCTGCGCGCGGCGGCGGCGCTGCAATGGCTGCCGGCTTCGCTGGCCACCCATGCCCTCACAGTCGGCCTGATTGGCCTGATCACCCTGGGCATGATCACCCGCACCGCACTGGGCCACACCGGCCGGCCCTTGAAGGCTGGCCCCATTGAGACCGCCGCTTACCTGGCCATGTTGGCCGCGGCCCTGCTGCGTGTCTTCTTGCCGCTGTTGATGCCGGCCGCCCTGCTGCAAGCGGTCTGGCTTTCCGCCGCACTCTGGGCCACGGCATTCGCACTGTATTTGTGGCGTTATGGGCCCATGCTGCTGCGACCACGCATCGACGGTCTGCCCGGCTGAGCGCAGACGCAAGCCCAAGATGCAAGTCACGCCCGCAGGCTTTGGAGCCAAGGCGGCGACGCTCCCACTTTTCCACCAATCAGACCCACCAGGAGAACACCCGATGCGCCTGACCACCATGACCGATTACGCCCTGCGCATGCTCATCTATCTGGGCCAACACCCAGAGCGACTTTGCACCACCGCAGAAATCGCGCAAGCCTATGACATCTCCGAGGCGCACCTGACCAAGATCACCCACCAGCTCGGCCTGGGCGGCTGGATCAGCACGGTGCGCGGCAAGGGTGGCGGCATGCGCCTGGCCCTGGCGCCGAGCGAGATCATGTTGGGTGAGCTGGTGCGGGCCATCGAGACGGATTTCTATCTGGTCGAATGTCTTGGCACGGGCAATGCGTGCAACCTCACCGGTCGCTGCCGGCTGACAGGCATCTTCAACGAGGCCCTGGCCGCCTTTCTGGAGCAGCTTGACCGACACAGCTTGGCCGACCTCTTGAGCCCGACGCCGCCGGGTTCCGCTGCAGGCATCCGAGAGATCAAACTCGGCATGCCCCTTCCCGCCCCAGCCAGCCGCCGCAAGAAGGGCAGCCATGATCCAGCCTGAAAGCCCGGCTTTGCCGCGGCGGGTGATTCCACTCTACGCGGCTGAAACCAAGGTCTACCCCCGCTCGGTCACCGGCCGCTTTGCCAATTGGCGTTGGCTGATGGTGGCGCTGACCCAGCTCTTCTTCTACGGCATGCCCTGGCTGCAGTGGAACGGCCGCCAAGCCCTGCTCTTCGATCTGGAGACCGGCCGCTTTTATGTGCTGGGCCTGCTGCTCTACCCGCAGGACTTCATCTACCTGGCGGCCTTGTTGGTGCTCAGCGCCCTGGCCCTGTTCTTCTTCACGGCCGTGGCCGGTCGCCTGTGGTGTGGCTACAGCTGCCCGCAAACGGTCTACACCGAGATGTTCCTCTGGATCGAGCGCCACACCGAAGGCGACCGGCAAGCCCGCATGCGCCTGGACCGCGAACCCTGGTCCTGGCCCAAGATCGGGCGCAAGTGCGCCAAGCATGGTGGCTGGCTCGCCCTGTCGCTGCTGACCGGATTCAGCTTTGTGGCCTATTTCATTCCGGTGCGCGAACTGGCCGGCCAAGTGATGAGCCTGAGCCTACAGGCGTGGCCGTTGTTCTGGGTGCTGTTCTATGCCGGGGCAACCTATGGCAACGCCGGATTTCTGCGCGAGCAGATGTGTAAATACATCTGCCCCTATGCCCGCTTCCAAAGCGCCCTGATCGACGCCGACTCCTTGATCATCAGCTACGACGCTCAGCGCGGCGAGCCACGCGGCGCCCGCTCACGCAAGCAAGAGCTAATACCCCAGGCAAGCGGCGCCGCTGACTGCATCGATTGCACCTTGTGCGTGCAGGTTTGCCCCACCGGCATTGACATCCGCAATGGCTTGCAAAACGAGTGCATAGGCTGCGCCGCCTGCATTGATGTTTGCGACCAGGTGATGGACAAGGTCGGCGCGCCGCGAGGCTTGATCCGCTATGCCACCGAGAACGGCATCACCGGTCAATGGAGCCGCAAGCAAATGCTGGCGCGCGTGCTGCGGCCGCGGGTGCTGCTTTACGGCGCGGCCTTGATGGCGCTCAGTCTGGCCTTCGTCTTCAGCGTGTATCAGCGTGAAGCGCTCTTGATCAATGTGATCAAAGACCGCCAAGTCATGGCGCGCCAAGTTGACGAGGGCGAAATCGAAAACGTCTACCGCCTGCAATTGATCAACCGCACCGAAAGGCCGCTACAACTGCACTTGCGGGCCGATGGCCTGCCGGGGCTGCAACTGCTGGCCCAGGGCGCGGAAAGCATCAGCGTGGCGCCTTCCAGCATTGGCACCCTGCCGGTGCAGTTGCGTCTGCCGCCCACCGCTGGATTGGCTTCCGGTGCACACCCCGTTCAGATTGAGGCACAGGAGTTAGGCGGCGGCGCCAAGACTTTCACGGCCAAAGCCGTGTTCTTTGTCCCCCGCTAGCGCTGGCGCAGATCTTGGCCTCAGCGCACCGCCCCTTCTTCAGCGCCGCAGCCGCGGTTTGGCTGGGTGCTGCTGGTCTTTGGGCCTGGCAATTGCTGAGCGCGGCGCCCCAAGCAGCCTTGCTGCTGCCCGCGGGCCTGCTGCATGGCTGGAGCATGAGCTTGGGCTTTATGCCCCTCTTCATCGCCGGATTCGCGCTGACCACGGTGCCGCGCTGGTTGGGCCTCCCGATGCCGCCGGCGGGGGCGGTCTTCTGGCGTAGCGCATGGCTTGCCGTCCTGGGCTGGGCCTTGCTGCTGGTCGGCGCGGCAATGGGCTGGCGGGGCACTGCCGCCTTGGGCGCGGCGATGCCCGCCCTGGTGCTGGGCGACGTCAGCCGGCGCCTCTGGGCTGATTGCCGCCGCCTTGGCGCCAGGCACTCGGGCCATGCGCGGGGGCTTGCCCTGGGGCTGCTCGTGCTGGCCCTGTGTCAAGCCCTGGCGGCCCTCGCGCTGCTCGGCGAGCAAGTCTTGCTGCTGCGCCTAGCCGTTCATGCCGGGCTGAACCTCGGCGTGGCCGGCGTCTTTGCCCTGGCCTTGCAGCGGCTCACGCCCTTCTTGCATCAAGACGGGCGGCGCCAAGCTCTGCTCTTAATTGCCCTGCTGAGCGGCCTGGCCTTACGCGCCGCACTGGATTTCGCCACTTTGCTGGCCTACCCGCCGTCTGCGCTTGTGGCCTGGACCAGCGCCGCGGCATTGCTGGGCCTGGGGATCTGGCTCTGGCGGGATGCCTGGGCGCCGGAGCTGGCTGCGGCACGGCGTACGCCCCTGGTCGCACAACTGCATTTGGGCTATCTCTGGCTGGGCCTGAGCTTTCTCTTGGACGCCGCGGCTTTGGCCGCCGCCGCCAGCGGCCACCCCGGCTGGCTCGGCCTGGCCCCGCAACACGCCGTGAGCCTAGGCTTCATGGGCAGCACCTTGCTGGCCATGGTCAGCCGGGTCAGCGCTGTGCAGCAAGGCCGCAGCGTGGCGGTGGATCGCCCGCTTTGGGTCATGCAAGCGCTTCTGCAAGCAACGACGCTGATCCGCCTAGCGGCCGATTTCAGCACCCATCGCGGCCTGCTGCTGGCCTTGGCTGGCGCCGGCTTTGCCCTCTTGGCGCTGAGCTGGAACTGCCGCTATCTGCCCTGGCTCTTGAGCCCAATTCAAACAAAGAGAAGCAATCGATGAATGAGTCAGACATGGACGCCTTGCGTCTTCGCATCTTGGCCGCCCTGGACAAGGTCTTGGACCCGGAGATTGGTGAAAGCATCGTGGCGCTTGGACTGCTGGAGTCGCTGACTCTGAGCCCCGGCTTGGCGGAACTGCTGCTCATTCCCACCAGTGCCACCTGCCCGATGGCGGACCAACTCATGGATGAAGCCGGCTGCGCCATCGAAGCGGAATGCTCGCCGGATTGGCGTATCGAAGTCGATATGGACTGGGGCCTGATATGGTCGCCCGAGCGCATGACGCCGGCCTTGCGCCAACGCCTTGGCTGGCCCGAGCCGCAGGCATGAGCACGCGCCGCAAGCCCGGGCCTAGCCACTGGGCACGCATCGTGACTCGCCTGTGCCTAGCCCTGGCGGCCTTGAACTTGCTGGGCGCGCTGGCCGGCGGCCTGGCCCGCTTCGGCTGGCAGATCTTGCCCGCGCCATTGGCCGCACAGGTTTTGCAAGAGCACGGCGCCTTGCTGATGGCAGGATTTTTCGCCAGCTTGATCAGCCTGGAGCGCGCCCTTGCCTTGCACCGTGGCACCTGGCTGCCCCTGCTGTCGGGTCTGGCGGGGCTGCTGGCAATGGCGGGCTTTGCGGCTTGCGCGGCCTGGGCATGGCTCTTGTCCAGCATCGGCCTGTGTGGCCTGTATCTGTGGGCGGCACGCACACGCGCCCTGTCTTTGCCCCTGGCCGTCGAAGCCAGCGGCGGCGCCGCTCTGGTGTGGGGGGCACTGGCCTATGTCTTGGGCAACCTGGAGCAAGCACGCTGGGCCTGGAGTTTGTTCTTGCTGCTGACCATTGTTGGCGAACGGCGTGAGTTGATGCGCTTGCGCCCGCTGCCCGCCTGGGCGAGCCAGCTCTTTCTTTTTGCCTGGGCGCTGCTTAGCCTAGCGGCCGTGCTTTTGATGGGACCCCGTGCGCATTGGGGTGCGCAACTGGGCTGGCTCCTCTTCGGCCTGCTGGCCCTATGGCTGCTGGCTTTCGATCTGGCCCGCCTGCAATGGCGCCAAAGTGGCTGGGCCGGCCATACGGCGCGCTGCTTGATGGTGGGCTATGGCTGGCTCCTGGCGGCCAGCGCGGCGGGGCTCAGCGGCCAAGGCGGCGTGGGCGGCGTGGCCTGGCACCTGATGTGGCTGGGCTTTGTCTTCGCCATGGTCTTCGCCCATGTGCCCATCATGTTGCCCGTGCTGCTGGGCCTGCGCCCGCTCTACAGTGCTTGGGCCTTGCTGCCACTTGGCCTGATGGCTTTGAGCTTGCTGCTGCGGACTTTTGCGGTGCTCACGCAGCGGTCCGACTGGCTCGTCTGGGCCGGCGCGGGGCATGGCCTGGCCCTTGTGAGCTTTGTGCTGATCGTGGCCCTGCTATGCAAGGCGGAAGCTCAGCGGCTGACGCTGGCTTTGCAAAAACCGCGCAGTCGTTGAACATCAGGGATCCAGACTTCACTGTGCTGCATCTCGATCAAGCCGCTCTCCTGAAACTGCCGCAGCGTGCGTGACAGGGTTTCAGGCGTGGCGCCAAGCTGTGCGGCGAGGTCGCGTTTGAGTTCGCTGATGACCAGATGGTCGGCGCTGTCTGACTGCTGCAACTGCACCAGCAACCACTCGGCCAAGCGCACCGGGAAGTCCTTGATGGTCAGCGCTTGGCGGGCCGCAATGGCTTCGCAGCTGAACCTGGACAGGCTGGCCAACAAGGCGCCCAGCAGCGCCGGCTCCTCTCGACTCAGCCGCAGCACCTCGGTGGCCGGGAACTCATGCGCCAGCACCGCCGTGGTGGCGATGGCGGTCTCAGGATAAAGCGAACCGCTCCAGGCACTCGATAAGTCCAGCCATTGGCCGGCGCTCAGCGAGTGGCTTTGCCACCATTTACCCTTTTCCGAGCGCTTACCCATGCTGACCTTGCCGCGCACCAGCAGCCACAGGCTGCCCTTGTTGGCAAAACCCTCGTGCAGCACCCGACCGCGGGCGCGCACCCGGTGGCTGCGGCCCAGGCCGGCCAGCTCGTTCAGGGTTTGCGGCACATCGAGCAGCGCAGGCCACGCCTGCTCCAAGGCCTGGCGCACTTGCCTGGCTTGAAGCTGTGCCGGGCTGAGCTGCGGGCCGCTGTACGGGGTGGTTTCTGAGTGAATAAAAGCATTCATGAGGCGCTGCTTTCTGAGTGGAAACGGGCGTCAACTCCTGGGTGATGAGTCGACCATCGAAGGCCGAGCCTCGGCATTGACCTGGCATAAGAAACCGAGCTTTTTTGTCGGACAAGGGCGAGACATGGCCTCGGCTCGGCCCGATTGACCCGGGCAACGCGGCCGCCAGTGCCTTTCGGCGAGCGCGCCATCAGCCCTCGCGCCCTTCTTGCCGCGATTGCCTGGGACACCCGTCTTAATTGCGCGTTATGCCATCGCCGGCGTGCTGCTGAATCCGCACAAAAGTGTCGCCAGAAGAACGTGCCTTATCGCGATAGCAGGCGGCGTGATTTGTGTTGCCGCAAGGCTTTGGCTTGAGTTCGGTCAAGCGTGGCGCCGATGCGTGGCTTCGTGTCTGTCCTTAAACCAGTTCAAGGACGAGGCCAGGGTGCAGCGGGACGATTGCCGCAGTTCTCAACACGTTCAACCAGCGTTCAGAGTTTCATCCCGAAGAAAAGAGGTACGACATGAAGCAAGACAGAACACCCACCCAACGTGCTGCTCGCGGTCCCCTGCTCCGGCTCAGTCTGCTGGGTCAACTGGCTTTGTTGGTGGCACTGCCCTTGAGTGCAGTGGCTCAAGAAGGCAAGAAAGACATCAGCGCGGGCGATGTGAAGTACCACGCCGCCCCCTCGGCCCTGACCGATGTGCCCATGGTGCAAAGCAGCAACCCCAAGGCGCCGCCGATGACGCAGGCCGAGTTCGACACGGCCCGCAAGATCTACTTCGAGCGCTGCGCCGGCTGCCACGGCGTGCTGCGCAAGGGCGCCACCGGCAAACCGCTGACGCCCGACATCACCCTGGGCAAGGGCACCGACTATCTGAAGGTCTTCATCGCCTACGGCTCGCCTGCCGGCATGCCCAACTGGCAGACCTCCGGCGAGATGAGCGAGCAGCAGGTGGACCTGATGGCCCGCTACATCCAGCACGACGCGCCGACACCGCCCGAGTTCGGCATGGCCGATATGAAGGCCAGTTGGAAGGTCGTTGTGCCGCCAGAGAAGCGGCCGACCAAGAAGATGAACAACTACAACATCGAGAACATCTTCTCGACCACGCTGCGCGACACCGGCGAAGTGGCCCTGATCGACGGCGACACCAAGCAGATCATCAACATCGTCAAGACCGGCTACGCGGTGCACATCTCGCGCACTTCTGCCTCAGGCCGCTATCTGTTCGTGATCGGCCGTGACGCCAAGATCAATATGATCGATCTGTGGATGGAAAAGCCCGACAACGTGGCCGAAATCCGCATGGGCCTGGAAGCCCGTTCGGTGGAGGCCAGCAAGTACAAGGGCTATGAGGACAAGCTGGTGATTGCCGGCGCCTACTGGCCGCCCCAGTACGTGATCATGAAGGGCGACACCCTGGAGCCGCTGAAGATCGTCTCCACCCGCGGCAACACCGTGGACAAGCAGGAGTACCACCCCGAGCCTCGCGTGGCCTCCATCGTGGCCAGCCACTACCGGCCCGAGTTCATCGTCAACGTCAAGGAAACCGGCAAAACCTTGATGGTGGACTATTCGGACCTCAATGCGCTCAAGACCATCGAGGTCGGCACCGCCCGCTTCTTGCATGACGGTGGCTGGGACAGCACCAAGCGCTACTTCATGGTGGCCGCCAACCAGAGCAACAAGATCGCCGTGGTGGATGCCAAGGAAGACAAGTTGGTCAAGCTGGTCGAGGTCAGCAAGATCCCGCATCCGGGCCGTGGCGCCAACTTCATCCACCCCAAGTTCGGCCCGGTCTGGAGCACCGGCCACTTGGGTGATGAGGCGATCTCCCTGGTCGCGACCGATCCGGTGAAGCACAAGCAATACGCCTTCAAGGAAGTGGCGCAGATCAAGGGCCAGGGCGGCGGTGCGCTGTTCATCAAGACACATCCGAAGTCCACCCATCTGTACTCGGACACACCGCTGAACCCCGATGCGGCCATCTCCCAGTCAGTGGCCGTGTTTGACATCAATGCTTTGGACAAGGGCTTCAAGGTCTTGCCCATCGCCGAGTGGGCGGGCTTGAAGGATGACGGCGCCAAACGCGTAGTTCAGCCGGAGTACAACAAGGCCGGCGATGAGGTCTGGTTCTCCGTGTGGTCCGCCAAGGACAAGGAAAGCGCCATCGTGGTGGTGGACGACAAGACGCTCAAGCTCAAGGCCGTGATCAAGGACCCGCGCCTGATCACACCGACCGGCAAGTTCAACGTGTACAACACCCAGCACGACGTGTACTGATCGCCGGGGAGGCGTGCCCGCCTCCCCTTTTTATCCGAGGGGCAAGGCCCTTCGGCTAGCGATTCGATTCAAAGGAGACATGACAGATGCGCGCACTTCCATTCATTCTGCTGGCCGCGACCGCCCTGCTGGGCGCCTCACCAGTCGCTCAGGCCAATGAAGAAGCCCTGAACAAGGCCGGCTGCATGGCTTGCCACACCAAAGACAAAAAGCTGGTGGGGCCCTCGTTCAAAGACGTGGCCGCCAAGTACAAAGGCCAGGACGCCACTGCTGCCTTGGTCCAGAAGGTTCGCACCGGCGGCAAAGGCGTTTACGGCCCCATTCCAATGCCGCCCAACCCACCCGAGAAGATCAACGATGCCGACCTCAAGGGCGGCGTGGAGTGGATCCTTAAACAGTAATGGCTGGCTCAAGCTAAGCAACAGATGAGGCGCCTTCGGGCGCCCTTATTTTTTTCGAGTTGGGCCGGGATGTCGGACCTATCCGGCTGTTCCTGCCTATGCAAACTTCGGCCTCCGAATTCAAAGCGGTAATCCCGCAAAAGTTCGACTGCCTAAATTTCGAGGAGGAATCGCTAACAATGTGCGAACAACACGCCAAGCGTCAGAACGAGCATGTCCCCGACCCAACTTCTTGATCAACTGTTGCGCAAAAGCCCGAATCTAGAGCGGTCAGCGGAACTCTTGGCTGGTCTCATGTCGACTGACTGTGAGGTCGACGAAAACGGCTCCGTTCAATTTCTCGGAAGGAAGCAGCTAGTTGACCGAATTGACGGACTTACTGTGGTCATCCTCCCTCGCGAACATCCTCCCCCGCACTTTCACATCGTTGGCCGCGGCGTAGATGCATCCTTCTCGATTCTGGACGGAACGCATTTGGTCGGAGCCCTTACTGCTAAGCAACGGCGAGCCGTTGCTTTTTGGTACGAGCGTTCAAAGGCCCTGCTCATTCGCCATTGGAATGAGACGAGACCAGCGAACTGTCCCGTCGGACCTATCAACGAATGATGCTTAACGCCCAACTTGGCATACAGAGACATAGCCTTTCCATCAAGCAGTAAACATGAGTGCAAGGCGCTCCAGTTCGTTCTCACTCCCACCATCGCCTATCCCAGAAGTTCGAGTCATCGAGCTTGGGAGCGCAGATGCACCACTGCTCCAGCAGTTCTTCGATGCGAATCCTGAGTACTTCCAGCTGACACAAGGGACGCCGGCTTCGGCGAATGAGGCGAAGGAAGAACTCCATGGCGAGCTGCCTGCGGGGTGGCCCTATACGAAGACATGGTTCATTGGCTCTATGGACTCAAATGGCGCCTTGATGGCCTTTGCCAATTTGGTGTCGGACCTTCTTGCGCCCGGGGTCTGGAACGTCAGCACCTTCATCGTGGCCACTGCGCGGCACGGCACAGGCGATGCCCGCCGCTTGCACGAAAGCCTCGAAGCCTGGGCGTACGCCAAGGGCGCGAAGTGGCTTCGGCTCGGCGTTGTTCAGGGCAACACGCGAGCCGAGCGCTTCTGGCAGTCGCAGGGCTATGTGCAGACGCGCTTGCGTGAGGGTGTGCAGTTTGGTTCTCAAACAAACACGCTGCGGGTGATGTTCAAACCCCTGGCCGGCGGAACAATGGCGGAATACCATGCCCTTGTTCCCCGCGATTGCCCGGAATCCAGCCAGGCTGGCTGAATTGGCCGCAAGTGCGGCCAAGGTTTGAAGCGCTCAGGCAAACGCCATTGCAGGCGCTGATTGCAAATCCAAAGGCCCTGGCAACCTCTCGCCGTCTGGCGTCGCTTCCATTTATCGCTGGCCCCGCCGGGTCAATGCGACGTCCCCTCCTCCCGACTGATCTTGTTCCAGACGTTGTATTTGCCGACGGGCTTGCTCATGGGGATGCGCTTCACTTCCTTGAAGGTGGCGGCGTCGTAGACGATCAAGGCGCCGTCTAGTTCCCACAGGCTGGCCAGGGCAAAGCGGCCGTCTTTGGTGAACTCGATATGGGCCAAGGTTTTGCCGGGCTCGCGCACCTGGGCCACGACCTCAAGGCTTTGCTTGTCGATGATGGTCAAGGTGTCTTTCGCCTCCTTGCCGCCCATCATGGAATCGGCCCAGGCAAAGCGGCTCTTGGCATGGCTGCGCATGAAGAAGCCCGGGCCGGGCGTGGTGATCTCGCGCACCAGATCCCAGCTCTTGAGGTCGATCACGCTGATGCGTCCGTCTTTGAGGTTAGGGCTGGCCATCACGCGGCGGCCCTGCCAGTCAAAGCTGATGCCTGAGCCGAGGTGGGGCATGCCGGCTATGGGCAGGCTGCTGACCTTGCGCCGGGCGTTCAGGTTGACCACCTGGCCCAGGGTGGATTTGCTGGCGCCGCCTGCTGCGTCAGAGCCCGGCCGGGCGGAACCCAAGACATGGTTGTAGCTGTCGTCGAAGAAGAAGTCGTCCAGCGGCTCATCCAGCGGCGTGCGGCGCGCATTCAGGTAGCCGGGGCGGGCGATGGCCTCGCCCATGCGGTAGTCATGCACCAGGCCGTCGTGGATCACCTCGGCCTTGGGGTCGTAAGAGATCTCCCATAACTCGGCAATGTCTTTGAGCGCCACCACAAAGCTCTTGCGCGGCGCGGCGTCGTAGACGGCGGAAACTCGTGAACCCTGCTTGCCGTTCATGCTCTTGGCCTCAAACTGCTTGACCAAGTTCAGGTCGGCATCGAACAGCACCACTTCTTGCGGCAGGTAATTGGCCGCCATGACCCAGCGGCCATCGCTGCTGACGGCCACATTGCGCATATTCAGGCCGGCCCGCACCTCGGCCACTTGTTTGAGGTTCCAGAGGTCGTACTTGCTGATCCAGCCATCGCGAGAACCGAAGTAGACATAACGGCCATCGGGCGTGAACTTAGGGCCACCGTGCAGGGCGTAGCGGCTGGGGAAGCGATGGATGGTCTCGAAACGGTCGCCATCCAGCAGGCTGATGTGGTGGTCACCGCCCTCCACCACCACGAAGAGATTCATCGGGTCAGCTTTCCATTGCGGGCTGGCCGGCCATTGACGGCTGTCCGCATCAAAGCTGCGCGAGCGCCGGATGTCGTCCGCCGCCCATTGCGGCGCCGGCAGCTGAGGCTGGTAGATATAGGCGGCCAAGGCCTGAATCTCGGCCTCGCTGAGCTGGGCGCCAAAGGCCGGCATCTGGGTGGCCGGGCGCCCCTCACGAATGAGCTTGATGGCCTCTGGGCGGCGCAGGCGTTCCAGGCTTTCCGGCAGCAGGGCCGGGCCCATCACGCCGAGGCGTTGCTCGCCGTGGCAGCTGGCGCATTGCTGCTGGTACAAGGCACCGGCCTCCACAGTCTGCGCACGGGCAAAGTCCCAGGCCAGGCCGAACAGGCCCAGCACCAAGGCGAGTTTGACGAGGGTCTTCAACTGTTCATTCATGTTCATGCCCCCTCGCTGCTGTTGATGGCTTCAACAGGCTGAATGTGGATGGGCGCAGCACTGCTGTTTCTGCTGCCGCTGCTGCGCTTGGAGCTGAAAGGCTTCACACTGCCATCACGCGGCCCCAATTGGCCGCTGAGCGCTTGCAGGCGCGCGCTGGCTTCGGCAGACAGACCGATCTCGGCATCGTCCAGATAGCAGCCCGGGTCCTCGGCCCAGAGGTCGCCGCTGGTTTGTTGGGCTCGCACCCGGGTGTTGCCACCGCAGATGGCGAAGTGCTGGCATTCGGCGCAGCGGCCTTTGACCGGGCGCGGCTTGGTCTTCAGGCCGTCCATCAGCGGGTCGCTGCGGTCTTGCCAGATGGCAGAGAAGGGGCGCTGGCGCACATTGCCCAGGCTGTAATGCCACCACATGGTGTCGGGATGCACCTCGCCCAGGTTGTCGATATTGGCCACACCCACGCCGGAGGCATTGCCGCCCCAGGCCACCAGGCGCCGGCGCACGTCATCCGCCCATTGCGGCCAGCGTGCGCTGACCCAGGCCAGCAGATAGACGGCGTCGGCATCGTTATTGCCGGTGACGTACTCACGCGGCTGCGGCGCGGCGGTGCTGACATCTTCCAGCGCGTCGCGCCAGGCGGTTTCGAATAGCAGGTCCAGCGCGGCGCGCGTGGCTTTGAAGTGGGCATCCCGGCCGCGGTGGATATTGCCGCGCCCGGCGTAGTTGAGATGGGAGAAGTAGAACTTATCGACCTGCTCCGCGCGCATCAACTCCAGCAGGGCCGGAAAGTCTTGCTGATTCAAGTCGGTGAAGGTGTAGCGCAAGCCCGTTCTAACGCCCCGCTCACGCAGCAGGCGCAGCGCGCCCAGTGAAGCATCGTAGGCACCGTCTAGCCGGCGGAAGCGGTCATGCGTCTCGCGCAGGCCGTCGATGCTGATGCCCACATAGTCGAAGTTCTGCTGCGCGATGCGTGCGGCCATGGCGGCATCGATCAAGGTGCCGTTGGTGGAAAGCGCGGTGTAGAAGCCCATGGCCTGGGCGCGCGAAGCAATCTCGAACAGGTCTGGCCGAAGCAAGGGCTCGCCGCCCGAGAGGATCAGCACCGGCACGCCGGCAAGTTTGAGGTCATCCATGACGGTGCAGACCTCAGCAAAACTCAGCTCACCGGGATAGTCATGGTCGGCAGACAAGGCGTAGCAATGCTTGCAGGTCAGATTGCAGCGCCGGGTCAGGTTCCAGATCATCACCGGGCCACGCGCCTTGGCTGGGCCCGCGGAAGCGGTGCGGTCGGCCTGCGCCTTGGCGCGCCCTTGCGGGCTGGGATAGTGGCCGTCTTGCTCGGCCCGCGCGACTTCGCGCAGGTATTGGCTGATACGCAACATGCTTTGGCCTTTCTTTTCTTTGAACTTATTCGGGCTTCAAGCGCAGGCCGGTCTTTTTGAGAATGGCGCTGCTGTAGAGGATGTCATTGGCCCGGCAGGCACGGCCCAGCAATTCGCGCAGCGCCCGGGCTTGTGCCTCGACCTCAGCGCGGCTGCGGCCATGCAGCATGGCAAACAGGTTGTAAGGCCAGTGCGGCAAGCGGCGCGGCCGGCGGTAGCAGTGGCTGACGCCCTCGAAGGCGGCGACCAGTGGGCCCAGGGTGTCGATCTGTGCATCGTCGATGTCCCACACCGTCATGCCATTGGCCGTATAGCCCAGGCGGTAGTGATTGGGTACGGCGGCAATGCGGCGGATCAGCCCGGATGCCTGCATCTGAGCCAACTCTTCGCACACCTGCGCCTCACTGATGCCCAGCATGGCGCCCAGCGCTTCGAAGGGGCGTTCAACCAGGGGCAGACCACTTTGTGTGGCCAGCATCAGGGCACGCTGCAGCGGGCTGAGCGCGGCTGCGGCTTGGCCTGAGGTGTCTTGCTTTGAGGCGGTATCAGTCATGGCCCTGCCCTTGTTGCTGTTCAAACCCGTCGTGATCCGACCAGGCGTGGGCGCGGGCCTCAAGGCGCAGGCCCACAAAGTACTCGCGCTCTTTGTGGAAGGCCAGCACCTGCAAGCCCGTCAGGGATTCGATGTGCGCGCAAACGCCAGAGATTTCTTCCGGCGTTTCGGTGGCCAGCACAAACCACATATTCAGCGCATGGTCCCGGCGATAGTTGTGCGCCACTTCTGGAATGGCGTTGAGCTGTGCCGTCACCGCCTCGAATTGCGCCTCGGGCACTTGCATCGCCGCCAGCACAAAAAGCCCGCCGGCGCGTTCGATTTGAAACAAAGGGCCGATTCGGCTCAAGACGCCCTCGGACAAGAGCCGCCGCAGTCGCAGCAGAACCAAGGATTCGCTGCAGCCCAGTTCCTTGCCGATCTGCTCAAAAGGCCGCGGCTGCAGCGGTATGGACGTTTGCAGGCGGTTGATCAGCGCCGCGTCAAGGGCATCGAGCCGCGCCTCGTCTTGGCGCGGTAGCTGCGGTGCTGAAGTGGTGTCGCTGGGTCTGGCGCTATGGCGTTCATGCATAGTGACCTGCCTCGGTTTGAGTCGCTGCTCCCGGCTGGCGAAAGTAGCTGGGGCCGCATTGTTTGAAGCGCCGCTGACTGAACAGCACGGCTTGCGAGAAGGCCTGTAAACCGGCAACTTCGCGCGCCTGACTCAGCCACTGGTGCACCTCTTCCCTGGCGCGGCCATGCACCATGCAATAGAGGTTGTAGGGCCAATGGTCCCCGCGAGCGCGGCGGTAGCACAGGGTGACGCCGGGCTGGCGTGCGAGCAGCGCGGCATGCGCATCCACCAGATCGTCGGGCACATCAAACACACACATGGCATTGGCTGCGAAGCCCAATTCGTGGTGCCGCACAATCACGCCAAAGCGCCGCAGCACGCCGTGCTCCAACCAGGTTTGCAGGGTGCGCAAGACCCGCTGTTCGGGCCAGCCCACCGCTTCGGCCCAGGCGGCATAGGGGCGGGCCAGCAAGGGCAGGCCCTGCTCAACACAAGCCGCCAGGCTGCGCTCCTCAGCGGCTACGCGGCGGCCATGGCCTGCCGTGTGAGCGGCCTGCGGATCGGCAGCACGGGCCGCGCAATTCACGCCATGTGGATCCTTGAGGTCAAAGCCCAGATTGATGCGATAGGCCCGCTCCATCGGCAGGCGCAGGGTTTCAAAGCCGCACTGTTGCTCCAGCTCCGCCAGTTCCTGTGCCAGGCAGTCCATGTCCGGGCCGGTGATGACAAACCACAAATTGAAATGGTGTTCGCGCTCGTAGTTGTGGTTCACGCCGGGCATGGCGTTGACCCGCTGCACCAGCGCCTCCAATTGCCCTGGCGGCACCGCCATGGCGCACAACAGGCCCGCCCCTGCCGCCCGCGCGCCCCAGATGCCGCCGATGCGCGAAAGGCTGCCCTGCTCACGCAAGCGCTGCAGGCGCGCCATCACCGCGTCGCCATCACTGAGACCCAGCACTTTGGCCAGTTCCGCAAAGGGTTCGGCGCAGATGGGAAAGCGCTGCTGCCAGCGGTTCAGCAACGCCTCGTCTTGGGCGCAGGTGGGGAGTTGTGACATGGCGCTCAAAACCCACTGCGCTGGGCGCGACTGGTGAAAAAGATGCCGCTCGGCGCGTCGGCCTTGAGCGTGGCTTGGCGCGCGAAGCTGCGGGTGTCCAGCACGTTGACGGCGTTATCGTCACGGGTCGAAATCCAGACCGACTCACCGCGAGGAGTGAACTCCATATGCAGCACCGCCTTGCCGGGGCTGAGGGTTTGAATGACCTGCCGGCTCTGCGTATCAATCACCTGGACCTGGTTGTAGTCAGGCACCGCGAAGTTCACCCAGACTTGGCGCCCGTCCGGCCGGGCCATCACGAAGACCGGCTGGCCGGCCACCGGGATACGGCCCAACTCCTGCCAGCTGTCAATGTCCACCACCAGCACCTCATGCCGGCCGATGGCGGGCAGATAGGCCTGCCGGCCGGCAATGGCCCAGCCGCGCAAGTGCGGCATCTTGAAGACCGGCAATGGCTCCTGGCCACGGCCATAGCCGGCCAAGATTCGCTCGGCCTTGGGCTGCGCGGCCCAAAGGTCGATCTTGACCAACCCGTCTTCCCCGAAGAGGCCGGCGATGTAGTAGCGGCCATCCGGTGTGATGAGGGCGTCATAGGGCTGCCGACCAACGTTCTTGAACTTCTGCAACTGCGGCGCTTGGCCTGCGGCCACGCCGGAGAGATCGGCGATCCAGATCTCATTGGCATCGAACAAGGCGTACATGAAACGCTGGCCCGGCAGCTCAACCAAGCCCACTACGCGGGACAGCTTGCCAGGCTCGTACTCCGCCGGTATATCTGCCACCAGGCGCAGCGTCTGGCTGTCAAACACCCGGATGCCGCCCGGCTGATAGTTCTGCGCGGCCACCAGGCTGCCGTCTTGCGAGATGGCGCCGCCAATCGAATTGCCGCTTTGCTGAATCCGGTCCACCAGGCTGCGGCTGGGCAGATGCACTTTGCTGAGCGCGCCATCGCGTCCAAAAACAAAGGCGTAGGCGCCGTCGCGGGAGTAGACCAGGGAAGCATGCGACAAGTCGCCCAGCCCCTTGATCGCCCCCAGCACCTCACGGCGGCTGGTGTTGACCACCTGCAAGCTGCCACTGGCGCGTTCAACCACCAGGCCGAGATCCCCGGTGCCCACCGACAAGGGTGGCAGCGGTGACGCCGGTGGCGTGGCGACACAGGCGACCAGCGGGACGCACAGGCTGAGCAAGGCAAGCATGCGTGCGCCTGCGCGTTTGAAACGACGGACGCGATGGACAGACATGAATGAGGAAATGGAGACGAAGTTCATGGCCTGTGCTCTTGCGTAGCAAGTTCCTGTTTTGGCGCTGGGGGCCGCTGCATATAGGCCGCCAGCCAGTCCGCTTCTGCGGCAGTGATCATGCTTTTCCAGGCAGGCATGGGTGTGCCCGGCCGGCCGTGGTAAATCGTGGCGGCAATCGCCGCTTGCGGCATTTGCTGCACGGCCTCAGCGTGAATGGCTGGCCCCAGGCCGCCGGTCAAGCGCAGGCCGTGGCAGGAGCCGCAGTCGTGCGCAAGCATGCGCCGTAGCTCTTGCTGGCGGGCCGGGCTGGGTTGGATGTCGGCAAGCACGGGGCTCGACGGCGCGGGCTGAGCCTCCACGACGGACCCAGACAGCCCGTAGAGCAACACAGTTAGCAGCAGCAGAACGTTGCGATTCAACATGGCGCCATGCTCCCCTGCGAGGCATCAACTGTCCTTGAACTGCATCAAGGACGAAGAGAAGCCACGCTCACCACAATCAGGCCATGCACCACAAACAAGGTGTCAGCGCCGGAGCCCCAAAAATGAATCCACGTATCGAGCCCCGCCACCTCTCTCGCTCCAGCCGCAACAGCCCGACTTGGGCACAAGTGACCCTGGTCGGCGCCGGCCCCGGCGACCCCGAACTATTGACGCTCAAAGCCGCGCGCGCGCTGGCTGAGGCGGAGCTGGTGCTCTACGACAATTTGGTGTCGGCGGAGGTGATGGCCCTGGTCAATCCCGCGGCGGAGACGATCTTCGTCGGCAAGAAGTGCGGCCTTCACGCCCTGAGCCAGGAAGGCATCATTGAACTGATGATCAAGCTGGTACGCGGCGGGCGCCGCGTGCTGCGCCTCAAAGGGGGGGACCCCTATATCTTCGGGCGCGGTGGCGAAGAGGCTGAGGCCCTGGCTGCGGCAGGCATTCAGTTTGAAACCGTGCCCGGCATCAGCGCCGCACAAGCGGCCGGCGCTGCGGCGGGCATTCCGCTGACGCACCGCTCACATGCCGGCACCCTGATCTATGCCACCGGTCATCTTCGCGCCGCCAAGGACACAGATGATGCCGACTCAGAGGCCCTGCCGCTGGACTGGCCCATGCTGGCCCGGCCTCACCAAACCGTGGTGATTTATATGGGGCTGAACAGCCTGCCCCTGATCAGCCGCCAACTGATTCTGCATGGCTTGCCTGCCGATACCCCGGCCGCGCTGGTTGAGAACGCCAGCCTGCCGAAGCAGCGCTGCATCCGCGGCAGCTTGGCTGAGTTGCCGGAGTTGGCCCGCAGCCACGCCCTGAAGTCCCCTACTCTGCTGATGATTGGCGAGGTGACCGCCATGCATGAGCGGCTCAGCCCGGCGATGCGCCAAGCCGATGCCCAGCAGCCCTCGGGGCTGAAGCAAGCCGCCGCAATGGTTACAACCGGCTCGCTGGAGCGTCACTGCAAGGTGTAGCTGGCCAACTCGCGGGGCTGCAAGATATGGATGTCGCGCCGCGAGATTTGAATCAAGCCTTCGTCCTCTAACTCCCGTAGCACTCGGGAGAAGTACTCTGGCGTCAGGCTCAGGCGCGAGGCGATCGTGGCCTTGCTGACCGGCAGCGACACGGTATGGGGCCGGGCCGGTGCGCAGCTCTCGTCTGATTGCCCCTTCAGTAAGAAGCCCACCACTCTTTGCAGACCACTGTGCAGGCAATAGCTTTCCACGTCATGCAGCAAATTCTGGATGCGCTGTGAGGCCTGGGCCAATAAGCGCAGCGAGAAATTGGGGTCCCGGCCAATCTGCGCGACCAAGGCGGCCTTCGGAATGCGCAGCAAGAGCGAATCACTGAGTGACAGCGCGCTGAAGCCGTGGCGCTGGTCATTGAAGATGGCGGACTCCCCCAGGCTTTGGCCCGGGCCGATCAGCTCCAGCACCTTTTCGCTGCCATTGGCGGCCAGGGCGAAGACTTTGATGCGGCCGGTGATGACGATGTGCAGGCTGTCACAGATGTCCCCGGCGCTGAACAGATTGCGGCAGCGGGGAACACGCACCAAGCTGCAGCCATGATCGACGATGCGGGCAAGGTCATCATCATTGATCCCGCGGAAAAGTGGCTGCACGGCGATGTAACGCGTTATCTCAAGCGGTACGTGATTCGAAGGGCTGCTCATGGGTTTGACCTCGTTGCGGGGCGAAAGGAAGAAGGCGCTGCGAGCGCGATTCTGTTCGGCTGCAAATCGGTCAACTTGACGTGCGTCAAGTCATTGTGGGCAGTAGTTCTTCAGAACTATCCACCCTAGTTCTAGCGAACGATGGGCAATGGTTTCGAAGCTACCGCCATCAAACCCCGGTGTAGTTCGCTAGGGCTGAGGCATCGCGGATGCGGATGTCGCGTCGGTCCACCTCGATCAGCCCGGCGGCCTCAAGCTCATGCAGCACGCGCGAAAAATACTCCGGGGTAAGGCTGAGCCGGGAGGCGATGGTCGCCTTGCTCACCGGCAGTGACACGGTGATGACTTCGCCATTCACGCAGTCTTCCGCCACTTGATCCCGCAGCAAATAGCCGATCACGCGTTGCACACCGCTATGCAGGGCATAGGCCTGGACGTCATGAACGAGGCCATGCAAGCGGCGCGAAATTCCCGCCAGCATGCGCAAGGCAAAGCGGCTGTCTTGCTCGATTTCAGTCAGCACGGCCTGCTTGGACACCGACAAAAGCAAGCTATCCGTCAAAGCCTGGGCATTGATGATGTAGGGCTTGCCAGTGAACATCAAGGCCTCGGCAAAGCTGTGGCCGGGGCCCACCAGCTCGATCACCTTCTCCTGCCCGGATGGCGAGATGGCGAAGAGCTTGACCTGCCCGGTCACCGTCACATGAAACTCTTCGCAGGGCTGTCCGACCCGAAAAATGGTGTCGCCCCGGGCCAGGCGGCGCAAGCTGCAGCCCGTTGCCAGGCGGGCCAGTTCGGCCGCACTCAAATCCGTGAACAAGGGCAGCACCGAGAGGTAGCGGGGTAAATCAAATGCGCGCATATCCATGGCGGGTCTCCCTAGTGATGGCGGCGTGTGCGGAGACTGCATTGTCGAGAGCGCCCAAAATCCCGGCCTTGATATTGCTTAAGTCTGCGGCGAGGAGCCCAGCAAAGTGACAGCCGCGCAGTGGCGACGCCGCTTTGCCTTTTGCTCGCTCAGCGGGTCAGTTGCCCGTAGATTCCCGCCAGCCGCATGGGCAGCTCGCTCGGGCGCACCACGCGGGCCCAACCTTGGCGCCCGAAGATGTGCGGCAGATAGTCAGGAGCCTCGGCGTCAATGCTCAGGCAAAAGGGCTGCAAGCCAGCACGGCGGGCTTCCAGCACGGCTTCGCGGGTGTCCTCCACGCCCCAGCGGCCTTCGTACACATCCAGGTCATTGGGCTTGCCATCGGTCAACAGCAAAAGCAGGCGCTGCCGCTCCGGCCTTTGCTGCAGGCGCTTGGTGGCCAGGCGAATGGCCGCGCCCATGCGGGTGTAGTAGCCCGGCTTGATGGCGGCCAGCCTGGCGGTCACCGGGCCCGACCAGTTCTCCTCAAAGCTCTTCAAATGCTGAATGCGGATCTGGCTGCGCCGCACCGAACTGAAGCCCAGCATCGAGAAGGGGTCACCGCAGGCTTGCAAGGCCTCTCCGAAAACGAACAAGGCATCGCGGATCACCTCGATGACCCGCGCATCGTTATTCGCATAGGCATCGGTAGACAGGGACAGATCGGCCAGCAGCAGCGTCGCCAGGCTGCGCTCGCCCCGCTGTCGGCGGGCGTAGATCTGGGGGTCAGACCCGCCACCGGCCTGGACGGAGGCCAAATGGCGAACCCAGGCGTCGAGATCCAAGGCTTCACCTTCGCTGCAGCCGCGTTGCCATTTCGGTGCCGCGCGCAAGAGCTCCAGGCGCCGCCTGACCTGGCGCGCGGTTCGGCGCAGCGAGGGGCTGGGCCGCAAGGGGCTGGCTCCGGGTCGCGTCACCAGGGTTTGAACCTGGCAATGGCCGGGCAAGAGGCGCTGGCGCTTCCAGTCCCATTCAGGCAGCAATTCGCCTTCGCCTAGCGGCAGGTCATCGGCGCTGGCGCTAGGCAAATCCAGATCGAACTTGACCCGCGCGGCGCCGGCGACACCGTCGCGCGACAGGGTGAGTTGCTCCATATCGTCGGCGGCCGCTTGTGCTTGCTCGTCGTCGGGCTCATCGTCCTGACCGCGATCCAAGGGGATGTGCTCGCTCCAGCTTTGCAGCGACTCGGTTTTGGACGGCAGCAAGAGCGGCGCGCGCTCGTTCGCGGGTTTGGCTTGCCGGGTGCGCCGGCGCTTTTTGGCCAGCGCAAGCTCAGCATCCTCGGCTTGAGGCGGCGCGCCGTTGCCAGCTCTAGGCTGACGGACTTCTTGTTTGGCCCCCGCGCCTGCCGCCAGCTCGGGTGGCACGGCCTGCAGCCACAGCCATACCGGCGCGAGACCGGGTGCCTGGGCATGCCATTCGAACTCGTCCAGCAAGGTCGCCTCAGCCGCGCCTTCATCCGCCAGCAACAAGGCTTGCAGCCGCTGTTCGGCGGCCTGATCCGGCGCGGGCAACTTCAGCGCGTCGGCGCGGCGTTGCGCCAGATGGGCTGACCGCAAACGCTCCCACCGTGGCCGCAAGCCCGGGCAGCGCTGCAAGGCCAGGCGCGTGGCGAGGAGATTGTCTGGCGCCCACCGGCCGCTGGGCACGAAGGCAGCGGCCAGAGCAGCCAACCAAAGATAGAGGTCGCGGTTGAGTGCGCTGTCGGCGAACAAGGCAATGCGTGGCGGCAAGGCCAGGGTCTCTTCGTCCAAGCGCGGCAATGCGGCGCGCACGCCACTGCCCGCCAGACGTTGCAGCCAGGTGCGCGGGCCGCCAATGCGCATATCAGCAGCCGGCACGATGCGCGTGCCTGGCGCACCGCCCGCAGCGCGGTAGAGCAAAGCCACCGCGCCACTGACCTCGGTGAGGGTAATGGCGGCTGAGGCAAAACTGCGATCCGCAGCGCCGTTGATGAAACGATGCCAGCGTTCGCCTACCCACTCTTCCATGACTAGCCTTCTTGCTGAGTTTGATTCGATGAACGGGCGCTCATGCCCTGATCGGCTGCGACTTGAGGCGGCAGGCCGTCCCCGCCTGTGCGCAGCTTTTGTTGCAGTTGCTGTTGTCTCAAGGTTTCACGCAGCGCGTCCGCGCCCACCGTCCATTCCAGCTGCGGCTGCAATAGCTGGGGCTGATGGTCTTTGGATTCGGCGCATTGGTCCAGGCAGCGGCCGCACTGCACGCAGGAAAACATGTGCCGCTTGATCTGGCGCGGCCTCAGCCGCATGGGGCAGACGCGGTCGCAGGCGCTGCCTTCGGGCGCCCGGGCAGTGCTGCACTGGCGGCAATCGCTGGCGCGTTCGCGCTTGAACGAAACCACCAAGGCACGCGGATTGGCCATCCAGGCCAGGCTTTGAAACAGCCCCACGGCGCAGCCGAAGCGGCAAAACAGATGGCGGGCAAACAGCAACTCCAGCGTGAACACGAGGCTGCCGATCAGGATGAAGCGGGTCTGGTTAGGCGTCAGGCTGCCACTCAGCAGCCCGGCCCAGATCTGCCGCGGCGGCAGCAGATAGGTCAGCAAGGTGATGGCCCAAAGAAAGCCGAACAGCGCGCAGCTGAGGGCGAACACCGGCCACCAGCGCCGCTGCGTCTGCTCACCCACCCGCAGGCTGGCTTGTTCGTCCCAGAGGCTGAACTTGCCACATGCCTTGTGCAGCAATGCGTTGAGCCCCTCAACCAGTGAGAAGTGCGGGCAGAGCCAGCCGCAGTAAAGCCGCCCCCAGCGCCAGGCCACGCCAAGAAACAGCAGCACCACCAGCAGCGCGGGCAAGATGCCACGAACAATCAAGTTGAGTGCAGCGGTATTGGCCGAAACTTGGCCATGCGCCAGCGCGTCTATCCCTAAGCTCCAGCGCATGCCCAGCACCCAGAGCTGTGTCTCGTTCAAATCGAAACGCAGCAGATCAAGCCCGGGCGCCAGCAAGAACAAGGCGAAGAAGGCCAGCTGGGTGGCGCGGCGCCGCCGCTGCAGACGCCGGCTGTGTTCGGAGGCCGCAGCGCTGGCCTCAGTCAATGTTTCAGCCATCGCCGATCACCGCCCGCAGCACCTCGTGCAGGGCGGCGCCGGTGTCGGCATCATCGGTCAGCGCATCAACGATGGCCGCTCGGCAGCTGGCCAGCAAAGGCAGGCCGGCCACATGCAGGCGCGCCGCCATCACCAGCAAGCGGGTGCTGGCGGTTTCCTCCAGATCCTGCTCGGTCAAGCGGCGCAAGGCTTGAGCCAAACGCACCAACTGCGACGCCACTGCCGGCGTGCAGCCGCTCTCAGTGGCGACGATGCTTTGCTCCACCGCCGGCACCGGATAGTCCAGGCCCAGAGCCACAAAGCGCTGACGGGTGCTGGGCTTCAGGCCTTTGAGCAGATTTTGGTAGCCGGGGTTGTAGCTGATCACCAGCATGAAGCCGGGTGCGGCGGCCAGCATTTCGCCGGTGCGCTCAATCGGCAGCACACGCCGGTCGTCCGCCAATGGGTGCAGCACCACGGTGGTGTCCTTGCGGGCCTCCACCACTTCATCCAGATAGCAGATGGCGCCCTCGCGCACCGCGCGGGTGAGCGGCCCGTCGAGCCAGCGCGTGTCGCCGCCCTGGATCAGATGCCTCCCCACGAGGTCGGCGGCGCTGAGATCGTCATGGCAGCTGACCGTGATCAGCGGGCGCCCCAGGCGCGCCGCCATATGCTCAACCAAACGGGTCTTGCCGCAGCCGGTGGGGCCCTTGATCAACAAGGGCAGCCGGCTAGCGTGGGCATGTTCGAACAAGCGGCATTCCTCGCCCTGCTCGGCATAGAAAGGCGGCTCGCCCAAGGCATCCAGCTGCCGTGCGCTGTGCATTTCCATCAGACCGCCTGGCTTAAGGCAGCTGCCGGCATCTCTTCCTCAGCCGTACCAGCGCCGACGAAGAAGCTGCTCAGATAGGTCAGCAAGCCGATCAGGAAGCCAACGCCGCCCGACATGCGCAGCCAATAGAAGAAGCGCAGCTGGTCTTGGGTGGCCATGAAGCCCATGGCACCTTCGCTGGGCATGCGCTGCAGCCAAACTTGCAGAATGCCCGCGCCCGTCAGGGCCAGCACCATCACGCCCATACCGATGGTCATGATCCAGAAGCTCCACATCTCCACGCTTTGGGCGCGGCGCGAGTTGGCTTCACGGCCACGCAGCAAGGGCATGGCATAACTGATCATCGCAATGACCACCAGCACATAGGCGCCATAGAAAGCCAGGTGGCCGTGGGCCGCAGTGAGCTGGCTGCCGTGGGTGTAGTAGTTGACCGGGCTCAGGGTATGGATAAAGCCCCACAGGCCAGCGCCCAGGAAGCCCATCACGGCGCAGCCCACGGCCCACAGCAAGGCGGCTTGATTCGGATGTTCACGACGGCGGCGCTGCACCATATTGAAGGCGAACAAGGTCATCATGAAGAAGGGAATGGGCTCCAACGCACTGAAGATGCTGCCCACCCACAGCCAGTAGCCCGGCAGGCCGATGAAGAAGAAGTGGTGGCCGGTGCCCAGGATGCCGGTGACCAAGGCCATGGTGATGATCAGGTACAGCCATTTGTCGATGACCTCACGGTCCACGCCGGTGGTCTTGATCAAGACGAAGGCCAGCAATGCGCCCAGGATCAACTCCCAAGTCCCTTCCACCCAGAGGTGAACGACGAACCACCAGTACATCTTGTCGCGCACCAGATTGTCCGGATTGACGAAGCTGAACAAGAACATCAGGGCCAGGCCCCACAAGCCCATCAGCAGCACCAGGGTGATAGCTGTCTTGCGGCCCTTCAGCACCGTCATGCTGATATTGAACAAGAAGGCCAGCGCCACCACCACAATGCCGAGCTTGGTAGGCAAGGGTTGCTCCAGAAACTCGCGCCCCATAGTGGCCAGCAAGTTGTTGCCCGTCATTTCAGCCAGTGAGGCGTAAGGCACCAGCAGATAGCCGAGGATGGTGAGCGCACCGGCGGCCAGGAAGATCCAGAACAGGATCTTGGCCAAAAGTGGGCTGAAGAGTTCGGTCTCTGCCTCCTCTGGAACCAGAAAGTAGGCACTCCCCATGAATCCCATCAAGAGCCACACAATCAGCAGATTGGTGTGCACCATGCGGGCAATATTGAAAGGAATGGCCGGGAACATCAGGTCCCCGATCAGGTATTGCAGTCCCAGCGCGAGGCCAAAGATGATCTGGCCAACAAACAGCGCCAAGGCGCCGATGAAGTAAAGCTTGGCAACCGCCTGCGACTGGTATTTGAGGGTGATGGGTTTCATAGTGTCTTCTCCTCAGCCTTCCACATTCGGTGGCCACTTCTCAGTGTTGACGCCATTGGTCCATTTGAGGAACTCGACCATGTCGTCGAGCTGCTGATCGTTCAGATGGAAATTGGGCATCTGGCGGCGCCCCGGCACGCCGGTGGGCTGGGCCTTGATCCAGGCCTTGATGAACTCGGGGCCGCGCCGCGTGTAGACATTGCCCAACTCGGGTGCGAAGTAGGCGCCCTCCCCCAGCAAAGTGTGGCAGCCGATGCAGTTATTGGCCTCCCAAATATGCTTGCCGCGCACCACGGCAGGCGTGATCGCCGCCGCGTTGGAACGCTGGGGAATGCGTTGTTCGGTGTCGAAAATCAGCGCGGCAAACAGCAGCACGAAGAAGACCGTGCCGCCATAAAAGATATTGCGCGCCATCTGGCTGGTGAAGCCTCGGCTCATGGTGATCCTCGATATTGAGTGGAGATGCCGCAAGACTAGGGATATGTGGGCGCCAGTTCCTTGAACAGGAATAAGGAAAACCGCTCCGCTTGCTGCAGCACCACAGTTACCGGCCTGAGATTGCCCGCCACCGATTGCCCACCACCGATTGCCGGCAGTGTCAGGCTCAATGGTCGAGATGTGTGCCTGAGTCCAGCCGCCTCAGCAACTCAGGGCTGATCTCGCTCGCGCGCAACAAGCGCCCGCCTCGCTCGCGCATGAAGCGCTGTGCTGCAGCCGCATCGGCAAAGGCCGGCAAGTTGCCGGCGCGCATCGGCCCGGTGGCCGTCGAGCCCTGGACATAGACGGCTGCGTTCGCCGCCAGCCAAGCGCCGCTGCTCGCATCGCTCACATAGCTTGCGGCGATCTGAGAGGCACCACGCCCGCGTGTGTAGCGCGCCACGTTTCGCAAATAGATGAACAGCGACAGCGGTGAGTCGAAGAACTGCGCGTCGCCGTTGTCGAAGATCACCTGAGCCGCCCAGCGCGCCGACTCGCGCGAGCGTGCCGGGTACATGCCGCAAACGGGGCAGCGCGCGTCAGCCGGCACAGGGCGCGGCGCCAGCAAGGCAAGGCCTGAGGCCGGGTCATAAGGCGTTGGCGGCGCCACGACGCAAACCTCTGCCCTCGGATCCAGCTTGGGGCTTGCCCCACTGCCTGGCAGCAATTGCAAGCTGCCGGCCAAGGCGATGCCCAAGAACGCCGCCCAGGCCAGCCGGCTCAAGCGCCCCAGGGGCCCGTGCAGCGGAACAGAAACCGGCAGCATGGTGGCCGTGCCCTACATCTTGCTGTCGTGCAGCGCGCCGCCGCTCAGGTCCACCATATCGCGCGTGATCTCGGCAAAACGCAGCGGCTTGCCGCCCCACTTGGCGGCAAAGGCCTTGGCATCAGACTCCTTGGCGAAGGACGCGATGGTGGGTCCCATCGAGCCCTGGCGGGTGCTGCCCAGCACATAGATTGCGCTCTTGGCATCGATCCAGAAGCCACGTGGCTGATCCCAGTCGGCGCTGCCCATGTCCTGCACATAGACGGCCTTGATCGCCCTGACCTGCTCGGGGGCCAGCAAGGTGTTGAGAAGCTCGACGGTGTCACAGAAGAAGCTCGGCGCAGCTTGCCCGGCGTAGTGGATCTGCGCCTTAGGGCCAGGGTAGTCGGCCAGCAACATGCCGTCCAGTTCACAGGTACTGCTGGCATCGATTTCAGCGGCCGCCACGGCCTTGGCTTCGTCCGAACGGCCGCAGGCGCCGAGCCCGAGCGCGAACACCGCGCACAGCACGGCGGTGCGCAATGCCGATGTTGATGATTTGAAATTGCGCCTATTCATTTGAACCTCCAGCGAGCCAGTAGCAAGGGCACGACGATCCAGCCGCCCATCACCAAGCCCATCAGCCATGGCTTGGCCAGGGCCGGCGGCACGATGCTGGTCAGGCCATAGAGGGTGCGCATATCGTCGAGCGAAAAGATGTTGAGGATGCGGAACACATCGGCCGGGTTGAGCAGCAGCAGATAGGCCAAGGCCTCGCCGCCGAACTCGCCACTGCTGGCCACTAGGGCGCCGAGCAGTAGCAGGTCAAACACCAGCACAAAGAAGAACCACAAGGCGATGGCCAGGCCCGAAGCGCGGGTGCGCTCGCGGCTGAGCACCGACAAGAGCACCGCCAGGCTCAGAAAGGCCAAGCCCAAGAGCGTGCTGCTGAACATAAAGCCCAGGTAATGGAACAGACCGGGCCAGCCAAACTGTTGATACAGCAGCGCCGCCACCAGGGCGAAGCCGCCCAGCGTGGATAGCGTCAAGGCGGCCGCCAGGCCCAGGTATTTGCCCAGCAGCAACTCCAGCTTGGTGATCGGCAGGGCCAAGAGCAGATCCAGCGAGCCGCGTTCGCGTTCCCCAACGATGGCGTCAAAGCCCAGCAGCAGGGCGATCAAGGGGATCAGATAGATCACCAGGCTGACCAGGCTGGCGATGATGAACTCGATCGAGCGCGGGCCGACTTGGCCACTGCTGGCGCCGCCAAAGTAGGTGATCACCAGCGAGAAGGCGGTGAACACCAACGCCACCGCCAGCACCCAGCGGTTGCGCATGCGGTCGCGGAATTCCTTGCCTGCGAGGGTGAAGATTTGACTCAGTTCCATGTTCAACGGCCTCCCGCCACAGCAACACCCACCGCAACTTCATTCGCCGACTGGCCAACCCCGAAGAACACATCCTCCAGCGAACTCTCATGCAAGCTCAAGTCGAGCAGGCGTGAGCCCAAGGTGCCGACCAAGCCCAGCACGGCCATCTTGGACTCGCGTGGGCAGGTCAGGCTGAGCCCCTGCGGCGTGCTGCGGCAGGCCAGGCCCTCACTGCCATCAACCCATAAGCGCCCAAGTTCCTGGCGCACCAGCACCGCATCTGCCTCGCTCAAGCCCAGCTCGATGCGCAGCGGTGCGCGCTGTTGTTCGCGCAGCTCTTGCACGGTGCCCAGCGCCTGGATGCGGCCGGCCGCCATGATGGCCAGTCGGTCAACGCGCTCCTGCAATTCGGCCAGGATGTGCGAGGTGATCAGAACCGTCACGCCCTTGGCTTTTAAGTCTTGCAGCACGCTGTAGAAGTCGCGAATCGCCTGCGGATCCAGGCCATTGGTCGGCTCGTCCAGAAACAGCACGCGCGGTTCGCCCAGCAGTGCTTGCGCAAAGCCGAGCCTTTGCCGCATGCCCTTGGAGTACTCACGCAAGGGCCGCGTGCCGGCATGCGCCAGGCCCACCCGCTCGAGCGTTGGCGCGCATTGCTGCAGATCGGCGCCCTTCAGCTTGGCGAAGAAGCGCAGCGTCTCGAGGCCGCTGAGGTTGTCATACAGCACCACGTTCTCGGGCAGATAGCCCAGGCGACGGCGGGTGGCTCGAAAACCGCTGCCGCACACCGAACCCCCGTCGATCAGGATCTCACCGCCGCTCAGCGGCGTGAGCCCCAACATCATCTTGAACAAGGTGCTCTTGCCGGCGCCGTTGTGGCCGATCAGGCCGAAGATTTCGCCGGCTTCAACCCGCAGGTCAACGCCATCCACCGCATGGATAGCGCCGAAATGCTTGCTGACGCCGCGCACCTCGATGGCTGGCGCTGCGCTGCCCGCGGAGGGGCTGACCTTATTGGCCGGGATAGTGCTTGTCACGCCACTCACTCCATTGCTTGTCGCCGGGCTGCATGCGCGGGGCCGGGTCGACCACGCTGGGCACACGCAGCACCGGAAATTGTTGGCCGACCAGACGCAGCGCCTGCACGGCAGGGCTGGCCAGCAGCAGCTTGACGCTCGGATGGCGCCAGCTCAGGCGGTCCACCATGTCGTTCGCCTCATAGGGCACATCGCCGACGCCATCGCCATTGCGGTCCCAGCCCAGGTAATTGCTCCAATGGTTGCCACCGGACCCTTTGTCCTTACCACCCCAGACCTCATCGCGTGCGCCGACGTAACGCACCTGCTCGCGGTTGACGATGAAGTCATTGCCTTCCACCACATTGCGGGTCGAACCGGCGGACAGGTGCACGCCGACCTGGTTGTCGACCACCAAATTGCCCTTCAGCGTCGCGTACTCGACGTCGTAGATGAAGAAGCCGCGCGCGTTGCCGGCAATGATGTTGTTCTCGATCACCGAATCCTGCAGCGTGCGCAGCATGATGCCGTGGTCGCTATTGCCCCAGGTCCGGTTGCCGCGAACCACTTGGTTGCGCACCTCCATCAGGGCCAGGCCGCCACGGTTGTAATAGCTCTCGTTGTCCTCCCACAGGTTGTAGTAGGAGTTCATATAGTGGCTGCCGTAGCGGCTGTGGTGCAGCTTATTGCTCTTGAAGATGGCGTTGTGGCTCACATCCACATAGAGCGCATCGCGGACGAAGCCGATGTTGTTGCCGATGATGCGGGCACCGTCGGTGTTGTAGAGCTGGATGCCGTTGCCGCGCTGTGAGCTGTTCAGCTCGCGCTTGCCGGTGATGAGGTTGTGTTCCACCCGCACCCCATTGGCCTTCTCGATCCACAGGCCGAACAGGTTGTAGGCCAGGTCGCAGTGCTGCACCAGCGCCCGGTGCGCTCCGGGGCGGATGTAGATGCCGGCGTTCTGATCCTTCAGGCTGCTGCCGGAGTCGCGCACGATCAGGCCTTCGATGCTCACGTCGGCGGCGGTGACGCGCACGGTGTCGCCCGTCAAGGCGCCGCTCAGCGTCGGTCGATCGATTCCGCGCAGCGTCAGCGCCTTGTCGATCAGAAAGTTGCCCACATAGAGGCCGCGTTCGATCTCCAGCACATCGCCGGGTGCGGCGGCGGCAATCGCCTCTTGCAGCGACTGGCCGGGCTTGATCCGCAGCGTGGCGGCTTGCGCGCAGCCCATATGCGCGAGCAGAGCCAGCAGTACCAAGAACAGAAGGGAGATAGCTCTCATGCCAGCATCAGGCCGCTTGCCTTCAGCGCCAGGAACAAAGCCGCGCCGATCAGCAGATTCTTGAAGCCGACATAGCTGAGCATGTCCATCACCGAGGCGCGGCGGTAGTGGCCCTGCCACCAGGGGCCGTCTTTGACGTAGCGCTTGCCCGCCAGACGGATCAAGACCTCGTAGACGCTCCAGCCAAACCACCAAGCAATGATCGCACTTTGGGATAAGCGCCCGCTGCCGGCCAGCACCCAGGCCAGCGTGGCGGCCAGGGCCAGCGAGAAGCCGGCGATCTGCAGTGCCTTCTGGCTCTTCCAACTGTCCTTGTGCCAAGGCCAGAGGTGGTCGAACAACTCCGCCCAGATCCACTTCAAGCCCTGTGCATTGGCCTTGTGGGCCGGCGCCAATGGGTCGGTGGGCATGCGCGGGTCCGGCCCCTGGGTCACCTTCTCGCTCATGGCAATGGGCTGAATGGGCTGGATGGGAATGAAATAGCCATCGCGGCCAATCGGGGTGATCAACAGACCGTCGCGCTCGCGGCGCTTGCGCTCTTTAGCCAGGGGTGGGCAACCCTTGGTGTCGGTGTACAGAATCATGCAGTCCAGGCAGTGCAGGCATTCGCGGTGGTCGATGCGGCCAGCCGCATCAATCGCCAGCGAGCCGCAACCGACTGCGCATGCCTTGCAGCTATTGCAGTCTTGCTTGCGCTTCAGGCCGAACCAGCGGAAGGTGCTGGGCATGGCCAGGGCCGCGCCGAGCGGGCAGATGTATTTGCAGTACGGCCGCTCGATGAACAGCGAGAGTCCCAGCAGCGTGGCGACGAACAGACCATAAGGCCATGCCCGGTTCGTGATGCCGACCAGGAAGGTGGTCTTGAAGGGTTCTACCTCGGCCAGCTTTTCGGCCAGGCCCATGGAGAACATCGAGATCGCCAGCAGGCCAAAAAAGATGGCGTACTTGAGCCACTTCAGCCGGTGGTGCCAAGCGTTCGGCAGATGACCCTGGAAGCGCTTCAGCCCGATCTTCTCGCCGACCTTGTAGATGGCCTCGGACAGCGAGCCAAACGGGCACATCCAGCCGCAGAACAGGCCGCGTCCGAACAAGAAGACGGTGACGATGATGAAGATCCAGAACACGAAGATGAAGGGGTCGGACAGGAATAGCGACCAGGTCCACTGGAACAGCAGCGAATGGAACCAGGTCAGCACCTGGGTGATGGAGGGCTGCGCCATCGCGCCGAAGCCGACAAAGGCGATGCTCAAGCCCCAGGCCGTGTACTTGAAGGCGTTGACCGGCCATTTGTTCTTGTGGGTGGACAGGCGCGTCAGCTTTTCGCGCAAGGCGTAGACCACGGTCACGCCGACCAGCAGGGCGATGAAGAGGCCGATCTCGAGCGCGCGTGTCTTCCAGACGCGCACCCAGGGGGCGTCGGCCTCTACCACCACCGGGCGGCCGCCCTCCAGCAACTCGGCGGCCAGCCAATATTTGCTGTCGAAGTTGGCGAAGCTGCGCGTGCCTGTGGCCCGGTCCACCCGGTTGCCCAGGAAGGCCAATTGCCAGGGATAAGCGGCAGAGAAGGATTTGGAGCGAATGATGAAGATGGCCGATTCGTTGAACTCCGGCGCGCCAGCCGCCTCCAGGCCGTAGAGGTTCAAGTAGTCCAGATCACGGAAGGTGAAAGAGTCGGCGCCTTGTTTGACCTGCACTCGGTCGTAAATACCGCCGCGCACAAAGCCCGAGCCCTTGAAGGATTCGATGCCGGCCGTGCGGATGATGAAGAAGGCATGTTCACTCTCCTTCATGCGCGAACGCAGATTGGCCCAGTTGCTGGCACCCATCAGGCTGGCGCCGATGGCGGGGTGGTTCAAGTCGCCAAACCAGAGTTCGATAAAAGGCTCGGGGCCGCGCGGCAGCCCGACCTGCTCGGGGCTGACCCGCAGGCGCTGCACGGCGCCGAGCTTGACCAGCTGCGCCCAGTCGAAGCGCCGCTCGGTCTGGGCGTAACGGGCCGGATCACGCACCGTCGGCGCCAAGATGCCAACCTGCTTGGCCACCGCCTGGCCCGAAGCCATCAAGACCTGATTCTGAGCGATCACGGTGACAGTGGCGCCGGAGATCGCGTCGACGCCGAGCACGTTCTCGTCCGGACGGGTTTGGCCGACCTCGATCTTGTCGGCGACCGACTTGCCGAGATATTGATCATTGAATTTGAGCAGCGCCGATTCCGGGATGCCCAGCAGCAGAATCGGCTCCGAATGCTTCAGCACCTTGATGCCGACGAAGTGGCCCGTCAGGTCCATGCCGATCAGGGTGACCACCGGCTTGCCGGAATAGGCCGGGGTGTCGGTGATGTCGGTGGACAGCATCACATAACCGAGCAACTTGTCGGCCTCGCCCAGCGCCTTCACATAGGGCGGCGAGCCGAGCCGCTCGGAGAAGCTCTTGGCACCAGGGAAGACGTCCCTGCAAGGCAGCAGGGCGCACATATCCTTGGCCGTGGCCAGTTCGGCCGGCAAGGCGGCTTCATAGGCTCCGTTGCTGGACTGCGCGGCTTCCGCGCCCAAGACCAGCACCAGAAAAAATGCGGCCAATCGGAGGAAGTTCCCCAACTTGGCCGCCAGTCCATGGCTATGCGATTTCATCTACTCTTCCTGTCGGCCGGACGAGCGCCGGATGGCGCTCGTCCGCAAGGTGGCGGCGGGGCTCGAGTCCGCGCGCCACCGGGGGCTGTTGCTAGGCCCTCTTTGGAGGCGACGCCGAACAAGTCCCTCGTGCGCTGCGCATCCCCGCTTCAGGCGTCCAACTGCGTTGCAAATCCTCGCCATAGCTTGGGCTATGGCTGTGGTTTGCGCCTTGTTGTCCATCCCGAACCGAGGCGCGCCGCATCACGGGTACATATTCAGCATTGCCTTAAGCTTCCACAATCATGCGTGTGCGCATTTCCAGGTGCAGCGCATGGCAGAAGTGGGTGCAGTAGCACCAGAACACGCCCGGCTTGTCGGCGATGAAGCTGACCGAAGCGGTTTCCAGCGGGTTGACGATGAAGTTGACGTTGTACTTGGGGATGGCAAAACCGTGCGTCAGGTCTTCGATCTTGTCCAAGTTGGTCAAGATCAGCGTGACCTCGTCGCCCTTCTTCAGCTTGAACTCGCGCATGCTGAATGCCGGGGCCTGCGAGGTCAGGCGCACGGTGACTTTCTTGCCGTTGCGCACCACGCCGGAATCTTTCGGGTCCTTGGTGGCGAGCGGGAACTCGTCGAGGTTGTAGACCTGCTTGGGCTTGAGCAGATCACGCTTGAAGATGATGAAGTCGTGCGGTTCGCCGCGCACTGGGTGATCCGCCAACAGCACCATCTTGTCGCCGGAGATGTCGATCATCTGCTCGTTCTCGGGGTGCAGCGGACCCACCGGCAGGAAACGGTCCTTAGAGAATTTACAACCCACGGCCAGGTACTTGCCGTCCGCGGCCTTGGTTTCCGACTGCGAGGCGTTCAAGTGGCCGGGCTGGTACTGCACATCGATGCGGTCGACCACGTACTTGGCGCTCTTGTCGCCACCGTGGAACTTGATGGCGGCTTCAACATTCCACTTCACCACCTGGCTGTCCAGGAACAGCGTGGTGTAGGCATTGCCGCGGCCGTCGAAGGCGGTGTGCAAGGGGCCCAGGCCCAGTTCGACCTCGGCGACGATGGCCTTGTCGGCGGCTTCCAGCTTGCCGTCGAAGTAATCGAGCACCTTGGCGAGTTCGATCACGGTGCCGGTGGGCGAGAGCTTGCCGGCGCAGATGAAGTACTTGCCGTCCGGGCTGGCGTTGACGCCGTGTGGGTTCTTCGGCACCGAGACATAGGCGGTCAGCGCGGTCTTGGCGTCCTTGTTGGCCTCGCGGGTGCCGTCCACCACCGGCACCTTGGAGTCACCATAGGTCTTGAATTTGCCGGCCTTGACGGCCTCTTCGATGCGGGCAATGTTGAAGAACAGGCAGGCATCGCGCTCGGCGGACATCATGTCCTCGTAGTGCACGCCCATCTCGGTGTTGTACTGGTTGGTGGCGGCCAGCTTGCCGTCGTAAGAGGTGGCGGTCAGATCGCAGTTGCCGTCGATCAGCACTTGCCAACGCACGTCCATGCTCTCGGCGTCCACGCAGGTGAACAGCGAGTGGTATTTGGTGCCGTCTTCAATGCCGGCGTTCGGCAGCGGGATCGAGAACTCGGCGCCGCAGAAGACGCGGGTGGTGTAGTTGATCTTCGGATCGACCGGGTCGGCCTTGTCCGGGAAGATGCCGTGGAAGCCCTGCACATTGGGCAACTCGGTGATCTTGTCGCAAACGAAGTAGTTGTGAAGTTCCAATAGGTTGTATCGGGTGTTCACCCGGACTGGTTCTGAGAGACTGGAAATCGCCAAACCCCCAGTCAGCTCAGGAGGACAACCCAGATGAACATTCATAAGAATGCCCGATTGACCTACGTGCGTCGAATCGAAATGGTTCAGGACATCACATTGAGAGGCCAAACTGTGGCGCAAGCCGCAAAGGCTCATGGTGTCAGCGAGATGACGACCCGCAAGTGGCTTGGGCGCTACCTTGCTCAAGGCGAAGTCGCCCTGGTCGACAAGTCCTCAAGGCCGCAGAAGTCGCCCAGAGCGATTGAGCCGGGCAAGGCGCTTGCCATCGTTGAGTTGCGCCGCAAGTTCATGCTGCAAGCAAGCATTGCCTCCAGCCTGACCGTTTCCAAGGCCACCGTCAGCCGCGTCCTCAGACGAGCCGGCCTGTCCAAGCTCAGCGATCTACGTCCGCCTGAGCCTGTCGTGCGCTATGAACATGAAGCGCCTGGCGACCTGCTGCACATCGATACCAAGAAGCTCGGGCGTATTGAGCGACCCAGTCATCGCGTAACCGGCAACCGCGCAGACACGTTCGGCGGCGCAGGCTGGGAAGTCTTGTTTGTGGCCGTGGATGACCACGCCCGCATCGGGTTCACGCAGATTCACCCCGATGAGCGCAAGAGCAGCGCAGTGGCCTTCCTGCAGGCTTCAGTGAGCTACTACGCGGGGCTGGGTGTCACGGTGCGAGCGCTTCTCACGGACAACGGCTCGCCGTTCCGGTCGAAGGACTTCAAGCAGGCCTGCGCTGAGTTGAACATCAAACATCGCTTCACGCGGGCCTACCGTCCACAAACAAACGGCAAGGCCGAGCGGTTCATTCAATCGGCACTGCGAGAGTGGGCGTACAGCCAGACCTACCAGCACTCCCGCGACAGAACCAGCGCGCTGGCGCGATGGATTCATCACTACAACTGGCATCGACCGCATCACGGCATTGGATGCCGCCCGCCCATGTCCCGTCTTCCTGATTCAGGCAACAACGTCTTGACTCTTCACAAGTAGTCGAGGCGGATGCGGGCGATACGGCTGTTGATCTTGTCGTTGACCCAGGCATAGCGGCCGTCGTAGTTGCCGTCTTTGTAGGAGGCGTGCACGTGGTGGGTGTCGGCCACGGTGTAGCGCAGCGAACCGTCGGCCTTGGTGCCCATCACCTTCTTCGACTCATTCGTGACGCCCCAGCCGACCAGGGCATCGGGGTTGAAACAGGGGATGCGATGGATCTCGCGGCCGGAAGGCAGGCCCAACACACGCACATCGCCGGTGTGGCCACCGCTCCAGAGGCCGTAATAGGTGTCCAGCTCACCTGGCTTCAGATGGGTGGCGTTGGCTGCGCCACCGCTATGCGCAGGGGCGGCGCCGGAGGCCGCAGGCGCGGCGGCAGTGCTGGCGGCCTTGTCGGTACAGGCAATCGCCCCGATGCTCAGACCCGCCAGAGCTGCGGTGTTCATGAAGCGGCGACGTGCCAACACGCCTCCGCCATTGCTTTCATTCTTCTTGTCTTGCTCGCTCATGATGTTCCTCTTCAGGCTTGGATGGACGTTGGTGGGCCGCGCGCCGGTGGCGGCACGGTAGTGAACTGAGGTGGGTTCGCGTCGCTGCCCGGCAGGGGCAATCGACTGGCTTTGGGAGGTAAATGGGGCGAAGGCACTGCACAAGTCGGCAGCGGCCCACCCAATAAGCAGTTAGGGCACTGCAGGGTGCCGGAGGCGTGCAGTGCTGCGTCCGATTGCGCATCGGCATCACCGCCGACTTGCACCAGCTTGGCCTGTCCGCTTGCTGAGCAAACCCAATCAAGCTGGCCTGCATACATCAATGGCGCCGCAGTGGCAACGCCCAATGCAGCCAGCAGGCACGCCAAGACCCAGGCTCGCAGGCAGCGATTGAATGGGTAGTTAGGCATGGCTTAGAGGTGGGCTATTGCTCTTGAAGAAGTTGCCGGATTCTTTCCACTCGCCCTGCGCCCCGCCTTGAACCAAGTTAAGGAATTCAAATAAGCCCAGGAAGGTCGCAAATAAACAAATTCGCCCCTATTAAGGCCGGCATCGGCTTCCTAGAATCGCGCCGAAAACTCCTATTCGAAAGCTGATTGACATGAAAACCATGCGCCTCATTTGCAAGTCATTCGCCGTCGGTGTCTCTGCGGCCGCCCTGCTCTCCCTGGCCGCCTGCGGCCAGAAGGAAGGCGACTCAGCGGCCAACACCGCGGCGCCAGCAGCCAGCACGACCGTGGCAGCAGCACCTACCCCCGCCAGCACCGCGCCCGAAAACGCGCTGGGCAAGTCGGTGTTTGGCAAGACCTGCGCCATGTGCCATGCCGCAGGCGTGGCCGGTGCCCCCAAGCCTGGTGACAAGGCCGACTGGGGCCCTCGCATCGCCCAGGGCAACGAGACTTTGTACAAGCACGCCATCGAAGGCTTCACCGGCGCCAAAGGCATGATGCCCCCTCGAGGTGGTGGCAGCACCTTGAGTGACGATGAGGTGAAGGCAGCTGTTGACCATATGGTGTCGCTGTCGAAGTGAGGGGCCTAGCGTGAGCACAAAGCCCTTGAAAGCAGCTGGTCTGAAACGGCGCCAGTTGATGTCGCTTGTTCCCCTGCTGGGTCTGGCTGGCTTGGGCGTTGCTCAATCGAGCGCTTTGCCTTCATTGCAGCAGCGGCGTGACTCACGCGCCCTACTCGGCACTCAGGTCGACATTGCCGTCGAAGGTCCAGATGCCGCACGCCTGGTCTTTGCAGTGGAGAGTGCTTACCAAGAAATGGCGCGTCTCAGCGCCATGATGAGTCGCTACGACCCAGCCAGTGCACTCAGCGCCGTCAATCGCGCAGCGGGCCTGCACGCTGTGGCGGTACCGCCAGAGTTGATGGCCGCGCTTCAGCAAGGGCAGCGCCTTCATCGGGAGTCGAACGGACTCTTCGACATGACTGTTGGCAGCCTCAAGAGCTGGCAGTTTGAAGTTGGCAATTTGGGCCAGGTCCCGGAATCACAGCAACTGGCGAATGAATTGAGCCGGGTTGGCGCCAAGGGACTTCGGATCGACCCGTTAGCTGGCACTGCCGCCCTGCTTCACAAGGGCGCCGCCCTCGATTTGGGCGGCGTCGCCAAGCTTCCCATTCTCGCGGCCGGCTTGCGCCGGCTTCAAGAGAACGGCATCGAAAACGCCTTGATCAACGGCGGCGGTGACGTGCTGTACAGCGGCAGCTGGCAGGGCCGACCATGGCGCGTTGGGCTACGTGACCCACGACGTTCAGATCGACTCTTGGGTGTCCTGCCATTGAGTGGTCAAGGCGTGCTGGCGGCCAGTGGCGACTACGAACGGTTCTTCCTGCATAAGGGCGAGCGCCATCACCACATTTTGGATCCCCGCAGTGGCCAGTCTAGCCAAGGGCCGATCAGCGTTCACTTGCTCGCCCGGGATGTCGAGACTGTCAACGGACTGGGCGCGATCATCATGCTTGGCGGCACGTCGATGGCACGCCAGACGGTTGCGCAGCACGCGGAGCTTGAGTTGCTGCTCGTCAACCGAGACAGGTCAGAATGGCAAACACCCGGGATGCAGCGTGCGCTGAAGCGCGCTTGAGAGAGTCGTTCTGAAATCGCTGCAAAATTTCGGACTGCGGCCGCCCAGAAAACATCCAATTTCGGCCGCAAATTACTGGCTGTCATTGAGAAGTTTACGCACTTAAGCAACGTTCGAAAGTCACTGCGCGGCTTGAACTTGCCACAAGATTACGTGATGAGGGCTTTACGGTAAGACAGATCGCAGAACGACTCGGCGTGAACCGCGATTCACCCAAACGATCCCTTGCCCGAGCTCGCCAAAGTGGCACCACTTAGGACTGAGCGAAAAGTACCAGCTTCCGTCTCCGGATTTTGTCTTCGGCTTGAATGATCAACCGATTTTGTACTTCGCACGGTTGGTTTCGGAGCGACAAGTACAAAAGGCACTTGGCTAAGTCCTTAGTTCAGCGCGATATTGCATTTTCCAATTGTTGCTAGCTGACTGCCAGCTACTTGACCGTCTTTCCTGCCTCTGCGGGTATCTGCCGTTCATACCTTGGCCAAGAAGGCCGCCGCATCACCCGCTTCACACTTCCAGTCTGCGAAGACCCCGACCAGATTGCATTCCACGCAGCGGCAAGCGATGTAGTACCAGCGCACGTTATGTGTGCCCTCGACCACGGAGACGCCGGACATCAGCTCGAACACCTCGTTTTCGCACACGCACTCGTGCGTCTCGGGCACGGATCCTTCAAGGTGGTCCGCGCTGTCGCCCATCAGGTGCTCCTCCCCGCAGTCGGTGCAGGTGCGGATGGCCACGCCGGCTTCTTCATCGGTCTGCAGCGCGAAGGTCCGGCAGCCGCAGTCGCATTTTGACGCCGCAAACCGGACGGCCTCATGGCGATTCGCAAGGCTGTAGCTGCGCAGCTCGGCTTGGGTGTCGCCCGACGTTGTCCCGTACCAGAACTCGCCCTTCTTCGTCAGTGCCATTGATGCTGCTCCATTCTTCAAGGTGGGATTCCCGGCAGGCCCGTCGCCAAGTTCATCCAGATCATCTGGATTGTGCCTGGAGGCCCGGCGAATCGTCGTCAAGTGACCTGGTCGGGGTGCTCGCCTGAAGCCCAGACGCATTGGCGACCGGCAGATGTGCCGCGGTTGCAGTCATACGCAGCCGGTTGCTGCATTCACGGTGCGATGCATCAATGCGCCGAACTCGCGCTATCGATCCAAAGCGGAAGTACAACTTGGCGAGGTGAGCTGCAGCAAACCTGAACGGCAACGCGGAGTTAACCGGGTGACGTCGCGTTGACGGCTTCCCGCGAGGCGCAAGAGGACCGGGCGGCGCCTCTCCGCCACGGTGCCAAATGGATGGGTACCCGCTACGGCCAGCCTTGAAAGATCCCACTTGCTTTTGTCGTTGCCGACTGCTGCACCGCGTGTCATGCGTGTGACCCGATTGTCAAACAGCAAGACGCGCGTCGCCTTGGTGAGGGTGTCGGCGGCGTGGTGCTTGGTGCTGGGCGCGAAGGGCGCTCAACTTCCAGGCTCCTAGCACCGGTCGCCGCCGACTCCACGCCAACATTAGGGCATCGGCGTGTGGTCCATGCAAGGCGGCTTGGCAAAGGCGTCAATGACGCGGGCAATACCCGTCGGGTCGATCGCCGTGATGATGATCATGTCGAGGTCCTTGATCAGGTCGGCGATGTAGAACAGCAGTTGCCGTGCCGCCCATTCCCGCGCAATGTGCTTGTAGTCGGCTTTGCTGCCTTCTGCATTGGGTGGGTACCTGGCGGCGATCTGGGCCGCGATGTCGGCGCTGGAAATGGACGCCAGATCGTTCTCGGCCAGGTTCAGGAAGTTATTGATGTCATTCGAAAGCAGTAGCAGGGCCGTCGCCAGTTCATCGGCCGTCTTGGCTGCTTGGTAGATATCCTTGGCGGCCATCACCCCTTTCTTGGCCTCGTTGATGGCGCCCGCTGTGGCAAAGCTGCCTATCATCATGGCCGAGCTGACCACCATATTGCTGATGGTGTTGACGCACTGGTTGGCATTGCTGGCGCAGGCCGCCGCACCACAATCGGCAATGCCCGCGGCGCAGCGCTGGTTGCAATTGGTGACGTTGCACTGGTAACCATCGCGCGGCTTGACGTAGCACAGGCCGGCCTGCAGCACGCGATTGGAGTTGCAGGACTTCAGCAGGCTGCCGGCACCGTTCTGATAGGAGGCCTTGTTGAGCCAGCAGGTGGCGATGCGGTCGCTGGTATAGCCGTCCTTGCAATCGTTCATCTTCCAGGCCCAGCAGGTACCCAAGGCGTCACGTGCCGTGCAACGGTTGCCGGGCTGGTAGGACAAGGCCTGGTTGCTCCAGCACACCGAGCCAACCGGGTGGTAGCCGCTGCGGCAGTTGCTGTAGCACAAGGCGCCGTCTTGGTACTGGCCGTCGGCGCAAGCGGGCAAGATGCCGGCACCACGGTCGTAGGCCGCAGTTTTGTAGCAAAACGGGGTGCTGCTGATCGAGGTTTCGCGCTGGATCCAGTTGACGATCGTATTGACCTGGCCATTACTCAACTTCTGGCCCGGCACATAGGTGGTGGGCTTGTCGGGCACGCCCTGCGGCCAGGTGCTTGCCACGATGCTGCTGGTGCTCCAGTACTGGGACATATTGCCGGCATCGCAGGTCTGAAGGTCGACACCGGCCCCTTTTTGAGTGAGGCACAGGCCACTGGCTGACTTAATGCTCGAGTTGCTGCCACGCGTCCACTTTTGGTTGGCTGCGGGCGGCACACCGGTCTCGCCACAACTGCCCAGGCCGACGGCGGAGCCCGCATCGCCCGATGTCGTCAGGCAATAGCCATTCAACACGATGGCGCCCTGGTTGGTGAAGCGAAAGTACTCGCTCTTTGCCGTCCCCGTACATGCCGACACGTTCAACTTGCTGGTCGAGAGCGGCGATGTGAAATCCACCTGCTGCAAGCAGTTGCGCGTGCTGCTCCTGACCTGGGTCTTGCTGGCGTCGGCCAAATCGACGGGTAAGGGGTTGGCCAAGCTCCACTTCTGGTTGGCTGCCGTGGCCGAGCACAGCGCGAGTTCGGCGCTCAGCACGCCTGGCTTCACAGTGCCCACCAACTGCCATGACAAGCACATGGCCGACATCGCCCGGGATTGGCTGAGTTGCAGTTGATTGCCGCCGGGGCGGCTCCAGTAGGTGCTGGCGTTACCGGTGGACAGCGCGGTGCTGAAGCTGACCGTCTTGCTCGCAAACAGATTGCCCTGCAAATAGCGCTTGACGTCGCTGCCGGGCAGATAGACCGTGCCGTCAGCACCGAAGACGAAGCGCTGCTCGGCCTTGCCGCATGGGCTGAGAACGCCGCTGCTGTCCAGGCATTGGCCATTGCTGGCAACGACGTTGTAGGAGGTATCAGCGGCGTGCGCCGACGCGAAGGCGCCGGTCGCCAGCAGCGTGATCAAGAAGCGAGAAAACCAATTCATGGTGATGACTCCGATGAGTGCAAGAGGGTGTCGATCAAGTGGGGCGCGCCACGCGGCGGATTTCAGCCACCGGCTTGCTTCCCGCCTTGGCTGACTTGGCAGACTGAGCTCGCCGCGCCGCGTCTATCGCTGCGGCAAGTTGCTCGGTGCCGACGGCCCCACGGAACATCACATCGCCGACGACGATGGCCGGCGTGCCCTGGATGCCCAGCCGCTCAGACAGCACGCGCACTTCACCGAGCTGGCGATTCACTGCCACCACGTCCACCGGTTTGAGGCCGAACTGGCGGCTGATGGCCTGCAAGCTGGCGGCGTCAATGGCATCAGCGCTCAGCAAGGCCTTGTGCACTTGCTGCGCCGTGCTGCCCTGGCCTGCCGACAAGGCCAGCTGCGCCGCCGCAATCGACTCTGGCCCCAGAATGGGCAGGTGCTTGACCAGCACGCGCAACTGGCCGTCGCGCTGGATCAGCGCCTCGATGCTGGGGGCCAGCTTCTTGCAATAGCCGCAGTGGTAATCGATGAACTCCACCAGCGTCACATCGCCGGCCGGGTTGCCCAAGACCGTGGCGTCAGATGCGTCGGCAATGGCTTTGGCAGAAGCGGCGAGGGCCTTGCTTTCCTGCTGGGCATGGCCAGCCAACTCGCGGCGCTGCAACTCGTCCAGCGCTTCGCGCACCAGCTCGGGCCGGCTCTTGAGCAGCTTGATGACGACTTGCTCGATGGCCTGAGTGGATGGGGCTGACTTGGCTGGCGCGCCGGTCTGCGCGATGGCTGCGCCGCCCGGCAGCGCCAGGCTGAGTACCGCCAGCAAGGGCGCGCTCAGCCTGCGCGCGGCAGGGCTTGTTGAAAGTGAAAGCATGGCAGCTCCTGGCTGGCAAGGGTTGTCTGGGATGGATGGGCCGGCTGCCGGCCCTGGACGTCAACTGAGCATCAGCTCAGCTCAGCTCAGCTTGCGGCGGCGCCAAGCCAGCATGACCAGCCCGGCCAACATCAAGGCATAGCTCTCGGGCTCGGGCACGGCAGCGGCCACCACCTTGATTTCGCCGCTCGTGTAGAGCTGGCTGTAGTCCAAGGTCGTCCCCGCAGCGAGCTTGAAACCGCTGGCATCGATGTCGGCAAACGTGCCAGTCACCGTGCCCCAGTCCAGCAGGTCGAAGCTCTGGCCCTTTTGCGCCACAAAGCCGTTCCAAGAAGTCAGCTTGAGCGTGCCGTTCAGGCTCAGATTGCCGGCCACGATGTACTTGTCGAAGCTGCTGTTCTTGAACGCCTCATCGCTGCCGCAGCGCAAGGTGCAGGCGGTGATGCCGCCAATCTCGGCCAGGTAGGTGCTGCTGTCGCCGAACTCCACATCGCCCTCATCGCTGCCCAGGCCCGGCGATGCGCCCACCGTCAGCGTGCCTTCGAATCGCTTGGCGCCCGCCCCGCTGAACTTGGCGCCGGTGCGCTGTTGCACGGTGCCGAAAAAGGTCGCGACCGAGCCGGTCGACACGCGCAATTCGGCGCCGCTTTGCACATCCACATTGCCGTAGAAGGTGCTGTTGCTATTGCCAGAAAGAATGATCTGGCTGGCAGCGGTACTGAGCACGTCAGCGTAGATCGTCGAGTTGCCGCCGCTCAGCAAAACCTTGCCGTTATTGCTGAGCAGGCCGCTGCGCACTTCACCAAAACCGCTGATCACGCCGGAGGCCTGATTGAGCAGGGCCTTGCCATTGTTGTCGAAGCTGCCGCCGGCGAGTTGGATCTTGCCCGTGTTCGGCTGCAGGCCCTGGGTCAGGAGCAGGGTCGCGTCGCGGCCCACGGTCAGCGTACCGCTATTGCTCACCGCAGCGGCGAGCGTCAAGGTGCCGCCCTTGGCGCTGACAAAGCCTTGGTTGTTGATCGCATTACCGATCTGGCCGAGACCTTCGATGCGGCCCGTGTTGTCGATCGCCCCGCCACTCAGGCTGGCAATGGGCGAAGTCAAGAGGATCTGGCCGCCATTGGCAAAGCTCTTGTCGATGGCGAGCTTGCCGCCATCGACGATCAGGCTGCCCTGGTTGGCAAACTTGGCGCTGATGACGCCATTGCCGCTGATCGTGCCGCTCGCGTCATTGCTCAGGACGCTGGTGGCATCAGAAGCGCCGATGCTGGCGCCGGCCATGCTCATCAAGCCCTGGTTATTCAGGTTGCTTGCCTTCAGCTGCAGGGCGCCGCCCTTGCCCAAGGTCCAAACGCCGGTATTGATATTGCTGCCTGAATTGGCCAATTCAACATAGTCACCCTGGTCAAACCGGCCGCTGTTGGTGAAGCCCGCCTGAGCCGCGTTGGCGCGGATAGTGCCCGAGCCGGTCATGGTGCCGGCATTGAGCAAGGCGCCGCTGACTGAACCACCGTCCAGCTTCAGGCGGCCGTAGTTCTTGACGGTGTTAGCCGCCAGGCTGCTGGCGCGGCCCACAGTGGCGGAGGCATTCACATCCATTTGGAAATCAAGCGCCTGCAGCACCCCTCCTGCGAAGGTGAGGCTATCGCCCGCGCCCACACGAATCTGAGCGTCACCTTTGAGGATCTGACCGGCGCTGAGCACCATGTCGTGGCCCAAAAAGTCGCCCGTGGCGTAGTTCGACTTGAAATTGAGCGTGCCGGACTCCCAGTTCAAGGTGCCGGATATCTTGCCCGTCCCCATCTTGAGGAGGCCGCCCTGCAGATTGACGATGCCAAGATTACCGATCACCAGTTGCCCGACATCGACAACGCCGCCGCCCAGAACATCCAGCCGACCGGCGCCGACGGAGCCCACGGTGAGGGTGTTGGTAACGCTCAAAAGCGCGCCGCTGCCCCCCACCGCAGCCACGAAGCTGGAGTCTCCTGCCTGCCCCATCGTCATCCAATCCGACACTTGAACCTTGGCCCCGTTGGAGACGTTCAAGAGGCCTGCATTGCCGCTGACGCGCTGGGCCTTCAAGGTGGACCCAAGTCCTGTCGCTTCCAGCACGCCAAAGCCGCCAGTACCGTTTTCTCCTATGAAAAGATTGTTGATGTCGGCAGTGGCGCCCTTGCTGACCTGCATCAGCCCGTTGCCTTTGGTGCCCAGATAGAAGCCTATGCCTACCTTGAACAGCGTGCCTGTGTCCTTCACCGTGACGCTGGAGTTCACATTGGGCACGAAGCCGGGACCCATATTGCCGGTGGCGGTGAAGGTGCCACCGCCCGAAACGATCACATCGCTGTTGTTGTACAACACGCCGACAGTGCTGAAGCTCGATTTGACGCCGTCCACCGTCAGCTTTGCAGTCCCGGTTCTTCCCATATTCACGGTCTGGCTGGAGGCGCTGGCGCCGGAGTCGATCAGCAAGGTGCCGGTGCCGACGTCGCCCAGGCTCAGATCTGTGCCGACGACCAAACTGCTGTCCGAGCCGCGCACATTGATGGTGCCGCTGCTGGATGGGAAGCCGCCGCCGAGGGCGAGGGAGCCCCCGGTGCTGTAAGTGCTGGCGGAATTGATCGTCAGGCTGACGTTCGAATTGGGGTCGTCGCCGATCGAAGTGGAGTCGAGATTCTTGTAGACCACCTTGTTGGACAGAGTCAGATCACGTTGCTGGTCCATGCCACCTGAGATGGTCATGCCGGTGGTGCCGCCGTCCCAGGTCTGGTTCGCGCTGATGACGAAGCCCGCTGCGTTACCCCAATCGAACACCTGCTTATTGCTGCTTCTGTTGACGATGCCGTTGGTGAGCCCGATGTTGTTGCCCACGCCCTGCAGCGTGTAGGCACTCGCACCGGTCTCAAAGGAAATCTGGTTGTAGACGCGGTAGCCCAGGTCATTGACGACGACCAACCAGTTCGTATTGCCAAAGTGGAGGATGTCCCCTTCCGCTGGCTGGACGTTCTGCCCCTGCCAATTGCTGTTGAAGCTCATGCGGCTAGACCCCGCAGGATCACCGGCTGCTTTGTTGCCGCCTGCCCAGACCAAGTCTCTGGCTTCGGCGAGGCCCGTGCTGCACAGGGCGGCGATGGCCAAGCACAGCGGCAATGGGCGCGGCAAGCCGGTGGCCCTGGTTGAATGACGAAGGTGCAATGTTGGCTTGTTCATGTCGACTCCCTGGATAGAAACTGCTTGATTGGTGGCACGCGTGCCTGTGCCAATACCTGTGCTCTTGCGCGTGGTGGAGTGGCTCGGGCGCTGCATTGAATGGGCAGGGTCTGCCTGCTTGGCTTCAACGAGCGCAAGTTTCAAATCTCGCAACTGCTCGCACAATCGGACCTTGGACCCAAGACTTGGTCTCGGGACCTACTCAGCCCCTGCGTCGGCTGCTAGAGTGAGCCGCATGAAACTCTTGCTCGTCGATGACCACCCCCTGGTGCGTGCCGGTGTCGTCGCCGCGTTGCAAAGCCTGGGAGCGCCCGAGCTGATCCTGGAAGCCAACGACGGAATCGCCGCCATGGACTGCCTGGCCCAGCACCCCGATGTGGACGCCGTGCTGCTGGATCTGCGTATGGCCGGCATGGCGGGCATGGCCTTGCTGGAGCAACTCAAACGCCACCATCCGCTGCTGCCCAGCTTGGTGCTGTCATCGTCGGAGGACCCTGCCGATGTGCGCCGCGTACTCAAAGCCGGCGCACGAGGCTATTGCCCCAAGTCCGCCAGTCCAGCCACCCTGCTGGCGGCGCTAACGCTGGTGCTGGGCGGTGAGATCTATGTGCCGCCACTGATGGCCATGGCGCCTGACGCCGGCCCGGCCGAGCCCAGCCTGGACGGCTTGACGCCACGCCAACGCGAAGTCTTGCAAGAGCTGTGCAATAGCAAATCCAACAAGGAAATTGCGCGCGAGTTGGGCATGGAGGAGAAGACTGTCAAGGGCCACGTATCGGCCATCTTCAAAGCCCTGGGTGTGGTGCACCGCCTGCAGGCCGTGGAGGCAGCCCGGGCGGCCGGCATGGTCAGTCAGACGATGTCGTACTGATCGCGATAGGCGGTTGAATAGGCCGCAAAGCCTGGGTAACTGCCGCGCGCAACTGCACTTGCGTGAGCGGCTTTTGTAGCAGAGTCAGACCCTGCTCCAGCGCCTCCTCTGTGCGTGCGGCGCTGGTGTCGCCGCTGAGCAGCACGGCCGGGATATCGCTGTTGAACAGTTCGCGGAGCCGTGCAATCGCGCCGCTGCCGGTGTAGCCGCCGCCCAAGCGGTAGTCGCACAGCAGCAAGCGCGGCACAGCGCTCACGTCCATCAGCTGCGGCATCAGCTCGTCCACATTGGAGGCGCTGATGACGCCCAGGCCCCAGGCCGACAGCAAGGTGCTCATGGCCTGCCGAATCTCGGCGCTTTCATCGAGCACGATGACCAACTCCCCACCTAACTGGGGCTGTGCGAGCGGGCTTGGCGCTGCAGCCGCCCCCTCGTCGTGCGGCGCCAGCATGAGCGTGAACAAGCTTCCCCGGCCCGGCCGAGAGCGCAAGCGCAGCCTCAGGCCCAGCAGGCCAGACAGGCGATGAACAATCGCCAGCCCCAGGCCGAGGCCTTGACCCGACTCATGCAGTTGCACGAATTCATCAAACACCTCGGCGCGGCGCGCCCTGGCAATGCCCACCCCGCTGTCTGCCACTAGAAGTTCAATGCGGCCGTGCCGCTGGCGGGCCCGCAGCAGCACGCCGCCCTGCGCGGTGTAACGCAGCGCATTGGAGAGCAGATTGCGCAGCACCCGTTCCAGCAAAGCTGGGTCGCTGCGCACCGTCAGCGCCGCCTGTGACGCCTTTGACGCCGGTGAGGCCTGTGCCCCTTCAGAAGGTGGAAGATCGCAAACAAAGCGCAGTCCCTTGGCCTGTGCTTGCAGGCTGTGGTCGGCCGACATACGGGTCAGCAGCGCGCGCAAATCCACCGTCTGCCACTGCGGTTGCAGCTGCTCGGCGTCCAGCTTGGAAATGTCCAACAAGGCGTTGAACATGGCCCCCATGGCATCAACGGCACTGCTCACATGCTGCAATATCTGCGCTGACTGCGCCGGATTAGAGTTTTGCTTCAACGCGCCGACAAACAGCGAGAGCGCATGCACGGGCTGGCGCAGATCATGGCTGGCAGCGGCTAGGAAGCGGCTGCGCGACTGGCTCAGTTTGACGGCCAGGTCCTTCTCCTGCTTCAAGCTTTCGCTCAGATGAGCGAGCTGATGGGCTTGGCGCAACGAGTCCCACAGCAAGCGCCGCAGGGAAACGGCAAAGTGAATGTAGAGCGTGGCGCCGAGTAGCAGCACGGCCAAGACGGCCCAGGTGTCAATCGCGCCGTGCACCAGCACGGCCAACAACAGCCCCAGCAAAACCGGCCCCACCATGGCGAAATAGGCCGGCAAGTAGGCATGCAGCGAATGCAGCGCAGCCGAACTGATGCCTATCATCCAAGCCCATAGCAACATGCGCTGTGCATCGCTGCCACCAAGCCAAAAGAGATGAATCGCCACCAGCCACAGCAAACCGTTGATCCCTGAGGTGCGCGTCACCCGACGCAGCCAGAGCGGCGCATTGCTGATCGTCAGCGGGCTGCGCAACCAGCGCAGGCCCAGCCAGAGGTGAAAGGCCATGTTGACGAACTGCAAGCCTAGCCAGCAGGCCACCCAAGCCGGCGGCGCTGCCTTGTGCAGGCTGCCCGCAACCAGTAACGCCAGCACGAAATTGCCCACGGTCAGGCTCAGATCATTGCTGCGCAGGCGCTGCGCCACGTCCATTCGGACCAGGGCCTGCAGGCGCGACTCGTCAATCATGGATCGGCATTGCGGTGTATGAAAGCGTGGGCGTGGCTGGGATTGTGCATGCTGCGCAAGAAGATCGTGACAGCCATGAACGGGCAAGCACCAAACCGAGGGAGAGCAATATCGGATTCGACGGGCCTGCAGGCGACGCGATGAACGCTGCCACCCGTAAAGGCATCAATGCGCCAAAGTGGAAGTGCTCAACACGCACTTGAGCTGAGAGCTGCGTCCACCATGACGATGACGAAACTTTCCATCGCGTTGGTGAGGAGCGTCTTTCTAATCGACGCAGCAGACGACCGTCGCAATACGGTCCAGAAGTAGCAGCTTGCGCCAACAGAGACAGGTCTGAATGGGAAACACTCGGCATGAAACGTGCGCTGAAACGCACTTGAGGGCAGCGTTCCAACGTAGCAAGGAAATGCCGGGCCGAGGCAGTCATGTAAGCGCCCAGGTTCGCCAGCAACTTTCTCGCTCCAAATCAGGTGTTTGGGCACCCATCCTTAACCGAAGTGCCTGAGGAGCTTGTTTCCCAAGGCTAGCTAAGTGTTCAACGCCGCTCCGCCGGCTTGCCCGCCCTCAAGGTAAACCTATTCGCGAAAGCGAAGTCTTGCCTGAGCAAGGTGGCCCTGGGTAAGGCCCGTCACAAAAGCTCCCGTTCGGGCAGTTGCTAAAAGGTCGACCAATGCTGGCGTCATTTTCAATGCCTTGTGCGGGGCAGACAAAACAGAAGCGCCCAACTCAAAAGCCTTGGCGAGTGGCTATCAGCCGGCTTAGCCCATTGGCAAGCAACTCAATTGCACAGGCCCAAGATGCGTTCCTCCGCCGAACACCGCTTCTTCATAACGACGTTGCAAGCGCGCAATTCGCGTGCGGTGGGCCCGAAATAGGTCCAGCCATTGCCAAGCTCCGGCAGCTTCAGGCTGACCTCACGCCATTTCGGGTGGCCGTCTGCTTGCAGGCGTGAGAAGTTCTGGCAGAGCGAGCGGCCGAACCGGGCCATGTGCGAGATGGTGTCCTTCAGGTTGTAGTCATAGGTGACCAAAAAGGCGCCCACCGAGATGGTGGTGAAGTCTTCGCTCAGCAGATTGGGATAGCTGGCGGCCAGCATCTTGGCTGGCGTATAGGTACCCAAGGCGGTCTTGCTGGCGGGATGGTCGGGGTCAAACTTCAGCAGCTTGATGAACTTCTGCGCTTCGGGCCGCATATTGGCGATTAGCGGCGCGGGCTGGCCGGCGGCGACCACCACCACATCGACCGATTTGTCGGAGATCAGCTTGACCAGCGCCTCTTCATTGGACATGAAGCTGGCCTGTGCCTCCGGCATCGGCCCGCTGAACATCATGCGGTAGAGCGTGTGGGTGATCAGCGCCGCGCCGCTGCCCACCAGACCACCGTTGATCTTGGCATCCTTGATGTCGTGGATGTAGTTGAGAGGTGAATCGGCCCGCACGATGTAATGGATCTCGGTGTTGTAGAGCGGCAAGATCACCCGCAAAGGCCTGACCATGGCAGCCGCCTCGTTATTGCCGCTGCCAGCGCGGTCGACAAAGGCTTGAAACACATCGGCCTGCACGACGGCCAGCTTGACTCCTGGCTCGTAGCGCAGCAGCTTGACGTTGGCGGCCGAGCCTGAAGTGGCCATCACTTCCAACTGCACATCAGCGTCGGGCGCCACGAACTTGGCCAGGTCTTTGCCGATGGCGTAGTAAGTACCTTTGTCGGACGCCGTGACGATCTTGTACTCGGCCGCGGCCATTGCACGCTCAGGCATGATCAGCGCGGCCAACAGGGCCATGCCACTGGCAAGCAAACACCTAGCGAAGGCGCCAATTCGCCCGGGAGTTAAGTCCAATGTGTGCATAGCAGGCTTACCTTTGAGTTGGAACTTCGGGTGTAGTGCATAGGCCGAGCGCAGCAACCGCCTCGGTACAAGCGCCGATCTTGGCTGGTTTAGGCGGGGCGATCGGATAGCTCGGCCGGCCGTTACTGCTCAAGCCGATAGCCTCAATCGGGCCAGCGCTGGTGGGCGCTGAGGGCAAGGCGGCTCTGCTGGGGATGCTTGGGATGCTTGGGGAAGGCTGCACACTATTGCTTGAGACAAGACCAGGACGGCGCCGCTGCGCCGGAGCGGATGCTGGCGTTGCGGCCACTGCTTCGGCCGAGTCAGCGTTGCGCGGCGAGGCAGGAAGCACCGCTGGCAGTGTGCTTGCTTCAACACTTGGTGATGGAGTGATGTTGGCCGCCACGGGCTCGCCGGGCTGAGTATTGGGCTGGCCGTTTGGGAAGACTGGCGCCCTCACCTCTTTGTCTGCTGTGTCGATGGCTGGGCTAATGGCGGCCGGCTGGGCCACCGCTGAAGTGCCTTGCGCTGACGCTGAGGCCGCGGGCTGCCGATTGATCAAAAAGACGGTGCCGCCGCCGATGATCAGGACCAGCAATGCCAACGCTGCCCGCCAGCTAGGTTGGGACGACTTGCTCAACGCCGTGGGTTGGAGGCTGGGCTCATCTTCCCGAGGGCCAGGCGCATCGAAATGTTGGGGCGAGGGTTGCCCCGGCATTTCAGCTTCGAGTGAAACTAGGTCTGCACCGGCGGCACCGCCAGCAGTGGCGGTTGGTTCCGGTTCGGATGGCGCGCTTGGCGCCGAAAAGGACTCGCCGCAACGGCCACAGGCCTCGACCAAGCTGACGTCATTCAGAGCCCCACAGTGCGCACAGGGCCGCAAATGCAGAGCCGCGCCGCATTCATTGCAGAACTTCGAGCCTTCGGGGCTAACGTGCTCGCAGTACGGGCACTGGGTGCTGAGCTTGCCGGTCGAATGGGCGAATGACATAGGTCGGACAGCCTTGTTCACAAACGTCCAGGACGCGACCCACTATATGGCACCTGATTGGGCTTGAATAGTCCGCCCGAATTGGGATTCCTGCCCTGTTGCGCCAGCGATTCATCCCTGTAGAGGATGTTGGCTAGGGCGTAAATTCGGCGAGGAATGCCATGTTCGCTCGCTTGCCTGCGCCCTCCTCCTCTTGGCCCAGCGCCGTTTACGGCAAGGCCTGACCCCGTGCCGCCAGATACAGGCGATACCAGTCTTCACGGCTGAGTTCAATCTTCAATGCGTCGGCGCAAGCATGGATCCGCGCCGGATCGCTGCTGCCGATGACAGGCTGAATCCCGGCCGGATGTTTCATCAACCAAGCCAGAACGATGCCTTCGCGTGAGACCTGATGCGCATGCGCCAGTTCTTGCACTAACTCCGCACAGCGGCGCACAGCAGATGCGGCAGCGTCATCGCCCTTGGGCAAGGCCGCGCCGCTGAACAGGCCCTTGGCCAAGGAACCCCAGGCTTGCAGCTGAACATGATGGGCCTGGCAATAGGCCAGCGTCTCGGGCCAATTGAGCGCATAAGCTTGCTGGCGCAGCTGCGGGTCATTGAAGCAGCTGCCGGCTTCCAGCCAGTCCAGCTTGCCCAAACTCATTTCCAGCTGGTTGGCCAGTAAGGGCTGATCCAGACTAGCACTCAGCTGGCGCATTTGCGCGGCTTGCATATTGGAGACGGCCAGGTGCTGCACTTTGCCGGCCGCGCGCAGCCGGCTGAAGGCGGCGGCCACCTCATCGGCCTGCATCAGCGGGTCGGGGCGATGCAGCATCAAGATCTCCATCGTCTCAATCTGCAAGCGCTGCAGAATGCCGTCGACGCTGCGTGCTATGTGCTCGGCACTCAGGTCATAGCGACCGGGGCCACTGGCATCGGCGAAGCGAATGCCGCATTTGGATTGCAGCAGCAGGCGCTGGCGCAGCGAGGGTTGACGTTTGAACAGCTCACCCATGCATTGCTCGGCCTTGCCGCGGGTGTAGATGTCGGCGTGATCGAACAGGGTGATGCCGATCTCAAGTGCGGCTTCCACCGCCGCATGCGCTTTGGCAATATCGGCTTCGCCAATCGGCGTTTGGTCCCAGCCCCCGCCCAAGCCCATACAGCCAAGCACCAAGCGGCTTGCTTGAGGAAGATGGGTCTGCAAGGGAATCGATGTGTTCATATGCCTAGCTCCTTGAGGGAACCGGCATTGGAACGCATCCAAGCCTCTGGGCTCAGGCCCCAGAGGAAAAAACCTTCAGCTGGGCAGGCCGAAGTCAACCAGGCCATCGACATCGCTGTCGGCGATGGCAGGCTCGGTGGCTTCATCGACCAGGCGGTCAAACTCAGCCAAATCGGCCAGCGCGGCCAAGGCCTGCAACTTGCCGCGTGGAATCAGCGGCTTGTCAAGGGGGCGGTAGACGCGGCTGTGCAGATGATTCAGACGGTGCGAATCTTCCATGGCTTGCAACACGATTTCCGGGTTCAGCAACATGGCGAAGGGGCTGACAAGTGCGGGGCTCAGCATGATGTTTCTCCTCAGGACTTACGGTTTCAAGATGTAAGTGACTGTAGAGAGCCCGCTCGGCCTGGCCTAGTCGGCCCGCTGCCAAAGGCTTTGTCAGGCAAAGTCCTAGGCCGCTGTCAGCAGCGGCTACGGCGTTTCAGCGCTTGGTGGCGGCCTCAAGCTGCTTCAAAACCCGCTCGCGATCGGCTTTGCGCGCGAAGTCGGCGGCGTTCATGCCCTGTTGATTGCGCAGCGACACATCGGCGCCGGCCTTGAGCAGCACGGGGGTCAGGTCAAGCGCGCCGTAGCCGGCCGCCAGCATCAGCGGTGTGCTGCCGTTGGGCGAGCGCGCGTTGATCTCCGCACCCTGGCTGATCAGCCAGGCGGCCACGCCGTTGTCCGGGCCGCTACAGGCATAGTGAAGCGGCGTCCAGCCCTCTTGGTTGATGGGCGCACCGCGCTTGACCATGGCTTGCACCCAGTCCAGCCGGCCCTTGATGGCGGCCAGCATCAAGGGCGTTTCACCGTTCTTGCTGCGCGCATTCAGGGCTAGCGTGGGGGCGGCCAGCAGACTCTTGACGGCCTTGTCGGAGTCTTCTTTGATGGCGATGGCGAGTGCATTGCGCCCACGTGCGTCCAGCGCGTTAGGGTCGACGCCAGCGGCCACCATTTGGCTGATTGCCCTGCCATCGTCCAGCTCGGCGGCCAGCACCAAATCATCGATGGGTGCGGCTCGGCATGCACCCATTGCGCTCAGCAGCAGGCAGGAAACAAGAACGGGCTTGAAGTGACGCAGCATGGTGGAGCTCGAAGGTTCAGGGCAGAGAAAAGAGACGCCGGCAATTGGCCGTGGTTTGCGCGGCCAGCTCCGCCACAGACACGCCCTTCACCTCCGCCAATGCCGCTGCCACATGAGGCACATAAGCGGGGCTGTTGGTGCGCCCGCGATAAGGCACGGGGGCGAGATAAGGGCTGTCGGTCTCGATCAGCAAGCGCTCCAGCGGCAGGGCGGCTGCCACATCGCGCAGGGCCTGGGCATTCTTGAAGCTCAGGATGCCGGAAAAAGAGATGTAGAAGCCGCGCTCGATGGCCGCCAGAGCGATGTCCACCGTTTCGGTGAAACAGTGGAACACGCCACCGGCTTGCTCACCGCCCTCCTCGTCCAGCACCTTCAAGGTATCGGCGGCGCTGCTACGGGTGTGAATCACCAGCGGTTTGCCCACGAGCTTGGCGGCGCGGATGTGCGTGCGGAAACGCTCGCGCTGCCAGCCCATATCGGCCTCGATGCTGCGGCCGTTCAGGCGGTAGTAGTCCAATCCGGTTTCGCCGATGGCCACAATCTTGGCGCTACTGCTCGCTGCCCTGACCAGTTCATCCACGCTGGGCTCATGCACATCCTCGTTGTCGGGATGCACACCCACCGAGGCCCAAAGCTGCTCGTGCGCGGTGGCCAAGCCCAGCACCTGGGGAAATTCTTCCATCGTGGTGCAGATGCAGATGGCCTGCTCGACTTGCGCGGCCTGCATGGCTTGCAAGATCTCGGGCAGTTGCGCGTGCAACTCGGGGAAGCTCAGATGGCAATGGGAATCGATGAACATGGCGGGGCCAAGACCGTGGGCTTGGCGGGTTAGGCGATCAGGGTGTCAGGGAGAGCCAAGCGACAAGACGAGGCGGCAACAAGCGCTCAAAGCGTCTGAGTCGGCTTGGTGGAGGAAATCAGGGTGCCCAGAATCTCTTCGATCTTCAGCTTGATCAAGCGGCTCTTCTCATCCGCCGGAAAACGAACGCCAATGCCTTGGGTGCGGCCGCCCGATGCATTGGGCGGCGTCAGCCAGGCCACTTTGCCCGCGACCGGGTAGCGCTGCGGGTCCTCGGGCAAGGCCAGCAGCAAGTAGACATCTTCGCCCAGGCGGTACTCACGCGGCGTGGGCACAAACAAGCCGCCGTCGGTGAACATGGGCATATAGGCGGCGTACAGGGCGCCTTTTTCCCGGAACACCAGCTGGATCACGCTGGGCCGCGGGCCGCTGGCTGACAAGGCCCCGGCAGCGGCCGGCGCTGCGGGTGACGGAATGGTTTCGCTCATGGCGGCAAGTGTAGCGAAGGCTGAGCTTTCAGCCCCGGCGCGGCATGGCCTCGCGCAAGGCCTGCTGGCCCTGGGCGAACAAGGATTCCATCAACAGGCCCGCGTTCAGCGGATGCTCGGCATGCCGGGCGGCACGGCGCAGTTGCGCTTCCCAGGCATGCAACGGCGCCGCCAGTTTGGGCTTGGGCAAGGAGTCGGCCGGGAAGTAGCTCGGTGCCGCACCATGCGCCAAGCGCAGCAAGTCGTGGCACAGGCGCTGCAAGGCGTCGATGGCGCGGGGCTGCGGCCAATCGCCCAGGGCCACTTCACCACGAGCCAGGCGCTGCGGCAGTTGCTGCCAGGCGCTGGCGCGCAAGCCGGCCTCGAACCAGTCACGGGCTTCCTGCGGGCGGCCACCGGCCGCGGCCAGCAAAATCTCCGGGCCTTCCACCCCTTGGGCCTTGAGCCACTGCAGGCTGGGCGCGGTGTCGGGCAAGGCCAATGGCACGGGCTGGCAGCGGCTGCGGATGGTCGGCAACAGCGCTTCCGGCGCGGTGCTGGCCAGCACAAAGCGCAGCACGCCGGCAGGTTCTTCCAGCGTCTTCAGTAAAGCATTGGCGGCCACGGTATTGAGCGCCTCGGCCGGGTAGACCACCACCACCTTGGCGCGCCCGCGTGCCGAGGTGGCTTGCGCGAAGCTGAGCATGGCGCGCACGGCGTCCACCTTGATTTCGCGGCTGGGCTTGGTTTTGGATTCCTTGACCGGCGCCTCGCTGTCGGCCACCCAACCGAGCTGCTCGCGCAAGGCCTCGGGCAGCAGCAGCATGAAATCGGGGTGGGTGTGCGATTGAAACAAATGGCAGCTCGCGCAATTGCCACAGGCCCAGCCTTGGCGGCCCGCGTCCTGCAGCGGGGTTTCGCACAGCCAAGCCTGGCCCAGCAGCATGGCCAGGTCGAACTGCCCCACCCCTGCCGGGCCTTGCACCAGCAAGGCGTGGGAGCGCGCCGTCGCCAGCGCCTGGCTCAGGGGCCGCGCCAGCCAGGGCAATGGAAGCTGCTGATCGGGGCCTACCATCCTCGTGCCTCCAGCACCGCTTCGATTTGCGCGGCCACTTCGGCCACCGTCAAGCTGGCGTCGATACGCGCGAAGCGTTCGGGCGATTGCGCCGCCCGAGCGGCATAACCAGCGCGCACCTTATTGAAAAAGTCGAGGTCTTGTTGCTCGAATCGGTCAGCTTCGCGCGCTGCGGCGCGGCGTTGCGCAGCTTGTTCAGCAGGCAGATCGAACCAGAAGGTCAGATCGGGCTGGCGGCCTTCTTGCACCCATTGCTCCAGCGTGGCCAGCACGTCTAAGTCCATGCCTCGGCCGCCGCCTTGGTAGGCGAAGGTGGCGTCGGTGAAACGGTCGCACAAAACGGTTTGTCCGGCTTGCAGGGCTGGCTCAATCACCTGGCGAAGATGGTCACGGCGACCGGCGAAGACCAGCAGCGCTTCGGTCAAACCGTCCATGCCGCTGTGCAGGAACAGGCCTCGCAGGGTCTCGGCCAAGGGCGTGCCGCCCGGCTCGCGGGTATTGAGCACGCTGGCGCCACGCGCGCTCAGGCGCTCGCCCAGGCGGGCGATGTGGGTGGATTTGCCCGCGCCGTCTATGCCTTCAAAGGTGATGAATCTGCTGGTCTTGTTCACTTGCCGCGCTGGTATTTGTTGACGGCGCGATTATGCGCGGCCAGGTCTTCACTGAATTGGCTGCTGCCGTCGCCCCGCGCCACAAAGTACAAGGCCTTGCTTTGCGCCGGATGCAAAGCGGCCTGCAACGAGGCCTTGCCGGGCATGGCGATCGGGGTGGGCGGCAAGCCGCCGCGGGTGTAGGTGTTAAACGGCGTGTCAGTTTGCAAATGGTGCTTGCGCAAATTGCCATCGAAACTCGTGCCTAAGCCGTAAATCACCGTTGGGTCGGTCTGCAAAGGCATGCCGATGCGCAGGCGGTTGACGAAGACGGAGGCCACCAGGCTGCGGTCTGCGGCTGCGCCGGTTTCCTTTTCCACGATGGAAGCCAGGATCAGCGCCTCATCGGCACTCTTCAGCGGCAAGCCCTCGCTGCGGCCCTGCCAGGCCAGGTCCAACTGCTTTTGCATGGCCTTGAAGGCGCGCTTGAGCACGGTGAGGTCACTCACGCCGCGGCTGTAGGCATAGGTGTCGGGGAAGAAGCGACCCTCGGGCGCCAGACCCGGCTGGCCCAAGGCGGCCATCAGTTCCGCATCGCTAAGACCAGCCGTGCTGGGCTTGAGCGCGGGGGACTTGGCCAGGGCGGCGCGCACTTGACCGAAGGTCCAGCCCTCGATCAAGCGCAATTGCTCCAGCACCTCGTCGCCGCGCACCATCTTGGCCAGCAACTCACGCGGTGTGGCGCCTTGGTGAACCTCGTAGCTGCCGGCGCGGATCTGGCGCGATTGGCCGGACCAGCGGAACCATTGGTAGAGCAGCCGCCCATCGGCTTGCACGCCGGCGTTCACCCAGGCTTGCGCCACCTCACGCGGCGGGGTGCCGGGCTCGATGGACAACTCCACCGTTGGCGTGGCCAATTCCAGCGGCTGGTCCAGCCACCACCAGGCCCAAGCCGAGGCCAGCGCCGCGATCGCCACCACCATCAGCAGCAATCGTCCAAGCCACTTCATCATCCCTAGCCTTTGTCTGTTCAATGTTCGGGGCTTCACCGAGGAAGCCGGGCGCTGATGATAATCAAGGCCATGACTACGATCGCCACCCCCCAAGCATTTATTCCAAGCGCGGGCGCTCTGCGCCTTTCAGACTGGGGCCTGATCCGCGCCGAAGGGCCGGAAGCGGCCAAGTTTCTGCACGGCCAGCTGACCCAGGACTTCGAGCTTTTGAAAGAAGACCAGGCCCGCCTGGCCGGTTTTTGCAGCGCAAAAGGCCGCTTGATGGCCAATCTGATCGGCTGGAAAGCCGGGCCGGAGACCATTTATCTGGCCTTGCCCCTGGAGCTTTTGCCGCCCATTCTCAAGCGCCTGAGCATGTTTGTGCTGCGCGCCAAGTGCAAGCTCAGCGATGCCACGGCCGAGCAAGCCCTATGGGGTGTGCTGGGTGAATTGCCCGAGCAGGCCGGCCCGTCAGCGCGATGGGGCAAGCAAGTCACGGCCACTGGTGCCACCTTGATTCGTCTGCCGGAGAGCGGCGCCGATGCCGGTGCCAGCAGCCCCCGCTATCTGCTGGCCCAAGCCTCGGACGCCGCCGCGCCTGCCCTGGCCGCACTGGACATGGCGGATTGGAACTGGCTGCAAGTGCAAAGCGGCCTGGCCTGGGTGGGCAGCGCCACGGCGGAAGCCTTTGTGCCGCAGATGATCAATCTGGAATTGCTGGACGGCGTCAACTTCAAAAAGGGCTGTTACCCCGGCCAGGAAGTGGTGGCGCGCAGCCAATACCGCGGCACGCTCAAGCGCCGCACCCATTTGTTTGAGTTGGCGGACGGCTCGGCTGAGGCCAAGCCGGGGCAGGAAATCTTCCACAGCCTGGACCCCGAGCAACCGGCCGGCTTGGTGGCCAATGTGGCCAGCCGCGCGGGCCACAGCGTGCTGCTGGCGGAAATCAAGATCGCCGCCTTGGAAGAAGGCACGCTGCACCTGGGCGCGGCCAGCGGCCCGCTGCTGACGCATCGCGCCCTGCCCTACGAGATTCCGCTCAACTCCGAGGTTTGATGGACGAGCTGTATCTCTACTACAAGGTCCGCACCGACGATGTCGGCGCGGCCTTGGCAGCCTTTGAGGCCTTGAACTTGGGGGTAGCCGCGCCGCGTATGCTGTGCCGCCAGGACGAGGCGCAGGGCTCGCCGGGCATGCAAACCTGGATGGAGATCTACAACAGCGGCAGCAGCGATCAGTCCGCCGCCGAGGCGCAGGTCGCTGCCGCCCTGCGGCCCTTTATCCAGGGTGCGCGCCATCTGGAGCGCTTCAAGCCGCTGCTGAAGTAAGGCTCGCGCGCCATGGCAGGTTCACAGCAGCCTGACCATCTCCACATGGCCAATGCCCGCTTCCTCAAACTGCGGGCCGCGCTGCACAAAACCGGCGCGGGTGTAGAAACCGGCCGCTGAGAGCTGGGCATGCAGGATCACCTCGCGGTAGCCCAGGGCCTTGCCGCGCAACATCAAGGCTTCGAGCACCGCACGGCCCACGCCGCTGCCGCGCACCTGCGGCAGCACGGCCATGCGGCCGATCTTGGCGACACCCGGCACATGCTCCAGCAAGCGACCGGTGGCCAGCGCGCGGCCCATGCGGTTGTAAGCCACGGCGTGCAGGCAAGTAGCGTCGGCCGCGTCCCATTCCATTTCCGCGGGGATCTTCTGTTCTTGCACGAACACGGTTTGGCGGATCGCTGCCGCAGCCTCACCCAATTCATCCCAGGCGCCTTCTTGCACGGTGACGACGGCCTCACCCGCCTCGAAGCCATTGATCACGGCGCGCAAGTCCGCTGGAATGCTGCGCGGCTGCTGGGTCTTGGGGTCGGCGAAAACGTAGACCAACTCTCCGTGCACCAGCAGCTCTTCGCCCCGGAACACCGCCGCAATCACCTGCATCGAGCTATTGCCGATGCGCTCACAGCGCACGCCGATGTTGAGTTGATCGTCATAACGGGCCGAGCCTAGATATTCCACCGTTGCCTTGCGCACGAATAAATCGCCTTGCAGCGCGGCCATGGTGTCGACATAGGGCAAGGCCATGGCTCGCCAGTAGCCGCCCACGGCGAGGTCGAAATAGCTGAGGTAATGGGCGTTGAAGACGATTTGCTGGGCATCGATCTCGGCCCAGCGCACGCGCAGGGGTTCAGCGAAGCGGAAGTCTTGGCGTTTCATACGGTTCTCTGGGGCGGGGGTTGATCGTGGGGCGAAGGCGGATTCAGGGCTTCCCGCATGGCTGTCGTGCAGAAGTCCTGCGCGCTCAAAGCTTCGGGAATGGCGCGGCCCATCTTGATGAAGTCATGGGTCACGCCGCGCACCAATTCCAGCTGCACCGCATTGCCATTGGCGCGCAGCAGGTCACCGTAGGCCAGGCCTTCGTCCACCAGCGGGTCGCACTCGGCCAGCAAAATGGCAGCAGGCGCCAGGTCGCTGTGGTTGGGTGCTTCCAGCGGTGCGAAGCGCCAGTCGCGCCGGTGGTGGTAACCGATGTAGTGGTCAAAGAACCAGGCAATGGCGGCGGCGTCTAACAAAAAGCCCTGGCCGAAGAATTTGTGCGAAGGCGTGTCGGCGTGGGCGGCCGTGCCCGGTGTGATCAGCAATTGCAAGGCCAGGGGCAGGCCCTTGTCACGCGCCAGCAAGGCGCAGACCGCCGCCAGCGTGCCGCCAGCACTGTCGCCACCCACGGCCAGCCGGCTGCCGTCCAGGCCCAGACTGCCAGCGTTCGCGGCCAGCCATTGCAAGGCGGCCCAGGCGTCGTCCACCGCGGCGGGAAAGGGGTGCTCGGGTGCCAAGCGGTAGTCCAGTGACACAACGGCAGCGCCACTGCGCAGAGCGAGTTGGCGGCACAAGCTGTCATGCGTTTCCAGGCTGCCGATGGTGAAACCGCCGCCGTGCAGATAAAGCATGACGGGCAATCCCGACGCACTGCTGCTGGCGTAGAGCCGCGCGGCCAAATCACCGGTCGGGCCCGGGATATTGAAATCTTCCACGCGGGGCAGCGCGGCGCGCGGCAGGTCAAGAATCTCTGCGCCCATCAAATAAGCAATGCGGGCCTGCTGCGGGCTCAGGCTGTGAAACGCCGGGCGTTTGGCCCGCTGTATCCGGTCCAACACACCGGCCATGCGGGGGGTTAACAAACTGCTGCTCAAAAAAAGCTCTCCATCATTCCGGTCACTGAGTTCGCTCAGATCATTCAGATCCATTAGGCTTGGGGCAGTGTGCCAGACCTCACGACAAGGACGACGCAAGATGGCTTTGATCCAATACCTGACCCAGATCCACATCGACTTCGGCGCCTGCGCCCTGCTGCCCCAGGAATGCCTGCGCGTGGGCATGTTGCGGCCGCTGATCATCAGCGATGCCGGCGTGCGCGACGCGGGGGTTCTTGCGCAAGCCATGGCCGCATGGGGGCCTACGCCGCCTCCTGTGTTTGACCTGACCCCCAGCAACCCCACCGAAGCGGCCGCGCGCCTGGCCGTGGAGATGCTGCGACGTGAGCGCTGCGATGGCCTGGTGGCCATTGGCGGTGGCTCCAGCATGGATCTGGCCAAGGCGGTGGCGATTGCGGCCACCCACGAGGGACCCTTGAAAACCTACGCCACCATCGAGGGCGGCAGTGCCTTGATCACCGACAGCGTGCTGCCCGTCATCGCCGTGCCCACCACGGCCGGCACCGGCAGCGAGGTGGCACGCGGCGCCATTCTGATCGTGGACGACGGCCGCAAGCTTGGTTTTCACAACTGGGTCCTGCTGCCCAAGGCCGCCATTTGTGACCCGGCCCTGACCCTGGGTCTGCCGCCGGGCTTGACGGCTGCCACCGGCATGGACGCCATCGCACATTGCATGGAGACCTTTATGTCGGCCGCGGTCAATCCGCCGGCGGATGGCATTGCTCTTGACGGCCTGCGCCATGGCTGGTCCCATATCGAGCGCGCCACACACGCGGGACAGCAGGATCGGGATGCGCGCTGGCAGATGATGAGCTGCAGCATGCAAGGCGCCATGGCCTTTCAAAAAGGCCTGGGTTGCGTGCATTCGCTCAGCCATTCACTGGGTGGCCTTGAGCCCCGCTTGCATCACGGCACACTCAATGCGGTGTTCCTGCCGGCTGTGATTCGTTTCAATGCCGCCGCACCCAGCATGCAGGCCGAAGACCGATTCAATCGCATGGCCCAGGCCATGGGCTTGCCGCACTGTGGGCCAGATGGCGAAGCGCTTGCCCAAGCCATCGTGGCGATGAATCAGCGCCTGGGCCTGCCTACCGGGCTGGCCGCATTGGGCGTGGGGCCTGACTTGTTCGAACGCGTGATTGACGGGGCCATGCAGGACCATTGCCACAAGACCAATCCTCGTCTGGCCAGCCGAGCCGACTACCTGGTCATGTTGGCGCAATCGCTGTAGGCCCGCCACTCAAGTTCAGTCTGATTCAGGCATGAAAAAAGCCCGGCAGAGCCGGGCTTTCGAGGCTAACTCAGCGCAGCGCGCTGTTCGATTTAGCCGTGCTTCTTGTCGAAGAACTGTTCGTCTTCGGTTGAGCCCTTCAGGGCGCCCGTCGAGGCATCGCGCTCGATGGTGGTGGTGACAGCGTCGAAGTAACCGGTACCCACTTCACGCTGATGCTTCACCGCGGTGAAGCCACGCTCGGCGGCGGCGAATTCGGCTTCTTGCAGCTCCACGAAGGCGCTCATATTGTTGCGAGCGTAGCCGTAGGCCAGGTTGAACATCGAGTAGTTCAGGCTGTGGAAGCCGGCCAGGGTGATGAACTGGAACTTGTAACCCATGGCGCCCAGCTCGCGCTGGAACTTGGCGATGGTCGCGTCGTCCAGGTTCTTCTTCCAGTTGAAGGAAGGCGAGCAGTTGTAGGCCAGCAGCTTGCCGGGGAACTTGGCGTGAATCGCGTCAGCGAAGGCCTTGGCGAAAGCCAGGTCTGGCTTGCCGGTTTCGCACCAGATCATGTCGGCCACTTCGGCGTAGGCCAGGCCGCGGCTGATGGCTTGCTCCAGACCGTTGCGGGTACGGAAGAAACCTTCCACCGTGCGCTCGCCGGTGCAGAAAGGCTTGTCGTTGTCGTCGATATCGCTGGTGACCAGGTCGCCGGCTTCGGCATCGGTACGAGCCAACAGCACGGTGGGCGTGCCCATCACGTCAGCGGCCAAACGTGCAGCGTTGAGCTTGGCAACGGCTTCACGGGTAGGCACCAGCACCTTGCCGCCCATGTGGCCGCACTTCTTGGCCGCGGCCAATTGGTCTTCGAAGTGAACGCCTGCGGCGCCGGCTTCGATCATGGACTTCATCAGTTCGAAGGCGTTCAGCACGCCGCCGAAACCGGCTTCGGCATCGGCCACGATGGGCGCGAAGTAGTCGGTGTCGTTCTTGCCTTCGCTCCACTGAATTTCGTCAGCGCGCTTGAAGGTGGCATTGATCTTCTTGACGACCTTGGGCACCGAGTCCACCGAGTACAGGGACTGGTCAGGGTACATCTCGCCATTGCTGTTGGCGTCGCCAGCCACTTGCCAGCCAGACAGGTAGATGGCCTTCAGGCCGGCCTTGACTTGCTGCATGGCCTGGTTGCCGGTCAAGGCGCCCAGCGAATTGACGAAGGGCTCGGTGTTGACCAGATTCCACAGCTTCTCGGCGCCGCGCTGAGCCAGGGTGTGTTCGATCTTGATCGAGCCACGCAGACGAACCACGTCAGCGGCGGTGTAGCTGCGCTTGATGCCCTTCCAACGGGGATTTTCGGCCCAGTCTTTTTCGAGGGCGGCGATTTGTTGCTCACGGGTCAAGTTGGTCGACATGAAGTGCTCCTGCAAAGTCAAAGGGAAAGGACGTAGATCAAAACTCATGGCGCCGTGCGCTTTCGGTTGTCCGGAAGGGCTGAATCGCTGGGCCTGCTGTCCTGCCTGTTGAGGCTGTTTTGCTGGCGTTTGCGATCCCGTCGCTGTGACTCAAGATTAGTCCTCTTGGCTCCGCATGTGAAGACTTATGTCTTATATAAGACTGAATTTATTTCCCAATAAAATCAATAACTTAATTTAAAAATTTCTGATCGTGAAATGCAATTCACCATCATGAGAAAAAATGTCGCACTGCAGCATCACTTGAATTCACGATATGAAATGGTGGTTTCGTATCGTGAGATTCAACTGGCGTTTGACTTGGCGGCGGCTTACAGGCCGCCGATGAAGTAGCGCTTCAAGCCCGCCAAGATCATTTCGACGGCAATCGCGGTCAGCACCAAGCCCATCAACTTCTCGATGGCCGAAACCACCGAGTCACCCAAGATCTTGCGAATGCGATCGGCCACCAGCAGGGTCAAGCCCGAGACCAACATGGCCGCGGTCAAAGCGCCAATCCAGTCAAAGATGCGCTCAGGTTGACGCGAGGCCAGCAGCAGCACAGTCGCCATCGCCGAAGGGCCGGCCAGCAAAGGCACGGCCAAGGGGAAGATGAAAGGCTCTTTGCCCGGCTCCAGGCCGTAGGCCGATTCACTGGCGCTGCCGAAAATCATCTTGATCGCAATGATCAAGAGGATCACGCCACCGGCCACTTCCAGTGAGCGCTCGGACAAATGCATGACCTCCAAAAAGCTGCCGCCCAAAAACATGAAGGCGAACAGCGCCGCGAAGGCGATACCCACCTCGCGGGCAGCCACCAGCGTGCGGCGCTCTTTGGGCACCTCGCGCATGATGGAAATAAAGATGGGAAGGCTGCCCAGCGGGTCCAAAACCAGCAAAAGCAGAATGAAAGCGGAGAGAAAACTGTGATCCATAGGGCGGCATTGTCGCCGCCCTGCCCGGCTAACGCATCTTTGCCAAGTCCTGGCATGCGCAATACACGGCTCCAGCCGGGGCGAAATCAGGCGCGCGGATGATGTTGGGCGTGGATCAGCTTGAGCCGCTCCCGGGCCACATGGGTGTAGATCTGCGTGGTGGACAGGTCAGCGTGCCCCAGCAGCAGCTGCACCACGCGCAGGTCGGCGCCGTGGTTGAGCAAATGGGTGGCAAAGGCGTGGCGCAAGGTGTGCGGTGACAGCGGGCTGGCGATGCCGGCGGCCAGGGCATGCTTTTTCACCACCACCCAGAACATCTGCCGCGTCATGCCTGCGCCGCGGGCGGTGACAAAGAGTTCATCGCTGCTTTGGCCCTTCAGCAGTTCGCTGCGCGCATGCTGCAGATAGCGCAGCAGCCAGGCGTGTGCCTCTTCGCCAAAGGGCACGAGCCGCTCTTTGCTGCCCTTGCCGGTGATGCGCAGCACCGCCTCCTTGAATCCCACATGCACGCTTTTGAGTGTGACCAACTCGGTCACGCGCAGGCCGCTGGCATACATCAGCTCCAGCATGGCGCGGTCGCGTTGGCCCAGAGCCGTGTCGATATCGGGGGCGTTCAGCAGCGCCTCAACCTGGGCCTGGCTCATCAGCTTGATATTGCGATGGCCGGCTTTGGCGTTAGTCAGGCGCAGCGTCGGATCCTGGCTGATGCGCTGCTCGCGCAAGGCCCAGCGGAAGTAGCGCTTGAACACACTCAGGCGCCGATTGGCGCTGGTGGTCTTGCCGCCCTCATGCCGGGCCAGGGCGTAGTCCTGCAGGTCGATCTCTACCGCCTGGTCCAGACTTTTGTCGCCATGCGCTTGCAGCCAATCGGCAAGCAAGTTCAGGTCACGCCGGTAGGCCGCCAGGGTGTTAGCTGAGAGGCCATCTTCCAGCCACAGAGCCTCCACAAAGCCATCAATCCAGGCCTCGCTGGCCTGGCGTGACGGGCTGAGTTCAATCGAGCTTGAGTTTTTGCTGTTCGACAACTTTTTTGTAGACCTCAAATTCGGCCTTGATCTGGGCCGAGAACTGCTCGGGCGTGCCCGCCACGATCAGTGAGCCGGTGTCCTCGATGCGCTTTTTCACCTCGGGCATTTCCAAGGTCTTGCGGGCAGCCTGATTGACCTTGGCCACCACGTCCGCGCTCAAGCCCTTGGGGCCGTAAAGCCCGTAGTAGGCCATGCGGTTGACGGGCTCCAGGCCCACTTCTTTGAAGGTGGGCACATTGGGCAGCTGGGCCAGGCGCTGCGGCGCGGCCACCACGATGGCGATCAAGCGGCCATCTTTGATGAAGGGCAGCGCCGAGGGCAGATTGTCAAAAATCATCGGCACCTGGCCCGACACCGTGTCATTCAGGGCCGGCCCTGCGCCACGGTAAGGAATGTGCAGCACGAACAAGCCGGACAGGCTTTTGTACAGCTCCATCTGCAAATGCCCAATGCCGCCGGTGCCCGAGCTGGCGTAACTGTACTTGGCGGGGTTCTTCTTCAACTCGGCCACAAAACCGGCGTAGTCACGCGCCGGGAAGCTGGGATGCACCGCGATCACATTGGGCGTGGCGGCCAAATTGATGATGGGGGTGAAGTCGGTCAGCGGGTTGTAGGGGATCTTGGGGTTGATGGCCGGGTTGGCCGCCGTGGTGGAGACGGTGGCCATGCCTAGGGCGTAGCCATCCGGCGCCGCCTTGGCCGTGTCATTGGCGCCCACCAGCCCGCCGCCACCGGCCTTGTTCTCCACAATCATCTGCTGGCCCAGGGGACCGCTGATGCGTTCGGCCAGCACGCGGGCCACGATGTCGGTGGTACCGCCCGGTGCAAAAGGCACGATCAAGCGCACTGGCTTGCTCGGGTAAGCCTGCTGCGCCCACAGCAGCGTGGGCTGCAGCAAAGCCATCACCGCCAAGCAACCGAGCCGGGCATTCCAAACGTGTCGTGTCATGGTCAAACCTCCAGTGGCGCCATGCTAGCGCAGGCGGGAGACACATCGGTACGGGCAAACCCAAGCCAGGGACATTCAGGCCTGGGCCAACGCCCAATCGATATGCTCGGCCAGCAGCGCCGAGGCCTGCGGCCGCGCGGACTGCAATGCGGCGCGAAGGTTGGAGTCCTCGCCCTGACGCAAGGCATTGCCCATGGCCACCGCCAGATTGCGCTGCCAGCGCGCGTGGCCGATGCGGCGGATGGCCGAGCCTTCGGTGCGGCGCAGGAATTGCGCCTCATCCCAGGCCCAGAGCTGCAACAAGCTCGCGCCGTCCAACTCGGGGCGAGCATCAAAATCCGCCACCACCGCCTTGGCGGCGAATTTGTTCCAGGGGCAGGCCAGCTGGCAATCATCACAACCGTAGATGCGGTTGCCCATCAGCGGCCGCAACTCCAATGGAATGGCGCCCTCATGCTCAATCGTCAAATAGGAGATGCAGCGCCGCGCATCCACCCGGTAGGGCGCAACGATGGCCTGAGTCGGGCACACATCCAAGCAAGCGCGGCATTGCCCGCAATGCGCGGTCACGGGCTCGCTCAGCGGCAGCGGCAGATCCAGATAGATCTCACCCAGAAAGAACATCGAGCCCGCCTCGCGGTGCAGGGTCAAGGTGTGCTTACCGCGCCAGCCAATGCCGGAGCGCGAGGCCAGCTCCACCTCCAGCACCGGCGCCGAATCGGTGAAGACGCGGTAGCCAAAGGGGCCAATGCTTTGGCCCAGCCGTTCGGCCAGCTTTTGCAAGCGGCTGCGCAGCACCTTGTGATAATCCCGGCCACGGGCGTAGATGGAGAGCTGTGCGCGCTGTGGATCGCGCAAGCCCTGCCACTCCAGAGCCTGCCAATCGCTGCGGCTATCCTGAGGCAGATAGTCCATGCGCGCGGTCAGCACACGCACGGTGCCGGGCACCAGCTCGGCGGGCCGGGCGCGCTTGAGGCCATGGGCTTGCATATAGTGCATGCTGCCGTGGAAACCGGCGCTCAGCCAGGCTTGCAAGCCGGGCTCGGCGCTGGACAAATCAATATCGGCCACGCCAATCTGTGAGAATCCCAACTCAAGCGCCCAGGCGCGCAGCTGGCCCATCAAGGCCTGCATTTCTTTGTCGTTCAATGTCCGTGGAGCTTGCGTCATTTGCGCATTCTAGAAACCCGCCTTCTGCAGTGGCCCGATGAGGCCGCCACCCAAGCCTTTTGCGAGCAAATGGCTGGCGCCTTGCGCCGCCAGCCCGCGCTGATGAATGCCAGCATCGAGCTGCACGGCAGCCTGGGTGCCGGCAAGACCAGCTTGGTGCGCCACTTGCTGCGAGCCTTAGGCGTTGAGGGGCGCATCAAAAGCCCCAGCTACGCGGTGATGGAGAGTTATGAGCTGGCCGCCGAATTGGGCTGCGCCAGCCATTTCGACTTCTACCGTTTCAACGATCCGCGCGAATGGGAAGACGCGGGCTTCCGCGATGTCTTCGCCGCACCGGGCCTCAAGCTCAGCGAATGGCCCGAGAAGGCTGCCGGCATGCTGCCCACGCCCGACCTGCAGATCTGGCTGGAGGTGAACGAGGACGATAGCCGCGCGGTGCGCTTGCAGGCCGGCAGTGAATTGGGCCAGGCCTTGCTGAACGCACTCGATCAAACACAAGGGGTCAGGTCTTGACGCGCTCACCTGAAATGAAGCGCCAGCGCCGCGCCGCCCTACGCGCCATGGGCTCCCTGGTCTTGCTGATGCGCGCGCCGCAGGTGCTGGCCAAGCCCAAACCGACGGGTGGCAATGCGGATGGCAGTTTGGCGCCGCTGGCGACCAAGCCAGCGCCTGCACCGGCTCCTGCCCCCACGCCAGCGCCCGCCCCCGCCGCCGCAAGCCATCCGGCGGGTGGCAATAGCAATATCGTGGCTGTGCGCGTCTGGCCTGCCGACGCTTACACACGGGTCACGCTGGAGTCCGACAAGCCCCTGGCCGCCCAGCACTTTGTGGTGGAAGCGCCGGATCGCCTGGTGATCGACGTGGAAGGCCTGGAACTCAGCCCCGGCCTGCGCGAGCTGCTGGGCAAGGTCAAGGCAGATGACCCCTTCATCGCCGGTGTGCGCGTGGGCCAGAACCGGCCGCGCGTGGTGCGCATCGTGCTGGACTTGAAGCAGCCGGTGGCGCCGCAGATCTTTACCCTGGCGCCGGTGGCGGCCTACCAAAACCGCCTGGTGTTTGATCTTTACCCCAAGGTGGAAACCGACCCGCTACTGGCTCTGGTGCGCGAAAAGGAGAAGGCCGAATCAGCCGCCGCCCAATCGGTGCAAGACGCCCTGGGCGAGTTGATCGCGCGCATCGACAAGCCCAAGTCGGTTGCGGTGACGGTGGCGACGGCGCCCGTACCCCTGCCTGTGCCAGTGCCGGTCCCCGGTGGCATCAACGCCACCGGTCCCGCCAAGCCGAGTGCGCCTGCCGCATCCTCGGCTACGGCCAATACCGGCCCGGTGCAAACGCCGGTGCCCGCGCCGCCTCTGCCCCCGGCCACCAGCTCACCCGCCGTCACGGCCGCAGAAACCAGCCTGGCTCAAGCCAAGCTGGACCGCCTGATCGTCATCGCGCTGGATCCCGGCCATGGCGGCGAAGATCCGGGCGCCATCGGCCCCACGGGCTTGCGGGAAAAAGATGTGGTTCTGGCCGTCGCCTTGCAGTTGCGCGACCGGCTCAATAGCAACCCCAATATCCGCGTCATGCTGACCCGCGATGCCGACTTCTTCGTGCCTTTGCAGGAGCGGGTGCGCAAGGCGCGCCGGGTGCAGGCCGATCTGTTTGTGTCCATCCACGCTGATGCCTTCGTCACGCCCAAGGCGCGCGGCGCCTCGGTGTTTGCGCTCAGCGACGGTGCTGCCAGCAGCCAGACGGCACGTTGGATGGCGAACAAGGAGAACGCGGCCGATCTGGTCGGCGGGGTCAATGTCAACACCGCCGTCAAGGACGCCCATGTGCTGAAAGCCTTGCTGGACATGAGCACGGCCGCTCAAATCAAGGACAGTCTCAAGCTTGGCTCCGAAGTGCTGGGGCAAATCGGCCGGGTCGGCAATCTGCACAAGCGCGCGGTGGAGCAAGCCGGCTTTGCGGTGCTGAAGGCGCCGGATGTGCCCTCCATCCTGGTGGAGACCGCTTTTATCTCCAACCCCGAGGAAGAAGCCAAGCTGCGCGACCCGGACTATCAGGCCCAGCTGGTGGCAGCGCTAGCCACCGGCATTGCTCGCTACTTCGCGAAAAACCCGCCGCTGGCGCGGCACCGCCCTTTGTCCTGACCTTGGCTCTGCCGGTGTGGGGGCGGGCCTACCCAAGCCCACCCGGCTTTGTCAGACTCAGGCAGCCTGCTTCTTCTGCCGGCTGGCACGCCAGCCGCCGACGATGGCAATCAAGCCAGGCACGATGATCATGGCCCAGATGATTTTTTCCAGATTGCCCTTTACCCAAGGCACATTGCCAAAGGCATAGCCGATCGAGGTGATGCCCACCACCCACAGCAGGGCGCCACCGACGTTGTAGGCGGTGAACTTGCCCCGGCTCATCGCGGCCACACCGGCCACAAAGGGCGCGAAGGTGCGCACAAAAGGCATGAATCGGGCGATCACGATAGTGATGCCACCGTTGCGCTCGTAGAACTCATGCGCGGTGTCGAAGGCGCGCTTATTGAAAAAGCGCGACTGCTCCCACTGAAATACCTTGGGGCCAAAGTAGCGTCCGATCAGGTAATTGCACTGGTCGCCCAGAATGGCTGCGACCAACAGCACGGCAATGGCCAGCGGCAAATTCATCAGCCCCGCCCCGCACAAAGTACCCACGACGAAGAGCAGCGAATCGCCCGGCAGAAAGGGCATCACCACCAAGCCGGTCTCGACGAAGACGATCAGGAACAGCAGGGCATACACCCACATGCCGTAGGCCTGAACAAAATCGGCAATATGCCGATCGACGTGGACGATGAAGTCAATGAGAAAGCTGATGAGTTCCATGGGCGCGCATTATGCGGGCAGGTGATTGCAAGCCGATGCTTGTGCGGCGCGTTGCGCGAACAGCGCATGAAAAAGCCCCCGCAGCGATTGGGCTGCAGGGGCTTGGCAATACAGGCGCAAGGCGCCAGCTGATTAGTTTGCCTTGCGCTTACGGGCCAAAGCCAGGCCCATCAAGGCGGCACCCACCAGGGCCAAGGAGGCGGGTTCAGGCACATTGCTGCTCTGCGCTGCATTGCCAACCAGCAAGACCTTTTCCCAGCCATTGTCGCTATTCAAGTTGGTAAAGCTGCCAGCGCGCCATCCGCCCGAACCAGACCCGGTATGCCAGCACAAGCGGTCACGTTCTTGCGTACCGGTTGTGTCACAACTATTGCGCGAAACGGTATCCGTGGCGCTCGCAAAGCCCCAGGAATAGTTGGTGCTGAAGTACCAGCCCACGCCATTGGCCTTATGGGTGGTATTGCTGGTGCCCGTGTTGAAGATCACGTCAGCGTAATTGGCCGCGGCCAGGACTTCAAAAACGTTGCTGCCGGTGCGGCGTGCGCCCATCATCAAGTAATCGCCTTTGCAGTTCGACAGCATGCCCGCGGTGCTCAGGCCATTGCTGCCGTATGTGGCGCTGAAGCACTGTGTGAAGCCCCAGGTATCGGTCACGGTAGCCGCAGCTACGTCGTTCTTAACGCCGAAGGGAACGATGGAAGCCTGAGCGGCGGAAGCGCCGAACAAAGAGCTGGCAACAAGGGAGGCGGCGATCAGGGCCTTAGCAAAAGTCATTTCTATTCTCAGTGGCAAATTGGTGACAGATTTTCACAAAGCACTATTCATGCCTGATCATGTAATCCCTTGATTTCAAGGTGATTTTCATCCATAAGAATATGGATCAAAGAACGTTTGTAAAGAATTCCGACACATTTCTCTGGAACAAGCTAGGCACCCGTTGGCCGCAAAAAACGATTTGCCGCTGTGCCCTTCTACAATCGGCCCCATGAATTCCTCCTGCGCTCCCGAAAGGGCGCCCGCCGCCGCCGCTGAGCCGCGCCGCGCCATCCGCGAACTTCCCGATGAACTGATCAGCCAAATCGCCGCCGGCGAGGTGGTGGAGCGCCCGGCGTCTGTGGTCCGCGAGTTGGTGGATAACGCGCTGGATGCTGGCGGTTCGCAGATTCAGGTCAAGCTGATGGCCGGTGGCGTGCGCAGCGTGGTGGTGGAAGACGACGGCCTGGGCATTCCTTTCGAGGAGCTGCCGCTGGCGCTCAAGCGTCATGCCACCAGCAAGATCCGCTCGCTGGATGAGTTGGAATCGGTCGCCACCATGGGTTTCCGGGGCGAGGCGCTGGCCGCCATTTCCTCGGTGGCCGAGATGGCAGTGTCGAGCCGCTTCGAAGGTGCCCCACACGCCCACCGCCTGGATGCCCGCTCGGGCGAGTTGCAGCCGGCTGCGCGTGCCCGCGGCACCAGCGTCGAAGTGCGCGAACTCTTCTTCAGCACGCCGGCACGACGCAAGTTTTTGAAAACGGATGCCACCGAGCTGGCGCATTGCGTGGAGTCGGTACGCCGCCACGCCCTGGCCCGGCCGGATGTGGGCTTCACGGTCTGGCATGAGGGCAAGCTGGTTGAGCAGTGGCGCGCCGGTAGCTCCGAAGCACGCCTGCGCGATGTGCTGGGCGAAGAATTCATGGCCGAGAGCCGCGCCGTGTTTGCCGAGACCGGCCCCCTGCGCATCTACGGCCGCGCCGGCCTGCCCGAGGCTGCGCGTAGCCGGGCCGATATGCAGTACGTCTATGTGAACGGCCGCTATGTGCGCGACAAGCTGATCGCCCACGGCATCCGTTCCGCCTACGAAGATGTGCTGCACGGCCATCGCCAGCCCTGCTATGTGCTGTTCATCGACATCGCGCCCGACCGGGTGGATGTCAACGTGCACCCAACCAAGATCGAAGTGCGCTTTCGCGATGGCCGCGAGATCCACCAACGAGTGCGCTACGCGGTGCAAGACGCCCTGGCCTTGTCGCGCAGCAGTGAGCCTGCGGCCGCCACACCGTCGGCCGCCGATCTGCAAGCCGCCCAACTGGCGGCCGCTACCGCGCCGGGCCAGCGCCCGAGCCCTGGCAACCCGCCCGCCTGGTTCGCGGCGAACGCCCCGCAGGTGCAAGAGCCGGCTGCGCCCGCCTACGGCGCGCCTCTGCAGCACCAGGCCCCCAGCGACTGGCGCGCACCGATTCACAACTCACAGCAAACCGGCTTGGCCCTGGCCGAAGCCGCCACCCTGTTTGGCGGCCGCGATTTCAGCGGCAGTTTGAACACGCAATCGCTGGGCACCAGCGCCGCGCCCGCGACCAACACCGCCGCTGCATCAGCCCTGCCCGACCATGCCTGGCCCTTGGGCCGCGCCATCGCGCAAATTCAGGGCGTTTACGTGTTGGCCGAGAACGCCCAAGGCCTGGTGATCGTCGATATGCACGCCGCCCATGAGCGGGTGGTGTATGAGCGCCTCAAGGCCAGCCTGGGGGTGGCCGCCATCGAGTCTCAGCCCCTGCTGATTCCTGTCACTTTTGCCGCCACCGCGACCGAGATCGCCACGGCGGAAGCCCATGCGTCCACGCTGGAGCGTTTGGGTTTAGATGTGGCCCCGCTGTCGGCCAAGATGCTGGCCGTGCGCGCCCGCCCGGCCGCACTGAGCGGCGGTGATGTGGTCGATTTAGTGCGCAATGTACTGGCCGAGCTGAGCCAGTTCGATGCCAGCCATGCGATTGAGCGCGCCCAGCATGAAATCTTGGCCACCATGGCCTGCCATGGCGCCGTGCGCGCCAATCGGCAATTGAATTTGGATGAAATGAATGCCTTGCTGCGCGATATGGAGCGCACCGAGCGGGCCGACCAATGCAACCACGGTCGACCCACCTGGCGCCAACTGAGCATGCGCGAATTGGATGCCCTGTTTTTGCGCGGACGCTGAACCTCTTGGTTCAGTTGTTTTGCGTATGTTGTTCTTTGTGATGATGGAAACCCCGGAGGCGTGATGGCCACTTTGAAACTCAATAAGAAAAATGCAGGCCCGCCCGGTTCCAGCAGATCCCGAAATGCCGATGGCGAGAAGCGCGCGCCGATTCGCGGCAAGGGCTTGTCGCGTCCGCGCCAAAGCCTGGAGCGTGCCCAGTCGGAACGCCAGGAGCGCCAGGCGCAGTACGAGCAGCAGCGCCCCCACGGCGGCCCGCGCAGCGATGGCCCTCATGGTTCTCACCGTCCGCACGGTCCGCACGGATCACATGGCGGTGATCGCCCAGCCCGCCCCGGGCGCGATGAGGGTCCGCGTTTTGAAGAACGCCGCCCCGCCCGTCGTGATGGCGGCGATGGTGCTCCATCCGGCCCCTACGCCCAGCGTGGCCCCCAGGGCGGCGCCGGTGGTGGCAACTTCGGTCGCCCGAACGAGCGTGACGCACGTGGCCCGCGCGGCCCGCAATCGCATGGCGGCCCGCGTGAGCAATACCCCCAGCGAGACGGGCGTCCGTCCGGCGGTGGCTACCCCTCCCGCGATGAGGGTCCGCGCTTCGAGGATCGCCGCCCCGGCGGCTACCAAGGCCAGCGCCAGGACAGGCCTTACTCACAAGGACCGCAAAGACTGCAAGGCCCCGCGCAAGGCATGGGCCACGGCGGCCCACGCGGTGCCGGTGGCTATGGCCAGCGGGACGATCGTCCGCGCTTTGACGAGCGCCGGCCGCAGCACGGCCAGCAAACTGGCTATCAAGGCCAGGGCCCGGGCAACTACGGCCGCCCGCCGGCTGATCCGCGGGACAACCGTGGGCATTGGGATTCGCGCGATTCACGTGACTATCGTGACAATCGTGGCCCGGCCGACCAAGGCGGCCAACGCCGCGACGGCAATAGCTTCAACCCCGGCCCGCGCGGTGACGCGCGCCCGGCGTTTGACCCGCGCCGCGACGGCAATCGCGACCAACGTCAGGACCAGCGCCGCGCCAGCGGCCCGCGCCCAGACGACAACTTCCGCCGTGACGGTGGTGGCGGCGGTTTCAACCAAGGCGGCCAGCGCTTTGAGCAACGCCCGGCCTACGGCCAGCAACGCGCCAACCCGACGCCGCGTGGCCCCAGCGCCGCTGAGCGCGCCGGCCAGAACCTGCCAGAACATCTGCGTGAAGCAGCCGCCAAGCTGCGCCGCCAGCTGGGCGACAGCGCCGATGACGACGAAGACGATGGCGACGACGAGCGCATCTTGCGCAGCGACGCCAATAGCGAAGGCCTGCGCCTTTCCAAGCAAATGGGCTTGCTGGGCATGGCCTCGCGCCGCGAAGCGGACGAATGGATCGCCGCCGGCTGGGTGCGTGTGGATGGCAAGTTAGCCGTTTTGGGTCAGCGCGTCAGCCCCGACGCCAAGATCGAGATCGACCAACTCGCCAACAAAGAGCAAGCCAAGCGCGTCACCATCCTGATCAACAAGCCCATCGGCTATGTCTCCGGCCAGGCCGAAGACGGCTACGAGAACGCGGCAACCCTGATCAAGTCCGACAACCACTGGGCCGAAGATCCCTCGGGCATCAAGTACCACATCGGCCACAGCCGTGGCTTGGCACCCGCCGGGCGCTTGGACATCGACTCCACCGGCCTGCTGGTGCTGACGCAAGACGGCCGCATCGCCAAGCTGCTGATCGGTGAAGACTCGATCATCGAAAAAGAGTATCTGGTGCGGGTGGAGTACCAGGGCCGTGACGGCCAGTCCGCGCCTGCAGCGCCGGCCGAAGGCGCGCCCAAGATCGACACCAGCAGCCTGCTGCCCGCGGCCGATCTGGCCCTGCTTCAGCATGGGCTGGAGTTGGACGGCGTGAAGCTCAAGCCGGCCAAGGTCAGCTGGCAGAACGAAGACCAGCTGCGTTTTGTGCTGCGCGAAGGCCGCAAGCGCCAAATCCGCCGCATGTGCGAGCAGGTCGGCCTGAAGGTGGTGGGCCTCAAGCGCGTGCGCATCGGCCGCATCAATCTCGGCAATTTGCCGGTGGGCCAATGGCGCTTCCTGACGCCTTGGGAGAAGTTTGATTAAATGACTCTGACCCCAATGAGAGGGCCGGTGTGTCTGGCCGGGCCGACGGGTAGCGGCAAAACGGCGGCAGCGCTGGCGATTGCCGAGGTCTTGCCGGTGGAGATCATCAGCGTCGATTCGGCGCTGGTCTACCGTGGCATGGACATCGGCACCGCCAAGCCCTCGGCCGCCGAGCAGGCCTTGGTTCCGCATCATCTGATCGACATAATCGAGCCCACTGAGGCCTATTCGGCCGCGCAGTTCGTCGCTTCGGCGCGCAGCTTGGCCGACGAGATCCTGGCCCGTGGGCGCCTGCCCTTGCTGGTGGGCGGCACCATGCTTTACTTCAAAGCTTTGTTCGAGGGCTTGAGCGACATGCCGCAGGCCGACGAAGCCCTGCGTGCCGAGCTGGATGCGCGCGCCGCGCAGCAAGGTTGGCCGGCCATGCATGCGGAACTGGCAAGACTTGACCCCGTGACGGCAGCACGCCTGGCCCCTGCTGATTCGCAACGCATCCAGCGCGCGCTGGAGGTCTACATTTTGAGCGGCCGGCCCATGAGCGAGTTGCACCAAAGCCGCAGCGAAGGCGTCAACTGGCCCTTGCTGTCGCTCGAACCGCAAGACCGCGCCTGGCTGCACAAACGCCTGGATCAGCGCTTCGCGCAAATGCTGGACGCCGGCTTGGTGGACGAAGTGAAAGCGCTACGTGCCCGCGGTGATTTGACGGCAGACCTGCCCTCGATGCGCTGCGTCGGCTACCGGCAGACCTGGGAATCGCTGGAAAGCGGCGATTTCTCCACCCTGGTGGCGCGCGGCACAGCCGCCACCCGCCAACTGGCCAAGCGTCAGCTGACCTGGCTGCGCAGCATGCCGCAGCGCCAGGTGATTGCCTGTGACGATGCGCATGCCCAGCTCCATGTGCTGGCGGCCTTGCAACGCTTGCTGCGCGCATGATTCTGCAGGCCCAAGGCTTGGCCAAGGCCTATGGCGACACGCCGGTCTTCAGCGGCGTGGACCTGCAAATCCGCAGCGGTGAATTGTTAGCCCTGGTGGGCGAATCTGGCAGCGGTAAATCCACGCTCCTGAATTGCCTAGCCGGGCTGGATGAACCCAGCCAGGGCCGGGTTCTGATCGAAGGCGCGGATTTGAGCGCCATGAATGAAGCGCAGCGTGCCCTGCTGCGCCGCGCCAAACTCGGCTTTGTGTTCCAGGCCTTTCATGTGCTGCCGCATCTCAGCGTGGCGGACAACGTGGGCCTGCCGCTTTTGCTCTTGAAGCAGCCCGACCCGGCGCGCGTGCACGCCATGCTCGATGCCGTGGGCCTAGGCTCGCTGGCGCAGCGCATGCCGCGCCAGCTTTCCGGCGGGCAACTACAGCGCGTGGCCATCGCCCGCGCCCTGGTGCACCGCCCTGCCCTGATCCTGGCCGATGAACCCACCGGCAATCTGGATGCCCGCCACGCCCGCGAGGTGCTGGATCTGCTGCTAGCCCAGGTGCGCGAGCAAGGCACAGCCTGCTTGCTTGTGACCCATTCAGAAGTGGCCGCCGCGCGCGCCGATCGCAGCCTGCGCCTGAGCGAATCAGGTCTGCAATCTTGCTAACCTGGCTACTCAAGCTCTCCTGGCCGGCCTTACGCCATCAAGCCGGCCGCCAACTTTTGGCTCTCTTAGCCATCTGCCTAGGCGTGGCCCTGAGCTTTGCAGTTCACCTGCTCAATAGCAGCGCGCTGGATGAATTTGGCCGGGCGAGCGCCAGCTTGAATGGTCAGCCCGACCTGGTGCTGCGGGCCACCGACGGCGGCGGCTTGCCCGAATCTCTTTTTGCCCGCGTCGCGCAAGACCCGGCCCTCAGTCTGGCCGCGCCTGTCATCGAAGGCCAGGCGCAGCTGCGTGATGCCAAAGGCCAACCCTTCAATCTGCGCCTGATCGGCTGGGATGCCTTGGCAGGTGCGGCCATGAATCCGCAACTGCTGCCAAGCGCTGGCGCCAAAGCCTCGGGTGGACTCACCGCTTTGATCGACCCGCAGCTGATCTGGCTCAATGCCGCGGCCCTACAGCGCCTGGCACCAGCCGCGCGCGAGCCAGGCCAAGCGCTGACACTGAGAGCCGCCTCGGCCGAAAACGGTCAGGCCCTCAGCCTGGACTTGAATCTGGCCGGCTCAGTGCCTGCGCCCGGTTCACCCCTGGCGGTGATGGATATTGCCGCCGCGCAACTCCTGCTGGGCCGCCTGGGGCGCATCGATCGCATCGACCTGCGCCTGCATAACACCGGCATCAGCCCGCAAGCCTGGCTGGCCCAGCAAAACTGGCCGGGCGGCATCAGCGCCGCGCCGCCGCCCGACGAAGGGGCGCGCTTGAGCGAGTTGACGCGTGCCTACCGCGTCAATTTGAGCGTGCTCTCGCTGATGGCCTTGTTCACCGGCAGCTTGCTGCTGTTTTCGGTGATGTCGCTGTCGGTCGCGCAGCGCCTGCCGCAGTGGGCCTTGCTGGGCGTCTTGGGCATGACGGCGCGCGAGCGTGCGACCATGCTGCTGAGCGAGGCTCTGCTGCTCGGGCTTATCGGCTCCGCGCTGGGCTTGCTGCTGGGCTGGGGCATGGCGCAGCTGGGCTTGCAAGTTCTTGGCAGTCAGCTGGGTTTGAGCCGCAGCCATGCCACCCTGGCGTTTGAACAATTGCCCTGGGGCGCCGCTGCAGCCTTTGGCGCCTTGGGCGTGTTGGTCAGCTTGCTCAGCGCGGCCTTGCCCGCCCTGGAGCTGCGCCGTTTGCCTGTCGCGCAGGTGCTTAAAGGTTTGGGCAGCCAAAGTGCGCGCGGGCTGCCGGCGTGGCTGGGCCCCAGCCTGCTCATATTGGGTCTGGGGCTGGCAATGTTGCCGCCCTTGCCTCGATCTTCCGGCTGTGCCGAGGTGCCGCTGGGGGCTTATGCCGCCATGCTGAGCCTTTTGCTTGGCGGCATCGCCTGCGTGCCGCAATTGCTGCACCTGAGCATGAGTGCGCTAGCGCATTGGCCGGGCGCAGGCCGTTCTGCCTTGCTGCTCTTGGTGCGTGAACGCGCGCGTGACCAGGCCGGTGAAGCCAGCCGAGCGCTGGCCGGCGTGCTGGTGAGCCTGAGCCTGTCGGTGTCCATGCTGGTGATGGTGGGCAGCTTCCGGTTCTCGCTGGACGATTGGCTATCGCGCATGTTGCCGGCCGACCTCTATGTGCGCGCCAGCTTGGCGACAGGACTTGACGGCCAAACCGCGCCGCTGCCGACCGAGTTCGTCGAGGCCGTATCTGCCAGCGGCCTGAGCCAGCGCCTGCAGCCACAGCGCAGCGACCGGATTCAGCTGCAAGGCAGCAGCGAGCGCTTTGCCCTCATGGCCCGCCGGATTGACGAAGCCCGCCTGCCCTTGCAGGGCGACTTGGCCCGCCCTGAGCCGCCAGGCACGGGCAAGCTGGGCAAGATCGCAGAGCAAGACCTGACCCCCATCTACATCAGCGAAGCTTTGCGCGACACCCTGGCCCTGCGCCCCGGCCAGCGCTTGATGCTGCTGCAGCCGGGTGGGCTGAGTGAGAACGCCGCAGTTGGCACGCCAGGGGCCGAACAAAAGCCCGGCCTGCCCGCCTATGTGCGCGGCGTCTGGCGCGACTATGCGCGCCAGTCCGGCGCGGTGCTGATGCCGATGGACGCCTACCAGCGCTGGCGCGGCGACACCCGCATCACCGAGTTGCTGATCTGGCTGCCCGAGGGCCAAGCGGCCGGGCCGGCAATTCGGCGCCTGCGTGCCATGGCGGCGCAGCCGCAAGACATCGAGATTGCCGAGAGTGCGGACCTGCGTGAGATGTCGATGAAGATCTTCGACCGCAGCTTCGCCGTCACGGTGTGGCTGCAAGCGGTCACGCTGGCGATTGGTTTGTTTGGCATCGCTGCGGCGCAGTCGGCCCAGATGTTGGCGCGCAAACGCGAATTCGGCCTCTTGCTGCACCTGGGCTTTTGCCGCGCCGATGTGTTGCGCCTGCTCTTGCTGGAGGCTGGTCTGCTGTGCGCGGTCGGCGCGCTGGCGGGCCTGAGCCTGGGCCTGGGCTTATCGGCGGTGTTGGTATGGGTGCTCAATCCGCAGAGTTTTCACTGGAGCATGGACATGCATATCCCAGTCGCCCGCTTGGCCGCGCTGGCCGGCGCCATGTGGCTGGCGAGTGTGGCGGCAGCCTGGTTGGCAGGCCGCCGCGCCGCGAGTGATGCAGCCGTCCATGCGGTGAAGGAGGATTGGTGATGCGGCGCCGGCACGTCCTGCAGGGTTTGTCTGCCAGCTGGCTGGCGGGGCAAGCACCGCTGACTCAAGCCGCTGCCCCCTCCTCAACCGCCCTCACCTTCCCGCGCGACTTCGGCGCTCACCCCGGCCACAGCCTGGAATGGTGGTACCTGACCGGACTGCTGGCGCCCCAAGCGCAAGAGCGCCCTGCCTTCGGATATCAGCTTACTTTCTTTCGCCTCAAAGGCCCGGCCGCAGCCAGTCACCCGAGCGCCTTGGCCGCCAAGCAATTGCTGATCGGGCATATCGCGCTGAGTGATCTGCGCAGCGGCAAGACCTGGCACGCGCAACGCAGCGCCCGCGCCGGCCTGGGCATTGCCGAAGCCAGCGAAAGCGACTGCGCTGTGCATCTGCGTGATTGGCAGCTGCGGCGCCAGGATTTGAGCCCAGGGCGTAGCCGCTACCAAGCTCGTTTTGGCGGCGGGGATAGTAAGAACGAGCAAGGTTTTGCCCTGGACCTGCAGTTGCAATCCACTCAAGCCTTGCTGCTGCAAGGCGAGCAAGGCCTGTCACGCAAAGGCCCCCAAGCCGCGCAGTTCAGCCAGTACTACAGCCAGGTGCAATTGCAGGCCCACGCACAGCTGCGCCTGGGCAACCAGCGCCTGGACTTGCAAGGACGCTCCTGGCTGGACCATGAGTGGAGCCATAGCTTTTTGGGCGTGGCGGGGGCCGACCGCGCCGTGGGCTGGGACTGGTGCGGCATCAATTTGCTGGACGGTGGCGCGCTGACCTTGTTCCGCTTGCGGCGGGCCGACGGCTCGGTGCTGTGGAGCGGCGGCAGTTGGCGCCGGCCGGACGGCAGCACGCTCAACTTCCCCAACGGCGTGTTGCAGATGCAAGCCCTGCGGCATTGGGACAGCCCACAGGGCGGCGCCCGCTATCCGGTGGAATGGCAACTCAGCACACCGGTCGGTCAGTGGCGCCTCAAGGCCATCAGCGAAGCGCAGGAAATCGACGCCCGGCTCAGCACCGGCATGCGCTACTGGGAAGGGCCGGCTGAACTGCTGCCAGCCCAGGGCGGCCCAGCGCTGGGCTATGGCTACCTGGAAATGACCGGTTATGCGGGCGGCATGAATCTGCCTTGAGGCCCGCAGGCCAACACGCTCAGTGGGCGCCTCCGGCATCCACTGTTGTGGCACCAGTCAGCTTGGGCGGGCGGTTGGTCAGCCAGATGGTGGAGATCAGCAGCACAAAGATCATGGCCGAGGCCAAGAAAATATCGTCGGCCGCACGCGTGAAGGCTTGCTGATCGATCAGCCGGTTGATCTGCGCCAGAGCCTGGGTTTCACTCAAGCCCCCTGCCATCAACTTGCCCAGCGTCTCGCCCGCCACCGGGTTGCCAAGGCTCAGTTGCTCCACCATGTGATGGTGATGCAAGGTGGCGCGACTCTCCCACAAGGTGGTGGCGATGGACGTGCCCATGGCGCCAGCGGTGATGCGCACAAAGTTAGACAGGCCGGCGGCGGCGGGCAAGCGGTCCGGCGTGATGCCGCTGAGCGTCAAGGTGGTGAGCGGGATGAAGAAGAAGGCCAGCGCCGCACCCTGCAGAATCGTCGGGATCATGATGGTCGCGAAATCGGTCTGCGTGGTGAAGTTGGAGCGCATACCGAGTACCACCGCGAACATCACGAAGGCAAAACTGGCCATCCAACGCGGGTCAAAGCGGGCCACGTTTTTACCTGCCACGGGCGACAGCAAAATCGCCAGCACGCCCACCGGCGCCAGGGCCATGCCTGCATCGGTTGCCGTGTAGCCCATGTACTGCTGCAACCACAGCGGCAGCAGCACCACATTGCCGAAGAAGAGGCCATAAGCCACCGACAGCGTGGCCGCACCGAAGACGAAATTGCGCCGGGCGAACAAGCGCAGATCCACCACCGGATGCTTATCCGTCAGCTCCCACACCACGAAGAAGGCAAAGCCCACCGCGGCGGCAACAGCCAGGATTTGAATCTCGCCGCTGGCGAACCAATCCAGCTCCTTGCCCTTGTCGAGCATGATTTGCAGCGCGCCGACCCAGATCACCAGCAAGGCCAGACCCACCCCGTCGATCGGCAGCTTCTTGATCGCCGTCTCACGTTCGCGGTAGATGCTCCAGGTCAGAAAGGCGGCGAACAAGCCCACCGGCACATTGATGTAGAAGATCCAGGGCCAAGACACGTTGTCAGTGATCCAGCCGCCCAGCAAGGGCCCGACCACGGGTGCGACCAGCGTGGTCATGCCCCATAAGGCCAAAGCCGTGCCGGCGCGTGCCCGCGAATAGCTGGCCAGCAGCAAGGTTTGCGAAAGCGGAATCATCGGCCCAGCCACCAGGCCTTGCAGCACCCGGCAGGCCACCAGCATCTCCAGCGAATGCGCGAAGCCGCACAACCAGGAGGCCAGCACGAAGAGCAGCACGCTGGTGGTGAACAGGCGCACGGCGCCAAAGCGCTGGGTCAGCCAGCCGGTCAGCGGCACCGAGATCGCGTTGGCCACACCAAAGCTGGTGATGACCCAGGTGCCCTGCACCGGGCTGACCCCCAGGTCACCCGAGATCGCCGGCAGCGAGACATTGGCAATGCTGGAGTCCAGCACATTCATGAAAGTGGCCAGGGACAGCGCGATGGTGCCCAGCACCAGGGCCGAGCCCTTCAGCGGCTCAGGCAATGCGTGCGGTGCGCTCATGGCTTAGGCGTGCACCTTGGCGGCGGGCTTGGCAGCAGGCTTAGCGGCCGGCTGGCCCAGATTGGCCTTGATGATGCGGGCCACATCGGCCTCGGCCGCGGCGTCCGCCTGGTCAAAGATGGCGGTCTGGCTGGCCGGCGCGCTGCGGGGCGCGTCCACCAGGCTCTTGCCGCTCTGGTCTTGCACATCCACCGTCACCATCATCGACAGGCCGACACGCAGCGGATGCTCCGCCAATTGCTTGGGGTCCAGCGCAATGCGGACCGGCACACGCTGCACCACCTTGATCCAGTTGCCGGTCGCGTTCTGCGCAGGCAGCAAGGCGAATGCCGCGCCGGTGCCGGCCGACAGGCCGACGATCTTGCCCTGGAACTCCACCTTATTGCCGTAAACATCAGCCACCAGCTTGGCGCTTTGGCCGATGTGCAGGCGGGCCACTTGGCCTTCCTTGAAGTTGGCATCCACCCAGGCTTGCTGCAGGCCGACCACCGCCATCAGCGGCGCGCCAGCGGCGACGCGTTGGCCTAACTGCACAGAGCGACGGGCCACCCAGCCGTCCACCGGCGCCTGCAAGCTGGTGCGCTGCTGGGCCAAAAAGGCCTCGCGCAGCTTGGCCGCAGCACGCTGCACATTGGGGTGCTGAGCCACACTGGTGCCATCGGTCAGCACCTGATTGCTGCTGAGTTGTTCCTGCGCGGCTTGCTGGGCCGATTGCGCGGCGGCCAGCGTGGACTTGGCAGCGGCCACTTGGGCCTGAGCGTGGTCCAGCTCTTCGCGGCCAATGGCACCGCTGCTCAGCAGGGGCTGGCGGCGTTGCACATCGGCGCTCAGTCGGGTCAGCTCGCTTTGAGCGCGTTGCACATCGGCGTCGCGGGCGCGGATTTGCGCTTGCAGGGTGGCGTTATTGGCATACAAGGTGCGCACTTCACGCACGGTTTGCGCCAGCGCGCTTTGGGCCTGCTCTAGCGCCACGCGGGTGTCGGCGGGGTCTAAGCTCACCAGGGCTTGGCCGGCCTTGACGAAGTCGGTGTCATCCACATGAACGGCACGCACCGTGCCGCCCACCAGGGGCGTGATCTGAACCACATCGGCGTTGACATAGGCGTTGTCGGTCACTTCGACCCGGCTGCTCACCAGCCATTGATAGCCAACATAGGCCACCAGCCCGACCAGCACGGTCAAGCCAACGATGCTGAGGCCGCGTTTGCGGGCGGAGGATTTAGGCATAGACGCTGAGGCCGGGGCGGAAATGGGGGAAGCCGAGTTGGCAGAGTCGCTCATGAATGTGGCTCTAGGTTGGCGTAAGTAGCTGTGGTTGGCACGCGCTGGGCCTGGCTGGCCGGCGTGCCACTTCAATGTTTGGCGTGTCTGGGAGTGCTCAGTGCGCGGAGTGCTTCAGTGGGTCAGCGCTTGGGCAGGTCCTGCCAATCGCCGCCCAGGGCGCGCACGAGGCTGACCTGCGTGTCCAGCTGCTGCGCATACAAGTCCAGCATCTGGCGCTGTTGCTGCAAGGCATTGCCGCGCGCGCTCAGCAGGGCCAACTTGTTGCCCAGGCCGGCTTCAAAGCGCTGCGTCTGCAACTGCCGCGAGGCCTCGGCATTGAGCAGCGCGGTTTGCTGGGCCTGCTGCTGGCTCTGCACCGACTGCAAGGCACGCAGCTGATCGCTGGCCTCTCGCACCGCCTCAATCACCGCCCCGTTGTAGGCGGCCACGGCCGCATCCAGCTCCGCGGCCGAGCCATGCAACTGGGCGCGCAGGCGCCCGGTGTCAAACAGCGGCAGGCGGATCGAGGGGCCAAGGCCATATTGCAAGCTGCCCGGCTGCAAGAGCTTGTCGATGCCAATCGAGCTGAATCCCACAAAAGCATTCAGGCTGACATTGGGGTAGAACTGGGCGCGCGCCAGGCTGACCTGGCTGCTGGCTGCTTCAACCCGCCAGCGCGCGGCCACCACATCGGGGCGGCGGCCCAGCAGGTCCACGCCCAGCTGCGCCTGGGCTTCGGGGCCCAGATTCAAAGCGGCGGGCAGGCGCGGCGCCAGCTCACGCAGGGCCGCGGCCGGCTGCACGCTCAGGCTGGCCAGCTGTTGACGCAAGGCGGCCGCTTGCTCGTCCAGCAAAACGCTTTGGCGCTGCAGCTCAGGCAAGGGAGCTTCGGCATTGCGCTGATCTTGGCCGTTATCCAAGCCGGCGGCAACACGCTGCTGCACCAGGCTGAGTGTCTCCTTGCGCTCGGCCAGCTGGCGTTGCAAGAGCTCTTGCTGCGCCAAGGTCCGCGCCAAAGCCAGATAGCTGCGCGCCACTTGGGCCGACAAGCTCAGTCGCGCGGCAGCCTGGTCGGCTTGCGCCGCCCGCCCCTGGCCCAAGGCCGTGTCGAGTTCCGCCTGGTGGCGGCCGAAAAAGTCCCAGTCATAGCCAACACCCGCCTGCAGCGTCGACGTGGTGCGCAGGCTGCCGGCCAACGGCGGCGGATAGAGGCTGTGCTCGGGGAAGCGCTGGTAAGTCATGTCCAGGCCGGCGCCGACCACCGGCTTGTCTGCTGCCTGCGCCTGCTCCACCTGCGCGGCAGCGCGGTCCATGCGGGCGCGGGCCAAGGCCAAGCTGGGCGAGTTGGCCAGGGCGCGTTCGATCAAGGCATCGAGCTGCGCATCCTTGAAGGCCTGCCACCAAGCTTGAGGCTGGGCAAGTTCTGGCGCAGCTGGGCTGCTGGCTGGCTGGCTGGGGCTGGACAGCCCGACCTGCTCGGCTGAAATCGCCTGTGCGGCGGGTTTGAGTGTGGGCACTGGGGCACAAGCCACCAGGCTCAGGGCCGCTGTCATCAGCAAGCTTAGGCGCATTGTCATAGGGGGGTGTCGTTCGAGCTGGGGCGGGCTGCGTTGCTGTCACGCAAGGCCTCGCCGTTATCAATCATTCGTCGCAAAAAGCTGAGCAGCAGGCGCCACTCTTGTTCACTGAAACCCGCCAGATGGGCGTTGAACACGTCGGACAAGACAGCGGGCAACTCTGCCGTGACACGCAGCCCTTCTGCGCTCAGCGCCACAGTGACCACGCGGCGGTCTTCCTCGCTGCGTTCACGGGTCACAAAGCCTTTGCTTTCCAGGCGGTCAAGCAGCCGGCTCAAAGCACCGGCATCCACATCCAACTCACGCACCAGGGCCACGGTGGAGCTGGGGCCGCCGAAGCGCAAGCTCATCAAAGTGCCCCATTGCGCATGCGTCAGGCCGACATCGTGCAGGCGCAACTCCGCCTGGCGCGTGACGGACTGTTTGAACTTGCGCATCAACCAGCCCAGGCTGTCCTCGCGGCAATAGCTTTCAGCCCGGTAAAACTCGGGCGGCGCATGGGTGGTTTTTTTGGGCACGGTGGCGGCGCTTGTTTGGCAAGGCGTGCAATTTAGTTGCCTAGGCAATCATTGTCAATGCAATTATTTCAAGTCAAACATGGGAATAGGGTTTCTGCACCAGCCCGTCAGCACAAGGTCATGGCCCCGCCCCTAAACTGCGCCCATGCCTGCATCCAACCCAGCCCTGAGCGCAAACGCCCCCCTGCCCACCAACAAAGCCACCAGCGACGTCAAGCCGACCGGTAAGCCCCGCTCCTTGAGCGGATTGGCGCCATTTCTGCGGCCTTACCGCTGGCGCATTGCCGCCGCGCTGGTATTCCTGACCCTGGCCGCACTGGCCACCCTGGCCTTTCCGCTCGCGCTGCGTGGCCTGGTGGACCAAGGCATGGTCAGCGGCGACCCGGGCGCCCGCTTGATGGCCATGCGTGAGCACTTTCTGGCCCTGTTCGGCGTCGGCGCGGCCCTGGGCGTGTTCTCGGCCCTGCGCTTTTATATGGTGACTTGGCTGGGTGAGCGGGTCACGGCCGACCTGCGCAATGCGGTCTACAGCCATGTGATCCGCCAAAGCCCCGAGTTTTTTGAAACCACCCAAACCGGCGAGGTCCTGAGCCGCATCACCACCGACACGACCGTGGTGCAAACCGTCGTGGGTTCGAGCTTCTCGATGGGCTTGCGCAGCCTGGTGATGGGCGTGGGCGCCATGGCCATGCTGGTGGCCACCAACCCGGTCGTGATGCTGCAGGTCCTCGGAATTTTGGTGCTGGTGGTGGTGCCTGCCGTCTACTTTGGCCGGCGCGTGCGCAAGCTCAGCCGGGCCAGCCAGGACCGTGTGGCCGACACCAGCGCGATTGCTGCCGAGGTACTCAATGCCGTGCCGGTGGTGCAAAGCTACACCCAGGAAATTGGTGAAGCCAGTCGTTTTGCCCAGGCCAGCGAGAACGCCTTTGAGACCGCACGCAAACGCACCAAGATGCGCGCCGGGCTGGTGGCCTTCATCATCACCGCCACGTTTGCCGCCCTGCTGTGGGGCTTGTACATCGGCACCCAAGCGGTGATGGCCGGGCGCATCAGCGCCGGGCATCTGGGCCAGTCGGTGGTCTACGCCATCTTGATGGTCAGCAGCGTGGCCGTCTTGGCCGAGGTTTACGGCGATGTGCTGCGCGCGGCGGGCGCCACCGAGCGCTTGATGGAATTGCTGGCCAGCCGCTCACCAGTGGCTGAACCCACCCAGCCCCTGCCCTTGCCCCAGCTGGCGGGCGGGACAGCGCTGCGCCTGCAGAACCTGCAGTTCAACTACCCTTCGCGCCCCCAGCAGGCGGCGCTGCAGGACTTCCATCTGGACATCGCGCCGGGTGAAACCGTGGCCCTGGTCGGCCCCAGTGGCGCGGGCAAGAGCACGGTGTTCCAACTGCTCCTGCGTTTTTACGATGCCCAGCAGGGTCAGGTCTTGCTCAACGGCGTCAACACCCAGCAGCTGAGCCTGCATGATTTGCGCGCCAGCATCGGCTTGGTGCCACAAGACAGCGTGATCTTCTCGAGCAGCGCGCTGGAAAACATCCGCTACGGCCGCCCCGAGGCGACCGATGAACAAGTGATGGCAGCCGCCAAGGCGGCCTTTGCCGATGAATTCATCCGCGCCCTGCCCGAGGGCTATCAAACCTTTTTGGGTGAGCGCGGCGTGCGCCTGTCAGGCGGCCAGCGGCAGCGCGTCAGCATTGCGCGGGCGATGCTGAAGAACCCGCCCTTGCTGCTGCTGGACGAAGCCACCAGCGCGCTAGACGCCGAGAGCGAACGCATGGTGCAAGCCGCGCTGGAAGCTGCGATGCAAGACCGCACCACGCTCGTGATCGCCCACCGCCTGGCCACCGTGCAGCGGGCCGACCGCATTGTGGTGCTGGAGCATGGCCGCATCGTCGAGCAAGGCACACATGCCGAGCTGACAGCAAAAGGCGGGCTCTATGCCCGCCTGGCGGCCCTGCAATTTGACGCGGGCTATTGATCGATTCTTGTTTGTCGAATCGTCAGCCTCTGCGCCGCGGGCTCAGTAGCCCTGAGCAGCAGACGCCGCGGCAGCGCTGGCTGCAGCTGCCGCCGCTTGATCCGCGACCTGGCCTTCGCGAGTCTGCACCACCACGCCGGGGGAGATCGAGATGTCATTGGTGATGGTCACGCCGGTCACGTAATTGCGGGTCTCGCCAAAGCAGCTGGTGGGCAGGCCCACTTTTTGTTCGTAGTGCAGCGCCACCCGGCGACCCATGACGGCATTGAGTTCCGCGGCAACCTTATCGTCCCGCACCGTGAATGTGAACTTCTCCACTTGCGAGGTGCCGGGCAGCGAAACCAGCGCCACTTCGCCTTCCCAGGTCTTGCAGATCCAGCCCTTGTACGAAAGCTTCTGGATCCAGCCGGCGCGCTCCCCCGAGGAATAGCTCCAGTTCAGCACAAAGGCGAAATAGGCCGCAATCAGCAGCACCAGCACAAGCAGGGGAAGAATCAGTCGTTTGAAAATCATGATGGGTGGTTATTCGGTAGAAGCCGGATTGAGCCAATGACGCGTCGGCTGCAAGAAGCGCATTGGACGCGATTTTTGGCCGCTGTTGCGCCCTGCCCGGCGGCGATGACGAAAAAAAGCCAGGGTTCAAGTCAGCTGAGGACTTGAACCCTGGCTTGTGCCAGGACGGCTTTCGCTTACTTGGCTTGCACCGGCATAGGTGCCGTGGCTGGCAGCGGGAACTTGGCAAAAGCCGCCGCCACCGCGATATCGATGGCTTGCTTCAGCTGATCAACGTCTTTTTGGGTGACGCTGTCAGTGACCACGGCCTCCCAAACCATCTGCTTGCGGGCGGCGTCGATCAGGTCCACATTGAGCGTACCTTCCTTGTAGCTGCTGACCTGGTCCTGGTACATCGGCCAGGTCGAGTACATGCCCGAGCGATAGCCGTAGTAGCCGCGGCTCATGCCCACACCCATGGTCGGCATGCTGGTGACCATCAGCTTGTCATTCAAGGCCGCGTTGAAGTTGATCAAAAGCTGCGGCGCATTGGGCTCGTACTTCAGGCCGCGCGCTTCCAGCTCACGCTGCGAGGCCGCCTTCAGGTACTGCGACACGATGCTTTGATAGCCACCCTTGTCGGTGCCCAGCGGCGAGGCAAAACCGAAGGTTTTGTAGCTAGCGAAGTCAGTGCCTTGCGCAGCGTTCGCCTTGACCTCGGGGCCGCTGGCGCAGCCCGTCAGCAACAAACCCGTCGCCAGTAGTCCGGCGCTCAGCAGGGAGGAAATGGAAAACTTGGGCGCAGTGTTTGTCATGACAGGGCTCTCCTTCAAACGCTCAATGAATCAACAAGTGAATTACTTGACGGCGCGGCGTTCCACGCTAACGGCGGCGGCCTCGATGAACACGGCACGCACTTCTTGGCCCACTTTGATCTTGGCCAGATCGACGTTGTCAGGCGCCTTGACCGTGACGATGCGCTTGACACCGCGCAGCTTGACGGTGCGGGCCTGGCGGTCAATGCCTTCAACAACGGCCAGCACCTCGACCTTGCGGCCGGCCACGGCGCCGGGCAAGCCACCGACATTGCTCTTGCCATCGCTCATCGATTCAATCTTCTCGCGGATGCCGGTGGTGCTGGCCAGCGGCTCCAACTCCACAGCCACGGCGGCGGCATAACGAATCACCAGGCCATCACCCACCCGCACTTGTTCGAAGTTAGGAATTGAGGCCGGCACGTCAACGCTCAAAAGCTTGCCCTGTTTGGTGCGCAAGACGATGCTGCGCTGGGCTTGGTCCAATTCCACCACTTTGGCGTGCAATTCGAATTCGCCACCCTTGGCGCGAACCGTATCGGTGGACACCGTCGCCACGCCTGCGCTGGCTTGTGCATTCACCAGGCCGGGCATGGCCACGCTACCCACCAGGGCCAGGGCCAGGCTCAAGGCCTTCACGCGCGAAGAAATACTTGTCATTGCAAAAACTCCCAGTAAAAAAATTGCTCTTTGGGCAGCGCCTTTGGCGGCGTGCCTGGATGATTCATCAACAGCAAAAGCTTAACGCAAGTACACGGCCTCAAAACGGGCCAAGACTTGTTGCGCCGCATTCAGCAACTCCAACTGCTGGCCCTGCAGGCGGTAGCTCGCCACATCGGCCAACATGGCATGCACTTGCTGTTCCAAGGCCATCGCTGCAGGCGGGCAGGCCATCATGGTGCCGGCGAGTTGGCCGAATTTGAGTTGCCCGGTCGCGCCCAAGCGGTAGCTGCCCATCAAGCGATTGCAACCTGAAAAACCGGCCACGCGCTGGTCTTGCGCCAACAAAGTGATCTGCACCTCGCGGCCTTGCTCCTCGGGGCGCGGCACAGCCTTGCCTTTGAGTTCCAGCAGCTTCCAGTAGGTGTTGATCAGGCTCGCGGAAGCTGCTGCCGCCGCTGTTGCCTGTGCTGGTGACGCGGCACCGCTGGCTTGATAGTCCGGCGGCACTTTCAAAACGGCCCGAACGGCACATCGCCCCTCGGCTTCGGCGCTGATGACTTGCTCCACCCAAAGCTGTTCGCCTGCGCCCGATGGCCCGGTGGCCCCGCCCTGCAGCCGGCCATCAATTTGCAGCAGCAAAGGGGCGTCCGAGTTGCCACGCAAGCGGCTGAACTCGGTCTTCAAGATGGAGAGCGCGCCCGATGCAGCGGCCACAGGCCAAGTCAGGCCGCTATCGCAATCGGTGAATCGGGCGGCGTCGCCGCGCCATTGCAACTCGCCCCGCCAGCGCAAAGTCTCGCTGATGGGATCAACTTGGGCCACTGCTCGCAAGACCGACGGGGATGCGGACACGATGGCCTTGCCTTCGGGACTCAACCAACTCAACTCAGCCGCTTGCACACCAGCAGGTTTGCTCAGAGCTAAAACGCGCTGCGCCATCCCAGAGCGCAAGACCAGCTTGCTGCCGCTATCTTGGCTGCTCCAGCGGCCATGCTCCAGAAACGGCCCGGCCGGTTTGCCCAGATAAAGGCTGCGCAGGCGGTAGAGACCATCGGGCCTGAGCGTCAAGGTCTGGGCGATGCCCTGGCAATCAGCACAGGGCACGATGCCCGCGAAACTGGCTGGCAGGGCTAAGCCCAGATCAGCGCCAAATGCTGCGCCGTCGGCTTGGGGCCTGCTGGCGGGAACCGCCTGCAATAGCAAATCCTGGCGCTTAGGCGCGCCTTGTGTCAGCACCGGATAGTGGCGGGTGCTGGTGAAGCGCTTCTGCCCGTCGACAAAAATAGTGGCGCGAACACCGTAACGATGGCGGGAGTCGACCAATTCAGGAGCCACGGGGATCGCAAAAGCCAGCGGCACCTGCTTGCCGCCCAGCACTTGCTGATGTTCTGCCAGTACCTTGGCCGGCGCATCCATCAGCGACACGTCTTCCACCTTGACTTGCAGCACCGCACCCGGCGGCAAGGCGATGCGTTCACGGTAGCTGGCGCTGCCTTCGACCATCAGTGTTGTGGCGGCTGCCGTCTGGCTTGGCGCGGCCTTATCGGCGGCAACAACGGCCGTCGCCTGTGTGGCCAGCACGATTGCCATGAACACAGAGGACACCGACATCGCCCCGCCAAGCGCTGCGCCCTGGCCCAACCGTGTACCAAAAAAATCATCCAAACCACGCGCGCCGCGCTTGCTCATTGCCTAGCTCCTGCTTCATTCAACCAATCAAGAGAGCTTAGCGCCGATCTGTGTCAGCCAAGGGCTTAGGCTTAGGGGTACGAGCGCGTGCAAGGGTCGACCCGGGCGCTTTGAACCTTGCCTGCTGAAGCAGTCGAAGAACTGCCCACAAGCATCTTGGCGCAGGTCTTGCCGACCTGGCACAAGCCCGTGAGCCGCTATCTTCGCAAGCCAGTCCGGCCCCAGCCGCTGGCCTCACTTGTCATGCTTGGCTCAAGGCTCAAGGCTCAAGATCCGGCCCAAGCAGTTTCCACTCTCCGTTAGGCTGCTTGCAGAAATTGAACACGCCTTCGCTGATCATCTTGCCGAATTGATTACGTACGCGCAGCTTGCGGCAGGCCTGACCTTTGTCTTGGTAGCGCGCCAGACCCCAAACGGCGCCTGAAGCGCGGGACTTGTCGTTCTTCCAGGCCTGCTCTTGCCCTTCGGCCTCGGCCAGCAAGGCTTTGTCGATGCTGGCTTGCAGCAGGGCTTGGTCGGCGGCGTTGAAGCGGGTGAAGGGGTTATCTCGCATGACCTTGAAATCGCCCGCGGCAAACGCGCTCAAACTGGTGGCGGCAATCAGGATCAGAGTGGCAAATTTGGTTTTGATGATGACACCTGTGAGCGTAAGTCAGGGCCGATGGCGGCCAATGCGACTAAGGATAGCGGCAAACCTCACTAGAATCAGCCCCCATGAGCAGCAGCATCCCTAGCCCCCAAATTCCCGCCGGCGAGCGCCCGGTTCGCCGTCAATACGAAGACCTGATGGCCCATGTTCAAGCGCACGGGGTGCTCAAACAAGACCGCACCGGCACCGGCACGCGCTCGGTGTTTGGCCACCAGATGCGCTTCGATCTGAGCGAAGGCTTTCCGCTGGTCACCACCAAGAAGGTGCACCTCAAGTCCATCATTCTTGAACTGCTGTGGTTTCTTCGCGGCGACGCCAATGTGGCGTGGCTGCAAGAGCGCGGTTGCACCATCTGGGACGAATGGGCCCGTGCGGACGGCAGCTTAGGCCCTGTTTATGGCGTGCAGTGGCGCAGCTGGCCCAAAGCCGACGGCAGCCACATCGACCAGATCGCCGAAGTGATTAAGCAACTCAAGCACAACCCGGATTCGCGCCGCATCATCGTCAGCGCCTGGAATGTGGCCGAGCTGGACCAAATGGCCTTGATGCCTTGCCACGCTTTTTTCCAGTTCTATGTGGCCGATGGCAAGCTGTCTTGCCAGCTCTATCAGCGCAGTGCTGACATCTTCCTCGGCGTGCCATTCAACATCGCCAGCTATGCCTTGCTGACCCAGATGCTGGCGCAGCAATGTGACCTGGCCCTGGGTGATTTCATCTGGACCGGTGGCGACTGCCACATCTACAGCAACCATGCCGAGCAGGTGCAAACACAGCTGGCCCGCCAGCCCTTTGCCTACCCGACCATGCACATCAGGCGCCGCCCAGCCTCGATCTTCGACTACGAGTTCGACGACTTCGAGTTGCAAGACTATCAACACCACCCCGCCATCAAGGCGCCGGTGGCTGTATGAGCAGCTTCGGCACTGGCCCGCAGATCAGCTTGGTGGCGGGCGTGGCGCGCCACGGCGCGATCGGGCGTGACAACGCCTTGCTCTGGCGCTTGCCCGAGGACATGGCCCGCTTCAAGGCACTGACCCTGGGCGCGCCCGTCATCATGGGCCGCAAGACCTGGGATTCATTGCCAGTCAAGTTTCGCCCCCTGCCCGCGCGGCGCAATCTGGTCTTGAGCCGCAGCCCTGATCTGCAGCTCAGTGGCGCCGAGGTATTCGGCAGCCTGGAAGATGCGCTGGCGGCTTGCCGGGCTGAGGCTCGCGTGTCCATCATCGGCGGCGCCGATATCTATGCCCAGGCCCTGCCCTTGGCGCACCGCCTGGAGCTGACCGAGATTGATGCCGAGTTCGAGGCCGACAGCTTCTTCCCCGCCTGGGATCGCGGCCTGTTCATCGAAACCTCACGAGAGCAACACAAGAGCGCGCAGGGTTGGCGCTATGACTTCGTCAGCTATCTGCGCCGCTGAGCAGGTACGGCTGCTGCGGCGAGCACAGCGAGCAAGGCGCGTCAAAATAGCCGGCGCACAACTCGCAAGCCTTGTGGCGCTTTAAAGAGTATTCACGCCCAGGCCGAAAAAGCGACAGCCCCGCCTCGCCCCTCAGCAATTGGCGGCGCAAGCAATTCACATACAAATACAGAGGAACGACGATGTCTGGACATGGATTTCACGTACACGGCCCGCATGACCACGAGTTGGAGCATGCCAGTCAACACGACCCCAAGGGCCTGGCCGGCCAGTTGGCGGTGATCACCGCTGTCTTGGCCACGGTTGGCGCGATGTTTTCCTATATGGGCGGCGCCACGCAAGCCAATGCCGGCCTGTACAAGAACGACGCGGCCATCAAGAAGACCGAAGCCGCCAATCAATGGGCGCTCTATCAATCCAAGAGCAATAAGCAAAACCTGGCCGAGTTGGCTGCGGCCTTGGTGGTGGACCCCAACCAGAAAGCCAAATATCTGGGCGAGCTGGACCGCTACAAGACCGAAAAGGCCGACATCAAGCTGGCAGCCGAAAAGCTTGAAGCCGAGTCCAAGAGCTTCGACGAAAAGAGCGAAGCCCAGATGCATGAGCATCACCGCTGGGCCCAGGCCACCACGGCCTTGCAAGTCTCCATCGCCCTGGCCGCCATTGCCTTGCTGACCAAGAAGCGCTGGATGGAATGGGCCACCCTGGTGATGGGTGGCCTTGGCGTCACGCTTGGCGCGCTGGCCTGGTTCCATTTCTGAGCTCGTCGTCGAAAACCACGCTCAACCCGACAACCTCCACCATCAATTCGCCATGAAACTTGCCACTTGGAACGTCAATTCCTTGACCGTCCGCCTGCCCCAGATGTTGGACTGGTTGAGCGCCAACCCCGTGGATGTGCTGGTGCTGCAGGAAACCAAGCAGACCGATGACAAGTTCCCTGCGGCAGAGATTGAAGCCGCCGGCTACAGCGTGCAATGGTTCGGCCAGAAGACCTATAACGGCGTGGCTTTGCTAAGCCGCAGTGGGGCACTGGAAGTGCAGAAGAACATTCCGGGCTTGGCTGACGAGCAAGCCCGGGTGATCGCCGGCACGGTGGATGGGGTGCGCTGCATCGGCGCCTATTTCCCCAACGGCCAGGCGCCCGATAGCGACAAATTCGTCTACAAAATGGGCTGGCTGACGGCGCTGCGCGAATGGGTGGCAGCCGAGTTGAAGGTCCACGACAAGCTGGTGCTGATGGGTGACTTCAATATCGCCCCGGAAGACCGCGACGTCTACGACCCGGTGGCCTGGGCCGGTCAAATCCACTGCACGCCCGAGGAACGCGCCCATTTCCAGGGCTTGCTGGATCTCGGCCTGGTAGACGCCTTCCGGCTGTTCGAGCAGCCGGCCAAGAGCTGGAGCTGGTGGGACTACCGCAATCTGGCCTTCCGCAAAAACCAAGGCCTGCGCATCGACCATATTCTGGTCAGCAAGGCACTGCAAGCGGGGGTCAAGTCTTGCCTGATCGACAAAGTGCCACGCAAGAACGAGCGACCCAGCGATCATGCACCGGTGGTGGTGGAGTTTTAAGTGAGGTCAGTGTTGGCGTGAAGGCGCAGCTGAAGCCGCGCCCGAACGAACCTTGACCTGGAACTGGGCCTGAACCTACTTTGCAGCCGCGGCCGCTGCGCCGCCCGAGGCTTGTGAGACATAGCGAGCCAGCGCTGCCAACTCCGTCTCACTCAGGTGCGGGAAGGCCGGCATATTGCCCAAGCCATTGCGCAGGGCGCGTTTGACCCGCTCCGCGTCGGGCTTGATTTCATCCAGCACCGGCCCCACCGCGCCTTCGCTTTGGGCGTCACGCAAGGTGTGGCATAGCGCGCAGGCAGGCTTGGCGCTCTTGGTGAAGAGCTGCTTGCCCAAATCGAATTCGGCTTGGCCAGCCTCAGCGGCACCCTGGGCCAGGGCCGAGGCTTGCACCCCAGCCAGACCCCAGAGCGCCATGATCACGAAGCGGCGCAATCTCATGCCAACGTCACGCTGACGGCATGATCCGCCCAGCTATTGTTGTTGTAGCCACCCACATTCTCCAGGCGCTGCTCGGGCTGGATGAAGCCGGCCGTGTCGATGGCGCGGCTGGCCAGCGTGTGCGTGCCTGCGGGCAAGGTGGTGGCAAAGGCGAACTGGCGCCAGGCGTACTTGCCGAGATCGGGTCCAACCAGGCGGGCGCGGCTCCAGCTTTTGCCGCCGTCCACCGACACCTCGACCCGCTTGATGCCGCGCAGGCCGCCAAAGGCCAGGCCCTGAATCTGCACCCGACCCGCCACGCCGGGCCGCTCGGGCAGCGGATTGGTGATCCAGGACTTGACGCCCATCTCCAGCACCGAAGGCTGGCTCACGTCCGCCTTGCTGCCGGGTGGCGAGATGCGATAGCCGTGCGCCATGATCTTGGCATCCGACTCCAACGAGCCGAAGGCCAGGCGCTTGATGTATTTGATCTGGTTCACGCCCTGATAGCCCGGCACCACCAAGCGCAGCGGCCCACCATGGGCTAGCGAGATCGGTTGACCGTTCATCTCCCAAGCCAGCAAGGCGTCGGTCATGGCCGCCACAGGCAGCGAGCGCTCCACCATCACCGACTTCGGGTCCAGGCCTTCGGGCAGGGTTTCACCGCCGGTGCCGGTCATGAACTCAGGGCTAGCCACCAGGCCACCCAGCAATTCCACAACGTCTCGCACCGGCACGCCAGTCCAGACCACGCAGCCGGCAGCACCCACCGTCCACGGTGTGCCGCTGGGCTTGCTGGGGAAGAAGCCGCGGCCATTGCCCGAGCATTGCAAGACCATGGCCACGGTCTCCACGCCCAAGGTCTTCAACTCCGCCACGCTCAGCGCGCGCGGCGACTTCACGCCCTCGACGCTGACCGTCCAGGCATCACGGTTTTCCAGAATGGCGGGCGCCGGTGCGGGCAGGTTGTTGCGCACATACAGCTGCTCGGCCGGGGTGATCAAACCCATGCCCATGGCCGAGCGCTTGGTTTCGATGGTGCTGCTGCTGTGCAGAATCATCGCGTTGGCATCCTTCCAGCTGACATAGGGCGGGAAGGGTTTGAGCGCTGGCGCCGCAGTTGGCGCGGCGACTTGTGCTCGGGCGGCCTGCGTGAATGAGCCCAGGCCAGCGGCCACCAGGGCGGTGGCACTGCCGGCCAACAATTGACGGCGGCCAGCCAGGGGTTCTTGCTTGGGCTTGTTCATGCAGATCTCCTCAAATTGAATCCGATGCGCGGCATCGTACAACTTGAGGATGACAACAGCCTCGGGTAATGCCCGTGCTGTGCGATAGCCGACTCGAAATCAATGGGGCGGCTGCCCTGGCTGGCGCACGCTTGTGCGCGCTGCTTGCCCGACAGGTGCTTGACGGGCGTCCGCTCGTTGCCCGGTCCGCCCTGCCCGCTCAGTTGTTCTCGTCAACCGGACCGGATGATTCGGCTGACCCGGCAGAAGCGGCGGCGGCTGCTGCAGCTTCACGCAGCTTGTCCTTCTTGCTCTTGCGGCGGCCCTTGACACCGCCCACGCCGGCCTCGGCGCTGGCAAGGCTGCTGGGCTCAAAGCCGGCGATCTGCTCGCGCGCCACGCGCTGGCCTTGACGTTTTTCAATCAAGCGGAAATGCGCTTCGCCATTGCCCAGCTGCCCGCTGATGAAGCTCAGCGCCAGGCCCGTCTGCCCCGCGCGGCCGGTGCGGCCGATGCGGTGGGTGTAGTCGGTGGCCGAGCGCGGCAGGTCATAGTTCAAGACCACCGGCAGCTCAGGAATATCGAGGCCGCGCGCCGCCACATCGGTGGCCACCAGCACCTGAATCTCACCGCTCTTCAACGCATTCAGCACACCGGTGCGCCCGCCCTGGCTCAATTCACCATGCAAGGCGGCGGCCTTGATGCCGGCCTTCCAGAGCTTGTCGGAGACATGTTCCGTCGCGTATTTGGTGGCCACAAACACCAGCACCCGGGTCCAGCCCTCCTCCGCCAGCAAGTGGCGCAGCAAAGCCGTGCGGCGGCCTTCGTCAACCACCAGCGCGCGCTGGGTGATGGCGGCCACGCGGGCCGGTTCAGCAGCGATCTCGATGCGGGTCGGCTCGCGCAACAAGGCCTGCGCCAGCGCCTCGACGGCCTTGGGGAAAGTGGCGGAGAAGAACAAGTTTTGGCGCCGCCCGGGCAGGCCGGCCAGCAGCCGCTGCAATTCCTCGGCAAAGCCCAAATCCAGCAGGCGGTCGGCCTCGTCCAGCACCAGGCATTCAATCGCACCCAGGCTCAAGCCGCGATGCTCCAGCAAGTCCAGCAGCCGGCCGGGCGTGGCCACGACGATGTCGGTACCACCCCGCAGACCCATCAATTGCGGGTTGATCGAAACACCGCCGAAGGCGATGGAAATCTTCAGTGGGCCGGGCAGAAAGTCGGCCAGTTCATGCAGGCTTTGACCCACTTGGGCCGCCAGCTCGCGCGTCGGCACCAGAATCAAGGCCAGCGGTAGGCGCTGGGTGGAGCGGCCCTGTTGCTGGCGTTGCCGCAGCACCTGCTGCAGCAAAGGCAAGGCATAGGCCGCCGTCTTGCCCGAACCCGTTTGCGCCAGGCCCAAGACATCCGCACCGCTCAGAATCGCGGGTATGGCTTGGGACTGGATGGCGGTGGGGGCGTGGTAGCCCTGCTCGCGCACGGCGCGCAACAAGGCGGGCGACAGGCCCAGGGTAGCGAATGACATGAAGGGCCTAAAAGTGAAGCGGCGATTTTACGGCCAGAGCTACAACCAGAGGGAGCGAACCCGCATCAACACTGCAATTGAAGCCCTGCAGAGGCGGCCTACTCAAACAAGCCCTGCTGCTCGCTCACCGCTTGCCCGCTGGCGCGAGCCTCAATGATCAGCAGCTTTTGCTTGGTTTGCAGGCCGCCATGCGCCGAGAAGCCGCCCTGCCCTGGCGTCGCCGCCACTACCCGGTGGCAGGGCACGATGGGTGCAAAAGGGTTGCGCCCTTCCGCACGGCCCACCGCGCGCGCCGCGCCTGGCTGGCCCAGGCGTGCTGCCACTTCGCCATAGCTGAGCGTCTGGCCAACGGGGATGTGGCGCGTCAGCGCGCGCACCCGTGCATCAAACTCGGGCAGCGCACGTTCATCCAGGCGCACGCGTAGCAACTCGCTGGCATCGCCGGTCTGCCCTGCCAACAGCGCCTGAATGGCGGCCACTGCCTGCGCAATTTCGGCAGGCAGCTGCTGATCTTGCTTAAGGTGCTGGGCCTGCGGAAAACGCACCCGCATGCGATCGCGCGTGGCGGCGGCATTTTCTTCGGGCAGCTGCGAGCCCTGCACGCCATGTGCGTCGGTCCAGGCGATGGCGCAGCAGCCCAAGGCCGTGTCGAAGCAATAGAAGTACTGAGGGTCAGGTCTTGCCATCGCGGCTAGCACTCAGGCGCAAACTCAGGCCGCAGCCTGCTTGCGCGCTTGGTAGCCCTGCTCGTGCACATCCACTTGGGCCGCGATGCCGCTGCGGGCCTGCGTGGCAAGCTCAGCCACTTCGTCCACGGACATGGCCTTGTACTGGTGGTCAGACCAAATCTGCCGCCAGCGGCGCGAGCCGGCCTGCCCGTTCCACAAGCCCAACGCGTGGCGCATGGTCTGGCTCCAGGGCCGGCCGGTGGCGGCTACTTGCTGCTGCAGATACAGCACCCAAGCGGCTTCCACCTGCTCTCGGCTGAGCGCAGGGCCGGCTTGGTCAAAAAAGCGCTGGTCCCAGGCTGCCATCTGCCAGGGCTCGTGATAGGCCTGGCGGCCCACCATCACGCCGTCCACATGCTGCAGCTGGGTGGCGATTTCATCATCGGTCTTGATGCCGCCATTGAGCACGATGGTCAGCTGCGGGAACTCGCGCTTGAGTTGGTGCACGATCTCGTAGCGCAGCGGTGGCAGCTCACGATTTTCTTTGGGCGAGATGCCTTGCAGCCATGCGTTGCGGGCATGGACGATGAAGACCTCACAACCTGCAGCGGCGATTTGGCCAACGAAGTCGCGCACAAACTCATAGCTCTCCAGTCGGTCGATGCCGATGCGGTGCTTGATGGTGACCGGAATGCTCACCGCGTCGCGCATGGCCTTGATGCCATCGGCCACCAAGGCCGGCTCGGCCATCAGGCAAGCGCCAAAGGCGCCGCGCTGCACCCGCTCGCTCGGGCAGCCGCAATTGAGGTTGACCTCGTCATAACCCCATTGCTCGGCCAACTTGGCGCAAGCCGCCAGATCGGCCGGCTCAGAGCCACCGAGTTGCAGCGCCACCGGGTGCTCGACCTCGTTGAAGTCAAGATGCCGCGGCTTGTCGCCATGCAGCAGCGCGCCGGTGGTCACCATCTCGGTGTAGAGGCGGGTCTGGGTCGTCAGCAGGCGATGGAAAGTCCGGCAGTGCTTGTCGGTCCAATCGAGCATTGGGGCAACACTCAGCCGCCAGGGGCTTTGCGCTGCGGGGGTATGTGAGGAAACTGTCATTTGTCGGGCTATGGGGTGAGTTCGGCGGACCGAAAACACCCAAGCGTTAGTAGGTGCCTAGCGAGCGACTGGCGAACAAGATGTGTCAAGCCAGCGAATGGGATGCCCTTCTTGAGCAGTCAGGGCGCGCCGAGCGCGGCACTGATTATCCCAAAGATCGCGAGGAGGCGTCCCCGCTCGCCTCCGATAGCAAAGACGGCATCGCCGCCAAGCGAGATCAGGGGCAGGCTTTGCCCAATTGCAAACCGCGCAAGAAGGAACGCCTGGATTGCCCGGCCACCAAGGAGGCTGTGACGGCCACGGAATGTTTCTCAGCCCCGCTGAGCTTGCGCACCCAGCCGCGGAAGGGAATCAGGTTCTCGCTGGCGCTGCGCAAGGCGCCCACGGCCGCGTCGCTGGCCGCCTCACCACCCATTTGCATCAAATCTCTTTGCAACTTCTGGCGCTCGGGCGAATCCAGGTCCGGGCCCAGCGCTTGGTCCAGCGCTGCCTTTTCCTGCGCCAATCCAGCGCAAGTTTCATCGGCCGGCAGTTTGAACGGGGCATCCTGGGCGGCGAGCAAGACCGGGGGAATCTTGGCCTGAATCAGGTTCAGGTCCTGCAGCGGTGCGGTCACCGCACCCGCCACCTGTTCATCAGTGCCGGGCTTGCCTGGCTTTGAGGACGTGCTGGCGCAAGCCGTCAAACCCACGAGGCAGACAGCCGAGGCCAATTGCAGGCCGGCGCGGGCGAAATTGAAAACAGGTTTGGGCATGGTTCTGAAGCTAGGCAAGCCAAGGTGAATGATTGATGCGCTGAGTTTGCCAGAGCCCAAGCCTGTGTAATTTGCCCGTTACCACAAGCTGCCGATTTGTGCCGAAACTGAGCAGAGGCGGGCCAGCAGTCGCAATTGCCGTAATCATCGCAACTGCCCTTGCCCAGCTCTTCAGCTTCAAAAATCTTGGCCAGGCAGCGCCTTCAGAACAAGCCGCTGATGCGCCCGGCAGCGTCCACGCCGATATGCTCGGCCGCCGGCACCTTGGGCAGGCCAGGCATGGTCATGATGTCGCCGCAGATGGCCACGATGAACTCAGCACCCGCATTCAGGCGCAGCTCGCGAACCCGCAAGGTGTGGCCAGTGGCGGCGCCGCGCAGCGTGGGATCGCTGCTGAAGGAATACGGCGTCTTGGCGATGCACACCGGCAGATGGCCCCATCCGGCGTCCTGCCACTCCTGCAGTTGCGCCAGCGTGCGGCCCTCAAACTGCACCTCCTCGGCGCGGTAGATCTTGGCGGCGACGGCTCGGATCTTGTCGGCCAAGGGGTCCTCATCGCGATACATCTGCGCGGCGGGTTGAGCAGCGCGGCTGGCATTCGCCTCGCACAGCGCCACCACCTGACGCGCGAGTTCAGCGGCACCGGCGCCTCCCTCGGCCCAATGCGTGGCTAGCACGCAGGCAACGCCGAGCGCTTGGCAGGCGGCCTGGATCAGCGCGATTTCCTCGGGCGAGTCAGCGTCGAAACGGTTGATGGAGACCACCAGCGGCAACTCGTAGTGCTGGCGGATGTTTTCGATATGGCGGCGCAGATTCGCCAGGCCACGCTCCAGGGCCGCCAGATCATCGCCGTGACCGTGGAACTTCAGTGCCCGCACAGTCGCGACCAGCACCGCACAGCTGGGGTTCAGGCCGGCCTTGCGGCATTTGATAGACATGATCTTCTCGGCGCCGAGGTCCGCGCCAAAGCCAGCCTCGGTGACCACATAGTCGGCCAGCTTCAGGGCCGTCTGCGTGGCGATCACCGAATTGCAGCCATGCGCGATATTGGCAAAAGGGCCGCCATGCACAAAGGCCAGATTGCCTTCCAGCGTTTGCACCAGATTGGGCGCCAGCGCGTCCTTGAGCAAGGCCGTCATGGCGCCGTCGGCCTTGAGTTCGCGGGCGGTGACCGGCTTCTTGTCGGCCGTGGTGCCCACCACGATATTGCCCAAGCGGCGCTGCAGATCGGCCAGGGAGGTGGCCAGGCAGAGGATGGCCATCACCTCGGAGGCGACGACGATGTCGAAGCCGTCCTGGCGGGGGTAGCCGTTGCCGGGGCCGCCCAGGGCTACGGTGATGTCGCGCAGGGCTCGGTCATTCATGTCCACCACGCGGCGCCAGCTGATGCGGCGCACGTCCAGTTTGAGCGCATTGCCGTGGTGGATGTGGTTGTCGATCAGGGCCGCCAGCAGGTTATTGGCCAGAGCGATGGCGTGGAAGTCACCGGTGAAGTGAAGATTGATGTCCTCCATCGGCAGCACCTGCGCGCGCCCGCCGCCGGCCGCCCCACCCTTCATGCCAAAGCATGGGCCCAGCGAAGGCTCGCGCAGGCAAATCATGGCCTGCTTGCCGATCAGATTGAGGCCGTCGCCTAAGCCCACCGTGGTGGTGGTTTTGCCCTCACCGGGCGGCGTGGGCGAGATGGCGGTGACCAGCACCAAGTGACCGTTAGGTTCGGTGCCTAGGCTTTGCACCTGGCCCAGGCTCAGCTTGGCTTTGTAGTGGCCGTAGGGGCTGAGTGAATCTTCGGGCAGGCCCAGCTTGGCATGGGCCAAGGGCAGGATTTTTTGCAGGCTGGCGGCTTGGGCGATGTCGATGTCGGTGGGCATCTGTCGGTCCTGGTTGAAGTCCGAGTGGGACAAGAAAAAAGCGAGGTCCGGGTAGGAGCTCGCTTTTCATTATCTGCGCCGCGGCGGCTCGGCCGCAGCGTGTGAATGCCGATCAGGCCAGGTGGCGCAAAGGATGTTGCTCGGCCGACCAGGGCGACACGAAGAAGGCCTGTACCTCGGCCGCGTTGACCTCGTCCAGCGCGGCGGGCTGCCAGCGCGGCGCGTGGTCTTTGTCCACCGCCAGGGCTCGAATGCCTTCCACGGTTTCGCTTTGCGCCACGGGGCGCAGATGGAAGCAGTGGTGCACCATATCGCGCTCCATGCGCAGATCCTCGGCCAAGCTCATGCTGCGCGCGCGGCGCAGCTGCTCGAAGGTCACCGCCATCATCAGGGGGGAGCGCTTGGACAAGGTGGCCAAGGTGTTGCGGGCCCACTCGTCATCCAACGCAGCCAGGGCAGCGAGGATGGCCGGCACATCGTCTTGACCGAAGCATTGGTCGATGCGCTGACGCAGGCTGATGTGATCGGCCGCCGGGGCCAGGTCCACACGCTCCATCACGGTGGCCACCACATGCTCGGCGCTGCTTTGCGCGCCGAACTTGAAGGCCTCGATGATGGCGGGCAAGGCCGAACTCTGCACGAAGACATCGCCCAGGCCCAGCTCGATCGCATCGCCTGCGCTCAGGGCCTGGCCGGTCAGCGCCAACCAGCGGCCGGTTTGGCCGGGACATTGGCTCAGGAAGTGGCCACCACCCACATCGGGGAAGAGGCCGATATTGGTTTCGGGCATGGCCAGGCGACTGTGCTCGGTCAGCACGCGCAGCTTGCAGCCCTGGCTGATGCCCATGCCGCCGCCCATTACGATGCCGTCCATCAAGGCGATGGTGGGCTTGGGGAATTGGTGGATCAGGTGATTGAGCGCGTATTCAGCAGTAAAGAACTCAGCCAGCGACGCGTCCCCGGCCAGGGCGGCACGGTGGAAGAAGCGAATGTCCCCGCCGGCGCAGAATGCGGCGGGCTTGCCCGGGCGGCCTGCCGCCAGCAGCAGCACGGCCTCGATGGCGGGCGCGGCGGCCCAGGCCTCGAACAGCGCGGTCAGGTCGTGAATCATTGCCAGGGACAAGGCATTCAAAGCCTCGGGGCGATTCAGGGTGATGATGCCAAGGCAGCCATTCACCTCGGCCAGGATTTGACCTTCGGACTGCAGGGCAGGAATCAGCGGGGAATTCAAAGTAGCGCTCATACCTCTCTCCGGGATGGTTGTTGTGCTTGTTCTTGCGGGGGCTTGCCAAGGCCTTGGTGCCAGGCCAGCAGCTCATTGACGATCAGGGCCGACAGCACCATCGCGCCGCCCCACAGGGCAGCCGTAGATGGTACTTCAGCTGCCCATAGCCACGCCCACAGCACGCCAAAGATCACTTCAAGCTGGCCCAGCAAAGAGATCTCCGGCCCGGCCAGCACGCGGCTCAGCCGCACCACCAGCAAGCAGGGCAAGGCGAGTTGAAACACGCCCAAGCCGGCCAATAGAACCAAGTCATGCGGGGACGCCTGCAAAGGCCAAGCCAGCGGCAAGACCGTCAGGGCAGAGATCAGCGCGCCGATCAGAACGGCCGGCAACATATCTGGCGCCTGCGCCGCATCACCGTGGCCCACATGCTGCAGCACCGACCAGTTCACCGCAGCAGCGATGGGCACGCCCAAGGCCACGGCAATGCCCAAACCGCTGGCAGCGGACGCGCCCTGCCCGCCCATTTCATGCACGAACATCCAGGCAATGCCGATGCTGGCCACCAGAATCGCCAGCCAAGTGCGCAGCGGGAGGTGATGGCGCAAGACCACCCGGGACAGCAAGGCGGTGAGCAAGGGGCCCAAAGCCATGGTGACTAGGACATTGGCCACCGAGGTCAGGCTCAGCGCCACCATGAAGGCGGTGAACATCACGGCCCAGCACACGCCCGACAGCCACACCAGCCGTGGCGCCTGACGCAACTGCGCCCACAGTTGCGGCCCGCGCATCCAGCGCAGGGCCAGGGTCAGGGCCAGCGCATTGAAGCCGCTGCGCCAGAAGGTCAACTCAAAGCCTCGCGCCGCCTCCAGCTGACGCGCGACCACCCCAGCCGTACTCCACAGCAAGGTGACCAGCAACATCAGGACAACAGCGCGTCGATGAGTCATCTGAAATGAAGAGCGACCCCAGTGGGGTCGCAGGTAACTAACTGGTTAGAGCCTCCCTGTCGGAGCCCCGACATAGAGAGTCCTGATGACTTTCTATGCCAGACGACGGGCAAGACCTATGGCCCTGGCGGAGGGAGGCTGAGCCGGGACTGAAACAGTCCTGAGGACTGCTTCTGCCGGGCTGGAGGGAGCCAAGATGTCGCGCCCTAGCGCGACACGCAAGGCTTAGCCGCGCGAGTTGCGCTTACGCTCGTTTTCCGTCAGGAAACGCTTGCGCAGGCGGATGCTCTTGGGCGTGATTTCGACCAGCTCGTCGTCCTCGATGAACTCAACGCCGTATTCCAGCGTGCAGTCGATCGGAGGCGTGATCTTGGTGGCATCTTCCTTGCCGCTGACGCGGAAGTTGGTCAGCTGCTTGGTACGCGTCGCGTTGACGACCAGGTCGTTTTCACGGCTGTGGATACCCACGATCATGCCTTCGTACACAGGGTCGTTCGGCTTGACGAACATACGGCCGCGGTCATCCAGCTTGCCCAGGGCGTAGGTGAAGATTTCACCCGCGTCCATGGAGATCAGCACGCCGTTCTTGCGGCCAGCGATCTCACCCTTGTGCGGCTCGTAGCCGTCAAAGATATTGCTGATCAAGCCCGAACCACGGGTCAAGTTCAGGAATTCGTTGGTGAAGCCGATCAGGCCACGCGCAGGAATACGGTACTCCAGGCGCACGCGGCCACGGCCGTCCGGCTCCATATTGACCAGCTCGCCCTTGCGCTCGCCCAGGGCTTGCATGACGCCGCCTTGATGGATTTCTTCCACGTCGGCAGTGACCAGCTCGATAGGCTCGTGCTTCTCGCCGTCGATGGTCTGGAACACCACGCGCGGCTTGGAAACAGCCAGCTCGTAGCCTTCACGGCGCATGTTTTCCAGCAAGATGGTCAGGTGCAATTCGCCACGGCCCATCACTTCGAAAATGCCGTCTTCGTCAGTTTCCTTGACGCGCAGGGCCACATTGCTTTGCAGTTCTTTTTGCAGGCGGTCCCAGATCTGACGGCTGGTGACGAACTTGCCTTCGCGGCCAGCCAGCGGGCTGGTGTTGACGCAGAAGTTCATGGTCAGTGTGGGCTCGTCCACCTTGAGCATGGGCAGCGGGGCCGGGGTGGCCACGCTGGTGACGGTCACTCCGATACCGATCTCGTCGATACCGTTGATCAGCACGATGTCGCCAGGGCCGGCTTCGGCCGACTGCACGCGGTCCAGGCCTTGGAAGGTCAGCACTTGGTTGATGCGACCCTTGGTGCTCTTGCCGTCAGGGCCTTCCATGACCAGCACGTCCATGCTGGGCTTGATGGTGCCTTGGGTGATACGGCCCACGCCGATACGGCCCACGAAGGTGGAATAGTCCAGCGCCGAGATCTGCAGCTGCAGCGGAGCGGCCGGGTCACCCTTTTGCGAAGGCACATGCTTCAGCACGGTGTTGAACAGGGCCGACATATCGGGGCCCCATTGCGCGCCAGGCTCGCCCTCTTCCAGCGAAGTCCAGCCGTTGATGCCGGAGGCGTAAACGACGGGGAAGTCCAGCTGCTCGTCAGTGGCGCCCAGCTTGTCGAACAGGTCGAAAGCGGCGTTGACGACGGCATCGGGCTTGGCACCGGGCTTGTCCACCTTGTTGACCACGACGATGGGCTTCAAGCCCAGGGCCAAGGCCTTCTTGGTCACGAAGCGGGTCTGGGGCATCGGGCCTTCTTGGGCGTCGATCAGCAGCACCACACCGTCCACCATGGACAGGGCGCGCTCGACTTCGCCACCGAAGTCCGCGTGACCGGGGGTGTCCACGATATTGATGTGCGTGCCTTCCCAAGCCACGGCGCAGTTCTTGGCCAAGATGGTGATGCCACGCTCGCGTTCGATGGCATTGCTGTCCATCACGGTGTCGACCACTTTTTCGTGCTCGGCGAAGGTGCCGCTTTGGCGCAGCAATTGGTCAACCATGGTGGTTTTGCCATGGTCAACGTGGGCGATGATGGCGATGTTGCGAATCTGCTTACTCATACGACGCTTTCAAAAAATTCGGAATTTCTTCTTACACACCCAGGAGGCTGGACACCTCTTGAGGGCTTAACAAACGGTCCGGGATCAACTCACCCGCCTTGATATGGGCCCCGCCCAAAAATGCCTGGGGTTCAGGTCCGTAGACCCGCACATGGGGCTGGTCGGGGGCGTTCAGGCGGCGCCGTAGACCGGTTAAAAAGCGGGCGGCTTCGTCGGCGCCTAAGCGCACTTCGGGCCAGTCCGCCAGCAAGCTGTCGGGTGGGCGCAGCAAGGCCTCGCGCTCGGCCTCGGTCAGCTCAGCCAGGGCGTCCAGGCTGATGGCGTCTTCTACCCGCACCGGGCCGGAGGCGGTCCGCCGCAAAGCGGTCAGATGCGCGCCGCAACCCAACAAGGCACCCAGGTCTTCGGCCAGGGTGCGAACATAAGTGCCCTTGCTGCAGCGCACGGCCACGGTCAGCTGGCTCAGCTCATCTTGCCAATCGATGATGTCCAAAGCATGAATCGTCACACGGCGCGAGGGGCGTTCGATCTGGATGCCGGCGCGCGCGTACTCATACAAAGGCCGGCCTTCAAATTTGAGGGCCGAGTACATCGGCGGCACTTGGTCAATCTCACCGCGCAGCGTGGCGCAAGCGGCCTCGATCTGTTCGCGGCTTACCGACACTGGACGCTCTTCCAGCACCTCGCCTTCGAGGTCGCCGGTGGTGGTGGTCGCGCCGAGCTGCAGCGTGGCTTGATAAGCCTTGTCGGCATCCAGGCTGACTTGGCTGAACTTGGTGCCTGCGCCGAAGCACAGGGGCAGCAAACCAGTAGCCAGGGGATCCAAGGTGCCGGTGTGACCCGCTTTTTCAGCGCGCAGCAGCCATTTCGCCTTTTGCAAAGCGTCGTTGCTGGTCCAGCCCAAGGGCTTGTCCAGCAAGAGCACGCCGTGAATTGGACGGCGTACGGTTTTGATGCGCGGAGGGCGGGCGGCAGACATCTTGTTTCTTACTCTTGCTCGTCGGCCTTTTTGGCGGCGCTAGCAGCTGCCTCGGCATCCGAGTCAGCGGCAGGCTCATCGTCCAGGGCGCGATTGGCATTGGCCGTGCGGATCAGCGCGCTCATTTCGGCCGCGCGCTCAATCGTGCGGTCGAAGTGGAAGTGCAAGCTGGGCACGGTGTGAATCTGCAGGCGCTTGAACAAGCCGTTACGCAAGTAGCCGGCGGCCTCGTTCAAGGCCTCGCCGGTTTCGGTCGGGTCGCCGACCAGCACCGAGAAAAACACCTTGGCATGGGCGTAGTCGGGCGTGACCTCCACGGCATTGACCGTGGCCATGCCGATGCGGGGGTCCTTCAGCTCGCGGATCAGCTCAGCCAAATCGCGCTGGATCTGGTCGGCCACGCGGAAGCTGCGGTTGGGAATGACTCGTTTATGTCGCATATCTTGATCTCCTCAGTGGATGCCCACGTAAAGACAAACCCCGCCACTCTTTGGAGGGCGGGGTTGGCTGCTTGGGGGCAACTCCGCCTTACAGCGTTCGAGCCACTTCCTTGACCTCGAAGAATTCCAGCTGATCGCCCTCGGCGATGTCGCTGTAGTTCTTCAGCTTGATACCGCACTCGAAGCCTTCGCGGACTTCGCGCACATCGTCCTTCATGCGCTTCAAGGTGTCGATCTCGCCGGTGTAGATCACCACGTTCTCGCGCAGCAAGCGGAAGCGTGCCGAACGGTTGACGGTACCCGAAGTGACCATACAGCCGGCAATGGTGCCGATCTTGGTCGCCACGAACACGGTGCGGATCTCGGCCATACCGATGACTTCTTCGCGCTGCTCGGGAGCCAGCATGCCGGTCATCGCTGCCTTTACTTCATCCACGGCGTCGTAAATGATGTTGTAGTAGCGCAGATCAACCGCATTGCCCTCGGCCAGCTTGCGTGCGCCGGCGTCAGCCCGCACATTGAAGCCGATGATGACGGCCTTCGAAGCGATCGCCAAGTTGACGTCCGACTCGCTGATGCCACCCACCGCCGCGTGCACGATCTGCACCTTGACTTCGGGCGTCGACAGCTTGAGCAGCGAAGAAGACAGCGCTTCTTGCGAACCTTGCACGTCGGACTTGATGATGATGCCCAGGGTCTGCACATCGCCCGCAGCCATGTCGGAGAACATATTCTCCAGCTTGGCAGCTTGTTGACGCGACAGCTTCACATCACGGTACTTGCCCGAACGGAAGGTAGCCACTTCACGGGCTCGGCGCTCATCGGCCAGGACCATGAATTCATCACCGGCTTGCGGCACTTCGGTCAAACCTTGGATTTCCACCGGGATGGAAGGACCAGCTTCGGAGCAAGCCTTGCCGTCTTCGTCCAACATGGCGCGAACACGGCCGTAGGTCGAACCTGCCAGCACGACGTCGCCGCGCTTCAAGGTGCCCGACTGAACCAGAATGGTGGCCACAGGGCCGCGGCCCTTGTCCAGCTTGGCTTCGATCACCAGGCCCTTGGCCATGGAGGCGACAGGCGCCTTCAGCTCCAACACTTCGGCTTGCAGCAGCACTTGCTCCAGCAATGCGTCCATGCCTTCGCCGGTCTTGGCCGAAACGGGGACGAAAGGTGTATCGCCGCCGAAGTCTTCAGGCACAACGCCCTCAGCCACCAGCTCGCCCTTCAGGCGTTCGATATTGGCACCTTGCTTGTCGATCTTGTTCATCGCCACAACGATGGGCACGCCCGCCGCCTTGGCATGGTGGATCGCTTCCTTGGTCTGGGGCATCACGCCGTCGTCCGCCGCCACCACCAGGATGACGATGTCGGTAGCCGTGGCGCCGCGAGCACGCATGGCGGTAAACGCCGCGTGACCCGGGGTATCCAGGAAGGTGATCATGCCGCGCGGGGTTTCCACGTGGTAGGCACCAATGTGCTGCGTGATGCCGCCGGCTTCGCCAGCAGCCACACGGGCACGGCGAACATAGTCCAGCAGCGAGGTCTTGCCGTGGTCAACGTGACCCATGACGGTGACGACCGGTGCGCGCGGCAGGCTTTCCGCCTGCTCGGCACCAGCGCCCTCTTCCTCGAGGAAGGCGTCCGGATCATCCAGCTTGGCAGCAAATGCCTTGTGGCCCATTTCTTCGACCAAAATCATGGCCGTTTCTTGGTCCAGCTGCTGGTTGATGGTGCACATCTGGCCCAGCTTCATCAAATGCTTGATGACTTCGGAAGCCTTGATGGACATCTTGTGTGCCAAATCGGCCACCGAGATGGTCTCAGGGATGTGAACCTCTTGCACCACTTGCTCGACCGGTGCCACGAAGTTGGACTGGCTCTGGCCGCGGTCATTGCGGTCATTGCCACGACGCCCACCCGCACCACCGCGGCTAGGCGCACGCCAGCCACCGGCAGAAGGACGTGCACCACCCGGTGCAGGCGTCGAACCCGGCTTGACGCCGCGCTTCTTGTCATCGGCCCAGCTGGACGACAACTTCTCGGACTTAACCGACTTCTTGTCACCCGGCTTGGCAGCCGTGGTCGTTCCAGGAGCCGCAGGGGCGCCGGGAGTACCGGGCTTCTTGTGGATCGTGCCCTTGATGCCTTCTTTCGGGGCTTCAACGGGCTTGGGCTCTTCCTTCTTGGCGATCATGACCTTTTTAGGGGCATTCATCATCGCGCGGATGGCAGCAGCCTCGGCCTCAGCGGCCTTGCGGCGGCGCTCGAGGTCGACTTGTTTTTGCTTCTCTTCCACGCCCACGTCCACCGCCTTGACCACGCGCAGCGCGGGCTTGGCAGGTTCAGCGACAGGCGCCGCGGCCACAGGGGCAGCAGCAGCAGCGACGGGCGCAGCGGGTGCAGCAGCAGCTTCAGCAACCGGGGCTTGAGCCACAGCGGCGGGCGCAGGCGCAGCCACCACGGGTGCCGGTGCCGGGGCACGTGCAGCGGCAGCCGCCTTGTTGATGGCAGCAGCTTCGCGAGCAGCAGCCTCAGCCGTCTGGCGTGGCGGCTTCTTCGCAGCCTTGGCGGCAGCAGCTTGTTCGGCAGCCAGGTTTGCGGCAGCTTGCGCAGCCACGGCCTCAGCAGCCAGGCGTTCTTGGCGACGTGCTTCTTCAGCGGCGCGGGCGGCCTTCTCGGCCTCTTCACGCTCACGCACACGCTCAGCCAGCTCGGCTTCCTGGCGACGCAGGGCTTCAGCCTGGGCTTGCGCCTCGACTTCGCGGCGTTGCAGGTCGGCTTCCTCGGCGGCAGCGGCAGCGGCCACTGCGGCGTCGTCGGTCGCGCCGGACTCATCCATCTTCACGAAGGTGCGCTTCTTGCGCACTTCCACGCTGATGGTGCGGGCTTTGCCGCTGGCATCGGCCTGCTTGATTTCGCTGGTCGACTTACGGGTCAGCGTGATCTTTTTACGATCAGCGCCGGCCGTGCCATGCGAAGTACGCAGGTAGTTCAGCAGACGCTCTTTGTCGGCTTCGTTGAGGGCGTCTTCGGTAGACGCCGTTTTGACGCCTGCAGCTTGAAGCTGCTCAAGCAGCGTGCTCGCAGGCTTTTGTAGCTCTGCGGCAAACTGGGCGACGGTGGTCACAGCCATTGTTGGATCCTTAACTTATGCGTACTTTGCTGGGCGATTCTTGGTGTTGACTCTTTGCTGCGAAAGCGCAGCGTCAAGCCGTGAACCAATGTTCGCGAGCCTTCATGATCATGGTTCGGGCGGCGCCCTCATCCATGCCAGACAGTTCAACGAGTTCGTCGACGGCCAGATCGGCCAGGTCGTCGCGGGTATGGATATCGCCATCGGAGAGTTTGGCAACCAGTTCGGGCGTCATGCCCTCGAGGTCACGCAGGTCTTGGGACACTTCCTCAACCTTTTCTTCCCGGGCGATTTCCATGGTCAACAGCGCATCCTTGGCTCGGGTACGCAATTCATTGACCGTGTCTTCGTCGAAGGCCTCAACTTCCAGCATTTCTTGCATAGGCACGTAGGCCACTTCTTCCAAGCTGGTGAACCCTTCAGCGATCAGGATGTCGGCGACTTCAGCATCCACATCGAGTTTCTCGATGAAGAGCTTGCGCACCGATTCCGATTCCTGCTCATGCTTAACAGCCGATTCCTCGGCCGACATGATGTTGATACGCCAGCCGGTCAGCTCGGAAGCGAGCCTCACGTTCTGGCCGCCGCGACCGATGGCGATGGCGAGGTTTTCCTCATCCACCACAACATCCATCGCATGACGTTCTTCGTCCACAACAATGGACTGCACATTGGCCGGAGCCAATGCGCCGATGACGAACTGTGCGGGGTCTTCCGACCACAGCACGATGTCCACACGCTCACCGGCCAATTCATTCGTAACACCGTTGACACGGCTGCCACGCACGCCGACGCAGGTGCCGATCGGGTCGACACGCTTATCGTGCGACAGCACGGCCAGCTTGGCGCGCGAACCGGCATCACGAGCGCAGCTCTTGATCTCCAGCAGACCTTGCTCGATTTCAGGCACTTCCTGAGCGAACAGCTCGGTCATGAACTGAGGCGCGCTGCGCGACAGCATGATTTGCGGGCCGCGCTGCGTCGGATCAACACCCAGGATCACGGCACGCACGCGGTCACCGGTACGCAGGTTTTCCTTGGGGATCATTTCCGAGCGCTTCAGGCGGCCTTCGATACGACCGGACTCGGCAATGATGTCGCCCTTATCCAGGCGCTTGACCGTGCCGACGAAGATCTGCTCGCCGCGCGCCATGAAGTCGTTGAGCAACTGCTCACGCTCGGCATCACGGATTTTTTGCAGAATGACCTGCTTGGCCGCTTGCGCGCCAATGCGACCGATAGGCACCGACTCGATGGGCTCTTCGATATGGTCTTCGACCTCGATGTCGGGGATTTGCTCCTGTGCTTCAAACAACAGGATTTCGGCATCGGGGTTTTGCAGGCCAGCCTCGTTGGGCACAACGTGCCAACGGCGGAAAGTCTCGTAGGCACCGGAATCCCGATCCACGGACACGCGAATGTCAGCCTCGCCTCCACACAGCTTCTTGGTCGCCGAAGCGAGTGCCGCCTCGACAGCACCGAACACCACATCGAGCTCGACGCTCTTCTCGCGAGAAATCGCGTCCACCAGCATCAACAGTTCGCGGTTCATTGATCAGGACCTCCGTCAATCTTGTCATCTGTTTTCGCAGCTTTCACCTTGGCCGGCGTCTTCTTGCCGGTTGCTGGCTTGCCGCCACGACCCTTGAAGCTGAACACGGGCACCAAACGGGCTTCGCGAACTTCTTCAAGAGAAAAATCCAGGGCCTGCTCGGCCTTGCCATCACTAAAAACCACACGCCAGGCAGCCGCTGCCGGCGCATCTTCGGCCGGTGCCGCTACGTCTGCGCCTGCCGTCTCAGCAGGCAGCGCCGACAGCACGCCGGAATATTTCTTGCGCCCCTGGAAGGGCATGCGCAGCGTGATCTCGATCTCTTCGCCGACGAAGCGCTGGTAGTCGCTGGCCTTCTTCAACGGCCGATCCAGGCCGGGGGAGGAAACCTCCAGGCGCTCGTAAGCGCAGCCTTCAACTTCCAGCAAGTATTGCAACTGGCGCGTCACGCGCTCGCAGTCTTCCACATTGATCAGCTCGCCGGCCAAAGCCTGCTCAGGCAGCTTATCGAGATACACGCGCAGCAAGCCAGCGGGACTGCGTTCACAGTCCACAAGGTCGTAACCCAGTCCGGTTACGGTTTTTTCTACAGCTTCCTGCCAATTCATGCGTCGTGCAGCTCCAACTTTTCAAGAACTCATGCGTCTTGCGACCCGAGCCAAATCAATGTGAATCAAATTTTATGCAAAGAGCGATCGAGCAAAAAAAATGGGCTGGATGAATCCGCCCAACTTTCAAACCCTGGCCAAGCCGGGGCTTCGAAACAAGCGCTCAAAGTAATTAAGAGCTTGTGATTACGCTCGCCTCATCTCTTCAGCGAAGCCGGGATTGTACTATGCAAGCTCAGTGCCGACAAGCAGATGCCCCGGTTTCGCTCTAAGCCATGCGAAAATCTGCGGCTGATTCAATACAAAGGAGCAACCATGGGATTTCTCGCAGGCAAGCGATTGCTGATCACGGGCGTCTTGTCCAACCGATCCATCGCTTACGGCATTGCAAAAGCCTGCCACCGCGAAGGTGCGGAATTGGCCTTCAGCTACCAAGGCGAACGCTTCAAGGACCGCATCACCGAGTTTGCAGCCGAGTTTGACTCCAAGCTGGTGTTTGACTGCGACGTATCTGACGACGCGCAAATGGAAGCCCTGTTCGCCAATTTGGGCGAGGCATGGCCTGAGTTTGACGGTTTTGTGCATTCCATTGGTTTTGCCCCGCGCGAAGCCATTGCCGGCGACTTCTTGGACGGCCTGACGCGCGAGAACTTCCGTATCGCCCATGACATCTCGGCCTATAGCTTCCCCGCCATGGCCAAGCTGGCAGCACCGCGCCTGCGCCCCGGCGCCGCCTTGCTGACCCTGTCTTATCTGGGCGCAGCGCGCTATGTGCCGAATTACAACACCATGGGCCTGGCAAAAGCCTCGCTGGAAGCCAGCGTGCGCTACTTGGCGCAATCGATGGGCGCTCGCGGCGTGCGGGTCAACGGCATCTCCGCCGGCCCGATCAAGACTCTGGCAGCCTCCGGCATCAAGGACTTTGGCAAGTTGCTGAGCCAGTTCGCCGCGTCCGCGCCGATCCGCCGCAATGTGACCATCGAAGATGTCGGCAATGTGGCCGCCTTCTTGTTGTCCGACCTGGCCGGCGGCGTCAGCGCCGAGATCACCTATGTGGACGGCGGCTTCAGCCACGTCGCCATGGCTGGCGAAGCCTGATCAAAGTAGCTCTGCAATGAAAAAAGGGCCTGCAATTGCAGGCCCTTTTTTATTCCAGCCAGCCAAGCCGACCCGAAAGCCGGCCAGACCTGTCGCTTACTCAGCGTCCACGCAATCGACGAAGTAACGCGATTTGCCGTCCTCGCCCTTCTCTTCGACCAAGCCATGCACATCGGTGGCAAAGCCGGGGAACTTGGCGTTGAAGTCGCGGGTGAACTTCAGATAGTCCACGATCTTCTTGTTGAAACGCTCACCGGGAATCAGCAAGGGGATGCCGGGCGGATAAGGCGTCAGCAACACGGTCGTGACCCGGCCCAGCAAATCATCGATCGGCACCCGCTCGGTACGGCGATGGGCGATGTAGGCATAAGCATCGCTGGGCTTCATGGCCGGCTGCAGGTCCGACAAATAAACGTCCGTCGTCAGGCGCGCGATATCACCCTTGGCATACATGCCATGGATGCTCTGGCACAGATCCTTCAGACCCATGCGCTCGTAACGCGGATTGGCCGCACAGAACTCCGGCAGGATGCGCCACAGCGGCGCATTGCGGTCGTAATCGTCCTTGAACTGCTGTAGCGCCGTCAGCAAGGTATTCCAGCGACCCTTGGTGATGCCGATGGTGAAGAGGATGAAGAAGGAATACAGACCCGTCTTCTCCACCACCACGCCATGCTCGGCCAAGAACTTGGTGACGATGCTGGCCGGAATACCGGTCTCAGCAAACTTGCCACTCATGTCCAGGCCGGGGGTGATGATGGTCGACTTGATCGGATCCAGCATATTGAAGCCGGGGGCGATCTTGCCGAAGCCATGCCACTTTTCGTTCGCCTTGAGCATCCAGTCAGCCGGCTCGCCAAAGCCGTCTTCGGTCAGCTTGTCCGGACCCCAGACCTTGAACCACCAGTCTTGGTCGTACTCGGCCTCGACCTTGCGCATGGCGCGGCGGAAGTCCAGGGCTTCGGAGATGCTCTCCTCCACCAAGGCCGTGCCACCGGGCGGCTCCATCATGGCCGCCGCCACATCGCAGCTGGCGATGATGGAGTACTGCGGGCTGGTGGAGGTGTGCATCAAGTACGCTTCGTTGAACAAATGCTTGTCCAGCTTGACGTTCTGCGAGTCCTGCACCAGCACTTGCGAAGCCTGGCTCAGGCCAGCCAGCAGCTTGTGGGTGGACTGGGTCGCGTAGACCATGGCCGTCTTGGGCCGCGGGCGGTTCTTGCCCATGGCGTGATAGCTGCCGTAGAAGCTATGGAAGGCCGCGTGCGGCAGCCAGGCTTCGTCGAAATGCAGGGTGTCGATCCAGCCGTCCAGCTTCTTCTTGATGGTTTCGGTGTTGTAGAGCACGCCGTCGTAGGTGCTTTGCGTCAGGGTCATGATGCGCGGCTTGACGGTCTTGACATCCACACCCTTGAGCAGCGGGTTGGCGGCAATCTTCTTGCGGATGGCGGCCGGCGAGAACTCGCTCTCGGGAATCGGGCCGATGATGCCGTAGTGATTGCGCGTGGGCGTCATGAACACCGGCACGGCGCCGGTCATGATGATGCTGTGCAAGATGCTCTTGTGGCAGTTGCGGTCCACCACCACCACATCGCCCGGCGCCACCGTGTGGTGCCAGACCATCTTGTTCGAAGTGCTGGTGCCGTTGGTGACGAAGAAGCAATGGTCGGCATTGAAGATGCGCGCAGCATTCTTCTCAGACTCCGCGACCGGGCCGGTGTGGTCCAGCAACTGACCCAGCTCTTCCACCGCATTGCAAACGTCGGCGCGCAGCATGTTTTCACCAAAGAACTGGTGGAACATCTGCCCGACCGGGCTCTTCAGGAAGGCAACGCCGCCGGAATGACCCGGGCAATGCCAGGAGTAGGAGCCGTCCTGCGCATAGTCCATCAGCGCCTTGAAGAACGGTGGCGCCAGGCCATCCAGATAGCTCTTGGCTTCGCGGATGATGTGGCGAGCCACAAACTCCGGCGTGTCCTCGAACATATGAATGAAGCCATGCAGCTCACGCAGGATGTCGTTGGGCAGATGCTGGGAGGTGCGCGTCTCGCCGTAGATGTAGATCGGGATGTCGGCGTTCTTGAAGCGGATTTCTTCAATGAACTTGCGCAAGCTCAGCACGGCCGGGTCCAGCTCAGGGCCGGGCGTGAATTCCTCATCGTCGATCGACAAGATGAAGGCACTGGCGCGGCTTTGCTGCTGAGCGAACTGGCTCAGGTCGCCGTAACTGGTGGCGCCCAGCACTTCGAAGCCCTCTTTCTGGATCGCGTCGGCCAAGGCACGGATACCCAAACCCGAGGTGTTCTCGGAGCGATAGTCCTCGTCGATGATGACGATGGGAAAGCGGAAACGAAGCATCTTTGAGCCTCCAGCGGGCGGGGTCAGAAAAACAAGAGGCGCGAAGTGTAGGGCCAAGCTTAGGCTTGTGACGGGCCAAGTGCAAAAACGGCACAACACTTTGGCCTCAAAGCCAAGCCGTAGATGCCCTCAGCACCGCCCCTAGAACTCCAATGCCATCTCCGGCCATTCTGCAGGGCCCGGCTTACACTGCTTTTCATGATGACTGTGGAGGCATGACATGGAGATGACTTTGTCCACCGCCTGGTGGATTGCCGCTGGCCTATTGGTGGCTATCGAGCTGGGCACCGGCAGCTTTTACCTGCTGATGCTGGCAATTGGCTGTGCGGCTGGCGCCATCGCCGCCCACCTCGGCCTGGGCGGCAGCGCGCAGATGGTGGCCGCAGCTGGCGTAGGCGGCGCCGCCGTCGTGCTGTGGCATCGCAAGCGCAGCATGGGTGCACGAGCCCTGCCCGCCAATGCCAACCCGGATGTACTGATGGACATCGGCCAGAGCGTGCAAGTCAAACATTGGCACGCCGACGGCAGCACCCAAGTGCAGTACCGCGGCGCCGAGTGGCAAGCACGCTTTGCCGGCACTGGTGCGCCGGCGGCGGGCCGCTACACCATTCGCGCCATCGAAGGCAGCCGCCTAATGCTCGATCACTGATCAACGACCACCACACAACAACACAGAGGGAATCGGAACAATCATGGAAATCGCATTCATTCTGCTGATCATCGCCATCGTCTTCATCGTGCAATCGATCAAGGTGGTGCCGCAGCAAAACGCCTGGGTGGTGGAGCGCCTGGGCAAGTACCACGCCACCCTCACCCCGGGTCTGAACTTCCTGCTGCCTTTCATTGACCGCTTGGCTTACAAGCATTCGCTCAAAGAAATCCCGCTGGATGTACCCAGCCAAGTTTGCATCACCAAGGACAACACCCAGCTCACCGTGGACGGCATCCTGTACTTCCAAGTCACCGACGCCATGCGCGCCAGCTACGGCGCCAGCAACTACATCGTCGCCATCACCCAGCTGGCGCAAACCACGCTGCGCTCGGTGATTGGCCGCATGGAGTTGGACCGCACCTTTGAAGAGCGCGCCATCATCAACACCACCGTGGTCGAGGCACTGGACGAAGCCGCCCTGAACTGGGGCGTCAAGGTGCTGCGCTATGAAATCAAGGATCTGACCCCGCCGCCGGCCATCTTGCACTCCATGCAAGCCCAAATCACCGCCGAGCGGGAAAAGCGCGCCCTGATCGCCGCCTCGGAAGGTCGCCGCCAAGAGCAGATCAATATCGCCACCGGCGAGCGCGAAGCCGCCATTGCCCGCTCCGAAGGCGAGAAGCAGGCCGAAATCAACAAGGCCGCCGGCAATGCCGCCGCCATCACCGCCGTGGCCGACGCCACCGCCGGCGCCATCGAGAAGCTGGCCGCTGCGATTCAGCTGCCGGGCGGCGACCAAGCCGTGCAACTCAAGGTGGCCGAGAAGGCCGTGGACGCCTACGCCCAACTGGCCCAGAAGAACAACACCATGATCGTGCCGGGCAATATGTCCGAGGTCTCCGGCCTGATTGGCACCGCCATGGCATTGATGCGCGGCAAACAAGCCAAGTAAGTTCCCCTGCCGACCAGAACGCCCGGCCCACTATTTTCAGGAAACTTCACCAAGTTTCCTTTCGGGCACAAAAACTGAGCTATCATAGCGGGCTTCGGAGAGGTGGATGAGCGGTTTAAGTCGCACGCCTGGAAAGCGTGTGTGGGTTTATCCCCACCGCGGGTTCGAATCCCGCCCTCTCCGCCAGTGGATTAGAAGCCCTGAAATGCAGTCAAGTTGTTGACGTCGCGTTTCAGGGCTTTTCCTATTTCCAAGCGCGAATACCCCGCGCAGTTACTCCACGCGTTTCACTTTTTGCCCAAGCCGCCAAGATCAAGCCACACACGTCCAGCAAGTTTGCCCGGCGGGTCTGGAAACTTCGTTCAGCCAGCCAGGCAAGCCACTCACATCAGAGATGCTCGCTGCGGTACTCGCTCGGTGATTTCTGTGTGCGGCGGCGAAAGGCGCGGCTGAAGTTGGCGGTATCGCAATAGCCCAGGCGCTCGGCCACTTCGGCCACCGTCACGCGGCCATTGCTCAGCAGCGCGCAAGCGCGATCCAGCCAGAGGCCGTCATGCAACTCGCTGAACAGCACACCCTCTTGCTTGAGGCGGCGGTCGATGGTGCGCTCTGACACACCCAGCTGCGCAGCCACGCCCTTCAAGCTGACAGGCCATACCTCGGCCTGATTCATGATTTTGCTGACCACGCTGATCCAGGACTCCTCGGGTTCGGCGCCCGGGGTCTGCTTGTTCAATTGCTGCTCAACGCTGGCGACGATGTCGCGCGATGGCATGGGCAAAGGCAGGGCGAGAAAGGCGGCGTCCATGCAGACCACCACCCCCGGCGGCGCATCCGCATTGAAATGAAAGCGCGTCGGTTGCAAAGCCAGATAGCGGTCCAGATGCTTGGGCTCCGGCATCGAGAGCCGGATATCACAAGGCAGCATGCGCTCCCCCAGCAGCAGTTTCAAAGTGGTGTGGGTGGCCACAGCCAACACCTCTTGATAGAAAGCGACACGGTCCTGGCTCATGGGCCCGACCGGCGAAAACTCGGTGCGGCCGAGTTTGTCGCTGCGCCGATAGCTGATGCTAAAGGCTGCGGTCAGGTGGAACTGCTGGCGTATCGCCAGGCTCCACACCGCGTTGATGTCCGGGCAGCCGATCAAGCCGTAGCCCAGCAAACCGTGGGACGTCGGCGTCAGCATTTGACCGAATTCAAAGCCCAGATCGCCGCGGCCGCTGAGTTCGGCGGCAGCCACATAGATGCGCTCGGTTTCTTCCAGCGTGATGCGCAGATTGCCTTGCTTGCGCAAGAACTCGGCCGGATCCATGCCGGCGCACGCCAGCACGCGCTCCCGGGGGATGCCCCAGGACTCCAGCAGATTCAGCATCAGCCCGGCATAGCGAGATGGTGCGGTTGGCTTGCGATTGATCATTCTTCTTTTTTGAGGGTTCTAGGCTGCACGATGCAGCGCGTCTCTCCAGCGCGCTACAAGCCTAAGTGTTTCACCTTAATTGTCGCGAATTGACTGCGGCGTGGCAGATTGTGACAAAGCAAGAACAGTTAGCACACCAAATAATCCAGCCAGCTCGTACTCCTCAAAACTAGACAAGTTCAGCCGTCCACGCTGTTCGCGAAACAAGGTCGATCATTGTCGATTGGCCGTCACGCACCCAAAGAAGGAATGATCTGATGAGAAACCCTCGCTCGCCTTGGTTGGTGGCCGCGTTTTCCTTGGGACTCGCGGCTTGCGGTGGAGGCAGCTCCACCCTCACCCCTGCACCCGCACCAGTCACGCCGGCAGCTCCGGCGCCGGCGCCACCGGCGGCCGTGGCTGGCACCGTGGTCACCCCGGCTCAGATGAACTCCGAAGATCTCAACACGATCTTCTTCCGCGCTCGCGAAGGCGACACCATCACCTTGCCGGCGGGCAAGTACGTGTTCAACCGAACGCTCAAACTGAGCGTCAACAACGTCACCGTGCTGGGCGCTGGCAATGGCGCCGATCCCGCCAGCAACACCATCTTGTCCTTCAAGGACGCCGCCGAGACCAACGGGCTGGAGGCGCGCTTCGTCAAGACCGTGACCTTGCGCAAATTTGCGGTGGAGGACGCGGTGGGCGACGCCATCATGATTTCCAACTCCACTGACGTGCTGATGGACACGGTGCGCGCCGAGTGGACCACCGACCCGGTCAAGACCTCGCGCATGGCCTACGGCCTCTACCCGGTGGCCTGCGACAACGTGACCATCATCAACAGCAAGGCCATCGGCACCCGGGATGCCGGGGTCTATGTAGGCCAGTCGAAGAATATTCGCGTGGTGGGCAATGACGTTTACTACAACGTCGCCGGCATCGAGATCGAGAACTCACGCAATGCCATCGTCGAGCAGAACTATGTGCACGACAACACCGGCGGCATTCTGGTGTTCGCTCTGCCCGGCACCTACCGCTTCGCCACCAACGACGGCACCATCGTTCGCAACAACAGAATCATTGACAACAACCTGCCCACGGCCGCCAATGCCACCGGCTTCGTCACCGCCGTGCCACCCGGCACCGGCGTGATGGTGCTGGCCTCGCAAAACACCGAGGTGCATGACAACACCATCACCAAGCACAAGACGGCCGCCGTGCTGGCCATCAGCTTCCAGGCCACCCAGTTTGCCTACGACCCCAAGGTCTACGACCCGCATCTGCGCGGCTTCTACGCCCACAACAACAAGATCACCGATTTCGGCAGCTCACCAACGGCGGAGTTTGCTGATCCGGCCAACCTGGGCCCCTTGGTGGACGGCCTGTTCGCCTATCTGAAGAGCAACAACCTGCCCCAGCGCTTGCCCGCCGTGGTCTGGGACGGCATCGTGGACGTGGCCACCGGCACTACCGGCAGCCAGGGTCAGGGCGGCAAGTACACGGGTAATCTGCAGGTGTGCTCGAAGAATAACGTCATCGACACGCTGACCGTGCCGGGCCAGATTTCTTACGAGAACATCGACCTGGATCTGGTGGCGCTGATGCAAGGCTTGTCCAGCTCACCCATCTTCCCCTTCCCCGAACGCATGAACTGCAGCATCAGCATGCCGGCGGTAACCGGTTTGCCCTGAGTCAGTGGCCCAGGATTGCATCCAGCACTGAAGCAATATTTCTGCAACGCGCGGCCGCGTTTCGGTATCGCCAACGTCTCGCCCACATGAGCACAAAGCGGCAAGTGCCCTCGCCATGTGGGAATGAGAGCTAAGCCAAACGCCGCCGCCCCATCAGGAGACAACAAGATGAGAGTCAAGACCATGAAGCCCAAGCAACTCGCCTGGATCGCCGCAGCCACCCTGAGCACGGGCCTGCTCATCAGCTGCGGTGGCAGCGACAACACGACCAGCGAAAGGCCTACGCCTCCCGTCACGCCCACAGCGCCGAGCGAGCCCTCGGTCAAAATCTTCGAGCAAAGCACCGCGCCGGACAAACTCTCGGATTGGCACTTTGTCATCAGCGACGGCAAGAAGCTCAGCTTGAACAAGAACGTCGTGCCCTACGACCTCAACACCCCGCTGTTCTCGGACTATTCCTTCAAGCTGCGCGCGCTCTATGTGCCGCCGGGCAAGCAAATCACTTACAAGGCCGATGGCTCGATCGAATTCCCGATCGGTTCGGCCATGATGAAGACCTTCTACTACCCCAAGGCCACCGGCACCGATGCCGCCTACCAGGCGGTGGCGCGGCAAACTCAAACCGTGCAAGGGGACTCGATTGATCTGGCCACCAACGTTTTGGTTGAGACACGGGTGCTGGTCTTGCAGCCCAACGGCACTTGGTCTGGCCTGCCCTATCTGTGGGATGCGGATCAGAAAGAGGCCAAGCTGAAAATCGGCGGCGCCGATGTCAAGCTCGAACTGGTGGGTGCCGCCGGCGCGAATGAGAAGTTCGTTTACGGTGTGCCCAACGCGCAGAGCTGCCAGCAATGCCACGCCACCCAGTCGGCCGGCGGACAGGGCATCTTGCCCATCGGCCCCAAGCCACGCAATTTGAACAAGTCCTATGCCTACAGTGCCAGCCTCACCAAGAACCAGCTGGTGTACTGGGATGAGTTGAAGCTGCTGTCGGGCTTCCCCGGCATCGCCAACGTGCCGGCCAACGCGGATTGGCGCGACACCACGCAAACCGTGGAAGCCCGCGCCAAGGCCTATCTGGACGTCAACTGCGCCCATTGCCACAGCTCACGCGGCGCCGCCTTCCAGACCGGCCTGATGCTGGACATCAACACGGTGGGCACCACCAGCCCCTCCACCTCGCAGTGGGGCGTGTGCAAGAAGCCCCTGGCCTATGGCGGCCCTGGCGCGCCGTATATGTATGGCATTGAGCCCGGCCAGGCGGATGCATCCCTGCTGCTCTATCGCATCAGCCACACCACGACCGGTGATGTGATGCCGGTGATCGGCCGCCACGTCAATCACACCGAAGGCAACGCCTTGGTGAAAGACTGGATCAATCAGCTGACTCTGCCGTCCTGCCACTGAATTACGCTTAAACCCACGCTAAACCCACGTTAAAGCCAATTCAAAACCGCAAGTTTTTACGTCAAGCTCAAGCCGCCCCAGCGTTCATTTTTTAAACCAAAGCGGCTTGACCCCCACTCGCAGGAGACCACCCCATGGCCAGACCCATTCAGGCTCACGCCCTCCCCCGCCAACATGTTTTGGCCGCCTTGATTGCCAGCGGCCTGGCGTTTTTCATGCCTCTGGACCAAGCCCAGGCAGCCGGCTACCGCTTCGGCACGCAAAGTGCCTCAGGCGAAGGCACGGCCAACGCCAATGGCGCTGAGGGCGAGGACGCCAGCGCGCTGTTTGCCAACCCCGCAGCCATCACGCGCCTGTCAGGCCTGCGCTTCTCGGGCGTGATCGACTATGTCAAAGCAGACATCAAGTTTGTCGATCAAGGCTCCTTTGTTTCCCTGCCGGGTTCGGGCTTTCAGCCCGTGCCGATCTCGCGCGCCGGCGACACCCAAGCCATCACCAGCACGGCGGTGGTGCCTCATCTATACGCCAGCTACCAATACTCCGACACCTTGAGCTTCGGCGCCGGCATGTTTGTGCCTTTTGGCGCCAAGCTGGAATACGCGCCGTCCTGGGGCGGCCGCTACAACCTCAATGCGGTCGACCTGAAGTCCATCGCCTTCAACCCCAATGTGGCGTGGAAGCCCAGCAAGGCCGTGTCTCTGGCCTTCGGCATCACGGCCCAGCGCATGGAGGGTGATCTGACCCGCGCCGTGCCCTATGGCTCCGTCTATGCCAGCGGTTTGCTGGCCGCGGCACAGCAGGCCGCAGTGGGCGGCGCACCGGGCCTGGCCTTGCAGCTGCGCCAACAGGCCGCACAGGTCTTCGGCGACGCCTCCTTCGACGGCTCCATCCGCGTGAAGGGCGATAGCTGGGCTTTTGGCCCCAACCTCGCCTTGATGTGGGAACTGAGCGAGCAAACCCGGCTGGGCCTGGCCTGGCGCGGCAGCATTGCGCATACGCTCAAGGGCAATGCCGACTGGACGCAGCCCAGCACCCTGCCGCCCACCGTGCTGGCTGCCATCACCGGCAAACCGGGCGATGGCCACAGCAAGCTTGATCACAATGATTCGGGCGCTTCGCTGTCGGTCAAAACACCCGACTCGCTGTCCATGCACGCTTTCCACCAGATCGACAGCCGCTTCGCCGTGATGGCGGATGCCACCTGGTACCGCTATTCGCTGCTGCAAACTCTGCGCATTGACTTTGACAGCACGGCAGCACCGTCGGTGACCGCTGAGCATTGGAAGGACTCCTGGCGCCTGTCGGCTGGTGCCAACTGGCGCGTCAGCCCGGCGCTGATGCTGCGCGCGGGCGTGTCTTACGACAAGTCCCCGGTGGACGCGGTGTATCGCAGCCCCGCGCTGCCTGACTCCGACCGCACCTGGTATGCCCTGGGCGCCAATATCGCGATCAACAAGCAAGCCAGCGTGGACCTGTCCTTCGGCTATGTGAAGCTCAAGGATGCACCGATGAGCGCCACCGACGACGGCGCCGGCATTCAGCCCTGCAGCTGCGCTTACTCCACCGTGCGCGGCAATTACGAAAGCACCGCCAAGACCTTCGGCGTGCAGCTGAACTATCAATTCTGACCCCCAGGAGGCCATCATGGACAGACGCAGTTTTCTTCGCAAATCGGTCGCGCAAGCTGGCGCCCTCATCACCGCCTCGTCAGTACTCACAGGCTTGAGCGGCTGCGGCGGCGGCTCAGACGGCGAGGCCATCGTGCCCCTGCCGCCCACCTTCCCTGGCACCGACCAGCCCGTGCCCGCCACCCCGGCTGCTACCGGCGCCTACAAGTTCCCGCAAAGCGTGGCCTCGGGCGACCCCAAAAGCGACGGCGCCCTGCTGTGGGCTCGCGTGGTGCCGGCCGCGGCTGATGACATCCTGAGCGCCGGCACGCCCGCCAACTTCAGCGTGCGCCTGCGCATCAGCAGCGCCGACAACGCGGCCGCCCTGGGCAGCGACACGGCGCTGAGCGGCAGCCTCACCAGCGATGTCGAAGTACCGGTTTACGCCCTCTACGACAACACCTTGCGCCACCGTATCCGCGGCCTGCAATCGGGCACCACCTACTACTACCAGTTCACCGCCGGTGACTCGCGTTCCAAGGTCGGCCGCTTCAAGACCGCGCCCGCGGCCGACGCCGACATCAGCAACCTGAAGTTCGCCTATATGGCCTGCCAGGACTGGAGCGTCAACCACTGGGCCGGCTTGAGCAGCCTGGTAAAGGAAGACATCGACTTCGTCGTCCACCTGGGCGACTACATCTACGAGGCCGTTGGCGCCGACTACCAAGCCGGTGGCGTGGAAGCCGCCCACAGCGCCCTGATCTTGCCCAATGGCGTGAGCCTGCCCAGCGGCGGCAAATATGCCAGCAGCCTGGCCGACTACCGCTATCTGTACAAGCGCTATCGCAGCGACCCGCGCCTGCAAGCCTTGCACGAGCGCTTCGCCTTCGTCGCCATCTGGGACGATCACGAGTTCTCTGACGACTGCTGGCAAGACCGCTCCACCTACGACAACGGCAGCTTCAATGCCGGCACGGGCGCGGCGGACAACACCGTTCAGACCTCGCGCCGCCTCTCCGCCAGCCAGGCCTGGTTCGAGTTCATGCCGGCCGACATCAGCTTCACGCTGGATGCCGGCTACGGCATCAGCAATATCCGCATCTACCGTGACCTGAAGTTCGGCAAGCTGATGCATCTGGTGATGACGGACCAGCGCCTCTACCGCGCCGACCACCTGATTCCCGAAGCAGCGCCCAGCCCCCTGGACGGCAAACCGCTGGGCCAGATTGGCGCCCGCTATATGGTGCCCGAGGCCACCCTGGCCGGCATCGAAGCGCAGAAGATCGACGCCGCCAAGAAGCTTGGCCTGCCCGACGAGATGACCTTGGTCAGCGTGCTGGGCACCGCACAGCGCCAGTGGTGGATGGAGACGATGAAGAGCTCCACCGCCTTGTGGAAGATCTGGGGCAATGAGACCTCGCTACTGAAGATGATTGTGGATGGTGCCAAGCTGCCCACCGCACCGGCCGCACTGAAGACCCGCTTTGTGCTGAATGCCGACCAATGGGACGGCTATAACGGCGAGCGCAAGCAGCTGATGGCCCACCTGGCTACGAACAAGATCAGCAATGTGGTGGCCGTCACGGGCGACATTCACGCCTTCTTTGCCGGCACCGTGATGGACGACTTCAATGCCGCCAGCCCCAAGCCGGTGATGGTGGACCTGGTGACGGCGGGCATCTCCAGCAACTCGCTCTTCAGCTACTTTGTGGGCGCAGCCAGCTCACCGGCTTTTGCGGCCGTGAAGCCCCTGGTGGTGGTCAATGAAGTGGCTTGCGAGGACATCGCCATCCAGATGCTCTCGGCCGCCATTGCCATGGCCTCGGGCGTGACTGACCTGAGCAATACCGCCGCCATCCAGGCGGCGGTGATGGGCGCCATCGGCGCTGGTTTGATTCCGCTGGCAGCCGTGCAGCCCACACCGGGTCTCAGCACAGCACCCATCAACACCTTCGACGAAACCTTGAATGGCCATATGGGTGACACCATTGCCGCCACCAATGCGCGTCTGTCGGGTGCGAGCAAGTCGACGGCTTGCTCGACGCTGTATCTCTTGATCGCCGACAGTTTGTCCAAGGCCCTGGGCATCCCGATCGGCTTTGTGCCTGCCGCCGAGGTGGTCAAGCGGATGAACCCCTTTGCCAACGCCACCACCGGCGAGCCACCCAGCGCCAACAACCCTTGGCTGAGCTATGCCGATTCCAATGCGCAAGGCTATGCCGTGGTGAACCTGAGCAAGACCGAATTGGTGTGCGACTTCAAGAAGATGGCGCCCTTGAGCGCTGGTGCTGCACCCACAACACCTGTCGCCTCGGTCAAACGGGTGCGCGTGCCGGTGGGCAAGGTGCAGGTGGTGCTGGATTGAACGACAGTTGCATGAAGGTCCAGGCCCGACTGCAGGGCCTGGTATGAGGGCTGTTCGCGACCTGCCCGCACCACCCGCCAGCGTGGTGGCCGATGGCGCCCCTGCCAGCGGCCGCTATGCTGGGCGAATCGCCCACATCGACTGGCGAGAGCTGAGCGGCTCTTTCAGGCGCTCAGCAGTTTGGCGCCGGTTTCATCACAAGCGTTGGCAATACCTGGGCCTTGGAAATGAAGCGGTGTTCATTGGCCTGGCCATCGTCGATGTGGGCTGGACCTGCACCGCGTTTGCCTATGTCTTTGACCGTAAAAACAAGCGCTTACTAGCCGACTGGAGTCAGGACGGCTTGCCCGGCCTGCAATGCCAGTTGTCCGATGCGCCGGTCACGGGTGCCTGGGCTTGGTTCCGGGGGCTTGGTGCGCATCTGAGTTTTGAGCATCAAGCCCCGGATTGCATGCAGGTGAAGGTCAAAACCTCTGGCTTGAACCTGGAGCTAGAAATAGACCTGTCTGCTGCGGCCCCGTGGCTGCTGGCCATGGGCGCCATTGGCACGGGTGGAGTGGCGCATGCGACCCAGAAAAGCTCAGCCCTGCCGGTGCGCGGCCAGGTGCAAGTCCAGGGCCAAACCTTCGCCCTGGACGACGCCTGGGCCAGCATTGACAGCTCCAACGGCCTCTTGGCCCGCAACACCGACTGGCGCTGGGCCTGCGCGCACCGGCCAGACGTGGGCTTCAATCTGCAAAACGGCTACTTTGGCGGCAATGAGAATGCCTTGTGGCTGAACGGGGAACTCATTCCCCTCGGCGCAGCGCGTTTTGAGTTTGATGCCCAACAGCCGCTCAAGCCCTGGCGCGTCAGCACCGACGACGGGCTGCTAGACCTGAGCTTCAGCCCGGAGGGCGCGCGCCAGCAGAATCGCAATCTGCTCATCGCCGCCAGCCAGTACATCCAGCCCATCGGCACTTTCAGCGGCTGGGTCAAACCTGCGACTGACGCAGCGCCCTACGCGGTCAGCGATCTGCTCGGCGTGACCGAGGACCATCGCTCGACTTGGTAGACAAGCCCCGGGTCAATCGCCTAAGTCAATCAGCGCCGCCAGTTTCTGGCCAGCCAAGGCCGCAGGCAACTCGTAATCTGCCAGCACCCAAGCCTGCGTCTGGCCGGCTGCAGCTTCGCCCAGCAAATCATGAACCCAGCGGCAAGAGCGGCCATCCAGCGCCGCATAAGGCATGTCTAGCAGAAGCAGTTGAGCCCCACAGAGCGCCGCGGCCAACAAGCCGAGTTTGCGGCGGCTGCCGCTGGACAGCATGTACATCGGCTTGGCCATGTGTTCCGCCAAACCCAGGGCCTCGATCAAAGCAGGCGCCTCGGACGCGCGCCAGGCTGGATAGTTGGGCCGCAGAGCCGCCAACCACGCGTGTGCTGGTATGGCGTCGTGCTCCGAGGACTCCGGGCATTGGTAGTACAGGGAGATACCCTCGCCACGACGAACTTGCCCACTGCTGGGCACCAAAACGCCGGCCATCAAACGCAGCAAGCTGGTCTTGCCGCGACCATCGCCACCGCGTACCAGACTCAAGCCAGGGTGCAGCGAAAAACTCAAGTCAGCCAGCAAGGCTCCGCCGCCCACATCTAGGCGCAGGTTCTCCGCGATCAAGAAGGCGGCATTGGGCAAGCGGGTGGATTTATCTGGCGAATTCATGGCCGGCATTCTGCCTGCCGCGGCCAGCGCTGCCGCGACTGCCTGGCCCCTGAAAATATACGTTTCATCTGCATATCGTATAATTTCCAACATGGGAATCGTCAAAATTTCAGACCAGATGCATGAGAGTCTGCGCGTCGCCAGCAATGCGCTCTCGCGTTCCATCAATGCGCAAGCCGAGCATTGGATGCGCATCGGCATGGTGGCCGAGTTGCATCCCGAACTTGATCACCGCGAGATCAGCCAGCTATTGATTCGCGCCGAGCAGGCGGGCGGCTTCGATCTCGCCACCGTAGCGGCTTGTTGCGCCGGTGAGTTGCGGCAGCCCACAGTTACGCCCACGCACAAGCCCAATAAATCCGACAAGAACAGCAAAGCAGGTCTGCAATGAAAAGCATCAAAATTCGCAGCGCCAACGAGGTAGCCAAATCCCGCGAGGCCGGCAAATTGGCAGCCCAAGTGCTGGCCATGATCGCGCCCCATGTCCAGCCCGGTGCCAGCACCGAAGACCTGGACCGCATCTGCCACGACTACATCGTCAATGACTTGAAGGTCACGCCCGCCAATGTGGGCTACCACGGCTTCACCAAGACCCTGTGCACCTCCGTCAACGAGGTGGTGTGCCACGGCATCCCCTCCGCCAAAAAGATCCTCAAGTCGGGCGACATCATCAATATCGATGTGGCCGTCATCAAAGACGGCTGGTTCGGCGACACCAGTCGGATGTACTTCGTGGGGGACGCAATCAGCCCCTTGGCGCGCCGCTTGGTCGACACTACCTACGAAGCCCTCTGCGCCGCGATCCGAACCGTTCGCCCCGGCGCACGGCTGGGCGATGTGGGCCACGCCATTCAGACGGTGGCGCACCGCGAAGGCTTCAGCATCGTGCGCGAGTATGGCGGCCACGGTATCGGCGACATCTACCACGACGAACCGCATGTCTTCCACTTCGGCCAGGCCGGCCAGGGCCTGGTGCTCAAGGAAGGCATGATCTTCACCATCGAGCCCATGATCAATGCCGGCAAGCGCGGCATCCGTGAATTGGCCGACGGCTGGACCGTGGTCACGCAAGACCGCTCCTTGTCGGCCCAGTGGGAGCATATGGTCGCGGTGACCGCCGACGGCTTCGAGGTGCTAACACCTTGGCCCGACGGCTACGGCGACTACCCCGCCATCAGCTGAAGCGGCAGCAAAAAAAACGCCGCTCAGACCAGCAGTTAGACCAACACTTCGACAAACATCGGCTGGCTCAAGAACCCAGCCGGGCTGGCGCTGGCCCCGTAGGCGCCGGATTGAAACACCACGACCAGATCGCCGATCTCAGCCTGCGGCAATTGCATCCGGTCAGCTAGCAAGTCCAGCGGCGTGCACAGAGGCCCCACCACCGAAGCTAGTTCAAGTACGTTCGTTTCAGCATCCGCAGCCACCGCACGGTCCGCCACGATGGTGACCGGATAGTTTTTGCGGATGACCTGGCCGAAATTGCCGGATGCGGAAAGATGGTGGTTCAAGCCTCCATCAGTGACGAGGAACACCTGACCGCGCGACACCTTGCGGTCCACCACCCGGGTCACGTACACCCCGGCCTCGCCCACGAAATAACGGCCCAACTCGATCACAAGCGAAGCGCTGGGCAGATCTTGAGCCGCACGCTGCACCAGCTCAGCCAGATTGGCTGCAATCGGCCCCAGATCCAGCGCCGCTTCGCCCGGGAAATAGGGAATGCCGAAACCGCCCCCCAGATTCAGGAACTTGACCGGGCTGGGTGCATGAGCCGCCAAGCGCAGTGCCAGCTCATACGACTTCTGCTGCGCCTCACAAATCGACTCGGCACGCAGGTTTTGCGAGCCGGCAAACAAGTGGAAGCCTTCGAAGGCCAGGCCCAGGCGGCCGATCTCCTGCAGCAGCGCGGGCACGTCTTCGGCATCCACACCGAACTGCTTGGGGCCACCGCCCATCTTCATGCCCGAGCCCTTCAACTCGAAGTCCGGGTTGACGCGCACCGCTACACGCGCGGGCAAGCCCAATCGCGCCGAGGCCGCCGCAAGCACGGGCAACTCGCGGGCTGACTCCACATTCACCAGCACGCCGGCCGCCACCGCCTGATTCAACTCGATATCCCGCTTGCCAGGCCCGGCAAAGCTGATCTCGGCCGGGTCGGCACCGACATCCAGCGCCACTTTCAACTCACCGGCCGAAGCCACGTCAATGCCGTCCACCAAGCCTGCCATCAGGCCCACCAAGGCGGGCATGGGGTTGGCCTTCATCGCGTAGTGCAGCTTGATTTCGGGCGGCAAGGTTTGCCGCAGCAACGCCACGCGGGCGCGCAGCAAGTCGCGGTCGTAGGCGTAGAACGGCGTTTGCCCCACCCGCGCGGCCAGTCGGCGCAACGGCTGCTGGCCCACCAGCAAATCACCCTCAGCGCGGCCGAACTGCGTCATAGGGGCGTGCACGGGCGCGGGGCGACTCTGTGCGAGAGTCGAAATGGGACTATCAGTGGCCGAGCTGGACATGGTGAGAGGGTTCTCGATCAGAGTCTGCAATAGAAAAATGGATGCGCTGAGATTGAGCGTTTGGGGCTCAGGCCTGGTCGCGCCGCTCCAGCCACTGACCGGCCAAGAGCTTACGGTCGATCTTGCCATTCGGATTACGAGGCAAGGGCCCCGCCTGGACCTCGATGCCCGCGGGCACCATATAGGCCGGCATATGCTGGCGGCACTGCGCTTGCAAAGCCGGCAAATCCACGCCCTCGGCGCCCACCGGCGCGGTAACGATGACCTGAATCGCCTGGCCCAAGTTCGGGTGATCAACGCCAAAAGCGATGCATTCGCCCACCAACTGGGTGGCGTACAGAATCTCTTCCACCTCGGTGGGGCTGACGCGATAGCCCGAGGTCTTCATCATCTCGTCGCGGCGGCCGACAAAGTACAAATAGCCCTCGGCGTCCATGCGCACGTTGTCGCCGGAAAACACCGCGTACTCGGGTAGCTGCAAGCCGGCTTCACGGCCTGGCGCCCCTGCAGGCAGCAGCTTGTAGCGCTCGGCGGTTTTCTCGGCATCGTTCCAGTAGCCCAGGCCCACCAAGGCGCCGCGATGTACCAACTCACCCACCTCGTCCGGCGCGCAAGCGCTGCCGTCTTCGCGCAGCACCAGAATCTCGGCGTTAGGAATTGCCTTACCAATCGAATCCGGCCGGCGGTCCACCTCGGACGGTGGCAAATAGGTGGAGCGGAATGCCTCGGTAAGTCCGTACATTAAGAACGGGCTGGCGCTGGGCGCGCGCTGGCGCAACAAGCCCAGCGTCTCACGCGGCATGCGGCCGCCGGTATTGGCGAAATAGCGCAGCTTGGCATTGATGGCGGCGGGCCAGTCCAGTTGCGCGAGCTGGATGTAGAGCGGCGGCACGGCGGTCAGGCCGGTGACGCCTTCGCGCTCCATGGCCCGCAGCACATCGCGCGGCATCAGATAGTTCAGCAAGACCACCCGCGCGCCCACATGAAAGGCCGTGGTGAGCTGGCTAAAACCCGCATCAAACGACAAAGGCAAGGCGGCCAGCAGCACGTCGTCCGCCCGGTTTTCTAGGTAGGAGGCCACACTTTTGGCGCCAGCCACCATATTGCGATGCGACAAGACCACACCCTTGGGCCGGCCGGTGCTGCCCGAGGTGTAGAGAATGGCGGCCATATCCGTGTCGATGACGCGGTGGCCGGCGCGCGGTGCGGTCGCAACAAAGTCGGCCCAAAGAGGTAGGCGCAAGCGGGCATCGAGCGCAGCCGCGCCACTGCCATCTGCACCCTGCCCGCCATCGCCGGCACCGGTGAGCAGCACATGGCGCAAGGAAGCCGACCCGGCCAAGGTGTCTTGCAACATGGCCAGCCGCTCGGGCGACGTCAGCAGCACTTGCACGCCGCAATCCGCCATGATGAAGCCCACCTGCTCGGGCTTGAGCAAAGGGTTGATCGGCACGAAAACGCAGCCCGCCGCCGGCGCCGCGAAGCTGGCCACCACGGTCTCAAAACGCTTTTCAAGATAGATGCCAACGCGCGTGGCGCGCGGCAAACCCAGCGCCATCAAGCCCGCCGCGAAGCCCTCGATCTGCGCGCCCAGTTCGGCGTAAGTCACCTGCTGCGAGCCAAAGCTCAAGGCAATCGCTGCCGGCCTGCGCGCCGCTTGAAGCAGCGGCAAATCATGTAGAAGCACCGAGAGGTCTTGCTGAGCGTCCGAAGAGATGGCTGTCATGCGGTCAATAGCTGGTTGAACGGGGGCGAAATCCTGCGCAGAGACGCCAAGGAAATCGCCAAAATGTAGCGTATCGCCGGCGCTGCGCCACCCTCGTCCGGAGGGCCCCGCCACTTTTTAACCCACCCCACGTCTTGTCAAGTGCAGGTTCCCGCAATATTTCCTCGTTTGGGCCTCGGATCAGGGGGGCATCCACGCACAGAACTGAAAAATCCCACGGGTAAGATGCGGCGTCTCTCAATCAGCAAGACCGCCCCTCTCTTCGGCACCTCGACCCCATGACTACTGAAAAGCACGTGTTGCGCATCCTCGACGAAGTTCTGAGCTTGAATGGGCGCAGCGCCACATTCAACCGCAATACCTTGCTGTTAGGTGCGCTGCCGGAGTTGGACTCCATGGCCGTCGTCAGCCTGCTGACCGCGCTGGAAGAGCAATTGGGCATTGTGGTGGCGGATGACGAGATTGACGGCGCGACGTTTTCCAGCGTCGGCTCCCTGAGCGATTTTGTTGCGGCCAAGCTGGCCTGAACAAACTCTTAAGCCCAGCCGCCCGCCATGCACAAACCCCAGGCCTTCTTTATCGAATCGAACCAGGGTCAGGGCCAACGCTTTTGCATTTATCACCCAGCCCAGGGGTCGGCACGCGGCCGGGTGCTGCATCTCCATCCCTTTGCTGAAGAGATGAATAAGTCGCGCCGCATGGCGGCGCTGCAAGCCCGCCAATTGGCGGCGGCTGGTTTTGCTGTGCTGCAGTTGGATCTGTTTGGCTGCGGTGACAGCGCCGGGGACTTTGGCGACGCCGGCTGGCAGGATTGGATTGCCGATCTGCACCAAGCCAAATCATGGCTAGACACGCAATGTGGTCGGAACACCCCCTTGTGGCTATGGGGGCATCGCGTCGGCTGCCTGCTGGCCAGCGAGTTGGCGCGACAGATCGATGACGAAACATGCAACTTCCTGTTCTGGCAGCCACCGGCCAATGGCCGCGTGCTGCTTCAACAGTTCCTGCGCCTCAAATTGGCCGGTAGCCTAATGGACGGCAACGGCGCGGCTGCGATGGAGATCTTAAAGGCCCAAATGGCAGCGGGTGAAGTCGTCGAGATTGCTGGTTATGGACTTTCGCCAGCACTGGCCTCCGGACTGGAGAAGTCCACACTGCTGCCGCCTTCGGGCAAAAGCGGCCGGGCCATTTTTCTGGAAATGACCAGCCAAGAAGGCGGTGACGTCTCGCCTGCCCTGGCAACTGCAGCGCAGCGCTGGCAGGATGCGGGCCTGCAAGTTGAAGCACAAAAAGTGCAAGGCCCCTCGTTCTGGCAAACCAGCGAGATTGAGGACGCGCCCGCACTCTTGCAGGCAAGTCTGAATGCGCTGCTCTTAGAGCCGGCGAACGCATGATGGGAAAACTCGCCGCTTATCGCGACCAAGCCTTGTTCATTCCCTGCCAGGGCGAGCGAATGTTGGCCATCCTCAGTGAGCCGACTGCGATCAGTTCAACAATCAAGACTGGCGTGTTGGTCATTGTGGGCGGCCCACAGTACCGAGGCGGTAGCCATAGACAGTTCACCTTGCTTGCCCGTGAATTGGCGAGCCAAGGCGTGCCGACCTTGCGCCTTGACTATCGCGGTATGGGCGATGCGGAAGGTGAGCAGCGCGATTTCGAAGCCGTCGCCGACGACATCGCGGCAGCCATGGACGCCTTCTTCACCCACACCCACGGGCGTATGGATCAAGTAGTGCTATGGGGGCTTTGCGATGGCGCCTCAGCCGCCCTGCTCTACCTCGACGTGAGTAAAGACCCACGGGTCCTAGGCCTGACACTGCTCAACCCCTGGGCGCGCTCTGACACCAGCCTGGCCAAAACGCAGCTTAAACACTACTACTGGCAGCGGCTAAGTCAGCCTGAGTTTTGGAAGAAGCTTTTAGGTGGAGGCGTCGGGCGCAAGGCCTGGAGTGACTTGCTTGGAAATGCCCGCGAGGCTCTTGGCCGGGCCAAGGCCCCCCCAAAGGGACGGGGCACCACACCTGCACAGGTAAAAAGCGAACGCCCCTACCAAGAGCGGATGGCCAAGGCTTGGCGGAGATTCGGTGGTGACATCCAATTGATCATTAGCGGCCAGGACTTGACGGCAAAGGAGTTCTTGGATCATGCCGACACTGACTCCAACTGGCGAGGTCTCCTGGCCCAAAGCAAGGTGCAAAGGGTGAACTTGAGCGCCGCCGACCATACCTTTTCAGATCGAGCGGCAGGTTTGGAGGTTCAGGCGCATACATTGAGCTTTGTCCTGAGGCTCGGCAAGTCATATGAGGTCACGCACCTATGAAGACGTTGAAATTCTGGTATGTGTTGATCACAGGTTTGTCCTGGGCCTTCGCAGTAAATGCTCAAACGACGAGCGGCGGTAACGGGAATTGCGGCCCGATTCGAGGTGGGCACTACGGCCCCTACGACTATCGCCCCGATCATCAAAAGAATGCTGGTAGCGACCCACTACCCCACGCCGAAAAAAGAGTGCTCGTAGAAGGCGCCCACTTCACGCCACGAGTCGAAAACCTGATCGGCGCTCAATCCGGCGGTCAAATTGGGTCGCCCGGCCCGGACCTTTCCTACACCTTGCGCGCATTCCCCAACAATCATCGGGCCTTGGTTTCGGTGATGCGTTATGGCGAAAAGTTCAAGACGGAAACGCCTCCGGGACTGCAGTATCCGGTGGAATGCTATTTCGAGCGTGCCATCCGCTTTGCAGGCAATGACAGCATCGTTCGCATCATCTATGCCACCTACTTAACCAAGAAGAACCGCCTGGCGGAGGCGAAAGCCCAACTCAATTCGGCAACCCAGCTTGCAGCTGACAACGCCTTCACCCACTACAACATTGGCTTGGCGTACTACGAAATGAAGGAGTACGGTCCGGCACTGGAGAGTGCGCATCGGGCGATCGCATTGGGATTTGACAAGCCTGATTTGCGCGAAAAATTGATCGCTGCGGGGCAATGGCAAGACCCAGTAGTCCAGTCGGCAGAGACCGAGACCGCAAGAGACGGCACCGCAGTAGGCGATGCAGCGTCGAGCCCCAAAGCCCCTTGAGCTTAGGACATTTCCAGCCTTTTTCGCCCATTAGTCCGAGCATGCACGCAGCCATTCCTCGCCTTCCCGTTTTAGACTGGCAGACCTTTTCTGGAGCCAAAAACTCCGGCACGGCCTGCTTGCTCGACTTGCCTGAGTCCCGCTATACGAATAGCGGGCGCGCGTCAATTTTGTTGGCCCTGGAAATGCTGGAGATCAGCGCTGGGGATCGTGTCTTGGTACCGACTTACCATTGCCCCACGATGATCGCCCCCATCAGCTTGCGTGGGGCTCTCCCATTTTTTTACCCATTGAACCCAGACGGCTCGCCCGATCTAGCCTGGATTGAATCACAGGATCTGACCGGCGTTCGCGCCGTTTTGGCCGCACACTTTTTCGGATTGCCTCAACCATTGGGAACGCTGCGAACCTGGTGCACGCAAAAGCGGATCTACTTGATTGAAGACTGTGCCCACTCCTTGTTTGGAAGCAGTGACGGAAAACCTGTGGGGAGTTGGGGAGATTTGGCCATTGCGAGTTTGACGAAATTCCTGCCAGTGCCTGAAGGAGGTTGCTTAGTCAACAACAACCCATCTGCTGCAAAAAGCAAAAAATCTCTCCGCGCGCCCGGCTTAAAGAGTGAAATCAAAGCAGCGTTCGACATCCTTCATACCGGTATCCATCACGGGCGCCTCAAGGGACTTGCCCTGCCCTTTGAATTGGTTTTACGTGGCATGCGCCGCTTGCGCGGGCAATCAGGGGCTCGGTCAGAATTCCAGGCTGAGGCCTCACAAGAAGAAAAAAGTCCTGCGCAAGAGGCCTACGACATCGACCTTGGAATGTCACATCAGGAATTGACTGCGGCTTGCCGTTGGGTCGCCCAAGGTGCTCCGCGTGAACGCATCGTGGCCGGGCGCCGCACGCAGTACGCGTTTTTTACTGCGGCCTTCGCCGGAGCTGCCGAGTTTCATCCGCTCATACCAGTTCTGCCAAATGATTGCGCACCCTATGTGTTTCCGCTCTGGGTCAATGATCCAGATCCTGGTTATTTCAAACTAAGACGACTCGGCCTACCGGTTTCGCGCTGGGATCGGCTTTGGCCTGGTGTGCCCCATATTGATGGCGACCACGGCCGCGCTTGGTCACATCACATCCTGCAACTAGCTTGCCATCAAGATTTGACCCCAGATGAATTGCAACGCATGGTGACCCTGGTCAAGAACGTTTATGCCCCCACCACTAGAACAAAAAACGCATCAAGCGAGGGCGAAGCATGAGTTGGTCCATTCACCCCATCCGTGATTTCCCGGCGCACAGCGAGGCCTGGGATACGCTAGCGCAAGGCCGTGTGGGTGCGCCTTTTTTGCGGTCCGGCTTTATTCAACCGGCCATTACCGCCTTTGGCCGCGGCGATGAATTGCTTTGCCTGTACCAAGCGGAGGGGCAACTTCGTATCGCCATGATTCTGTCCAAGCAAGGCAAGGGCATGTGGCAGACCTTCCAGCCTTCGCAGTTACCGCTAGGTGCCTTCCTCAGTGATGGCTCAGTAGACATCGAACTCGCCGCCCCAGGCCTATGGCACAAGCTACCCGGGCTCTGCTTGGGCCTGGGTCTGACTCAACTCGATCCCAATTTCGATCCTCGCCCCACCGACTCAATCAAGCGCCGGAGCAAGGACTACATCCAAACCTCGTGGGTAGATATCAACGGCAGCTTCGATGCCTACTGGGACGCCCGAGGCAAGAATCTCAAACAAAACACCCGAAAGCAACGCAACAAACTCCAAAGCGAAGGAGTTGAGCCGCGCCTCGAATGCCTGCAGGCCGTCGCCGAGATGGGCACAGCAATTGAACAATACGGCCGACTTGAAAGCGCTGGCTGGAAGACGGCTGACGGTACGGCCATCAATCCCGAGAATCAACAGGGTCGCTTTTACCGGAAGATGTTGGAAAACTTTGCTGCCCGAGGCCAAGCACGTGTGTACCGATACTGGTTCGGAGACAAAGTGGTGGCCATGGATCTTTGCATTGACGACGGCCACGTCATCGTAATTCTCAAAACCACTTACGACGAATCCTACAAGGCTGTTTCCCCATCTACCTTGATGCGCCAAACAGAATTCCAGCAATTATTCGATGAACAAAAATTCAGGAGAATCGAATTCTACGGGAAGGTGATGGAATGGCACACCCGCTGGACGGAACAATTGCGCGAAATATATCACTGCAATCTATATAGATTTCAAGCAGTTTTGAATCTCATCACATTGAGAAACAAGTTGGCAAAACAAGAATCGACTCAGTAAATCGACAACAAATCAACAGTCAACTCAACCTTACACGCATCAAGCCGACGATATGCCCGCAGTTTCCATCGTCATACCAGCCTATAACGCAGCCACCTATTTGCGAGCAACCATTGATAGTGTACTCGCATCTAGCTTTCACGATTTTGAAGTCATTATTGTCGATGACGGCTCAACCGATAGCACTTGCGATGTGGCGCGCAGCATTACCGACCCGCGCGTGCGCGTCATTAGTCAAGCCAATAAAGGCATGTCTGCCAGTCGGAATATCGCCATCTCTTCCGGCAGTTCAGAATTCATTGCCTTGCTTGATGCAGATGATGTTTGGCACCCAAACAAACTTGCCCTACAAGTTGAAAAGTTAAGACAAGCCCCTGAGTATGGAATTTGCTATTCAGAATTCAAAATTTGGCATGGCGAAGCCGACGATAAATTCTTCGCACCAATCAATGACTCCGACATATCCAAGGATTTGAGCGGCTGGATTTATCCAAAAATGATATTGACGAATTTCGTGCTCCCATCAACGATTATTTTTCGCCGCACTGTTTGGGATATGCTGGGGCCATTTCTTTGCGATAACCAACAGACCGATGACTGGGAGTACCTTGTTCGCGCATCGCGCCAGTTCGAGTTCGTAAAAATTGCGGCAGCGTTGGTCCTTTATCGCCAACACCCGACCTCATTATCTCGCCGCCCCTCTGCGGTCAATCACACCGAAGTGATGCGCGAACAACTTATTCAGCGCTATCAGTACAATTGCACTCACGGCGGACCGGTCGATCGGATTGAGCTCCAAAGGCGGCGCTACCTTGGCCTACGTCACTTTGCCGATGCACACCTTGTTGCTGGCAACTTCAAATTGGGTTTAAGCCAAATTACAAGGCTATTGTTGTCTGAGCCATTCCGGGGCGAAACGATATTAACCGTCATCAAGGCAACTCGCAGACGACTGCTCAAAATTATTGGAAACTGAGCCACAAAATGCCCCATTTCAAAAAAAATGATCGAATATTCAACAACAACTAGGACGTGGAAGTTTTTTTATAATAAAAAATACAATCGACACCACCAATGGAAATAGACCCAATTCAAGTTAGCCTGAGAAATTGGTGCAACAGCAGTGCTTTAACGAACCACACCATCAATAATCGCCTTCAACGATGAGCATACGCCCAGCGCCCCGCCCAATTGGAATCTGGCTGCACTTGAAGTGGCTGGCCTTTCGTTGCTTGGAGCGGCTAAGCGACTTACGCGTAAATCGCGAAAAAAATCTGTTGCCACTACCTCGGCCCTCAACGCCCGAGCCTGCACTTTGGGTTTATGTTTCCACCATCGGTGAGCTCAATGCCATTGAGCCTTTACTGCGTCATGTTGTTGAGTCGCAGCCCAACTTGCGCTTGGTTCTAATCACAGACAGGCCGCAGTACCGGGATAGTTACATGGCCCGCTATCCCGATGCCGTGTTGTGTGTCAGCAGCGGACACAGCAGTGATGCCTGCAACTTGGTACTTCACTACCCGCCGGTTCAATTGATTGTGGCGGAAATCCCGTGTTGGCCTTCGGATGCTCCTTGCCGTTTTTCCTTTGCTTTTGTGCTGCAAGCCAGAAAGGCCGGCGCCATGTGCGCTCTGGTGAATGGCTGGCTCTACCATTACACCCCGCCAAGCCGTATGGACCATTTGGAGCGGCGATGGTTTCAACGCGACTACTTGCGAGCATTTGACGTACTTGCGGTACAGACCGAAGTGGTCCGACAAGGGGTCATGAATGCCGGTGCAGAGGCCTCGCGAGTCAGCGTTGCAGGCAACATCAAGTTTGACGCTATGCAACGTCAAGGCTGGAGTGCAACGCAAGCACGCAGCCCTCAGCTATTGCAAGGTTTACTGGACTCCGGCCGGCCTGTGATTGTCACGGGTTGCGTTACCAATTTTGATGAGCAGGAACTGGTGTTGGATGCTTTCTTGAAGGTGCTGGCACAGCGACCAGATACCTTGCTGGTACTCGCACCCCGCCATCCAGAACGCAGCGAACGTATGCAAACGCTGGCCGACTACCTAGCCCAACGAAATCTGCGGGCTCGGTTCAGATCCAAGATTGACGACATGCCCCTGGACTCGAACATCCAGTGCCTGGTGCTCGACACCATGGGCGAGTTGCGTGACGTCTATGCCGCAGCCACTGCGGCCCATGTGGGTGTTGACCACAATGTGCTTGAACCTTTGGCCTTTGGCACGCCAGTCACAGTCAGCCCAGGATGGAATCCCAGCTATCCTTCTTTCCCGGTCTACAGCCTCATGCTGGAAAGAAACGCCATTGCTGAACACCGCGAGGTCAGATCCTTGTCCGCGATGTGGCTGGAACTAATCAACAATCCCTTACAGCGTGCTCAGAGAGTCCAAGAGACCGACACCAGCTTGGCCCAAGCCCGGGGCGCAGTTGAGAAGCACCTCAGCCTTTTGGAGCCCTGGTTGCCCACAACTGCCGCCACGAACCCCTCAAGCTCCAAGACTTAACTCGACACAAAACTCATCATGACGACGATATCCATCAATCCAAATATTCAAGTCTCCAATCAACTGCCCTTTGTGCTGTTTGGCGGCATCAATGTGCTGGAGTCCAAGGATCTGGCGCTCCAAGCCGCTGCAGAGTACGTCCGCGTGACCGACAAACTGGGCATCCCCTACGTTTTCAAGGCCAGCTTCGACAAAGCCAATCGATCATCCATCCACTCCTACCGCGGCCCCGGCCTCGAGGAAGGCCTGAAAATCTTCGAGGCGGTCAAGACTGAGTTCGGCGTTCCACTGATCACCGATGTGCATGAGCCCTGGCAAGCCAAGCCAGTGGCAGAGGTTGTCGACATCTTGCAACTGCCTGCCTTTTTGGCGCGGCAAACAGATCTGGTCGTTGCACTGGCCAAAACCGGCCGAATCATCAACATCAAAAAGCCACAGTTCCTCAGTCCTTCGCAGATGCAAAACATCGTCGAAAAGTTTAAGGAAGCGGGCAACGAGCAACTGATCCTATGCGATCGCGGCACATGTTTTGGTTACGACAACCTAGTCGTAGACATGTTGGGCTTCGGCGTGATGAAGAAGGCCTGCCAGGACCTACCCGTGATTTTCGACGTAACCCACGCTCTGCAACAACGCGACCCAGGAGGCGCAGCCTCTGGCGGCCGACGCCAACAAGTCGCTGACCTGGCCCGCGCAGGTTTAGCCGTGGGCTTGGCAGGGCTCTTTCTTGAGGCGCACCCTGAGCCAGACCAAGCCAAGTGCGACGGCCCCAGTGCCTTACCCCTGGATCAACTAGAACCCTTCCTGACCCAACTCAAAGCACTTGACGATCTGGTCAAAAGCTTGCCCTTGCTCAATATCCGCTGAGCAATCCACGCACAGACCTGAAGTCCACCCGCCCTGCCCGAAGCAACCTATCGCCTCCAGCCGCCCAATCTATGGACAAAAGCATTTACTACACCTGCGCACGTCCCGAAGTTGTGGCGTTGCTACCCGCCAAGGTAGAGCGCCATCTTGATGTCGGCTGCGCGGCAGGCCTCTTTGGAGAGAGCTTGCTCAGGGAAGGCCGGGCCGTAGAGGTATGGGGCGTCGAGCCAACAGACGGCCCGAGCGCCGAGGCGACCAAACGCCTCAGCAAAGTCATTCAAGGATATTTCGACGAAAACACGCCTCTACCAGACGAGTACTTTGACAGCATTAGTTTCAATGACAGTTTGGAACATATGCCTGATGAAGTCGCCGCACTGAAAGTAGCTTGGCGAAAACTCAAACCAAATGGCACCCTAGTGGTTTCCCTGCCAAACATTCGCTACTTGGAAAATTTGAAAGAGCTGCTGATCGAGAAGGAGTGGCGATATGTAGATGCCGGCATTCTGGATCGCACGCACTTGCGGTTCTTTACAAAATTGAGCATGCAGCGAACGATTAAAGAATGTGGATTCACGATCGATCGTGTCGTCGGGATTAATTCACACTGGTGGACCGGCTGGAAGATTGGGCTCTTGCGCCTCATTTTTCGTGAACATATTGAAGATACGCGATGGCGCCAATTTGTTGTTGTTGCCCGTAAAGCCCCCAGTGCCGGGCAGCCTTGACACTACGCCGCCCTTGATTTACGCCAGATTGCACCACTAACTCGCCGCTTATTTCATATGCTAGGGCTCGCCATTGATTCAAGCGCCAAACCAGACAAGACCAAATTCGGTCTTTGGGGCGACCAATTCTCCATCTACCTAGACTTGGTGCGTTTTCTCGCCGCAACCTATGTCATGCTGGCCCACACCAAGTATCCAAGATTTACAGACGGATGGCTGTCAACAATTGGATCATATGCCAATGATGCAGTAATGGTATTCTTTGTGCTTTCAGGACTCGTCATTGCACAAGTTACCATCCATCAAAATCGAGGTTTCGCTGATTATGCCTTAGCTCGACTTTCCAGGCTTTGGTCTGTTGCCCTACCGGCCCTGCTAATCACCTATGCCGCCGATAGCCTAGGTCGAAATTTAATGCCGGAGCTTTATGAAGGTAACTGGGCCCCAGGAGACATGGTTTTTTGGCGCTTATCGATCAATGCGCTTTTCGCCGGCGAGTTGTGGTTCTTAAATTTACTACCTTTTAGCAATGTACCCTATTGGTCAATAAACTATGAATTCTGGTATTACGCAATTTTCGCCAGCCTCTATTTCCTACGCGGCAGCCAGCGAATAATTGCCACAACTTTCTGCACCCTGATTTGCGGACCGAAAATCCTATTGCTATTGCCAGTATGGCTCCTAGGAATCGCCGCCAACTGGTTGATCACACGAACGCATGCCCACTCGATTTGGGGCTTGTTGCTTGGTCTACTAACACCATTGATTTACGCGATATATAGCCAGAGCGGAATACACGGGCACCTCAACTGGATGACCGCAAACTGGCTTGGAATCGATTTCACACAAGAAAGCCTAGCTTGGTCAAAGAGCTTTTTGAGCAATTACATTGTGGGATCTTTAGTCATGCTGCACTTCTATGGCGCAGCGATTTCTCTGAAAAATAGAAATCCATTTGGCGAACATTCAAAAAAGTGGATCAGAAGTTGCGCCAATTACACCTTCTCCATCTACTTGCTTCACATGCCACTATTACAGCTAAATGCAGCAATACTGAAATTAGATCCGGCAGATAAACTTGATTGGTTAAGCATGATGCTTTTGACAATATTTATTGTCATTCTCATCGGCGAATTCACCGAAAAAAGAAAGCACAAGACAAGAACCGCACTGAAGAAGCTTTCAGAAAATCTGTCGAACAGCCTCGGCGCCATCGGAATACGGCTCAACGCCCGGGAAAAATAGAAAAAATAAACCTCAAGAGCACGCCCACACTAGCGCAATTGGAGCAGCCGCCCAATACTAGAAACAATAAATTCTTATCAACAAATTTCCCTGAGAAACCTTACCTCTTCCTTATAGGAAACAGCGCAAACTGGCCTTCGACAGAATGCCTCAAGCCCTCCACCCCGTCAATATAGATCTAATATTCAACGGAGTTCGGTGCATCAGCAAAAACCAAATAAACCCGAAAATAAACCGTCTAACAGAGAAAATCAAACGCAATTTAGCAGCGACGCTTGTGCAACCTCAAGGCGGTGTATCTAGTCATTCGACGTCACGATTTGAATTAAGCACTCTTCGCGAGAAAGTCGTCTCACACCAATCACACACTGATGCGACGAGAAAATTGATCTCACTAGTACTTTCCATGATGCGTCTAGGCGAATGGGATCACGCCTGGGCAGGAGGCACTTCGGTCGTAATCCCATTTAATCAGGAAACCGACCAAACATCTACATGGACTATGACGAGGACGGAGTATTAAATGCTTATCAATTTACCTCAGACGGATGCGTTCTTTTCGTTAAAAGGCTCCACTCTAGGCATGCCATGGTGCCCTGCATCGCCCAAGTAGGTCCCCTATCAAAATTACGTACAGCACCGCAATTGGTGCAGCAGGTTAATCCAACCTGCGCATGACCGCGAACGCAGTCGGCCAGCCAGATCAATAATGCTACTTCAATCTATTTGAATGATGTCCGATATGCGGTTGTGCTCATAGTGTTACTAACTCACGCCACCAGCTCAGATTTTTCAGCGGATCGCTATTTGCGCATCGCAATTCAGACTATGACAAGATTTTGTCTTGCGTGGAGTCCCGATACGACAATGCCTACCATGTAAAAATTCCGTGCAACCATTTGCAAAAGTAGGCACCAAATCATCATTCGCCCCCACATTGGATCGCGTTACCGGCGCTAACCGAAATGACCACCCTAAACAATTTAGGACTTGGCCTCGATTCGGAATTTCACGATGGCGCACCTTGGTATTGCACGCCCACGAGACCCATAGAGTCCTCAACCAGCCTGGCACTGCCAAACCAGTTAACACCGCCCCGATAGCAAGCGATCAGTGAATGCCCCCCCCTTAATACAGCACTCCAATAGAGCACTAGAACGCTAGCAAAAAACTACCCAATATCATTTTCCGCACACATGATCTGACGCGGATCCATAATCTCCTACTATACTCGACACATCCGCCAACTGACCGACGAACTCCGGTCGACTAGACATTATCATACAACTTGTTTGGATCTTAGAAATGAACGAATGGCCCAGCAACTCTGTTAGTGTGATTATTCCGGCCTTCAATAGCGGCACCTACATTGAACGGGCCATTCGCTCTGTCGAACTTCAAAAAAAACCATCTGATTTAATCGTCGAAATTATAGTCGTAGACGACTGCTCCACTGAGTCGACCATGATTTCGGCCTTGGATCGAATACAAGCCGCTTCGTCGCCAATGATTAGGTTGATTAGGCTAAAAAAAAACGGTGGCGCAGCTCGTGCTCGCAATGAAGCAATCGCCAACGCCAAAGGTCGGTATTTAGCCTTCTTAGATAGCGATGATCTTTGGCTGAACAATCACTTGCAAACACATATCGCAGCATTACGTAGTACATCCGCAGGTTTTAGCTGCTCAGACTACAATTCGATTGACCAAACAGATACCGTTTACTCCCCACGGTTTTTTCACAACCATAAAGAAAAGAGCAGAGCGCTCAAACTAACGCAGACAACAAGTAAATTTATTGTTTATAGACGTCCAGTAAAAATTTTTCTTGATTGCTGTCCAGCGTGCACAATTACTACCGTGATTGATCGGGAAAAATTTCCGAAGGAACTATTGCATTTCTCTGAAGACTTACGCATGGCAGAGGATGTTCATCTGTGGATAAGATTGTCAGCGCATGGTGATTTTTGTTTCATCCCAGATGCCACCGCCGGATACCGCACAAATTTCAATTCACTAACACAAAAATCAAATTCTTTTATTATTGATGACTGGTTGATACAAGCATTGGAAGATCTGCTTTCGAAGACCGAGTTTTTAGCCTGGCGAGCACTGATTCGACAACGGATTGGTGCCATTCTTTGCAGTCAAGCCTACGGATACCGCAAAGAAGGTGACAAAACAAGATCGTTTGCAGCAATTAAAAAAGCAGTGCTTATCTCACCAAAATCGCTTTCAACTTACGTTGAATTGGTAAAGCTATTTATCCAACACTTGCGTTCCATCTAAGCGCGCTTTGCAAGCTGCATTCCCACGCAACGTCCAATCATTTTTTCGAAAAAAACACTCCATCCCACTGACTCGCAATCAATTCTTTGGCGTTGCGTTGGCAAACGAAGTCACGAGCTTTAGCGACAAGCTTCTCCCGTTCTCCTGGACAAATGATAAGCCTCTCCAAATTGGTAAGCCAATCGCCATTCGCGATAACTGAATTATAGGGTAGGTACGCAGGCATCGGATCTGCAACAACGGCCAACCCATGAAAAGCAGCCAGAGTAAGGCGATTGCTGCTTTTACATCGAGTAAATTCGTTATCGACAGATGGAATTAAAGCTATTTGATGCCACCTCAAAATTGAATGAAAGGTAACCCTATTCCACTCTATGTAGTGAATTGGAAACGGCCACCCCTGAAAATTGCTATCAAATTTTTTCCGATTATTACTAATAATAGTCAGGCTGATTGGATACCTAGAATTCAACTCAATCAGAACTTCCGCCTTCCCTTTTAGATCAAGCATGCCGCCATTCGCAAAAGGATTGCCATGAGAGCCAAACCAGACCAAAGGTGTACGTTTGCCCACGCGGTTGAATCCGAGCCATATAAGAAGATGCAGAGCCCACAACCATGCCAACTTTCTGGTCGGACTCAATACTCTCTTCCAGAAACTGTCTGACTCGAGGAGTAAACTGCTTTCCAAGCCGTCATCAATAACTTGAATTTTCAGATTTTCACCAAACTGTCTACGCATCTCTTCGCCGAGCGCGTTCGAGCAGCAGACCATAACTTGAGCTATTCCAGCCAAGCGCCGCAAGAATTCCAACCCGGAAGACCATCCATCGATTTCTGTTGAACAGGCGAACTGGTTGTCACAGTTGTCGACGACGACTCGCGCGCCCTTCAGTACTGCTTGCTCTGCAAAGATAACCAAAGCCTCTGCAGTTGACAGCGGATTGACCGTCGGGAATACAGACCAAGCTTCAAAGACGAGGGTCAGGCCAGCATCTATAGACTCCCCCTCCTTCCAAAAGCCAATAGAACGGCCTGCCTTTTTCAACTCCTCCATAGGGTATAGGCAGCGATAACGCAAGCTGGCCGATCGCGGATTGGGATTCGGAATGACCCATCGGACACGCCGCTCACATTGACTTTGACTCTCGATCACTGGCCCTTACCTTTCGCTGTATAACTAGGTCGGAAGCTTGTCCTACTTCGAACAGCAACTCTCACCCGTTCACGTTTTAAAACTGAAGCCAAGTCGACCAGCCAAGCTCACCAATTCTTCTCGGATTGGGTGTTCGAACATAAATACCGCCACCACAAAACTCGGAATACCCCAACCGATGGCCATCAAGATGGAAGGCAGGCTGTGAACTGGATGCAAGCCAAACACCAAACAAGCGGCAACCGCTCCCAGAGATGCCACTACGCTAACTTTCGCACTCTGCCAACATACTGAAGCAAGCGCGCCATACGAGACGGCCAAGTGACTGCGCGTTTCCCGCAACCAAAGCCAGGCTGTTAGCGATGCCGAAACCAGCAGTGCCCAAGCCAAAGCCGATAAGCCCAAATACGCACCAAGGCCAACGAAGCCAACCGTCTGTGCTGAATTCAAGGCAATCACTTTCACGGTTGAATCCACTTTACCGGCCGCCAGTAACGCCGTACGACTAAGCGTAGACGGAACCATGAGGGCAGTCGCCACAGCCAGTATGCGCGTCGGGTCGACCGACTCGCCCCATTGATCTCCATATAAGAGTGAGATGACCGGGTCCGCCAAAATTGCTAAACCTAAACAAAATGGCCAACCCACAACCGTGAGGTATGACGTCGCCTTCAAAAGCGGTTTAGCAACAACCCCATCTTCCCGTGCTCGCCTAGCAAACCACGGCATGCAAACACCCAAAACCGCGTCAACGAAAAGCCGGTAAAACATTTGCACTAGTCCATTGGCACGCGAGTAGAAACCTACCGCCGCCGCATCTTGCAGTTTACCCAAGAGCAACTCGGGCGAGTAATTTGCCATATTGCTGATAAAAGAACTACCGGTCAGTTTAGAACCGAAGCTTAGAACTGTTCGTATCTCCTGGAGTCCGGGAAGCCAAGGAAACGACTGCGGGCGAAAATAGACTGCCACCATTGCACTCACAATAGTTGAACACAGTGATCCATAGGCCAAACTGATGGGCCCATGGCCGCGCCAAGCTAGCCACATCGACAATAAAGCTCCAGTCAGAACTGAGGCGAACCGCATTATCGCCAGAGCTTGAAACCTCATTTCGCGCACCAACCAGGCGTTCGTCAAAGATCCAAAAGGGTTGACTGCATAGTTGACCGACACCACCAGCATGATGTCGCGCATTCGGGGCTCCTGATAGAACCAAGCAACCGGGTAAGCGGCACACAGGATCAATAAAGCCAATCCAATCCCTAGGCCAAGCTGGAGAGCCCAAACAGCGCGAATGTGGTCTTCCGTCAAGGTTTTTTGTTGAACCAAATACTGGCCAGAGTTGAAGTCTCGGACTGTATTGGCGAAGATCAACAGCACCATGGTGACTGAAAAAATACCTATCTCAGCTGGCGTCAATAAACGCGCAAGCACCATGGACGAACCGACCGTGATTAGCAGACTTGCATAACGATCCAGAAATGAGAAGAAAAGCGAACTTCGAGTTGTCATGAGAATCAGGCCTAGCCCACTAACTTAATTATTTAGGCGAACAAATATGATCCAGCAATTTCGCCAGATCCTGTGATCGCGAATGTCTTGAAGCAGCCCGAACCGAATTAATGTCAGGCAATGCAGCGGCCCCTACATGCAATTGACCCAGCCAACGAGGTAAGGCCGTGGCGATGGCATCAATAGAGTCCAAGTCTACGATTTCATCCAGTCCTGCCGAGCGCAAAACGGAAGCGGTGTCGCCGCTGGGATCAGTCAAGCAGAACACCGGCCGACCCGCCCGGAAGTACTCATAGACCTTGGCCGGGATTTGGCTATTGCAATTCCCTGCCTGCATAAGCAACAAGCCATCCACTGACATCATTTCCGCCAAGGCTTCTTCATAGGGCAAAGGCGGGCACAGTTCGACAAAATCCAACACGCCCGCCGCCGTAGCCATTTGCATCAATTCCTGCTCATGGGCTGAGCCGCGAAAGCGTAGGCGCAATTGTGTGGAGTTCAACTGCCCACTAGCAGCCAAATATGCCAGCGCGGCGAACAAGGGTCGCGGATCCCGCTCCCATGGGTAGACAATGCCACTGTGCAGCAAGATCAAAGGAGCTGCAGGTTTGACGCCCCCCACGGTACTCACCAAATGTGCCGCAGGTACGAGTTTCTTTTCTGCGGCCAAAAAACTCGCCTCGTCGTACCCGTTTTCTAACAAGGAAATATCGTCTGCCCGTTTTGGATATCTTTGGCGGTAATAGGCCAATGCGCCTGGCGTGGTGAATGTGCAATGGCGAGCCTGATCAAAAACAGTTTGCTCCACCCGACGGTATGCGGCCCAGGCCTCCGGGTCGGTGGGATACCCATCCTGCGCCATCGGATCACGAAAATCGGCCACCCAGGGCAAGCCGGATTTGCGCTGCAAATCCGCCGCAATCAAATGCGCCGTCGCAATCGGGAACGTGGACCAGATCAGGTCAGGTTGATAGCGCTTGATCATCTGCAGGCCTTGGCGCACCGCATCAAAGCGCCAACTCAGCCAGCGATCGGGGCGCGCCATCCAGCCAGGGTAGCGGCCAAAAATTGATAGCTGCCGCGCTGTATCCAGGGCAAAAGCACGCTGGACCACCAAGTCGGGGGGGATCTCAGAGAGCAAATCCGCGCTGGTACTGGGGTAGGCTCTTGGGTTGGCGCTCAGGACCAGAGGCTGCCAGCCCAGCGCAGGCAAATGCTGGGCGAAGCGCAAAGTTCTTTGGATGCCGCTGCTGCCCGCCAGAGGCGGGAAATGGTAGGCAATCATGAGAACTCGACGATTCAATGGGGCTCCGGGGAAAATCTGAAGCTGATGATACTTGAGCGAAACCCTGAATTCGCCCCCGTAAAGAAAGGGCAATCAAGTGATGCCTCGCTCATATCGCGGCAACGGCCATCGGTTATATTCGCTCGGCATTTCCGATACTGCGCCACCTGTGTAAAAACTCCCAGTTTTTTGATAAAGAACGCAAATGACAGCACTTTCCCGCGCATTGTTGACCGGCAACCCACGTTTCAGTGCTGCGAAACAGCCACAGGTGCAGGGCACCCAGAGCCTAGAAGCCGCGTGGCGACAGGCTTTTGCCAACGCAGGCCCAGCGCAGGTACTGGCTGGCATTGAAGGCAGTTTTGCTCTCGGCATGGATCTTGACGACGGCCGGACGGTGCTGGCGGTGGATCGCTTTGCCATCGAAACCCTGTGCTACCGGGTAGTTGGCAATGAGTTGCGTTTTGCCAGCCGGGCCGACGAGTTGGCCAGCGGCGCCGAAATCGATCCGCAGGCGATTTACGACTACCTCTACTTCCACGTCATCCCGGCGCCGCGCACCATATTCAAAGATGTTTTCCGCTTGCCCGCCGGCCACTTCGCGGTTTTCTCACAAGGCGAGCTCAGCGTTCAGCCCTTCTGGACCGCCGATTTTCAGCCTCTCAGCAAGCCGGATTTCGGCACGCTCAAGTCCGAGTTTTTGCAGACCCTGGCTGATTCGGTGCTGTCCCAGTTGGATGGCGGCAAAGCGGCGTGCTTTTTGAGTGGCGGCACCGACAGTTCCACCATCGCCGGCATGTTGGCACGCGTCAGCGGCAAAAAGCCCGCCAGCTATTCCATCGGTTTTGAGGCCGAGGGCTATGACGAGATGGAATATGCCCGTCTGGCCGCCAAACATTTCAACACCGAACACCACGAGTACTACGTCACGCCCAAAGACCTGGTGCAGAGCATTCCCTTGGTGGCGGGTTTCTACGACCAGCCCTTTGGCAACTCCTCTGCCCTGCCCGCTTATTACTGCGCCATGATGGCCAAGCAAGACGGCGTCACCAAGATTTTGGCAGGTGACGGCGGCGATGAGCTATTCGGGGGCAATACCCGCTATGCCAAGCAAAAAGTTTTCGGCGTCTACGATGACATTCCCCAAGGCCTGCGGACGGCGCTTGTCGACCCGCTGCTCCTGAACCGCGCGGCCGAAGCCACGCCGCTCTTGCGCAAGGCGAGCAGCTATGTGCGCCAGGCCAAGGTCCCAATGCCTGGCCGCTTTCAAACCTACAACCTGCTGGAACGTCTGGGGGTCGCCGAGGTTCTATCACCAGCCTTCCTCCAGTCGGTCGATCAAGCTAGCCCGCATGACCAGCAGGCCCAGGTCTGGGCGGAGCCCAAAGCCGATCATCTGGTGGACCGCATGTTGGCCTTCGATTGGCGTTACACCCTTGCTGAAGCCGACCTACCCAAGGTTCGCTGCACCACCCAGTTGGCCGGCTTGAAGGTGGGCTTCCCCATGCTGGACGGCCGCATGCTGGCCATCGCGCTCAAGCTGCCACCGCAGTACAAGCTCAAAGGCTTGAAGCTGCGCTGGTTCTTCAAGGAAGCCCTGCGCGGATTCCTGCCGGATGAAATCATCACCAAGAAGAAGCAAGGCTTTGGTCTGCCCTTCGGCGTCTGGTCCACCCGCAATGCAGAACTGAAGGGTTTGGCGGCGAGCTCGGTGGAAAGCTTGGTGGCGCGAGGCTTAGTCAACAATACCTTTGTGCGCCAATTGCTGGATCAGCGCCTGGCCGAGCACCCGGGCTATTACGGCGAAATGCTGTGGATCTTGATGATGCTTGAGCAGTGGCTCCAGCAGCACGCGCCTAGCTACAAGATTTAAACAGATCGGGCCTGCCGCCCTATCAGGCCAGCAAGTTGCGCATCAAGCGCAGACCAAATGCGCCTTTGCTGCTGTCCCAGGGCGTGAATCGCTGAAGCTGCAAAGGGTCTGCCCCGGGGCCTGAAGCGCCCCAGGTGGTGGACACCGCGGTCTTGAAGCCCAGATCACGCACCATGTCCACATGCTCGGGCAAATAGTCCCGGCCGGGCTTGCCATTCGGGTAGGCGAACAGGCTGCAATCCTGTGCCAGCAAATCCTCCAAATAGGCTTTGCTGTCGTGGATTTCCTGCCGAGCAATCTGAGACTCAGTTCTCGCCAAAATCGGATGTGAAACAGTGTGCGCGCCGATCTGCATACCCGCATCCCGCAAGCGTCGCACGCCGTCCGGCCCCATCATCAGTTGCTCTTCTAAGCGCGCGCCGCTGCGTTCGAGCAAATCTTCCGAGGCCGCCAAACGCTCGGCAATGGGCAGGTATTTGATCTTGCCAATGATGGCGTCGATGGCCGTGCGGCGCGTTGCTGCATCTCCCATGGCATAACTGCCATGCGCACCGAAGTCCAACTCGGGTTGGCGGCAATGACGAACGGATTCAATCACCGTGTCATTCCACATGCGACCACCTTGCAAAAAACCGGTCGCAATGAAGAAGGTCGCAGGCAATCCGTGCTTTTGCAGAATAGGCAAGGCGACCTGGTGGTTGTCGGCGTAGCCGTCGTCGAAGGTGATACAGCACGCCCGCGCCGGCAGCCGCCCTTCTGCCAACATCTGCCCCGCCTGATCCAGAGGCAGCACCTCAAACCACTGCTTCAGCCAAGCGCAGATCTGATCAAAGCGCTGCGCATGAACGTCGTCGGGGAAGATCTCATCCGGCCTAGGCAATACGCGATGAAAAATCAGAATCGACAAGCGACCACGCGCCGCGGTTGCGGAAAGAAGTTGAAAACCCAGACGCATGAAATCCATAGACGAGCGGAAAAGTAGTAGTCCTGGCGCTAGCAGGGTTCAAGCAGACGCAGAGGGATTCAAACCGAGTTTGGCAGCAGGCGAATCCTCTTTGGCTTTGCCATCCATCAGCCGGCAAGCCAGCACGACCAGAATCAAGATGTTGTAGGGCAAGTCGTAGTAGGAAAGACTCAGGAACGCACCACCAACGAAGTAGCCGACCAAACTCACCTGGCACATGGCCCCCAAGTCGGACATCCATTTATCTTCAGCTGAACTACTTTGATTGCGGTAAAGCCGGCCTGCCGAGCGCCAAACAAAAAACCAGAGCAACAAGAAGAGAAAAAGTCCGACAAAGCCATGCTCACCCAACACCATGAAATAGATGCTGTGCGCCGCATGCACATCATTGGGATCAGGCGCATACAAGGCGAACAGGGAGGCTGAGCTCACCATAAAGCCCCCGCCAAAGAAATTGTGCGAGGCCAGGTTGAAGGCCATCCACCAAGCGTTGATGCGCCCCCCGGCGGAAGTGTCTTGGTCGTAGGTCTTGATGGTTGACATACGTTCGGTCCAGCTATCGGGCATAAAAATGATCAAGGCCACCCCGAGAACCAGCAACACCAAGCCCATTTCCAGTTTGTGCTTGCCCCGCCACCACATCACCAGGGTCATCGCCGCGATCGCTAACAGGGCACCCCGCGACTGACTGCCCAAGGCAGAAGCTGCACATAAAACCATGGCGGCGCTGAACCCACGACTCGCCCACTTCGCCGAGGCTGGCAATTGCATCTGCAGAAAGCGAATCAATGGAATCACCATAATCAGGGCCAGGGCAATCTCGTTATTGCCCTCGATATAGCTGCCCTCCGGCCCCCAGACGCGATAGCTGCCCCCCGTGGCAAAAGTAAAGATGCCACCCTTCACACCGTAAAAACCGATAGACGCCACCAGGGTCCAAGTGAGAGCCATGATGTGCTTTTTGTTGTAGAGCACCAGCATGGCCACCAAGATCATGAAGTCGATCTTCATGACCCGGCTCCAGAGAACAAAACTGCGATCAAAGTAGACCGAAAACGGCAAGGTGATGCACATCCACAGCATGAATAGCATCAAAACACCGGACTCTCGGCTGACAAAGTAAGAAATCTTGTCCTTGGTGAGTAGGATGCCGAGCAAGGTTGAGCCAGCCATCGCGGCCGCTACTGGCAATTCACTCAAGCGCCAGCTGAAGGAATGTGGATTCATGATGCTGATCCAAGTCCATCCGATGATGCCGATCCAAGGGTGTCTGAACCCTTTGAACATCAGCCATAGCAAAACACTGGCAAGAACCAGATCACGCATCGCAAGCCTCAGACTGCATCGGCTTGCTCAGTTTGCTGAATAGGTCCAGCTGAGCCTGAGTGGTAGCGGCCCAGCTAAAGCCTTCGGCGAATCGGCGCACCTGGTTGCGATCAGGCATGGCGGCCAACAACTGCTCGAGCTCACCTGCAAAGGCAAGGCCTGTGCGTTCTTTCACCAGCCGCCCGGCTACCGGGTCCGAAACCACCTCGGGCGTACCCCAGATATCAGTGGCGACCACCGGGGTGCCGCAGGCCATGGACTCCAACAAAACGTTCGCCCAGCCCTCACGACTGGAGGCCAATATGAAGATATCGGCCGCGCTATACCAACGGTAGAGTTCGGCATTCGGCTGGGCACCGGGCATGCTCAGATGCTGGGCCACACCCAGCTTTTCGGCCAACTCCTGCAGACTTTTGCGCTCCGGGCCCTCGCCAACGATCACCAGCCTCGCATTGGGATAACGCGGCAACAGATGGGCCAGTGCCTCAATGGCCAGGTGGTGGCCTTTGCGCTCGATCAGATACCCAACCGACATCAGCAAGGGTGAGCCCTGCAGGCTCAGTTCCTCGCGGACTTGGGCCGGAGGCGACGGCCGGAAGCGTTGCAGATCCACGCCATTGCGCATCACGTGCAGGCGCTCCTCGGGGATATTCCAGCCGCGCAAAACATCGACCAGGGCCGAGCAGACGCCGATAGAGGCCTGCGCCGTGCGCGCCGCCCACTGGATCATCTTGCGCGGCAAGGTGTATTCGGGGATCAGGTTCAAATCGGTGCCGCGGGCGGTGATCGTCAGCGGCTTCTTGAAATGCCGGGCCAGCATGGCGGCAGCCACGCCATCGGGGTAGTAGTAGTGCGCATCGATGACATCGAAGTCAAAGCCTTCATCCAACAACTGCTGGACCGCCGCCTTGGCGCCAAGATAGAGTCCCAAGGGCGCTAGATTCATGCCGATCTTGGGCAGCAGGCCGTAGCGCGGATGCAGGGCCTCGATGCCGTTGCGATGCTCACGCGCCGGGGTCTTGGCCATCAGGGCGTACTCGCCATAGCGCGCGTCGGTGGAGGGGAACCATGGCACGGGCGCCACCACGCGGGACTCGATCTGGCCGCTGGCAATCAGCTCGCGCAAACGGGTTTCGACAAAGATGCCATGGCCCGGCCGCACGCTGCTGGGATAGAGCGTGGAGAAGGTCAGAACACGCAGTTTTCTGGGCGAGGTCACGGCAGCAAGCTCACTTCTTCTTGTTTTTGTTTTGCAGACTTTGAAACAAGCCCAGCACGCGGGCCGCATGCTGCACCCAGGTCAGCTGCTTGGTGGCGATCACACTGACAGCAGCCGCTGCCACCCGCTCGCGCAGGCTAGCGTCTTCACATAGTTGATCCAGGGCTTTCTCGATGCCATTGGCGTCCAGCGGGTCGTAGAGCACTGCATCGACACCGGCCGTCAGAATCTCGTGGTGATTGGGCTGGTCGGGTGCCACGATGGCCTTGCCCAGGGCCAAGTACTCGAACAAGCACAGGGGCGAGGCATAGGGCACTAGGGCAGTTTGCAACGCAATGTCAAAAGCCATCGACAAAGCTGGCACCTGCTCGCGTGGCACCGCGCCAGTAAAGCTAAGTCGCTCGGCAACGCCCAGCTGGCGGGCGCAGGCTTCGATTTCAGCGCGCGCCGGGCCGTCACCAATCACCATCAGATGCACGGGATAACGCGGCGCCTGCTTGGCCACCCAGGCCATGATGCGGTCCAGCCGGTCCCACTCGCGCACAAAACCAGTAAAACCCACCACCAACTTGCCCCGCAAGCCCTGACCAGCCTTGGCTTCGTCCTTGCTAGGCAGATGCTGGTAATGCGCCAGATTGATGGCATTGGGGATGACGTGGATGCGAGCCGCATCCAGCCCTTTGGCGACCATATAGTCGGCCAGCACCTGGGTCACCGGCAGCAGCAAATCAGCCTGCTTCCAGACATAAAGCTCGGCCCAATCGGCCAGACGCGGCCAGGACAGGCCGCCGTACTCGCGCCGCTCCACCGCCATCGGCGCATTAACCTCCAAAATCAGCGGCAGCTTGAAGCGCTTTTTGGCCCAAATGCCGGCCAGCAGATAAAGGTTGTAGCGCTCGTAAATGCCTTCCGGTTGGTGCTGGCGGATGGCCGCGCTCAGGCGACGAAAGGCTACCCAGGAATAAGCCAGCTCGGCCAACTCGTAGAGCTGGCGCGGCAGCAAGGCCTTGAGCCGCCCCACCCAGCCGGGGCTACCGCCACCGGCTTCTGCCGGGCTGTCGGAACCGACAGAGGGCGCGCATTCGATAACCTCGGCACCCAGGGCGCGTAGGCCCAAAATCATCTCGGTGATGTGGGTGGATTGACCGTCTTTGGAAGCCGTGCGGTGGTGGTAAAGAATCTTCATCCTGCGCTCAGACCCCAACCATCTCATTCACTGGCGCGGCCTTGGGAAGACCGCTGGCGGCGCTGCCGGCCATCACATTGCGCAGGAAGGCGTCATACATCAGCAAACTCCACAAGGGCGTGCTGTGATCGCGCGAGCCGCCCTCGTGCTGCTCGACCATCTGCGCGATCGTCGCTTGATCGAACATGCCGGATTCAGCCAGCGGCCCAGACAGCAAGGCCTCGCGCACCCGCTGGCGCAAGGGTCCACGGAACCAGCGCGCCAGGGGCACGGCAAAGCCCATCTTGGGGCGATACATGATGTCGTTAGGCAGATAGGGTTCCATCGCCTTCTTCAGCAGGAACTTGCTCTCGCCATTGCGGATCTTCAGCGAGGAAGGCAAGGTGCCCAGCCATTCGACGATCTCGTGATCCATCAAGGGCTCGCGCACCTCCAGCGAATGGGCCATGCTGGCGCGGTCCACCTTGGTGTTGATATCGCCGACCAAATAGGTCTGGGTGTCGATGTACTGAATCAAAGCCAGCGGGTCGTCGGTTCCGGCATTGGCCGCGTGGCGGGTGAAGACCTCGCGGGCGGTGTAGCCGCCCAGCTCGGCCTTGAAGGACTTGCTGTAAAGCCGTGAGCGATCCGCATCGCGCAGCAAGCTCATACTATGGAAATAGGCTTGCACCGAATCGCGCGCCAGGGCTTCGAACGTGGTCTTGGCGCGGAAGACGCGCGGTGCCCAGTCGGCTTTTGGGTAAAGCTGACCCAGGGTGCCAAACAAGGGCCGGCGCAAACCCAATGGCATGGCTGAGCGCATGCGCTCTTCCATCAGATGCAACTTGTAGCGGCGGTAGCCGCCAAAGGTCTCGTCGCCACCATCGCCCGACAAGGCCACGGTCACATGCTTGCGGGCCAGTTGGCAAACCCGGTAGGTGGGGATGGCTGAGCTGTCGGCATAGGGCTCGTCGTAGAGCCGCGCCAAGGTATCGATCAGGTCAAAGTCATCGCTCTGCACCGTCTCGACCCGGTGATTGGTGTGATAACGGTCCGCCACCGTCTGCGCGAAGGCGGCTTCGTTGAAAGCCGGGTCCTCAAAGGCGATGGAACAGGTGTTGACCGGGCCGCTGGACTGCTGAGCCATCATGGCAACGACGGCGCTGGAATCCACGCCGCCGGAGAGGAAGGCACCCAGCGGCACCTCGGCAATCATGCGCAGGCGGATGGACTCCTGCAGGCGCCGCGTTAGCTCTTCGCAGGCCTCGGCGTCACCAATCTTGGCATCCAGCGAGAAGCGCACATCCCAGAAGCGACGAGGCTCGCCGACGGCCTCACCGCGGCGAATCAGCAAAGTATGGGCCGGCGGCAGCTTTTTGGCCTGCTTGAAGATGGTGCGCGGTTCGGCCACATAGCCCAGGGCGAAATACTCTTCCACTGCCAGCGGGTCGATGTCGCGGCGCAGGCCGCCGTGGGCCACCAAAGACTTCAGCTCGGAGCCAAATAGCAGAGTGCCGTCGTCCAGCAAGGCGTAGTAAAAAGGCTTGACGCCCAAGCGGTCGCGCGCCATGAACAAGGTCTGCTTGTTGCGGTCCCACAGGGCGAAGGCGAACATGCCGCGAAAGCGCTGCACGCAGTCCACACCCCAGGATTCCCAGGCGTGGACGATGACCTCGGTATCGCTCTTGGTCTTGAACACATGACCCAGGGCTTGCAATTCAGGAATCAGGCTTTGGTAGTTGTAGATCTCGCCATTGAAGACCACCACCACAGACCCGTCCTCGTTGAACAGCGGCTGCTGTCCCGTGGCGATATCAATGATGGACAGGCGGCGGTGGCCAAAACCCAGTCCGGGCTCCAGATGAAGGCTGCCTTCATCTGGGCCACGGTGATGCTGCGAATCGTTCATTCGCTGCAGCACAGCTGGCGAGATATCCCGAGGGCCGCGCGTATCAAAAATACCGGTAATGCCACACATAGTTAAGCTCAGTCCTAATTGGGGTACTCAAGGCCGTTTGCGGCTTAGCGTCGGGGACCAAATACTGGCCAAGCCCGCATCATGAGTTCATGCTGCATTGTGCTTTGGCCTGCAGGCGATCCAGGCCACGATCATCCCGCGTTCAGGGTGCCGAACCACGCACATCCAAGCAAACGCCACATCCTCGGGCTTGACGCGGCCTGAGCTCATGGCACGGGTGTCCGCAAGGGCTGCGTAGCGGCAGCAGTCGGTTTGGCCCGGCCATCGCCTACCAGGGCAGCGTCACGAGTGGTCTTCAGCAGCGAGGCAAGGACATCGAGGTTGTCGAGCGCGAAAGCGCTCAGCAAGGCTTCGTCGGGCCCTAGCGTGGATTGGTCGGCGTAGAACACCAGTACAGCGGCGTCATCTCCACGGCCGATCAGTCGGTCAAAGGCGCCGTACAGCTTGGCCTGCCAGTCACGCGTCAACAGACGACCATTGACCCAGTAAAGCTGCCACACCCGCAGTCGGCTACCTGCCACGCCCTCATGGCCCATGTCCTTGCGACGCAATTCCGCCGTGCGCACACGCATGGAGTAGCCGGGGCTTGCCTGTTCACGGCTGCCTGAGGCAACCTGGCTCCAGACGGCATCTTTTGACGTCACCAGCACATTGTTCGAGCTGATCAGCTTGCTGTTGAAGCTTTGGTGGCGGTAGTAAGCGAGGTACAGGCCGACCGGGGCCTCCCCGGACTTGGCATAGCTGGCTTGTAGAACTGCAAGCGGATTCTCAAAGGCCGGCGTAAACACCGGCGCCGGATCGGCCCGCAGAGCCCAGCCTTTGGCACTCAGGTCGGGTGCGGCCAAGGTCAACTCGGCCGAACTCGCGTTCGCCAAGATCGAATGAAGCAGGAGATGCGGAGTGGTCAGCAGCACCAACAGGGCTGCCACGGCAAATCCAGTCTTGGCTACTGCAAAGCGACCTCTGCCGGCCTCGACCAATGAGGCCGCGGCTTCTACTTTCTGTGTGCCCCCTTCAGCCTCGTCGTTAGCTTCAACATGCTGCGCATCGGGCTCCGACCAGCGGGCGCCAATCATGAACATGGCCAGCATGACGACGCCGAAAAAGATCCAGCCGTACACCAAATGATCGGCGCCAGCCGCGAGCTTATTGCCGGAAATATGGCCCAGCAGCACGATCAGGTAGGCGCGCACCCAGTTGGCAGCCAAGGGCAGGACGATGGACACACCGACAAAGATCCAGCGGCGTGTGTGTGAGCGGTAATTCAGATAGGCGAACAAAGTACCCACCATCACCGAGGCCATCAGATAACGGATGCCGCTGCACGCCTCCACCACCGACCAATTGCCCGAAGGGATGACGAATTGCAAGCCTTCACGGAACACGGGAATGCCGCTCAGTCGCAAAGCAGTGACAGTGAAATCAGCTGTCCACGCCATCAACTGAGGCATCACGAATTCACCGAAAGGCACGGCGAAAAACAAGAAGCCCAAGGGGAAAGTAATGCTGCGCGCCACTTCCCAGCCCAGGGTGGCGGGCACCAAGAGCACGATCAAGCCGACCAGCGCAAACTGGGTGGCGGCATTGACCACGGCCAATTCCGCAAACAACCACAGCGCACACAGCACGGCAATGAACAGCAGGCACAGCGGTGCCGGGCGCGGGGTCAAACGCGCCAGCTGAGCGCGCTGGCGCCAGATCAGCCACAGCGAGATGGGCGGCACCACAAAGGCATGGGCAAAGGTTTCGGAGCGATTCCAAATCTCCACCATGGCCAGGCCGGTATCCCTGAACAACCACAGCAGCGCCAACAGGCCCAAGAGAAAGCCAGGCAAGGCGGCTTGCCACGCTTTTGATAACTTCAAATCTGATCGCATCATGCAGCTTGGGTCTCGGTGCTCGCCATGGCCTGAGCGAGATGGCGGTCAAGTCCGGCCAAATGGGCGTCCCAGCTATAGCTGGCTTGAACACGGGCGCGGCCGGCAGCCCCGATGCGGGAGGCCAGCTGCGGGTCGGCCAGCAGGGCGCTCAAAGCCCTCACAAAGTCGGCAGGCTCGGCTGCTCCCATGAGTTCTTGGCCATCCACCGCATCAATGGCTTGAACGCAACTCTGCGCGGCCACCACGGGCTGACCCATGGCCATGGCCTCCAAGATCTTGTTCTGAATGCCGCGCGCCAAACGCAGTGGCGCCACCACGGCTGCGGCATGCTGCAGATACGGACGTACATCAGGAACAGTGCCAGACACCGAAATGCCCTCCCCGGCCAAGGCCTGCACGGCCGGCGTCGGGCTGCGGCCCACGATGTGAAAGTGCAAGGCAGGCCACTGCGCCCGCAAGCTCGGCAAGACTTCAGCAGCGAACCAGGTCACGGCATCCGCGTTCGGCCAGTAGTCCATCGCGCCGGTGAATACCAGCGGCAACTGCCCGGCGGGAAAAGGCGATGGCCGGTCCTCCGCGGGGGAGAAAAACTCGGCATCAACGCCATTGCAAAGCGACTCCACCGCGGCATGGCGCCCCGGCGTCAGCTGCCGGAACAGGGCCACCTCTTTATCGGTGACGAAGAATGAACAAGCTGCCTTGTCGGCCTTATCCGCTTCGAAAGCCAGCAACTGCCGCCCCTCCCTGCGATACAGCCAGGACATGGGCCAAGAGCGCGAGTTGGCGTAGTCGGCCCATTTGGCGGAGTCGACGTCCACAAAGTCGATCAACACCGGCACAGCCGCCCCACCCCGCTGCAGGCCTTGCGCGTGTTTCACGTATTGCGCCATCGGCGACGAAAACACGATGACCGCATCAAAGCCATGCGCCTGAGCCATCTCTTGAACCCAGCGGCTCATGCCGGCATCGCGGTAATAGGGCAAGCTCAGGGCTTCGCCACTGAGCAGCCCTTGCAAGGACTTCAACTTGGCCAGGCCAGGCTGAAGCTCGCCCACATACAACTCAGTGCAGTAGTCCCGCACCTTCGCGATGTACTGCCGGTCATCCGGGTCATCAACAAAGGTCGCCAAAAACACCTGATGCCTGGCGGCCAAGTGTTTGAGTAAATGAAAGGAGCGGACCTTGTCGCCCTTGTTGGGCGGGTACGGCAGGCGGTGGACCAGGTAGAGAATCTTGGCCATCGCTCAGGCAAGGTTACGCACGATAAAGGGGCCCAACCAATTAGCCACGCCGAGGGGCAGCTTGCGCCAGGCCTTGATCAGCAACTGGTACTTGGCGTTGGAGGGATTGTTCTGCGGCACGCTGTCGCGTTTGAAGAGCTGGTACTCGTAGTGCAGCGGCGTCGGCTCAAAACCCCAGTTCTTCTTGAAGGCGTAGGAGCCTGTGCCCTGCTTGCTGCGCCCATAGTCAAACACCTTGAACCCCTTGGCACAGGCGCGCCGCATCAGCTCCCAGTACTTGAAGTCATTTGCGGCCAAGTCGCGCGCCGACTCGTCATCGCCGGCGTAATAAGGCAGGACCTCGTCGCGGAAGTAAAAACTCAGCACCGAACTCAGAGCGCGGCCTTTGTCGTCAGTGACGGTGAGCACTTCAGCGTCCGGCCCAAACTCATCCAGCAAGGCTTGGAAATAGCGCTTGGGCATGGCCGGTGTGCCATGGCGATGCACATTGTCGGCATAGAGCGCGAAGAAGCGCGAGGCGTCCGCATCGATATGGCTTTGCAGGCCATTCTTCAGGCCTTTGCGCACCATGGCGCGTTGCTTGCGGGGGATGGCCAGCATATTGGCCTCTTCCTCCGCGAAGATCTCCTTGCGAAAGGTGACGTAGAGGTCTTGCTTAGGCCAGTCAGGATGCTGTGGACTGGTGTTGCGGTATTCCAGATGATCGACACCCAGGCTCAAGGCGATGCGATGGGCCTCTTGCTCCAAGCTCAGCGCCACTTGAGGGTCGTCGGCCACCACGCCGCCGTAAACGGTGAAGGGCAAGGCCACCAAGGAGTGCCCGAACAAGCGGCTCTTGACCTGCCCTAGCGGCAAGACGCCAGCGATCTCGCCCGCCCGTTCGGCATAGAGGAAAAAGCCCTGATGGCGAAACACATCTTCCACCATTCGCAACCAACCGGCGCGGTGGAAAAACGTGGCCTGCGGGCTGGCGAACACAAAGGCGTCCCAGCGTTTGGCATTGGCACTATCGCCTGACTGAAGGCGCTTGATCTGGACGTCGGCAGGGCTCATTCAGGCAGCAGCGGCAAGTGTGAGAGACTGAGCCACAGACGGCTGAGCCAGAAAAATTTCGTCCATTCGGCCCCAGGAAAAATCGCTTAGCAATTGAGCAATGCGGCCATGGGTGCGCGGGATGTTGACGTAGTGCCGGAACCGGGTTTTGCCGTCGATGCCGGCCACACGCGGCTGTTCGGTGTCGATCTCCCAAGGGTGGAAATAGAACACTGCGGGCTGCTGGTCGATCTCATTGACCTGGCGAATCATCCAGCGCGACAAGGCATAGGGCAGCAAACGGAAATAGCCGCCGCCACTAGAAGGAAAGTTGCGATTGAACTTGCGCAAGGTGGTCACCGGCACCTCTAGCAAGCCCTCACGCACCGGGTAGGCAAAGCGCGGTGAATCGGGCATGCCGTAATGGTCATGCTGAATCGGGTAGACGCTGGAGCTGTAGCGATAGCCCTGCTCCAGCAAGGTATCGAAAGCCCACAAATTACGCTCGCCGATGGAAAAACTCGGGGCGCGATAGCCCAGCACCGCTTGCCCGCCCAGGTCCTCCAGCAGCTTCTTGGCGCGGCCAATGTCCTCAGCAAAGGTCTGCGGGTTCAGATCACTGACCCGCTCATGGCCATAGCCGTGGCTGGCCAACTCATGCCCGCCCGCCACGATGTCGCGCACCAATTGTGGGTAGCGCTCAGCAATCCAGCCCAGGGTGAAGAAGGTGGCCTTGGTTTGGCGCTCATCCAGCAAGGCCAGAATGCGCCCGATATTGCGCTCGACCCTGCACTCACGCCCATCCCAATCGCTGCGCGCGATATAGGGCGCAAACGCCGAGACCTGGAAGTAGTCCTCCACGTCAATCGTCATGGCGTTGCGGATCGCCCCTGCCCTTGTTGCCATAAGCATAAAACCCCTGTTGTGCCGCCGGCTCGGCTCCCTTTGGAACCGCCGGTCTAGGCGTATTTGGAATTGAACTGCGCCGAGCCCTGAGACTCAGTTTGACTTGACCGCCTCCACCAGCTTTTGCAGCAAGGCCAGCGTTTGCATATTCACGCGCTCGAGGCGCACCAAGCTGTTCTCAATGCGCTGAAAGCGCTCGGCCATGGCTTCGTTGCCAAGGCTAGCAAACTCAGTTGACAAGCCTGCGACGTCGCCAGCGTCGAGGCGCAGGCGCGACAGATCCAAGCTCAGGTCTTGATCGGGCTGCTTGCCGGCCTCATTCGCAACCGCTTTGGTCGGCGCCAATTCCTGGGCGATGTCACGCAAGGCTTCATCCACTTCGGCCAAGCCCAAATGGGTCTTGCCGGCCATGAAGCCCAAGAGCAAGAGGCGGTCACACAAGGAGTTGATACGACGCGGGATGCCGCCGCTGGCCTTGTAGATGGCCGGAAAGGCATCGGCCTCAAAGCTCGGCTTGCCGGTACTGCCCGAGCATTTCAGGCGGTGCTCGATATAGCGCTGTGTTTCTTCCTCGTCCAGCGGGCCGATATGGCAGGTTGCTGCCACGCGCTGACGGAATTGCTCCATCTCGGGCCGCTGCAAGATGCCGCGAAACTCTGGCTGCCCCACAAGAAAGGTCTGCAGCAGGGACTGATTGCCGAATTGAAAATTCGACAGCATGCGCAGCTCTTCAACCGCCCGCGCCGTCAAATTCTGCGCCTCGTCCACGATCAGCAAGCAGCGCTTGCCATGGCTGGCTTGATTGACGAAGTAGGCCTCCAAGCTCATCAGCACTTCTGATTTCGGCAGATCCTTGACGCGCACGCCAAAGGCCGCACCGACCAAGCGCAAAGTGTCTTCCGCATCGACTTGCGTGGTGACCAGATTGCCGATCACCACATTGCTGCGATTAAGGCTGTCCAGCAAACCTCGCAAGAGCGTGGTCTTGCCGGCGCCGATTTCACCGGTGATGACGATGAACCCGTCATTGCGCAGGACGCCGTAATCCAGGTAGGCCTTGGCCCGCCGATGCTGTTTGCTGCCGAAATAGAAGTTGGGATCAGGGCTGAGCTGGAACGGCTTGCTGCTGAGCCCATAAAAGGATTCATACATGGGCTAGAACTGGTGAACGAGTGTGGCAAAAACCGCGTTTTCGCGGTAAGGCAGCAGCGGGCTATGAAAACGCGCCACCCGCCCGCCCAGCGAGACACTGGAGCGCGGGTTCAAACGCATGGTCCAATTCGCAGTCACTGAACGCAAGGTCGTGTTCGAAGTGCCCGGGGCATTCGCGTCACCCAGCGTTTCTGACTGTGTGTAGCTCACATTGGCACTGGTCGTAGGCGTCAAATTGCGCGCCAGATTGATGCTGCCATTGCGCTGGACGATATTGCCGGTTTGCCCAACCACACCACCCGGCGGCACGCCGTTACCCAACTGCTTGGTGGTGGACTGCGTGGCCGATGCCGTCAAGGTCGTGCGCAGCGCCTCAATGGAGAAAGACAAACCTTGCGTGCGCACCAAGGTCGGGCCGGCATTCAGATATCCACTTGAGCCCGCAGCACCCGCGCTCAGACCTAACTCGCTCAGGGTTTGGCGGACTTTGGCATCACGCTTAACCGGATCCGGCTCAATCGACGCGTACTGGGTGAAGAGCAGATCGTAGTTCGTGTTTTGACCTGGCAAGCTGCCACTCGACTGAGTCGATACGTTTTGGGAATCGGACACCCGCCAAACCGACCGGGCCATCCGGTGCTCGAAGCTGAGCAGGTGCGAATTGCCATAGTCGTGGCTCTGCCAATCGGCCAGCAACGTGGTGCGTGGCGTCGGCTGCCAACTGGCGTTGACGCCATAACTATTGCCCCGAGTGGCGACACCCAGCTGATAGTCAGAACGCTCGCGCCCCGCATTGACCTTGAGCAGCAAGTCAACATCGGGCTGATACCTCAAACCCAGTGAAACCAAGGCCGTGTTGTTGTCCACGCCAGACTTGAAGTGCGAGCGCTGCGTGTTGCCATTGATCCACCACCCCACCTGACCAAGGCTGGCACTGTCCAGGCGAAAGTTGCTGCCGACCACGGTGCTATCACTCACCGACGTACCCTTGGCATTGGTTTCGGCATAAGTGCCGCGCAGCTCGTAGCTCGCCAAGCCGAACAAACGACCGCGCACAAAAGGCGAGAGATTGACGGTGGCAACCTCGGTGCTATTTGGGTTGTTGAGCGATTGATCAACGCTTTGCTGACCAAAGGCCGAAGTGAGTTGCTGTCCAATCGTGGCGCGCCCGTCCACGAACAGGAAGTTATCGATTAACTCCGCCACGCCGCTGGCCGTCAAGGACTGTTGAGTCCTATCCTTTTGTTCGCTCTTGCCATAGAACACGCCGCTGATGGCGTAGTCCAGCGAGCCCTTCAACATCCCCGTCCTGCTAGCCAGCGTGAGGCCCGGCGACAAGGTCGTTATCAAGGCCGCATCTTTGGCAACCGAGGACAAGGTATTGTTGTCGGTCCATGTCTGGCTGAGCGTCACCCTCGGCGTGAGAGAGGTGCCCGAGCGCCCCACTGCCGCCGCCTCCTGCGCCTGCGCCGTGGCGAGTGCAGCCAGACAAGCCACCAGCGTGCAGGCTCGGCTGACTCGATGCAGCGACGGCGTGTGCAGAAGGCTCTTCACCGCGAGCGGCAAAGCGTCATGCCGATCAGCTCTTGCTTGATTCACTGGCATAACCATAGCCGTAGCCGTATCCATAGCCATAGCCACCAATTGCGTTGGTGCTGGACTGGTTCAACAACATCATCTTCAGCGGGCAACTCTCGATCGCGGCAAGCGCTTGCATCACCGCGCTCTGCGGCGTCTTGCCGGCTTGCACGACCACCACGATCTGGCCCATATGCGAGGCCAGCACGCGCGACTCAGTCGTCAGCAGCAGGGGCGGCGAGTCAAAGATGATGATGCGATCCGGGTAGCGCTTGGCCATGTCATCGAGCAAGTGGCTCATCGCATCACTGGCCAGCAATTCCGTCGCCCGGGGGTGGGGTGTACCGCTAGGCAGCAGGGTGAGCTTGTCGACATTGGTGCGCAGCATCACGCTGGCCATATCAACAGAGTCCTCCAGTACATCCAGCAAACCCGGGCCCTGGGGCAGCCCCAACATGCGCAAGACAGAAGGTCGGGCCACGTCAGCGTCGACCAGCATCACGGTGTTGTCCATTTCCGCCGCAATGCTCAGCGCCAGATTCAGCGAAGTGAAGCTCTTCCCCTCGCCCGGCAGTGCGCTGGTCACCATGATCAGATTGGCGTGGTTCAGGGTAACAGCGCCCTTGCCCATCGCGTTCTTGATCAGCGGACGCTTGATCACACGGTACTGGTCCGCGAAATGGGAGCGGCCGGCATTGGGCGTCAAGAAACCCTGCTCGGCCAAGGCCGTGAAATCCAGATCCACGCGCTTGCTGGACGGGTGATGGGGCGTCTCAAGCGGCGCAGGCGCAGGGCCTAGCGCACTTGTCGCGAGGCCTGAGGCAGCCAAGCCGGTAGCAACCCCTGCACCATTGGCCTGCACATCGTCCGGCATTGACGCGCCAGCTTGGCGCAGTTGCTCAAGGCGTTGGGTGGCTTGCTCAATCAGGCTACTCATCTCAACCCACCTGCCGATTCATCAAAATTGCCATCACTGTGAGCCCGATGGCAAACAGCACAAAGAAGCTCGCCGATGCCACGCTGAAGCGGATCATGTCCATGCGGTGGCGCCGCCTATCCTCGTCGGTGGTCAGTCGCGTCACAACACCCAGGATGGGCAAATCCACCCGTGAACGCAACTCATTGACGTCGTGGAAAACCGGACGCAGTTGACTGCTGACAAAGGCGCCAAACATACCCAAGCCCAGGGCCAGGACCATCGCCACAGCCAACAACAGTAGTCGGTTTGGCGCCACCGGCTTGGGCGACACCCGCGGTGGGTCGATCAAGCGGAAATCCGCCACGCCCGAAGCCACATCCAACTCGCCCGACATCGCGGCCGACTCGCGGCGCGACACCAAGTCTTCGTAGTTCTTTTTGTGAATAGCGTAATCACGATTCAACTGGGCTCCCTCGGCCTCCAGTTGCGGCGCCGTCTTCACCGCGGCCATCGCTTGGGCATAGCGGCTGGAATACTCATCCACCCGAGCCTTCATCGCCGCCACCTGGACCTCGTAATTGGCCAGCAAGCGCCCCATTTCTTGAAACGCCAGGTTGGTATTGCCGGCCGAGCCCACGGTAGGTGCAGCCAATGCCGCCTTGCGCAGTTCGGCAACCTCTTTCTTCTTTTGCGCCTCGAGGTCCTTCAGCATCTTGCGGGCGCTGACGATATCGGGATGCTGCTCGGTGTAGCGCTGCAATAGTGCGTCGAGACTGCGATTTTGAACATCAATCCGCGCATCAATTTCTGGTGTCGACACTGCTGTTGCGGACTCTTGCAACACGCTTTGCACCGCACTTCCGCCAACTGAACCCTTGCGCTCTGCTTCCAGTTGACTCTTGGCAGCATCGCGCGCATTCACAGCCTCGCGATAGTCGAGCCGGGCACGCTCAAGTTGCGCACTGATTTCACCCAAACGGGATGCGGAATCCTTGCCATCGCCCGACATGGTTTGAATATTGCGCAGGCGGAACTCTTTTAAGCGAGACTCAGCCTCTTCCAACTTCGCTTCATAGCCCTTGATTTGCTCGTTGATGAAGGTCGTGGCAGTGGCCGTATCCTTGCGGCTAGAACCAAGGCTCGATTCCAGAAAAATCGAGACAAAAGACTGAACCACCCGCTTGGCACTTTCCTGATCGGTATCCCGATAGGCCAAGGTGTACAGGTTGTCGCGCGCCGTGCTTTGAATCGACAAGTTCTTGGTCACCGTCTCAATCGTTGCCTCTTGCTGGCTCTTGGACTGGTTCTTGAGGTCCAGATCCGCCATGCGAACCAACTTCTCGACATTGGGGCGGCTGATCAAAGTGCGGCTGAGCATCATCACCTGCTGCTCGACATTGGGTTGTACAGCCAAGCCCGTCATCAGCGGCTTCAGGATGGACTGCGTATCCACATAGATACGCGCGCTCGCCTCGTACCGGTCAGGCAAGACCAAGACGACAACGGCGCCAACCAGCCCGGCAATCCAAGCCACTGCCAAGCCGGTCCAGCGGTGCTTCCACATCGACTTCACGACGGAAAGCAACTGTGCAATCAACAAATCCATTGAGGCGACTTTTCAAGTTCAAAGCGAGGGAACCCGCGATGTCGACGAATCGAGAGAATCTAACCTAACTATTAGCCAAGCGCGGCGAGCGCAAGGCAATCAAATCAGCTCAAAACAAACTCTGCGGAATGATCAGGATATCGCCAGGTCGCATTTCCACATTCGCAGACACATCGCCGCGCTTGACCAAATCCTTCAGCCTTACCGAGTACTGTTTATTGCCCTCGCCGGAGCGAACAATCGTCGCCTCATTACCCGCGGCAAAGTCAGTCAAGCCGCCAACAGCAATCATGACATCGAGCACCGTCATTTTCTGCTTGTACGGCAAGGCCTGCGGCTTGGACGCCTCACCCACCACGCGAATCTGTTCGCTGTAAGGCCCAACAAAGCTGGTCACAATCACCGTAACCACCGGATCACGAACATATTTACCGAGTTGCTGTTCAATATCTCTGGCAATTTCCGTGGAATTCTTGCCTTGAGCCGTCAACTCATCGATAAGCGGCGTAGATATTTTTCCATCAGGCCGCACCGGCACACTCATCGACAATTCCGGATTGCGCCAAACAATGATATTGAGGGCATCACCCGGGCCAACGATATAACTATATTTTTCGCTCGCTGCGGCGCTTGGCGCGGGCGGGAATTTCGAGCCTACCGTACCGCATGCACTCAACGTCGAAAGTACAAGGCCAGCAAAAAGCATCCGCGACATGCCTACCACCGAAAAAAATGAAAGATTCTTCACAGACGCCGCTCCTTGTATTTAGCTAGCAAAATTGGGGGTACTCGCCTGACCATCTCCACTCCCAACAGCAAAAATATTTCAGCCAACTCTGAGCGCGCACGGCACTGCATGGCTAGGGGAATGATGCCACACTAGGCTTGCTCTTCCTTCGCCCTTAAGGCGACTTTTTACCGTTGCGACCACACACCCACTTGAATGAGGGGCCATTGACATGACCACCACTCACGCCGCAGCCATCAGCAGCTGGACCAAACTCCTTGGAGCAGCGCAAGTCCTGAGCACTGCGGCTGCGCAGCAGGCCTATGGGCTTGACACCACCGCCTCAAGTAGAAAGCTTGTGGCTGCACTCAAACCCAGCGCTAGTGAGCAAATTCCCGAAATTGTTCGTATTGCCAAGGCCAATCGAACCTCAATTTACCCAATCAGCACCGGCAACAACTGGGGCTACGGAACCAGCCTCCCTGCCGCAAACGACTGCGTACTGCTTGATCTCTCAGGACTATCCCAAATCAAGGAGTTCGATGCCGAATTGGGAGTAATCACCGTCGAGCCCGGCGTCACCCAAGGCATGCTGGCCAAGTTCTTGGATGAGGGCGGTCACGACTTCATGGTGCCCGTGACCGGCGGCGGCCCAAATTGCAGCCTGCTTGGCAATGCACTGGAGCGCGGCTATGGCGTAACCCCCCATACCGACCACTTCGGCGCAGTCACCCATATCGAAGCCGTCCTGGCGGACGGCAGCATTTACCGAAGCGGACTGCATGAAGCGGGTGGCATTGAGGTGGCCAAACTCTTCAAATGGGGAATCGGCCCCTACATCAACGGTCTCTTCACTCAAAGCGGCTTTGGCGTGGTTACCCAGATGACCATCTTGTTGGCACGCCGCCCACAATGCTCCAAAGTTTGTTTCTTCAGCATTCCCGACGACCAAATGCTCGAAGAGGCTGTGCGGCGAGTGCAACGTATTCTTCAAACCCTGCCGGGCATTGTTGGCGGCAGCAATTTGATGAATAGGCACCGCATGCTCGCAATGGCAGCCCCCTATCCCGCCACTCAAATTGGCCCCAACGGCCTAATTCCAGAGGAGGTCATTGCCGCGATGGGGCGTGAATATCAAATATTCCCATGGACAGGTTTTATGACCCTTTATGGCAGCAAGAAGGTCGTCGCCGCAGCACAGAAAGAGATTCGAAACATCCTGAAAGGATTTGCCAAGCGACTCGTCTTTCTGTCCAACGGCCAAGCCCAAGGCCTGGCCAAGCTGGCAAAGCTCATTCCTGGACGGCTCGGGCAGCGAGCCGGCAGCACTGCACAAACCCTTGCAAAGTCACTGGAACTAGTCGGAGGGCGCCCCAACGAAACAGCAATGCCATTGGCCTACTGGCGCAATCCAAACCCGCCAAAGGGGCCATCCCGTGACCCTGGCCGCGATGGCTCCGGCCTCATTTGGTACGCACCACTCGTCCCCATGAGGCCGCAAGCCGCACGCAGTTTCGTCGACATGGTGAAAGCGATCACCCATAGGCACGGCATCGAACCACTCATCACACTGACCAGCATCAGCGACAAGGTATTCGACAGCACCATCCCCATCCTCTTCGACCGCCAAAAGGAGTCCGAAACTGCGAACGCCAAAGCCTGCAACCAAGAGCTGCTGGACAGCGGCGCACTGCAAGGCTTTCTACCCTATCGGGTCGGCATATCAAGCATGCCCTGGCTTGCCGAGCGAATGGGGAGCGCGGGCAAGCTGAATCGGCAATTGCGGCAGTCACTGGACCCCGACAACATCATTTCACCTGGGCGCTACAGCTAATTTTGTCGGATTTTTTTACAAGTCAACTTCATCGCCAGCAAGCGCGCTCGCCACAAAGTCAATTTTCTCCAATGATTTCAAACACTTAACCATTTTCTTTAAGAGTTGGCACGGTTACTGCTTATCTTTGCTGCGAACGGGCAGTAGCCTTTTCAAATCACCTCAGGAGAAATGACATGAAATTTCTGAAGACGACTTTCGCTGGCGTGGCCTTGCTGGCCTGCATGGCCGGCGTTCAAGCTACCCCGATCAATGTGGGCGGCGTGGTTTGGGATCCAGACTATGTGGCACCGGGTGGCGCTGAGACTGACTTCATCGCTGAACACCAATTCACGCAGTGGTTCGGCAGCACAAACTATGCCAAGGGCACCGTCAACTACGGCGACGCAGCAGGCATTGGATCGGTGCTGTCCACCGTTGACGGTGTGAGCCCTGGCGCCACCGGATTTGTGTTGCAGGGCGTTGGTCGCCTGGGCCGCATCAATGACAACGCCAGCAATATCGGCTCTGGCTTCGGCGCTGCAGGCAGCTTCTGCCCAGGCTGCGAAGTGACCTTTGGCTTTGGCGGCATTGGCCTGAACAAGAACAACACCTTTGACCTGACCAATGCTTGGGTTACCTTGTACGTGGACACCAGCACCCTCTACACCAGCCCACCGGCTGGGCAAGTCGGTGCCGACAAGGCCTTGGATGGCACCGTCTGGCTTGACGCGAAGTTCAACAGCCTTGCCTTCACGAGCGGTAACGTCGCTAGCGGTTTCACAGCTGCCGACCTGCAAGTGATCGGCGGTTTGGCCGCTGGTAACTTCGACCCTAATCTGCTGAAGTTCAATTCAAGCGCCTTCTTCAACCCGAATGCCAAGTACTCGTCCGGCGGCAACGGCTCCATTACGGGCAACACCATCCCTGAACCTTCTAGCCTGGCCCTGATCGGCCTGAGCTTGGTTGGCCTGGGCTTTGCCCGCCGCAAGGCAAACAAGGCTTAATGCCAGTTCTTCTCAGCTGCCAAGGCAGCTGATGCAAGAAGAGGCCGTGCGAATTTTGTTCGCACGGCCTTTTTGTTCATCAAACGGAACATGACCTCGCCGTTAGGCCAAAGCAATCAGTCCGCGCGCGCCAGCAACTTCGTGACGAGGTCAACCGGGATCGCATAGCTGATCCCGGTCGGGTGCGTTAACGCGGTCTCTCGTGACCCCTTAATGAGCACCATATTCAACACACCCACCACGGCACCTGTCTCCAAATCGATGACCGGCCCGCCGCTATTTCCTGGATAAGCCGTCGCATCCAACTGAAGAATATTGAACGTAGCTTCGCGCAATTTTCGAATCGACTTTTCGTTCAACGCTTGCGCCGACGCCTGAGGCAATGCAATCGGCGTGATTGAGGAAATGATGCCACGATGGGTTACCAAAGAAAAACCCAGCGCGCCACCGACTGGGAAGCCCAGAATCGCCACGCTCTTGCCTTCCTGGGCCACCTGATCCGAGGCCAAAGCCAAAGGACTAAGCGCCTCGCCCTGGACTCGCAGCAATGCCAAATCCCGCTCACGGTCAAGCTTAAGGACTTCCACCTCTCGCATCACCCATCGACCCGTGGGACCCGTTGCGGCTCGAACCACCAAGCGCCGTCCTCCAGTCATCTCACCGCCTTCCGGCAAGACATGCTTATTGGTGATCACCAAATTGCCTTCCGCCGCTACGAAGCCTGTACCCCGGAACGAAAAGCGGGGACTATCGGTTTCCCCGAAAGTGCCCACAAGCAACACGGAAGAACGAGACCGTTTGATCAAGGACGGCAAATCAACCGGGGCACCAGCCCTGCTCGGCGTGAGCTCCTGAGCCCCGCTAGGCATGCCGACCACAGCCAACCACCCAACTACCGAACGGCGGTTAAAACCAGAGCCTGCTCCGCTCATGCAAGCGACAAATCGGCCGAGGTTTGCCCCATCTCCAAGGCGGTCACGCAGGAGCGCCAAACGACGTCCGCCTCCTCGACACGGAAGCCATAGAACACACCAACGTCTGTCACCTTCGAACGCAGTGCAACCGCTTTAACTTCAGAAGTGTCGGCAGCACCCAAAACAATGCTCGCATGCCCCGGAACCTTAAGCGGAACATCAATCCTGCATTCGGCCTGAAAACCAGACAGAGAAATTTCTATGATGTTCAAGACAAATTCTCTAGAACGCCCATCCACATCAAAGCGTATTTGAGCAGGACACCTGATTGAATAGCGCTGATGGCGCCGCAAGGGATGCGACTCAAGTGCCGTCCCAGACAGCATTGGCAAAATTCGGCGGTACTCGATCAGGTCATAAATCGACCAAAGCAAAGACTTCTTGCGGTCATCCATCGCCTCAAACACTTTACTTTTTTCATTAAAAAAGTAATCAAGCAAAGCCGGCGTCATGACCGGATCATTGGTTGTGAAATAGCGTCTCTTCGGCAATTTTATATTGGGCAAATTCTGCATGAAGAAATAGCGATGCAAATTCTTCCGACTTGGCCTTCCTTTGTATCCAGCTTTGAATATCTCCGCGGCATGATGCAAATCTAAGGTCGCACCTACAGCAGGTGCGCCATTCGCAAAGTCGTACTGATCGACAACATTGGCCTGTAAACGCTCGAAGAACAGCAGCGCCTCATAGAGCTCAATTTTCTCCGGGTTGACCGCAATAACAAGATGACGGGTATCAAAATATTCCGTGCAATATTGATGCATAAACTTCATCAATGGAAACAGAATGGCACCCCCGGTAGCACGAAAGTCCGGATGCACAGCCAAAGCTGATATCTCTGCGATATTGCCGCCTTTAGCTTTTACCTGCTGCAAGTCAAAGACCGACTGCAATGGAAATCCGAACACACCTTCCCGGATCATCGAAATGGTGCCAACCACCTTACCGTCATACTTTGCACACAAGGTGGTTGTAGTTGGCAGCGAGTGATAAATCGTGATGCGCATTCCAGAAGGATCTGGCAGCATAAATCCGCTCGCGACATAAGCGCCATGCAAGAGCTTGAAACAATCCTCCAACTCCTCCTGGGTATCTGCAATTTTCAATTCCAGGCGAAGATCCGGCGCCGGGTCACATTCCACCATGCGTCGGTAAATGCTGAAGCGAAAATTTGCAGGCAGCACCCCAAAGAGCTTTCGAAGACCCTGGTGAAATTTCTTCTTTAGGCTAGAGCCGCGAATCTTTGTCATACATCGTCCCTACACATGATTTATTGACCGTCAACCGCTGCCAATTTACGCGCAGAGCCCTGCTGGCTCAAACAACTAAAAACAACTGCGTCGGCATCAAAGCCCGATGGACAATTTCTTAACCGTATCTTGCGCTGGAAATTTGTCCCCCAAATCAGCCAGGCGCTTCAATTCCACTTTCGCCTCCGCCTTCTTGCCTGCAGAAACGTAAAAAGTTGCCAGATGTAAGCGATGCAAATGTGCATCCGGCGCCAGGCTCAACGCCTGCTTTTGCACCTCGATGGCCTTTTCCAATTGTCCTCTGCTTGCATAGATTTCTGCCAAAGTATCCAGCAATGGCGCTTGTTTCGGCTGCAATTTAACGGCTCGCTCAGCGTACTCCAAGGCATCAGGCTTCTTGTCGAGATTCAAAAGCCAAGCAACATTATTCAAAGCAGCAGCATTTTCAGGCTGCAATTTAAGCACCGCCCGATAATGCTGCTCCGCCTGAGCATATTGCTTGCCCGTCAATGCCAAGTCACCCAAGTAATAAATAAATGCGACATCAGAAGGATTTTTCTGCAGCCAACGCGTTGCGAACGCGCCACCCTCTGCCGTCTTGCCCCCTGACAGATAGGCATAGTGAGTTTTGATCGCTATGTCTGTGCTCGGGTTTTTGTTCAAGGCGGACTGATAAGCGGCAACTGCCCCCGCCCAATTTTTCTGCGTACTCTCCAACTCAGCTTCCAAAACCTGGCCGATGGCATCGTTTGGACGTTGAGTCTGAACAACCTTTATCACCTTGCGTGCTGAATCTACACGCCCTCGCCCCACCTCAATAGCAATCAGCATTCTTTGTGCAGGCAAATATCGCTCATCGATTGCTAGGGCCCGAGTCAAACTCTGCGCCGCCGCAGATGGATCCTTCAGCGCCACATACAATTCCGCCAAACGTAACAACGGCTGAACCGAGTTTGGTTGCAATGCCATCCATTTGTTGGCCGTCGCAACCGCCTGATTAGACTCACCATTCAGTTGTTCAACTTGCGAAAGCGTCGCAAGCATAGTGGGCTGATCAGGTGCGGCAATTACCCCGTCGCGGGCAAGTGTCAACGCTGCTTTTAACTCTTTGCGGTCAACTAACTTGCGAATCAGCAACAGGCGCGGACCGGACTCATTTGGCCATTCCTTGACCAACTTTGCCAGCGCCTCTTCAATTTCGGAAGAAGGCTTTCCAGACAAAGACTGAAGTTCAATGACGCTCAATTGCGCACGCAAATCCTTGGGCTCAAGAGCGATCCATGCTTTCAATCTAGCAATTGCGGCATCAAGTTTTTTATCATCCTGATCAAGAGAGGCCAAGGTTGCCACCGCAGGATAAAACTTCGGATCAATTTTGAGCGCCCGCTCAAATGCAGCACGCGCCGCCACTCGGTCTCCGCGCATCATTTCCATACGACCACGAAGATTTTCAGCGGACGGCCGGTCTGGTTGTTTCTTCGCAATAGTCTCGAGCACCTGCGCGGCGGCATCCCACCGTTTGACATTCAAGTACGAGCTAAACAAGGCCAAATCTGCAGTTATCTCTTTGTCATCTCGAGAAATAGCCTTCAACTCTTCGAAACCACTATCCCCGCCCTTAGCAATCTTTGCCAAAGCCAATGCGGTGCGGCTCCTAATATCCTTTGGATTACTCTTCACCGCCTTTGAAAAATAGTTCTGAGCCCCAGCCGAATCACCCTGTTGCATATAGGCCTCTGCCGCCAAAGAAAAAGCAGCAGGATAAGGCGAGTCATCGACCAGAAGAGGCTGCAAAACGTTCAAGGCTTTGGCCGGGTCACCGTTTCGGTTATATATTTGACCTAACATCAAACGACTCGCCGCCTGCATCGACTCCGGTGCAACTTTGATGAACTTCTTTAGATAGCTCTCAGCCTGAATCAGGGAATTTCTACGGAATTCAACAACCCCCGCCAACTGCAATGTTCTAGGGCTATCCGGCGTCACCTTCAAAAGATACTGCGCCTGCTCTTGTGCAGCCTTCAAGTCGCTTTTCTCCAGCGCAATCATGCCTAGGAAAAATCTTGTCTGCGGATGATCTGGGAATATTTTCGCCAATTCCGCTATATCATTCCTAGCCGCCTCAATATCCTTCTTGCCAAATTCGGTCCAAATGATTGCAACGTACGACTGCAGATTCTTCTTATCAACTTTAATAGCCTGCCGGTAAGCTGCCAATGCAGCTTCTGACGGCGCTCCGCTCTCCAGTAAAGCGTCGCCTTTCAACTGCCAAGCATCAGCGTTGCTAGGTGCCGATCCCACTAATTTATCAAGCACGGCCATAGCGGCCGGGAATTGGCGCTGGTGGATATACATGCGCGCTTGAAGCAACTGCGCCGAGATATTATTCGGGTCTGCAGCAAAAGATTCTTGCAGTGCATTCTTTGCCTCATCGCTCTTGCCTTGTTGCGCAAAGGCTAAAGCCACCGCAGCCCTTAACTCAGCATTCGCAGCAGGATTCACCAACTTTGACTTGGCGAAGCGAGTGAGCAAAGGTTCAATCTTCCCTTGAGCCAGCAAGCTTTTAGCCAGATGCGGAGCAATCTCTTCGGCGGAATAACCCAAATCTTGCGCCTTAATCAACTCAACTTCAGCGCCAACTGGGTCCCCGGTCTCAAGCAAGACTTTACCAAGCAAATAGCGCGCCTCAGGATTAGCCGGCTGCTTTTGCAATGCATTCTTCAACTGGATGACAGCAGCATTCGATTCCTTTTTGGAAATATGCTCCTTTGCCGACTTCAACATACTTTCTGCCGACCCCCCGGAACAAGCCGAAAGCGCGAGCACTAAGCTCAGGAACAATGGCGTCACGCCATGGCCTTTGAAATTCATGCGTGTCATCCTGGTTAAACAATCAAGTTATATTCAATTTGCTCATCAAGTCGTAAAGAGTGGGGCGACTCACCCCAAGCATTAACGCTGCTTTACCAATGTTTCCGTTGGAGCGTGCCAATGCGTTAACCACAGCCTCACGCTCGGCGTTTTCACGAACAACCTTAAGGCTTGGGAAACTGTCATTGGACTCAAGATCCGGGACTTCAACAGGTAGGTCAATATCTTGCACTGTGACCCGATCCCCATCCGCCATAATGGAGGCTCTTTTCACCACATTTTGCAATTCCCGGACATTCCCGGGCCATTGGTGCAATTCAATGGCTCGTACCGCGTCCTCAGCAAAACTCATGGTCGGCCGACGCCGCTCTGCTGCATATTTTTTCAAAAAGACATTGGCCAACAAAACTGCATCACCACAGCGTTCCCGTAAAGGCGGAATCTCAAGCACAATTTCGGCCAAGCGATAGTACAAGTCCTCGCGGAATTTGCCTTCGCTGATCAAGCTTTTCAAATTTTGATGCGTGGCGCCTAGCACCCTGATATCAATGGGTATTTCCTGGCGTCCCCCAACACGTTCAATGCTCCGCTCTTGCAAGAAGCGCAGTAATTTGGCTTGCAATGCCATTGGCAGATCGCCAATTTCATCCAACATCAAAGTTCCACCGTTGGCGGTTTCTATCTTTCCTACGGTAGTTTTTGACGCGCCTGTAAAAGCACCCTTTTCGTATCCAAAAAGCTCACTTTCCAACAGATTCTCGGGGATCGCTGCGCAATTGATAGCAACGAATCGCCCCTTTCTTTTGGAGGTCTCGTGTAGACCTTGAGCCAAGAGCTCTTTGCCGGTGCCGCTTTCACCCAGCAATAAAACAGTGGCATCGCTGCTCGCCACCTTTTCCAGCGTTCTGCATATACGGAGCATGCCGGGATCGCGGGTCACCAAGCCACTTAGCGCTTCAGTCTGTTGCGCAGTCTGCAAACGCCGGTTTTCCTGTTGCAGTTCATACAAACGATAGGCCCGCTCGACCGTCAAACTTAGGACTTCGGGTTCCACGGGTTTAGCGAGAAAGTCGTAGGCGCCCATTCGAATCGCCCGCAAGGCATTGTCTTGATCGTTTTGCCCAGTCAAGACGATGACTTTTACGGCCGGGTCAATCTCCAGCAACTTCTCCAAACATCGGAAGCCTTCAGACACCGAATCTTGATCTGGCGGCAAACCGAGGTCCATAGTGACCACGGCCGGCGAGTGACGCCGGAACTGCAACACCGCGGAAGCGACGTCGTCCGCTACAACCGATTCATAACGGTCCAAGGACCATTTCAATTGTTTTTGCAGGGCTAGATCATCTTCTACGATCAACAATGGAGCCGAAGGGCGTTCAGAACTCATTGGTGCAGAGGCTCAGAATTTTCAGACATCGCTGAAGTATGAAAAAGTGGTAGCAAGATGGTCACCACCGTCCCTTGTTGTACTTTGCTTTCCACTGAGATTTTGCCCCCCAGTTCCTGCAGATACTGATAGCTTTCATAAGCGCCGATTCCCATACCCGATTCCTTTGTCGACTGGAACGGCTTGAATAGGCGATTTTGAATGAACTCTTCAGTCATGCCACAACCGTCGTCGGTAATCTTTACACAGGCCTGGCTTCCGGAACGTGTCAGCACCGCAACAACCCGCCCGCCCCGCGGTGTGGCATCTAAAGCATTCTGCACCACATGGCCGATTACCCGCTCAATTCGCTCGTCATGCCCTCGGGTACTGACGGCCGCCTCCAAATGAAGCTCGAGTTTTCTACCTTTAGCGGCTGTAGTAGCGACCAAACGCTTCAAGATTTGTGCAAGATCAACACCGCTGACAATGCCGTGAGGCTTTTCACCTTCACGTAACTGGAGCATCAATTGGCGCATTTTCGCCAAAGAATTCTCCACAGTATCGAGCATGTCTTGTTGAAATTCCGGGTTATCTCGCAAGCGTTGAGCATTCTTCAGCATCAAAGAAAGCTGAGTCACGATATTTTTAAGATCATGAACAACAAAAGCAGACATTCGGTTGAAGGAATCGAATTTTTTTGATTCCAACAATGCTTCCGATGCGAGCATTTGCGCAAGATAGCTGGACGCTTGACGGCTGGCGGTCTTCAATAGATCCCGAACCTCCCAATTGATTTCGATGGTGGCACGCGCATGCCCCAAGATCACGAAGCCAAATAATTCCTCACCCACCAAAAGAGGAATCAACAACCAGTATTTCGTATCACCGAGCAACCAAGCCGGGACGTGTACATTGGCGTACTGTGCCGGATTGGCACGGATGTGGTCCAAGTCGAGGATCCATGCCTGGCTGCGCAAAAACTCACTGAACTGCGAGTTGATGGGCTCATGGTTGGTATCAACCGGCAAATTCCATCGCGCCGTTTGATTCAACACTTGGTCTGAGTTGTGCTGCAACCATAAAGCTCCGGCGGGGCTTTCCACTAAATTCGCCAAAGCCCTGACCACCACGACACCCATGCCTTGCGATGGGTCATCTGAAGATAAGGTCGCGGTAAAGCGGAGCCATTCTTCGCGGTAGTCATACCGATAATTAAAGAAGTTTTTACTGATATAGACTTTAAGTCTAGATCGCATGGAACCAGACAGAACCAGCGCGGCAAGGGCTAACAAGGCTCCCGATACCAAGGCCAGTTGCAAGGCCCGCCCCCATTCGCCACCGGTAAATCGAACGTAGTATCCGATCGCCGAAACGAGCAGTAAATAGCTGCCCACCAGCAAAAGGCTAGCCGAATGGAAGACTGCGGCTCGGGAGACATGTAGCTTTTCCAGCCAATTGACATGGCGCCGGGATGCGACAAAAAGCACCGGGACGGCGCAGGCATGGACAGCGGACCTAACCACCAAGGCATCGCCATCAAATTGGCGGAAAAGGGCGGCCTGTGAATAGGTAAACAAATCGAACGCAAAGATGGTGCCTAGCCCAAGACAGACAGGCTTGACATTCCAGCGCGAATCTTCCGTCGCATTGCGGAGCAATTGCTCGACCAGAAGCAATCCAAGAACTGCTTGTGCCAGTAGCGCAAAGGCTGAATACCGCGCCAGATCGCTGCTTAGTTTCTCATCTGATCCTCTGGCAAACAGCAGGACAAGACCGAATCCAAGGCCGGCCAGAACAAAGGGCAGGAACTGAGAAACTGGCCCATTCTGCCTTTTCTCGGCATTTGGCTGGAGCAGTAACAGGAGGAAGGTAAACCAGAGACCGTAGCGCAACCAATCGGCAAACGGTGTCAACCATTGCATCAAGGGGTATTGGCTACCCTGCCATTTACCTACCAGGTTGAACGCAGCCCAAATCCCGCTGCACATAAGTGCAAGCAAGAAGGTCAGGGAAACCGGATTGGCAATCGCGGTTCTAGTCCACCATAAACGACGGATGAAATAGACAGCGAACGCGGCATAGACCAGCATTGCCAAGCCGTCACCAATTAGACCGAGATCCACCAAACCATTCAGCATGCGTGATTGGAACATGCGGCCCGGCCCGCCGGAGGCCCTGGTATTGTTACCAGGGAAAAAACTTGGCGATCAGCGGGCACCTTTACCCGTCAGCACCACGGCGACGGTTTCAAGCATGATCAGCATGTCAAGGAACATGGTGTGGTTCTTGACGTAATAGAGGTCGTATTGCAATTTTTCGACCGAATCTTCAACTGTCGAACCATATTCGTAGCGCACCTGCGCCCAACCAGTAACACCGGGCTTGACGCTCTGCCGAACTGCAAAATAGGGGATCTTGTTGATCAACTCATCAACAAAGTACTGGCGCTCAGGGCGAGGGCCGACCATGCTCATATCGCCTTGCAGGACGTTGATCAGTTGGGGCAGCTCATCGATCCGCACCTTGCGGATGAATCGACCAACTTTGGTCACCCGGTCATCATTGAGCGTCGCCCAACGTGGCTTGCCATCCTTTTCTGCATCGGTTCGCATGCTGCGGAACTTGATCACCTTGAATGGTTTGCCATTCAGGCCTACCCGCTCCTGGCGGTAGAAAACTGGGCCGGTGGACTCCAGCTTGATAAACACCGCAGTAACCAGCATGACCGGCAAGGCGGCGATAAAAATGAGCGAAGCAGAGATGACGTCGAACACGCGCTTGATGGCGGTGCGCACCACGCCTTGATTGAAGCCATCGCCGAAAATCAACCAACCGGCGTTAACGTGACTAATCTTGATCTGCGCCAGAGTCTTTTCGAAGTGCGTGGCGATATCAACGACGCGAATACCGTACAGCTTGCAATCAAGCAACTGGCGCAAGGGCATACTGCCACCGCGACGTTCCGACAAGGCGACCACGATTTCATTGACATTGAGACGGCGAGCGGTGTCCGTCAAGGTGCCTTGCATCTGGATGATTTGATCATCGGCGATGCAGGAACTTTCTTCGTTGGGACCGGGAAGATAGCCGACGATTTGCGCCTGGGGGTCAGATGCCTTCAACGTGGCACCAACAGACTTTGCTGCTGCACCGCAACCAAAAATTAGGATTCGGCTACGGGTTTGCGTCGCAGAGTGCGCCGCGTACACCCGGTGCACCATCACTGCAGCCACAGCCACCATGGCGCCCAGGGTAATCAGTTCACGGTGGCCCGCATTGGTCGGCAGGAAACTGAAAATGGCGTAAGCAAGTGGCAGACCAAACATCAAGCCCAGCAGCGCCCGGGCACAGGATTCGGTGATCGAACGATTGTGGACATGTTGGTAGAGACCACTTGCCGAATTGATGATGAACATGCAGCCAGCCAGGGACAGGCCATGTGACGCCACGAAAGGAATCGTGGAGGCCACGCCATCGCCTTGACTGAGCACCACGGCAACGACGGCGAACAGGATCAAGCCCAAGTCGAAAAGGACATGAAGCAGTGTCTGCCTGTGCAGGTAGTGACTGAAAATCCGGACCATGTCATTCCCCTATGAATTCCGACTGCATCTGATTCGTTGGCGCTTCAAAACATGTCAAATAGACGACCGTCTCATGACAACTTGAAGCCGCCTTACGAACCCAAATCTAGCCAAATCTTGCGCTGAGCCTTTGCTGGATTTGCGAGGTGATCATGCCTGCACAAGGCCCCATTGAAAGCCCCCCGTTTGAAGGGTGCGGCTGAGTAGAAATTCTCACTTCGCGGACTCTAATGAGCCCATCGCAACGCTGCATACGCGACCGTTGCGCAGTAGAGCGCAGGAATTGCCTTTCGCGGGAAGCAACTGGGTCACGACCGTGCGTTTTGCACAAGCGCGTGAGGCTTCTTGAAAAGTTGGGCGAAATGGAAACAGTCTGGGCCGCGCAATAGGTAAAAATGCGTATTTCAGCCCATCCCGGCCACCCATTTCAGCGGAACGCGGACAGCGTTTCAGACGAAGGCGGACACCATTTCAGGCTGATCGCGGACAGCGTTTCAAACTGATCCCGGACACCCCTGGCGCGCGCAAGTGACCTGAGCCGTAGGCATGCTGACCGATTTTTCGGTCCGTCATGCCCACTCCCAGGATTCACATGCGCCAACTTCGACAAACCCTTCGACTTCACCTTGAATCTGGCCTGAGCATGCGCGAGTGTTCGCGCGTGCTTGGCATCGCCAAGTCGACCGTCAATAGCGTCGTTATGAAGGCCCGCGCCGCCGGTGTGGACTGGGCCGCCGCCCAGACGCTGGACGATGCCGCCTTGGAGGCTCGCTTGTACGGCCCCGCTGTGCCTCGGTCCAGCACCCAGCTTGAGCCCGACTTCGCCCTCGTCCACCAGGAACTCAAGCGCCCCGGCGTCACCTTGCAATTGCTCTGGGAGGAGTACCAGCGCGGTCTGACCGACGCCGGCTCGCAAGCCTACAAGTACACCAGCTTCTGCGTGAAGTACCGCGCCTGGGTCACCGGCCTCAAGCGCTCGATGCGCCAGGTCCACCCGGCCGGCGAGCGCCTGTTCATTGACTACGCCGGCCAGACTGTGCCCTTGGTGGACGCTGCCACCGGCGAGATCCGGCAAGCGCAGATCTTCGTGGCCGTCCTCGGCGCCTCGAACTACACCTTCGCCTGCGCCACGCCGACACAGACAGCAGCCGACTGGGTCGGCGCCATCATGGATGCGCTGGAGTTCATGGGTGGCGTGCCCCGGCTGATCGTGCCGGATCAGGCGCGCGCCCTGATCGCCCGGCCCGACCGCTACGAGGCCACGCCTAGCCGTCTGGTCGAAGAGTTCTGCGACCACTACGACGTGGCGATGCTGCCCGCGCGTCCTGCTCATCCCCGCGACAAGCCCAAGGTGGAGGTCGGCGTGCAAATCGTCGAGCGTTGGATTCTGGCGCGGCTGCGGCACCGGCGCTTCTTCACCCTGGCTGAGCTCAACGCCGCTGTCCGGGAGTTGCTGGTGGACCTGAACGCTCGGCCGTTCAAGAAGCTACCCGGCTGTCGGGCCAGCGCCTTCGCGGCCTTGGATCGGCCGCTGCTCAAACCCCTGCCGGCAGCGCGCATGCCCATCGCCCGCTTCAAGCGCGCCCGGGTCAATATTGACTATCACGTTGAACTCGATGGCCATTACTACAGCGTGCCGCACCGGCTGGTGCGCGAGCAGGTCGAGTTGCGCATCACTTCGACCACGGTGGAGATTCTGGCGGGCCAGCAACGCGTGGCCGTGCACGCCTACAGCGTCCGGCGCGGGGCGCACACGACGGCGCCCGAGCACATGCCGGCCTCCCACCGGGCGCACCGAGAGTGGACCCCAGCCAAGCTCATCGCTTGGGGTGAGCACATCGGCGTGGCCACAGCCGCCGTGGTGCGCTGGCAGATGGAACACCGGCCGCACCCCGAGCAAGGCTACCGCTCCTGCCTCGGCCTGCAAAGCCTGGCGCGCCAGTTCGGCCACGAGCGGCTGGAAGCGGCCTGCGTTCGCGCCATGTCGATTCGCTCGCCGACCTACCAAAGCGTCAAGTCGATCCTGGCCACCGGCTTGGACCGGCAAGCCGCGCCGGCCCAAGCCACGCAGGCCGCACTCCCGCTGCATGACAACGTGCGCGGCCCCGATTACTACCACTGACCCCACTGAAGAAGGAGAAGCTCTTGCTCAACGAACACACCCTGGATCAACTGCGCAGCCTGCGCCTAGACGGCATGGTGCAGGCGCTTACCGATGGCGCCACCCGCACGGCAGCGGCCGAGCTGTCCTTCGAGGAGCGGCTGGCCATGCTGGTGCAACGCGAGGTCGATTGGCGCGACGGCAAACGCCTGGCCCGGCTGCTCAAGGCGGCCAAGCTCAAGGTCAGCAGCGCCTGCATCGAGGACATCAACTGGCGAGGCTCGCGCGGGCTGGATCGCAGCCTCATCACCCAACTGGCGGGCTGCGACTGGCTGCGCCACGGCCACAACGTGTTGCTCACCGGGGCCACGGGTTGCGGCAAGACCTGGCTCGCATGCGCGCTGGCCCAGCAGGCGGCACGCCAGGGATTCGCGGTGTTGTACACGCGGGCGCCGAGGCTGCTGGAAGAGCTGCGGGTGGCCCACGGCGACGGCTCCTTCGGCCGGCGCCTGGCACAACTGGCGCGCATTGACCTGCTGGTCATCGATGACTTTGCGATTGCACCGGTCACGGCGGCCGACCGTAACGACCTGCTGGAGTTGCTCGACGACCGGGTCGGCAGCCGCTCGACGCTCATCACCAGTCAGCTACCCGTCTCAAACTGGCACCAATGGTTGGATGACCCGACATTGGCCGATGCCATCTTGGACCGGATCGTCCATTCGGCACAAAAGATCGCGCTCAAGGGCGAGTCGCTGCGCAAGAAACAGGACTCGGTATGAGCACCAAACCAACCACCGCAGAACCGTCCGGGCCAGCCCAATTCAGGCTGATCGCGGACACCTGAGCTACCATCAACCCAGGCACTTGCGCGCACCCAAACTGTCCGCGATCAGTTTGAAACGCTGTCCGCCATCACGCTGAAATGACTGTCCGGGATCGCTGAAATCCGCAGTAAAAAGACCCGAAAGCGGGATTAACCGTTGAGCAAATTGAGCAGATCGGCTTCATCAAGAATGCTGAGGCCAAGCTCCTGCGCTTTGATGAGTTTGCTGCCTGCTTCAGTGCCCGCTACGACAAAGTCGGTCTTTTTGGAGACCGACCCACTCACCTTGCCGCCGGCAGCTTCAATCAGGTCCTTAGCCGCGTCCCGCGACAAGGTTGGCAAAGTGCCAGTCAGCACCAAGGTTTTGCCCAGCAAGGGCTTGGGGCCCTGATCGGCAGCCGCGCCCTGCCCTTCGGGCCATTGCACACCGGCAGCACGCAATTGCTCCACCACCTCGCGGTTATGCGGTTGGGCAAAGAAGTGATGGATGCTTTGCGCCACGATGGGGCCCACATCGCGGACCTCCAGCAATTGTTCAACGCTGGCAGCCATCAACGCATCGAGCGAGCCGAACTGGCGCGCCAAATCCTTGGCCGTGGCCTCGCCCACTTGGCGAATACCCAAAGCGAACAAGAAGCGCGCCAAGGTCGTTTGTTTACTCTTCTCCAACGACTCGAGCAGATTCAAGGCGCTGCGGTCCGCCATCCGCGCCAGTGCCGACAGCTTGCCCACGCCGAGTTTGTAGAGGCCCGGCAGGCTGTTGACAATGCCTTCGTCCACCAACTGCTCCACTAATTTATCGCCCAGTCCTTCGATATCCATGGCGCGACGGCCGGCAAAGTGCAGCATCGCCTGCTTGCGTTGGGCCGGGCAAAAGATGCCGCCGCTGCAGCGGTAGTCCATGCCGCCTCGCTCGCGCAGCACCTCGCTGCCGCATACCGGGCAAGCGCGCGGAATCCGAAAGTTAGGCACATAGCTGGCGCGCATTCCGGGCATACGACCCACCACCTCGGGAATCACATCACCGGCGCGCCGCACAATCACCTGGTCGCCTACCCGCACGCCTTTGCGGCGCAGTTCGAAGACGTTGTGCAAGGTGGCGTTGGACACCGTGGTGCCGCCCACAAACACCGGCTCCAGCTTGGCCACCGGCGTGAGCTTGCCGGTGCGGCCGACCTGGATTTCGATGTCGTTCAATCGCGTGATCTGTTCCTGCGCAGGGTATTTGTGGGCCACCGCCCAGCGCGGCTCGCGGGTCACAAAACCCAGGCGCTGCTGCAAGGCCAGGCTGTTGACCTTGTAGACAATGCCGTCGATGTCAAACGCTAGGCTGTCGCGCTTGGCGCCCATGGTTTGGTGAAAAGCCACCAACCCTGCCGCCCCCTGCACCACCGCGCGGTCCGCACAAACGGGCAAGCCCATGGCAGCCAAAGCGTCCAACATGGCGCTGTGCGTGGCAGGCAAGTCCCAACCCTTGACCTCGCCCAGCCCATAGGCAAAAAAGCTCAAAGGGCGCTGCGCAGCCAAGGCGGGATCGAGTTGGCGCACCGCACCGGCAGCGGTATTGCGCGGGTTAACGAAGGTCTTCTCGCCGGCCTGGCGCTGCCGCTCGTTCAGGGCCTCGAAATCTTCGCGGCGCATGAACACCTCGCCGCGCACCTCCAGCACCGGCGCATCCACCGATTTGAGCCGCAGGGGAATCTGCCCGATGGTCTTGATATTCTGCGTGACGTCTTCGCCGGTCTCGCCGTCGCCACGGGTGGCCGCTTGCTTGAGCACGCCGAACTCGTAACGCAGATTGATGGCCAGGCCATCGAACTTCAGCTCGGCGGCGTACTCCACGGCCGGCGCAGTCTCATCCAGCTCCAGCTGCTTGCGCACCCGCTGGTCAAAGCTGTGGGCGCCACTGGCCTCGGTATCGGTTTCGGTGCGAATGCTGAGCATGGGCACCGCGTGGCGTACGGGGGCAAAGCCGTCCAACACCTTCCCGATGATGCGCTGAGTCGGGGAGTCCGGCGTCAGCAACTCGGGGTGTTCACGCTCCAAGGCCTGCAGGGCTTGAAACAGGCGGTCGTACTCGGCATCCGGCAGGCTGGGCTGGTCCAGCACGTAGTACAGATGGGCGTGGTGATTCAAGACCTCGCGCAAGCTGGTGGCTTGTTCGGCGGGCGAGGCAAACGGGGTGGAACTTGAAGGGGGTGGGCTTGGCAACTGACTCATAGCCGGATTGTCATTCAAGCCGGCGCGCTGCCTGCAAATGACTGATCCGTTTCACCCAAGCTAAGAACGCCAACCAGATCAGCCGCAGCTCAAGTCAATGCCCGATGGGCTCACACCCCCGCGCCATCATCTCGAACCGGCACGCGGGCGATCATCACCTGGTCAACCCGGTGGCTGTCCACGTCCACCACTTCGAAGCACCAGCCCTCCCACACCACTTGATCGGTGCGCTTGGGGATGCGGCGCAGCATCACCATCAGGAAGCCGGCCAGGGTGTCGTACTGCCCGGCATGAGGCCATGCTTCCAACTCCAAGGCACGCTGCACTTCGGGAATGGGCGTGATGCCGTCGGCGAGAAAAGAGCCATCGTCACGACGCACGATTTGCTGCTCCTCGTCATGCGAGGCAACCAAATTGCCCATCACCGTGCTCATCACATCGTTCAGGGTGATGATGCCCACCACCAAGCTGTACTCGTTGACGATGACGGCAAAGTCCTCATGCGCCTGGCGGAACTGACCCAACGCCTCTGACAGGGTCAGGCGGTCCGGAATGATCAAGACCTTTTTCAACAGGCCGGCCGACTGGCTGCTGCGCAGATTGATGGCTTCCTCACGCAACACGCGCTGGAACAGATCGGTGGAATCCACATAGCCCATCACCTGATCGATCTCGCCGTCGCAGACCAGATAGGTGGAATGCGGCGCCTCGGCAATGCGGTTACGGATCAGGGTGTCATCGTCATCCAGCGAGAAGAACACCACATGCTCGCGGGTCGTCATGGCACTCTCAACCCGGCGGGTGTCCAACTCGAACACGTTCTCAATCATCTGCTGCTCGGCATCGGCCACCACGCCGGCAAGATTGCCCGCCTCGGCCAGGGCCAAGATGTCGGCATGAGTAATGCTGTCGTCGCGCGCCGAGGGCAGGCCCAGCAGACGAATCAAGACCTCGCTGAGTTGGCTGAAAGCCCAGGACAAGGGTTTGAGCAAGGCGCACAAAACCAGCATCGGCCCGATCAAAGCCAGCGCGACCCGCTCAGGCTCATTCATGGCCAGCCGCTTGGGCACCAGATCGGCCAAAACGATGAAGAGCGAGGTGATGCTGATGAAGGACAGCGCGAAGCCCAGGCTCTGCGCCTGATCCGCATCCAGCACCAGTTGCAGCGCAGCCGCGAAATGCGGCGTCAAGGCCCCCTCACCCACAATGCCGCCCAGAATGGCCACGGTGTTGACACCCATCTGCACCACGGTGAAGTAGTGGCCCGGTTGCGCCTGCACTTCCAGCACCCGCTCCGCACGCGCATCGCCTTCGTCGGCGAGTTGGCGCAGCTTGAGTCGACGTGAGGCTGCTACCGACAGCTCCGCCATCGAGAAAAAGGCGCTGCCAGCGATCAGCAAGGCGATGAACAGAAAACTTAGGCTCAAGTGGCTCCCTCCGTTAGTCCCAGATGAGAGTGTAGCGAGCGCCTCAGCAACTGCCGCCAAAGAACCGAGCCGATTGCCCTAGCGACTCAAGCTCAAGGTCAGCCTCAATCAGCTGAACATGCGTCGCGCGGCCAGCGAGCCGGCAGCCAGGTCGCGCGAACCCAAGGCCTTGTAAAGCGTATTGAGTTCTTGCCCGATCGAAGCGAAGGCATGCAGATTGAGAATCTGGCCGCGGTCGTCGCACACATCCGCATCGATATCTCGCGCCAAGCCACGCGCAGCCTCTTGCCAGGAAGCGAATGGTTCCAGCGCCTCGGGGGTTTGCGGCACATCCAAGGCCAGGGCCAACTCGCGCAGCGAGGACTGCTGCGGGTTCTCGGCCAGCGCGGCCTGTGCGTCAAAGCTCAGCGTCAGGATGGGCGGCGCGCCCTCCTCGGCCGAGGCCATCACCAAGCGGCCAGGCATGGCGCCCGGCACGAAGCCATGGCGCAGCGCCATTTGCTGCACATAACCCAAGGTCCAGGCGGCATTGCGGGCCCGCAGCACCACGGCCAACTGGGCATCATGTTCGCTGGCGAAATGATCCAGTTCGCGCGCGCGGGCCACCACATCCAGCATGTCGGGGAATTGCACAAAGGCGCCCACGCCGTCGGCAAAGCCCTGCACCTTCTGCACGAACTCCGAGTACTCAATCTCGTTCATCGCGCCGCTGCGGTTGGCCATCTGCACACCGGCCTGGAACTCGCCGTAGCGCTGACCCGGCATGGGCAGCTCCCACTCGCCGCTCTCGGCATTGAGCCCTTCGATGTGGAAGGGCTTGGTGCCGGCGCGGCGGCTGCCGGGCAGATGAGACAGGGCCATCTCGCCGCTGATTGGCGCTTCCAGGGTCAGCGTGGCAATCGCGTCAATCAAGGCGTCGATGCGGGCCGAGGGCTTGCGGCTGGGCCGCGCCACGACCGGCAGGCTGTCGTCGCAGACTTGCGCCTGCCCGTCCACCTGCGGCTCGGCGCTGTCGCCGGTCAATGGGTTCAGGCCGGGCTCAAGCCGCTGGCCGTCCATCAAGGGTTCAAGCTGTTCGGCACGGCGCGGCCCGGCCTTGCGGGCGCTCCAGGCGCCGTGCGCCACAACGGCGGCCAAAATCAAGCCGCCCAGAATGGCCAACATGGTGGTCAAGCTCATGCCACCTCCGCCATGGCCAAGGCCTTGTCCATGTCCACCGCCACGATGCGCGACACCCCCTGCTCCTGCATCGTCACCCCAATCAGTTGTTCAGCCATTTCCATTGCAATCTTGTTATGTGAGATGAAGAGGAACTGCGTGCCACTGCTCATCTCGGCCACCAGCTTGGCATAACGCTCGGTATTGGCGTCATCCAAAGGCGCGTCCACCTCGTCCAGCAAGCAAAACGGTGCCGGATTGAGCTGGAAGATGGCGAACACCAAGGCGATGGCCGTCAGCGCCTTCTCGCCGCCCGAGAGCAGGTGAATCGTGCTGTTCTTCTTGCCCGGTGGCTGCGCCATCACCTGAATGCCGGCATCCAGAATCTCTTCGCCGGTCATCACCAGCTTGGCCTGACCGCCGCCGAACAGCGTCGGGAACATGCGGCCAAAGTGCATATTGACCTGATCGAAGGTGGCACCCAGCAAGTCGCGCGTTTCGAGGTCGATCTTGTGGATGGCGTCTTCCAGCGTCTTCATGGCCGATTGCAAATCGGCGCATTGCGAATCCAGGAAGGTCTTGCGCTCGCGCGCCGCCGTCAACTCGTCCAACGCCGCCAGATTGACCGCGCCCAGCGCCGCCACCTCACGGTTGATGCGGTCGATCTCGCCTTGCAGGCCGTAGAGCTTGACCTGCCCCGCTTCCACGGTTTTGGCCAACTCATCCAGGTCCACCGCGGCCGCGCTGAGCTGCTCCAGATACTGCGCGCCGCCCAGTTGCGCCGCCTGCTCTTCCAGCTGCAGCTTGGTAATGCGCTCACGCAAGGGGTCCAGGCTGCGCTCAAACGTCAGGCGCTGTTCATCGGCCTTGCGCAGGCGCAGGCTCAAGTCGTCATAGCCGCTGCGCACGGCGGCCAGGGCGTGTTCACGCTCCATCTTCAGGGCCAGGGCGTCTTGCAAACCGGCTTGCGCGGCGGCGTCATTGAGTGTGCCCAGCTCGCGCTGCAAGCTCTCAATCGACTGCGCATTGGTCTGCTGCTGCTGCACCGCTGTTTCAATCGAGCGCTGCAACTCGCCGCGCCGCGAGGCCAAAGCACGGGCGCTGTACTGCGCCTCCTGCGCGCGGCGCTCCAGGGCACGCAATTGCTCGCGCGCCTCGGCCAGCTTGCGCTCGGCGGCAATCACGCCGTCGTCCAGCTCGGCATGGCGCTCCTGGGTGCTGGCCAGTTGCAGATCGAGTTCTTCAAAACGGGCTTCGCCGGTCATGCGGCGTTCCTGCAGTTCCTCGTTTTGCGCGTCGATCTCGAACAGCTCGTCTTCCAGCTGCGTGCGGCGGCTGCTCGCAGCTTCGGCTTGGCTGTTCAGGCGCAGCAACTCCACTTGCAGCTGGTGGGCACGGCTTTGCGCCTCGCCAGCCTCGCGGCGCAGGTTCAGCAGGCGCTGCGAGCCTTCGGTGTAGGCGGCTTCGGCGCGCACCAGGGCGCTCTTGGCCTCTTCCGCGATCAGGGCTTGCGCGCGCAGGTCCAACACCAATTGCTCAATTTCCTGGGCACGGGCCAGCATGCCGGCTTGCTCGGTATCGGGGGCGTAAAAGCTCACCGCGAACTGGCTCACCGCGTGGCCACCCGCGGTCATGATCAACTCACCATGAGTCAATTGGGCGCGCGCAGCCAGGGCTTCGTCCATGGACGCTGCCGTGTAGACGCCCTCCAGCCAGTCGTTCAGCAAGGCCTTCAGGCCGGCGTCTTGCAAGCGCAGCAAATCGCTCAGGCGCGGCAGCGTTTCATGCGTGTTGGTAATGAAGTTATTGGGCGGCGAATAGAAGGCCAGGCGAGCCGGCGGGGCATCGCTGGCGAAGGCGCGCACCGTTTCCAGCCTGCCCACTTCCAGCGCACCCAGGCGCTCGCGCAGCGCCGCTTCCAGCGCGTTTTCCCAGCCGGCTTGGATGTGCAGCTTGGTCCACAAGCCAGGCAAACCGTCCAGGCCATGCTTGGCCAACCAGGGCTTGAGCTTGCCTTCGGTCTGCACTTTTTCCTGCAGCGCACGCAAAGCATCCAGGCGGGCCGACAAATCACCTTGCCGGCCCTGTTGGGCATTCGCGTCCTGCTGGGCCTGGCGGCGCGCTTCGTCGAGTGCCGGCACCTGCTCTTGCAATTCCTGCAGACGTGCATCGGCCACGTCGCGGCTCTCATCGGCGGCAGCGCTTTGCTGCTTCAGTTCATCCAAACGCGCGGCATCGGGGGCGACCAGGGCTTGGCGTTCGGTCGCCAGGCGCTCACGGCGAGTGCGCAGCTGGCGGCTTTGCTCGTCGATGCTGCGGCTCTCTGCGGCCAGAACCTGGATATGCTGCTGCACTTGCACCACGGCGCTGCGCTGCTCATTGGCCTTGGCTTGCGCGGCACGCACCGCGTCTTCCGCATTGGGCAGATTGGCCTGCTGCTCCTCGGCCTGGGCGGCCAGGATCTCGCTTTGTTCCTCGGCGCCAGCGATCTGCTCGGCAATGTTTTCCAGCTCGTCCTGCGCTTGCTGCGAACGCTCCAGCCACTGGCCGTTCTGCGTTTGCAATTCAAGCAAGCGGGCTTCAACGCGCTGGCGCCCCTCCACCACGTAGCGGATGCGTTCTTCCAGGCGGCTGACTTCCAGCTGCGCTTCGGCAAAGCGGCCTTGCGAGGCGTGCAGCTCATCGCCGGCGGCGTAATGGGCTTGGCGCACTTCCTCAAGCTCGGCCTCCACATGGCGCAACTCGGCCATGCGGGACTCCAACGCATTCACCGCTTCGGCATGTTCGGCCTTGACCCGCGTCTGCTCGGAGGTGGCGTCGCGATGCTTGAGGAACCACAGCTGATGCAGCTTGAGCGTGCCGCTGTCTTGCAGGCTGCGGTAAGTGGCGGCCACCTCGGCTTGCTTTTCCAGCTTCTCGAGGTTGTTGTTCAGCTCGCGCAGGATGTCATCCACGCGGGTGAGATTTTCGCGCGTGTCCTTGAGCCGGTTCTCGGTCTCCCGGCGGCGCTCTTTGTACTTGGAGACGCCGGCGGCTTCCTCCAAGAACATGCGCATCTCTTCGGGCTTGCTCTCGATGATGCGGCTGATGGTGCCCTGGCCGATGATGGCGTAAGCGCGCGGCCCCAGGCCCGTGCCCAGAAACACATCCTGCACATCGCGGCGCCGCACCGGCTGGTTGTTGATGAAGTAGCTGCTGGTGCCGTCGCGGGTCAGCAAGCGCTTGACGGCGATTTCAGCAAACTGGTTCCACTGCCCGCCGGCGCGGCCGTCTTCATTGGCGAACACCAGCTCCACGCTGGCGCGGCTGGCCGGTTTGCGGTTGCCCGAGCCGTTGAAGATCACGTCCTGCATGGACTCGCCGCGCAGCTCCGAGGCCTTGCTCTCGCCCAAGACCCAGCGCACCGCATCCATGATGTTGGATTTGCCGCAGCCGTTGGGGCCCACCACGCCCACCAATTGCCCAGGCAACTGGAACACCGTCGGATCGGCAAAGGACTTAAAGCCCGAAAGCTTGATCGAGTTCAGACGCATGCTTGCTTGGCACCCTCGCGGTGGCGCACCACCGAATAACCGCTAAACCATTGATTTATCTAAAAAAAAGCGCCTTCACTCGGCGCCTCGACGGGGCCAAATCATAGCATCGCGTACCGCCGTAGCCGGGCACGGTGGCGCAGCCCCTGCCGTGCAGCAAAGCCGGCCTGTTTCACGGCAGCCGCCGGTGGCGTCGCCCGGACCGGTGAAGCTGCAGGCCAAGACGCTTCTCAGTCCTCGCCAGACTTCAAGGCCTGCCGCGCTAAGCTCTTGATTTAGCGGCATAAAGCCCGGCCAAGCACGAGGCACAAAGCCCGGCGACCCAGGCGGCGCCAAGGGGTGCAGTGTTACCATCGCGCCCTCCTTCTGAATTGAAAGCGGGGCGTTTGCGCGCCCGCGCCAGCACCGACCCATGGCCAAGACTCCCTCGCCCAAAGCCGCAGCCGCGCTGCCCAAGACCAGCGCCGCCGCCACTGCCGCCAAGCCCAAGCCGGCCGCTCGCAAGGCCAAAGCCACGGCCGAACTTGCGCCGCCCATGCGCGAGATGCCACCCAACCCGCCCTCGCGCCCCAGCAAGGAACTGCACGCCTTCCCTAACCCCGCGCCTGAGCGGGACTATGTGATCCAGTTCCAGGTGCCCGAATTCACCTGCCACTGTCCGCTGACCGGCCAGCCCGACTTCGCCCACTTCACCATCGACATGATTGCGGACAAGCATTGCGTCGAGCTGAAGAGCTTGAAGATGTATTTCTGGAGCTACCGCGACGAAGGCGCCTTCCACGAGAAGGTCACCAACACGATTCTGGAAGACATCGTGCGCGTCACCCAGCCCCGTTTCATCCGCATCACAGCCAAGTGGTATGTGCGCGGCGGCATCTACACCAATGTGGTGGTGGAGCATCAGAAAAAGGGTTGGAAGCCGGCGCCCCGCGTCGACCTGCCCACGCATGGTTTTGAGTCAGGCCTGCTGCGCTGATGAACCCGGCCATGCCCGCGCCTCACAATCCCCTGCTCGACCGCCTTCACCCCTACCCCTTTGAGCGCCTGCGTGCGCTCAATGCCGGCATTCAGCCCAACCCCGCGTTGCGGCCGATCAGCCTGGGCATTGGTGAACCCAAGCACCCGGCGCCCAAGCTGATCGAAGACGCCTTGATGGCCAGCCTCAAGGGCTTGTCGGTCTATCCGGCCACGGCCGGCGAGCCGGCTCTGCGCGAAAGCATTTGCGCCTGGATTGAGCGGCGCTATGGCCTCAAACTCGACGCAGCCAGCCAGGTGCTGCCGGTCAACGGTTCGCGCGAGGCCTTGTTTGCCTTGGCGCAAACCGTGATCGACCCCAGCCGCCCCGGCGCCACGGTGGTCTGCCCGAATCCGTTTTACCAAATCTACGAGGGCGCGGCCCTGCTGGCCGGCGCGCAAACCGCTTTTGCCAACAGCGACCCGGCGCGCAATTTCGCGGCCGACTGGTCGCAGATCGACGCCGCCACCTGGGCCAAAACCCAGCTGCTCTACGTCTGCTCGCCCGGCAACCCGACGGGCGCGGTGATGCCGCTGGAAGAGTGGCGCACCCTGTTCGAGCTGAGCGACCGCTACGGCTTCGTGATCGCTTCGGACGAGTGCTACTCCGAAATCTACTTCCGCGATGAGGCGCCGCTGGGCGGCCTGGAAGCGGCGGCCAAACTCGGCCGCCACGACTACCGCAATCTAATCGCCTTCACCAGCCTGTCCAAGCGCAGCAATGTGCCGGGCCTGCGCTCGGGCTTTGTGGCGGGTGACGCGGCCATCCTCAAGCGCTTCTTGCTCTACCGCACCTATCACGGCAGCGCCATGAACCCGATGGTGCAAGCCGCCAGCATCGCGGCCTGGAACGATGAGGCCCATGTGGTGGCCAATCGCGAGCAATACCGCGCCAAATTCGCCCAGGTCACGCCGGTGCTGACACCGCATCTGCATGTGGCCTTGCCGGATGCTGGCTTCTACCTGTGGGCGCAAGTGCCGGCCAACTGCTGCGGCGGCGACGACATCGCCTTCGCCCAGGGCCTGCTGGCTCAATACAATGTGGCGGTCCTGCCCGGCAGCTTGTTGGCGCGCGAGGCCCACGGTGTGAACCCGGGCGCCGGACGCATCCGCCTGGCCCTGGTGGCCGAGACGGCGGAATGCCTGGAAGCCGCCCACCGCATTGCCGCTTTCGCTCAGCAAGAAACCCGCGCTTGAACCCTTTTTTCACCTTTGCCTGATTCCATCCCCATGACACAACAGCTGCAATCCATCATCGACCAAGCCTGGGAAGGCCGTGCCTCCATCAACGCCAGCAACTCCCCCGAAGTGCGCGAAGCCGTCGAGCATGTGATTGCCGAGCTGGACGCCGGCCGCCTGCGCGTGGCCGAGCGCCAAGCCGTCGGCCAGTGGACCGTGCACCAGTGGATCAAAAAGGCCGTGCTGCTGTCATTCCGTCTGAATGACAACCAGATCATGGGCTCGGGCGATATGACCTTCTTCGACAAGGTGCCGACCAAGTTCGCTGGCCTGAGCGACGAAGCCATCCGCGCCATGGGCGTGCGCGTGGTGCCGCCCGCCGTGGCGCGCCGCGGCAGCTTCCAGGGCAAGAACGTGGTGCTGATGCCCTCCTACGTGAACATCGGCGCCTATGTGGATGAAGGCGCCATGGTGGACACCTGGGCCACCGTGGGTTCCTGCGCGCAGATCGGCAAGAACGTGCATCTGAGCGGCGGCGTCGGCATTGGCGGCGTGCTCGAGCCCCTGCAAGCCAACCCCACCATCATCGAAGACAACTGCTTCATCGGCGCACGCTCCGAAGTGGTTGAGGGCGTGATCGTGGAAGAGAACTCGGTGATTTCGATGGGCGTTTACATCGGCCAAAGCACCAAGATTTATGACCGCGCCACCGGCGAAGTGAGCTACGGCCGCATCCCCGCAGGCTCGGTGGTGGTGAGCGGCAATCTGCCCTCGGCCGATGGCAAGTACAGCCTCTACTGCGCGGTGATCGTCAAGCGCGTTGATGCGCAAACACGCTCCAAGACCAGCATCAACGAGCTGCTGCGCGGCGCCTGAGCATGGCCCTGCCCTTGAGCGCGAGGCACGCCACCCACGGGGGGCATGCCGGCACAGCCGCCCCAAGCCTGCCGAGCGGCCCAGCCGCAATGGCTGCGTGGGCGCCGCGCTCTGGAGCCAGCACGGAGCCGCCACGGCTTGTCGGACGAAGCGTTGAAGGAATTCCCACATGAGTGGAAACATGGAGCGCATCCTGCGCCTGATGGCCGACAAGGGCGCGTCTGACGTCTACCTATCGGCCAATATGCCGGTGCTGATCCGCTTGAACGGGCAGATCGTGCAGTTGTCGGATCAGCTGCTCTCGCCTTCACAGCCCCGCCAATTGCTGGCCGAGGTGCTGAGCCCGCCACAACTGGCCGAGCTGGATCAGAGCGGCGAGCTGAATATGGCGGTGTCGGTGCCCGGTGTGGGTTCCTTCCGCCTCTCCGGCTTTCGCCAACGCGGCACCATTGCCGGCGTGTTCCGGCATATTCCGCATGTGATCCCTTCGCTGGAGCAGCTCAATCTGCCGCCGGTGCTGGGCAAGCTGGTGCAGGAAAAGCGCGGTCTGATCCTGATGGTGGGCGCCACCGGCACGGGCAAGAGCACCACGCTGGCCTCCATGCTGGAGCAGCGCAATCTGAATATGGCCGGCCACATCCTCACCATCGAGGATCCGCTGGAATACCTGTTCAGCAATAAGCGCTCGGTGGTCAACCAGCGCGAAGTCGGCCGCGATACCGCCTCGCTGCAAGTGGCGCTGAAAAACGCGCTGCGTCAGTCGCCCGACTGCATCTTGATTGGCGAGATCCGCGACCGCGAGACCATGACGGCGGCGATTTCCTACGCCCTGTCCGGCCACCTGGTGCTGGCCACCTTGCACGGCAATAACAGCTATCACGCGCTCAACCGCATCTTGTCCTTCTACACGCCCGAGTCACGCCCAGCGCTGCTGAACGACTTGGCGGCGGGCCTCAAGTCCATCGTCTCGCAGCGCCTGGTCAAGGCCACGGCGGGCGGGCGCATTCCGGTGATCGAGATCTTGCTCAACACCAAGCTGATCGCCGAGTTCATCGAGCAAGGCGACTTCGCCTCGGTCAAGGAAGCGATGGAGAAGTCCATCGCCGAAGGCTCGCAGACCTACGAAGAGCATTTCGCCAAGCTCATCAAGGACGGCACCATCACCCGCGAAGAAGGCCTGGCCTTCGCCGACTCGCCCACCAATCTGCTCTGGCGTTTGCAAAACGAAGGCCCCGCAATGGGCAAGGCTGCTGCCGGCAAGAAGGAAGAAGCCGCCAGCGACGAGGCCAGCTTCACCGAAATCACGCTCGACGTGCGCCACGACTGAGCCCGCCCCTCGATGAGCCAAACCCTTGCCCTTTTGGAGGCGCTGATCGCGCGCCCTTCGGTCACGCCCGATGACGCCGGTTGCCTGGAGCTGATCGGCCAACGTCTGTCTGCCCTGGGCTTTGAGCTGCAGCGCATGGACAGCGGCCCGGACAATTTCCGCGTCAGCAATCTGTGGGCCATCAAACGCGGCGCGCCAGACGGCCCGGTGCTTGTGTTTGCCGGCCACACCGACGTGGTGCCGCCCGGGCGGCTCGACGCTTGGAGCTCTGACCCCTTTGTGCCCAGCTACCGCGACGGCCGCATCTACGGCCGCGGTGTTGCCGATATGAAGGGTTCGCTGGCCGCTTTTGTGGTGGCCGCCGAAGAATTCTGCGCCGCCCATCCCAGCCATACGGGCAGCCTGGCCTGCTTGCTGACCAGCGATGAAGAAGGCCCTTCGGTCGATGGCACCAAGGTCTGCTGCGAGCAGCTCAAAGCCCAAGGCCAACGCCTGGACTACTGCATCGTCGGCGAGCCGACCTCGGTGGAGCGCGTGGGCGATATGGTCAAGAACGGCCGGCGCGGCTCGCTCAGCGGCAAGCTGCGCATCAAGGGCGTGCAAGGCCATGTGGCCTATCCGCAATTGGCACGCAACCCAGTTCATCAAGCAGCACCGGCCATCGCCGAGCTGACGGCCATGCACTGGGACGATGGCAATAGCTATTTCCCGGCCACCACCTTTCAGATTTCCAACATCAAGGCCGGCACCGGCGCCACCAATGTGATCCCCGGTGAGATGGTGCTGGACTTCAATTTCCGTTTCTCAACCGAGTCCACGCCGGAGTCGCTGAAGACCCGGGTGCAAGCCCTGCTGGCCCGCCACGGGCTGGAATATGCGCTGGACTGGACCCTGGGTGGCGAGCCCTTCCTGACCCCGGTGGGCAGTTTGAGCGAAGCCTTGAGCCAGGCCATCCTGGCCGAGACCGGCTTGAGTACGCAGCTGTCCACCACCGGCGGCACCTCGGACGGCCGTTTCATCGCCAAGATCTGCCCCCAGGTCGTGGAATTCGGCCCCATCAACGCCAGCATCCACAAGATCGACGAGTACTTGCCCGCCGACAGCCTGGAACCGCTGAAGAATATCTACCGACGCACGCTGGAGAACCTGCTGCTGTGAACCTGATCTCCTGCATTGAATTGCACGCCGCCCGCCTGACCGAGGCGGGCGTTTCATTTGGGCATGGCACCACCAACGCCTTTGACGAAGCCGCCTGGCTGGTCTTGTGGCGCTTGCAATTGCCGCTGGACAGCCTGGACGAACACGCCGAGCGCGTGCTCAGCGAGGCCGAACAAAGCCAGATCGCCGCCTTGATTGAGGAGCGCATCGCCACCCGCAAACCTGCCGCCTACCTGACCCGCGAGGCCTGGCTGCAGGGCGTGGATTTCTACGTTGACGAGCGCGCCATCGTGCCGCGCAGCTTCATTGCCGAATTGCTGGCCGATGGCAGCATTGACGCTTGGTTGTCCGACCAGACCCAGGCCGTGCTGGACCTCTGCACCGGCAACGGCAGCCTGGCAGTCTTGGCAGCCATGGCCTGGCCCGAGGTGGCGGTGGATGCCATCGACCTCAGTGTCGACGCCCTGGCCGTGGCCCGCATCAATGTGGACAAACACGGCCTGCAAGACCGCATCCGCCTTCTGCAAGGCGATGGCCTGCAGCCCGCCGGGACAAAGCGTTATGACCTGATTCTGTGCAACCCGCCCTACGTCAACAGCCAGTCCATGGCCGCCCTGCCGGCCGAGTACCGGGCCGAGCCCGAGCTGGCCCTGGCGGGGGGCAGCGACGGCATGGACTTTGTGCGCGAGCTGCTGCGCGCCGCACCCGAGCACCTCAGCGAGCACGGCGTGTTGGTGCTGGAGATCGGCAACGAGCGCGAGTTTTTTGAAGCGGCATTCCCGCAATTGGAAGTGGCCTGGATGGAAACATCGGCCGGAGAAGATCAGGTGTTGCTGGTGACCCAGGAAGCGCTGTTGAAGTCGATGAACAAGAACAATGAGGGCGCCCAGCCATGATCACCATTCGCAATGTCACCCTGCGCCGCGGCAGCAAAATCGTCCTGGACGATGCCTCGGTCACCCTGCAGCCGGGCGAGAAAATCGGCCTGGTGGGCCGTAACGGCGCCGGCAAGTCCAGCTTGTTCGCGTTGCTGACCGACCGGCTGCAAAGCGATAAGGGCGAAGTCGACATCCCACGCCAATGGGCGGTGGGCGAAGTGGCGCAGAACATGCCGGAAACCGAAGACTCGGCCACCGACTATGTGCTGGAAGGCGATGTGCGCCTGATGGCTGCACGCAAGGCACTCGAGGAGGCGGAAGCCGCCGAAGACGGCCACGCCATGGCCGATGCCCACGCCATGTTGATGGACGCCGGCGCCTTCGATGCCAAGCCGCGCGCGCAAGCCCTGTTGATGGGCTTGGGCTTCAAGGGCGAGCAGGTCGAGGCCCCGGTGAACAGCTTCTCGGGCGGCTGGCGCATGCGCTTGCAACTGGCGCGCGCACTGATGTGCCCGGCCGAGTTGATGCTGCTGGACGAGCCCACCAACCACTTGGACTTGGACGCCCTGGTCTGGCTGGAGGCCTGGTTGCAGCGCTACGACGGCACTTTGATCGTCATCAGCCATGACCGCGAATTCCTCGATGCCATCACCAAGGTCACCTTGCACCTGGATGAAACCAAGCTGATGCGCTACGGCGGCAACTACACCGCCTTTGAATCCATGCGCGCCGAGCGCATGGAGCAGCAAACCGCGGCCTTCGGCAAGCAGCAAGAGCGCATCGCCCACTTGCAGAAGTTCATTGACCGCTTCAAGGCCAAGGCCAGCAAGGCCAAGCAGGCGCAAAGCCGGGTCAAGGCGCTGGAGCGGATGGAAAAGCTGGCGCCGGTGCTCGCTGCCGCAGACTTCAACTTCGAGTTCCGCGAGCCCGTCAGCCTGCCCAACCCCATGCTGATGTTCGACGAAGTGGCCTGCGGCTACGAGGTCGATGGCGTCGAGAACATCATCGTGCGCGGCATCAACCGCTCGGTGCTGGCCGGCCAGCGCATCGGCATCTTGGGTGCTAACGGCCAGGGTAAGTCCACCGTGGTCAAGACCGTGGCGCGTATGCAGCGTGCCATGGGCGGCAAGATCACCGAGGGCAAGGGCCTGACCATCGGCTACTTCGCCCAGCAGGAAATGGATGTGCTGCGCCCCGACGAAGGCCCGCTCTCGCACATGGTGCGCTTGGCCAAGGAATGCAGCCCCGGCGCGCGCGAGCAAGAGCTGCGCGACTTCCTGGGCCAGTTCCGCTTTGTCGGCGAGATGGTGAACCAGCAAGTGGGCAGCCTCTCGGGTGGCGAAAAAGCACGCCTGGTGCTGGCCATGCTGGTTTGGCAGCGCCCCAACCTCTTGCTGCTGGACGAGCCAACCAACCATTTGGACCTCAACACCCGCGAGGCTCTGTCCATCGCGCTGAACGAGTTCGAAGGCACGGTGATGCTGGTCAGCCACGATCGCGCCTTGCTGCGTGAAGTCTGCGACGAGTTCTGGCTGGTGACCAAGGGCGCGGTGTCGCCGTTTGACGGTGACCTGGACGACTACCAGAAGTGGTTGCTTGAGCAATCCAAGGAAGCCGCCAAGGCCGCCAAGGAAGCTGCCAAACAAGCCAGCAAGGCGATGGGCAAGAAGCCCGCTATTGCTGAGGCCGCGCCCGTGGCCGCCGCCGCACCTGCCGCCGAAGCGGCCAAGCCTGCCGCGCGCGAGGACCGCAAACTCAGCGGCCAAGCCCGTCAACGCCTGGCTGAGCAGACGAAGCCGCTGCGCCGCGAGATGGATGCCATCGACGTCAAGCTGAACAAGCTGGCCGATGAACGCAGCGCGGTCGAGGCCGAACTGGCCTCGGGCAAGGCAACGCCCGCGCAAATCGCCGAGCTGGGCAAACGCCTGAAAGGCATTCACGACGAGCTGGAAGCCGCCGAGCTGCGCTGGCTGGCCCTGGGCGCCGAAGTCGATGCCATCCAGGCGGCCAGCTAACGCTAGGCATCAGCGCATCAGCGCACCAGCCGTATTTCCGCATCAAGGCGCAGCTAAGCGCGCAACTGCGGAATGCAAACAAAAGGGCCTTCGGGCCCTTTTTTCATGCCTATCTGCCTGGCTGCCGACCTGGGCCAGACGCTCCGAACTTGCCCAAACGCCTTACGCCGTCTAGCACCTCCCTGAATAACCATTTAAGTTGTACGCAATTCAATTGCTAACTACAGTTACACCATGCATTCAACGCAAAGCCCCAAATCAGCCAACACAGCAGGCGCCTCACGCCGCAGCCCACCCGATTGGTTGCAACTGGACCAGCAGCTGTGCTTCGCGCTCTACGCCAGCTCGTTGGCCATGACCAAGCTCTACAAACCGCTGCTGGCGCCGCTGGGCCTGACCTACCCGCAGTATCTGGTGATGCTGGTGCTGTGGGAGCAAGACGGTATCAGCGTCTCCGCCCTGGGTCAGCGCCTGTCGCTGGACTCCGGCACCTTGACGCCCTTGCTCAAGCGCCTGGAAGCCGCCGCCCTGATCAGCCGCCAGCGCGCCAAAGATGACGAGCGCCGTGTCGACATTGGCTTGACGCCAGCTGGCAAAGCATTGCGGGCGCAAGCCAAAAGCATCCCGCATGAACTGGCTTGCGCCAGCGCCTGTTCACTCGAAGAAATCTCCTCCCTCACCAAGCGTTTACATGCGCTGCGCCTGGAGCTTTCCAAAGCCCAAGCCAGCGACTGATTTCGTTTTTCATTTTTTCCCCCACCCACCAACGACCTCACGGAGTACATGACCATGGCCCTCGACAAAGTTCTCTACACCGCTACCGCTACCGCCAACGGCGGCCGTCAAGGCAATGCATCGTCCAGCGACGGCGCGCTCAAAGTTGAGCTGAGCACACCGCGTGAATTGGGTGGCGCCGGCGGCCCCGGCACCAACCCGGAGCAGCTCTTCGCGGCCGGCTACTCGGCCTGCTTCATCGGCGCCATGAAGGCTGTTGCTGCCGGCCAAAAGATCAGCGTTCCGGCGGATGTGTCCATCACCTCGGATGTGGGCATCGGCCCCATCACCGGCGGCTTCGGCATTCAAGTGGCGATGCGCATCAGCTTGCCGGGCATGGACCGGGACGCAGCACAGGCCCTGATCAACGCCGCGCACCAGGTCTGCCCTTACTCGAACGCCACCCGCGGCAATATCGATGTGACGCTGACGCTGGTCTAAAAGGCCTCGTCACAAGGGAGTCACGAAGGGGCTCTATGGTTTGAAGCTTTGTCGAACATCTTCCACAAAGGCCAAGCCATGAGCTCCAAGCACGCCCTTCAACGACTCGCCAGCCTGATCGCACTCGGCTTGGCCACAGCGGCAGCCGCCACACCGGCCGCTGCCGCCATCAGCCTGGTGGCCACCGGCAGCTTGAGTGGCGCGCTGCACGACCTCTCCGGCCAAAGTGCCCCGCTTGAAAACGGTATTGCCGGCGATCTGCTCGGCGGCATGGGCTCGGCCCTGGCCTGGGCCGGCGGCAACACCTTCATCGCCCTGCCCGACCGTGGCCCCAATGCCACCGCATGGAACAGCGCGATCGACAACACCGCCTCCTTCATTCCTCGCCTGCAAACCGTGCAGCTGAGCTTGAACGCATCGGCTGGCGGCGCCCTGCCCTACACCTTGGGTGCCAAGCTGAACGCCACGACCTTGCTCTACAGTGCCAGCGCCTTGAACTACGGCAGCGCACCGAGCTTGAGCAAGGACGGCAAGAACTATTTCACCGGCCGCTCCGATGCCTTCGGCGCCGGCGGTTCTTTGAACAGCAGCAATGCCCGCCTCGACCCGGAAGGTTTGCGCCTCTCGAACGACGGCCGCAGCGTCTTCGTCAGCGATGAGTACGGCCCCGCCGTCTATCAATTCGACCGTGCCACCGGCGCGCGCCTCAAGTCATTTGTCCTGCCGGCCAATCTGGGCATCAGCCAGCAAAATGCACAAGGCGCCCTCGAGATTGCCAACAACACCAGCAGCGGGCGCGTCACTAACAAGGGCATGGAAGGCCTGGCCATCACGCCCGATGGCAAGACCCTGATGGGCTTTATGCAAAGCCCGCTGGCACAAGACGGCGGTGACGGTGGCGCGGCCAACCGCTTCATCAGCATCGACATTGCCACCGGTGCCACCAAGCAATTCGCCTACAACAACTACGATCCCATCACCAAGAAGAACTACAACAGCAGCGAAATCCTGGCGCTGAACGATCACGAGTTCCTCGTTCTGGAGCGTGATGGCAAGGGCCTGGGCGACGACTCGACCGCCAAGTTCAAGAGCATTTACAAGGTGGATCTGGCCAATGCGGCCGACGTCAGCAGCATCTCCGGCGAGAGCAATTTGCTAGCCCTGGCGCCTGCCAAGAGCCTGTTCCTGGACCTCAAGCAAGCCCTGAATGCCCAAGGCATTAGCGATGCGCAGATTCCAGCCAAGCTCGAGGGCATGAGCTTTGGCGAAGACATCATGGTGGGCGGCGTGCTCAAGCACACCCTTTACATCGCCAATGACAACGACTTCTTGGCCAGCTCGCCCAAGGGCCTGAACAACCCCAACCAGTGGTATGTGTTTGCCTTCAGCGATGCAGATCTGAACGGCTCCGCTTTTGTGCCCCAGCAAATCAGCGCCGTGCCGGAACCCGGCAGTTATGCGCTACTGCTGGCCGGCTTGATGGCGGGCATCCCCTTGGCCGCCGCCCGCCGCCGCAAGGCTGGCAAAGGCCACTGACTGCGGAGCTTTCCGAAGCTCAAGCCAGGAGCTGAAGCATCAGCTCCACCCTGGCCTTGACGGCTGACAGCGCGCCTGCACTGGGCAGGCCGCTGTCCTCGCCACCGATCACCGGCCCAGCATCGCAGCGGCTGCAGCGCAGCACCCGCACACCCTGGGCCTGAGCCCGCAACAAAGCCTGAGTCAGGCGCTCGCTCAGCGTGCCATTGCCGGTGCCGGCCACCACCAGGCCGGCGCAGCCCAAGCCCAGCAAGGCATCCACCAGCAGCCCGTCGGCACCCACATGGTTCAACACAATCTGCACCTGTGGCCACTGGTCCGCTGGCTTGGCGATGCGATCCAGGCCCAACGCCTCACCACGCGGCCAAGCGCCCCACTCACGCAAAACACCCTCTTCCATCACGCCGCAAAGCGCATCGTCGCGAGAGCGAAAAGCGTCAATGCGGTAGCTGTGCGCTTTTTGCACTTGCTCGGCCGCATGGACACGGCCAGCGGCCATCACAAGCACACCCGAGGCACGTGCATCCTGGGCCAGCACCACGGCATCCAGCAGATTCTGCGGACCATCCGCCTGCAAGGCCGTGGCCGGGCGCATCGCGCAGGTCAGCACCACCGGCTTGGTTGGCGCCAGCACGCGCTGCAAAAAGTAGGCGCTTTCTTCCATCGTATCGGTGCCATGGGTGATGACAATGCCGGCCACTTCAGGGCGCGCCAGATGCGTGGCAACTGCTTGAGCCAAGCGTTGCCAGGTGGCGATGTCCATATCCTTGCTGTCCAACTGCGCCACTTGCTGCATTTCCAGCCGGTGGCTGGCCAAGGCCGGCACGGCCTGCACCAAATGATCGACACCGAGCTGGGCGGCTTGGTAACCCACATTGTCCGCAGCATTGGCCGCGGTGCCGGCAATCGTGCCGCCGGTGCCAAGAATGACGACCCGGCTGGCGGTAGTGGAGAGAGGGCCAACACCCTCGATGCTTGATTTTTCGGCGCTCATTGACATATTTTCTTGGTTCGACTGGATGAAAATACAGCTACTGGATATATATTCAGGCAGTTGATCATTGGATCACAAACGAGGACCGATATGGATGACAGCCCCAAACTCACACCCCGCCAACAGCAAATTCTGGATCTGGTGCGCCAAGCCATCGAACTGACTGGCGCCCCGCCAACTCGGGCTGAAATCGCAGCCGAACTCGGCTTCAAATCGGCCAATGCGGCGGAAGAGCATCTGCAGGCCTTGGCGCGCAAGGGTGCGATTGAATTGGTGGGCGGCACCTCGCGTGGGATTCGCCTCAAATCAGGCACCTTGCGTGCGCTGAATGAAGCGCGCGATGCCAAAGAGGCGCGCGCGGGCGGCATTTCTGCTGGCGGTAGTCGCTTGAAAGGCCAGTCAACCGCCCAGTTTTCGCTGCCGCTGGCCAGTTTGGCCCAGTTGACCCTGCCTTTGGTCGGGCGCGTGGCGGCCGGCCACCCCATCTTGGCTCAGGAACACATCGAACAAAGCTATACGGTCGAAGCCAGCATGTTCGCGCGCCGGCCGGACTTTCTGCTCAAGGTCAAAGGCATGAGCATGAAAGACATCGGCATTCTGGACGGCGACCTGCTCGCGGTGCAAAAGTGCAGCGAAGCCAAGAATGGCCAGATCGTTGTGGCGCGCCTGGGCGATGAAGTGACGGTCAAGCGCTACCAGCGCGGCCGCAACGGCATTGAATTGCACCCCGAGAACGCCGAGTTCGAGCCCATACTGATTGCGAAAGCGGATGAAGACAACTTCGCCCTGGAAGGCTTGGCCGTCGGCCTGATTCGCAACAGCCTATTTAATTGAGGCGACTGGCGGGCAATTAGAGGGCGGTTGATTGGCACTTGGGGAATGATCTACACGAGTATGCAAATACTCCTGCAGATCATCACAGCCACGAAGTAACTGCATCCCAATCTAATTCTGTTTGCCAGTTAAGTATTCAAGCAAAGAAAAAGCCCCGATAACAAGTTATCGGGGCTTTCAAAATGTTGGCGGAGTGGACGGGACTCGAACCCGCGACCCCCGGCGTGACAGGCCGGTATTCTAACCAACTGAACTACCACTCCAGATGTGCGAATATAGTTTCGCAACATCGATAAGTTATGTAACTGCTAGCAGTTACCAAGCCTTATCAAACTTGGCGTCCCCTAGGGGATTCGAACCCCTGTAGTCACCGTGAAAGGGTGGTGTCCTAGGCCTCTAGACGAAGGGGACTAAACCTTCTAATTTTCAATTCACACCCGAACTGCGCGCCGCCTTGATCTCACCCACAGGATGAAATCATGGTGGAGGTAAGCGGGATCGAACCGCTGACCTCTTGCATGCCATGCAAGCGCTCTCCCAGCTGAGCTATACCCCCGAATCTTGTCAGAATGCGGGCATCGCGCCGTTCAAGCTAAAACTCTAAACTCAACTCTTAAATGCAAGCGGCCAATCTCTTGGCCGCTTGTCGACTCATTAAGTTGAGCCTTCAAACACATACACAGACCGAAATCTATGCACTCAATACGCTGGCGGAGTGGACGGGACTCGAACCCGCGACCCCCGGCGTGACAGGCCGGTATTCTAACCAACTGAACTACCACTCCAGATGAAGAGCTGATATTATATCAGCATTCATCGACAAGTTTTGTAAATATTTTCAGATTATTTCTAATCTCTCAAACATTTACCAAGCCTTATCAAACTTGGCGTCCCCTAGGGGATTCGAACCCCTGTAGTCACCGTGAAAGGGTGGTGTCCTAGGCCTCTAGACGAAGGGGACTAAACCTTCTTCAATATTGCTGCGCATTATACACAACATTATCGCTACTTACTGAACTGCGCGCCACTTAGAGTATAAATTTTTAAATCTAATACTTTTGGTGGAGGTAAGCGGGATCGAACCGCTGACCTCTTGCATGCCATGCAAGCGCTCTCCCAGCTGAGCTATACCCCCAAACTCTTTACTCTGCGCATCACAAGAAGTCCAGCTAGCCAGACCCTCATTCGACCCAAAGCAGCGTTTTGATGTTTCGCGCTGTTCAAGCAAGACGTAGATTGTAGAACGAAAATTAGGCGCTGCGCAAGCGTTTGATGACAATTTCTTTATCAAACAGTTCCAGCACTGCATCGACGCTGGGCGTTTGCACCCGGCCGCACACCAAAGCACGCACAGGCATGGCCAGCTGCGGCATCTTCAAGCCATGGGCGGCGATGGTTTCCTTGATGGCCGCGGCAATGCTCGCCCTATTCCACTCGATAGCAGCCAACTTGTCAGCGAAGGTCGTCAAAGCGGGTTTGACTGCATCGGTGACATGGGTCGCCAGATCGTCAGCGCTCGGGCTCACATCAGTGAAGTACATGGCCAGCCAATCGGCCAAGGCCACTGTGGTTGCGCAACGATCCTTGAACAAGGCGGCCATGGCCTTGAGCTGCGGCAACTCAGCGCTGATGCCGCGTTTGAGCAATTGCGCTTGCACCAAACCAGCCAAATGAGCATCGTCAGCCAGCTTCATGTAGTGGCTATTGACCCACTCGAGCTTGGCCGGATCCCACTGCGCGGGGCTCTTGTTGAGATGGGTGCCGTCGAACCAAGCCACCAATTGCTCACGCGAGTACAACTCATCATCACCATGGCTCCAGCCCAGGCGTGACAGATAGTTGAGCATTGCCTCGGGCAGATAGCCCATTTCTTCGTAGTTGGTGACGCTGACGGCACCACGGCGCTTGGACAGCTTCAAACCGTCGTCACCCAGGATCACCGGGAAGTGGCCGAACTTGGGCAGCGGTGCGCCCAGGGCATTGAAGATATTGATCTGCCAAGGCGTATTGTTGACATGCTCGTCGCCGCGGAAAACGTGGCTGATCTTCATATCCCAATCATCGACCACCACGCAGAAGTTGTAGGTCGGCACGCCGTCGGGCCGCACGATGATCAGGTCGTCGATCTCGCGGTTATTGATGGTGATGGGGCCTTTGACCAGATCGTCCCAAGTCACATCGCCCTCGGGCGGGTTCATGAAACGGATCACCGGCGCCACGCCTTCGGGCACGGGCGGCAGCACCTTGCCGGGCGCCGGGCGCCAGCGGCCGTCGTAGCCGGTCTTCTCACCACGCGCGCGCTGGCCTTCGCGCATTTCTTCCAGTTCTTCCGGCGAGCAATAGCAGCGATAAGCGGTGCCGGCGGCCAACATGCTGTCCACCACGGCTTGGTAGCGATCCAGACGCTGCATCTGATAGATCGGGCCTTCGTCGTAGGTCAGGCCCAGCCAGTTCATGGAGGCAATGATTTGATCCACCGAATCTTGGGTGGAGCGGGCCACATCGGTGTCTTCAATGCGCAGCACGAACTCACCACCGAAATGGCGGGCATAAGCCCAGGAGAACAGGGCGGTGCGGGCTGTGCCCAGGTGCAGGAAACCGGTCGGCGACGGCGCAATACGGGTGCGGACAGGAGTGATGGCTTGGCTCATTTCGAGAGATTCAAAGTTGATAGACCGCGAAGCAGGTCGTCGGTGATGTCGTCCACATGCTCCAGGCCAACGGCCAGGCGGATCAGGCCTTGGCTGATGCCGGCGGCTTGGCGCTGCGCGTCAGACAAGCGCCCGTGCGAGGTGGTGGCCGGGTGGGTGATGATGGACTTGGTATCGCCCAGATTGGTGGCGACGCTGAGCACGCGGGTGCTGTCGATGATGTGGAAGGCCGCCGCCCGTGCCGCTTCAGGTGAATCGGCATGCAGTTCGAAGGACAGCACCGCACCGCCCTGCCCCGACTGCTGGCGCATCGCCAAATCGTGCTGGGGATGCGAGGCCAGCGTCGGGTAGTAGACGCGAGCGACCTCGGGGCGGGCTTCGAGCCAGCGGGCCACGGCCAATGCTTGATCGCTCTGTGCCTTCATGCGCAAGCTCAAGGTCTCCAAGCCCTTCAGCACAACCCAGGCGTTAAAGGGCGCCAAGGTCATGCCGACTGTGCGCAGCACCGGGCCGAACACGTCACGGATCAGACGATTCGGGCCACACAAGGCTCCGGCCATCACGCGGCCCTGGCCGTCCATGTACTTGGTCGCCGAGTGCATGACGACATCGGCACCGAAATCGACCGGCCGTTGCAGTGCGGGCGTCGAGTAGGTGTTGTCCACCGCCAGCAAGGCACCGGCCGCGTGGGCGATGTCGGCCAGCGCCTGGATGTCGCACACCTCGGTCAGCGGATTGGTCGGCGTCTCGGCGAACAGCAGCTTGGTCCTTGGCCGGACGGCAGCCTGCCATTCAGCCGGATCGGTCTGCGAGACGAACGTGGTCTCGACACCGAACTTGCCGAACTCCTTGGCGAACAGATTGATCGTCGACCCGAACACCGAGCGCGAGCAGATCACATGGTCGCCCGCTTTCAGCAGGCCCATGCCGAGCAGCAGGATGGCGCTCATGCCGGTTGCGGTAGCTACGGCGGCTTCGGTGCCTTCCATCGCCGCCAGACGTGCTTCAAGGCTGCGCACGGTCGGGTTGCTGGTGCGCGCGTAGGTGAAATCGTCCGAGGCTGCAAAACGCTGCGCCGAGGTGGCAGCGTCGGGCTGCACAAAGGCGCTGGTCAGGAACAAGGCCTCAGAATTCTCGCCATGCTGGCTGGGCGCCAGCGCGGTGCGCACCGCCAGAGTCTCAGGGCGCAAGCCCTCGGGCAGGCGAGCGCGGGCAATGCGGCGCTCTTCGTCACTCAAACTCATCCCGCTCACTCCTGCCGGCTTTGCAGTGCCAGGCGGCTGCGCGCCGGGCCTTCTTCCTCGTCGCCCTGGCTCAGGCGCTGAGCCTCCATCTTGGCGAAGTCTTCAGCCGTCACATCGCCGGTGATGTAGTGGCCGTCGAAGCACGAGGCCTCAAAGCCCTTCAGCGCCGGCTGCAAGGCCGCCACCACCCGCTTCATCGCGTCAACGTCTTGGTAGATCAGCGCGTCGGCGCCGATGAACTGGCGGATCTCTTCGATCGAGCGGTTGTGCGCCACCAACTCGGAGCTGGTGGGCATATCGATGCCGTAGACATTGCGATAGCGCACCGGCGGGGCGGCCGAGGCCAGATAGACCTTGCGGGCGCCAGCCTCGCGGGCCATCTGCACGATCTCCTTCGACGTCGTGCCGCGCACGATGGAGTCATCCACCAGCAGCACATTGCGGTTCTTGAACTCCAGGCCAATCGCATTGAGCTTTTGGCGCACCGACTTCTTGCGCGCGCCCTGCCCCGGCATGATGAAGGTGCGGCCGACGTAGCGGTTCTTCACAAAGCCTTCGCGGTAAGGCTTGCCGATGCGGTGGGCCAATTGCATGGCCGAGGGACGGCTCGATTCCGGAATCGGGATCACCACATCGATGTCGCTGGGCGGCATGGTGGAGATCAGGCGCTGGGCCAGCGTTTCACCCATATTCAGACGCGCCTGGTAGACCGAGATGCCGTCCATCACCGAGTCCGGGCGGGCCAGGTAGACAAACTCAAACATGCAGGGGTTCAGCGTCGGGTTCTCAGCGCATTGCTGGCTGGTCATTTGACCCTTCATATCGATGAACAAGGCCTCGCCCGGCGCCACATCGCGCACCAGTTGGTGGCCGGTGCCTTCCAGGGCCACGCTCTCGCTGGCCACCATGAATTCGCCATCTGCCGCTTGGCCAAAGCACAGCGGGCGGATGCCGTAGGGGTCGCGGAAAGCCAGCAAGCCGTGGCCGGCGATCAGGGCGATCACAGCGTAGCTGCCCTTGATGCGCTTGTGCACGGCGGCGACGGCCTTGAACACCTCGGCGGGTGTCAGCGGCAGGTCGCGGGCGACCATTTCCAACTCATGGGCCAGCACATTCAGCAGCACCTCGGAATCACTCTCGGTGTTGATGTGGCGGCGGTCCACATCAAACAACTCGGTCTTGAGGCTTTGCGCATTGGTCAGGTTGCCGTTGTGCACCAGCACCAGGCCAAAAGGCGCGTTGACGTAGAAGGGCTGTGCCTCTTCTTCGTTGTAAGCATTGCCGGCCGTGGGGTAACGCACCTGGCCCAAGCCGATGCTGCCCGGCAAGGCGCGCATATTGCGGGTGCGGAACACATCGCGCACCATGCCGCGGGCCTTGTGCATGAAGCACTTATTGCCTTGCATGGTGACGATGCCGGCGGCATCCTGACCACGGTGCTGCAGCAGCAACAGCGCGTCGTAAATCAGCTGATTGACGGGGTTGGGGGAGATCACGCCGACGATGCCACACATGGCTTTTCCTTCACTCACTGCTTCTAAACACGAGGCCCAAGCAAGATGCTCAGGCCGGAATCAACTTCAATACTTCTGCCGGCAACACCGGCTTGGCGGCCTGGATCACGGTTTGCAAACCAGGCACCAATTGCGAACTCAACCAAGTCTCGGACTCGACCGCTGGCGTCATGCTGACCAAGAGCACCACCGCAATGCAAATCAAGAGCCCGCGCAGCACGCCGAAACCTGCGCCGGCCAACCGGTCCAGCACGCTCAGCGGCGTCGCATGAATCAGGCTGCGCAGCAGCTTGGCGCAAATACCCCACAAGAGCAAGACCAGCACAAAACTCAAGCCCAAGCTGAGGGCATGCGCCAAGCCCGGCCCCAACTTTTCTTGCGGCAAAAACTCTTGCAGCACCGGCGCCAACCAGGGCATGCAAAAGTAGGCCACCACCCAACCCGCCAGCGACAAAACCTCAAACACCAAGCCGCGCCACAAGCCCATCAAAATGGACAAGGCCAGCACGGTCAGAAAAATCCAATCAAGCCAAACCATGCGCTACCCCGCAAGAAAGCGGCCGCTTCACAGCGTCAGCACAGCCGTGCTCAGGCCCGTGGCCCGCACCTTGGCTGCGGCTTTATCCGCTTCCTCGCGGCTGGCGAAGGGCCCCACCCGCACGCGGATGCGCGTGCCTGAAGGCGTGTTCACCTCTTGCGTATAAGTCTTGAGGCCCAGTTTTTCGACCTTGTGCCGCGCCTCTTGAGCCGCCTGCATATCCGCATAAGCGCCCACCTGCAGGATCACGCGTGTGGCGCCATCGGCGGGCTTTTTGCTCTCATCCGGCTTGGGTGGCATCTTGCCATCCAGCAAAGCCTGCACCCGCGCCGCTTCCTGGCTGCTGGCACTCATGGCCTGAGGCTTAGGCTTATCGGCGGGCTTTTCGGCCACTTTTTCGGTGGGCTTGTCGATGTGCCTATCTGCCTGTTTCTCGGCCGCCTTCTCACTTGCCTTGGCGACAGGCTTGTCAGCAGCCACCTTGGCGCTTGGCGCTGGGACAGGCTTGGCAGGCTCTGTAGCTGCTACTTGACTTGGCTTCGGGGCCGCCACCTGGGCTGACTGAGCCGGTTGCGGCTGAGGTTTGACTTGCGCCACCGGCTCACTGGCCTTCGGCGGCTCAGGCTGCACCGGCTCGGGCCGCGAAGGCTCAGTCGTGCGCGTCAAAGCAGGCGGCTCCACCACCGCCACCTTGGGGCCCACCTTGCCGGCCAAGCCCGGGGGCGGGCTCAGCACCGGCACGCCGTCTTTGTCCGGAATGGTGATCAAAAGATCAACGGGAATAGGCCGAGGCTGGGTTTCAAACACCAGCGGGAAGCCGATCACCCCAATCGCCACCAGCACCGCGGCGCCAATCAGACGTCGGCGTGCGCGTACCCGCAACTGCTGAACCGCATCGGCTGTGTCAGACACCGGCTTGGCCGCCGGCTTATTGCTTGATCGCTTAAGGAATGACAGCAAGCCCATGGCTAGATTGGCAGCTCAAACGCTGGGTTAGGGGTTACAAGTGAAGGGCGCAACGCCCAATAGTGCAAAACCAAGACCGCCCCCGGCTACTGCAAACCCGGGGAGATGGTCAAAAAAACAGCTGTACGGTGGTGTTCAAACCCTGCCCGGCATGGCTCAGGCGCGCTGCAAACGAGGCACGCCCTGCTTGAGCACGCCGCCCACCGTGTAGAAGGAACCAAACACCAGAATTCTATCAGCCGGGTCTGCCACAGCCGCCGCTGCAGCCAGGGCGGCCAGGGGTTCGGCATGGGTGTGCAAGCTGAGTTGGGGCGGTGTTTTCAAGGCGCCTGCTTGCTGCAGGGCTTCGAACTGCTGGCGCAGGTCGGTAGCCTTGGCGGCGCGCGGAATCTCCAGGTCGCAAAAGTGCCAGGCATCGACCAGCGGTGCCATCTTTTGGAAGATCGCGGCCAAGTCTTTATCGGCCATGGCGCCAAACACCACATGGGTGCGCGGGAAGAAACCCATTTGGTCAAGGTTCTGAGCCAGCGCCGCCACCGCATGCGGGTTGTGCGCCACGTCCAGCACCAGCGCGGGCTGGCCCGCCACCACTTGGAAGCGGCCCGGCAGCTCCACCATCGCCAAACCATTGCGTACCGCTTGGGCGCTGATGGGCAAGCGCGCATACAGCGCCTCGAACACGGCGAGCACACCGGAAGCGTTGAGCAGCTGATTAACACCGCGCAGCGCCGGATAGGCCAGGCCGCTGAAGCGCTTCTCGCGGCCGGTCCACTGCCATTGCTGGCGGTCGCCGCTGTAGGTGAAGTCTTTACCCAGCTGGCGCAAGTCGGCACCGATCTCGGCTGCGCGCGCTGCCAAGCTGGCCGGCGGCATGGGGTCGCTCACCACCACCGGGCGGCCGGCACGCATGATGCCGGCCTTCTCTCGGCCCACCGACTCCCGGTCGGGGCCTAGGTATTCGGTGTGATCCAGGTCGATGCTGGTGATGACCGAGCAGTCTGCATCAATGGCATTGACGGCGTCCAAACGGCCGCCCAAGCCGACTTCCAGAATCACCAGATCCAAGGGCTCGGCCGCCAGACGCAGCATGATGGCCAGGGTGGTGAACTCGAAATAGCTCAGCGTCATCTCGCCGCGCGCCGCTTCAACAGCCGCGAAAAATGGCAGCAGCGACTCCGCCGAGACCGACTCGCCGCCCACGCGGCAGCGCTCCTGGAAATGCACCAGATGCGGCTTGATGTAGAGGCCCACCCGGTAGCCGGCCTGCAAGGCAATGCACTCCAGCATCGCGCAGGTGCTGCCCTTGCCATTGGTGCCGGCCACCATCACCACCGGGGCCTCGAACTTCAGGCCCAGGCGGTCGCGCATCAGCTGCACGCGCTCCAAGGTCATGTCGATGGTCTTGGGGTGCAGGCGCTCGCAATGGGCGAGCCAGTCATCAAGCGTTTGGGGCAACATGTCTTTTTTTCGCTCAAGCAAAACGGCCAAGCCTTGTGGGCCTGGCCGTTGAATTCAAAAAATCAGGAGGTTTGCGATCAGGCCACCGCGTCGGAGCTCTGGCGCTGCAGCATGGCCAGCTGGCGGGCGATGGTCTCACGCAGCTTGCGGCGATCAACAATCATGTCGACAGCGCCCTTCTCCATCAAGAACTCGGCGCGCTGGAAGCCGGCTGGCAGCTTTTCACGCACGGTGTTCTCGATCACGCGCGGGCCGGCAAAACCGATCAGCGCCTTGGGCTCGGCAATCACCACATCGCCCACAAAAGCAAAGCTGGCCGAGACGCCGCCCATGGTCGGGTCTGTCAGCACGCTGATGTAAGGCAGTTTGGCCTTGGCCAGGTGCGTCAGGGCCGCATTGGTCTTGGCCATCTGCATCAGGCTCAACAAACCTTCTTGCATGCGCGCGCCACCGGTGGCGGTGAAGCAGATGAAAGGCGTCTTTTGCTCGATGGCGGTTTCCACGCCACGCACAAAACGCTCACCCACCACGGAGCCCATTGAGCCGCCCATGAAGCTGAACTCGAAGCAAGCAGCCACCACAGGCACCGTCATCACCGCGCCGCCGAACACCACGAGGGCGTCGGTTTCACCGGTGTGCTCCAGCGCTTCTTTCAGGCGATCGGGGTACTTCTTGCTGTCCTTGAACTTCAAGGCATCGACGGGCAGCACTTCCTGACCGATTTCGTAGCGACCTTCGCCGTCCAGGAAGGCGTTCAAGCGCTCACGCGCGCCGATGCGGTGATGGTGGCTGCACTTGGGGCAGACGTTGACGTTCTGCTCCAGGTCGGTCTTGTAGAGCACGGTCTCGCAAGACGGGCATTTGATCCAAAGCCCCTCGGGCACCATGCGGCGCTCGTTGGGATCGGTTTGCTGCATCTTGGGCGGCAGTAGTTTTTCAAGCCAACTCATGGGCAGATTCCTCTAAAAAAATTGACTCTGACCCCAGATACTGGGATTCAGGCGTCGAGCGCGGCGCGGATTTCTCGGATGAATTGCGCCCCTGTTGCGGCGACATTATCGCGCGGCTGGGCCTCGAGCAATTCAACCAGGCGCGAACCGATGACGACGGCGTCCGAGTGATCGGCCACCGCGCGCGCGCTGACCGCGTCGCGAATGCCAAAACCGACACCCACCGGCACGCTGACATGGCGGCGGATGCGCGGAATCATCGCGGCTACCGCCGCGGTGTCCAGATGCCCTGCCCCGGTCACGCCCTTGATCGACACATAGTAGACATAGCCACGCGCCACCTTGCCGACGCGCGCCATGCGCTCCTCGGTCGAGGTGGGGGCCAGCAAGAAGATGGGATCCATATCCTGGGCATGCAGCAGCCCAGCAAAGGCCTCGCATTCCTCGGGCGGATAGTCCACCACCAGCACGCCATCCACACCCGCCGCCTTGGCATCGCTGACAAAGCGGGCCTGGCCGTAGCGCTCAATCGGATTGGCATAACCCATCAACACCACCGGCGTGCTGTTATTGCTGGCGCGAAAGCGCTGCACATCGGCCAGTACCTGCTTCATGCCCACACCGGCGCGCACGGCGCGCTCGGCCGCGCGCTGAATCACCGGGCCATCGGCCATGGGGTCGGAAAACGGCACGCCCAGTTCGATCACATCGGCGCCCGCCTCGGCCATGGCCAGCATCAGCTCGACGGTGACATCGGGATAAGGGTCACCGGTTGTGACGAAGGGGATCAAGGCCTTGCGGCCCTCAGCGGCCAGGCGCTCAAACGTGCTTTGGATGCGGCTCATGGCTGGGCTCCTGTCTTGCTTTGCCCATGCAAGGCATCCAGCGAAATCGTGTTGCCCCCCTTGACCGATTGCCCGGTGCAAGACGGTCGGCAGAAGAAGGACGCCTGCGACAAATCAGCCACCGTGCCAATATCCTTATCACCGCGGCCCGACAAATTCACCAGCAAATGCTGATCCGCCGGCAGCGTAGGCGCCAGCTTGATCGCATAGGCCAGCGCATGGCTGGATTCCAACGCCGGGATGATGCCTTCGGTGCGGCACAGGCGATGGAAGGCGCTGAGCGCTTCGTCGTCGGTGACCGACACATACTCGGCGCGGCCAATGTCCTTCAGATACGCATGCTCTGGGCCCACGCCGGGGTAGTCAAGGCCGGCTGACACCGAGTGCGTCTCGGTGATCTGACCGTTATCGTCCTGCAGCAAATAGGTACGGTTGCCATGCAAAACGCCCGGCGTACCCTTAGACAGCGTGGCGGCATGCTTGTCGGTATCCACACCCAAACCAGCAGCCTCAACGCCGATCAAGCGCGTGGCTTCATGCTCGATATAGGGATAGAAGATGCCGATGGCATTGCTGCCACCGCCCACGCAGGCGATCACCGCATCGGGCTGGCGGCCGGTCATCTCCGGCATCTGCGTCAGGCACTCATCGCCGATGATGCGCTGGAAGTCGCGCACCATCATCGGATAGGGGTGCGGGCCGGCCACGGTGCCGATGATGTAGAAGGTGGACTCCACATTCGTCACCCAGTCGCGCATCGCTTCGTTCAGCGCGTCCTTCAGGGTCTTGGAGCCCGACTCCACCGGCACCACACGGGCGCCCAGCAGATTCATGCGGTAAACATTGGGGCTTTGGCGCTTGACGTCCTCGCTGCCCATATAGACCACGCACTCCATGCCGTAGCGCGCGCAGATGGTGGCAGTGGCCACGCCATGCTGGCCCGCGCCGGTCTCAGCAATGATGCGCTTCTTGCCCATGCGCTTGGCCAACAAGGCCTGGCCGATGGTGTTGTTGATCTTGTGCGCGCCGGTGTGGTTCAGGTCTTCACGCTTGAGGAAGATCTGCGCGCCACCGAGTTCGCGGCTCAGGCGGTCCGCGTGATAGATGGGGCTGGGGCGACCCACGAAATGGGCCAGTTCCTTGTTGAACTCAGCGATGAACTCCGGATCCTTGCTGTAGTGCGCATAGGCTTGCTTGAGTTCGTCAAGCGCGTGGACCAGGGTTTCGGCAACAAAGCTGCCGCCATAGGTCTGGCCCTTGACCGGGCCGAAATGCCCATTGGCATCGGGCTGTTGATACTTGCTCATGGTGCTGGATTTCTCTGTTCAGGTTGAAAGTTCCTGGATGCGCGCATCGGCTTGACGCACCGCATCGCAGAACTGACGGATCAGGGCGGCGCTCTTGAGGCCCTTGGCCTCTTCCACGCCGGAACTCACGTCAACGGCGATAGGCCGAACCTGAAGAATCCCGGTCAGCACATTTCCGGCATGCAACCCACCAGACAAAACGACTGGAGAGGGCACGTTTTTTGGAATGAGTGACCAATCGAAAACCTTTCCACCGCCGCCGTAGCCCTCGACATGGGCGTCGAGCAGCACGGCTTGGGCACTTGAGTACTGTGAGGCGAAGTTTAGCAAATCAAAACCCTCGCCCATGCGCGCGGCACGCAGATAGGGCCGCCCTGCCCCCTCACACTCGCGCGGGCTCTCATCCCCGTGAAACTGCAGCAGCATATTGGGCAGCGCCTGCAAGCCCGCCGCCAACTCGGCCTCACTGGCGTTGACGAACAAGCCCACCGGCGTGACAAAGGGTGGCAGCAAGCGCGCCAACTCGGCCGCGCGGGCCGGGCTGACATAACGCGGGCTTTTGGCGTACATCACAAAGCCGATCGCATCGGCACCGGCCGCCACGGCCGCAGCCACATCGGCCTCGCGGGTCAAGCCACAAATCTTGATTCGGGTACGGCTCATCATCGTCATCCGGGCAGCCAGTCCATGGTTGCGGTGTGTTCGGGAATATCAAACTGAGGCTCGTAGTACGGCCCCATGAAGTAAAGCCCATCGGCCGGAAAGGTGGGCGCGGCCAAGGCACGATCACGCGCCGCCAAGACCTGAGCCAACCACTCGAGCGACTGGCTGCCATTGCCCACGGCGATCAAGCAACCCATGATGTTGCGCACCATATGGTGCAAAAAGGCCGAGGCATCAAAGTCAAAGCGCCAGTAGGCACCGCGTCGGCTGATGCTGATCTTGCGCAGGGTTTTGATGGGCGATTTGGCCTGGCATTGGGCGGCGCGAAAAGCGCTGAAGTCGTGCTCGCCGATCAGCAGGTCTGCCGCCGCGCGCATGGCCTCAGCGTCGAGCGGACGAAACACCCAGCCCACACCACCCGCTTCGATGGCCGGGCGCACCACCGACTCCAGCACCAAAAAGGCATAACGCCGGCCTTGCGCGGAGAAGCGCGCATGAAATTCATCACCCGGAAAGCGGCACCACTGAACCGCCACGTCGGCGGGCAAGTAACGGTTGGTGCCACGCACCCAGGAGGCGGCCTCGCGGCTGATCTCGGTATCGAAATGCACCACTTGGTTGAGGCCATGCACCCCGGTATCCGTGCGGCCGGCGCAAATGCTGCGGATCGGCGTGGCCGCGAATTCGCTCAGGGCGGCTTCCAGCACATCCTGAACCGTTTGCCCATCCACCTGGCTTTGCCAGCCGTGATAGGCCTGACCGCGGTAACTCACTCCCAGCGCAACGCGCATGCCGTCCATCCTCATTTGCCTATTGGCTATTTGGCTGCTTGGCTTCTTGAGTAGCAAGCCTTGCCGCCATGAAAAAAGGCGCCCCGGTTGCGAGCGCCTTTTGGGTTCAAGTCGAGCAGCTTAACTTAACGCAACTCGTTGAGCATGGACTGGGCCTTTTCCTTCAGCAGACCACTGGCCTTGCCGATCAGTTCCTGCAGCACTTCGCGCGCGCCTTCGGTGTCACCGATCTGGCGGAATTCGTCAGCCAATTCCAGCTGGCGCATCAGCGGATCACCATCGTCATCGGGCAACTCCTCGATCACATGAGCAACGGGCTCCTGCGGCGCTTCCGCGGCTTCAACCACCTCACCCGGCTGATTCAGCATGGCGGCGAAGTCGGCCGGCAGATCATCGTCCAGGCTCGAAGACTCGGCAGCCGGAATCGCTGCAGGTTTGCTGTCATCCAGGCTCAGGTCGATGGACGACATATCGAAGTCCAGCGCGCCGTCAGTCGCAGGGGCAGCAGGGGCCGATGCGGGTGCGCTGGCATGCTCACCCAGATCAGGCAGATCCAAATCAAACTCCAGATCCGCCTTGCCATCACTTTGCACCGTGGTGGGTTCAGGATCCGACAGGTCAAAATCCATTGACAAAGGCGCTTGCTCCACCGAGGTGGCCATGGCTTGCGTAGCGGCCATGGCCGAAGCAGGCGCAGCGCTCGGGCCGCCGAGGTCCAGATCAAGATCCAGATCAAAGCCGCTCATCGGGCCGGAATCGGCTGCTGCGCTGCTGGCCAGTGGCGCAGTTGCCAGATGGGCGGCGGCACTGACCGTATGCGGCATGGTGCTGGCATCCATCGGCTCGGGATGAATATCGCGGCCATCATCGGTCTGCGTGGGCGCGCCACCGGGCTGGTACAACGGATTGTCCGGGTCAATCTGACGGCCCAGCTCTTGCGCCTTGGCCCAGTCATCACCCAGGCCATGGGTCTCGGCAAACAGCTGAATGGCCAGTTGCTCAAAGCCCTTGGTATCGCGGCGCTTGGCATAGACCTCCAGCAGCTTGAGGCGGATCGCCAAGCGCTCGGGATTGGCGCGCAGGGCTTCCTTGAGGATTTCCTCGGCTTGCAGGTCACGGCCGTAGGCCAGGTAAACATCGGCCTCGGCCACCGGATCGACGTCGCCGATCGCATCCAACTGGCTGAGCGAATAGTTCATCGATGAACCGGTCGCTTCACGCGTATCCACCCGTGCGCCGCCCGAGGCGCCGAAGAATGAATCCGGTTGCGCACGGCTCTCTTGGAAGCCAGTGTCCGGCTTGCTGGCAGCCTTGCGGCCACGCAAGCGATACAGACCGAAGGCGCCGAGCGCGGCCACCAGGGCACCGGCGATCGGCAGCACCAGGGGGCTCTCAAGCAAGTCTTCCAGGAAGCTCGGCTCGGCGGGGCTGCTGACCGGTGCTGGCATGGCGGGCATGCTGGCAGCCGAGGCAGCGGCCAGCACGGGCCTTGCGGCTGAGGCCGGCTTGCTTGCTGGTTCTGCAGCAGCCACAGCAGGCGCAGCACTGGCTTGCGGCGCAGCCGGAACGGGTGCTGCCACCACGGCAGGTGCCGCAGGCATCGCTGGCGCCGTCGATGCCGCGGGTGCAGTTGCAGGCGCTGGCTTAGCCGCGCTGGAGAGCTTTTTCAGCTCTTCCACATTGCGGGTCAGCTCAGCCATGCGGGCGCTGGCATCCTTCTTCTCAGTCTCTTTGGAGGCCTGAGCCAATTTGGCGTTAGCGGCGCTCTGCGCCTCGGCCGCGCTGGCGGCCTTGCTCAGCGTCAGCTTGTCGGGTTTGGCCGCTGCAGATGCTTTCTTGTCATCTACCGCTGCTTGCACCTGGCCCTTGGCGGCGCGCTCGTTCTGCTCTTGCTGCAGCGCTGGCGCAGCCGTACCCAGTTGTTGGCGGTAGGCATTGAAGTCCGTGCTCTGCGCACGGATCACTTGCCTAGCTTGCGCGGTGCTCAGGTCGCTCAGGCTGTCGCTGCTCGGCACTTGCATGACAGCGCCGACCTTCAGGCGATTCATATTGCCGTCAACAAAAGCTTCTGGATTGCTGCGGTACAAGCCCACCAGCATTTGATCCAGAGAAACGCCTTGCGGCTGTGTTTTGGCGGCGATGCGGTACAGCACATCGCCGGGCTTGACGCGATATTCAGAGGCCGACTGCGGTGCTTCGGCGCGCGGCTTGGGTTCGGGCTTGGCTTCAGCTTTGGCACGCGTGGCTGCAGGGGTCGCTGGGCTCGGCGCGGGCGAAGGCCTGGGGGCAATCGTGGACGAAGCGGACGGCGTCGGCACGGCCACAGCATCACTCACAGCGCCAGATGGCTGAGGGGCGGCGGCAATCACTGCAGGCGCCACCGGCGCAGGTGCGGCGCCGGGGCGCGGGGCATTCACTGGCGGATCGAACAGCAAGGTGTATTCGCGCACCAAGCGGCCGGTGGCCCAGTTCAGCTCAAGAATCACGTCCACAAAGGGCTCTTGCACCGCGCGGTCACTGCTGACGCGCAGGTAGGTGCGGCCGTCACGGCGGCTCACCTGCACCTGGGTGCCGGTCAAGACGCTGTTGTATTCCACCCCGGTAGCACGGTAGGCATCGGGCGAAGCGACCTTGACCTTGAGGGTGCTGGCTTCTTCGGCGCTGAGGCTGGTGACATCGATCTCGGCTTTTAGCGTTTCGCCCAAAGCGGATTGCACCGTCAAACGCCCCAAGCCCACAGCACCCGCTTGGGCGCTGAGCAAAAGCAAAGTCGCCGCAGCGATACGGGAGAAGGCAAAAAGGCCGGGCTGCAAGAGCCCTTGGGTCAAGCGGCTGGGCGCTTGGCCCGTGGCTTCATTCATTGCGCTGCGACTTTGTTTCAAGGCATCCCCCAAAGCAAGAAAGCGGGTCCTCCCGGGCGCCCGCTCGCTTCATTGATGATCATTTCTTTGTATTGAACAGCGCTCACGGTGCCATCCCTTGGCGCGGCATCGCCCTCGCGTGCCACTGAAATTCCTAACAGGGGCAAGCATATACGCAAGCAAGCTCAGGTAAAGCCGCATAAGCCCTCAGGAGGCCCGGCAGTTCAAGGCACTGGACACCGCCTGTCGTATACAGACAACGGCCGAGCAAATGCCCGGCCGCGGTCTGTGACTCTTTGTAAAAGTGCTTGCAAGCAGGCGCCTGCCAAGCACTTCGCCGCGCTGACTCAGCGCGCCAGCAGAATGCGCAGCATGCGGCGCAGCGGCTCGGCAGCACCCCACAGCAACTGGTCGCCAATGGTGAAGGCACCCAGATACTCAGGGCCCATGGCCAGCTTGCGCAAGCGGCCGACCGGGATCGTCATGGTGCCGGTGACGGCCACTGGGGTCAGGTCTTTCACCGTCGCCTCGCGGGTATTGGGCACCACTTTGACCCATTCGTTGTCGGCGGCGATCATGGCCTCGATGTCAGCCAGGGGCACATCGCCCTTGAGCTTGAAGGTCAGCGCCTGGCTGTGGCAGCGCATCGCACCGACGCGCACGCAGAAACCGTCCACGGGGATGGCAGGGGCAGCGAAGCCCTCACCCTGACCCAGAATCTTGTTGGTCTCGGCCATGCCCTTCCACTCTTCCTTGGACATGCCATTGCCCAAGTCTTTGTCAATCCAGGGGATCAGCGAGCCGCCCAGCGGCACGCCGAAATTGGCCGTCTCGGCGGCACTTAGTCCACGCTGAGTCGCAATGACCTGGCGATCGATTTCGAGAATGGCGCTCTTGGGATCGTCCAGCAGACCGCGCACCGACGCATTCAGCGTTCCGTACTGCGTCAGCAGCTCGCGCATATGCTGCGCGCCACCGCCCGAAGCGGCCTGGTAAGTCTGGGTGCTCATCCACTCGACCAAGCCGGCCTTGTAGAGCGCGCCCACGCCCATCAACATGCAGGACACGGTGCAGTTGCCGCCGACCCAGTTCTTGCCGCCCTTGTCCAAGGCTTGCTGTATCACCGGCATATTGACGGGGTCCAGGATGATGACGGCATCGGACTCCATGCGCAGCGTGGACGCAGCGTCAATCCAATGGCCGTCCCAGCCGGCAGCGCGCAGCTTGGGGAAGACCTCGCTGGTGTAGTCGCCACCCTGCGCGGTGATGATGATGTCGCAGCGCTTGAGCTGCTCGATATCAAACGCGTTCTGCAGCTTGGTCTCGTTCTTGGCTTGCGCGGGAGCGGCGCCGCCGGCATTCGATGTGCTGAAGAACAGCGGCTCGATCAAATCGAAATCGCGCTCAGCGCTCATGCGATCCATGAGCACCGAGCCCACCATGCCGCGCCAGCCTACCAGTCCAACCAGTGTTGTCATCTTGATTACCTCTATCGCCCTAAAGATTCAGTCCAACTCTCGCCAAAGCGCTGCAGCGTTTCTCAAGTGCACGGCAGTACAGCAAGTACTGTCTTCGACTCTTGGCTTCGCTGCAGCAGTATTTTTGAAAGTCCTGTTAACTTGGAACTTTGCTCCCCCCGGCTTGTTCGCCTGAGGGGTAGGGGCGAGACAAACCGGAGCTGAACTAGCCCTTAATGGTTTTGGTCATGGTGATCGCAGCGACAACCGCATCACCCATCTCGCGCGTGCCCACCTTCTGGGTGCCCTCGCTCCAAATGTCTGGCGTGCGCAGACCTTGGGCCAATACAGCGGCCACAGCCGACTCAATACGAGCGGCGGCAACTGGTTGGTTGAGGGAAAATTTGAGCATCATGGCAGCAGAGAGAATTGTAGCCAAAGGATTGGCCACGCCCTTGCCTGCGATGTCCGGCGCGCTGCCGTGGCTCGGTTCGTACAGGCCTTTGTTGTTCTTGTCCAACGAGGCCGAGGGCAGCATGCCGATGGAGCCGGTCAGCATGGCCGCTGCGTCCGAGAGGATGTCGCCGAACATATTGCCGGTCACCAGCACGTCAAAGCGCTTGGGCGCCTTGACCAACTGCATGGCGGCGTTGTCCACATACATATGGTCGAGTTCCACGTCCGGGTACTGGGCGCCGATCTCGATCATCACGTCTTTCCAGAACTGGAAGGTCTCCAGCACATTGGCCTTGTCGACGCTGGTGACGCGCTTGCCGCGCTTGCGGGCGGCCTGGAAAGCCACGTGGGCGATGCGCTCGATCTCCGGGCGCGAGTAGCGCATGGTGTCGAAGGCTTCTTCGCTACCGGGGAAATGACCATCCACCGCCGTGCGGCGGCCGCGCGGCTGGCCGAAATAGATGTCACCGGTCAGCTCACGAATGATCAGGATGTCCAGGCCAGCCACCAACTCGGGCTTCAGGCTCGAGGCATGCGTCAGCTCGGGGTAGCAAATGGCCGGACGGAAGTTGGCAAACAGACCCAGATGCTTGCGCAGGCCCAGAATCGCTTGCTCAGGGCGCAGCGGGCGATCGAGCTTGTCGTATTTCCAGTCACCGACGGCGCCAAACAGAATGGCATCGGCATCTTTGGCCAGTTGAAGCGTCGCGTCGGGCAGCGGATGGCCGCTGGACTCAAAGGCCGCGCCGCCCACGTCGGCGTGTTCCAACTCCAGCGGCAGATCCAGGACCTTCAGGACCTTGACCGCCTCGGCGACGATTTCGGTGCCAATGCCGTCACCCGGCAAAACTGCAATTTTCATTTTCTTGATTCCCGTCAGATGTCTTATCAACCGGCCAATTGATTGGCCAACCAGGGCTTGGCTGCCAAGCGCTCGGCCTCATAGCTGCGGATCTTGTCCGCGTGGCGCAGCGTCAGGCCGATATCGTCAAAGCCGTTGAGCAGGCAGAACTTGCGGAAGGCTTGCACCTCGAAGGGCACTTCGCTGCCGTCGGCCAGGATCACCACCTGGCGCGGCAAGTCCACCGTCAGCTGATAGCCCGGGAAGGCCGCCACTTCGTCAAACAGCTTGGCCACGACGCTCTCAGGCAACTGGATCGGCAGCACGCCGTTCTTGAAGCAGTTGTTGAAGAAGATGTCGGCAAAGCTGGGCGCGATGATGACGCGAAAGCCGTACTGCTCCAGCGCCCAAGGCGCATGCTCACGGCTGGAGCCGCAGCCGAAATTGCTGCGCGCCAGCAGCACCGAAGCGCCTTGGTAGCGCGGTTGATTCAGCACGAAGTCTGGGTTAGGTTTGCGGGTGGCGGGGTCTTGACCGGGTTCGCCAGCATCAAGATAGCGCCACTCATCGAACAAATTGGGGCCAAAGCCCGAGCGCTTGATCGACTTGAGGAATTGCTTAGGGATGATGGCATCGGTGTCGACGTTGTCGCGATCCATCGGGGCCACCAGGCCCTTGTGCAGGGTGAACTTTTCCATGATGTTGTGAGGCTCCTGATCAGGACTTGCTGACGTCAACGAAATGGCCGCGCATGGCGGCCGCAGCGGCCATGGCCGGGCTGACCAAATGGGTGCGACCACCGGCGCCTTGACGGCCTTCGAAGTTGCGATTGCTGGTCGAGGCGCAGCGCTCGCCCGGCTCCAAGCGGTCGGCATTCATGGCCAAGCACATACTGCAACCCGGTTCACGCCACTCAAAGCCTGCGGCCTTGAAAACCTGATCCAGCCCTTCGGACTCGGCTTGCGCCTTCACCAGGCCGGAGCCTGGCACCACCATGGCCAGCTTGACGTTGGCCGCGATCTTGCCGCCCAGCTTGCGCACCACAGCGGCGGCTTCACGCATGTCTTCGATGCGGCTATTGGTGCAAGAGCCGATGAAAACCTTGTCGATGTGAATGTCGGCAATCGCCTTGTTCGGCTGCAGCGCCATGTACTGCAGGGCGCGCTCGATGGCGCCGCGCTTGACGGCGTCCTTTTCCTTGTCGGGATCGGGCACGCGGTCATTGATGGACAGCACCATCTCGGGTGAAGTGCCCCAGGTGACCTGGGGCTGAATCTCAGCGGCATTGAGTTCAACCACCGCGTCAAACTTGGCGCCGGCATCCGTGTGCAGCTCGCGCCAGTAAGTCATGGCCTGCGCCAACTCGACGCCGGTGGGCGTGAAGGGGCGGCCGACCACGTAGTTGAGCGTGGTGTCGTCTACGCCGATCAAGCCCGCGCGCGCGCCGGCCTCGATGGCCATATTGCAGACCGTCATGCGGCCTTCCATGCTCAGCGCGCGGATGGCCGAGCCGCCGAACTCGATGGTGTAGCCGGTGCCGCCAGCCGTGCCGATCTTGCCGATGATGGCCAGCACGATGTCTTTGGCGCCCACGCCGGGTGCGACCTGACCCTCGACGCGGATCAACATATTCTTGGCCTTTTTGGCCAGCAAGGTCTGGGTCGCCAGCACATGCTCCACCTCGGAAGTGCCGATGCCATGCGCCAGCGCGCCGAATGCGCCGTGGGTGGAGGTGTGGCTGTCACCGCAGACAACGGTCATGCCAGGCAAGGTAGCGCCCTGCTCCGGGCCAATGACGTGGACGATGCCTTGGCGCAGATCGTTCATCTTGAACTGGGTCAGGCCGAAGCGGTCGCAGTTCTGGTCCAGGGTGTCGACCTGCAACTTGGACACCGGGTCGCTGATGCCGCCACTGCGGTCGGTGGTGGGCACATTGTGGTCACTCACCGCCAGATTGGCCGAGACGCGCCAGACCTTGCGCGCCGCCAGATCCAGGCCTTCAAAAGCCTGTGGGCTGGTGACTTCATGCAGCAGATGGCGGTCGATGTAGAGCACGGTGGTGCCGTCTTCTTCGACGTGCACAACATGCTCATCCCAGAGCTTGTCGTAAAGCGTGCGCGGATTGTGGTTCGCAGTCATGGGGACTTCTTCCTTTTTCTGAAGGGTCAATGCTCGGAGCTTGTTTTGGATTGGGGGCACAGCGCATCAACAAAGCGCTGCAGCACGGCCGGCATGCGCTCTTGCTGGGCCACGCCCAAGCGGTATTCGCGGGCGGCCCAGCTTTCGTCCAGGCGCAGCAGGCGCAGCTTGAAGACGCGGGAAAATCGTTCGGCCGGGCCTTCGGGCAAGACCGCCACGCCCAGGCCCGCTTCCACCAACTGGGCGATGGCATCAAAGCCGCGCACTTGCAGGCGCGCCTTGAGCGTGCGGCCGCGTGCTTGCGCCTGTTCGCGCATCAATTCCTGGGCGCTGGCGCCGGCGTGCAAGCCGATCAAATCAAAGTCCAGCAGGTCGGAGAAATTCACCGCCTCGCGGTTCGCCAATTCATGGTCCTGCGGCACCAAGACGGCCAAGCGCGCTTCCCGGTACAGCCAATGCTGCAAGCGGTTGTCCAGCAAGGGCGGCGTGAAGATGCCGACATCGGCACGCCCTTCGGCCACCGCCGCCTGCACCTCGGCGCTGGTTTGATCTTCCAGGCTGATGCGAATTTGCGGGTGCGCTTGCGAGAAGGCGGCCAAATCAGCGGGCAGGCATTCGGCAATCGCGCCGCTATTGGCGGCAATGCGCAAATGCCCTTTGATGCCGCGGGCGAACTCCACCACTTCGCTTTCCAGCGCGTGCAAAGATGCATGCAGGCTGCGGATATGACGCACCAAAGCGCGGCAGGCCTCGGTGGGCTCCACGCCACGAGCGCGGCGCTCAAACAGCTGCACACCCAGGCGCGCTTCCAGGTCCGATACCCGCTTGCTGGCCGCCGCGAGCGCCAAATGCTCGCGCGCCGCGCCCTTGGTGATGGAGCGGGTTTGCTCAATCGCCAAGACAAGGTTGAGGGTGGTCAGGTCAAGCCGCATAGTGAGGAGAATAAACCTTCGCGCAAATGATGCGCTGCGTCAGAAAACAATAGACCATTCTCGCACCGCGAAGGGTTGATATTCCAATTCCGCTGCAATTCGATCAGCGCCCACACCCTCACCGACTCCTCAGCAAGGCATATCGAGAAGCGCAAACAGCCCTGCGCTCGCCAAGCAGTCACGGCCGCGCGGCGGGATGCAATTCAGCCGAGCGTGCAAAGGCCTCAGGAGGAAAAAGTGGCAGGAATCAGGTATTTCGGGATTCGACTACCATCAACCCGGCGTAGGCTCGCGCTGAGTGAGCCAGGACCAGCATGCAGGGAAAAGCTGAATTCGGTTTGCGATATCAACCCCCGAGCGCGTGCGCACAGCACGCCGGCCTGACATGATTTCTCGTCGAGTTCATCCACTGAAAGTCGGGCCATGCCCATAGCGCGACGCAAGCTCATGCTGGCCGGCCTGGGCGGGGCGTCAGCGTTGCCCAGCTGGGGCCAGGCCGGCACCGGCGACGAGCGGGACGTGACCTGGGTGGTCGAGAACTTCGAGCCCTACTTCATTCAGTCCGGCCCACTGAAGGGCAAGGGAATTGGCGATCGCGTCAATCAAACCCTCATCGACGGCCTGCCTGACTACCGGCACCAGACCGCTCATGTGCCGATATTGCGCATCACCGAGGGGTTTAAGTCCGGCCGACACCTGGCCATCACCACCTACCTCAAAAACCCTGCCGACTTTGAACTGGTGCACTACAGCATCACCAGCCTGGTGGTTCCGCCGCTGGAATTAACGCTGCGCCGCGCCGACTGGCAAGTCATCTGGCGCTCCGCCCCGCAGATCAGCCTGCGGCGCTTTTTGCAAAGCGGCAAGGTGATTGGCGTGGCCGGCAGGCGCTTTTACGGCGAGGCCATTTCCAACATCGTGGCGGACAAGCAGCATGACCCCAAGGGCGTCTTCACTCAACAATCCACGCATTACCGCAATCTGGCCGAGATAGTGGCCCGCAAGCGCATTGACGCCACCATCGGCTACGGCGCCGAACTGAGATTTCTTGAGTTGAGCAATCCGCCAGCTGAGCCACTGGTCAGTGTGCCAATTGTCGAAAACGCCGACTATCTTTATGCCCACGTCGCCGTGCCCAAGACACCCTGGGGTGAAGAGTTGCGGGATCAGGTGGACAAGGTGCTGCGCAAACAGCGCAACACCCCCGCCTACCGCGCCATCATGCTGGATTGGTTCGGGCACTCAGCGGCCCTGGAGCACGCCATCACGGCGCGCTTTAGTTCAGGGCTCTGAGGCCAACCGAGTCGGAGCCACACAAGCCAGGTCAAGGCCCTGCCCATGCAGCGCGACCCGTTTCAGGACAAGGCCGCCACAACGTCCGGCGGCGCCTGCACCAACTCGATCAACACGCCCTCCCCGCCAATCGGGAACTCGGCGCTGCTCTTGGGGTGGATGAAGCAGATGTCGTAGCCCGCTGCGCCAGGGCGGATGCCTCCAGGCGCAAAACGAACACCGTTGGCGCTCATCCACGCCACCGCCTTGGGCAGGTCATCCACCCACAGGCCAACATGGTTCAGCGGCGTGCTGTGCACGGCGGGCTTTTTCTCGGGGTCCAGAGGCTGCATCAGGTCAACCTCCACCTTGTGCGGCCCGCTGCCAATGGTGCAGATGTCTTCGTCGACGTTCTCGCGTTCGGACACGAAGTTGCCGGTGACAGTGAGGCCCAGCACATCCACCCACAGCTTGCGCAATGCGGCCTTATCCGGGCCGCCGATGGCGATTTGCTGGATGCCGAGAATCTTGTAAGGCTTGCTCGTGCTCATCACTCGAACCTCAGAATCGGTTGATCCACCGACAAGCTTTCGCCCGGCTTGGCCAGTACTTCAGCAACCTTCACATCCTGTGTCGCCAGCAAGATGTTTTCCATCTTCATGGCTTCGATGATGGCCAGGCGCTCACCCGCCTGCACCACCTGGCCCGGCTGCACCGTCACCTGGGCCAGCAGCCCCGGCATGGGCGAGAGCAAGAACTTGCTGGTGTCCGGTGGCGCCTTGTAAGGCATCAAGGCATGCAGCTCTGCCGCGCGTGGCGACAACACCGTGACCTTGATGGACAAGCCGTTGTGGCTGATGCGATAGGCCAAGGGGTTCTTGGTCGTGCCGCGTTCAGCCTGGGCAAAGAAAGGCTTGCCATTGACCAAGCCGCTGAGGCGGATCTCGCTCAGGCGCGAGCGGCATTCGATCTTGTAGCTCTGCTCACCAATCCGGATGGTGGCTTGGCCCGCCAAGCCAAGGTATTCCGACACATGCACCTCATAGCGCAAGACCTGACCCTGGCCTTGGTGAACGATGGCGACGTAGTCGCTGTCCAACTGCATTTCATGGCCAGCCAATTGCCCGCTGATGCCGGCGGCGCGCTCATTGGCCTTGCGGCGAATGAAGGCCGCCAAGGCCACCAGGAACAAGGGGTCCTCATGCGGCACATCCTCGGCGCGGAAGCCGTCGGCATAGTGCTGGGCGATGAAGCCGGTGTTGAAGTTGCCCGAGACGAAGTCCGGATGCGCCAGCAGCGCCGACTGGAAGGGGATGTTGCTGGAGATGCCGCGAATCACAAAGCCATTGAGTGCCTCGCGCATCTTGGCAATGGCGTCCAGGCGATCCTTGCCGTGCACGATCAGCTTGGCGATCATCGAGTCGTAGAACATCGGGATCTCGCCGCCTTCGTAGACGCCGGTATCCACTCGCACGCCATCCGGCAAGGGCCGGTCACGCGGCGGCGTGGTGGCGGCCTCCAAGCTGGTGGGCGGCGGCAGATAGCTCACCAAACGGCCGGTGGAAGGCAGGAAGTTGCGGAACGGGTCTTCGGCATTGATGCGGCATTCAATCGCCCAGCCATCACGGCGCAGGTCTTCTTGCTTGAAGGCCAGCGCTTCGCCAGCCGCCACGCGAATCATCTGCTCCACCAGGTCCAGGCCGGTGATGCACTCCGTCACCGGATGCTCTACCTGCAAGCGGGTGTTCATCTCCAGAAAGTAAAAGCTCTGGTCCTTGCCGACCACGAACTCCACCGTACCTGCGCTCTGGTACTTCACGGCTTTAGCCAAGGCCACGGCCTGCTCGCCCATGGCCTTGCGGGTGGCTTCGGAAATAAAGGGCGACGGCGCCTCTTCGATCACCTTCTGATGGCGGCGCTGGATGGAGCATTCACGCTCCCAGAGGTAAAGCACATTGCCCTGCGAGTCGCCCAGCACCTGAATCTCGATATGGCGCGGCTCTTCGACGAACTTCTCCATGAAGACGCGGTCGTCGCCAAAGCTATTGCGCGCCTCGTTGCGGCAGCTGGTGAAGCCCTCGAAGCATTCCTTGTCGTTGAAGGCCACCCGCAAGCCCTTGCCACCACCGCCTGCGCTGGCCTTGATCATCACCGGGTAGCCAATGCCTTGCGCGATCTTGACGGCATCTTCGGCCGCCAGAATCGGCTCGTTGTGGCCGGGAATGGTGTTGACCTGGGCCGCGCCGGCCAGCTTCTTGGAAGCAATCTTGTCGCCCATCGCCGCGATGGAATGGGCCTTGGGGCCGATGAAGACCAAGCCTTCTTCTTCCACACGGCGGGCGAACTCTTCGTTTTCGCTCAGGAAACCGTAGCCGGGGTGGATGGCTTCAGCGCCGGTGCTCTTGGCCGCCGCAATGATCTTGTCGGCCACCAGATAGGACTCGCGCGAAGGCGCTGGGCCAAGCAGCACGGCCTCGTCGGCCAGCTCCACATGGCGGGCATCGCGGTCCGCCTCGGAGTAAACCGCCACCGTCTTGATGCCCATTTTCTGGGCCGTCTTGATCACCCGGCAGGCGATCTCCCCGCGGTTCGCGATCAGGATTTTCTTAAACATGCTGCTCTCCCGGGGTGAACTCGCCTGCGGCGCGAGCACCGCGATGGGTCATGAGGAACTTGGTCAACATTGTCAGTCTCCAAACTAAATTTTTTGATCGTCTACTTGGGCAGCAGCAAGCGGCCGGCCAGACATTGTTCGGTCCAATCGGCCACGCGGCGGTCGATCCAGGCGCGGCTTTGCCCCACCACCGGGCCTGCGCCCTGGTAGGTGAAGGACAGCATCAAGGGCGCGCGGCGGGCCTGCTCACCCTCGTCGTCCAAGCCGCCGGCCCGCTTCAAATCGGCGGCGGCTGCGGCGCGGCTTTGGCCATCGACGCGGTAGAGCAAGATCACCGGCAAGGTCGATAAATCAAACTCGCAGGCCGCGATCCGCGTCAGCACGCTCTCGCCATAAATGCGCCGGGCGCAAGCGGCAAAGCCTTCGGCGGCCACGGCGCGGCTCTTGGCCTCGCTCCACTCGCCTTGTTCTGCCAGGGGTTTGGCCGCACTCAAAGCCTGATCGAGGTCGCGCACCAAGACGCCTTGCGCCTGCGCTGCCGAATCCAGGCTCTGGCGTGCAGCCGCATCGCCCAGGGCCGCCGGCGCGATCAGCAAGGACTGCTCCAGCGGCAGCGCATGCATGGCCACACAAGGCTTGGCCCGGCTGGGCGTGGCGCCTCCCAAAGGCATGAGGTTAGGAACCTGCGCTTGCACCGCCTGCGCCAAGCCGGCAGAAGCCAAGCCTGCCGCCAGCAGCGCCTTCAAAAAGACCTTGGCACGCATAGGGCGGCCCATCACAGCGGCATATTGCCGTGCTTGCGCCACGGGTTTTCCAGCTTCTTGTCCTTCAACATGGCCAAGCTGCGGCAGATGCGCTTGCGCGTCTCATGCGGCTGGATCACATCGTCGATGAAGCCGCGTGCGCCAGCCACAAAGGGGTTGGCAAAGCGGGCCTTGTACTCGGCTTCCTTGGCGGCCAGTTTGGCGGGATCGCCCTTGTCTTCGCGGAAGATGATCTCCACCGCGCCCTTGGCACCCATCACCGCGATTTCAGCGTTAGGCCAGGCAAAGTTGACGTCGCCACGCAGGTGCTTGGAGCTCATCACATCGTAAGCGCCGCCGTAGGCCTTGCGGGTGATCACGGTGACCTTGGGCACCGTGCATTCGGCATAGGCATAAAGCAGCTTGGCGCCATGCTTGATGATGCCGCCGTACTCTTGGCTCGTGCCGGGCATGAAGCCGGGCACATCGACGAAGGTGATGACGGGAATATTGAAGGCATCGCAAAAACGCACAAAGCGGGCGGCCTTGATGCTGCTCTTGATGTCCAGGCAGCCAGCCAGCACCAGGGGCTGATTGGCGACGATGCCCACCGTTTGGCCTTCCATGCGGGCGAAACCGGTGAGGATGTTCTTGGCGTACTCGGGCTGCAGTTCGAAGAAATCGCCGTCGTCCACGACCTTGAGCAAAAGCTCCTTCATGTCGTAGGGCTTGTTGGCGTTGTCGGGCACCAAGGTGTCCAGCGAATAGTCCAAGCGGCCAGCCGGGTCGCCGCCGTTGAAGCCCTGACGGGTGGGGGCCTTCTCGCGGTTGTTCAGCGGCAGATAGTTGAAGAAGCGCCGCAGCATCAGAATCGCCTCGACATCGTTGTCGAAAGCCAGATCGGCCACGCCGCTCTTGGATGTGTGCGTTGCCGCGCCGCCCAACTCCTCGGCGGTCACTTCCTCATGGGTGACGGTCTTCACCACCTCGGGGCCGGTGACGAACATATAGCTGGAGTCCTTCACCATGAAGATGAAGTCCGTCATCGCCGGGCTGTACACCGCGCCACCAGCGCAGGGGCCCATGATCATGCTGATCTGCGGAATCACGCCCGAGGCCAGCACATTGCGCTGGAAGACATCGGCATAGCCGCCCAAGGAGGCCACGCCTTCCTGGATGCGCGCACCGCCCGAGTCGTTCAAGCCGATCACCGGGGCACCAACCTTCATGGCCTGGTCCATCACCTTGCAGATCTTCTCGGCATGCGATTCGCTCAGCGCGCCGCCGAAGACGGTGAAGTCCTGGCTGAAGCTAAAGGCCAGGCGGCCGTTGATCATGCCGTAGCCGGTCACCACGCCGTCGCCGGGGATCTTGTTGTCGGCCATGCCGAAGTCCACGCAGCGGTGCTCGACAAACATATCCCATTCTTCGAAGGTACCTTCGTCGAACAGCAGTTCCAGCCGCTCGCGCGCCGTCAGCTTGCCCTTGGCATGTTGGGCCGCAATGCGCTTCTCGCCGCCGCCCAGGCGGGCCAGGGCGCGCTTTTCTTCTAGCCTTTGTTGGATGTCATGCATGCTTGTCTCCAGAGAAATGAGCGAGTAGTTGACGCGCCGCCGTACTGGGCGCGAGTTGGCCGGCCAGCACTTGTTCAATGCTAGGTGCCAGGGCCGCTTGCACGGCGGTGTGGGTAGAAAACTGTTGTTGCAAGCCGGCTTGGATGCGTTCCCACATCCAGGCCAGGGCCTGCTGGCGGCGCTTCTCAGCCAAAGCGCCATTGGCCTCTTGCAGGCTGCGGTAGCGGCACACCGCCGCCCAAAATTCTTCCAGCCCTTGGGCTTTCAAAGCGCTGAGTTGCATCACCTGGGGATACCAGGCCGGCGCTTGCTCCGCAGAATCATGACCATGGCCATGCATGGCATGCACACGCAGATTGCTGCTGATGTGGGCACGCGCCCGGGTGGCGGCCAGCGCATCGAGATCGGCCTTGTTGATCACCACCAAGTCGGCCAATTCCATCACGCCTTTTTTGATGGCCTGCAAGTCATCGCCCGCATTGGGCAATTGCAGGAGCACATACATATCCGTCATGCCGGCCACGGCGGTTTCGCTCTGGCCCACGCCCACGGTTTCGACGATGACGACGTCATAGCCCGCCGCCTCACAAACCAGCATGGCCTCGCGCGTTTTCTCGGCCACGCCGCCCAGGGTGCCGCTACTGGGGCTGGGGCGGATATAAGCTTGGGGCTGCATGGAAAGCCGCTCCATGCGGGTCTTGTCACCCAAGATGGAGCCGCCGGACACGGTGCTGGAGGGATCCACCGCCAGCACCGCCACGCGCAGGCCGCGCTCGATCAAGAAGAGGCCAAGCGCTTCGATGAAGGTGCTTTTGCCCACACCCGGCACGCCGGAAATGCCCAGGCGGAAGGCGCGGCCGGTGAGCGGCAAGATCTCGGTCAGCAAGGCATCGGCCTGCAAGCGATGGTCCGCGCGGGTCGACTCCAGCAAGGTGATGGCCTTGGCCATGGCACGGCGCTGGACCGGGTTTGAGGCTGATTGCAAGTCCGCCGCCAGATTCATGCGCGCAACTCCATGGCCGGGTTCCAGCGGTACTCCACATCGAACTCCTGCTCGGCCACTTGCTGAAAGCCGTGGGCCTGGTAGAAGTCATTCGCGCGGCTCAGCTTGAGTGCGCCAAGGCTGATCTCACAAGCGCTCAGGCGCGCTTGGCGCTTGATTTGTTCCATCACCCAGCTACCGGCGCCATGTCCTTGAGCTGCTGGACTGAGGTAGAGATGTTCCAAACGCAAGACCTGACCCTCGGGGCGCGGCTTGACGGTGAAGAAGCCCAGCCTCTGACCGGACTCGGCACTGACGATGTGCTGCATGAAAGCGGGCTCGAAGCCGGCCTGGAAGCGCGCCCGCGCCCGCGCCGGGTCAAAGCGGCCCAGCCGTTCCAGGCTTTCCTGCAAGGCGGCGATGCGCAGGGCCAGCAGCGACTCAAAGTCGGCCTCGACCACCGGCTCCAGCCGCCATTTCAGCGATGCTGGCGCAGGGCTCAAGCGGCCACCGCCTGGCGAATTTGCTCCAGCACGTCTTTGGCACTCGCCGGGATGGGCGTGCCCGGGCCGTAAATGCCCTTGACGCCGGACTGGTACAAGAACTCGTAATCCTGCGCCGGGATGACGCCGCCAACGAAGACGATGATGTCGTCCGCGCCCTGCTCTTTCAGCGCCGCGATGATGGCGGGCACCAAGGTCTTGTGCCCTGCCGCCAAGGTCGACACGCCAACGGCGTGCACATCATTCTCGATCGCTTGGCGGGCGCATTCCTCGGGCGTCTGGAACAGCGGGCCGATGTCCACATCGAAGCCCAGGTCGGCATAGGCACTGGCCACCACCTTGGCGCCGCGGTCATGGCCGTCCTGGCCCAGCTTGGCAATCATCACGCGGGGGCGGCGGCCTTGGCCTTCAGCAAAAGCCTTGATCTCGTCTTGCAGCTTGGCCCAACCTTCGGCCGAGTCGTAAGCGGCGGCATAGACACCACTGACCTTCTGAGTATCCGCGCGGTGGCGGCCGAACTCGGCTTCCAGCGCATCGCTGATCTCACCCACGGTGGCGCGCAATCGCGTGGCCTTGATGGCCAAGTCCAGCAGATTGCCTTGGCCGGTGCGGGCCGACTCCGTCAGCGCCGCCAAGGCGGCCTGCACCGCCGCCGCATCGCGGGTGGCGCGAATCTGCTTCAGGCGGGTGATCTGGCCATCGCGCACGCGCACATTGTCCACATCAAGAATTTCGATCGGATCTTCCTTGGCCAGCTTGTATTTGTTGACGCCAACAATCACGTCTTTGCCGGAGTCGATGCGAGCTTGCTTCTCCGCCGCGCTGGCCTCGATCTTGAGCTTGGCCCAGCCGCTGTCCACCGCCTTGACCATGCCGCCCATGGCCTCGACCTCTTCGATGATGGACCAGGCCTTGTCGGCCATGTCCTGCGTCAGCTTCTCCATCATGTAGCTACCGGCCCAGGGGTCGATGACGCTGGTGATGTGCGTTTCTTCCTGGATGATCAGCTGGGTGTTGCGGGCGATGCGCGAGGAAAACTCGGTGGGCAGCGCAATCGCTTCGTCCAGCGAATTGGTGTGCAGCGATTGCGTGCCGCCAAACACCGCAGCCATCGCCTCGATGGTGGTGCGCACCACATTGTTGTAGGGGTCTTGCTCGGTCAGCGACCAGCCCGAAGTCTGGCTGTGGGTGCGCAGCATCAGGCTCTTGGGCTTCTTGGCATCAAAGCCCTTCATGATTCGGCACCACAGCAGGCGCGCGGCCCGCATCTTTGCGATCTCCAGATAGAAGTTCATGCCCACGGCCCAGAAGAAGCTCAGGCGGCCGGCAAAGTCATCCACATCCATGCCCTTGGCAATAGCGGTCTTCACATATTCCTTGCCATCGGCCAGGGTGAAGGCCAGCTCCAAAGCTTGATTGGCGCCCGCCTCTTGCATGTGATAGCCCGAGATCGAGATCGAGTTGAACTTCGGCATGTGCTGGGCCGTGTACTCGATGATGTCGCCGATGATCTTCATCGACGGCTCGGGCGGGTAGATATAAGTGTTGCGAACCATGAACTCCTTGAGGATGTCGTTCTGGATCGTGCCACTCAGCTGATCTTGCGAAACGCCCTGCTCCTCGGCCGCCACCACATAGCCGGCCAACACTGGCAGCACGGCGCCATTCATGGTCATGGACACCGAAACCTTGTCGAGCGGAATGCCGTCGAACAAGATCTTCATGTCTTCGGCCGAATCAATCGCCACGCCGGCCTTGCCGACGTCACCGGTCACGCGCGGGTGATCGCTGTCGTAGCCGCGGTGGGTCGCCAAGTCGAAGGCCACCGACACGCCCTGCCCGCCCGCCGCCAAGGCCTTGCGGTAGAAGGCATTGCTTTCCTCCGCAGTAGAGAAACCGGCGTACTGGCGGATGGTCCAGGGGCGCACCGCATACATGGTGGCTTGCGGGCCGCGCAAAAAGGGCTCGAAGCCGGGCAAGGTATTGGCGTGGGGTAGTTCCGCCGTGTCCTCGGCCGTGTACAGGGGCTTGACCACCAAGCCTTCCGGCGTATGCCAGTTCAAAGCATCCACATTGCCGCCGGGGGCCGACTTGGCAGCGGCCTTGTGCCACTGCGCCAGATCGGCTGCAGCAAATTCGCCAGCCGCCGAAGGCGAGTTGACGGGCGCCGTTGACTTGGGCGCTGCTGCAGCTGAGGCGGGAACTGATGAACGTGAATCTGACATGGGAGGCTCCGGTCGTTCAACTACGCTGTCGAACTTTCATTCATAATTATAAATTCAAAAATGACTGAACTCTGACAAATCCAATGGCCACACCCCAAGCTCTGGCACCGCGAGCCCTCTACCAAGAGGTGGCCGAACGCCTGCGCGCGCAAATCTTCAGCCGCGAACTCGAGCCCGGCCATTGGATTGATGAACTCAAGATTTGCCGCGACCTCGGCATCAGCCGAACACCGCTGCGCGAAGCCCTGAAAGTCTTGGCGGCTGAAGGCCTGGTGACGATGAAGGTGCGGCGCGGCGCCTATGTGACCGAAATGTCAGAGCGCGATGTGCGCGAGGCCTACCAGTTGCTGGCCCTGCTGGAAAGCGATGCCACGGCACGCGTTTGCCAACTGGCGAGCGCGGAGCAAATGCAAGAGCTACAGGCCCTGCACAAAACCCTGGTGGACCAAGCAGAGCATCACGAGGCCTTTTTCGCGACCAATGAGCGCTTTCACCTGCGCATCCTAGAAATTGAAGGCAATCGCTGGCGCCAGCAAATCGTCACCGACCTGCGCCGAGTGATGAAGCTCAACCGCCATCACTCCTTGTTCAAGCAAGGGCGAATCCAAGATTCGCTGCAGGAGCACGAAATGCTGATCGCCGCACTGGTCGAACGCCGCAGCGAGGACGCGGCGCGACTCATGCGCATGCATTTCGACAACGGCCTCGCCGCAGCCACCCACGGCACGCCCGCATCAGGCGCGGGCGACTAACTTCAGATTGCGACGGCACGCACCACGTATTGCAAGGGCAGCGCATCCCGCACTGCCCCTTCCGGGTCACGGCCCATGGCCAAGGCCATCTGCCGGATGGCCGCCAGCACAGGCTCCCGCCCCGGCTCATTGAAAATGCGCGGCACGCCGGCCTCCACCCTCAAACCAGCCGACTGAAACAGCTCAAACAAGGTGATGCGGGTGAACCAGCGCAAATGGGTGCGGTCCAGTAAACCATCAGCCTCATAACGAAAATCCCCCACGGCTAGGCGCCCTTGCAGGCTCCAATGCTGCACATTGGGAATGCTCGCCACCACGCAAGCGCCCGCCGGCATGACCTTGCGAATCTGGCTCAGCACTCGCCAGGGGTCACGCAAATGCTCCAGCACATCGCCAAAAATCCAGCAGTCGCGGTCAGCGAAGTCGCGGAACAAGGCCTCATCGGCGGCTTCGATGTCCAAATTCAAGACCTCGTTGCAATGCCCACGTGCCACTTGGGCCGCCTTGGGATCAAGCTCCAAGCCAAGGATGTGCACATCCGGCCTTTGCAATTTCAGGGCATGCGCCAGCGCACCGGTGCTGCAACCCACCTCCAAAATGCGCCGCGCGCCGGCCGGAATCATGGGTAGCAAATCGGGGTTGTAGCCGGTTGGCGCGGCGCCTTGAGCTTGTGCCAGCTTTTGCTGGGCTCGCGCCTGCGCTTCAGCCATCCACTCTTCCAAGTGGTAGCCCTGGGTAGCGGTGACCGTGCCACGGCCGATGTGATCCAAATAGAGCTTGCGGGTATCGGGGGTGACGTCGTTGAACGTCCAGTCCAGATGCCGCAGCAGATGCGAGCGCCCCGCATCATGCAAGGCCAACATGGGCGCCACCATGGGCGCGCCATGCTTGATGGGCAGCGGCCACTGTTTCATCACCTCGATATTGCACAGCATGCACGGCGGGTGCAGATAAGGCACTGCCCCGTAGGCATAGGGAATATCAAAACCCTCGCGATTGACATAGGCCACGCCGCCCACGCCATAGTCCTCGGGCTGCAGATGGGACAGCAAGTCCTCAATAAAGCCCGGTTTCAGGACCACGATATCGCTATCCAGAAACAAGGCGCGGGGGCCCAGGTCCAACTGACTGATGGCCCAGGCCATGCCCGGGCCATGGTGGATGTTGAACTCCTGCGCATGCAGAGTCACGCCCTCAAACTCGACCAGCATGGTGCGAATGTCGGCCAGCGGGCCAGGCTCTGAGCCATCCACCACATGGACCGGATTGGGATAGAAGCTCCGAAAGGAGCTCAATAGATTGCGCAGCAAGTCCACGCTGTTGTAGGACACCACCACCACCGGCAGGGTTTGGGCTTCAGAGGCAACAAGACTCATGGCTGGCTTTCTGGCGAATAGTTCTCGAACGCTGGGCGCTGAATCAAAACTTGTGGCTGCGCAGGAATTGCTCCCACAGGAGCAAGAACTCCGCCTCGGCCTCAGCTTCGCCCGCAGCCAGGCGCCCCAGCACCGGGATGAAGGGCGCCACATCGGGCTCGGCGGTGTAACGGTCCAGCAGCGCCTGATGCAGGCCGGCGTAACCCTTGCGCGCGCTGTCAGGGCTGAGCCGCTCCAGCCGCACCGCCCCCAGGCTCAAGGCTGCGTAGGCCAGATGAGCGGCTTTCATATGCTTGCCCAGCAACTGCGCGGAGTGGCCCTCGCCGCCCGCCCGGAACGCACCCAACCGGTCTTGGATATAGGCCACCGGCCCGATCAGGCTGGCCGCCAAAAATGCACCCAAATCCCACAGGCCTTCATAGGAGACGCCTGCAAATTGCGGGCTGAAAAGCAAATCGGCAGCCTCCTTGCGCATCACGCAGTTGGAGAACTCCCCCAACCAATTGGTGCAATCGGGCAAGGTGCTGGAGAACAGCAAGGACGCTTCCAACAAGACGATACGGTCGTTAGAAAACCAGACATTCTTCGGGATGGGCATGCCCTCCACCGGCTGGCCTCGCTCATTGGTGCACCAGCGGGCACTGATGCTGCTGGGGCTGCGGCAACTGGCGTGCGCCATCAGGTGGCGCAGATAGAAGTCGGGGTAGAGGATGTCGTCGTCCAACAAGAGGTGGACCAGCTCGGTCGACCCGTCCCACAAGCGCAGCAAGTGCTTGAAGTTTTCGTAGGCACCGGCGCGCGGGCCGGTATGCACTTCGATCTGCAGCTTGCGCCGCGCCAACTCCATTTGCGGTGACTGCAACAAGGCACCGAATACGCCATCCGGGCTGTCGTCCGAAACGATGACTTTTTGCGGCTTGAGCGTCTGCGTCATCAGCCCCGTCAACAACTCAACGATGTACTTGGTCTTGTAAGCAGGAATCAGGGTGGTGACTTGCATGGCGAGTGTGCCCAACAGGCTTGACGCCGATATTGAGCATTACAGCGAGAACTCGCGCCCAGCCATCCTGCCAAAAGCTGCACGTTTGGGCAGCTTTTCCATCCAATGCCTGCTTGCCAGACACCTAGCATGCCGACAGAGATTTGCTGAGATGCCTGACTGTGTCATTTTGAAGTTATGCGACCAGAACCAGGCTTTAAGCAAAAAGTACCCAATCAGCACATGTCTGAGCGAAAGCCCTGCATGTGAAGCCATGGTTGCTAAAGATTGGCAGCCTTGTGCCGAAGTTTGCAGATATCGCCCCAGAGCCCAAGCCCATATTGAGCCCAAACCCTGGAACCACAGACAGTTTTCAGTTCTGTACCTGAGCGTGGCGCCCTTCGTTTCGACGCCGAGCGCCAAGCCCAAAGCATTCACGTGACTGTAGCGAAACGATCCGGTGAGCCTCCAAGTTCAGTCTTGAATTCACCAGCCCCGAACAGTCACGCCCACCTGAGGTAAAGCTCATGCCCTCGATCATCACAAGCCTTTCCACCGACCAAATTGATGGTCTGACCACGGCGACTCTGCGCAAGCTGACTTCAGAAGACTGGGCAGCATTTACGTCTGATCAGCTGAAAGCGCTGACGACCGAGCAGACGGCCAGCTTGTCCACCTTGGCGATCAAGTCACTCAGCTCGGAGCAGATCAGCTTCTTCGAGACCGAGGATTTCGCTAAATTCAGCACGGCGGCCATACAGGCCTTCAGCGCGAATCAGATCAAGGGCATGACCAGTGAGCAAGCACAGGCACTGACCACTAAGCAGGTCAGTGCCTTTGTCACTGAACACATGGCCGCTTTGGAGTCGCAGGACCTGAAAGCCTTGGGGACCGAGGTTTTCAAGGTCATCAACTCCAAGCAGCTCGGCGCCCTGACCTCGGATCAGCTTTCAAAGATCGAGACCGAAGACGTCGCCAAGCTGAGCACCTCAGCACTGCGAGGCGTCACCAGTGATTCCCTGGGCGCATTTGGCACCGACCAGATCAACGCCCTGCTGACCAATCAGATTCAAGCCCTCACGACCCAACAGCTCAAGGGCATGGGAACCGACCAGGTTGCCAAACTGGAAACCGAGGATTTGCGTGCCCTGACGACGGCGCAGATTCGGTCCTTGGCCACCGATCAATTCAACGCACTGGGCACCGACCAGATCGCCCAGTTGACCACGACACAGGTCCAGTCGCTTAACACCACCCAGCTCGCTGGCATGGAGTCGGCCGACCTGAAAGCCCTGGCCACCGACCAAGCCAAGATCCTCAGTTCCGCGCAAGTCGGCGCCCTGGCTTCGGACCAACTCAACAAGCTGGAGACCGAAGACTTTGCCCTGCTGAGCACGGCCGCCCTGCGTGGCCTGACGTCCGACGGCATCCGTGCCCTGGTGTCTGACCAGATCAACGCTTTGGGCTCGGCTCAGATCCAATCCCTGACGACCCAGCAGCTCAAGGGTCTGGGTACCGATCAAGTTGCCTCGATGGAAACCGCCGATCTGCGCGCGCTGACCACCGTGCAGCTGCGCTCCCTCGGCACCGATCAGTTCAATGCGCTGGGCACCGATCAGATTGGCCAGCTGACCAACGCACAGATCCAATCCCTGACGACGGCTCAACTCGCCGGCATGGAATCGGCCGACCTGAAGGCCCTGGCCACCGATCAAGCCAAGCTGCTCAGCTCCGCTCAGATCGGCGCGCTGGCCTCGGATCAGCTCAACAAGCTGGAGACCGAAGACTTCGCCCTGCTGAGCACGGCCGCCCTGCGTGGCCTGACTTCCGACGGTATCCGTGCCCTGGTGTCTGACCAGATCAACTCCCTGGGCTCGAACCAGATCCAGTCGCTGACGACCCAGCAACTCAAGGGCTTGGGAACCGATCAGGTCGGCTCGATGGAAACCGCCGATCTGCGCGCGTTGACCACGGCACAGATCCGCTCTTTGGCGACCGACCAATTCAATGCCCTGGGCACTGACCAGATCGGTCAGCTGACCACCCTGCAGGTGCAAGCCCTGACGACGGCCCAGTTCGCCGGCATGGAATCGGCCGACCTGAAGGCCTTGGCCACCGATCACGCCAAGATCCTCAGCTCCGCTCAGATCGGCGCCCTGGCTTCGGATCAGCTCAACAAGCTGGAGACCGAAGACTTCGCCCTGCTGACCACGGCCGCCCTGCGTGGCTTGGGTTCGGACGGTATCCGTGCCCTGGTGTCTGACCAGATCAATGCTTTGGGCTCAGCTCAGATCCAGTCCCTGACAACCCGGCAACTCGACGGCCTGGGCACCGATCAGATCGCCGCGATGGAGACCGCCGATCTGCGCGCCTTGACCACGGTACAGATTCGCTCCCTGGGTACCGACCAGATCAACGCCCTGGGCACCGATCAAATTGCTCAGCTGACCAGTGCGCAGATCCAAGCCCTGACGACCGCCCAGGTCGCCGGCATGGAGTCGGCCGACCTGAAGGCCCTGGCCACCGACCAAGCCAAGCTGCTCAGCTCCGCTCAGATCGGCGCCCTGGCCTCGGATCAGCTCAACAAGCTGGAGACCGAAGACTTCGCGCTGCTGACCACGGCCGCCCTGCGAGGCCTGAGCTCCGACGGCATCCGTGCTTTGGTGTCTGACCAGATCAATGCCCTGGGCTCAGCGCAGATCCAGTCGCTGACCACTCAGCAACTCAAGGGTCTGGGCACCGACCAGATCGCCGCGATGGAAACCGCCGATCTGCGCGCTTTGACCACGGCGCAGATCCGTTCCCTCGGCACCGACCAGATCAACGCCCTGGGCACCGACCAGATCAGCCAGCTGACCACAGCTCAGATCCAGGCCCTGACGACCGCACAAATGGCCGGCATGGAGTCGGCCGACCTGAAGGCCCTGGCCACCGACCAGGCCAAGATCCTCAGCTCCGCTCAGATCGGCGCCCTGGCTTCCGACCAGCTCAACAAGCTGGAGACCGAAGACTTCGCCCTGCTGAGCACCGCTGCATTGCGGGGCCTGACGTCCGACGGCATCCGTGCCCTGGTGTCTGATCAGATCAATGCCCTGGGCTCGAACCAGATCCAGTCACTGACAACCCGTCAACTCGACGGTCTGGGCACCGATCAGATCGCCTCGATGGAAAGCGCCGATCTGCGTGCGCTGACCACGGGTCAGCTGCGCTCCTTGGGCACCGACCAACTCAATGCCTTGGGCACCGACCAGATCGGCCAACTGACGACCACTCAGATCCAGGCCATCACGACAACACAGGCCGCCGGAATCGAAACCACCGATATCCGTGCCCTGACCACTGAACAGGCCAAGGTGCTGAGTTCGGCCCAAATCGCCGCACTGGCTTCTGACCAGCTCAGCAAGATGGAGACCGAGGACTTCGCATTGCTGACCACGGCCGCCCTGCGTGGCCTGGGTTCGGACGGCATCCGTGCCCTGGTGTCTGATCAGATCAATGCCCTGGGCTCGAACCAGATCCAGTCGCTGACCACTCAGCAACTCAAGGGTCTGGGGACCGATCAGGCCGCCTCGCTGGAGACCGCTGATCTGCGTGCCTTGACCACGGCGCAGATCCGCTCCCTGGCCACCGATCAGTTCAATGCCTTGGGCACTGACCAGATCGCTCAGCTGACCACCCTGCAAGTGCAAGCCCTGACGACGGCCCAGTTCGCTGGCATGGAGTCAGCCGACCTGAAGGCCTTGGCTACCGACCATGCCAAGATCCTCAGCTCCGCTCAGATCGGCGCCCTGGCTTCGGATCAGCTCAACAAGCTGGAGACCGAAGACTTCGCCCTGCTGACCACGGCCGCCCTGCGTGGCTTGGGTTCGGACGGCATCCGTGCCCTGGTGTCTGACCAGATCAATGCTTTGGGCTCGAACCAGATCCAGTCGCTGACGACCCGGCAACTCGACGGCCTGGGCACCGATCAGATCGCCGCGATGGAAACCGCCGATCTGCGCGCCTTGACCACGGCGCAGATCCGCTCCCTGGGTACCGACCAGATCAACGCACTGGGCACCGACCAGATTGCTCAGCTCACCAGTGCGCAGATCCAAGCCCTGACGACGGCTCAGTTCGCCGGCATGGAGTCGGCCGACCTGAAGGCCCTGGCCACCGACCAGGCCAAGATCCTCAGCTCCGCTCAAATCGGCGCCCTGGCCTCGGATCAGCTCAACAAGCTGGAGACCGAAGACTTCGCCCTGCTGACCACCGCCGCCTTGCGTGGTCTGGGTTCGGACGGCATCCGTGCCTTGGTGTCTGATCAGATCAATGCCCTGGGCTCGAACCAGATCCAGTCGCTGACCACTCAGCAACTCAAGGGTCTGGGCACCGATCAGGTCGCCTCACTGGAAACCGCTGATCTGCGTGCCTTGACCACGGCGCAGATCCGCTCCCTGGCCACCGATCAGTTCAATGCCTTGGGCACTGATCAGATCGCTCAGCTGACCACCCTGCAGGTGCAAGCCCTGACAACGGCCCAGTTCGCTGGTATGGAGTCGGCCGACCTGAAGGCTCTGGCCACCGACCAGGCCAAGATCCTCAGCTCCGCTCAGATCGGCGCCTTGGCGTCGGATCAGCTCAACAAGCTGGAAACCGAAGACTTCGCCCTGCTGAGCACCGCCGCCCTGCGTGGCCTGGGTTCGGACGGCATCCGTGCCCTGGTGTCTGACCAGATCAATGCCTTGGGCTCGAACCAGATCCAGGCGCTGACCACTCAGCAACTCAAGGGTCTGGGGACTGATCAAGTCGCCTCGCTGGAAACCGCTGATCTGCGTGCATTGACGACGGCACAGATCCGCTCCTTGGCCACCGATCAGTTCAATGCCTTGGGCACGGACCAGATCGCTCAGCTGACCACCCTGCAGGTGCAAGCCCTGACGACCGCCCAGTTCGCTGGCATGGAGTCGGCCGACCTGAAGGCTCTGGCCACCGACCATGCCAAGATCCTCAGCTCCGCTCAGATCGGCGCCCTGGCCTCGGATCAGCTCAACAAGCTGGAGACCGAAGACTTTGCCCTGCTGACCACCGCCGCCCTGCGTGGCTTGGGTTCGGACGGCATCCGTGCCCTGGTGTCCGACCAGATCAATGCCCTGGGCTCAGCTCAGATCCAGTCGCTGACGACCCGGCAACTCGACGGTCTGGGCACCGATCAGATCGCCGCAATGGAAACCGCCGATCTGCGCGCCTTGACCACGGCGCAGATCCGCTCCCTGGGCACCGACCAGATCAACGCCCTGGGCACCGATCAAATTGCTCAGCTGACCAGTGCGCAGATCCAAGCCCTGACGACGGCTCAGTTCGCCGGCATGGAGTCGGCCGATCTGAAGGCCCTGGCCACCGACCAAGCCAAGCTGCTCAGCTCGGCTCAGATCGGCGCCCTGGCCTCGGATCAGCTCAACAAGCTGGAGACTGAAGACTTTGCCCTGCTGACCACGGCCGCCCTGCGTGGCCTGGGTTCGGACGGCATCCGTGCCCTGGTGTCTGATCAGATCAATGCCCTGGGTTCGAACCAGATCCAGTCGCTGACCACTCAGCAACTCAAGGGTCTGGGCACCGATCAGATCGCCTCGATGGAGACCGCCGATCTGCGCGCTTTGACCACGGCGCAGATCCGCTCCCTCGGCACCGACCAACTCAACGCCCTGGGCACCGACCAGATCAGCCAGCTGACCACCGCTCAGATCCAGTCCCTGACGACCGCACAGATGGCCGGCATGGAGTCGGCCGACCTGAAGGCCCTGGCCACCGACCAGGCCAAGATCCTCAGCTCCGCTCAGATCGGCGCCCTGGCCTCGGATCAGCTCAACAAGCTGGAGACCGAAGACTTCGCCCTGCTGAGCACAGCCGCCCTGCGTGGCCTGACCTCCGACGGCATCCGCGCCCTGGTGTCTGATCAGATCAATGCCCTGGGCTCGAACCAGATCCAGTCGCTGACCACTCAGCAACTCAAGGGTCTGGGGACCGATCAGGTCGCCTCCTTGGAAACCGCTGATTTGCGTGCCCTGACGACGGCTCAGATCCGCTCCTTGGCCACCGATCAATTCAATGCCTTGGGCACTGATCAAATCGCTCAGCTGACCACCCTGCAGGTGCAAGCCCTGACGACGGCCCAGTTCGCTGGCATGGAGTCGGCCGACCTGAAGGCCCTGGCCACCGACCATGCCAAGATCCTCAGCTCCGCTCAGATCGGCGCACTGGCCTCGGATCAGCTCAACAAGCTGGAGACCGAAGACTTTGCCCTGCTGACCACGGCAGCCCTGCGTGGCCTGACCTCCGACGGCATCCGTGCCCTGGTGTCTGACCAAATCAATGCTCTGGGCACAGCACAGATCCAGTCGCTGACAACCCAGCAACTCAACGGCTTGGGCACCGATCAGATCGCCTCGATGGAAACGGCCGATCTGCGCGCCCTGACCACGGCACAGCTGCGCTCCCTCGGCACGGATCAAATCAATGCCCTGGGCACCGATCAGATAGCACAGCTCACCAGTGTGCAGATCCAAGCCCTGACGACGGCTCAGTTTGCCGGCATGGAGTCGGCCGACCTGAAGGCCCTGGCCACCGACCAAGCCAAGCTGCTCAGCTCGGCTCAAATCGGCGCCCTGGCTTCGGATCAGCTCAACAAGCTGGAGACCGAAGACTTTGCCCTGCTGACCACGGCAGCCCTGCGTGGCCTGACGTCCGACGGCATCCGTGCCCTGGTGTCTGACCAGATCAATGCCTTGGGCTCGGCCCAGATCCAGTCGCTGACGACCCAGCAACTCAATGGCCTGGGCACCGATCAGGTCGCTGCGATGGAAACCGCCGATCTGCGCGCCTTGACCACGGCACAGATCCGTTCCCTGGCCACCGAGCAGCTCAACGCCATGGGCACCGATCAGATCAGCCAGCTGACCACAGCTCAGATCCAGTCCCTGACGACGGCCCAGATGGCCGGGATGGAATCGGCCGACCTGAAGGCCCTGGCCACCGACCAGGCCAAGATCCTCAGCTCCGCTCAAATCGGCGCCCTGGCATCGGATCAGCTCAACAAGCTGGAGACCGAAGACTTCGCCTTGCTGAGCACGGCCGCCTTGCGTGGCTTGGGTTCGGACGGCATCCGTGCCCTGGTGTCTGACCAGATCAACGCCCTGGGCTCGAACCAGATCCAGTCGCTGACCACTCAGCAACTCAAGGGGCTGGGCACCGATCAAGTCGCCTCGCTGGAAACCGCTGATCTGCGTGCCTTGACCACGGCGCAGATCCGCTCCTTGGCCACCGATCAGTTCAATGCTTTGGGCACGGACCAGATCGCTCAGCTGACCACGCTGCAGGTGCAAGCCCTGACGACGGCCCAGTTCGCTGGTATGGAGTCGGCCGACCTGAAGGCCCTGACCACCGATCAGGCCAAGATCCTTAGCTCCGCTCAGATCGGCGCCCTGGCCTCGGATCAGCTCAACAAGCTGGAGACCGAAGACTTTGCCCTGCTGAGCACGGCCGCCCTGCGTGGCCTGGGTTCGGACGGCATCCGTGCCCTGGTGTCTGACCAGATCAACGCCTTGGGCTCGAACCAGATCCAGTCGCTGACCACTCAGCAACTGAAGGGCCTGGGCACTGATCAGCTTGCCAGCTTGGAAACCGCCGACCTGCGTGCCCTGACGACGGCTCAGATCCGCTCACTGGGTACCGATCAGTTGAATGCTCTGGCCTCCGACCAGATCGGCCAGCTGACCTCGGCGCAGATCCAAGCGCTCAGCACGGCTCAGTTTGCCGGTATGGAAACGGCTGACCTGAAGGCACTGGCCACCGACCAGTTCAAGCTACTCAGCTCGGCCCAACTGTCTGTACTTGGCTCCGACCAGGTGCGAGCGCTGGAAACCGCAGACCTGAGCCAGCTGAGCACCAGTGCCCTGCGCGGATTCGGATCGGACCAGCTGGCCGCCTTCATCACCGATCAGATCGAGGGCCTCAGCACTGCACAAATTGCGTCTCTGAGCACCACGCAAATCCGCGGCATGACGAGTGAACACTTCCGGGTCATGGAATCGGAGGACGTGCAGGCCTTGAGCACGGCACAAATCCGCGCCATCGCCACCGACCAGTTCTCCGCCCTGCACTCGGATCAGCTGACGGCGATGAGCAGCGCACAGCTGGCCGCGATCAACTCTGAGCAACTGCACACGCTGAGCTCGGAAGAGATTCGCGCCTTCGACAGCAGCGACATCAGCTACTTCAGCACAGCGGCTCTGCGTGGCTTCACCAGCGACCAGATCCAGGCTCTGCAAACTGATGACATCAAGGCCTTGACCTCGGCCCAGTTCTCTACCTTCACGACGGAGCAGATCCACTCGCTGATCAGCGAGCAGATTGCCGGACTGGATGCGTCGGATATCAGCAAGCTCTCGATGACGCAGGCGACCTCCTTCGCCACCGAGGCGATCAACGCCATGAGCAGCGATCAGCTCAATGCACTGGTCGCGGCCCAGGTCTCGCCCATCATCCTTGACCTGGACGGCAACGGTGTGGAGACCATCTCTGCCGACAAGGGCGTTACTTACGACCTCTTGGGCATGGGTGTCTGGCAGAAGTGGGGCTGGGTGGGCGGCAATGACGGCCTGCTGGTGCGCGATATCAACGGCGACGGCAAGATCAATGACGGCCGCGAGCTCTTCGGCGAAGGCACCCGCCTGGCCGATGGCTCACACGCCAAGGATGGCTACGCCGCGATGGCCGCGATGGACAGCAACCATGACGGCAAGCTGGATGCCAAGGACAAGGACTTTGCCCAGCTGCAGGTTTGGGTGGATGGCAACCACGACGGCATCACCCAGGCCGGCGAGCTGAAGTCCCTGGACTCCCTGCATATTGCCAACCTGGATCTGCATGCCCAGACCTCGACGGCGGTCAACAACGGCAATCTGGTGGGCCTGGTCTCGGGTTATCAGGCGACGGATGGCAAGACGCACGATATGGCCGACGTCTGGTTCAGCCGCGACTCCAGCCAAGCGGCCACGACCACGGCGCCCACGGCCGTGACGGGCAGCGACGGAGCCAAGCTGCAGCTCAGCGATGTGCTGGTGCCGCCCGCCGAGGTGCCACTGCCAGGAGCGCCAAGTGCCGACAAGCTGACGCATCAGGCCATCGACGGCCCAGCGCTGATCAAGCACAAGAACCCAGGCGATGACGACGACCTGAGTCGCCACCTGCCTCTGATCTGAGTTTGATCGACGACAAATCCGGATGCATCGTGAACGATGCATCCGGTTTGTCCACTTTGTGAGGCCCTGTTTGAACGAGAGCCAAGCGCCGCCACCTAATATCCCAGCCAAGCGTCGCGCCTACCCCAGGGCGAGCGCGCCGCTGGGTTTGAACCCTTGTCCTTTTGCAATGCTGCTGCCGGCTCCAGCCTGATCAAGCAGAACAGCCATGGCCACCTCCGTCCCCACACCACCGAGCCCCGAAGAGCTTGCTCAAATGAGCACGCAGGCCCTCGCCAAGCTCAGTCCGGCTGTGTGGGCGCAGTTCACCCCTGACCATATTGCGGCGCTGAGTTATGAGCAGGCCCTGTCCTTGAAGGCGGGGGCGTTCAAATCTTTGCCCGCCAGCTTGATGTCGGCCTTTTCAGTCGAACAGCTGCAAGCCCTCACCCCCACCGTCTTCAAGGCGCTCAATACGGCCCAGTTGGGCGCATTGACCCTGGACCAGTTTTCTCAGCTGCTGCCCGAGCAGGTCGGCAGCCTGCAGTCCAAACAATTTCCGGGCATACGTGCCGAGCAATTTGAGGTCTTGGGCGTGGACCAGTTGGTGCAGCTCAATCCCGCTCAGCTCAAGGGCATGTCCACCAGCCTGTTGGCGGTAATCGCACCCAACGAGCTCAGCGAACTGAGCACCAAGTTCATTTCCAGCCTCTCCGGTGGCCAACTGAGCTCCCTGGCGCCCGAACAAATCACCGCCTTGACGGTGGACCAAATCGGCAGTCTCAACGGCAGCCACGGCAGTGCGCTGAAGGCGACACTGCTCGCCACCTTGGCGCCGGAAGCCTTGCAAAACCTGTCCTCCGCGGCCATCCGAGCCATCAGCGGCGCCACCTTGCGCGAACTGCCGGCTGAGCTGCTGCAGACCTTCGCCAGCGGCCAAATTCGAGCCCTGAGCACCGGTCAGATCAGCAGCCTGGGTAGCGCTGGCATCGACGCCCTGAGCAGCGATCAAATCCCTGCCCTGAGCACGGCGCAACTCAAAAGCCTCAGCACCAGCCAACTGGGCGTGCTCACCACCAGCGATTTTGAGCAGCTGGGCACCAAGGCCTTGCAGGGCTTTAGCGCCAAGCAGCTGGGCGTGCTGCAGTCGGACCAGCTCGGCGGGCTCAGCGGCGCCCAACTCGGCGTGCTGACCTCCGCCCAAGCCATGGGGCTCAAGTCGGATCAGCTGCAAATGCTGACCAGCGATGCCTTGCCCGGCTTGTCCACCGGCGCGATCCGTGGCCTGACGCTCAGTGCCTTGCAAGGCCTGGTCAGCGATCAAGTAGGCTCGCTGGCCACCCGCCAGATCGCCTCATTCAGCTCCCGTCAGTTTGCGGTGCTGGACAGCGCGGACCTGATGGCCATGAGCACCCAGCAGTTCCGCAGCCTCAGCTCCGCCCAGCTCGTGGCCCTGAGCAGCCGTCAGATCGGCGCCCTGGAAACCGAAGACGTGGCCGCCATCAGCAGCGCCGGCATACGCGCACTCAGCGGCAATACACTCAATGCCTTGGCCAGCGATCAGCTGCAGGCCCTGGTCACCGCCCAGATCGCGGCATTGAGTTCGGCCCAAGTCTCCGCGCTGAGCAGCAAGCAGCTGAGCCTGATGGAGACCGAGGATCTGCGCAGCCTGAGCACGACGGCCCTGCAATCCTTGCGCAGCACCCAGCTGAGCGCACTGAGCAGCGATCAGTGGCAAAGCCTGTCCACCGTACAAATTCGATCACTGAGCACCGATCAAATTCAGTGGCTCAGTACCGAGCAGCTCAATCTGATGAGCACCTTGCAGATGGCTGCGCTCAGCTCCAAGCAATTGCAAGCGCTCAGCGCCAATCAACTGGCCCATCTGGAGACCGACGACTTTGCCGCGCTGTCAACCGCCGCTTTCAAGTCGCTCACCGGGGAGCAACTGCATTCGCTGGATCCTAATCTCTTGCGCGTGCTGAGCAGCAGCCAAGCTGCGATTCTGAGCTCGGCCCAGATTGCTGGACTGAGCTCCGAGCAGTTCGTGCAGATCGGCAGCGAAGCCTTGCAGGCCTTCAGCAGTGGTGCTATTCGAGGCTTGCAAGCCACCCAGCTGCACCAGTTGACCGAGGCTCAGGTGCAAATGCTGAGTTCACGCCAGTTGATGGCGCTGAGTTCGGAGCAAATCGCAGCGCTGCGCATCGATCAGCTCATCGCCCTGGGTACCGAGCAATGGGCGGCCCTGGGTTCACAGCAGGTGGCAGGCCTGAGCCCTGAGCGCATTGACGAGCTGAGCATGCAGTCCCTCAATGCCTTGAGCAGCGCCGGGCTGCGAGCTTTGTCGGCCGCCCAGGTCGATGCCTTGACCGTTGACCAATGGGGTGCCATCAGCTCGCGCCAGATGGCCTTGATGAGCTCACAGCAATTGGCCAAGGTGGGTACCGACGAGATGTGGGCCCTGCCGGTTGATGCCTTGTTGGCCATCAGCACCGCCGCCATCCGGGGACTCACCTCCAGCCAACTGGCCAATATCGACCTGAGCCAGGCGGCGACCCTGACTACCGCCCAAATTGCTGCGCTGAGCAGCCAGCAGCTGGGCCAACTCAGCACCGACGCCATCCAGGTCATGCTGAGCGAGCAATTCAGCGTCTTGAGTGATAAGCAGCTGATGGGCCTGAGCACCCAACAAGTCGCCGCCATGGAGCTGGCCGATGTGGCCGCCCTGGGGGCGCGCGGCGTGCGAGCCCTGTCGGCGAAGCAACTTGCCGCCATGACGCTGGATCAGCTGACCGGGCTCAACAGCGCGCAGGTCGCGGGCCTGGGCACCTCACAACTCGCCCTGCTCAGTTCGGATCAAATCATGGCCATCGTGGCCGACGATCTGGCCGCCATGTCCACGGCCGCCTTGCGCGCTCTGTCAACCGCTCAGTTCGCGGCCTTTGGCGCGGCGGAACTGGTGCAGCTCAACAGTGCCCAGCTCGCCACGCTGGGCTCGGTGCAGCTGGCTGCCATCAGCACGGATGAGATCGCCCAGCTGCTGCCCCAGCAATTCGCCGCCCTGAACGCCGATCAGCTGCGCTTTCTCGACAGCGCACAACTGACAGCCATCAGCGCAGATGGCCTGGCCGCCATCAGCAGCCAGGCCTTGCGCGGCTTGAGCAGCGTCCAGCTGCGCCAGCTCAATAGCGAGCAGTTCGCCTCACTCAACAGCCAGCAACTGCAATCACTCAATAGCGAGCAGCTGCGCAGCCTGGAAACCAATGACTTGGTGGCGCTGACCGAAGCGCAATGGGCGGTGATGGGCTCGACCCAGCTCAATGGTTTGAGTTCGGCCCAGATCGCCAGCATTGAACTCGTGGACATTGCCGCCATCAGCAGCAATGCCTTGCGCGGCTGGTCCACCGCCGGATTGGATGCCTTGCAAAGTGATCAGGTGGCCACCCTCACGGCGCAACAAGTGGGTGTTTTGCAGGCCAATCAGATGGCCGGGCTGAACAGCGCCGACATCGCCCTGCTGTCGGCGGAAGGCATGGGCTTGCTCAGCAGCAAGTCCATCCAGGCCTTGAACAGCAGCCAGGTGCATGCACTTAATGGCGCGCAGGTCCAGGCCCTGAGCAGCGAACAGATCCGCGCCATCAGCACCTTGGCGGTGGGCAATTTGTCCAGCGAGGCGGTGCTGGCACTGGCCACGGAGCAGATCGCGGCCTTGAGCACGGCTCAGCTGCGCGCCCTTAGCAGCGAGGAGCTGCAGCTGTTTTCCCAGCAACAACTCCACAGTTTGGAATCCGACCAGATTCGCGGCCTGGGTTCGCGCCAACTCAGCATGCTGGCCAGCGAGCAATTTGCCCTGCTGGCCAGCGAACAGCTGAGTCTGCTGAGCAGCGCACAAATTCGCGGCCTCGCCAGCGAGGACATCACGGCACTGAGCCCCTTGCAGCTGCAGGCCTTAAGCACCGGCGCGCTTGCTGGCATGAGCACCGTGCAAATCGCCAGCTTGAGCGGCGCGCAGGTCGAGGGCCTGAGCACGCTGCAGATTCGCTCACTGTCCTCCCTGGCCCTCAACGGCTTGAGCACCGAGGCCTTTGATGCCTTGGGCTCCGAGCAAATTGCCGCCCTCAGCAGCGCGCAACTGGCGCGCCTGAGCACCGAAAACATCTCTTTGCTGGCAGGCAGCGATATGCACGCCATGCTGAGCGAATCCCTGCGCGCCTTCAGCAGCTTGCAACTCGGCGCCTTCAGCACCGAAGCCATTGCTGAGCTGAGTCAGGCGCAGATGAGTGCCCTGAGCAGCCGCCAAGCGGGCGGATTCAAGCTCGCCCAATTGGCCGCCATCGAGACCGAAGACATCGTGGCGCTGAGCACCTCCGTCTTGCAGTCACTCAGCACCAACCAACTCAATGCCTTCACCACGGATCAGTTCGGCGCCCTGCTGACCCAGCAGTTGAACGGCCTCAGCAGCAAGCAAATTCGCTCCCTGGAGACCGAAGACATAGCCGCCTTGCAGACTTGGCAGATCGCCGGGCTGAATTCCCGCAGCATCGCCGCGCTGAGCACCGATCAAATCCGCGCGCTGGAAACCGAGGACATCGCCGCCCTCAGCTCGGCCCAGCTGCGCGCCTGGAGCACGGCTCAGATTCACGCACTGCTGACGGAGCAGATCCAGGGCCTGGAATCGCAGGACATCGCCAGCCTGAATATGCAGCAGGTGCACGCCTTCAGCACCGAGCAAATCGCGGCCATGAGCGCCAACCAGGTGGACGCCTTGTTTGCGGCCACACCCATCGTCTTGGATCTGGACGGCAATGGCGTTCACACCACCGCCGCCGCCCAAGGCGTGCAGTTCGACCTCAATGCCACCGGCAAGAGCCAGCAATGGGGCTGGACCGATGGCAAGGACGGTTTGTTGGTGATGGACCGCAACCACAACGGGCAGATCGACAACGGCGCCGAGCTCTTCGGCAGCGGCGTGCATTTGGCCGATGGCAAACGCGCGGGCGACGGCTATGCCGCCATGCGCAGCCTGGACAGCAATGGTGACGGAGTGCTGGACACACACGACGCGGCCTTCGCCGACCTGCGCGTCTGGGTAGACCGCAACCGCGATGGCTTGAGCGCAGCGGCAGAGCTGCTCAACCTGTCTGAGCTGAACATCGTCTCGCTGGACTTGCATGCCCAAAAGAGTAGCCAAATGGATGCGGGCAATCTGATCGGCCTGGTGTCCGGCTACACCTTGGCCGACGGCAGCCAGAAGCTCATGGCCGATGTCTGGTTCGCCAAAAACACGCCCGGGGATGTGCCGCTGGCCCAGGAGATCGCCACTCATGGCGAGCACGATGCCGCCCAGCCTGGGGCGGCCAACGCAAACACCCCGCTGCCCAATCTGCAGGATCTATTGGTGGCTGCCGATCAAAGCCTGCCGGCCTCACTGAGCCAGGCGGCCCCGACCGCGCAGGCCCAGGCGGCGGATCCAGACACCCTTCTGCGTCAGGCGCTTGCACACCGCCGACCCGCCCATGAAGATGGCGACCCCTGGTTGCCGCTGATCTAAGCGCAACACAGGCTTCGCCGGAAATGCAGGCAGGCATGGGTATGCTAGCCATATGAGCGAACAGAACGACGCCCCCAAGATTCACGCCCTGGCCGATGTGGCCAGCCCCCATATCGGCCCGCGCACCCGCATCTGGCAGTTTTGCGTGGTGCTGGCAGGTGCCCGCATCGGCGCGGACTGCAATATCAACGCGCAGGTGTTGATTGAAAACGAGGTCGTGATCGGGGATCGGGTCACCGTCAAGAGCGGCGTGCAGTTATGGGACGGCCTGCGGGTGGAGGACGATGTCTTCATCGGCCCCAACGCCACTTTCACCAATGACCGCACACCGCGCTCACGCCAGTACCCGGCCGAGTTTCAAACCATCACGCTGGAGCGTGGCGCCTCCATCGGGGCCAATGCCACCATTCTGGGCGGGGTGCGTATCGGGGCTGGCGCCATGATTGGCGCCGGTAGCGTGGTCACACGCGATGTGCCGCCGGGCGAGCTTTGGGTGGGCAATCCGGCGCGCAGCCGGGGCCCGGCGCCGGCACCTTGGGTGAAAAGCGAAGAGGCTTAAACGCTGGCCCGTACGACGCGAATCACGCGATCGATCTGCGCCTCGCTCATGCCGGGCCACAGCGGCAAGCTCAACACCTCACGGTGCATGGCCTCGCTGATGGGGAAGTCACCCGCGGCATAGCCTAGTTCGGCATAGGCCGGCTGCAGATGCGGCGGCACCGGGTAGTGAATCAGGCTGCCCACACCTTGGCGGGCGAGTTCGGCCTGCAGGCGGTCGCGTGCCTCATGCCTGACGACAAACAAATGCCAGGCCGACTCCAGATGCGCGGCCGGTGGTGTTGGCAGTTGCAGGGGCAGACCCGCCAAGCCATCGAGCAAACGTGTAGCAATGCGGCGCCGCTCTTCGGTCTGAGCCTGCAGATGCGGCAGCTTGGCAGACAGCACGGCGGCCTGGATTTCGTCCAGCCGCGAGTTACGGCCCTTGACCTCGTTGTGATACTTGACCCGCGAGCCGTAGTTGCGCAGCACCCGGATCTGATCCAGCAAGGCCGGGTCCGCGCCGGTCACACCGCCACCGTCACCAAAAGCCCCGAGGTTTTTGCCAGGATAAAAGCTCCAGGCCGACAAATCCGCCAGGCTGCCAACGGCGCGGCCCCGAACCATCGCCCCATGGGCTTGGGCGCAATCGTCCAGCACCTTGAGGCCATGGCGCCGGGCGATCTGCAAGATCTCATCCATCTCGGCTGGCAAGCCGTAGAGATGCACCGGCAGGATGACCTTGCTGCGCGGCGTGATGGCCGCCTCGATACGGGCGGGGTCGATGTTGTAGCTGAGCGGGTCAGGCTCCACTGGCACCGGGCGGGCGCCACATTGGCTGACCGCCAACCAGGTGGCGATATAGGTATTGGCGGGCACGATGACCTCATCGCCTGGCCCAACGCCCAGGGCTTGCAGGGCCAAAGCCAGCGCATCCAGACCATTGGCCACGCCCACACAGCCTTCCGCGCCCACGCTTTGCGCATAGGCCGCCTCGAAGCTCTGCAATTCCCGCCCCAACAAGAACCAGCCGCTACGGGCTACCCGCAGCAGTGCGGCATCAATCTCGGCCTGCGCGACTTGGTAAGCGGGCTGCAAATTCAGGAAGGGGATGGGCGCCTCGGCCACGGCAGCTTCAGGCACTGCAGCTTCAGGCACGTTGAATGGCGGCGAGGTAGTCGTCATAGCTGCGGATGTAATCTTGAGCGTCATAGGGGTCCGAGGCCAGCACCAGCAGGACGGCGTCGGCGCTGAAGCGGTACTGTATGCCCCAGACCATGGGCGGGATGTGTAAGCCCAGGCGGGGGTTGTCCAGCAGCAACTCGTCGCGGCGCTCGCCATCGTCCAGCACCACGCTGAGGCTGCCCTTCACACAAACCAGGAACTGATGGCAGAGCTTGTGCGCATGCTCGCCCCGCACCTCGCGGCTGGGCACGTCATAGACCATGAAAAAGCGCTGCGGCGTGAAGGGCAGTTGCTTGCCGATCTCCCCCACGCAAAGCGAGCCTCGCATGTCCACCGCTTGCGGCAGTTGCACCAGCGAGGCGCCCGCCACCTGCAAGCGCTCAGGCACCTGGCCAGGCCGTGTTGCCGAGGGCTGCGTGGCTTGCACCGCCGGATGCAAGGTATCCACATAACCGATGACATGAGCGGGATTACCCGCCACGATGGCATTGGCCGGCACATCACGAGTCACCACCGCGCCGTCCTGCACCATGGCATGAGCGCCAATGGTGACACCTGGCCTCACGGTCGCATTGGAGCCCAAGCTGGCCCCCTTGCGCACGCGGGTCTGCACAAACTGCTCGGGCCGCTGCTTGCTGCGCGGGAAGGCATCGTTGCTGAAGGTCACATTGGGGCCGATGAAGACATCGTCCTCGATGCGCACCCCGTCCCAGAGTTGCACGCCGCACTTGATCGTCACCCGGTCGCCCACCTCCACATCGTTCTCGATGAAGACATGGTCACAGATATTGGCGTCCCGCCCGATGCGCGCGCCCGGCAGGATGTGCACAAAGGCCCAGACCCGTGTCCCCGCGCCGATATGCGGGCTCTCGACCAGGGCATGGGCATGGATGGAGCAAGAGGAGGTCGACGGCATGGCTTGGACTTGAAAACAAGAATGCCTGAACGCTAACAGCTGCGGGCGCCCTGCGATGGCCAGAATTCCGGGGCAATCCCTGCCCTGCAATTCTTTGCTGGGCCACGCCCCTTGCAAGGCCACTCTGCCCCAAGTTCCCTGGGCTGCAAAATAGACCACCCGCCTGCGCTTTTTTCAGGGATCAAGCACCCTCAAGTGCGGCGAAAGTCACAACAAGCCTGTGGTTCACCCTGGGCACCCTTCAACCAACCTTCGGCACACCATGCTCAACGGCAAATCCATCCTCATCACCGGCGCTACCGGTTCCTTCGGCAAGGCATTTGTCGACACGGTGTTCAAGCGCTATCCCGATGTCCGGAGGGTGGTGGTGTTCTCGCGCGACGAGCTCAAGCAGTTTGAGATGGCCCAGCGCTTCAGCGAGCGGGAGTTCCCCAGCATTCGCTATTTCCTGGGTGATGTGCGTGACGAGTCCCGGCTGCGCCGCGCGCTTGAAGGCATTGACATCGTCATCCACGCCGCTGCGCTCAAGCAGGTGCCGGCGGCTGAGTACAACCCCTTTGAGTGCATCAAGACCAATATCCTGGGTGCGCAGAATTTGATCGAAGCCTGCATGGACCAAAACGTCGAGCGGGTCGTCGCCCTGTCCACCGACAAGGCCGCTGCGCCCATCAATCTCTACGGCGCCACCAAGCTGTGCTCGGACAAGCTCTTCATCGCCGCCAACAATATCCGCGGCCATCGCCCCACCCGCTACTCGGTCGTGCGCTACGGCAATGTGATGGGCAGCCGGGGTTCGGTGATCCCTTTCTTCGTGGATAAGCGCGCCAGCGGCGTCTTGCCCATCACCGACCCCAATATGACCCGCTTCAATATCTCCTTGCAAGACGGGGTGGAGATGGTCTTGTGGGCCTTGCAGAACGCCGAAGGCGGCGAGATCTTTGTGCCCAAGATTCCTTCTTATCGCATTGGCGATGTGGCCACCGCCGTGGCGCCCGACTGCCGCCAGGAGATTGTGGGCATTCGCCCCGGCGAGAAGATCCACGAAGAGATGATCACCGGCAGCGACAGCTATCAAACCGTTGATCTGGGCCGTTACTACGCCATCCTGCCCTCCAACTGCGAGTACAGCATTGAGCAGTACTGCAAGAAGACCGGCGCCGAGCGCGTGCCCGCCGGCTTTGCCTATGACAGCGGCAGCAACCCCGATTTCCTCAGCGTGGCCCAGTTGCGTGAGCTGATCATGGAGCATGTGCCCGAAGCTCGCTTGATCTAAATTCGGCCATGACAGTTTCCATCCCTTACAGCCGCCAGCAGATCAGCGAAGAAGACATCGCCGCGGTCTGCGCGGTGCTGCGCTCCGACTTCCTGACGCAAGGCCCAGAGCTGCCCGCCTTCGAGGCCGAATTCGCCGCCGTGCACCAAGTGCCGGACGCCATTGCCGTTAGCAATGCCACCGCCGGCCTGCACATTGCCTGCCTTGCGTTGGGGGTGGGCCCGCAGTCCTTGGTCTGGACGACACCGAACAGCTTTTTGGCCTCGGCCAATTGCGCACGGTACTGTGGCGCCAGTGTTGACTTCGTCGACATCGACCCCTTCAGCCGCCAAATGGGCATCGAAGCCCTGAGCAGCAAGCTGGCCCAAGCCCAGATTGCTGGCCGCCTGCCCGATGTGGTGATCCCGGTGGACTTTGCCGGCCTGCCTTGCGACTGGCCAGCCCTGCGGGCCCTGGCTGATCGCTACGGCTTCAAGCTGCTGCAAGACGCCTCCCACGCCACCGGCGCCAGCCAGCACGGCCGGCCCATGGGTTCGGACTGGGCCGATATCTCGGTCTTCAGCTTTCACGCCGTCAAGGTAGTGACCACGGCCGAAGGCGGCATGCTCACCTGCCGTGACCCACAGCTGGCCCAGGCCCTGCAAGGCCTGCGTTCGCACGGCATGGTGCGCGAAGCCGCCGCCATGACCCAGCCGCCCGAAGGCGCCTGGCTTTATGAGCAGCAGGCGCTGGGCTACAACTACCGCATGACGGAGTTGCAAGCTGCCCTCGGCCGCTCACAACTGCGCCGCCTGCCCCAGATGCAAGCCGCACGCGAAGCCTTGGCGGCACGCTATGACCTGTTGCTCAAGGATTTGCCGCTGCGCCTGCCACCACGCTTTGCCGACCGGCAATCGGCCTGGCATTTGTATGCCGTCGAGCTGGATGCCCAGCGCTGCCCCATCACGCGGGCTCAGCTCTTTGCTGCCCTGCGCGAGCAAGGCTTTGGCGTGCAGGTGCACTACATCCCCATCCACACCCAGCCCTATTACCAAGCCCTGGGTTTCAAGCCGGGCGACTTCCCGCTGGCCGAGGCCTATTACGCCCACTGCATCTCCCTGCCCCTGTTCCCTGCCATGACGGAGGCTGATCAGGATCGCGTCGTCGCCACGCTGCGTCATTTGCTGGCGCGATGAGTCAGGCCATGGAACTGGCACTAGGTACTGTGCAATTTGGCCTCGCCTATGGCGCGGTCGGCAGCGGCCAGACCGTGGCTGAGGCTGAGGTCGAACGCATCTTGGCCGCCGCCTGGCAGCAAGGCGTGCGCACGCTGGACACGGCCGCGGCTTACGGCGATATCGAAGCCCGGCTGGCCCGCCTGTGCGGCACGCTGGACTTTCGCATCATCAGCAAGATCAGGCCGCTGAGCGGGCTCTCGCAAGCCCAAGCTTTGGCTGCCGTGCAGATGAGCATTGAGCAATCCCGCCAACGCCTGGGCGAACGCCTGAATGCCCTGCTGTTCCACAGCGCCGCTGACCTTTTGGCCGCAGGCGGCCCAGCACTTTGGGAACAGGCCGAGCAGCAGCTCAAGGGCAGCGGCATTCGCCTTGGTGTCTCCTGCTACGGACCGGAAGAGTTGCTGACGCTACGTCAGCGCCACGACATCAGCATCGCCCAGCTGCCGGCCAATGCCCTCGATCAACGCCTTCAGCAAACCCTGCAAGGCCCGCAGGCCGAGCAGCTGAAGGGCGTTGAGCTGCATGTGCGCTCAGCCTTTTTGCAAGGCCTGCTGCTGGCGCCTGAACGCGGGGCCCAACGCGTACCGGCCGCCGCGCCATTTCTGCATGCCTGGCAAAACGACTGCCAAGCCCAAGACCTATCTCCCACCGTGGCCGCGCTAGGCCTCGTGAAGGCCCTGCCCCAGGTGCACAGCTGCGTGGTCGGCGTAGAGAGCTTGGCGCAATGGCAAGACATCGCCGGCGCCTGGCAGCAAGCCCGGCCCCTGCATCGCCCTCACCTGGCCTGCGCCCTGCCCGAAGCCTACGACCCCCGCCTGTGGCCCAAACCATGAGTTCAATGAATCCGCGCCCTTCATGCCTGGCGATTGTGCAAGCCCGTCTGTCCAGCAGCCGCCTGCCTGGCAAGGTCTTGATGCCGCTAGCCGGCATGCCGATGATTTTGTTCATGCTGGAGCGCGTCAAACGCGCCACGCTCATCGACCAGATCGTGCTGGCCACCAGCACCGACCCCAGCGATGACGCGCTGGCGGCCGCCGTGCGCGAAGCCGGTTATGCGGTTCATCGTGGCCCGCTGGACGATGTGCTGACCCGCTTTGCCGGCGCCGCCCAGGCCAGCGACGCCGAACTGATCGTGCGCCTGACAGGCGACTGCCCCCTGATCGACCCGGCCCTGATCGACCGCGTCATCAGCCAGCTCTGCGCGCAGAAGCTGGACTACTGCACCAATAGCGAGCCCGCCAGCTACCCCGATGGCCTGGATGTCGAAGTCTTCACCCGCCAAGCCTTGCTGCAAGCCGCAGAACACGCCCGCTTGCCCAGCGAGCGTGAGCACGTCACCCCCTGGCTGCGCGCGCAAGCCCAGAAGCTGCGCATTGGCAGCCTGAGCAGCGTGATTCCATTGGCCCAGCTGCGCTGGACCGTAGACCATCTGGATGATTTGCACCTGGTGCGCGCCCTGGTCGACGCCTTGGACGCGCAAGCCGGCGCAGGTGCCGCCCTGCGCGCCGATCTGTTTGACTTTCTGCGCTTGCTGGATGCCCGGCCCGAACTGCTGCGGCTCAACCCGCACCAGCGCAATGAGGGCTATGCCAAGAGCCTGCGCAATGACGCGCTGCAAGCCGCTGCCGCCCAGCTCTGACTCCGAACACCTATTTCCAAAGAGACTGCCATCATGCGTACATTCACCGCTTCCGAAGCCATGCTGGAGCGCGCCGAGCGCGTCATCCCCCTGGGCAGCCAAACCTTCAGCAAGAGCCGCACCCAATACCCCAAGGGCGTCTCGCCCTTCTTCATCGAACGTGGCCAGGGTGCGCGCGTTTGGGATGTGGACGGCAATGAGTATCTGGACCTGGTGATGAGCCTGGCCTCGGTCACCCTGGGCTATCAAGACGCAGAGGTCAACAGCGCCGTCAGCCGCCAGCTGCAGGACTCCGGCGTCATCTTCAGCCTGCCGCACCGCCTGGAATGCGAGGTGGCCGAGCTGATCGTGGACATGGTGCCTTGCGCCGAGAAAGTGCGCTTCGGCAAGAACGGCTCTGACGCCACCTCCGGCGCCGTGCGCCTGGCCCGCGCCTTCACCGGCCGCGACCACATTGCGGTTTGCGGCTACCACGGCTGGCAGGACTGGTATATCGGCAGCACCGCCCGCCATCGCGGCGTGCCCGAGGCCACCCGCGCCCTCACCCATGCCTTTGCCTACAACGAGCTGAACTCGCTGGAGGCCTTGTTCCAGCAGTTCCCCGAGCAGTTGGCCGCGGTGATTCTGGAACCCATGAATGTGGCGGCGCCACAGCCCGGCTTTCTGGAAGGCGTCAAGGCCCTGGCCCACAAGCATGGCGCCTTGCTTGTGTTTGATGAAACCATCACCGGCTTCCGTTTCGCCAACGGCGGCGCGCAGGAGCTGTTCGGCGTCACCCCCGATCTGGCCACTTTCGGCAAGGGCTTGGCCAATGGCTTCCCGGTCTCTGCCATCGCCGGCCGCGCCGATGTGATGCAGCTGATGGAGGAGATCTTCTTCTCCTTCACCTTCGGCGGCGAAGCCCTGTCCCTGGCTGCCGCCAAGGCCACGCTGAGCAAGCTTAAGCGCGAGCCTGTTTTGGCCGGCATCGCGGCCAAGGGCGAACAGCTGCAAACCGGTTTGCGCCGCTTGCTGGATGAACAGAACTTGAACGATTTGTTCTCGGTCAGCGGCCATCCGAGCTGGACCTTCCTGAACGTGCGCGAAGCGCGCGGCGCCAACATCTTCGACATCAAAACCCTGCTGGCGCAAGAGCAGCATCAGCGCGGCGTGCTGGGTCTGGGCACCCACAACCTCAGCCACGCTCACAGCAGCGGCGACATCGAGCAGGTCCTGGCCATGTACCGCGAGCTGTTGCCCATGGTGGGTGAAGCCGCCAGCGACGGCCGGGTGCCGGAACTCTTGCGCTGCGCCCCCCTGGTGCCCTTGTTCAAGCTGCGCTGATGCGCATCGCCTTCCGCGCCGATGGCTCTTCCCAGATCGGGCTGGGTCATCTGCGCCGGTGCCTCTCGCTCGCCCAGGCCTTGCAGCGTCTGGGGGCACAAACGCTGTTTCTTTGCCGAGCCAGCGATGTTGACGCGCAGGCCTTGCTGGCCTCGGCCGGCATCGAAAGCCGACTGCTGGCGCAGCTGCCGGCCGTCATTCAGCCGGGCGCTTTGGCCGACGCGGCAGCCGATGCCCAAGCCTGCATCGAAGTCCTCAAGCACGAGGCGCCCGCCCTTCTCATCGTTGACCACTACGGTATCGCGGCCGACTGGCACGAGGCTCTGCGCCAAGCCTTGGGCTGCCGCATCGCAGTGATCGACGATTTGGCCGACAGGCCCTTGAGCGCTGATGCCTTGATCGACCAAAACCTCTGCGTCGAGTCCAGCCATCAAGCCCGTTATGCCCCCTGGCTACGCCGCCCGCCCGCGCGCTGGTTTTGCGGACCCGGCTTTGCCCTGCTGGGTGAAAGCTATGCCGAACTGCAAGCCCATGTGCCGGCGGCCGAGGTGCGCAGCATCGGCATATTTCTGGGCGGCACCGACCCACTGAACCTCAGCCCCACGGCCCTGCAAGCCTGCCGAAGCGGCGTAGGTTTCCAAGGGCCGATCGAGATCGTTTCCACCCACGCCAACCCCCATCTCGCCGCCTTGCGCGAAGCCGTGCGCGCAGACGCACAAACCCAGCTGAGCCTCGATTTGCCCGAGCTCAGCGCCTTCTACGCCCGCCATGATGTGCAAATCGGCGCCGCAGGAGGTGCAGCCTGGGAGCGCTGTGCCGTCGGTGTGCCCTCCTTGACGCTTTGCCTGGCCGACAACCAACGCGCCGTGCTGCCCGAGTTGGAACGCCGCCAGGCGGTGCTGGCCGCCACCGGCCTGGATGCCCCAGCACTGGCCCAGGGCCTGCGCCGCTTGCTGGACGATGCGAGCTTGCGCCAGACGCTGGCGACGAATAGCCGCGCCCTGGTCGATGGCCAAGGCGCACGCAAGGTGGCGATGGGCTTGCTGATGCTAGCCCAGGCGCCGCTGCAACTGCGTGCGGCCGAGCTGAGCGATGCCGAATTCATGTGGCGCTGGCGCAATCACCCCAGCACACGGCAAGTCTCACGCTCACAGGAGGAAATTCCGCTGGACACCCACCGCGGCTGGCTGGAGCGCCTGCTGGCGGCCGGGCAGAGTCGACTCTTTCTGGCCTATCGGGGCTCGCTTGCGGTCGGCGTGATTCGCTTCGATCCCTTGCCCACGTCGGATACGGACCCCGCCTTCGAGGTCTCGCTCTATTTGGATCCCCAGCTGCAAGGCCTGGGGCTGGGACGCGCCCTGCTGCAAGCCGGTGAAGCGGCCATGGCCGCGATGCATGCGGATATTGCCTTGAACATCCATGCCGAGGTCTTGCCCGGTAATGAGAGTTCCCTGGCCTTGTTCCGCGGCGCCGATTACGGCCCTGGGGCCACGCCGCTGCGCTTCATCAAACGCCTGAAGCCATAGGCCAGACAAACTCTGGCCGTGCAAACACATGGCTGGCAAAGCCCTGCTTGAAGGCTGAGATCGACAGCTGCTTGGCGCTGGGCGTGGGCTGATCCTGGGCGAACTGCCGCTCGCCCAGGCGATACCAACGGGTGCCCTGGCGCTTGAGGTACTCAATCGCCACCTGTTGCACCACATGGCCCAGAGGCTTGTCGAACAGGGCGCGGTCATAGGCCCCCACGCCGTACAAGCCTTCATCCCGGTTGATCTGGAACACGCCTGCACCCACCAGCCGGTGAGTCTCCGGATCGCGCAAGGTGACCATAAAGGCCTCGCCCGCCTGAATCATGGCGAACTGGCGCTGCCAGCTGTCGTCGCTACGGGTCTTGCGACCGGCCACGTCCAAATGCAAGGCCTTGAGTTCCTCCCATACCGCTACATCTGCCGCTGCCGCGTCCATCAAGTCCACCTGCCAATGGCGCAGGCCAGCGTTGATCAGGGGGCGAAAGCTCTTGCGAAAGCCAGCGCGGATCTCGTCCAAGGAGGGGCTCAGATCCACAAACAAATCATGTTTGACCGTGACCGAGGCACCGGCCGCCAGCAGCTGTTGAGACCACTCACTCAAGCCCAGCGCAGTTTGATCAGGCAGCACAGCCTGTTGCAGGTTCAGGCTGTTCTGGCCCAGGCGCTGCGCCAGCATTTGCAGCAGCTCCAGCAGACGTGCGCAGATCTTCTTGACGGTGTTGGGCGACAAGCCCTGCACAAACAGCGGCGCCATCAAGGGCCCGCCAAAGCCGCTCAAACTCACGCTAGCCGGCGGGCCACCCAAGGCGAGCGGGAAGATGCCGCAGGGCCGGCCATCGGTTTGCAGGATCAGGCTGATGTCCTGCAACTGCCAGCCGGCGTCCTCCAGATAGGCTTGCTGATAAGCCAGCGAGCTTGGCGCATAGCTGACCGAGCGATAGGTTAGGCCCTCCCACACCTGCGCCCAAGCCTGGGGCTGCTGATGTGCCAGGCTGGCGTCCAGGCGGCTGTCATTCAACAAGGCCTGCAAGGCAGCAGGCTCAAGCATTTGCTTCATTTCAGGCATGGGCATGCTCGCAAGGCTCAGGCGCTGACCAGCAAGCCATGCTGTTTGAGTTGGCTGACAACGGGGCCTAACTCCCAAATCGGGCGGCCAATGCGCTCGGCCACATCCAGCAGGCTCTCGCTACCGTCACAGTAAGCCAGCAGATTCATCATGGCCTCCACCTGTTTGCCACTTTCCTTGGTACTGATCGAGGGGTAGAGCCCGCGCTTGCCCAGCTGCGGTTCACACAGAGTGCTGCAGCTGAGGGTCTCGTCGGCTTCGATGGCCTCGATGCAGCGCTGCACGGCGGTGAAGCCACCAGCAAGGCCGGCCGGGGTCACCAGCTCAAGATCATCCAAAGAGGTGTGGTACTCGGGGTAGCAGGCGTATTTGCTGCGCATCACCGAGGCCACGGGCAGGTCCACGCCGGGGCTGCAGTACTGGCGCTCATCGCTGCCTCGGTCCAAGAAAGAATAGCTGGCATAGCCCGGTGCCAGATGCGACAGCACATGGCGCGCCGCCCGGTCGGCCAAGGTCGTGCCCCGCCGAGAGGGCAGGAAGGAATAGGCCCGCTCATCCCCCATGCAGCTCAAGACATAGCCCGCCACCACATTCTTCTTCATGGCGTCGAGATGGCGGCTCAGGTAGGTGATGGCGCCAATCGTCTCAGGCACGATGAGCAGGCGGTAGCTATAGCGGCGGCGAGGCAGGCTTTGCAGCCAGCGGGCCAGATAGGTGCCGACCACCGGGCCGCTGAGCTCGTTATTGGCCATGGAGGGATGGCAGAGATAGCTGGACAGCAGCACCTCTTCCTCGGTCTCGCCTCGGATCAAGGCCTCGCCATAGTTCAAGACGCCGGGCTCCAGGCTGGCGTCGATATGCACGCGGTAGCGCCCTGGCTGCAAGGCCATTCGCTGCTTGTGCGTCAGGCAAAAACCCCAGCGGCGGCTGTAGTAGGAGGTGATGTAGGGAATCGCGTCCGGCTGCTCGGGCAAGGAATACAGATGCGGCTGCAAATCCTCCAGCGACAGCTCGGCCTCCACCGGCTCGGAGTAGCCCATCACATGCAGATTGTGTTGGGCCAAATCGCAGATGCGGCTGCCGTCGGGTGTCTCAATCCAGGCGGAGCGGATATTCCACTCCAGCGGCACGGTCCAATCGAAGGCCTGGGTGCCGCTGGGCACCGCATGCATAGTCAGAGCCGGCAGTTCGCGCCGCAAGATGTCCATGGAGCTGCGAAAGCCTGCGCCGGTGAGTGAGCGACAGATAGGAAACAGCTCGCGGCAAAGCGCGTGCATCTGCTGACCCAGTTCAAGATTCATAGTTCCCAATTCCTACATCCAATACCCACGTCGCGGCAAAGCGAGCCCACTTAAGCGTTCGCCCTGGGCCATCCTATGGCAGGCCAAGCATGGCCGAGGTTCGGAGTATCCGGGCTCAAACCGCCTATCTTTGCGGACGCCTGTATTGGGCCGGCTCCCGCCCCCTATTTCACTCTTGAGCGAGCACCTAGCTGTGCGAGCATGCGCAACCGAAAGCCAATTGCCACAGGCCCACCATGCAGATTTCGCAACGCCTCATTGATCAAACCCAAAGGCCCTATCTGATTGCCGAGATGTCGGGCAATCACAATCAATCGCTGCAAAGGGCTTTGCAGATCGTTGAGGCCGCCGCAGCCTCGGGTGCTGACGCGATCAAGCTGCAGACCTATACCGCCGACACCATGACCTTGAAGGTCGACGCACCAGACTTCGTCATCCAGGACAAGAACAGCCTGTGGGCCGGCCGGCATCTGCATGAGCTCTACGACGAGGCCCACACGCCTTGGGACTGGCATGGCCCCATCATGCAAAGAGCCAAGGAGCTGGGCATGCACTGCTTCAGCACGCCTTTTGACGAGACCTCGGTCGACTTTCTGGAAGAGCTGGGCGTGCCCGCCTACAAGATTGCCTCCTTCGAGCTGACCGATCTGCCCCTGATCGCCAAGGTGGCCAGCACCGGCAAGCCCATGATCATGTCCACCGGCATGGCCTCGGTGGCGGAGATCGATGAGGCCGTGCGCACCGCACGCGGGGCCGGCGCCAAGGACCTGATTTTGCTCAAGTGCACCAGCACCTATCCCGCCACGCCTGAGAACAGCCATTTGCGCACCCTGCCCAATATGCGCGCCACCTTCGGCTGCGAGGTCGGTCTATCGGACCACACCATGGGCGTGGGCGCGGCCGTGGCTGCCGTGGCCCTGGGTGCCAGCTTGATCGAAAAGCACTTCACCCTGCGGCGTGCCGATGGCGGCGTGGACTCGGCCTTTTCGATGGAGCCCGAAGAGTTCAAGCTGCTGCGCTGCGAAACCGAACGCGCCTGGGCTGCCCTGGGCCAAACCAACTACGGCGGCAGCCAGGCCGAGGAGAAGTCCAAGGCCTTCCGCCGCTCCATCTATGTGGCTGTGCCTGTGAAGGCCGGCGAGGCCTTGCAGGCTGAGCACCTGCGCATCGTGCGCCCCGGCTTTGGCCTGGCGCCCAAGTTCTACGACACCGTGCTCGGCAAACGCGCCAGCCGCGACCTGAGCCCGGGCACGCCCTTGGCCTGGGACTGCATCGGTTGAACGGCTGAGAACTTTTTACTGCGCGGCCGCCATGCGTCGTTGGGCGGTGCTCGAAATCCTCACGTACAGGAAGTACGTTCCGGTTTCTGCGCTCCGTCCGCCTAGCCTGACAGCCGCTCGCTACAAAAGTTCTCAGCCTACGACGCTGCCCCATGCGGGCTTTGCTAGCCGGCCTTAGCGCCCACTTTTGGAGACTGAATTTGAGCGAGATCGTCGTCGTCGTCAATCGATTCGACCTGCCGATTGCGGCCACTTTATTGAGTCAGCGGGATGCGCAAGTGCTGGTCGCTGACCCCTTGTTGCAAAACCACGCCCAGGCCCAAGGCATGGCCGCGCCGCTGCTGGAACCTGGCTTGGATGCACACGCCTACCTGCGCGCTTTCAGGCAGGCCGAACAAGCCGCCTTGCAACTCAACCGCGCGCTGGCACCTTTGCTAGACCGCTGGGCGCCCAACGCCGGCGCCGCGGCCTGGTCCAGCCACCGCACGCTGCAGATGTTCTCCACCCTGTTCTGCTACCGGGACATCTGGAAACATGTGGTCCCCGCCCATGCCCAGCGCAGCTGGCATGTGCTGCTGCCCAGCAACCCGCATGACTACGGCGTGCACTCCTTTCTGCCGGGCCTGACCCTGGTGGATGCCCTGCAGGCGGCCGGCATACCGCATACCGCCTATGGCTATGACTGCCCCGGTGCCGACGCTTTTGTCTTACCGGATTTGCGCCAGTTGCCGGCTGAGATTGATCTGCTCTGCCATCTGCCGACCTGCTTCCACGACGCCGCCTACTTCGGCGAAGAGCTGCATGCCAGCGGCCTGCGCTGCGGCATCCTCAGCTCGCAGCGCTACGACGTGGCCTTGCCCGGCCACACGGCCACCGGTCTGATCGACCTGTCCACCGTGGCCGCTGAACTCGGTGCGGAAGGACGGGCCCGGATCGATGCGCTGGAAGTCGAGATCAAAGAAGTCTTGCTCAGCCATCTGCGGCCCCACATCCTGCAGCGCAGCTTTCTGCTCAAGCAGATCGATTCGTTATGGGAAGTCTTGGCCCTGCAAGGCCTGTTCTACCTCTGGTTGGAGCAGCGCCTGGGCGCCAAGCCACCGGCGCAGCTGCTGATCTCCAATCACGACGCCACGGTGCATGGCGCTCTGATGAGCTTTGCCCAGAACCACGGCATGAAGATCACCGTCATCCCGCATTCCCGGGTGCACAACTCCTTGCTCAAGACCGATGGGCTCAAGCCGGTTTGCCTGCACCACGGCATGCAAGATGGCCCGGTGCTGGACTTGTCGGAGCGGGTGCTGCCCTCGCGCCGCCTGAGCTACCCAGGCACCTGGCAAGCGCCACAGGTGCTGGCTCAAGTCGAGGCCAAGCCCTTTCAAACCCTAGGCCTGATCCTCAACGGCATCAGCGGCAACGGGGTTTGCGTGGTCGACTTCAATCAGTACATCGCCGATATCGACCACATCCGCAGCTGGGCCAAGGCGCGCGGCATTCAGTTCAAGCTACGGGTACGCGCCGCCGAAACACCGATAGGCCTGGTGGGCGAGCGGCTGAACATTCCCGCGCAAGAACTGCTGCAGCATGCCCAAGGCAGCTTGCTGGACTTTGCCCGCGGCTGCGATGTCTGCGTGGGGTATGACTCGCCGACCTCGGGCCTGCAGGATCTGATCCGCGAGGGCGTTCCCAGCTTGCAGATCGACCGCCGGCCACTGTCACGCCTGGAGTGGAGCATCATCGACGCGCGCATCGTGCCGCGTTATGCCATGAGCGAGGGCTTGGAGCGACTGGGCTTTATGCACAGCAACCCGGCTGAGTTCCAGGCCTTCGCCCAGCGGCAACACGAGGCCGGCTTGGCCAGCCAGCACGGCGCACAGCCCTTGCGACATTGGTTGCTGGCCAACTAGGCCAGCACTTAAACATCAAGGAATGTAGTACGGCGTGGCGGTGTAGACAAAGCCGGCGCCGACCGAGGCCAGCAACACCTTCTTGCCCGGCGCAAACCAGCCCGCGTCGAAAGCCTCGTCCATCACCGTGCCCAGCGAGGCCTCGGCCGTGTTGCCGATCTGCTGCACATTGTTGATGGTCTTGCTCATGGGCACGCGCAGGCGGGCCATGCAGTATTCGATCAGGCGCAGATTGGCTTGGTGAAAGAGGATCAGATCCAGATCGTTCACCGTCCAACCCAAATCATCCATGGCGCGACGGATGATTTTTGGCAGCTCCACCACCACCTCTTTCCAGACGCCCAGCCCCGTGTGCTCGTAGTACAGCGCCTTGCTGTCTTGCTCGAACAAGGCCGGGCTGTGGGGGAAGCTGGAGCCACCGCCGCGCAAACGCACCACCTCATAATTCTTGGTGTTGCTGGTGAAGTAACTGGGCATTAAGCCACCAGCCTCAGCCTCGGCTTCACTGCGCCTGAGCAGCACAACCGAAGCCGCATCGCCAAAAAAGTAGGCGCTGTTTTCGTCAAACGGATCCACAAAAGGCGACTGTTTGGCCAGTCCCACCACAGCGATCACGCGCAGCGATGGGTTGCCCTGCAGCAGGCAGCGGGCGTTCTCCATCGCCACTTGCATGCCGGCGCAATTGGCCATCAGATCAAAGGCGATGCCGGCTTTGAGCCCCAAGGTCTGCACCAGTTTGAGGGCTGTGCTGGGGTAGAGATAGTCGCCGGTGAAGGTGGCGACGATGACGCCGTCGATCTCGTCCTTGGCGATTCCGGACTTGGTGATGGCGGACTCCAGCGCCTTGTGCGCCATCGAAGAGGCTGATTCATCGCCGGCAAGATGGCGCTTCTCAATACCCGTCTTGTGGAGGATGTCCTCGGTCGACAGGCCCAAACGCTCGGCCACCGTGGCGGTGGTCTCAAAGCCCGGGGGGATGTACTTCCCGGTGCCAACAATCCTAACTGCCATGTCCCTGCCTTTGCAAAATATGCGCCCACTTCTTGTTGTGGGCGAGTTCTGCCTCGACCGTGCTGCGATCACCATGCCCAGGCAGGATGACAGTATCCGGGCGAAACTGGGGAATGGTGCTTTGCAGGAAGTGGAGAAACTCGGCCTTGTTTTCGCGGCTGTCAAACAAGGTGATCTTCAGTTTGTGATGCAGGGCCAGGTCGCCGGTGATGATGAAGTCACGGCTCAGGCTGTGAAGGATGCAACTGCCCTTGGTATGCGCGCCCACATGCTGGATGGCCAGCCCCCAATCCAGCAGCAGCGCAATCAGCACTTCGCTGAAGGCTGCCGCCTTGGCCGGGCGCATTTTGCGCTTGAGCAGCATCAGTGAGTAAGACTGGGCGCGCTTGGCTTCGTCCAGGTCCAACTCGTGCAAGTACAAGGTATCGACCAAGCCGCTATCAATCATGCCGGCCGCGGCGGAGATGTGGTCAAAGTGAGCATGGGTGCTCAACATGAACTGCAGCTTGAGCTTGTGCTCTTGCAGATAGGCCAGAATCTGCTCCGGCTGATCGGTGGGATCAACCAGAATGGCCTGATCCCCTTGCTGCAGGATGTAGCAGTTGGTCTTGAGTTCGTTGAGCAGCAGGCGGTGGATGCTCAGCGCGCCCGCTTGATAAATGATCACGACTCAGACTCCGCCGAAGTACAAGGTTTGGCCGCCGATGTCGCGCCCATTGGCCTCAAAGAACTCAATCGCATTGATGATTTCCATCAGCGGCGCGAACTGCTTGTGCGGAATCAGATCCAGCACCTTGTCGGTGTTCTCACCCACGATCTGATCCAACATGCCGCTGGGGAAGGCGGACAGGCCGATATTGTTGACGTGCACACCGAAGGGATGGCCTTCCTTGTTGAGCACGCGGGAAAACGCTTCCAGCCCGCTCTTGGTGGCCGCGTAGACGGAGTCGCCCACCACGCAGAGCTTGGGCGCCATGGACAGGATGTTGACGATCTGGCCGCGCTTGGCGCCGACCATTTTGCGAAACACCGTCTTGCTGGCCAGGATCGGCGCCTTCAGGTTCACATCAATCATGCCGGCGATGTCGCTGGCTTTCATGATGCCCAGAGGCAAGGAGGTCAGGATGGCAGCGTTATTGATCAGCACATCGATCTGCGGCATTGAGCGGCAGATCTGCTGAAAGGTCGACACGGTTGCCGCCTCGTCGGCCAAATCACAGGCATGAAAGTGCACCGAGGAGCTTGCTGCCGCCAAGGCATCAAAAGCCTCCGAGGACTTGCGGGCCACGGCGATGACGGTGTTCTCCGCCGCCCAATGCTGCGCTAGCGCCAACCCCAGGCCGCGCGTCGCGCCGGTGATCAGAATCGTTTTATGCCGCATTCGCTGAGTTCGACTTCGCGATGGCCAGGGCGGCCAGGGTGCTGGCATTCCTGAACGGTGTCTTGCCTTCGGTGATGATGGCGTCTTCGTCGATCACCTGCACTTCCTTGCCGGTGCGCTCAAAAATGAACTCTTCCACCTTGATGATTAGGCCCACCAGGGCCAGCGAGTCGATGATGCTACCGCTGCCAAAGAGCACGGTTTCGCGGTCCACGGGGCCGGCATCGATTTCGTTCTCTTCGCAAATTACCTTCAGCTCGGCCAGGATCACGTCGATCAGTTCGGCTTCATTCATGCTGTTCATCCTCTTTCTTTGATGTTCTTGATAGCGCAATAGTAGGGCTGGTCCTGCAGCTCGCTTAAGAAGCACGCATGCGCAGGCTTGATGTCCATGGCGAAAATATTCGCCCCGGCCAGATTCTGCTGGCGCACCAGGCCTTGGCTGACGAAAAGGTCCCAAACCGGGGCCCAGTCGTTGTCGTATTCATACGCATCCGTGATCTCACGGACGTACATGCGGAAGTTATCCGGCTGCGCCTGCCCCTGGGCGTCCAGAACTTGGCCCGGAAACTCCTTGTAGAAGCGATAGGGCACGGCTGCGACTTCTTCGGTGTGATGCAAAAAGGTGGCCCCGCCCACAAACTCGGTACCCAGCGCCAGATTGACCGCCTCCATCTCGACCAGTTGCTCAAAAGGCGAGCCCGGGCCAAAGGAGGACAGATGCTTGCAACAGGCAAAGGCCTGCGCCTGCGGCCCGCTGACGCTCAGGGAGTGAAAGGGATGCAGCGTGCGCAGCACGCCGGGCCGCTTGCGGAAGTACTCGGTCAATGCGCCAGTCTCGGCGGGCGTTGTACGGCTGTCCCAGACCCGGCTGGCGCCATAGGCAAATGTGAAGGCCGGCATCAGCAGCGTGGTCTGTTCGCCTAGCACCTCGTTCAGGACTCGCATCACGCCGGGCAAGCCACCTTCGATCAGCCCAAAGGTCAGCAGAGAGCTGTGCACGATGACGACATGGTTGCGCGGCAAGCCCAGGCGCGCAAGTCCAGCACCCAGATCATCCAACGAGGTGCGTTTCATGGACTGCGCACCTTCTTGAACCGGTCGTTGACGAAGTTTTCCCAGTTGAAGATGAACTGGCTGGGCACCTTGAACTTTTCCATGCGAGCCAGGCAGTGGCGCTTGATCAAGCGCTCGGCCTCGGCCTTTTCAAGCGTGCCGTTTTGCAGGATGTAGGCCACCACGATCTGGCCCAGCATGGGGTGCTTCTTGGCCTTGACGAAGACATCGTCGACAAAGGGCAACTCGTGGATGCAGTTCTCCACCTCGCTGGGGTAGACCTTGAGCCCACCCACATTGATGATGTCGGTCTGGCGACCCAGAATCATCAGGTACTCACCATCGGTCTCCACCAGATCATTGGTGCAGAACCACTCATGGCTGTTCTCCTCCAGCTTCAGACCCTGCTCGGTGAACAGCACCTTGCCCAGCAAATTGGACTGAGTCTTGATCCAGAGAATATGGTCCTCAACCTTGGACTGCACGCCGGCATCGATGAATTTGAACCACAGCGTGTCGTTGGAGCGCGACTTGATCTGCAGCACGCCGGTTTCCGACAAGCCATAGGTCTGCTTGAACACACAGCCCGGCAGCACCTCGTTCATCTTCTTGAGCACGGCCTCGCTCATCACCTCGGTGCCATAACTGACCACTTGCAGTGAAGACAAGTCGTAGCTGGCATAGGCACGCGACATCAGCAGTTGGGACAAAAAGCTGGGCGTGGTTGGCAGCAACTGGCAGCGGTACTTTTGCACCGCCTGGCAGACGATGTCCACCTGACGCTCCGCCACATTGACCGCCGTGCCGCCACGGAAGAGCAGGAACAACACCGTGTTGATGCCGCCCATATGGTCGAAGAGCAGGAAGCAGATGGAGCTGAGCGGCTCCTTCTTGTCCAGATAGCGATAGCACAGCGAATCGATGTTGTGCACGATAGCCTTGGGCACGCCGGTGCTGCCCGAGGTGAAGACAATCAGGCCGCCGGTGTCGCCAGGCAGGATGCTGCGCCAGTCCGAGCTAGCCTGAGCGCCCTTCGTTTCTTGGGCGGCAGCCGGCTGTATCGCCGCCTCGGCCGGCGCATAGGTGTCGATCAGAAAATCAACACCCAACTGCTCCACATACTTGCCCAGCTTGGCATGCGCCTCGCGCGTCAGCGGCACGACCGTGGCCTTGCGGAAAAACAAGGCCAGCATGCAGGCCAGCGCGGCAAAAGAGAACTCACCAATCAAGGCCACCACATGGCCAGGGCCGATGTTCGCTGCGGCCAAACGCGCTTCTTCAGCGCGCACCGCATCGGCCAGCATGCGATAGCTGTACTCCCGCCCGTCCGAGACGATGGCTATGCGCTCGGCGTTTTCTTCCATCCGCTCGCGCAGGACTTCAAACACGGGCGGCTCCTAGGGGCGCGGCTGGGGTCTTCTTGCACAGCGCCGCGTAATTCACCTCGACCTTGAGTTCCTTCCACTGCTCACGCGGGAACTTGTCTTCCACCGGCAGGATCTTCTCTGCCACGATGGTCAGGCCAGCCTCGGCGATCTGGGCCTGCATGGCCTCGACCGAGTCGTACAAAAAGATGTGATCCACAGAGGGCGCGTTGGCGCAGGTGGTCAGGAAGACATGGCCTTCATCGCCGATCAAGCCGGCAATCGTGCGCATCATGGCCAGCGGGTCTTCCAGATGCTCCAGCACCTCATTGATCACGACCAAATCGTAGGCATTGGCGCCACTGAATTCGCAGACATCTTTCTGGTGAAAGCTAACGGCATGCCCCGGCGCAAACTGCTGCACCACTTTTTGGCTCAGGGCCAGTGAAATCGCGCTGATGTCCACCACATCGAAGTGGGCCGACTTAAAGCAGCGCAGAGACTCGACCAGATGCAGGCCATGGCCGGGTCCGATCTCCAGATAGCTGTTCACCGGTTTGCTGGCTTCCAGGCGGGCGATGGTGTCGATGAAGAAATCAAACAAGCCGTAATGATTGCGCCACAGGAATTGCGAGATAGCCAGGCCGTAGACCATGGCCTCCATCTCCGATTCCGAGTGATAGACGCGCTGAGCCACCTCGGCAAACGAGGTCGAGCTGTAGCGTCCGGTCTTGCGGAACTTGATCTGCTCCAGCAGCATGTCTTTGCAGAGCTTGGTGTAGCAGTCCGCCACCTTCTCGACAGGAATCGCGTGCGCTTGCAGCAGGCGGCCGAAGTTCTCCGAGAAGCTGGCCACGCGCGCATGGAAAAGCGGATCGGCATTGGCCATCACGCCGGCAATCATCTTCTTCTGCAACGGGTTTTTCTGACCGATGGCCTGAATGATCTGATGAAAGACCGACTCCGTTTGCGTGTCGGCTGGTGCTGCGCTGAGGGCGATGCTCATGGGTCGGGCTCTCCGGTTCAGAGGTCAGGCTGGGCTGGGCTGGAAGCTCAAGCCGGCAGCTTCTCGCGCAGATAGGAGCGGATCAACTCAAAGCTGATCAATTCCACGGCCTCATCGTCTTTGAACTCGATGCCGAACTCTTCTTCCAAAGCCACCACCAAATGCATGTGATTGACCGAGTCCCAGCCCTCCACGTTGTCAACGCTGGAGGCCGCGGTGATCAGGCTCTTGTCGATGTCGAAGACACTGGCCAGCAAATCGGTCAGCTTCTCGTCCAATCCCTTGTTTGTGCTCATCTTGTTTACTTTGCTATGAGTTGAATATGGCGAGGCTGCGCGTAGCTGAGCGCATCGAGCCGGGCATGGCAGCGCTGGCGGCCATCGGCCTCCTGCTCAACCTGGAAACCCAGCTCGGCCCAGAAGGTCGCGGCCAATTGGTTTTTGCTACTCGGGACGAATTCAGCGCGGACATTGTCCACGCCGAAAACTTCCCTCGCCTGCTCAGCGCAGGCATGGAAAAAGAACTGCTCAAGCTCGCGCTTGATCACCCGGCAGCTCATCAAAAAGGTGTCCACAAAAGCGCCACCCTCGCCGTCCAAATGCAGGATGCAGACGTGGGTGATGCCCAGTTCGCCGAACTTATCGCGCACCTGCATATGGAAGACCAGATGCTGGTCCGAGGCAACGAAGGCCTCGATCTCCTGCACGGTGTAACGCACGGTGCGCAGATTGAATTGATTGGTCTTTTGCGTCAGCTGGGCGATGCGCGCGATGTGCTCGGCTTGGCCGGGGCGGTTCAGCACCAGCTCGACACGCGTATCCAGTGATTGCAAAAAGGCGGCGATGTCTTGAAAGCCCGCGGCACTCTCGGCCCGGTTGTCATTGTCTCGGTACTGCTGCAGCTTGGCGCCGTCTTCGGTCGTGCGGTGGGGGATGAAAAACAAGTCCTCGGCCTGCCAGATGCGCTCGAACTGGCTGGGGTCTGCGGGCGCTTGAATCACATCCAGCTCGGGCAGGCTTTGCTCCACCAGGGCACATTCCACCGAGCTGTCATCGATGAATACGAAGTTGTTCAAGCCAAGCTGCAAGGTCTTGGCGATGTCGGCAATGTTCTCCGCCTTGTTCTTCCAGTTGGCGCGGATGCAGACAAAGTGTTCCTTCTTCAGCAGGCTGTGCGGATGACGCTCGAACACCTCCAGGGCATCCGCTTCATTGTTCTTGCTGCAAATGGCCAAGAGTACGCCGCGGGCGTGCAAGCCGAGCAAATAGGCCTGGAACTGGTGATAGGCCACGCCGGGGAATTTGCTGGCGTCGAGCGCGATGCCGTCCAGGCCGTCCTCGCCGATCACCCCGCCCCAGAGCGTGTTGTCGCAATCGAGGATCACGCACTTCTTCGCCCGGCCGTAATGCGCGGCGACGATGGTCGCCATCTCACGCGCCAACCAGGACCACATCGGCGATTTGTAAGGCGCTTTGCTGGAATGCCAGAGCTTGCTGTCATGCACCTCGCTCGCACCAAGCAGGCCCACCAGGCGATTGACATCGACCAGAAAGAACTGGCTCGCATGCTCACGCACATAGGCCGCCAGCGCTGTGTTGAGGGCGCGCACCTTGGCCTCCAGGCTCGGCGCACCGCGCGAGTCAGGCAGCAAAGGCAGGGCAAAGTCGGTCACGATCACCGGCGCCTTGATGCGGGCACGGGCCAAGTCCAGCAACTGAATCAGCGCCTCGGCCTCACGCGCCTCGTCCCAGGTATTGGCCAGAAAGTCCTTGATCAGGATGCGCAGATCCAGGCTGAGCACAACGAAGTCGGGCTTGCTGCGGTGCAGGGACGAATCCTCGTCCAGCAAAGTCTGCGCCACCACATTGAAGTCGCTGAATGTGATCTCAGGACGCAGCTTTTGCTTGAGCAAGTGGTACGACAGGAAAAGCTCAATCCCGTTCAGCGTGTAGTTGGACAGGCAATACACCCGCGGCGCGGGCGCGGCCCAGTCTTCACGCCGCCATTGGTTGACGGCCTTTTGCACCGCCACACGCTTTTGCTCCTCGGGCGGGAAGGCATCAAATGCGGCGAGCCTCATCAGCAAACGCCCCCGTTCACATGCAGCACCTGCCCGGTCATATGCGCGGCGCCCGGGCCGGCGAGAAAGGCCACCGTGCTGGCGATGTCCGCGGGGCGTGCAAGACGACCCAGCGGCGTCTTCATCTTCAGCAGCATGCGCTGGCGCTCGGGCATGTCTTGGGTCATCTCGGTCTCGGTCATGCCCGGTGCGACGGTATTGATCCGTACGCCCCGGCTGCCCAGGGGCCCAGCCAGATTTTTGGTGAGCAGATGGACGCAGCCCTTGCCCAGGTTGTAGCCCAACCATTTGGCCGGCGGTTCGTATTCGGCTACGACGCTGCCAATATTGACGATGGCGCCGCCCCCATGGGCTTCAAACAAGGGCAAGGCCGCCTTGATGGTGCAGAACATGGCACGGGTATGCGGCAGGAACTGGGCCTCGAAGGCCGCCAGATCCAACTCGAAAATATCGCGCTCCTCGATCGCGGGCGAGGCATTGTTGACCAGCAGATCCAGGCCTTGATGGCGCAGCTTGATCTCCGAGAACATGCGCTCCACCGCCACCGGGTCAAACACATCGCCGCGCAGCAGTTCGCCGCCGCCGCCAAGCACCTTGACCTGTTCCAGCAAGGCCTCAGCCTTGGCCTGTGAACGCTGGTAATTGATGTAGACGAAATAGCCTTGACGGCCCAATTCCAGCGCGATCTCGGCGCCGATGCCGCGTGAAGCGCCCGTGACAAGCGCGATCTTTTGAGCAGGCTTGGCGGCCACGGCAGGCTCCGCCGCTTGGCGCTCCTCCGGCCACTTGACCACCGACTCACCGCGTATCACGCTGCGATTGAGGTGGTTTCTGATGTCGATGGCAATCGTCAACAAGCGATTGCCCAGATGAATCTTTTTGATTTCGGCGGCAATCTCGATGCGGTCTCCCACCCGCACCGGGGCCAGGAATTCCAGCTTTTGCGAGACCCACAAAGCGCCAACACCCGGCAGATGCTTACCGATCACGGTGGAGATGAAGGAGGCCGTCAACATGCCATGCGCCACCGGTGAACCCACCTGAGTCTGCGCGGCAAACTCGGCATCCACATGCATGGGGTTGTCGTCCCCGGTCAGGTCGACAAAGCGATCGACATCGCGTTGCGAGATCTCGTGCGAGAACACAACCGACTGCCCGACTTGAAAACTTTGGATATCCGCTAATGCCATGAATCGCCTTCGATAGTGGGGTCAAGCCAACTCGCTTTGCCTACAGCGATAGCGCTGTTGCGCAACTGCCTAGCTAGAAGCGCGAGCTCACAGCCGCCAAACAACCCGCGGCCATGATACTGGCGCTTGCCCCGCGCTCTTGCGTCTCTGAGCGCATGAAAGCCCCGGCTATTTATTCGATGGCCGGCGCCTTGAAATACCGCTTGCTCAGCGCAGAACCGCCAGTACACCGGGGCCTAGGGACCACATATTCAGCACACCTTGCTGCACCTCAGAAAGTGCAGAGATATGGGCCACGCGCAGCGAGTAATAGTCCGACTCGGCCCCCATCACATCGAAGAGCGAGCGCCGCCCCATCTGCTGCCACTGCACCATGGTTGCGCTGCGCAGTCGCTCGCTGGCACGCAGAATTTCAACGATGCGGCGGGCACGCTCCAGCGCCGCCCCCGCATTGAGGTGCAACTCCTGCAACTGGAAATTGCGCACGGTCATGGCATCTTGCAACTGCAGTTTGCTGGCGTCGGCGCGGCGCTGGGCCGCCAGCTTGGAAGCGTCAAGGCCTGGCGCATAGATCGGCATGGTCACAGTCACGCCGGCGCTCCACTCGCCCGCCCGCGTCCCGGTCGAAGTACCGGTGCCGTTCGCCGCCATGCCCAGGCTGACCTGCGGCTTGCTTTGCGCCGCCACGACCGAGGCATAACGTTCCTGTGCACGCGAAGAAGCCTCCAATTGCTTCACATCGGAGGACTGAAGCGCAGCCTCTTGCAAGCCTGGCAAGTCAGGCAATTGATTCAGCAATGAGGCATAGCTGGCACTGGCCGGCAGGGCATCGCCCACCAAGCGCTTGAGCCGAACCTCCACCACGCGCAAATCAGAGCGAGTCTGTTCCATCGACAGCTCGGCCGTCATCTGGCTCTTTTGGGCCTGAGTCAGCTCGCTGGCGCGGCCCTTATCGGCCTTGACCACGGACTCCAGCGCATCGACCAGACAGGCCATGCGCTTGGTGTACTGACGGTAAACCTGGGCTTGCAGCAACAAACGGCCACGATCCAGGGAGTAACTCACCACCTGCGCGGCTAGCTGTTGCTCGCTGCTGATCAGGCCTTGCCGGGCCGCTTCGGCCAGCTGCAAGCGCCAGGCAGCGGTCTGAGCAATGCGGCCAGCATCCCAGAGCGGCATGCTCAGATTCAAACCCGCTTGGGCCTGCCCCTGGTTCTGGCGCACACCCCCAACCTGTTGGCCAGCACCGCTGGTCGAAGCCTGGGCCTGCACCACGGGCAGGCGAGCCGCTGCCGCCTCTTCCCAATCATTTCTTGCGGCTTGGGCCAGCAAATTGGCGGCACCGAGTTGCTGGCTGCGAGCCAAGGCCAGATCGATCATCTCCAACAGCTGACCACGGGGGTCGGCACTGCCGAAACCAGGCAGCGCATCTTTGCCTTCAATCGCTGTGCGCTCCTCTTCGTTACAGCGCAGCTGCGCTTGCACCGACAAGGTCGACAAAGCCAACGTACTGCCGATGAGCAGGCCCAGGACAGGACGAGGCAAGACGTTGAAAAAAAGGCTGTTCATGGTCGGCAATCAGGCTCGGAAAGACACCTATTCACTAGACCACACAAGCCCCGGAGGTGAAGGCCGGAGTTGCCACCCGGCGACCCCGCAATTTGAAGGCCAGGCCCGCTGGCGCCTCACACAGTCAATGCATCGCTAGGCGCGAGCAGCGCATTTTTAGCGCTCTTTCAAGGCCTCATTGCTCTTGAGCAATGGCCTGAGGATGAAGCTCAGCACCGTGCGTTCACCGGTCTTGACTTCCACATTGGCGGCCATGCCAGGCAGCACCGGCAAAGGCTCGCCAGCTCGGCGCAAGGTGTTCTTGTCAGTGCGGATCAGCACGCGGTAGTAGCGCGCGTCACCGGTCGCCGAGGTCTTCTCGTTATCACCCAAAGTATCCGCGCTGATCAGCTCCACATGGCCTTCCAGGCCACCGTGGATATTGAAGTCATAGCCCGCCAGCTTGACGACGGCGCGCTGGCCGACGCCGATAAAGCCCACTTCGGACGGAGGCAAGCGCGCTTCCACCAAGACATTGGGGCCAATCGGCACGATCTCCATCACCGGTGAGCCACCGGCCACCACGCCGCCCACAGTGTTGTTGCGGATGTTCTTGACCAGCCCATGCACCGGCGAGCGCAAGACCGTGCGGGCCATTGCATCCTTGCGCACCACCTGTTGCTCATCCAGCGCCGCCAACTCGTTTTGCTGACGCGCCAACTCCTGGCTGGCATCTTGCCGGAAGCGGCTGACCCGCTCCTGGCGCTGTTGGCGCAAATCATTGACCTGGCGGTTCAGGCGCATCACTTCCACTTCGGACATCAGTCCGCGCGTGGACAAGTCCTGCGCCACCTTGAGTTCACGCCCCAGCAAGCCCACGCTTCGGTCCAAAGCCACCACCGCCTCATCCAGCACATGCATGCGGGACTCATAAGTCTGCAACTCGGCCGCCGCGAGTTCGGGCGCGGCCTTCACTTCGGCCGGCCACTCCGGGCGACCGCCATAGGCCTCGGCCTTGAGTCGGGCCACGGCCGCCTTCAAAGCCAGGCGACGCAGACTGCCTTCGTTTTGCTGTGCCTCCACGCGGGTCGGGTCCAGGCGCATCAGCTCCTGGCCAACTGCCACCTCTTGGCCCTCAACCACCAACATTTCGGCCAGCAAGCCGCTTTCCAGACTGGCGATCACCTGTTCCCGCGCCTCCGGCACTACCCTGCCCTGCATGCGGCTGACCTGATCCACCCTGGCGAATGCAGCCCAGGTGATGGCGGTCGCCACCGCGGCCAACAAAAGATAAAGCGCCCACATGGCATGCGGCAGCGGCTCGTCGAGCTGAGCCCGGGCAAGGCTACTGAGAAAGGGGCTGTCGTGCGCGGCTTTCGCCATATCTTTTTCTCTGTCTGGCGCCGTAGCGCGTCTTCGTTATTGCTGTGAGATCGTGTCCAGGCCCGTCAACCGAGGCCTTAAACCGAGGCCTTGCGCTCAACCGGTTGGGCACTGGGATGCATGTGCACGCGAGAGTCCTCTCCACCTCGGCCTCCCGCCTGCACCGTGGCTGCCGGCTGCACGCCGGAAAGCGCAGCCAGCACCTTGTCGCGCGGACCGTCCAGCACCAGCTTGCCCGCATCCATCACCATCACCCGGCCCACCAACTCCAGCACGGCCGGGCGGTGCGTCACCGCGATCAAGGTGCAACCAGCGGCGGCCTCCTTGAGCTGGCGCAGAAAGCTCATCTCGGACTGCGCATCCATGGAGCTGGTCGGCTCATCCATCAGCAAGAGCTTGGGCTTGTTGACCAAGGCACGTGCCAAGGCCACCAATTGACGCTGGCCGCCGGAAAGCAGGCCGCCCATCTCACCCACGGGCAGGTCCCAGCCCATGGGGTGAGCAGCGACAACGCGGTCTAGGCCGGTCAAACGGGCCACTTCAACCAAGCGAGCCGCCGGCACTTCACCGCGGCCCATCAAAACATTGTCTCGGAGCGTGCCCTGGAAAAGGCGCGGCTCTTGCGACACGAAACCCACATGCGAGCGATACTCAGCCGGGTCGATCTGGCGCAGATCGAGGCCTTCCACCTCCACCATGCCTTCGGTTGGCTGATACAGGCCGGCAATCAAGCGCAAGACGGTGGACTTGCCGCTACCAATGCGGCCCAGCACGGCGATCCGCTCGCCCGGCTGAATCTGCACATTCAGTCCACCCAGCACCCGAGGCGCCGCCTGGCCAGGCGCTGCCGGGTACTGGAAGCCCACATCGCGCAAGACGATGCGGCCCTGCACACTGGTCAGCGGCACATAGTTTTGAGCGCTGTCGCGTTCGGTGGGCTTGTTCATCAGGGAATCGATACTTTGCAAGGCCGCCCGTGCGCCTTGGTAGCGCGTGACCAAACCCACCATGCTGCCCAAAGGTGCCAGCGCACGCGAGGCGAACATGATGGAGCCGATCAAGGCCCCCTGCGTGATCACGCCTTCACGGATCAAATACACGCCCCACAACAGCATCAACAGCGTGTTGATCTGGTACATCGAGTGAGACAGATGATTGATCAAGCCGTGCATGCTACGGGTGCGCAAGCTGGATTCGGCTGCCACCGCATTGCTGATCTCGTAGCGGTGTTGAAACTGTGGTGCGGCGCCCGAGGTCTTGACGTCCTCCAGGCCCTCGAGTGCCTCCACCAAATTGCCCTGCACTTCAGCCTGCTCAGCCATGCCGGTGCGAACCGACCGCCGCACCAAGGCCTGCAGCACGATGATGCCCGCCACCATGATGGGCACCGTCAGCGTCACCACCCAGCCCAGAGGGCCGCCGATGGTGAAGACCATGCCGACAAAAATGATGATGAAAGGCAGATCGGTCAACACCGACATGCTGGCCGAGGCGAAGAAGTCGCGCACCGTTTCGACCTGGCCCATGTAATGCGCACAGGAACCCGCCGAGGCCGGCTTGTGCTCCATGCGGATCGACAGAATGTGGCGGAACAATTTGGCGCCGATGATCAAATCAGCCTTGCGCCCCGCCAGGTCAATCAAGTCGGCTCGCAAATGTTTGGCGAACAGGTCAAACACCAATGCCAGCGCGCCGCCGATAACCAGCGTCCACAAGGTCACCAAGGCATCTTGGTGCGGGATGACCTTGTCGTAAATCACCGCCGTGACCATGCCGGTGGCCAGCATCAAGACATTGCTGAGCAAGGCCGCCAACATGGCGCCACGGTAGTAAGGGATGAAACGCTTGAGCGTGCCCCACAGCCAGTGATCGGTGGCATCCATCACCACATGGTGATGGGCTTGGGCTCGGGTCTGCTCCTTGGGGCTGACCAGCAGGCAAAAGCCGCTGTATTCGGCTTGCAACTCGCTCAGATTGGCCTCGCAAAGCTGCGACTCAGCACCAGGAAACAAGACCTGGTAGCGGCCGCTGGCCTCGTCCAGCACGCGCACCAGCACGCAGGCGTCGCCCTCATTGAGCAGAATCACCGTCGGCAGCATCAGGCTGTTGATCTGATTCAGCGCGCGGCGTTGAAGGGCAGCCTCGTAGCCCGCCTCCTTCATCAATCTGACCGCCTGCGCCGGCGACAAGACGCCGTCGGCCGCGCCATTGGCACGCAAGGAAGCGGCGGAGCGAGGGCGTTTGTGGTGGTTGGTCAGCCAGACCAGCGCCTGCAGCAAGGGATCACCGATGTCTGCCCCGACTTCTTCCTCGGCATCCAGGACAGGATCCTGGCGCACCGCCCCATCCTCTGCGGAGGCGGCCAAGCGCAGGCTCGGCCCTCGGTCGGTGCCTGCGGGGTCAAAGAAATCGTCGCGTCGGGACACCCGATTCACTCCTCAAAACGTCCAAAACGAGGGCTTGAGCACATCGCTTCAGGCCTCACGCTGGGCCAAGGCCATGCGTTCAAACTGAGCTTCCATATCGGCCACCAAGGCCGGCATATCAAACAAGGCCGAGCTGCGACCAAACTCTTGCAGATAACGTTTATAGGATAGTGCCCGCGCCGGCTGCTGGCCAATCTGAATCGCGCGTTGCTCATACTCCGTCACAGAATAGGTGACCAGATCCGGCAAGCCGACCGCCGTCAAGAGGCTGCCCGCCATGCGCGAGATATAGCTACGCCCGCTCAGCGTCAGGATGGGCGCGCCCATCCAGAGGCAATCATTGGCCGTGGTTCCGGCGTTGTAGGGGAAGGTGTCCAGCACCAAATCGGCCAGCTGAAAGCGTGCCAGATAGTCCGGCGGCGCGGCACGTGGCGCAAAGATCAAACGCTCCGCCGCCACCCCTTGCGCCGCCGCATGGGCCAGCATGTTCTCGCGTGCCTTGGCGTTATCTGCCAGCAACCACAAGACCGAATTGGGCACCGCTTGCAGCACCCGCATCCAGGCCTGGAACATCGGCTCGGTGTATTTGTGGTTGTTGTTGAAGGAACAGTAAACGAAGGCGTCTTCCGGTAGACCCAGCTGGCTGCGCGTCGGCGTGGCGCCAATTGGCCGCTTGCGGTCGCTGGATTGGTAGCACTTATCGAGGTAGATCGGCCGCTCGGTACAGAAAGGCAGGTACTCGGGCGGCATCACAAAACGGTCCGCCAGAATCCAGTCCACGCCGGGAATGGCTGAGGTGCCAGGCAAGCCTAGGTAGCTGACCTGAATGGGTGCGGGGCGATAAGCCAGGATATTCGGTCGAGCGCCGCTGGTCAGGCCCTGCAAGTCCACCAACACGTCGATACCCATGCTGGCGATCAGTTGGGCGGCCGCCTCATCGCTGAGGCCTTGCAAGGGGATCAGCTGATCCATGGCCGAGCGGATGCGGGCACGCTGGGCCGAGCCGTCTTCGCCGCTCCAGCAAAAAGCAAACACCTCGAAGCGCGAACGGTCGTGCAACTCGAAGATTTCCGGCGTCAGAAAGCCCACCGCATGCATGCGCAAGTCGCCGGAGAGATAGCCAATCCGGATCCGCCCTTCCCTGCGCTTGCCGCTTTGTTTGTACAAAGGCGGGCCGGCGTACTTGATGACCTTCTCGTGCACAAAGCGCTGGGCGACCAGCAGTTGCAGCGCCGGGTCATCGCTATAGCTCAGCATGGCCAGCAAAGAGGTATTGAGCAGCAGCTGATTGGGCGTGACCGCGCCGACGGGCTCATACACCGGCCAAGCGCATTGCTTTTGGCGAATGTGCACATAGTGCTGCAGCACATCGCCTTGATCGGCTTTGAGCATCAGCGCTTGACGCATGACGGTCTCGGCCTCGGGATAGCGCTTTTCTTGCTCCAGCAGGCGGGCACGATTCTTCAAGGCATGCAGGCGCAGCTCCAGGGCGTCAGTGCCCATGATCTCGCCGACTGATGTGTCATTGGCAGCATCTGCCCAGGTCTTCAGCGCATTCTCGACCTGCCCCAGATGCTCTTGTTGATGCCCCAGATTGACCTTGGCCTGCAGAAAGTCAGGCTTGAGTGCCAGCGCTTGCAGATAGGCCTGCTCTGCCTCGGCATGTTTGTGGATGCTGGCCAGGGTGGCGCCCATGTTGTAGAGGGCGACAACCCGCAGCGGTCCGGTCTGCTTGTCCAGCCAAGCGCGGTACAACTCACCAGCCAGTTCGCCCAGTCCTTGTGTCTGCAACTGGGACGCCCGGCCCATCAACTCGGCCAAGGGCAAGCTGGCCTCCTGGCAGCGGCGCAGGAGTTGATCCCACTCGGCGCTGAGGGCGGCGGGAATGCTCAATGTTTGCATGCGGGGTGAAGCAAGGTCCATGGCGATACAGGCCTATGTAAACGTGTCGCGAAGCGCGTGTCTAAGACCTTGGCTTTGCCCAACGAGGACGAAACCTGGCCAGGGACGGGCCCACAAGGGCTTCCCCGTCTCGATTCTCCAAGCACTACTCCCTGCAGGATCGCCGCAAATAGCCGGGTCCAGGGGCCCAATTCCCCGCATGTCTCCCTGCACCTCTGCATTTCGCTCGAGCCGGCAAAAACTTGAGTTTCGATTTACTCCCTCTTGCCCCTGCATTTCAGCCCTTCAGGTCAAGGCCGGGCTGGTCAGAATGGTTTCACCTCTGTAGGAGGAGGGCGCGCCCGAAACCGGTCGCTGTTTAGAGAGCAAAAATATGCTGAATGCCATTCTGACTCGATGGGCCAGGACACGCGGAGCCTTGTCGTCGACCTCGTCCATCACGACCCAGCCTCACGGCCTGAACCGACCCAGCGGCAGCTTTCCGCCGCCGCGCAGCAGCATCAACGCCGGCAATTTGGACTCGATTTGGCAGACCTTGCTGCGCCGCCGGCCCGCCGATGTCGACCCTTGGGCCGCACAGGCTCAGATGCTGGACGCCCGCCGACAAGCCAATGTGACCGTTGCCCGGGTTCAGTTTCAGGCTTCTTTGCAAGGACTCAGCGGCGACACGGTCGAAGCGCTTGAGCGCAGCATCTGCCGTAGCCGAAACCTGCGTGACCTCTGGCATTTGCGCGCCTGGCTTTACACCGAAGTGGCGCGGGCCTACTCGCAACATGAGGCCGAACGCCGCCTCCAGGCGCTGAACAGCTTTTTTAGCAGCCAAGCGGCCATGCTCAATTTCAATGCACCGGGCCAAGCCTTGGCTCAGCCTCTCGGCAAGCGGCATTAAGCCGGCACATTTCAGCCGGATCATTTCAGCCTGCTCATACAAGCCGCCAGATCAAGCGAGCCAGACGACCATGCATCTCACTCTGCGCGATATTCCCGACTTCCCACCGCCCTGGGGCTTTGCCAGTGCGGGCCGGCCGGACGAGAGGCGTGGCCGCAGCTCGGCGCGCCAGGCCCTGGTCCAGCTCAAGCTGGTGTTTCAGCGCGCGGCGGCCGATGTGCCGGGCGAGGTTGGCCAGCATTTGCAGCAAACCATCCGCCACGCCAGTGAGCCGATCGAGTTATGGCTGCTGCGCGCCAGCTTGCTGGCCGCCCTGCCCGCCGACTGCAGCCGGGCCGCGATCCACGAGTTGGCCATTCGCACCGCCCTCTGAGCGCGGCCGCCCTGGCCCACCGCCCAAATGCAGCGGCGGCAGCAGCGCTGCCTGCGAGCCGAAACAACATCTCGTCACCGGCCCAATCAAGCCAGCGGCAAGAACAAGGCAAAATGGCCCGCACACATGAATATCATCATCCTCGACGACTATCAGGATGCCGTGCGCAAGCTACGCTGCGCGGCAAAGTTGGAGCACCTCCATGCCAAAGTCTTCACCAACACGGTCAAGGGCATAGGCCAGTTGTCTGTGCGCCTGCGTGACGCCGAGGTGCTGGTCTTGATTCGGGAACGCACCGCCTTCCCCCGCCAGCTGCTGGAAAAGCTGCCCAAGCTCAAGCTGATCTCGCAAACCGGCCGGGTCGGCGCCCACGTCGATGTTGCTGCCTGCACCAAGCTAGGCATTGCGGTGGCCGAGGGCGTAGGTTCACCCACGGCGCCGGCCGAACTGACCTGGGCCTTGATCATGGCCGCGATGCGGCGCCTGCCGCAGTACATCAGCAATCTCAAGCATGGCATCTGGCAGCAGTCGGGTCTAAAAGCAGCCTCCATGCCACCCAATTTCGGCCTCGGGATGGTGCTCAAGGGCAAGACCATGGGCATCTGGGGCTATGGCCGCATCGGCCAACTGGTGGCCGGTTACGCCCACGCCTTCGGCATGCAGGTGATGGTGTGGGGCAGCGAGGCCTCGCGCCTGCGGGCCTCGGCCGATGGCTACCTAGCCGCCGAGAGCCGCGAACAGTTTTTCGAGAGCTGCGATGTGCTGAGTCTGCATCTGCGCCTGAGCCCAACGACGACCGGACTGGTCGGCCCCGAGGACTTTGCGCGCATGAAGCCCACCGCCCTATTCGTCAACACCTCGCGGGCCGAGCTGATTGCCGAAGGCGCGCTGGTGTCGGCACTCAATCGCGGCCGGCCCGGCATGGCCGCCATCGATGTGTTCGAAACCGAACCCGTGCTGCAAGGCCACCCACTGCTGCGCATGGAAAACGCTGTTTGCACGCCGCATATCGGCTATGTGGAGCAAGACAGCTACGAGCTCTATCTCGACGCCGCCTTCGAGAATGTGCTGAATTTCATCAAGAGTGAGCCCAGCAACCTGATCAATCCCGAGGCCCTGAAGGTCATGCGGTGAGTCCCGCTGCCGAGCCAGCGGGAGCTGCAGGAACTGATGAAACAGGACGCGCACGCCCGGCCTCGCTGTGGAAGCTTTACTGGGCTTTCAACCGCCTGGCCTTGCAAGGCTTCGGCGGTGTGCTGGCGGTGGCCCAGCGTGAGCTGGTCGAGCGCCTGGGCTGGCTGAGCCAAGAGGAGTTTCTGGAGTCCCTCGCGGTCGCCCAGGTTCTACCCGGCCCCAATGTTGTGAATCTGTCGCTGATGATTGGCGACCGCTTCTTTGGCGTGCGCGGTGCCTTCGCGGCGCTGGCCGGCATGATGCTGCTGCCCTGCATCCTGATGCTGAGCATGGCCGCCCTGTACGGCCAATTCGCCTCGCATCCGGTCGTGGGCAATGCATTGCGCGGCATGGGCGCCGTGTCGGCGGGCCTGATCTTGGCTACGGGCGTCAAGCTGGCGCCCTCGCTGCCTGGCAATCCGATGGGGCGCTGGTGGGCCTGGGGCTTGGCCGGGCTGACCATCGTGGCCATCGCCGTGCTGCGCCTGCCGCTGCCCTGGGTGCTGGCGTGCCTGGGCCCGCTGGGCATGTGGGCGGCTTGGCGGAGGCTCAAAGCATGAGCTTGCCACCTGAGCTGCTGCCGCTGTTTCTGCACTTTCTGACCCTGTCTCTGCTGTCCATCGGCGGCGCGATTTCCACCGCGCCGGAGATGCACCGCTATCTGGTCGGGCAGCAGCATTGGCTGACCGATCTGCAGTTCACCAATTCCATCGCCCTGGCGCAGGCCGCGCCTGGCCCGAATATCTTGTTCGTGGCGGTGCTGGGCTGGAATATCGCGGGCCTGAGCGGCGCCCTGGCGGCGCTGGCGGGCATCATGCTGCCCTCCACCACCTTGGTGCTCGCTGCCACTCGCTGGGCGCAGAAAAACCAGCAAAGCCTGGGTGTGCGCGCCTTCAAGGCCGGCATGGCACCCATCACCTTGGGCCTGCTGATCGCCACGGGCTATTTGCTGGCCGAGCCCTATCTGCGCCAGCCGGAACATCGCTGGTTCACCCTGGGCTTGATGGCCGCGACCGTGCTGCTGACGGCCAAGACCCGCATCAGCCTGGTCTGGCTGGTGCTGGGCGGCGGCGTGCTGGGGGCGTTAGGCTGGGTCTGAGCCCAGCCTTTTCTTACGCTTACTCTTTGGTGCCGAAGATCTTGTCCCCGGCGTCACCCAAGCCCGGGATGATGTAGCCGTGCTCATCCAGGTGGCTGTCGATGGTGGCCGTCCAGCAGCGCACATCGGGGTGGGCGTCGTGCAAGGCCTTCACGCCTTCGGGCGCAGCCACCAGCACCAGGGCGCGGATGTCCTTGCAACCGCGGCGCTTGAGCAGGTCGATGGTGGCAATCATCGAGCCGCCGGTCGCCAGCATTGGGTCCACGATCAGCGCGGTGCGCTCATCCAACTGACCCACAAAGCGTTCGAAATAATGCACCGGCTGCAGCGTCTCATGGTTGCGGGCCAGACCCACAACGCTGATCTTGGCATTCGGGATCATGTCCAGCACACCGTCCAGCATGCCCAGACCGGCGCGCAGTATCGGCACCACGGTGACCTTGCGGCCAGCAATCTGGTCCACCTCGGTCGGGCCGCTCCAGCAGTCGATGGTGGTTTTTTCAAGCGGGAAGTCGGCCGTGGCCTCGTAGGCCAGCAAGCGGGCCACCTCGCCGGTGAGTTCGCGGAACTTCTTGGTCGAGATATCGTTCTCGCGCATCAAGCCGATCTTGTGTTTGACGAGCGGGTGTTGAACTTCAATGACAGCCATGGTGTGAAACTCCTTCGCGCTTAGCTGTTTGTCTTCTTGGCGGCTGCGGCGCGTTGGCGCGCCACTTCGTACAGGCACACGCCTGCGGCCACCGAGACATTGAGGCTTTCCACCCCACCGGCCATGGGGATGCGCACCAGCTCATCGCAAGTCTTGGCGGTCAGCTGACGCAGGCCGTCACCTTCGGCGCCCAGCACCAGGGCCACCGGGCGATTCAGGTCAAGGTCGTAAATCGACTTCTCGGCCTGGTCGGAAGTGCCCACCACCCAAATATCAAAGTCCTTCAGCTCACCCAGGGTGCGGGCCAGATTGGTCACCATCACATAGGGCACAGTCTCGGCCGCGCCACTGGCCACCTTGGCCACGGTGGCGTTAAGGCCAACGGCATGGTCTTTGGGGGCCATCACGGCTTGGGCGCCGGCACCGTCGGCCACGCGCAGGCAGGCACCCAGATTGTGCGGATCGGTCACACCGTCCAGCACCAAGAGCATAGGCATGCCCTGGATGTTGTCCATCACATCGTCAAAGGTATTGGCCAGAGCCACGGCCTGAACCTTGGCCACCACGCCTTGGTGGCGGGTGGTGCCGGCGATCTTGGCGATGCGATCGTCGTCGCTTTCGATCAGCTTGGTGCCGCTGGATTTGACCCGCTCGATGAACTGCTTCATGCGCTGGTCGCGCCGCGTCGCATCGACATGGATCTCGGAAATGGTGGTGGGATGCGTCTTCAGACGCACCGTGACGGCGTGGAAGCCGAACAGGATTTTGTTGGAACTCATGCCCGCATCGTAGCCGCTAGCATGAGCAATCCGATCAAGACCGGCTGATGGACCATGTAAAAACTCAATGACCATCGGCCCAAAACCGCCAGCGGGCGTGCGAATGCCGGCAGCGCGCCGGTCAGTAGCGCGGGGCGTGCGAGCAAAAGCCAACGACCCAGCACAAAGCCCCAGAGCATCACGCCCAGCCAGGGCAACACGGGCACATAGTCCTCGGTGATGGGCTTGTGGGTCACCAGGCCCAGCCAATTGGTCCAGCGGCTGTCAAAGAATTCATGTTGCAGCCACAGCGGCAGCAGCAAGGCCGCCAAGCCCAGCAACAGACCAGCCAGATTCGACAAGCGCGGCCCCGCCACGCGCAGCAGCAAAAGCATCACCGCCATGCCGTGCAGCACGCCAAAGCTGATGAAGCTGCGCGGATACATCAGGTAAGAACCCAGGCTCACCAACAAGGCACAACCCGCCACCTGCCCCCAGCGCCGCCAAAAACGCGGCCAGCTCAAGCCTTGATGAATGGCCAAGGCCTGGCCCATGCCGGCGCAGAGCAAAAACAGGCTGACGATGGCGGTGCGCTGGCCGGTCCAGACCGGGTCGCGATAAAAGTCCTGCCGAATCCAGCCGTAGTGATTCAGATCGAAACAGAAATGAAAGACGGCCATCCAGACGATGGCCAGGCCGCGCAAGGCATCGAGTCGATCAAAGCGCATAGCGCGCATTACAGGGGCAGGCAAGGCAGTCACAGTTCAATTCGGCACAATGGCGGGACGCGGCGCGCCAGTCTATGTCAGCGGCGCAGCTCCGCCACTTGGATAGTCATTCATTGCCACTTCAGCGCCACTTGAATCAATTGCGCGCCACCTGAACCACCGCCATGTCTCGTCAAAACAAAGCCGTTCTCTCCCTGGCTCTGCTGCTGTGTTTGAGCCTGCTGGGCTATAGCTGGCTGGCGCCGCAAAGCGCGCAAAGCAAGCCCCAAGCCGAGCCGCGCGCCGTGCAGCCCCGCGGGCCGCTGGATGCCACCGAGCAAAACCATGTGAATGTGTTCAAAAAGGTCTCGCCCTCGGTGGTGCACATCACCACCTTGGCGCGCACCCGGGACATGTTCTCCCTTCACATCACCGAGCAGCCGCAAGGCACGGGCAGCGGCTTCATCTGGGACGAGGCCGGCCATGTGGTGACCAATTTCCACGTCATCCAGGGCGGCAGCTCGGCGGTGGTGATGCTGTCCAACGAGGCCAGCTACCCCGCCACCCTGGTGGGCGTGTTCCCCGACCGCGATCTGGCCGTTTTGCGCATTGACGCCCCCAAGGAGAAGCTGCAAGCCATTGCCATCGGCAGCAGCCGCGATTTGCAGGTCGGCCAATCGGTCTACGCCATCGGCAACCCCTTCGGCCTGGACCAGACCCTGACCCTAGGCATCGTCAGCGCCCTCAACCGCGAGATCGAATCGGTCACCCGCCGCATGATTCGAGGGGCGATTCAAACCGATGCGGCCATCAACCCAGGCAACTCGGGCGGGCCGCTGCTGGATTCAGCCGGGCGGCTGATCGGCGTCAACACCTCCATTTACAGCCCCAGCGGGGCCAGCGCGGGCATCGGCTTTGCGATTCCCGTCGATGAGGTGAATCGCATCGTGCCGCGGCTGATCCGCGATGGCCGCATCATCCGCCCTGCCCTGGGCGTGACCGCTGCGGCACCGAATGTGCATCAGGCGCTGAATCTGCCCAAGGGCGTGGCGCTGGTGCGCGTCAACCCCGGCAGCCCGGCGGCGAAGGCCGGCCTGCAGGTGTTTGCCCGTGAACGCAATGGCCGACTGATCCAGGGTGATGTGATCACCGCCATCAACGATCAGCCGGTGCGTGATCTCGACGAGATGCTCAACCTGCTGGAGCAGCGCCAGGTCGGGGAGCGCATCACGCTCACACTGTGGAATGAGGGCAAGACGCGCAAACAGGCGCTGCAGCTGGGCGAATCGGACTGAAGCCGCCAAGCCGGCTCACTGTGCCCCGCTGCACAGCCAGAGTCGGCATTTTTGGCGCGGCTGTGATACCGTCAAAGCGCCGAGACTGAAGCGATAGGTAAGCGGCCCATGAGTCTTGATTCGAATGGGGACGCAGTCCTCGACAATCCAGCAGTTCGCCCACCCGCCTTTGCCGCCAAGCACTGGGCATGGGCCCACTGGGTCACCCTGCTGACCGCATTGACCGGCCTGTCCCTGTGCCTCGCCCTGGGGCTGGCTCGGCAGCAGCAACGCTTGGCCAGCGAACAAAGCCAGGTGCACGAAGCCCTCAGCGCCGTGCGCACCCGGCTCGAAGCAGTGGCCCAAGCCACCTTCGGCCCTACGCTGGCCCTGGAGGCCATGATTCAGCTGGACCACGGCATCAGCGCCGAGCGCTTCGATGCCCTCAGCCAGCGGGTGGTCAACCTGCTGCCCCAGGTGCGCAGCATCGTTGTCGCCCCCGACGATGTGGTGCGTTATGTCTACCCGCTTGACGGCAATGGGGCGGTGCTGGGCCTGCGCTACGCCAGCATCCCCTTGCAATACGCCCAGGTGCAACAGGCGCGCCAGCAAGGCCACCCATTGTTGGTGGGGCCGGTCAAGCTGGTGCAAGGGGGCGAAGGCATCATCCAACGCACACCGGTCTTCTTTGCCAGCCCGAACGGTCAGCCGCCGGCCTATTGGGGTGTGGTGTCGGTGGTGGCCGACCTGCCGCGCTTTGTGCAGGCTGCGGGTCTGAGCGATAACTCACCATTGCGCCTGGCGCTGTTTCAGTGGCGGGCCGACAGCCAGAGCCTCAGCGAGTTGATCTGGGGCGATGCCAGCCTCGCCAAAGAAGCCTTGGCGGTGACGCAATTTGTGCATTTACCTGGCGCCACCTGGGCCATCGCCGCTTATCCCAGGCATAGCCGCGCAGCGGCCAGCACCTGGTTGGACACCGAGATGATCGCCGGTTTGCTGGCCAGCGCTGTACTGTCCCTGCTGGCCGCCCTGCTGGTGCAACGCCGCCGGCATCTGCAAACGCAAAACCTGGCGCTCAACCAATACATCCAGCAAATCCGCGATCAGCAATTGACGCTGCAAGCCACCGAGCAGCGCTTCCGTAGCCTGACCGAGATCTCCAGCGACTGGGTTTGGGAGCAAGACGCGGAGTTTCGCTTCGTCTACTACTCGCGTGAAAGCGACCCGGAGCTGCGCAAATACACCCCGACATTGATTGGCCAAAAGCGCTGGGAAGGCCCGCAGGCTGGGGTCGACATTGACTGGACCGAGCACATTGCATTGCTGAAGCGCCACGAGCCCTTCCGGGACTTCGGCTATGGCCGGCGATTGGCCTCCGGGGAGATGCGCTACATCAGCATCTCCGGCTCGCCCATTTTTGATGCGCAAGGGCGTTTTACCGGCTACCGCGGCACCGGCCGCGACATCACCGCAACCAAGAGCGCTGAGTTGGCTCTGCGCGCATCTGAAGCGGCGCTGAGCGCCGCCAAAGACCGTTTGCAGGCCGTGCTGGACTCGGCCCGCGAGGTGGCCATCATCGTCACCGATATGGAGGGGCAAATCGAGCTCTTCAATCACGGCGCCCAATTGATGCTGGGCTATGCCGAAGACGAGATGCTGAACCGATGCATCAACCTGCTACACGGCGAAGAGGAGTTGCTGGCGCGCGGCGTGCAAATCATCCAAGAGGGCGGGCGCACGCTGATGCGGGTGGATCCGGCCTCAGTGCAGGCCTTCGACACCCAGACCAGCTTCTGGATCTTCGTCCGCAAAGATGGCGCGGAGCTGGAAGTCTCGCTGACCGTCAATCTGATGCGCGAGCAAGACGGCAGCCTCAAAGGCTGGCTCTGCATTGCACGCGATGTCAGCGCCGAGCGTCAGGCGCAGCGTGCGTTGGTGACCTTGAATGCGGAACTGGAAATGCGCGTGGACAAGCGCACGGCGGAGTTGCAGCAAGCCCTGGTCACCCTGCGCCAGGCGCAGGCCGAACTGATGCGCTCAGAAAAAATGGCCGCCTTGGGCTCATTGGTGGCGGGCATTGCGCATGAACTCAACACACCGCTGGGCAATTGCCTGACCACCGCCTCCACCCTGGAGAGCTTGACTCAGCAGGTCCGGCGCGATTTTGATGCCGGCCAGATTCGTCGCTCGGTGCTGGACGCCTACCTCGCCGATGCACAAACCGCCTGCGCCATCCTGCTGCGCAGCATGAGCACGGCGACCGAATTGGTGGCGCACTTCAAGCAGGTGTCGGTCGATCAGGCCACCGCGCAGCGGCGCAGCTTCACGCTGCAATCGCTGGTCAGCGATGTCTTGAGCCTGCTCGGGGCGCAATTGCGCAAGTCGCCGCTGCAAATCGAACAGCAGATCCAGCTGACTGAAGCCTTGGACAGCTACCCCGGCCCGCTCGGCCAGGTGCTGACCAATCTGGTCATGAACGCCATGATTCACGCCTTCGATCCGCCGACGGCCGAGCGCAAGGAAGGCGATGCCGAGGGCACGCCGGCGCCTGAACAGCGCCTGCGCATCGAGGCAGAAATCGACCCGACGGACCCGGCCATGGTGATCCTCAGCGTGGTCGACAACGGCAAGGGCATGAGCGCCGACATCCGGCGCCGCGCCTTCGATCCCTTCTTCACCACCAAGATGGGCCAGGGCGGTACCGGCCTGGGCCTGAACATCGTCTACAACATCGTGACGGGCATCTTGGGCGGGCAGATCGAGCTGCAGAGCGAGCCAGGCGTGGGCAGCCGTTTTGTGATGCGCCTGCCCATCATGGCGCCGATGATGGCGCATTGATGAGGCATTGATGGCGTATTTGTGGCGCACTGAAGGGGCCGAGGCGCCCCTCCGATCAACAGCTCAGGCTAATTAGCCGATCGCACGGCGCGCATTGCGGAACATGCGCATCCAGGGGCTCAGCTCGCCCGCGTCACCCGAGGTCCAGCTCATCTGCACATTGCGGAACACGCGCTCCGGGTGCGGCATCAGCACGGTGAAGCGGCCGTCTGCCGTGGTCACCGAGGTCAGGCCATCCGGGCTGCCGTTGGGGTTGAGCGGATAGACCTCGGTGGGCCGGCCAGCGTTGTCCACATAGCGCATGGCTCGCGCCACCTTCGCCGCATTGCCGCGCTGCGAGAAGTCGGCAAAGCCCTCACCGTGGGCCACGGCGATGGGCAGCCGCGAACCCGCCATGCCTTGGAAGAACAGGCTGGGGCTTTCCAGCACTTCCACCATGGCCAGGCGGGCTTCGAACTGCTCGCTGCGGTTGCGGGTGAACTTGGGCCAGTCTTGGGCACCAGGAATGATGGGCGAGAGTGCCGCCATCATCTGGCAGCCATTGCAAACGCCCAGGGCAAAACTGTCTTGGCGGGCGAAGAAGGCCTTGAACTGCTCCGCCAACACCGGGTTGAACATCACCGAGCGCGCCCAGCCCTCACCGGCACCCAGGGTGTCGCCGTAGCTGAAGCCGCCGCAGGCCACAAAGCCCTTGAACTCGGCCAGGCTGACCGCGCCCGCCTGCAAGTCACTCATGTGCACGTCGTAGGTGTCGAAGCCGGCCTTGGCCATGGCGTAGCTCATCTCGACGTGGGAGTTCACGCCCTGCTCGCGCAGGATGGCCAGCTTGGGCTTGGCACCCACATTGATGAAGGGCGCGGCCACATCTTCGCTGGGGTCGAAGCTTAAGTGCACATGGCGACCGGGGTCGGCCGCCAAGCCTGCTTGTTCATGCTCGCTCTGGGCGCAAGCCGGGTTGTCGCGCAGGCTGGCAATGCGCCAAGACACCTCGTCCCAGCTCTTGTGCAGGGCTTCCAGCGGCGCCGCAAACACCTTCTTGGCATCGCGCCAGACTTCCATCTGGCCATTGGCATTGGGCTTGCCAACCACATGGCTGCACTTGGACAGGCCATGCGCGCGCAGGGTCTGCAGCGCGCTGTCGCGCTCGCTCACCCGCACTTGCAGAACCACGCCCAGCTCTTCGCTGAACAAGGCCTTGAGTGTCAGCTCTTCGCGGCGTGCGCCGACCTGGCTGGCCCAGTTCTTGGAATCACCCACATCGGCACGGCTGTCACTGACGCCATCACCTTCGGTGACCAGCATGTCCACATTCAGGCTCACGCCGGTGTGGCCAGCAAAAGCCATTTCGCAGGCCGTGGCCCACAGGCCGCCGTCGCCACGGTCGTGGTAAGCCAGCAGCTTGCCTTCGGCGCGCAGCGCATTCACGGCGGTGACCAGATTCTTCAGCAAAGCGGCATCGTCCAGATCCGGCACGGCGCCGCCAAACTGGTTCAGGGCCTGTGCCAGGATGGAGCCACCCATGCGCTGCTTGCCCTGGCCGAGGTCAACCAGAATCAGGCAGGTGTCGCCCTGATCGCGGCGCAATTCAGGCGTCAGCGTGGCGCGCACATCGGCCACCGAGGCAAAGGCGGTGACGATCAGCGAGACCGGCGCGGTGACTTGCTGCACCTGGCCGTCATCCTTGGTCCAGCGCGTGCGCATGGACAAGGAATCCTTACCGACAGGAATCGAAATGCCCAAGGCCGGGCACAACTCCATGCCTACGGCATGGACGGTGTCGAACAGCGCGGCGTCCTCGCCCGGCTCGCCGCAAGCAGCCATCCAGTTGGCGCTGAGCTTGACGCGCGGCAGCTCAATCGGTGCGGACAGCAAATTGGTGATGGCTTCAGCCACGGCCATGCGTCCGGAGGCTGGGCCGTCGATGGCGGCCAGCGGCGTGCGTTCGCCCAGGGCAAAGGCTTCACCGGCGAAGCCCTTGAAGTCAGCCAGAGTGACGGCGCAATCCGCCACCGGCACCTGCCAGGGGCCGACCATCTGGTCACGGCTATTGAGGCCGCCCACGCTGCGGTCACCGATGCTGATCAGGAAGCGCTTGGAGGCCACGGTAGGGTGGCGCAGCACGTCAAATGCGGCCTTCTCGAGGCTGGTGCCACTGAGGTCAAGCGTGCCGCCAGAACGGGCCAGGCGCGAGACCTCGCGGTGCATCTTGGGCGGCTTGCCCAGCAGCACGTCCATGGGCATATTGACGGCGAACTCGCTGTCCGTGCCCTTGGCCAGGCCGTCTTCCAGCACCAACTCGCGCTGCTCGGTGGTCACACCCACCACGGCGAAGGGGCAACGCTCACGCTCGCACATGCTGCGGAACAGCTCCAGGCTGTCGGGCGCAATCGCCAGCACATAGCGCTCCTGGCTTTCGTTGCACCAGATTTCCTTGGGCGCCATGCCGCTTTCTTCCAGCGGCACTTTGCGCAGGTCGAACAAGGCGCCGCGATGGGCGTCATTGACCAACTCGGGGAAGGCGTTGGAGATGCCGCCGGCGCCGACATCGTGGATGGCCAGGATGGGGTTCTTGCCGCCCAGGCCCCAGCAATGGTTGATCACCTCTTGCGCGCGCCGCTCAATTTCGGGGTTACCGCGCTGCACCGAGTCAAAGTCCAGGTCCGCCGTGTTGGTGCCCGCCGCCATCGAACTGGCCGCGCTGCCACCCATGCCGATGCGCATGCCGGGGCCACCCAGCTGAATCAGCAAGCTGCCGGCCGGGAATTCGATCTTTTCGCACTGGTCCGCACGGATCGCGCCCAGGCCGCCGGCGATCATGATGGGCTTGTGATAGCCGCGCTGCACGCCGTCCACGTTTTGTTCGTAGACGCGGAAATAGCCGTTCAGATTGGAACGACCGAACTCGTTGTTGAAGGCCGCGCCACCGAGCGGGCCTTCGATCATGATTTGCAAAGCGCTGGCGATATGCGCGGGCTTGCCAACCGGGTTTTGCTCCCAGGGCTCGCTCAGGCCCGGCAGGTGCAAATTGGAGACCGAGAAGCCGGTCAAGCCCGACTTGGGCTTGGAGCCACGGCCGGTGGCGCCTTCGTCACGGATCTCACCGCCCGCGCCGGTAGAGGCACCAGGGAATGGCGAGATGGCGGTCGGGTGGTTGTGCGTCTCGACCTTCATCAGCACATGGGCCAACTCTTCGCGCGCCTGGTATTGCGGGGCGCGTTGGTCGCCGGCGGGCATCCAGCGCTCGATCAAATGGCCTTCCATCACCGAAGCGTTGTCAGAGTAGGCCTTGACGGTGTGCTGGGGGCTCAGCTTTTCGGTATTGCGGATCATGCCGAACAGGCTCAGCGGCTGATCCACGCCATCCACAGTGAACTTGGCATTGAAGATCTTGTGGCGGCAATGCTCCGAATTGGCCTGCGCAAACATCATCAACTCGACATCGCTGGGGTTGCGATTCAGAGTCTTGAAGGCGGCTTCCAGGTAGTCGATTTCATCGACCGACAAGGCCAGACCGAAGGTCACGTTGGCGGCTTCCAGTGCCGCCCTGCCCTGGCCCAACACGTCCACATGTTCAAGCGGCTGCGCTGCCTTTTCGTCGAACAGGTGGGCGGCGTCTTCACGCGCCAGCAGCACGCTTTCGGTCATGCGGTCATGCAGCAGCGCGGCGCAGGCGATCAGCTCCGCCTGGCTCAGCGTCTTGACGCCACCCAAGAGGCCGGACTTCAAAACGATGCGGTACTCAGTGACGCGCTCGACGCGGTGGATTTGGCTCAGGCCGCAGTTGTGGGCGATGTCGGTCGCCTTCGAGGCCCAGGGGCTGACGGTGCCCAAACGCGGGGCCACCACCACCAGGCTGCCCTCAGCGCCGCCCACATAGGCATCGCCGTAGTTCAGCAGCGCGGCCAACTTGGTGGCATCGCTCTCGGCCAGAGCCGCATCGCTCCAGACCCAATGCACATGGCGGGCGTGAACCGCCTTCACGCCTTCGTGGATGGCCTGCAATTGCGGCAGCAAGGCTTGGGAGCGGAACGCTGACAGAGCGTTGCCGCCCTCGAAAGAAAGCAGATGCTTATGAGTGGCCATGGGGTCCCGGAGCTGGGTTGGCGCGCTGGGCTACAACGCTTTGATTGCAAAAATGAATACTGGCGGGGCCAAGGCGGCGGATTCAGCCATGCCTGGGCACCAAAACCCGGGATTTTACCGAGGACTGGCGGGCTTTCCGGCTCAAGGTCACAAACTTGCTGTCAGGCTGCTTCGCGCCCAGGCGCTGCACCGCTCAAGCCTGTGCGAATGCCGCTCAAGCGCGGTTTTCAAAATTTGTGACAAAGCGCACGCCGCGCCAGTTGCGTAAGGAGCATCTCGATACAAATCGCCTCCCCTGAGCTTGTGCGTATTCCGTACATTCAAGGCAGCGCCCCTCACACCCCCTCGTCGGCGGGCGCCCAGTGCCGCTGCCCGCAGCGGTGACTTTTCAGCAGTCCTTGAGGTCCTGGTCCATGAAAACTCCCCAATCCCTGGCTTGGCGCCGTCCCGCCGGCATCTTCGTCAGCTTGCTGACTGCAGCCGCCCTGGCCGCTTGCGGCGGCGGTGGCGGCTCTAGCAGCGCCGACGCTCCCGCGCCCACCCCTGCCCCAACAGCCCCACCCGCGCCCGCCGCCTCGGCCGCCAGCCTAGTGGAAGGCACGATCACCGGTTTTGGCAGCGTCATCATCGACGGCCAACGTTTCGATGACACCGGCGCCAAGGTCGCCATCGCCAACAACCCCGAAGCCAGCAGCCAAGCCACCCTGGGCGATTTGCGCACAGGCATGCGGGTGCAGGCCGAGTTGAAAGACGGCGTGCTGCAGAACCTGGCGGTGAATTTCGCCTTGGTGGGCACGCTCAGCGCCATCGACACCAGCGCCGGCAGCCTGAACGTGTTCGGCCAAACCATCAAGGTGGTCAGCGCCACCGCCACCGGCCCCTTGCCCACCGTGTTCGAAGGCTTCAATGCCTTGAGCCAATTGGCGGTAGGCGATCTGCTCAAGGTCTCGGGCACGGTCGCCAGCGACGGCAGCATCACAGCCACCCGGATCGAGCGCCGCCTCAAGGACGGCAGCGAGATCTACCGCCTCAGTGGCGCCGTGCAGGGCCTGGACAGCGCCAACAGGCGCTTCACCTTAGGCGGCAACAGCAGCGTCAGCGTGGACTACAGCAATGCCAAGCTGCTGCCCAGCGGCGCCGTGATTGAGAACGGCAAGCTCGTCAGCGTGGTCGCCAAGAGTGCGCCGGCCACAACTGGAGGCAGCACCGTGCTGACGGCCAGCGCCGTTGAAGTACGCAGCAAGAAATTGCCTGACAGCCCTGACCTGTCGATTGGCGGGCAGATCAGCGACTTCCAGTCACTGGCTTCGCTTCGCATCGGTGATGTGCAGGTGGATGCCAGCAGCGCCACGCTGAAAGAAGGGACCGTGGCCGCCGATGTGGTCAACGGCGCGCAGGCCTATGCGCAAGGCGCACTGAGCGCCGGTGTGCTGAAGGCCACCAGCCTGAAGGTATTCAAGCCGGAAACCGCCTTGAAAGCGCAATTGAGCGGCCAGGTGACCGACTTTGTCTCCATCGCCAACTTCACCCTGCGCGGCACGGTCGTGGACGGCAGCAATGCCAGCTTCAGCAAGGGTAAGGCGGCGGACATCGCCACCGGCACCTGGCTCAAAGTGACGGGGCAGCTGACCAGCAGCGGCGTCGTGGCCAAGGAGATCGAGGTGCAAGCCCCGCCGGCCAACAAACCCTCCAGCCTGCAAGGCGCCATCAGCGGCCTGGATCTGGCCAATAAGAAGCTGAGCTTGCTGGGCGTGACGGTGCAATGGAGCGATGCCACCAAGTTCAGCTTTGAAGGGGGACTGAGCCTGAGCACCCTGGCCAACGGCGTGGTGCTGAGCGTTGAAGGCAGCTTCGATGCCACCACCAACGTCTTTACCGTCACCAGCATGAAGGGCTCGGCCGCCAGCGCCAATACCGGTGGGATCCGCACGGTGGGCTTTTCCGGCCTCATCTTCAATGCCAGTAGCAGTAGCTTCCAAGTCGGCAGCAATACCGTTCTGATCAGCAACACGACCCAGCTGCAGCCCAGCGGCAGCACCCTGGCCGACTTGAAGAACGGCGCCAAGGTCAGCGTCAAGGCCAGCTTGACGACAGTGGACGGCAAGCCGGTCTTGACAGCCCTGTCGATTGAAATTGAGAAACCAGAAAAGGATTCCGCGGGTGGCGATGTGCTTTATCTCGCCGGCTTGGTGACTGATTTCTCCAGCAGCGCTAACTTCACGCTTGCAGGGCAAAAAGTCGATGCCAGCGGCAGCAACGTCGAGTTCATCGATGGCAATGCGGCCAAATTGGCCAATGGCGCCAAGCTGGAAATCAAGGGCAGCCTGACGAATGGCGTGCTGATCGCCAAACGCGTGCATTTCATGCCGGGTTGAGTCAGCTGCACGGAACGCAAAAAGGGCCTGCAAGCGCAGGCCCTTTTTTTTTCGCTTCGCCACCAGCGCCACATTTTTAGGCAAGGCAGGGAATCCTCGATGCCTACTGGCCTCTGCCCAAGACTCCAGTGGCCATCCCCAAAGTTACCCACAGCTGATGTGGACAGGCGAGGCGGTGGAAAGCGGCACCTTGGGCGATCTCCGCCCTTTTCAAGCCGCCGTCAGGCCGGCGCCGAACGGTCAGCCTCAGCTTCGATCAGCGTTGCGCCTGCATCTGCGCGACGATGTGCTCGATGCGGTCCAGCACATCAGCCTGCTCGACCTGGGTCAGCACCCGGTCTTGCAGCACGCGGCGGCCGCCAACCCACACGTCGGACACATGCTCGCGACCGGCCACATAAACCAGCTGTGCCTCGGGGTTGTAGACCGGGCGGCATTCCAGCGCGCTCAGGCTCACGGCCACCACGTCGGCCAGCTTACCCACTTCCAGCGAACCCAGATCCGCCTCACGGCCCATGGCCTTGGCGGCGCGGATGGTGGCCATTTCCAGCGCGGTGCGGGCGCTGACGGTGGTGGAGTTCTGCGTCACGCCCTTGGCCAGCAAAGCGGCCGCGCGGATTTCGCCGAACATGTCTTGGCGGTTGTTCGAGGCCGCGCCATCGGTGCCCAGAATGGTGTTGACGCCCGCCTCTTCCAGCGCCGTGACCGGGCACACGCCCGAGGCCAGCTTCATATTCGAGTTGGGGTTGTGCACCAGGTGCACACGCTGCTTGGCCAGCATGGCGATTTCGGCCTCGTTCAAATGCACCATGTGCACGGCCATCATGCGCTCATCCAGCAGGCCCAGCTTGTTCAGGCGCTCCAGCGGGCGCATGCCGTGCTGCTTGACGCTCTCGTCCACCTCAAACTGCGTCTCGTGGATATGGCAGTGCATCTGCAGGTTCAGGCGGTCGCGCAGATCGCGCAAATGCACAAAGGTCTCGTCCGACACCGTGTAGGGCGCATGCGGCGCCGAGGTCCAGTCCAGCAGCTTTTCGTTCTTGAACTGCTCGTAAGCTTCCAGGCCTTTGGCGATGTACTCGGCCGCGTTGGCGGCGTAGCCGGTGGGGAAGTCGATCACATTGATGGAGACACCGGCGCGCACGCCGCTGTCAATCGCTGCCCGCGCCATCGCGGCGGGGAAGAAATACATATCGTTGAGATAGGTGACACCGCCACGCAGCGCCTCGCAGGCACTCAGCAGCGAGCCCTGGTAGGTCCAGTCATCGCTGACCCACTTCTTTTCCAGCGGCCAGATATGGTTGTTGAGCCAGTCCATCAGCGGCACATCGTCGGCCACGCCGCGCAGCAAGGACATGGCGGAATGGGTGTGGCCGTTGATCAGGCCTGGGATCAGCACATGCTCGCCCAGTTCAACGCGAGCCGCGTCCGGGTACTGCGCCTCGGCCTGCGCCCAGGGCAAAACGGCGGCGATGCGCTCGCCCTGCATCACCAGCGCATGGTGGTCGAGCACCGAGCTGCCCGGGCTCATCGGCAGCAACCAACGGGCTTTGAGGATGGTGGTGGTCTTAGGCATTGAAAGCTACTCCTGGAAAAACAAAGCTCGCCAAGTGGCGAGCATGAACTTTAGTCGTTTGCGGCGGCATCGAAGGCCTGATCAAACAGATCCAGCACCCGCTGGCTCTGCACCGCTACGCAGACCTGCTGCGATGGCGCTTGCGCCCAGGCTTCCGGCTGGCGGCCGGGCGCGCGCAGGCTTTGAATCGTCTGGCCGCGCGCAATGCCCTCTAGCGCCACGCGCACCGGGCCGGCACGCAGGGTGAAGGACTCCGGCTCAATGGCATAGGCAATCGCGCTGGCATCGTGGGCATAGATGCCGGTGATGCCGTCCACCGAATGGTAGAAGTCCTGATAGTGGCGAGTGGCCTGCCAAAGGAAATCACCCACCGCGCCGCCGCGACCTTGCAGCGCCGCCAGGTGATCCTGGCTCATCACCACGGCCTGGGTCACGTCCAGGCCAACAATGACGACGGGCCAGTTGGCGGTGAAGACGATGTCGGCCGCCTCCGGGTCATTGATCATGTTCGCCTCGGCCACCGGCGTGACGTTGCCGCCACGACCTTCAATGCCGAAGGCACCGCCCATCACGATGACTTGCTTGACCTTGACGGCGATGCTGGGGTCATGACGCAGGGCCAAGGCCAGATTAGTCATCGGGCCCACGGCGATTAAGGTGATCTGGCCCGGCTCAGCATTGACCATATCGCAGATCAGCTGATGCGCCGGGCGCGGGTCCAGCGGATGTAACTCCGTCGTGGCAGCCACGGCCACCTCCGCCCTGCCGCCCAGGCCGTCATCCCCGTGCACATGGGTGGAATGCTCACGCTCGGCCTCGGGCAGCAAGGGGCCTGCGGCACCAGCGGCCACCAGGACCTGGGCGGCATCCAAGCCATACAGGCCGCACAGGGCGCGCGCATTGCGGGTGGTCACCGCCAGCGAGGCATTGCCGAACACGGTGGTGATGGCGCGCAGGCGCAAGGCCGGATGGCGCGCCAGCAGATAGAGGGCCATGGCATCGTCGATGCCGGGGTCGGTGTCGAAAATGACTTGCAGTGGGGATGTTTGTTGGCTCATGCGAGGCTCCTCGTGGATGCGAATTCAGCAGGCAACTCGGCACGCAGCGGCATGGCGCTTTGCACGCCGCTGCGGCTCACCGCAATAGCAGCGGCAGCCATGCCCAAGCGCACCGCTTGCTCTGCTGAGCAGCCTTCGGCCAAACCGGTGGCCAGGCCACCGACAAAGGTATCGCCGGCGCCAACCGTGTCCACCGCCTTGACGGCCGTGGCCGGCAGGCGCTGCATCTGACCCGCAGCATCGAGCATCAACACGCCGGCGGCACCCAGGGTCACCAGCAGCTCACGCGCGCCGCGCGCTTGCAGCAAGCGCCCAGCGGTCTCCACATCCTCGGCGCCCGCCAATTGCTGGGCCTCGGTCTCGTTGAGCACCAGCCAGTCGCACAAAGCCAGCAAGGCGGGCGGCACAGCCAGGGCCGGCGCGGCATTCAAAACCGTGCGGGCGCCAGCGGCGCGCGCCAACTCAAAAGCCTGCTGAATCGCCGGCACCGGCACTTCCAACTGCGCCACCACCACCGCACCGGGCTGGAACTGATCGGCCGCGGCCTGCACGTCGGCGGCCGTCAAATCCGCATTGCTACCAGGTACGTAAACGATAGCGTTCTCGCCACCCTCACTCGCCACCATGATGACGGCCACACCGGGCAGCGCCGCGGGGTCGCGCACGATGGAAGAGGCATCCACGCCTTCGGCCTGCAAGGCCTGCAGCAACTCAGCGCCGTGCTGGCGGGTGCCGACGCGGGACACAAAGGCCACCTGTGCACCCAAACGTGCGGCGGCCACGGCCTGATTGGCTCCTTTGCCGCCGGGCGCCATCACAAAGCTCTGACCCACCAAAGTCTCGCCGGGGGCTGGCAGACGCTGGGAATGAGCCACCATGTCCATATTGATGCTGCCCACCACCAGCACCCGGCCAGGCGCCTGCGGCGTCGCTGCACCGCTGGCGGGGATTGTTGTCTCGTTCGGTTTACTCATCTTGTTCGTCTTCTTGCACTGCGTCTTGCTCTGGCTTGTTGCCCAATGATTGGCGCCAACTGACCGTCGCTCACTGGCGAGCGTTGAATGGCTTGGCCGTGCTCTCGCGCAGCACCAGGCTGGGCGTCATTTTCTGGTCTTGGAACACGGCATCGGGTTGCTCAATGCGCTCGATCAACATCTGCCCGGCGCGTTGGCCCAGGGCCTTGATGGAATAGCCCACCGTGGTCAGGGCAGGAAATACATAACGGCACAAATCAATATCATCAAAGCCGATGACGGACAGCTGGCCCGGCACACTCAAACCGCATTCGGCCGCCGCGCGCAGTGCACCGATGGCCATCAAGTCATTGCTGGCAAATATGGCGCTGATGGCGGATTTGGGCGATTCGCCCTGCCCTGCACGATCCCGGCCTGATTGCTTGAGCAAGCGGCTGGCGGCCAAATAACCACCTTGGCTGCTGAAGTCGGCCTCGACAACCAAGTCCTCATCAGCGGCCAAGCCATGTTCTTGCAGGGCCCGCCGCCAACCGGCCAAACGTTCACGCGAGACTTCAAATTCAGCCGGGCCGCTGATGCAAGCCACCCGTTTGTGCCCCAGATCGAGCAAATGCTTGACTGCGTTGTAGGCGCCTTGGCTGTTATCCACACTGACCCGGTCGGCGCGCGCGCCCGGCACCAATCGGTCGACGGTGACGGCGGGCACGCGGGCCATTTTGAAAATGCCGGCCAGCGCCTCGTCATCGCCGGCTGAGGACAGCAGCAAACCGTCAACCCGCTTCTCCAACAGCGTGCGCATGTATTGCAACTGGCGCTTGGGATCGTTATCGGAATTGCACAGAAAGACCGAATAGCCGGCCAGCCGGCAGCTTTCCTCGACGCCGCAAACCAGCTCGGCAAAGAAAGGGTTTTGCACATTGGGCACCAGCACGCCGATGATCTTGGTCTCGCTGGTGCGCAGCGAGCGAGCCACCGCGCTGGGCAGGTAGCCAATTTCTTCCACGGCTTCTTCGACCCGACGACGGGCCTCGGCGCTGACCGGCCGGGTGTTGTTCAACACATGCGACACGGTGGTGAAGGAAACACCGGCACGGGCCGCCACATCTTTGATGGTGCTCAAGAGGCTTACTCAGGTTCGGGTCGAGTGGGCTGATGGTGAGTGGACTGCGCGCAAAGCTCGCCAAAGTCGCCAAGCGAAAGGCGGCCAAAGGCTGGGAAGACAGAAAAATCGCCTACTCAGGCTGGGCAAACGTTTGCTAACGGGCCGCAGCATAGCCCAAAGCCAGGCGCTTGGCGGCGCGCGCGCACCTAGCCCAAACAAAAAAACCCTCGCCACCACTCCTGCTGGAGTGGTGGCGAGGGTTTGAGCGGGAAGTCCGGCGCGCTAAGCAGCGCGCCAAAACCCCGAACTCAATGCCTGATCAACGCTCGCCGATAGGCTTGACGTTGCGGGCAGCGGAGCCGACGAAGAGCTGACGCGGACGGCCGATCTTGTACTCGGGGTCGCCGATCATTTCGTTCAGCTGGGCAATCCAGCCAACCGTGCGGGCCAGCGAGAAGATGGCCGTGAACAAAGGCACCGGGATGCCGATGGCGCGCTGCACGATACCGGAGTAGAAGTCCACATTGGGGTAGAGCTTGCGGGCGACGAAGTACTCGTCTTCCAGCGCGATCTTCTCCAGCTCCATGGCCAGCTTGAACATCGGGTCGTCATGCAGACCCAGCTCGTCCAGCACCTCATGGCAGGTTTCGCGCATCAGCTTGGCGCGTGGGTCGTAGTTCTTGTAGACACGGTGACCGAAACCCATCAGCTTGACGCTGCTGTTCTTGTCCTTGACCTGCTTGATGAACTCGCCGATCTTGGCCACGCCGCCGTTGCGCTGGATGTCTTCCAGCATATTCAGCGCTGCCTCGTTGGCGCCGCCGTGAGCCGGGCCCCACAGGCAAGCCACACCTGCGGCGATGGCCGCAAAGGGGTTGGTGCCGGAGGAACCGCACAGGCGCACGGTCGATGTCGACGCGTTTTGCTCGTGGTCGGCATGCAAGATGAAGATACGGTCCATGGCGCGCACCAGCACGTCATTGGGCTTGTAGTCTTCACAAGGCGTGGCGAACATCATGCGCATGAAGTTGCCTGCGTAAGACAGGTCATTCTTCGGGTAGATGTAAGGCTGGCCGACGGTGTACTTGTAAGCCATGGCCACCAGGGTGGGCATCTTGGCGATCAAGCGGATGGCGGCGATTTCACGGTGCTCGGGATTATTGATGTCCGTCGAGTCGTGATAGAAGGCCGACATGGCACCGACCAAGCCGGTCATCACGGCCATCGGATGCGCGTCGCGGCGGAAGCCACGCAGGAAGAACTGCATCTGCTCGTTGACCATGGTGTGGTTGGTCACGCGATTGACGAACTCTTCCTTCTGCGACGGGTTGGGCAGCTCTCCGTACAGCAGCAAATAGCAGGTTTCCAGATAGTCGCAGCTGGTGGCCAGTTGCTCAATCGGGTAGCCGCGATACAGCAACTCGCCCTTATCACCATCGATATAGGTGATGGTCGAGTTGCACGAGGCAGTCGACAGGAAGCCGGGGTCGTAGGTGAACTTGCCGGTTTGGGCGTACAACTTGCGGATGTCGATCACATCCGGACCAATGCTGCCCTTGTAGAGCGGCAGATCCATGGAGGGGCTGCCGTCGGAGAACGACAGGGTGGCTTTGACGTCTGACGGTGTCATGGGCTTTTCCTTTGGCTTCTTGGGGATTCTTAAGAGGTGGTTCTCAGCAGGGCCAGAACCTCGTGCACATCGTCGCGGACCAACTCGCCTTCCGGCTCTTTGCGGCGCAATAGCAAGTCCAGCAAATCGTTGTCGGACAAGTCCATCAGCACGCGCAGCCCCTCGGCCTGAAACTCGGTCAGGCTTTGGGCATATCGGTCAAAAAAACGCTCTATGAAGAGATCGTTCTCCAACAGCCCACGGCGACACCGCCAGCGCAGCTTGGACAAGGCGCGCTCATCGATGATGGAGCTGGGTTCAACAGACATAACTGGCTTGGCGATCTTTGTGCACGGCGTCTTATCTAGGCTCATCAGATGGCGCGACGCACCATCATTTCTTTGATCTTGCCGATGGCCTTGGTCGGGTTCAGACCCTTGGGGCAGACATCGACGCAGTTCATGATGGTGTGGCAGCGGAACAGGCGGTACGGATCTTCCAGGTTGTCCAGACGATCAGCGGTGGCCTCATCGCGGCTGTCGGCGATGAAGCGGTAGGCCTGCAGCAAGCCGGCGGGGCCGACGAACTTGTCAGGGTTCCACCAGAAGCTGGGGCAGCTGGTCGAGCAGCTAGCGCACAAGATGCACTCGTACAGACCGTTCAGCTCATCACGCTCTTCAGGCGACTGCAGGCGTTCCTTATCGGGCAGCGGTGTGTCGTTGATCAGGTAAGGCTTGATCGAGTTGTACTGCTTGAAGAACTGCGTCATGTCGACGATCAGGTCGCGCACCACCGGCAGGCCCGGCAGCGGCTTCAAGACGATCACGCCCGGCAAGGTGCGCATATTGGTCAGGCAGGCCAGACCGTTCTTGCCGTTGATGTTCATGGCGTCGGAGCCGCACACGCCTTCACGGCAGCTGCGGCGGAAGCTCAGCGTCGGATCGGCCGCCTTGAGCTTGCCCAGGGCGTCCAGCAGCATGCGCTCGGAGCCGTCCAGCTCGACCTCGAGGGTCTGCATATAGGGCTTGGCATCCTTGTCCGGGTCGTAGCGGTAGATCTGGAAGGTACGCTTGGTCATTTTCTTAATCCTTGTTCTAGTCAGTTGGTGGCAGCGCGAGGCGCTTGCGGGCTATCGGGCCGCCACTCAAGGCCGTCAGTCCTCAGTCAGTGGGCAACAGGGCCAGCTGCGACTTCGCGCGCAGCCCTGCTCCGCAAAGACATCAGAATGTGCGGACCTTTGGTGGAATCGAATCCACCGTCAGCGGCTTGAGCTTGACCGGTTTGTAGTCCAGACGGCTGCCTTCCGAATACCACAGGGTGTGCTTCATCCACTCTTCGTCATTGCGACCATTTGGGTGGGCGGGCGTATCGCCGTAGTCGTCCACCGTATGGGCACCGCGGCTCTCGCGACGGGCTGCCGCCGAGACGATGGTGGCCTTGGCCACTTCGATCAGGTTCTCGACTTCCAGCGCTTCAATACGAGCCGTGTTGAAGACCTTGGACTTGTCCTTCAGCGTGATGTTGCCCACGCGCTCAGCAATCTCAGCCACCTTGACCACGCCTTCGTCCAGCATCGCTTGAGTGCGGAACACACCTGCGTGACGCTGCATCGCCAAGCGCAGATCGTTGGCAACGTCTTGGGCGTACTCGCCGCTCTGGCTGTTGTCCAGACGGGCGATACGGGCCACGGAGTCGGCACCTGCATTAGCCGGCAGAGGCTTGTGCTGCTGCGACTTCAGGCCGGACTCAACGATGTGGTTGCCAGCCGCGCGGCCGAACACCAGCAAGTCCAGCAGCGAGTTGGTGCCCAGGCGGTTGGCGCCGTGCACGCTGACGCAAGCGCATTCGCCCACGGCATACAAGCCGTTCACCACCGTGTTGGGTTCGCCATCCTTGGGCACAACGACCTGACCGTAGATATTGGTCGGGATGCCACCCATCTGGTAATGGATGGTCGGCACCACAGGAATCGGTTCCTTGGTGATGTCGACGTTGGCGAAGTTGTGGCCGATCTCAAACACCGAAGGCAGACGCTTCATGATGGTCTCGCCACCCAAGTGGGTCATGTCCAGCTCGATGTAGTCCTTATTCGGACCGCAGCCGCGACCTTCCTTGATTTCCTGGTCCATGCAGCGTGACACGAAGTCGCGCGGAGCCAGGTCTTTCAGCGTCGGGGCGTAGCGCTCCATGAAACGCTCGCCATTGCAATTGCGCAAAATCGCGCCTTCGCCGCGGCAACCTTCGGTCAGCAGCACGCCGGCGTTATGCACGCCGGTGGGGTGGAACTGCCAGAACTCCATGTCTTCCAGCGGGATGCCGGCGCGAGCCGCCATGCCCAGGCCGTCGCCGGTGTTGATGAAGGCATTGGTGGAGGCGGCGAAGATGCGCCCTGCACCACCGGTGGCCAGCAGCACGGTCTTGGCCTCCATGATGTGAAGCTCGCCGGTTTCCATTTCCAGTGCGGTCACGCCAACCACATCGCCTGCTTCGTTGCGGATCAGGTCCAGCGCCATCCACTCGACGAAGAACTGCGTCTTGGCCTTGACGTTTTGCTGATACAGCGTGTGCAGCATCGCGTGGCCGGTACGGTCGGCCGCGGCGCAAGCGCGCTGCACCGGCTTTTCACCGTAGTTGGCGGTGTGGCCGCCGAAGGGGCGCTGATAAATCGTGCCGTCCGCATTGCGGTCGAAAGGCATGCCGAAATGTTCAAGCTCGTAAACGACCTTGGGCGCTTCGCGGCACATGAACTCGATGGCGTCTTGGTCGCCCAGCCAGTCAGAGCCCTTGACCGTGTCAAAGAAGTGATAGTGCCAGTTGTCCTCGGACATATTGCCCAGCGAGGCGCTCACGCCACCCTGCGCCGCCACGGTGTGCGAGCGGGTCGGGAAGACCTTGCTCAGCACCGCCACGTTCAGGCCAGCCAGCGACAGTTGCAGCGAGGCACGCATGCCAGAGCCGCCCGCGCCGACGATGACCACATCGAACTTGCGCTTAGGAATCGAATTAGTAGTCGCCGCCGTCATCACATTCTCCACAACACTTGAACTGCCCAGCCGGCGCAGCCCAACAACCAAACCAAGGTAAACACATGCAAAGCCAGGCGCAGGCCGACGGGCTTCACGTAATCCATCCAGATGTCGCGCGTGCCGACCCAAGCGTGGTACGCCAGGGAAAGAATGACGACAAAGGTCAGGAACTTCATCCACTGCTGGGCGAAGATGCCGGCCCAGCGGTCATAACCCAGCGCGCCGGGCATCAGGAACTGCGCCAACACCACCACGGTGAACACGGCCATCAACACGGCGGTGACGCGCTGCGCCAGCCAGTCACGCAAGCCGTAATGCGCACCGACCACGGTGCGTTTGCTGCCAAAAGTACTCATAGTTTTTTCTTTCTTTCTCAGTCTTGATCGGCTGACCGAATCAATACAGGCCGAAGAGCTTGGCGCCCAGCAACAGCGTCAGCAGCACGCTCAAAGCCAGCGTCATGACTGCCGTGCTGTGGCCCTGCTCCTTGGAGACGCTGTGGGTCGCGTCCATCCAGAGGTGGCGCACACCGGCGATGAAGTGATGCAAGTAGCCCCACAACAAAGCTAACACCGTCAGCTTGACGAACCAGGCCGGCACGAAGCCGATACCGGCCACGAAGGCGTTGGTGAAGGCGTCGTAAGAGATTTCCGACGTCAAGCTCATGTCGAACATCCAAACGACGAAGGGCAGCAGCAAAAACATCATCAAACCGCTGATCCGGTGCAGGATGGAAACGATGCCTGCCGGCGGCAGCCGGTATGAACTGATCTGACTGATGTGAATATTGCGAAAGACCGGTCTGGCCGCTTTAATCTTGGTGGTGTTTGTCATACCTGACCTTGTGTAATCAACGTGAAACTCCCAGAGTTTATTGCAATGCAGCAGACGCTAGGCTTACAGCGCGTGCAAAAGCCCTATGCCGCATTAGTTCAACTCATTGCGATAAAAGTGTGATTCGGTGTGGTAGAGGCCGCGACGCAACTCCACCGGCCGGTCGCCATAAGTGAAGGACAAGCGCTCCACGCTGAGCAGCGGCGCGCCCACCGGCACCTGCAACAACTCGGCCACCTCGGCATCAGCCGCCAAGGCGCGAATTTTCTCTTGCGCGCGGATCATGTGAACGCCAAACTCGGCCTCAAACAAGCCATAAAAAGGCCCGCGGTATTGATTCAGGCGCTCGGTGGTGAGCCCTTTGAAAAGTTGGCCCGGCAACCAGATGTCGTCCAACACCACCGGCCGGCCGGCCGCTTTAAGCAAGCGCCGTACCTCCACCATTTGTTCGCCGGCACGCATTTGCAACTGCTTGGCAATGGCGGCGGGCGCGCGCATGCGCTTGCAGTCGAGCAACTGCCGCTCCAAGCTGGTTGAGCCCTCGTCCGGCACCAGGCGCAAAAATCGGTACTGCATTTTTTGCTCGGCATGGGTGGTCACGAACGTGCCCTTACCCTGCCGGCGTACCAAAAGGTTCTCCGACGCCATCTCGTCGATGGCCTTGCGCACCGTACCTTGACTCACGCCGAAACGCCCCGCCAGATCCAACTCGCTCGGAATCGCCTCGCCGGCCTTCCATTCACCGCCTTGCAGGCTGGCGATCAGCAAGCCCTTGATTTGTGCGTATAGCGGACTAAAAGACGGCCCGGCCAGCGTCGACCCCGCATGGGCGGCGGCAGACTTGACTGCAGAACGGACGGGCGAAGTTGGCATGGCCGGTATTGCAGCACAGGGCGGGGCCCAACGTCCACCCACATCAGCTGCAAAATGCCAGATGTCTTCTATAAGACATAAGACCAGCAGCAAAAACGCAACATCGCGTCATAATCACGCCATCGCACGCACGCAGGTCAGTTCTGTGCAAGGGAATTCCCTTGGACTGGCCTACACTTGCAGGTCAAGCGCTGGCGCAGCGAGGGCACAAACAAGCCTCGCCCAGGCAGGAATTTATTGCAGCAGTTTTTTACTACCTTCGGAGCAATCACATGAGCAAGAAACCCGTTCGCGTTGCCGTTACCGGCGCCGCAGGCCAAATTGGCTACGCCCTGCTGTTTCGCATCGCCTCCGGCGAAATGCTGGGCAAGGACCAGCCCGTCATCCTGCAATTGCTGGAGATCCCTGACGAGAAGGCCCAGAACGCGCTGAAGGGCGTGATCATGGAGTTGGAAGACTGCGCCTTCCCGCTGCTGGCCGGCATCGAAGCCCACAGCGACCCAATGACCGTCTTCAAGGACACCGACTACGCCCTGCTGGTCGGTTCGCGTCCCCGCGGCCCTGGCATGGAGCGCTCGGAGCTGCTGGCCATCAACGGCGCCATCTTCACCGCTCAAGGCAAGGCCCTGAACGCTGTTGCTTCGCGCAACGTCAAGGTGCTGGTCGTCGGCAACCCCGCCAACACCAATGCCTACATCGCCATGAAGTCGGCCCCGGATCTGCCGGCCAAGAACTTCACCGCCATGCTGCGACTGGACCACAACCGCGCCGCTTCGCAAATCGCTGCCAAGACTGGCAAGGCCGTGGCCGAGATCGAAAAATTGGCCGTCTGGGGCAACCACTCGCCCACCATGTACGCTGACTACCGCTTCGCCACCATCGGCGGCGCTTCGGTCAAGGACATGATCAATGACGAGACCTGGAACCGCGAAACCTTCTTGCCCACCGTCGGCAAGCGCGGCGCCGCCATCATCGCCGCTCGCGGCCTGTCGTCGGCTGCTTCGGCTGCCAACGCTGCCATCGACCATATGCGCGACTGGGCCCTTGGCACCAACGGCAAATGGGTCACCATGGGCATTCCTTCGAACGGCGAATACGGCATCCCCAAGGAAGTCATGTTCGGTTACCCCGTGACCTGCGAAGGTGGCGAGTACAAGATCGTTGAAGGCCTGGAAATCGATGCCTTCTCGCAAGAGTGCATCAAGAAGACCCTGGACGAACTGCTGGGCGAGCAAGACGGCGTCAAGCACCTGGTCTGATTCCCTGCAGCCAAAAGCTCAAGGCCCTGCCCTCCGCGAGGAAGGCAGGGCCTTTTTACATGCCTGCCACGCCTTGCCCACCACGCCGCAAGGCGCAATGCCGTGGCAATATGCCGCACCGCAAAGAATAGCCATCGTCATCACAACAGCCATGCTCCACCCAAAACAAGCGCTTTTCGACACCGACGAACAAACCACCGCACTACCCGTTGTAGATCACTACTGCGGCGTTGAAGTGCGCATGGATAAAAGCCTGGCCCTGCAGGCCGAGATGGGCCCGGTATTCGACATCACGCTCGACTTGGAGGACGGCGCGCCCGTTGGTGCCGAAGCTGAGCAACGCCAGTTGGTGATTGACAAGGCCCTCAGCCCCGCCAACCGCTGGGGCCGCGTGGGCGCGCGCGTCCACCCCTTCGATCACCCCGCCTTCGAGGCCGATGTGGATGCATTGGTGAGCCAGGCCGGCGAAGCGCTCGCCTACCTGATGCTGCCCAAGCCACGCAGCTTTGCCGACTTGAACGCCGCCTGCGCCTTTGTGGACGCCAGCCTGCAACGCCACGGCATTCGCAAAGCCCTGCCTCTGCATGCACTGATCGAAACCCACGGCGCACTGCGCGATGTGCAAGCCATTGCCGCACATCCTCGTATCGAGTCGATCTCTTTCGGGCTGATGGATTTTGTTTCTGCCCACCAGGGCGCCATTCCTCGCTCTGGCCTGAGCGCCGAAGGCCAGTTTGACCACCCCTTGATTGCGCGCGCCAAGCTGGAGATTTCCGCCGCCGCCCATGGCCACGGCAAGACACCCTCGCACTGCGTGGTGACCGAGTTCAAAGACAGCGACGCACTTCAAACTGCAGCCACACGCGCCGCGCGCGAGTTCGGCTACACCCGCATGTGGAGCATCCACCCGACGCAAATTCAAGTCATCCTCGACGCTTTCGCCCCCAGCACCGCCGAGGTGGACGAAGCCATCGAGATCATTTACGCGGCCCAGGCCGCCCAGTGGGCGCCGATCCAGCACCGCAACAATCTGCATGACCGCGCGAGCTACCGCTTCTTCTGGCACGTGCTGGAGCGCGCCCACCGCACGGGCCAGCTCTTGCCAGCCGAAGTGCGCCAAGCATTTTTCGCCCCGAAAAACTCGGCCGCAGCCTGATACATACAGCCAACTGAATGCGGCAAACCGGTCAGACCTGTACCCGAACCCGCCCTCTCCACACTTTGACGGGTCAAACTCCCATCAGCACTGAACGCTTTGACACAGTTGCTCGGTCAAATGGACCTAGCAAAGAGTGACAATGCAAGGATGAGGACTCGCGTCATGCGCCCTAGCTCAGCATTTGCTCGGACGCATGCCGCCCATCCATCCTCCGCACCCCAATTTTTCAAGTCGCGATCTCGCCAACTCATTCGCTCATCCCATCGCCATGAATTCGACTCAATTGAAACGTAGCCTCTTGTCGCTCGCACTGCTGAGCCTACTGGGCGCCAGCCTGCACGTCGGCGCCGCCGAGCCTAGCGCTGGTGCGCAGAAGGCAGCAGCTAAGCCAGCAGCCAAGCCGACCAAGGCCGCGAAGAAGGCTGAAGTCAAGGCCCCCGTCGTCGTTCCGCTGGCAGAAGCTTCGGCCGAACAACTCGAAGCCGCCAAGCGCGCCTATCTGGGCCGCTACGACTGCGAGTTCAAGCAGTCGATCGAGCTGGAGCCGCACGCCACCGCCGCCGGCTACGTGGACGTGAAATACCTCAAGCAGGTATTCACCATGAAGCCCGTGCTGTCCAGCACCGGCGCCCTGCGCCTGGAAGACGTGACCGGCCGCACCCTGATGATCCAGATCGCCAACAAGTCCATGCTGCTGGACACCCAAGTCGGCCAGCGCATCGTGGATGAGTGCCTGCACCCCGAGCAGCGCACCCTGATCGATCTGGCCCGCGCGGCCGCCGCTGCCGCAGCAGCCTCCGGCATCGACCTGAGCGCCGTCAACGGCCTGGGCATCACCCCACGGGTCGAGAAGCCTTAATTCCAAGCAAGGACCAGCCCCGCCAGCACCAAGCGCTGCGGCGGGGCTTTTTTTCGGCTGAGATCCGAACACCAAGCCAGGAAAAGTATGTAGAATTCATGCATACTTTCTGAGTCATACCAAACCTCTTCACTCCGAACGGGCAAGACGTATGACTCACCTCCGAAAGGCTCGCGCATGGAAGCCACTGTTGCTGAACGCGGTCAGATCACACTGCCCAAGGCCGTGCGTGATGCATTGGGCCTGAGCAAGGGCACCACGCTCAAGGTGGAATTGGACGGCTCGCGCATCATCTTGCGCAAAAACGTCGACGACGCCATCTCCCGAGCCCGCGGCCGCTTCAAGCTGCCCGAAGGCACCACCACCGATGATTTGATGCGCGAGCTGCGTGGTCGCGCACCGGGCGACCCGGTCAGCGAGTGATGGCCGCATGATTGCCGTTGACACCTCCGTGCTCATCGACCTGCTGGGCGATGATTCCCGCGCCGACGCGGCCGAGGCAGCTTTGCGCCTGGCCCTGTCCAGCGGCCCGGTGGTCGTCTGCGATGTGGTGGTCAGCGAAGTCACCGCCAGCCTCGGCCACGGCTCCGAGGTGATGGATGTGCTGGAAGATATGGGCCTGCGCTTTCTGCCCCTGGACCAACGCTCGGCGATTCGCGCCGGCGAAATGCAAAGAAAATACAAGCTGCGCCAGCGCACGAGTGGCGTAGCGAACAACGACCCCGTCAGCGCGCGCCGTACCGTGCCTGACTTTCTGGTGGGCGCACATGCCATGTTGCAGTGCGACGCCCTGATCACCCGCGACGACGGATTTTTTCGCGACTATTTCAAAGGGCTCAAGGTCATCACACCCAGTGCGCCTTGAGCCAAGCGCACAGTCCAAACGTCCCGCCATCCTTCATTCAATTTCACCGCCACACCTGGAGTAAAAGCCATGCTGCAAGCCTACCGCCAACATGTCGCCGAGCGCGCTGCCCTGGGCATCCCGCCCCTGGCCCTTTCCGCCGAGCAGACCGCCGCCGTGATCGAGCTGATCAAGAACCCGCCTGCTGGCGAAGGCGAGTTCCTGCTGGACCTGCTGACCCACCGCGTGCCCCCGGGCGTGGACGATGCCGCCAAGGTCAAGGCCAGCTTCCTGGCTGCCGTGGCCCATGGTGACCTGGCTGTGGCCCTGATCAGCAAGACCCGCGCGACCGAGTTGCTGGGCACCATGGTGGGCGGCTACAACGTCAAGCCCCTGATCGACCTGCTGGACGACGCCGAAGTGGCTGGCTCCGCTGCCGCCGCGCTGAAGAAGACCCTGCTGATGTTCGACTTCTTCCACGATGTGGCAGAAAAGGCCAAGGCCGGCAACGCCCACGCCAAGGATGTGATCCAGAGCTGGGCCAATGCCGAGTGGTTCACCAGCCGCCCTGAAGTCGAGAAAAAGATCACCGTGACCGTCTTCAAGGTCACCGGCGAAACCAATACCGACGACCTGTCGCCCGCGCCCGATGCCTGGAGCCGCCCCGACATCCCGCTGCACTACCTGGCCATGTTGAAGAACGCCCGCCCCGGCATCACACCCGAGGAAGACGGCAAGCGCGGCCCGATGAAGTTCATCGAAGACCTCAAGAGCAAGGGCCATCTGGTGGCCTATGTCGGCGACGTGGTCGGCACCGGCTCTTCGCGCAAATCTGCGACTAACAGCGTGATCTGGGCCACCGGCCAAGACATCCCCTTCGTGCCGAACAAGCGCTTCGGCGGCGTGACGCTGGGCGGCAAGATCGCCCCCATCTTCTTCAACACGCAAGAAGACTCCGGCGCCCTGCCGATCGAAGTGGACGTGAGCGCCTTCGACATGGGCGACGTCATCGACATCTACCCCTACGAGGGCAAGATCGAGAAGGACGGCAAGGTCGCTGCCGAGTTCAAGCTCAAGAGCGATGTGCTGTTTGACGAAGTGCGCGCCGGTGGCCGTATCAACCTGATCATTGGCCGCTCGCTGACCGCCAAGGCACGTGAGTTCCTGGCCCTGCCCGCTGCCACTACCTTCCGCCTGCCCACTCCGCCCGCCGCCACCAAGGCTGGCTTCACGCTGGCACAGAAGATGGTTGGCCGCGCTGTTGGCCTGCCAGAAGGCCAAGGCGTGCGCCCCGGTACTTACTGCGAGCCCAAGATGACCACGGTCGGCTCGCAAGACACCACCGGCCCGATGACCCGCGACGAGTTGAAAGACTTGGCCTGCCTGGGCTTCAGCGCTGACCTGGTGATGCAGAGCTTCTGCCACACCGCGGCCTACCCCAAGCCCGTGGACGTCAAGACCCACCGCGAACTGCCGGCCTTCATCAGCAGCCGCGGCGGCGTGTCCTTGCGCCCGGGTGACGGCGTGATCCACAGCTGGCTGAACCGCCTGCTGCTGCCCGACACCGTCGGCACCGGTGGCGACAGCCACACACGCTTCCCGATCGGTATCTCCTTCCCCGCCGGCTCCGGCCTGGTGGCCTTCGGTGCAGCCACTGGCGTGATGCCGCTGGACATGCCTGAATCGGTGCTGGTGCGCTTCAAGGGCCAGATGCAGCCCGGCATCACCCTGCGTGATCTGGTGCATGCCATCCCGCTGTACGCCATCAAGGCAGGTCTCTTGACCGTGGCCAAGGCCGGCAAGATCAATGCTTTCTCGGGCCGCATCCTAGAAATCGAAGGCCTGCCGGATCTGAAAGTGGAACAAGCGTTTGAGCTGAGCGACGCCTCGGCCGAGCGCAGCGCAGCCGGTTGCACGGTCAAGCTGAACCCCGAGCCGATCAAGGAATACCTCACCAGCAATATTGTGCTGATGAAGAACATGATCAATGACGGCTACGCCGACGCCCGCACCCTGCAGCGCCGTATCGAGAAGGTCGAAGCCTGGCTGGCCAACCCCAGCCTGCTGGAAGCCGACAAGGACGCCGAATACGCCCACGTCATCGAAATCGATCTGGCCGACATCAAGGAACCTATCCTGTGCTGCCCGAACGATCCGGATGACGCCAAGTTCCTGAGCGACGTCGCTGGCACCAAGATCGATGAAGTCTTCATCGGTTCTTGCATGACCAATATCGGCCACTTCCGCGCTGCTTCCAAGCTGCTGGAAGGCCGCCGCGACATCCCCGTCAAGCTGTGGGTGGCCCCGCCGACCAAGATGGACGCCCAAGAGCTGACCAAGGAAGGCCATTACGGCACCTTCGGCGCAGCCGGCGCCCGCATGGAAATGCCTGGCTGCAGCCTGTGCATGGGCAACCAAGCTCAGGTCAAGGAAGGCGCCACCGTGGTGTCCACCAGCACCCGCAACTTCCCCAACCGTCTGGGCAAGAACAGCAATGTCTACCTGGCCTCGGCCGAGTTGGCGGCGATTGCCTCCAAGCTGGGTCGTATTCCTACCGTTGAGGAATACCACGCCGATATGGGTGTCATCAACAAGGACGGCAGCAAGATTTATCAGTACATGAACTTCGACCAGATCGAGGAGTACGCCGATGCTGCCAAGGCCGTGACGAACTGAAGTTAGCCTGAGCGCAGCGCGCTTCAACAAGGCCCGCCGGGGAAACCCGGCGGGCCTTGTTTTTTGCGGCCAGGGTCAGGTCTTGCCGGCCTATACTCAAGCCTGGGTCAGCAGCACACCCAGGCCTTGCCGCACGACGCAGAGCGTCGTGAGCTAAACCTGCTAGTTTTTTGATTCAACAGGCTCGTGTTCACCCGCGTGTGTTCTCGGCTGTAAGTCGGCAAGCCATAGCGCCATCGCCAGATGGTCAAGAGCACGCGTTGTGGAGTTTGATCACCATGCCCCGTGACCGTTTGATTCCCTTGCAGGCCGAGGACATCTCGGCTTTCGCCAAATCACTGCGCCAACAGCTGAGCGCACATCAAGAAGCCAACGCCGCCCTGCCCGGCCATCTGAGCCTGCTGAATATGCTGGCCCGCGCTGCTGGGCACCGCAATATCCAGTCGCTCAAAGCGAGCCAGCCCAGCACAAGCCAAGCCGCCAGCGCCGTACTTGCACCGACAAAGTCCCTGCCCCCAGCGCGCGGCCCACGCCACCCGGATTTGAGCGAACTGGCCGACCGGGCCCTGCGCCAGTTCGACCCGCAAGGCCGCTTGATGCGCTGGCCCAGCCGCCATCAGGTGCAGCGCTATGCCTTGTGGGGCTTGTGGCTGCATTTCGACAGCCGGCGCCGCTACACCGAGCCCGAGATCAACGAGGTGCTGAACCGCCAGCATTGCTTTGGCGACCACTGCACGCTGAGGCGCGAATTGGTCAATATGAAGCTGCTGGCGCGCAGCGACGGCGGGCGGGAATACCGCAAGCTCGCCGCCCGGCCAGAGGCCGATTTGCTGCCGCTGCTGCGCGAGTTGCGTGAACGCTCCACCCTGGGTGCTACGGCTGACTGAAGGCGATTAGGGGCTAGCCAGAGTCGGGCTCATTCAGCCGTAGGCGCCGTATCCGTAGTCAGGCAGCTCAGCAAGCGCGCAACCAACGCCGGCATTTGATCGGCAGGCACCTGGGCATAGCCCAGCAGCAGGCCGCGCCAGGGCTGGGCGCGCGGCCCGATGCTCAGCAAGCTGAGCGCCGGGGCAATCAAACCCAGCTCTAGAGCGCGGGCGCTGATGGCCACATCGTCCAAGCGGGCATCTTCAAAGCGCAGCGCCAGATGCATGCCGGCCGAGCCACCGTGCACCGTCGCCACGCTTGCGTCCACACCGGCCGAGAGGGCAGCCACCAGCGCATCGCGGCGCTGCCGGTAGAGCCGGCGCATGCGGCGCAGGTGCAGGCCGAACTGGCCGTTACGCATGAACTCAGCCAAGGCCAATTGATCGGCCACCCGCCCCCGCGGCGCGGTACGCGCCAGCAAGCTGCGTATTCCACGCCATGGCGGACACCATTCCACGTTGATGGCGGACAGCATTCCAGCGTCATCGCGGACACCATTCCACGCTGATGGCGGACAGCGTTCCATTTTGATGGCGGACACTTTGGCTGTGTCCTGAGTGACTCCAACGAGGCATAGGCTGCCCGGTCTTTTCACCGGAACCCAGCGATGCCCACACCGAGAGTCACCATGAGCAAGATTCGACACACTTTGCAACTGCTGCACAGCGGCAAACTCAGCCAGCGCCAAATTGGCACCTCGCTGGGCATCTCCAAATCCACGGTCAGTGAGATCGCCAGTTATGCCCGCGTCGCCGGGCTGGACTGGAACGCCGCTCAGGCTTTGAGCGACGCCGAACTGCAGGGCCGGCTTTACCGGCCCGCTGTGGCACGCCAGTCCCGCCACCTGGAGCCCGACTACGCCACACTTCACATCGAACTCAAACGCCCCGGCGTCACCTTGCAGCTGCTCTGGGAGGAATACCAAGCACAACACCAGGGCCAGGCCTACAAGTACAGCGCCTTTTGCGAGAAGTACCAGCAATGGGCCCAGCGCTTGAGGCGCTCCATGCGCCAGACCCATGAGGCCGGCGACAAGCTCTTCGTGGACTATGCCGGGCAGACCGTGCCCATGGTGGATGCCGCCACTGGCGAGATCACCCAGGCGCAGGTGTTCGTGGCCGTGCTGGGCGCATCGAACTACACCTATGCCTGCGCCACGCCGGCCCAGAAGGCCGCCGACTGGGTCGCCTGCATCATCGCCACGCTGGAGTTCATCGGCGGGGTGCCCCGTCTGCTCGTGCCTGACCAGCCGCGTGCGCTCATGATCCGGCCCGACCGCTACGAGCCCACCAGCCACCGCTTGCTGGATGAGCTCTCCCACCACTACGGCCTGGCCGTGCTGCCAGCCCGACCGGCCAAGCCGCGCGACAAGCCTAAGGTCGAGGTGGCCGTGCAGGTGGTCGAGCGCTGGATTCTGGCGCGCCTGCGCCATCAACAATTCTTCAGCCTGGCCGCCTTGAACAAAGCCATTGCGGCCCTGCTGCAAGAGCTCAACCAACGCCCGTTCAAGAAACTGCCCGGCTGCCGTGCCAGCGCCTTTGCCAGCCTGGATCGGCCTCTCCTGGGGCCCTTGCCGGCGACGCGCATGGCCATCGCTCGCTTCAAGCCCGCGCGGGTCAACATCGACTATCACGTTGAACTCGATGGGCATTACTACTCCGCCCCCCACCGCCTGGTGGGCCGGCGGGTGGAGCTGCGCATCACGGCCACCACGCTGGAGGTGCTGGAGGGCCAGGCCCGCGTGGCTGTCCATGCCCTGAGCCCGCACCGAGGGGCCCACTCCACCGCGCCCGAGCACATGCCACCCTCGCACCGGGCGCACCTGCAATGGACGCCGGACAAGCTCATCACCTGGGCCGAGGGCATCGGTGCGGCCACTGCCGCCGTGGTGCGCTGGCAGATGGAGCGCCGCGCCCATCCCGAGCAGGGCTACCGATCCTGCCTGGGCCTCATGCGCCTGGGCCGGGAGTACGGCCATGAACGACTGGAGGCCGCGTGCGCGCGTGCCCAGTCGATTCGTGCGCCAAACTACAAAAGCGTCGCCTCCATCTTGCAGTGCGGCCTGGATCAGCGTCCCATCGATGCGCCGCTGCCCACCCAAACCAGTTTGCCCCTGCACGCAAACCTGCGCGGCCCCGACTACTACCACTGAGGCCGGACACAAGGCCCGGCAGGGGCCTGTGTTTATCGAAGAACCCGATTCATAACGTCTAACTAAGACGCCAAACAAAACACCGATTCAACAAGGAATCAACATGCTCAACGAACACACACTGCAACAACTCAGAACGCTGCGCCTAGACGGCATGGCAGCAGCCCTGACGGATCCTGCCAACCAGATCCACGTTGCCGAACTCCCCTTTGACCAACGCCTTGCGTTGCTGGTACAGCGGGAGCTGGACTGGCGCGACGGCAAACGCCAGGAGCGGCTGCTCAAAGCCGCCCGGCTGAAGGTCTCCACAGCCTGCCTGGAAGACATCGATTGGCGCAGCAACCGCGGACTCAGCCGCGACACCATCCAAACACTGGCTGGCGGAGACTGGCTACGCCACGGGCATAACGTTTTACTCACAGGTGCCACCGGTTGCGGCAAAACCTGGCTGTCCTGCGCGCTGGGCCAGCAAGCTGCACGATTGGGCTTCTCGGTTTACTACGCCCGCGCCCCGCGCCTGCTGGAGGAACTGCATGTGGCGCACGGGGACGGCAGCTTCACCCGTCGGCTGGCTCAACTGGCCAAACTGGACCTACTGATTCTTGACGACTTTGCCATTGCCCCCATTGCCGCACACGAGCGCAATGACCTGCTGGAGTTGCTGGATGACCGCGTGGGCAGCCGCGCCACACTCATCACCAGCCAATTGCCGGTGACGGCCTGGCACACCTGGCTGGATGATCCCACCTTGGCTGACGCCATCCTGGACCGCATCGTGCATGGCTCACACAAACTGGCCCTCAAAGGGGAGTCCATGAGGAAGCTGGCCAACGGGCGTTGATGCCCCTGCGCCACCCGGCCACTAAACGCTCATCTGAGGTCTGTGCGTTACCATCCCCGCCGTCACTCAGGATCCCAGTCCGGGGTGTCCGCCATCGCGTGGAACACTGTCCGCGATGAGCGTGGAATCGGTGTCCGCGATCAATGGAATACGCAGCAAGCGATGCAAGTCCCCGCAAAGCCCTTCGGGCACCACCATGAAACCGGTGCGCAGGCCCGGGAACAGGGTTTTGCTGAAGGTGCCGAGGTAGACCACCGGTGCATCGGCTTGCAGGCCTTGCATGGCGGGCAAAGGCGGGCCGTCGTGGCGGAACTCGCTGTCGTAATCGTCTTCGATGATCAAGGCGCCGTGCGACCGCGCCTGCTCAATCAGCTGAAGCCGGCGCGCCAGACTCAGCACCGCGCCGGTGGGGTATTGGTGCGAAGGCGTGGTGTAGATCAGGCGTGGGCATTGCTGGCGCCAGTCCGCCGCGCTCGGCGCCATGCCCTCCTCATCCACTGCCACGCCGATCAGCTTGAGCAAGCCGCCGCGCAGCGCCACGGCCGCGCCGGCATAGCCGGGGCTTTCCAGCCAGGCCTTGTCGCCAGGGTCGGCAAAAGCACGGGCGCACAAATCCAAGCTGGCCTGGGTGCCGTCGGTGATGAAAATTTGCCGAGGCTCGCAGCGCACACCGCGCGCCAGGCGCAAGTGATCGGCAATCGCTTCACGCAGCGCGGCTTCACCGGCCGGGTCGGCATAGTTCAGCTGCGCGGGGCTCAGGCCGCGCCAAGCCCGCTCCAGGGCACGGCGCCACTGTTGCAGCGGGAAGTCGCTCAAGGCCGGCACCCCAGCCGCAAACGCGCCCACGCCCTCCAGCACCGGCACCGCGTTCAAGGTGGACTGCACACGACGTGCCAAACGGCGCGCCAACACCGGCGCCGCACTGCGGGCCGCCGCCACGGGGGCGGCGCGGTTCGGCAGCAAACTGGCCACGACGGTGCCGCGCCGGCTGGATTCAATCAGACCTTCCGTGGCCAGTTGTTCATAGGCATACAGCACGGTATTGCGGGCCAGCGCCAGCTCTTGCGCCAGCGCCCGGCTGGCAGGCAAGCGTGTGCCCGGCGCCAATTCACCGGCGCGAATGGCCGTGCGCAAGCATTCATGCAAGCGGCGTTGCATGGGCTCGCTGCCAGCAGGCCCGGTGGCGCGCACCTTGGTCTTACGCTCGCCATCACTAGGGCCAGCAAGGCGATTCAATAGCAGTTGAACGTCCATCATCGAGAAATCTGCATTTGTCGTACCAACCCACGTTGAGGCTTGTTTGAACCTTCGGGGGCGCTTGGCTAGCAGCGCCAGCACGGCCCTCAGGCCACCCGCAATTGTCACTGGCCCTAAAAAATAGTCACATCCTGGATCTTTCCATGGAACCAAGCCAACTCTACATTGGCGCATCAACACATCTCTTTGTGTTTTAGCCAACTCAATTCAGCCCATCGAAAATGTCCAAGCCAGTTCCCGACCAGCCCCCCAGCCCCCGCACCCGTGTCCGCCGTATCGCCGAGAACGCCGCCTACGATCGCGCCACCTTGCTAGCCATCGTTGATGCCGCTTATCTCTGCCACATCGCCTTCTCCGACGGCAGCGCCAGCCACTGCGTCCCGACAGCCTGCTGGCGCGAGGTGAGCACCTCTACATCCACGGCTCCAATGGCAGCCGCATGCTCAAGGCATTGACCAGCGGCGCTGACATCTGCGTCACCATCACCCACCTCGACGGCTTGGTGCTGGCTCGCGCAGCCTTCAACCATTCCATGAACTACCGCTCCGCCATGATCTATGGCCGGTTTGAGCCCGTCGATGAACCCCAAGCCAAGCGCGACTCGCTGGCCCATTTCATGGACAAATTGGCCCCCGGCCGCCAGGCCCAAATTCGCCCCGGCAACGACAAGGAATTCAACGCCACCACCGTCTTACGCATCAGTCTGGACGAGGCCGCCTGCAAGGTCCGCACCGGCGGCCCGGTGGATGATGAAGAGGACCTCGCCTTGCCCGTGTGGGCCGGCGTGCTGCCGCTCACGCAGCAACGCGGCGCCCCAATTCAAGACCCGGCTTGCCAGCAGCCCGCGCCCGAGCATGTGTTGGCCTGGCAGGCGGGCGGCGCGTTTGCTGCGCAGTGAACTGCAGGGCCTGCGGCCGCTGACTCAGCGAAGCGAGGCGCCCCCGTGCAGCAGGCACTGGCAATAGCGCATGCGAGCGCTAGCCGGACAGGCTTTGGTCTCACTCGACAAACAAGTGCGCCGGGTATTTCAGCAAAGCGCAAATCGCCAAACTGAATTGCGTCGCCGCAATGCTGGCCCTTGCCGATTTCTTCCGCGCCCCAGTAATTTCTGTATTGACAGAAATTACTGACTAGCTAGACTCCCTTCCATGGAACTCAGCGAAGTCGCACGCAAATTTGTCGTCCACTGGGGTGAGATGGGCAATGCCTGGGGCGTGAACCGCACCGTGGCCCAGATTCACGCCCTGCTCTTTTTTCACGGCCGGCCGCTGCATGCGGAAGAGATTGCCGACACCCTGACGGTGGCGCGCTCCAATGTCAGCACCAGCCTGAAAGAGTTGCAGAACTGGAACCTGATCCGGGTGGCCCATGTGCTGGGCGACCGGCGCGACTACTTCGAGACCTCGGTCGACGTCTGGGAGCTGTTCCGCACCATCGTGCGCGAGCGCAAGGAGCGGGAGTTCGATCCGACCGTTCGCGTGCTGAGCTCCTTGGTCGCCGACCCCGGCTTTGCCGGTGAAAGCGCCGACACCCAGGACCGCGTGCGTGAAGCCTTGCGCTTCATGGACACCCTGGGAGCCTGGTCCGAGGAAATGCTCAGGCTCTCGCCCACCACCTTGGAGAAGGTCTTGAAACTCGGCGCCAGTGTGCAGAAATTTGTGCGCGGCTCGGACGGCAAGGACTGAAGCGCAAGGCAGCGCCTGTCGTCAAAGACGGGCGCATTTTTTTGACCCTTAATTTCTGTCATTACTGAAATATCGGACAAATCATGAATATCACCCTCATGCACCCCGGCGCCTTCCCCCTGACCCTGTTCTACGAATCGGCATGCCCCTTGTGCGACAGCGAGATGCGCAATCTGATGCTGCGCAATAGCGAAGGCCAGCTGCGCTTTGTCGATGTCTCGGCACCTGATTTCGCCGGCCCGCCGCCGGGCTGCAGCCGGGAGGACTTGCTGAGCCTGATGCATGGCCTGCGGGCCGATGGCCAGGTGATCCGCAGCGTCGAGGTCTTCCGCCTGGCTTACGCGGCCGTGGGCCTGCCCGGTGTCAGTCGCGCCCTGTCCCTGCCCGTACTGCGACCCTTGGCCGAGACGCTCTACCCCTGGATTGCCCGCCACCGCCACCATGTGCCGGCCTGGATCAGCGGTCTGGTCTTCGGCCGCGCCCTGCGGCGCGCCGCCGAACACGCCGCCCGCCAACCACGCTGCACAGCCGAGCGCTGCACACGCTGAACACGCCTCCACTACGGCACAGCGCATCACCATGAACATCCTGCTCTGCGGCGCCCATGGCTTCATCGGCCGCCATGTGTTGGAACGGTTGCTCAGCCAGGGTCACCCGGTTCGGGCCACAAGCCGAACAGCACGCCCCCGCTCTGAAAAGCCGGGCCTGGAATGGATCCAGGCCGATTTCAGCCGCGACCTTTCGGCCAAGGACTGGCTGCCGCGGCTGCAAGGCATAGCCGCCGTGATCAACGCCGTGGGCGTCCTTCGCGACCGGCCGGGGCAACCCATGGAGGCCATCCATCACCGGGGCCCGGTGGCTTTGTTCGAGGCCTGCGCCGAAGCCGGAGTGCGCCGTGTGCTGCAGATCTCGGCCCTGGGCATCGCCGGGAGCGACACGCGTTATGCGCGCAGCAAGCGGGCCGCAGAAGCGCATCTGCTGGCGTTGCAAGAAGCCGGGCGCCTGGACGCCACCGTGCTGCAACCCAGCATCGTCTTCGGCCCCGGCGGCGCCAGCAGCGAACTGTTCCTGAGCCTGGCGCGCTTACCCTTGCTGATCCTGCCCGGCGCGGCCCTGAACACCCGCGTCCAACCAGTGGCCGTGCAAGACCTGGCCGAAGCCTGCCTGCGTCTGCTGCCACGGACTGGACCGCCGCAGCTCGCCGCGGTGGGGCCCCAAGCCTTGCGCCTCAGCGATTTCATCGCCAGCCTGCGCCTGCAACAAGGCCGGCCGCCGGCTCGAATGCTGCGCCTGCCCGATGCGCTGAGCCGGCTCAGTGCCCGCATCGGCGACCACCTGCCCTTCCAACCCTGGGGTCGAGAAACGCTGGCCCTGCTGCAGCAGGACAACACAGCCGACCCCGCGCCGCTGCGCCAACTGCTGGATCGAGACGCTCGCTCACCGACCGAGTTCTTGAGCACCTGGGAGGACGCATGAGCCATGCACTCCATCCCGCCGGACGCCGCGCCGCGCGCCTCAGCCTGGTCGGCCTCTGGCTCTGGACCGGCGTGGTCAGCCTCTGGGAGCTGTATGGCCAATCGGCGGCCCTGCTGCACGCAGCCGGCCTGGATGCAGCGCTGGCCCAAACCCTGATCCTCAGCGGCGCCGGCCTGGACCTGCTGATCGGTGCGGCGCTGTGGCGCTGGCATGCGCCGCGGCTCTATTTGGCGGCAGGCCTGGCCATGCTGGTGATGACCGTGCTGGGCAGCCTGCTGCTGCCCTCGCTCTGGCTCCACCCCTTGGGCCCGCTGAGCAAGAACCTGCCCATCGCCGCCCTGCTCTATCTGCTCTTTCTCGACGCCCGCGAGGGCGGCAGCTCATCATGAACACCTATCTGCTCATCAAGACCGTGCATGTGGTTTCCAGCGTGCTGCTGGCCGGCACCGGCTTCGGCTCGGCCTTCTATCTCTTCTTTGCCAACCGCAGTGGCTCGCTGGCCGCGCAAGTGGTCGTCTGCCGCCTGGTCAAGCGGGCCGACCTTTGGTTCACCACGCCGGCGGTGATCGTCCAGCCGTTCAGCGGCCTGTGGCTGGCCCAGCAGGCCGGCTGGCCGGTGCTGGGCACACCCTGGCTGACCCTGGGTCTGGCGCTCTACCTGTTTGCCGGGGCCTGCTGGCTGCCGGTGGTCTGGCTGCAGCTGCGCATGTCCGACATGGTCGAGGCAGCGCTGAAGAGCGAACAAGCCCTGCCCGCACGCTACTGGCGTTATGCCCGATGGTGGGAAGGGCTGGGCTACGCCGCCTTCGTGGCCATGCCCATCATCTTCTACCTGATGGTGGCCAAGCCCGACTTGCCTGCGGGCTTGGCGAACCTGCTCCTGCCGCTCAGTCGATGAAGAGCAAGGCCGGCGATTCCATCAAGCCGCGCAGGGCCTGGATGAACTCGGCGGCGTCCTGACCATCGACCACGCGGTGGTCGAAGGAGGAGGACAGGTTCATCATCTGCCGCGCCACCACCTGGCCGTTGCGGATCATGGGCCGTTCGACGATGCGGTTGACGCCGACGATGGCGACCTCGGGGCTGTTAATCACCGGGGTGGTGACGATGCCGCCCAGGGCGCCCAGGCTGGAGATGGTGATGGTGGAGCCGCTGAGCTCGTCGCGGGTGGCGCGGCCGCTGCGGGCGGCCTCGGCCAAACGCCGAATCTCGGCGGCACAGCTCCACAAATCATGGCTCTCGGCATGGCGCAGCACCGGCACCATCAGCCCGGCCGGCGTTTGCGCGGCCACGCCCAGATGGACCGCGTCGAAACGGTTGATCACGCCCGCCTCGTCGTCCAGGCGCGCATTGATCTGCGGGAAGTCCGGCAGCGTGCGCACGATGGCCCGGGCTAGCAGGGGCAAGAGGGTCAGCTTGCCGCGGGTGGCACCGTAATGAGAGTTGAGCTTGAGGCGCAAGGCCTCCAGCTCGGTGACATCGACCTCCTCGACATAGCTGAAATGCGGGATGCGGCGTTTGGCGTCCTGCATCTTCTCGGCGATCTTGCGGCGCAAACCGACGATGCGGATGGCCTCAACGCCGTCGCCACGCGAGCTCGAACGGGGGAGGCGTAGGCTGCTGGCTGCTGCCGGTGCGGTCGCAACTGCCACGGCAGGGGCGGCCGTGCGCAACTGGCTGCCATGGCTAGCAATATACGCATCCAAATCGGCTTGCATGATGCGGCCGCCCGACCCGTTGCCGCGCACCTGGGTCAGGTCCACACCCAGTTCCCAGGCCCGGCGGCGCAACGAGGGCGAGGCAATGGGTTTCTCGGCCAGACTCAGGCCGAGGTCTTGCGGCGCGTGGGGCGGCGCGGACGTGACAGCAGGTGCAGCAACTGCCGACACCGCTGCAGGAGCAAGAACAGGCACGTGTGCGGCTTCCACAGTTGCCACTTCGTTTTCGAGCGTAGACGCAGCGACGCCTGCCTCGCCCTCCACCTCAATGCGAATCAACTCCGAGCCCACCCGCATCACCTCGCCCGCCTCGCCGCCCAGGGCGATCACCCGACCATGCACGGGCGAAGGGATTTCAACCGTGGCCTTGTCGGTCATCACATCGGCCAAGATCTGGTCCTCGCGAATGTCTTCGCCGACCTGAACTCGCCAGGCCACCAACTCCACTTCGACAATGCCTTCGCCGATGTCTGGCATCTTGATGATGTGTTGTCCCATCATGACTCCATCGCACGTTGCAAGGCGGCGGCCACACGGGCCGGGCCTGGAAAGTAGTCCCATTCCTGGGCGTGGGGATAGGGCGTATCCCAACCGGTGACGCGCTCGATCGGCACTTCCAAGTGGTAGAAGCAATGCTCTTGCACCAAGGCCACCAATTCGGCGCCGAAGCCGCTGGTCCGGGTCGCCTCGTGCACGACCACGCAGCGACCGGTCTTTTTGACCGAGCGAACAATGGCCACCAGATCCAGCGGCCAGATCGCCCGCAGATCAATGATTTCGGCATCGATGCCAGTCTCCTTGGCCGCCGCCTCGGCCACGTAGACCATCGTGCCGTAGGTGATCACCGTCAGCTCGCGCCCGGGTCTGAAAACCGTGGCCTGGTCCAGCGGCAAGCTGTAATAACCTTCCGGCACCAGGCCTAGGGGATGGCTGGACCACGGGGTAGACGGCCGGTCATGATGCCCATCGAAGGGGCCGTTGTAGAGCCGCTTGGGCTCCAGAAATATCACCGGGTCATCGCACTCAATCGCGGCGATCAAGAGGCCCTTGGCGTCATAAGGATTGGTCGGCATCACCGTGCGCAGGCCGCAGACATGGGTGAACAAGGCCTCGGGGCTCTGGCTGTGGGTCTGCCCGCCATAGATGCCGCCGCCACAAGGCATGCGAATCGTCAGCGGCGCGGTGAAGTCGCCCGCCGAGCGGTAGCGCAGCCGCGCAGCCTCGGACACGATCTGGTCGGAGGCGGGGTAGAAATAGTCAGCAAATTGGATCTCAGCCACCGGCCGCAGACCATAAGCGCCCATGCCGACGGCCACGCCGACGATGCCGCCCTCGGAGATGGGCGCATCAAAAACCCGCTGGTCGCCGTACTTGGCTTGCAGGCCATCGGTGCAGCGAAACACACCGCCAAAATAGCCCACATCCTGGCCGAAGATCACCACATTGGGGTCCCGCGCCAGCATCACATCCATGGCCGAGCGCAGGGCCTGGATCATGGTCATGGGCACCGCCTTGTCTTGTGCTTCTTTCTCAGTCATTCCCGACCTCCAAAGCGGCGCGCCTCGGCCATTTGCTCCTGCAAATGGGTTGGCATCTCCTTGTAGACATCCTCGAACATCGAGGCAATGCTCGGAATGTGGCCATCGGCCAGGGTCCCAAAGGCCTCAGCCTCCTTTTGTGCGGTGATGATCTCGGCTTCCAGTTCCTTGTGCAGCGCCTCATGCTGCGCCTCAGACCATTCGCCCAAGTTGAGCAAATGCTGCTTGAGGCGTGCGATCGGATCTCCGAGCGGAAAGCGCTGCCACTCGTCGGCCGGCCGGTACTTGGACGGGTCGTCTGAAGTGGAATGCGGGCCGGCCCGATACGTAACCCACTCGATCAGCGTCGGGCCCAAATTGCACCGGGCACGCTCTGCCGCCCATTGAGACACGGCATAGACCGCCAAGAAATCATTGCCATCCACGCGCAGCGAGGCGATGCCGCAACCGCTGCCGCGCGCCGCGAAGGTCGTGCCCTCGCCACCCGCAATGGCTTGAAAGGTGGAGATCGCCCATTGGTTGTTGACCACATTCAGAATCACCGGCGCACGGTAAACGTGGGCAAAGGTCAGCGCAGTGTGAAAGTCAGACTCTGCCGTGGCGCCGTCGCCGATCCAGCCGCTAGCGATGCGGGTGTCACCCTTGATGGCCGAGGCCATGGCCCACCCCACCGCCTGGATGAACTGGGTAGCTAGATTGCCGCTGATGCTAAAAAAACCCGCCCGCTTAATCGAGTACATCACCGGCAGTTGGCGGCCCTTGAGTGGGTCGCGCTCATTCGACAAAAGCTGGCAGATCATCTCCACCAGCGGCACATCGTCGCGACTCAACAGCAGGCTTTGCTGGCGATAGGTGGGGAAGCACATATCGCCCTCGTTCAGTGCCATGGCATGGGCACTGCCGATGGCCTCCTCGCCCAGGCTCTGCATGTAGAAGGACAGCTTTTTCTGACGCTGCGCAATCAACATGCGGCCGTCAAAAATGCGGGTCTTGAGCATGGTGCGCAGACCGCGGCGAAGTTGTTCAGGGCTCAACGCAGGGGCCCAAGGGCCGACGGCCTGCCCTTGTTCGTCCAGCACCCGTATCAGGCTGTAGGCCAGGTCGGCCGTGTCAACCGCCGCGACATCGATGTCGGGTCTGCGCACTTCGCCGGCGGGTGAGAGATGCAGGTAGGAAAAATCGGTGTGGCAACCCGGCCGCGCGCTGGGCTCAGGTACGTGCTAACGAAGGCGCTTGCCCGCGGCATTGGGGTCTGAGCTGACAGTCATGCGGCACTCCCGCGCGGATCACGCGCCAAAGATCACATGCTGCGGCACCGGGTGAGGCGCTGCAGCGCATGCAATGAGCGTAGCCGATTCGGCCGATTTCAGTGCTGAGATTGGCGCCCGCAGTTTCCCTTATTCGCGCCGAAAGCCGCTCCGCCGATCAAGTTTGAAATCGAAGCAGGAGCTGAAATTAAAGCTGAAGTTGGAAAGGGGCTCAGGCCTTGATATTGAGCATCGTGCCGCTGGCATCGAGCTGGGTCTGCAGTATGCGCAGATTCGCCACAAAAGCGTAGGTGTCGGCCTTGCGGGTGGAGCCATCGGCGCCATTGCTTTGCCCCACAGCGGCGGTTTGCAAGAGCTTGGAGCGGGCCGCGTCGGGCTGAGCCACCTCAGATTGAAGCTGCTGGCGCTTGTTGTCAGCCGAGGTTGCGCTGGCCGATGCGGCAGCAGCGCCTTGCGCGGAAGCGCGCAGGCGTTCGTTGACCGACGAGATGCCGGCTAAGGCGGTGGACATACCGATAGACATGATGGCGACGCTCCCGCACTGATGCGATTGCCGACGTGGCAAGGGCTATCTCGGCCGCGCAGCCGAGAACTTTAGAAAAGAATTGCAAAAACCTGCCAATTCTTTTCCTCAGCGTGAAAAACGTCGTTTTTGCCTGCCTTCCCGGCCTGTGCTGCCGGGGCTAGGCTGCTGCGTGATCAGCCCGCCAGCTCTTCAAAGCCCCCGGCCGACACGAAGACGCGCACACTGTCGCCGCCGGCGGCCTTGGCCTCGGTACAGGCCAGCGCCGCGGCGCCCAACACGGCGTCAACGGTTTCCAGGCTGTTTTGCAACTGCACCACGCCCAGGCAAGCCTTGACACGGGTGCGATGCAAGCCCCAGCGAAGGCGGTAGCTGGCCACGCCGGCACGGATTTTCTCCGCCACGATCTGCGCGTAATGCTGGTCGCAATTGGGCAAGAGCACGGCGAAATGGTCATCTTCCAGCCGCGCCACGAAGTCGGATGCGCGGATTTTGCTCAGCAGGAGCTGACCCAGGCCGTAGAGGAAATGGTCGCCCACCTCGGCGCCCATGCTGCCGACGATGTCGGTGAACTTATCGACATCGATCCACAAGACCGACACCGGCTGCTTGCGCACGCTGCCGACATGCTCGCTGAGGCGGCGCTCGAATTCGCGGCGATTGGCCAGTTCGGTCAGGCTGTCGTGCTTGGCGGTCCAGGTCGGCTGCATGCGCAGGGCGCGGGCGGCTGTGACGTCGTCCAGAATCCACAAGGCTTCGCCGCCGGGATGATCCCAAGCCAGCGGTGTGGCCTGCAAGCGGCCCCAGAAGCGGCTGCCGTCGCGGCGAACATACTCAATCTCTTCGTCGAAGGGCCGCCCGCTGCCGAAGGCTGCGCCCAGGCGCTGCAGAATAGCCACATCCGCTGCGTCCGACACATGCACACTGCGCACGGCCTGGCCGCTCAGATCGGTGTCGTCGCCGTGACCGAACAAGTGGTTGAACTGTTCGCTGACCGCCTCGAAGTGGCCACTCTTGACGAAGCCCATGGCCAGTGGTGCACGCACCATCAAGGCCTGCATGCGCGCGGCAATCACGTCCGGGCCTGCATCTTGTTTCGTTGTCATCAAATCTCCTTGTCCGATGGACGTCGGCACTAGCTTAGGTGTACCCCGAAACCGGGGAAAAGCCAAGCCAGAACAAATCCTTGAATCAGCACCAATTCACCCCGCCAGATGCTCAAAGTTCCGCCACGCGTACAAATGTTGCAAAGCGCGGCAAACCCTTGGCCGTCAAGCCCCGAAAGCGATAAACCACCGTCGCCCCCACTGCAGGCGGGTCAGCACGCTGCGCCTCGCTGAAGCCGCTGCCGAGCTTGAATTCCTGCCCTTCGCGGTTACGCACCAGCAAAGCACCCAGCAAACCCGCCAGGCGACCAGCACCCGGCAGTTGCGCCAACACCTCCGCTTCTTCGTCATCCTCGGGCTTGAGCTTGAGCAGGACTTCGCTGCGGCCGGTCGAATAAATAGCGTCGGCCCGGTGCAAGACCAGGCCTTCCCCGCCAAAACGCACCACCTGATCCAGGCGGGCGCGCAATTCCGCGGCGCTGCCGACCCGAATCTGCGCCACGGCTTGCAGATTGGCCCAGCGCTGCTCTGCCGCCAAGCTGGCCAAGCGAGCCGCCCTTTGCGCAAAGCTGCCGGGCGCGCCGGGCAGCTCAAACAGCATGAAGTTCAGGCGCTGCCATTCCTCGTCGATGGGCTGCTGGCGCCGTACCGTGGCCGAAGCAGCTTCAAACTGGCCGCGTGCCAGCCACAGCTCGCCGTCCAAGGGCGTGGCAGGCAGCTTGGCGGTGAACCAGGCCGGTGCGGCGATGCGCAGGCCTTTGCGGGTCAAGAGCGCCTGACCGGTCCAGAAGGCCCGCACGCCGTCCAGCTTCTCGCTGACCAGATAGTCGCCGAGCTGAAGGCGGTTCAAATTGCCGGGCGCGGACTTGGCCAGCAACAGGGCTGGCGCTTCGGCGGAAGCGCCGCCGCTCAGCGCCACCGCCTCGGGCCAGCAAGATGCCGCCAAGAGGGCTTGCACGAAGACACGTTTGCGCATGTGGAGCTCCTGCTCACGACTGCCTGAGCAATCAGGGCTGACTGGCGGCTAAAGCCCCGCGCACGAACGCTCAATCCAGCGGCGCGATCTGCTCCGCGTAGTCGTAAAGCGCGCCGAGGATGGCCTCGCCCCTATCATCCGCCTGCTCGCTGAGCTGATCAATATGCTCAAAAAAGCCGGCCAGGGTTTGCGAGCCGCCGGCGCCTTCCACCAGGCGCGCCGTGCGATGGGCCTGCCAGCGCTGTTGTTCGGACTCGCTCAGGCTGTCCGGGAAATTGCGGGCGCGGAAGCGGAACACCAACTCGGCCAGGCGTGCGTCGGCAAACGCCAACTTGCCTTCGGCCGCGCGTTGGGCCAGTTGCTCGGCGCTGAGGCCAAGCAGGCGCTGCAACGTGCGGCGGTCCTCATTGCCGACAAAGCCGCCGTACAGGTCTTCATCCACATCGGCCGCGTCCTTGCCGGCCTCGCGCTTGAAGATCGCGCCCCACATCCCGTCCAGCAGATGGGCTTGGGCGCCTAACACTGCGGCGTTTTGCAGGCCCTGCGCCAGGTCCATGCCCCAGCGCTCGGCCATGGCCGGCGACAGGGTTTTCAAATTGCCGATGACGATGGGCGACTTGTTGATGTGAATCGTCTTGATCGGCAGGCGCGTCAGGCCTTCCGGCAGGTCTTCTTGCTTCACGAACATGCGGGCGCGGATCTGCTCGGCATTGAGGGTCAGCAATTCGGCCGGATCCTGGGCCAGATCCCAGACGATCAGCTCATTCTTATTGGTCGGGTGCGGCGCCAGCGGCCAAACCAGAGCCAGGCAGCCACGTTCGACGCCGTACATGCCGGAGATGTGCAGGAAAGGCTTGCCCACGCCAATCTCGGCCCACACCGCCTCCTTCTTGCGCAGGCGCAGGCAGAAGTCGAACAGCTTGGGCTGCGCATTTTTGAGCAAACGGGCCAAGGCGATGGTGGCGCGCACGTCGGACAAGGCATCGTGCGCGGCTTCGTGCGCCAGGCCGTTGGCGGCCGTGAGGTGCTCCAGCTTGAAGGACGGGCGGCCGTCCTCATGCTTGGGCCACTCGATGCCCTCGGGCCGCAGGGCGTAGGCGCAGCGCACCACGTCCAGCAAGTCCCAGCGGCCGCAGTCGTTCTGCCATTCGCGGGCATAGGGGTCGCGCAGATTGCGCCACAGCAGATGACGAGTGACCTCATCGTCAAAGCGGATGCTGTTGTAGCCCAGGCCAACGGTGCCGGGCTGAGCCAGTTCGGCCTCGATGGCGGCGGCAAATTCATGCTCGGGCACGCCTTGTTCCAAACAGGTTTGCGGCAGGATGCCGGTCAGCAGGCAAGCCTCGGGGTCGGGCAGAAAGTCCGGCGCGGGCTGGCAATAAACCATCAGCGGTTCGCCGATTTCGTTCAAGTCGGCATCGGTGCGCAAACCCGCAAACTGAGCGGGGCGGTCGCGCCGCGGCACACGGCCAAAGGTTTCGTAGTCGTGCCAGTAAAAAGTCATCTCATGCATGGGCGGCACGATACCGCATCCGCGCGCCCCGCCATAGATCGGGATAATGAAGTCTCCATTTACGGCCGAGCCCTTGATGATTCGAATCCCACTGCGGCAATTCTTGCCCCTGCAGCGCCAACATGGCCTGGTCTTGACGAGTGTGTTGTTGATGCTGGCCGGGCTGCTGGGCTTGCTGGTGCTCTTGCTGGCGATTGCCGCCGCCTTCACCTACGCGACCCTGCCCGACCTGGACAACCTCAGCGACTACCAGCCCAAGCAGCCACTGCGCGTGTTCACCGCCGACGGCCAGCTGATGGGCGAGTACGGCGCCGAGCGGCGCCAGTACCTGCCGCTGGCGCAAATCCCCAAGCGCATGCAAGACGCCTTGTTGGCAATTGAAGACACCCATTTCTACGAGCACAGCGGCGTTTACATGCCAGGCATTGCGCGCGCCGTGCTTGCCAATCTGACTGCCTCGCGCAGCCAGGGGGCGTCCACCATCACCCAGCAATTGGCGCGCGACCTCTACCTGACCAAGAAGAAGCTTTACAGCCGGAAATTCGTCGAAATCTTGCTGGCCTGGAAGATCGAGGGGCAGCTGAGCAAAGAGAAGATTCTGGAGGTCTATATGAACCAGATCTATCTCGGCCAGCGCGCCTACGGCTTCGAGGCGGCCGCCAGTGCCTACTTTGGCAAGCCGCTGCGCGAGCTCAGCATCGCCGAGTCGGCCATGCTGGCCGGCCTGCCGCAGAACCCGGCTTACGCCAACCCGATCAGCAACTTCCCGCGCGCCAAGCGGCGCCAGAACCTGGTGCTGGAGCGCATGGCCGATGTGGGCAGCATCAGCCCTTCCGAGTTGGCCGCTGCCAAGGCCGAGACCCTGCACATTCGCAGCCCGCAAGACAGCCGGCTGCATGCCGAATTCGCCGCCGAAATGGCTCGCCAGGTGGTGTTTGCGCAATATGGTGACGAGGCCTACACCCTGGGCCTGCGGGTGCAGACCAGCGTGATTGCCGAGCAGCAAACCGCGGCCTACAAAGGCCTGCGCCGCACCTTGCTGGACCTTGAGCGCCGCAAGCCCTATCGCGGCCCCGAGGGCTTTGTGGAATTACCCAAGAACGAGGCCGAGCAAGACAGTGCCATCGACCAAGCGCTGGAACAGCACCCCGACAACGACGATCTGCGCGCCGCCGTGGTCTTGCAAGCCAGCCCTGCCAAGGTGGTGGCGGTGCTGCAAAGCGGCGATGAACTGACCGTCAGCGGCGAGGGCCTGCGCTCGGTGCAGTTTGCGCTCTCGGGCAAGGCCAAGGCGGCCCAAGCCATTCGGCCCGGCGCCATCATCCGGGTGCTGCGCGGCACGCCGACCAAGGCCGAGCCGCAAGGGGCTTGGCTGATCGCCCAGGCCCCGGAAGCCGAAGGTGCGCTGGTGGCGGTAGAGCCCGAAACCGGCATGGTGCGAGCCCTGGTGGGCGGCTTTGATTTCGGCCGCAACAAGTTCAACCATGTGACCCAGGCCTACCGTCAGCCAGGCTCCAGCTTCAAGCCCATCGTCTACTCCGCAGCGCTGGAGCAAGGCATTGGCCCCAGCACCGTGGTCGACGATGCGCCACTCAGCTTTGGCAGCTGGGAGCCCAAGAACTCGGACGGCAAATTCGACGGCCCGATGACGGTGCGCCGCGCCCTGGCCATGTCCAAGAATATGGTCACCCTGCGCATCATGGAACAAGTGGGACCACCCAAGGCGCGCGCCTGGGCGGCGCGCTTTGGCCTGGACGCCGACAAGCAGCCCGACGACCTCACCCTGGCGCTGGGCTCGGGCGGCGCAACGCCCCTGCAAATGGCCAGCGCCTACGCGGTGTTCGCCAATGGCGGCTATCTGCTCAAACCCTTGCTGATCACCCGCATCACCGATGCCAAGGGCGCAGTCTTGTTTGAAGCGCAGCCACCCGCGCTGAGCGAAGACCTGCGCGCCATCTCGGCCCGCAATGCTTTTGTGATGAGCAGCCTGCTGCAAGAGGTGACCCGCAGCGGCACGGCCTCACGCGCCTCCGGCGCCCTGCGCCGCGGCGATGTCTATGGCAAGACCGGCACCACCAACGACGCGGTGGACGCCTGGTTCGCCGGATTTCAAAAGAACTTGGCCGCCGTGGTGTGGGTGGGTTATGACAACCCGCGCTCGTTGGGCGACCGGGAGTTTGGCGGCGGCCTGGCCCTGCCGGCCTGGATCGACCTGATGAGCGTGGCTTTGAAGAATCAACCCATCAGCGAAATCAGCGCGCCGGAGCAAGGCCTCATGTATGAGGACGGCGACTGGACCTTCGAGGAGTACGCGGGCGGGGCCGGCGTGCGCTTCATTGGCAGCAGCGAGGCGGCAGCGGCGGCCGCTTCTGCCGCCTCGGCCGCGTCCGCCGCCGCAGCGGCGTCAGCCTTCTGGTCGAGCGTGGCGGCTTCTGCTGCCTTGCCGAGCCCGGGCTCGCGCTAGGAGCCCGGTAGGTATGACTAGCTGGCCGCGCCCGCCAAACCGGCAAGCAATTCACGCTCACGCTGCGGGCTCAGCCCGGCGCGGCTGAATTGCTGCTCGGCCTCAGGCAGCGACTGCCACCAGGCCAAGGTATCCGTCACCGTGTCGCGCAAGGGCCGCAAACGCAGGCCCGCCTGCAGGGCGGCCGCATTGCTGCAATGCATGAAGCCTGCGTATTCGTGCTCGGGGGGCAACCAAAGCGGCAACTCGTTCCAGGGCTTGACGCCTTGCGCCATCAAGGCGGCGCTGTCGGCCCACACCCAAGCCGGCGCTGCGGCCAAGCCGGCTGCTGCCACGCAGGCGTCAAGCAAATCCTGCCGCGTGACATGTCCGCTCACATGCCCAGGCGTGCCCGCCACATTGAAGCGCCCCGTGAGGCCACGCGAGAGCGCCTGCAGGGCGAACTCGGCCAGATCACGCGCATCGATGAACTGCAAAGGCTCTTGCGCAGGTGCCGGCACCAGCACCGGCTCGCCCGCTTGGGCGCTGGCAATGCGGGCTGGCCAATAGGTGAAGCGCTGAGTCGGATCAAAAGGCCCCACCACCAAGCTGGGCCGCAGAATCAGCGGCGACTTGAAGTGCGCGAGCAGCGCGGCTTCACAAGCTGCTTTGAGCGGGCCGTAGCTGGCGCCGTCGATCACCTCGGTATCGGGATCGCTGAGCTGACCCAGCGGCGAATCCTCCGCATTGGGCACCGCAAAACTGGCGTAGGCCGAGACGCTGGAGATGTAGAGGTACTGCCCCACCCTGCCCTTGAGCAGCTTGGCCGTGGCCGCCACCTCACGCGGCAGATAGCCGCAGCAGTCCAGCACGGCATCCCATTCACCCTCAGCCAGGGCCGAGAGATCAGCGCGCCGATCACCCAGGCGGCGTGCAAGGCCGGGGAACAAAGTGGGCGCCGTTTGACCGCGATGGAAGAGCGTGACTTCATGGCCCTGGGCCACGGCAGCCTCGACCAGGTGCCGGCCGACGAACTGCGTCCCACCGAGGATCAGCAGGCGCATCAAATCACTTCTTCTTGACGATCACGCTGCCCACGGAATAACCCGCACCGAAGGAGCAGATCACACCCAGATCGCCCGAGACCAGATCCGCACGATGGCGGTGGAAAGCGATGATGGAACCGGCCGAAGCGGTGTTGGCGAATTCGTCCAGGATCAGCGGGGCCACATCCGAGCCGGCCTCGCCAGCCACCAGCTTCTTGATGATCAACTGGTTCATGCCCAGATTGGCTTGGTGCAGCCAGAAGCGGCGCACGCCGGTGGGCTGCACATCCACGGTGGCCAGATGGCCTTCGATATGGGCGGCGGCGATGGGCACCACTTCCTTGAACACCTTGCGGCCTTCTTGGCGGAAGGTCTTGTCGCGGGCCAACGGGTCGCTGTCCTCGGCGCGATTCATGAAGCCGAAGTTGTTGCGGATATTGTTGGAGAACTGGGTCACCAGCTTGGTGCCCACGATCTCCCACTGATCCTTGGCGGTAGCCAGATCAGCGCGCTCGATGATGACGGCGGTGCAGACATCACCAAAGATGAAATGGCAGTCGCGGTCACGCCATTCCAGGTGGGCCGAGGTGATTTCGGGGTTGATCATCAGCACGCATTTGCTGGCGCCCGAGCGCACGGCATTAAAAGCTTGCTCCAGCGCGAAGGTGGCCGAGGAGCACGCCACATTCATATCGAATCCGTAGCCGCCCGCACCCAGCGCTTGCTGAATTTCCACGGCCATGGCCGGGTAGGCGCGCTGCATATTGGCGCTGGCGCAGAAGACGGCGTCGATGTCACTGGCTTGCTTGCCGGCTTGTGCCAGAGCTTGCTGGGCGGCCTGGACGGCGATCTCGGCCATCAGCGAGATTTGATCGTCGGGCCGCTCTTTGAAGCGCGGATACATGCGGGTGGGATCCAGCACGCCGTCTTTTTCCAGCACATAGCGCTGCTTGATGCCGGAGGCCTTCTCGATGAACTCGACACTGGAGTGCACCAGGGGCTGGCGCTCGCCCGCCGCGATGGCCTCGGCGTGCTCGGCGTTTTGCAAGTCCACATAGGCGTTGAAGGCTTGCACCAGCTCGGCATTGCTGATGGTGTAAGGCGGCTGATAGAGGCCGGTGCCGCTGATGACGACTGAATGCATGGACGTTCCTGACGGGAAAAGAATTTGGGCAATAGCTCGCAAGTTTAGCGGCTGGGCTCATTGACACCCGGTCCGCCCTTCGCCCAGGCCACCTGCCTTCAAGACGGGCTTCGCGTAGAATCGGCTACCGGGCCCAAATATTGGTGTCCGGTTTTTTGTGGCCGGACCTCCAAGTCAAGCGCTCGCAGCCCAGGTGGTGCACTGCTTGCAACGCACCCCAATATGCGAACTTGGAAGCTTCCATGGAAATCTTCGACTACGACAACATCCTCCTGCTGCCGCGCAAATGCCGCGTTGAAAGCCGCAGCGAGTGTGACACCTCAATGGCCTTCGGCCCACGCCGCTTCAAGCTGCCCGTGGTGCCCGCCAATATGAAAACGGTGGTGGATGTGCCCATCACCGAATGGTTGGCCGCCAACGGCTATTTCTACGTGATGCACCGCTTCGACCTGGACAATGTGGCTTACGCCAAGTCCATGCGCGACAAGGGGCTCTTCGTCTCGATCAGCTCCGGCGTCAAGGCCGAGGACTACGCCGTCATCGACCGCCTGGCCGCCGAGGGCGTGGGCGCCGACTACATCACCATCGACATCGCTCACGGCCATGCCGACAGCGTGCAGCGCATGATCGGCCATATCAAGCAGCGCCTGCCCGACACCTTCATCATCGCCGGCAATGTGGGCACGCCCGAAGGCGTGATCGACCTGGAGAACTGGGGCGCCGACGCCACCAAGGTCGGCATCGGCCCGGGCAAGGTCTGCATCACCCGCTTGAAGACGGGCTTTGGCACCGGCGGCTGGCAGCTCTCGGCGCTGAAGTGGTGCGCTCGCGTGGCCACCAAGCCCATCGTGGCCGACGGCGGCATTCGCCACCACGGCGACATTGCCAAGAGCGTGCGCTTTGGCGCCGCCATGGTCATGGTGGGCTCCTTGTTCGCCGGCCATGAAGAGTCGCCCGGCAACACAGTGGAAGTCGACGGCAAGCTCTTCAAGGAGTACTACGGCTCCGCCAGCGACTTCAACAAGGGCGAGTACAAGCATGTGGAAGGCAAGCGCATCCTGGAGCCGGTGAAGGGCAAGTTGGCCGACACCTTGCGCGAGATGCAAGAAGACGTGCAGAGCTCGGTCTCCTACTCCGGCGGCACCAGCTTGGCTGACCTGCGCAAGGTCAACTATGTGGTGCTGGGCGGTGAGAACGCCGGGGAACACCTCTTTATGTAAGAGAGCCGCCTCGCTGCCGGCGTTTCGGCTCAGCCCAAACGCTGGAGAGCATCAGTTTTTTTAGCGTAACTGCGTGGGTCCAGCGTTTCGGCTCAGCCAAAATGCCAGCCAGCATCACGCAGTACAAAAAAAGGGGCGCCCCACAGCGCCCCTTTCGCTTTTCTCAAGCCACTGAACCGATCACAGCGTCGGATAGTCTGTATAGCCCTTGGCGCCCGGCGTGTAGAAAGTGCTGGCGTCCGGCGCATTGAGCGCGGCACCGGCTTTAAAGCGGGCTGGCAGATCGGGGTTGGCCAAGAAGCCCGTGCCAAATGCAACTGCATCCAGTTGACCAGCGGCGAGCGCCTGCTGTGATTCCTCCAGACCGTAACCCATATTGCCGACCAACAGTCCCTTGTAATGGGCTCGGGCGGGGCTCATCACATCACCCTTTTGCGCCTGGAAGAAGTCCGAGCGCATCACGTGCAGATAAGCCAGCTTGTAGCTGTTCAGGCGCTCAGCCAGGAAGCTGATCAAGGCGACCGGGTCGCTGTCAATCATGCTGTTGTAGCTATTCAGCGGCGACAAACGCAGGCCCACGCGGTCGGCGCCAATGGCGGCGGTGACGGCATCCAGCACCTCGAACAAGAAGCGGGCGCGGTTTTCCAAGGAGCCGCCGTAAGCGTCCGTGCGCTTGTTGGCGCCGTCGCGCAGGAACTGGTCGATCAAATAGCCGTTGGCGCCATGCACCTCCACGCCGTCAAAACCGGCTGCAATGGCATTGCGCGCCCCTTGGGCATAAGCCGCCACCAGGGCAGGAATCTCGTCCAAGCGCAACTCGCGGGGCAGCGCATTGGGCAGCTTGCCCTGGGGGGTGTGAACCTCGCCGTCGATGGAGATGGCGCTGGAAGAGACGTTTTCATGACCGTCATTCATGGCCGGATGCGCGGCGCGGCCGGCGTGCCAGATCTGCATGAAGATGCGGCCACCCTTGGCGTGCACGGCAGCCGTGACCTGCTTCCATGCCTCGATTTGCTCTTGCGAGTAGATGCCGGGTTCGGCATTGAAGGCCGAGGTGCCGGGGGCGACCATGGTGCATTCGGTGATGACGAGGCCGGCGCTGGCACGCTGGGCGTAGTACTCCGCCATCAAGGCATTGGGCATGTGGCCGGCATCGGCGCGGGTGCGCGTCAGCGGCGCCATCAACATGCGATTGGGCAAAGTCAAGGCACCGGCTTGCAAGGAACTGAACAACATGGTTGGACCCTATCGAAGAAATTTTGAATGGAAAAGAATGGGCAAGGCTTTGCGTTTGCAAGCTTGCATGCCGCGGAAGGTAACACCCGCTGAAATGGCCCTCAAGGGCCACGGTTTCGAAAAAATGGCGTATGGCGTGGGAACTTAGCAAAGGCGTGCATGGATGACCACCGCCAGTTGCATGAAGTCACAACGCGGCATTTACGGAACAAGCAGTTCAAAATCCGCTTCGCAATCGAGCGCCAGACCCAATGCACGGCCTGCCCCAGCCTCAGGCGCCGCAGCGCCCACCTACAATCCGGCGCTATCTATCCTCAAGCAACATCCGACGCGGTCCACGCCGCTGCAGACCCCCTATGACCGAACTCGCCAAATCGTTTGAGCCCGCCGCCCTTGAAGCCCATTGGGGCCCGCTGTGGGAGGCCAAAGGCCTCTACAAGCCCACGCTGGACGTCACGCGCGAGTCCTTCAGCATCCAGCTGCCGCCGCCCAATGTGACCGGCACGCTGCACATGGGCCACGCCTTCAACCAGACCATCATGGACTCGTTGACGCGCTACCACCGCATGCTGGGCCACAACACCCTGTGGGTGCCCGGCACCGACCACGCCGGCATCGCCACCCAAATCGTGGTGGAGCGGCAACTGGCCGACAAGGGCGCAGAAGGCGCTAGAACCCGCCACGAGCTGGGCCGCAAGAACTTTGTCGCCCGCATCTGGGAGTGGAAGGAAGAATCGGGCAACACCATCACCGGCCAGATGCGCCGCATGGGTGACTCGGTGTCATGGGAACACGAGTACTTCACCATGGACGAGAAGCTCTCGAGCGTGGTGACCGAGACCTTTGTGCAACTGTTTGACGAAGGCCTGATCTACCGCGGCAATCGCTTGGTCAATTGGGACCCGGTGCTCAAGTCCGCCGTTTCTGACCTGGAAGTCAATAGCGAAGAGGAAGACGGCTTCCTCTGGCATATCCGCTACCCAATAGCCGACGGCAGCGGCGATTTGGTGGTGGCCACCACCCGCCCCGAAACCATGCTGGGCGACGTGGCCGTGATGGTGCATCCGGAAGACGAGCGCTACACCGCCTTGATCGGCAAACAAGTCACCCTGCCCCTGTGCGACCGGACCATCCCGGTGATCGCCGACGACTATGTGGACCGGGCATTCGGCACCGGCGTGGTCAAGGTCACGCCCGCGCACGACACCAATGACTATGCGGTGGGCCAGCGCCATGATCTGCCGATGATTGGTGTGCTGACCCTGGACGCCAAGATCAACGACAAGGCGCCCGAAGCCTATCGCGGTCTGGACCGTTTCGTCGCGCGCAAAAAGATCGTTGCCGACCTGGAAGCGCAAGGCTTTTTGGTGGAAGTCAAAAAGCACAAGCTGATGGTGCCGCGCTGTGAGCGCACCGGCCAGATCATCGAACCCATGCTGACCGATCAGTGGTTCATGGCCATGAACAAGCCCGGCAAGAATGGCAGCAGCATCGCCCAAGGCGCCATCGACGCGGTGGCCAGCGGCGATGTCAAATTCTTCCCCGAGCAGTGGATCAACACCTACAACCACTGGATGGGCAATATCCAGGACTGGTGCATCTCGCGTCAGCTCTGGTGGGGCCATCAGATCCCGGCTTGGTATGGCCAAGCCGGCGAGATGTTCGTGGCGCGCAACGAAGACGAAGCCAAAGCCAAGGCCGCAGCAGCTGGCTACACCGGCACGCTAACGCGCGACGAAGACGTGCTGGACACCTGGTACAGCTCCGCCCTGGTGCCCTTCTCCACCCTGGGCTGGCCGGCCAAGACGCTGGAACAGGACTTGTTCCTTCCCTCCACCGTGCTGGTCACGGGTTACGACATCATCTTCTTCTGGGTCGCCCGGATGATCATGATGACCAAGCACTTCACCGGCAAAGTGCCCTTCAAGCATGTCTACATCCACGGCCTGGTGCGGGACTCGCAAGGCCAGAAGATGAGCAAATCGGAAGGCAATGTGCTGGATCCGGTGGACCTGATTGAAGGCGTGGATCTGGACCGCCTAGTGGCCAAATCCACCATGGGCCTGCGCCGCCCCGAAACAGCCCCCAAGGTGGCCGCCCGGGTGAAGAAGGAGTTCCCCGAGGGCATGCCCGCCTACGGCGCGGACGCCCTGCGCTTCACCATGGCCAGCTACGCCTCGCTGGGCCGCAATATCAATTTCGACACCAAGCGCTGCGAGGGCTATCGCAACTTCTGCAACAAGCTCTGGAACGCCACCCGCTTTGTGCTGATGAACTGCGAAGGCCAAGACTGCGGCCTGATGGAGCACAGCAAGGAGCAATGCGCGCCCGGCGGCCAAGCCCATGGCTACCTGAACTTCAGCCAGGCAGACCGCTGGATCAGCTCCGAACTGCAGCGCGTTGAAATGGCCGTGGCGCAGGGCTTTGCCGAGTACCGCCTGGACAATGTGGCCAATGCCGTCTACTCCTTCGTCTGGGACGAGTATTGCGACTGGTATCTGGAAATCGCCAAGGTGCAAATCGCCCAGGGCGACGAAGCCCAGCAGCGCGCCACCCGCCGCACCCTGATTCGCGTTCTGGAAACGGTGCTGCGCCTACTGCACCCCATCGCCCCCTTCATCACCGAAGAGCTGTGGCAGACCGTGGCGCCGGTGGCCGGCCGCAAGTCGGCTGAGGTGGAAAGCTACCTCGTCAACGCGGCCTACCCACAAGCCCAGCCCGAACGCATTGATGCGGTGGCCGATGCCTGGGTGGCCTCACTCAAGACCGTGGTGGGCACCTGCCGCAGCCTGCGCAGCGAGATGAACCTGCCGGCCTCGGACCGGGTGCCTCTGTTGGTGGGCGGCGACACCCGCTTCCTGCGCGAGGCCGCCCCCTTCCTGAAGGTGCTGGCCAAGCTCAGCGAGGTCAAGATCTTCGACGACGAGGCCGCCTTCTCGGCCGCCAGCGCCGCCGCGCCAGTGCTAGTGCATGGTGATGCCCGCCTGGCTTTGCATGTGGAGATCGATGTGGTCGCCGAAACCGCGCGCCTGACCAAGGAAGTGGCCCGACTGGAAGGCGAGGTCGTCAAGGCCGAAGCCAAGCTCGGCAATGAGAGCTTTGTGGCGCGCGCTCCGGCTGCCGTGGTGGCGCAGGAACGTCAGCGCATCAGCGAGTTCAGCGCCACCGTCGTGCGCCTGAAAGCGCAGCTGGCTCAGTTGGCACTTCAAGCGAAGTAGGCGTCGTCAGGTCCCGGCTGCGGAACTCTGCAGCCGGCTCTGGCGCCGCGGCCAGCATCTCATCGATGCGCCGCGCCACGCCCCAGGCCGCGCGGGTTCGCGATTCACGCGTCGTGCCCGCCAGCCGCGGCGTCACCTGCAAGCTGGCCACCCCGTGCAGGGGTCGGCCGGGCTCTTGCAAACCAGGCTCCAGGCTATCCAGCCAAGCCGCCAAGATGCGGCCGCTGGCCATGGCGTCTGCCAAAGCCGCATCGTCAATCAAAGCAGAATGACCGATGCTCACCAGCACCTGATTGGCCTTGGCAAAGCTCAGCACCCGCTCGCCCAGCAAACCACGGTAGCGCGGGAAATAGGCCAACTGCACGCTGACGCCATCGCTCTGGCCCATCAAATCACGTAGCGGCAAGGACTCGATGCCCCACTGCGCCCACAGCGGGTCGCTCTGATGCAAGCTGGGGTCATAACCCACCACACGGGTACCAAAGGCCGGCAGCAACTGCCCCAGCATGCGCGCCGCCGAGGTCATGCCAATCAAGCCAATCGTGGCGCAGCCCAGCTCGCGCCCGACCCACATGCCCTCGCTGGACTGCACCGGCACGCGCCGCAGCAGGCTCAACAAGGCCGCGATGATGAACTCAGCCTCGGCATTGCCGGTGGCCGTGGCACTGCGGATCACCTCCACGCGCGCGGCGCGGCAGGCTTCATGATCGATGTTCTCGCCGCCAGCACTCATTCGCCCCAAGACGCGCAGCCGCGGCGCGGCGCGCAGCAGACTCGCATCCACCGCCACGCTGGGCGGCAGAATCAAAGCCCGGGTGCTGTGCAAGGCCTCCCGCAGGGCCGCCGCCTGACCCACCAACTCAGGCGCAAACCGCACGTTCTGCCGCTCAGACAACCATTGCAGGACTTCGGTTTCCAGCGGCTCAAGAATCAGCAAACTCATGTCACGGCGCAATGTTGTAATGCCTGCGAACCCGAAAATCTGCATGCCACAATGCTCGCGTTGAATCCATGGATTCGGGCATCCGGCACTAAGCAGTCAGAAGTCAGCATCAATATTTGAGTGAAAGAAAGTACAGGGATATGGCAATCAGATCAGCAGCAAGTTCAGGTGTCACTAAAGCTATCTTTCCGGTTGCCGGCCTCGGCACCCGCTTCCTGCCGGCCACCAAGGCACAACCCAAAGAAATGCTGCCGGTGGTGGACAAGCCCTTGATCCAATACGCCGTGGAAGAAGCCTATGCCGCTGGCGTGCGCGAGATGATTTTCGTCACCGGCCGCCACAAGCGGCCGATCGAAGACCACTTTGACATGACTTTCGAGTTGGAGGTAGCCCTCGAACAGGCGGGAAAGGCAGAATTGCTCGAAGTTGTCCGTTCCGTGAAGCCTGACGACATGGAATGTGTCTATGTGCGACAGGCGCAAGCGCTTGGATTGGGCCACGCCGTCTTGTGCGCGCAGCGTCTGGTCGGCAATGAGCCTTTCGCCGTACTGCTGGCCGACGACTTGATGGTGGGCCCGAGCAATGGCCGGCCGGTGCTGGCGCAGATGGTGGAACAGTTCATGGATTGGCGCGCCTCCATCATCGCGGTGCAGGAAGTGCCTGCCGAGCACACTCGGCGTTATGGCATCGTGGCCGGCACCCAAGTCAATGATCGGGTAATGGACGTCAGCCGCATCGTGGAGAAGCCCTCGCCGGAAGATGCCCCCTCACGCATGGCCGTGGCGGGTCGCTACATCCTCACGCCCGGCGTCTTCCACGAAATTGCCAATCAACCGCGCGGCGTGGGCGGCGAGATCCAGCTCACCGACGGCATTGCCGGCCTCTTGCGCCGCGAGAAGGTGTTTGCCTACGCCTACGAAGGCAAGCGCTATGACTGCGGCAGCAAGGAAGGTTTCTTGCAAGCCAATGTGGAACTGGCCCTGGCCCACCCGCAACTGGGCGCTGGCTTCCGCGACTTCTTGCGTGGCCTCGATATCTGATCAACTAGCGAGTTAGCCAACAAAAAAGGGTCGTGAATTCACGACCCTCTTTTTATGTTCCTGCACACTGCTAGCAGCCAAAGTCGGCAATCAGCGCCGAGCCTCGTTACCAGCTGCATCGCAGTTTTTTAGCGACGCTTGAGTACGTGAATGAACTCTGCCTCTTCGGTCGACTGATCGACCAGCTCATTGCCAGTCTGGCGCGCAAAAGCCTTGAAGTCGCGCAGCGAGCCGGGGTCGGTGGACACCACTTTCAGCAGTTGGCCGCTTTCCATCTCGGCCAAGGCTTTTTTGGCCTTCAAGATGGGCAAGGGGCAGTTGAGGCCCCGGGTGTCGAGTTCTTTGTGTACGTCCATCGCTCTATTTTAGACATTGCGTGAGCAAGCGACGGCAGCTCAAATCAGAGCCGCTCCGCCAGCAAGATTCAGGATTCCATCCACTGCGGCGTAATGCCCTTCGAGCGCAACCATGTCGCCAAGGCTTGGCCCGTGCCTTGCGGCCAGCAGCGCAGCTTCTCAGGCGCGATCAGCTTGTACTCAGCCAACTCGGGCGAGAGTGTGATCTCGCCGCGCGCCTGCGCATGGTAGGCCACGATGAGCTGGTTCTTGCGCTGGAAATCCCAGACGCCGAGCAGATTCAGGGCATCGACCTGCAGCGAGGTCTCCTCGGCAATCTCGCGCCGCAAGCCCTCTTCCGGCGTTTCACCCGCTTCCATGAAGCCGGTGATCAAGCCGAAGAAACGACCCGGCCAGGCCGCATTGCGCGCTAGCAAGACCTGACCCTCGCGGTCCACACACTCGATCACGGCCGCCAGCACCGGCGTGGGATTATTCCAATGGGTGAACTCGCACTGCGGGCAGCGCAAGCGCGTTTTCGGCCCGCCGTCTTCCTCTCTGGCCAACCAGGCTAGTGAGGCAGCGCACTGCGGGCAATAACGATAGCTTGCGTCTGGCGTATCCATGCTCAGGCCGGGAACACGCCGGTAGACAAGTAGCGATCACCGCGATCACAGACCACGAACACGATGGTGGCATTCTCGACCGAACGCGCCAATTGCAAAGCCACCCAGCACGCACCCGCCGCCGAGATGCCGGCAAACAAGCCTTCTTCGCGCGCCATTTGCCGAGCCATGTCCTCGGCATTCGCCTGACTAACCAGCACCAACTCATCCACCGACTGCGGCTGATAGATCTTGGGCAAATAGGCTTCGGGCCACTTGCGGATGCCAGGGATCCGCGAGCCCTCAGCCGGCTGCGCGCCAATGATGCGGATCTCAGCGCTTTGTTCCTTCAAATAGCGAGAAACGCCGGTGATCGTGCCGGTCGTGCCCATGGCGCTGACGAAGTGAGTGATGCGACCGCCGGTGTCGCGCCACAACTCAGGGCCGGTGGTCTCGTAATGAATGCGGGGGTTGTCCTCGTTCGCAAACTGATCGAGCACCCTGCCCTTGCCATCACGCTGCATTTGCTCAGCCAGATCGCGGGCATATTCCATGCCGCCGGAACGCGGGGTCAGAATCAGCTCCGCGCCGTAGGCCTTCATGGTTTGGGCGCGTTCGATGGAGAGGTCCTCCGGCATGATCAAAATCATGCGGTAGCCGCGAATCGCAGCAGCCATTGCTAGCGCAATCCCAGTGTTGCCCGAAGTCGCCTCGATCAAGGCATCACCGGGCTTGATCTCGCCACGCTCTTCGGCGCGCCGGATCATGCTGATGGCTGGGCGGTCTTTCACCGAGCCGGCGGGGTTGTTGCCTTCCAGCTTGGCCAGCACCACATTGCCGCGCGCGGCGATCTCGGGGCTGATCAGTCTTTGCAGCCTGATCAGGGGTGTGTTGCCAATGACATCTTCCAGAGTCTGGTACTTGGGGGCGCTTGTGTTCTTGCTCATGCCAAGCATTGTGTCAGTCAATTTAGAAATTTTCTTGAGAGTGCTTTAAAAGCATGGCATAATCATGTGCTTCAGCAGCAATGCTTCTGACCGGTCAGCCCCGATGGCGGAATCGGTAGACGCAGGGGACTCAAAATCCCCCGCCGCAAGGTGTGCCGGTTCGAGTCCGGCTTGGGGCACCAAACGCAGTATTAAATTAATACTGAAGACCGTTGGAAGTCGCTGCGCTGAATCAAGGCAATAAGCCACCCTGGTTTTACCAGAGGTGGTTTTTTTGCGTCTGGAATTGGGCCCGAGCTAGGCTACCGTCACGCCCTGCGGCATACCCCGCACTTGCGCTAACGCAAGCCGCCCCGGCCATTTTCATGTTGCGCTTACACTCTGCGAATCGCAACGATGCTATGCCGGCTCACGCCAGCCGCAAGCAGCCAGAGAACAGACTTCATGCCCCCGATCCCCTCGGTAACCAAAGCCTTTATGTTGGCCTGCGTCGGCCTCTACTGTGTGTTCTATCTGGTGCCCGGCCTACGCCCATGGTTTGAGCTCTGGCCCCTGATGTCGGGCAACTTCATGCCTTGGCAGGTTTTGAGCTATGCCTTCATGCACGGCAGCGAGTGGCATCTCTTCTTCAATATGCTGGGCCTGTGGATGTTCGGCTCGGAGTTGGAGCGGGTCTGGGGCGCCAAGCGTTACACCCACATTCTGCTGGCCAGCACTTTGGCCGCTGCCCTGGTGCAGTTGCTGGTGACCTTTTTGATGGGCTCGATGGCACCCACGGTCGGTGCGTCCGGCGCTTTGTTCGGGCTGCTGCTGTCCTTCGGCATGCTGTTCCCGGACCGCATCATCGTCCCGCTGTTCCCGCCCATCCCCATGAAGGCCAAGTACTTTGTGGCCATCTTCGGCGCGCTGGAGTTGCTGCTGGGCGTTTTCAATAACGGCGGCGGCGTGGCTCACTTCGCCCACCTGGGCGGCATGCTGGGCGCTTGGCTCTTGATTCGTTACTGGCGCACGCCGCGTCGGCGTTAATGGGCTTTGACCGAAGCCATTCCAGGCCCGGTCAAGCTTTAAGCCAGCAAGCCGTCCTGCGGCAGCGGGTAGCGCAGGCGTAGCCCTAACTCCGATTTCAAGCGGTGGTTGATCAGGCGCCGCGACTCGCTCAAAAAACTCATCTGCATCGGCGACAGCAACTCTTTGGCTTCGGCGCGGCTGATACGCGGTGGCTTGGCTAAGCCGCATAAGTCGGCCGCCAAGTCAAAGTAGTCACCCATCAAAAGCTCGCTGTCATCGCAGACATGCACCAAGCGCTGCGGCCGGCCCTGAAAGAGTGCCCGGACGCAAGCGCGCGCCAAATCATCGGCATGGATGTGGTTGGTGTAGACATCATCCTCGCGTCGCAGCACCGGTGTACCGCGCTTCAGGCGGTCGCGCGGATGGCCGCCAACACGGTCAGACGCATAAATGCCGGGCACCCGCAAGACCGTCACCGCCACGCCAAAGGCGCGCCCGAAGTCGCGCAATTGCCGTTCGGCATCAACCCGGCGCTGCGCGCGATCACTGGCCGCTGCGGTCGGTCGAGTCTCATCAAAACGCTGCCCCTGGCAATCGCCGTAAACGCCACTCGTGCTGGCGTAAACCACGCGCGTCGGCAAACTTCTGCGGGCGAGAGCCCGCAACAAATTGCGCGTGCGCAGGTCCCGGCTGCCGAGCGCAGCCGGCGGCGCCAGATGCAGCACGCGATCCGCCCAGCCGGCCAAACGGCGCAAGGTCTCCGGTTGATCCAGATTGCCAAGCACCGGAATGGCGCCGGCCGCCCGCAAGCTCGCCAGCCGATCCGGGCTGCTGCTCAAGGCCATCACCTGCCAATGCTGGGGGAGCAAGCGCAAGACCCGCAGACCGACATCACCGCAGCCGACGATCAAAAGCCGAGGTGCAGAAGCTCGCACAGGCTTGGCGCCTTGATCTCGGCTAAAAGATGAGGATTGGGTCTTGAAAGGCATGCGCATCGCTCAGGCAAAATAGCGCACCAGTTTACGGTCCGGCTTGAGCGCAAGTCTCATGCCGGACCGCTTTCTTTGCTGCATTGCCTTCCCCAAGATCGACGCCATGAATTTTCAAATCACTGTGCAACCCAGCGGCCGCGCCTTCGAAGTCGAACGCGATGAAACGATTTTGGGAGCCGCCATTCGCGGCGGCATCGGCCTACCCTACGGCTGCCGCGACGGCGCCTGTGGCTCCTGCAAGAGCCGCTTGCTGGAGGGCCGTGTCATTCACGGCGCCCATCAGCCCAAGACCCTGACCGAGGCCGAAGAGGCCGACGGCCTGATCCTGACCTGCTGCGCCACCCCGCAGACCGACTGCGTGCTCGAAGCCCGCACGGTGCCCGGCGCAGGCGAATTCCCTGTGCTCAAGCTGCCCAGCCGGGTGTTGAGTATGAGCCGACCCAGCGGTGACGTCGCCATCATCAAGCTGCAACTGCCCGCCACGCAGAACTTCCAGTTCCATGCTGGTCAGTATGTGGAATTCATCTTGCGCGACGGCGCGCGCCGCAGCTACAGCATGGCGAATGCGCCGCACAACTTGGGCACGCCGGCCGCCATCGAACTGCACATCCGCCACATGCCCGGCGGCAAGTTCACCGACCATGTGTTCGGCACCATGAAAGAGAAAGACATCCTGCGCATGGAGGGTCCCTTCGGCAGCTTCTTCCTGCGCGAGGACAGCGACAAGCCCATCGTCTTGCTGGCCAGCGGCACCGGCTTTGCGCCGATCAAGGCCATCATCGAACGCATGCAGCACCTGGGCCTGGCGCGCCCTACGACGCTCTACTGGGGCTGCCGCAGCAAGGCCGATTTGTATCTGCACGACTGGGCTCTGCAGGCGGCGGCCGATATGCCTCACCTGACTTATGTGCCGGTGCTGTCTGACGCCAAGCCCGAGGACGACTGGCAAGGCCGCAGCGGCTTTGTGCATCAGGCGGTGATGAACGACCTGCCGGACCTGTCCGGCCACCAGGTCTATGCCTGCGGCGCCCCCATCGTGGTTGAGTCGGCTCAGCGCGACTTTGTGGCGCAGTGCGGCTTGCCAGCAGACGAGTTCTACGCCGACTCCTTCACCTCGGAAGCCGACAAGCACGCCGCTTGAGCGGCACCGCCTTTTTGATGTTCACCGGAAGTTGTCGTCCATGATGTTTGAACCGCCCTACGCATCGGCTGAAGCGTTCTCAGAAGAGCTGCGCACCGATGGCCACACCGTGCTGGCTCCAGCGAGCCTGCCTGCGGCTGTCGGCCTGAGCAGCAGCGAGTTGGATCGCCTCAAGCCCTTCTGGCAAGACCTGCCTGCTGATGCCTATCTGCGCGACGGTGGCCGCTACCGCTTCCGCCGCCATGCCTGCTTTGAGGCCGAGGGTTCGCAGTTGACCCAAGCGCCCCATCGCGCTCATTGGCAGCCGCTGGACTACAACGCCTTGCACGGCGGCATCGATCGCTGGTTCGCACCGATGGAGCCGGCCATGTTGGCTGACCCCGCATGGTCGACCCTGCTGCTGAGCTTGGCCCGCATTACGTCGGCGCTGAAGGGCAAGCCGGCGGATCAGGCCTGGTTCATCGAAGCGCATCAATTCCGCATCGACACCACCGACGGCATTGGCCGCCCCACGCCCGAAGGCGCACACCGCGATGGCGTCGACCTGGTAGCCGTGATGCTGGTGGATCGCCAAGGCATCAAGGGCGGAGAGTCGCGCGTCTTCGAGGCCCAAGGGCCTCAGGGCCAGCGCTTCACCATGGGCGCGCCCTGGACCCTGCTGCTGCTGGACGATGAACGGGTGATTCACGAAACCACGCCGATTCAGCCCGTCGCCGAGCATGGCTGGCGCGACACCCTGGTCATCACCTTGCGCGCTGGCGGCTTCCAGTCCTCGTAATCCAGCGCTCATAAATTACACTGCCGGCACCCACTCGCCACAAGCGAAGGGGCCGCAAGAGGCACTTTCGCCTCTTTTTGCATCCGCATCACAAGTGCCAACTCGACATTCATGAACGCTCATACCGACCTTGCCCGCGCCATTGCCGCGGCGCCCGCTTCCTCCATCCCCTCCTCCTTGTTCGGCCTGCCCGGCCTTGCCCGGCATGAGCGCGTGCTGCTGGCCGCTGACGAGCAGACCGGCCTGAAAGCCATCCTGGCCGTGCACAGCACCGCCCGTGGCCCCGCCTTCGGCGGCTGCCGTTTCTGGACTTATGACAACGAGCTGGCTGCGCTGAACGACGCCCTGCGCCTGTCGCAAGGCATGAGCCTGAAGAACGCCCTGGCTGACCTGCCCTTCGGCGGTGGCAAGGCCGTCATCATCAAGCCGGCGGGCAACTTTGACCGCCCTGCCCTGTTCGCCGCCTTTGGCCGCGCTGTCGAGTCCCTGCAAGGCGCGTACATCACCGCCGAAGACGTGGGCACCACCACGGCCGACATGCTGGGCATGCAAGCCCAAACGCAATATGTCAGCGGCATCCCGCGCGCCGGCGCCTTCGGCGGCGACCCCAGCCCCAAGACCGCCTGGGGCGTGTTTGTGAGCATCCAAGCGGGTGTGCGCCTGCACCTGGGCCGCGAGTCCCTGCAAGGCGTGCGCGTGGCCTTGCAAGGCCTGGGCGCCGTGGGTTGGCACCTGGCCGAGTTCCTGCACAAGGCTGGCGCCAAGCTGGTGGTGGCCGATGTGGACGCCGCCAAAGTGGCGCGCGCGCAAGCTGAGCTGGGCGCTCAAGCCGTGGGCGTGCTGGAAATCCTCAGCGCCGATGTGGATGTGCTGGCCCCTTGCGCCTTGGGCGCTTCGCTGAATACGCAAACCGTGCCCACCATCCGCGCCAAGCTGATCGCCGGCGCCGCCAACAACCAGCTGGCCACCGTGGCCGATGGCGACGCCCTGCAACAGCGCGGCATCTGCTATTTGCCCGACTATCTGGTCAATGCCGGCGGCATCATCAGCGTGGCACGCGAGTACCGCAACGAGGGCGAAGAGTCGGCAGTGATGGCCGAAGTCAGCCGCATCGGCGATCGCGTGGCCGAGTTGCTGGACCGCGTCAAGGCGGGCGGCTCCACCCCGGCTCGCGTGGCCGACGACTGGGCTCGCTCCAAGCTCGTCAAGCCCGTTTAAGTCTGATCACACTCAGGCACAAAAAAAGGCAGCCTACGGGCTGCCTTTTTTCTTGGGCCTGAAGGGCATCAAGCCCCTCACCCATCAGCTTTACTCGCCCAGATAAGCCGCCCTTACCTTCGGATCATTGAGCAAGCTCATGCCCTCCCCGCTCATGGTGACCTCGCCGGACTCCATCACATAGCCGCGGTTGGCAATGGCCAGCGCGCGGCTGGCGTTTTGCTCCACCAGCAGGATGGTCACGCCTTGCTTGTGGATGTCGCTCACCACTTCGAAGATCTTGTCCACCATGATGGGGCTCAAACCCATGCTGGGCTCGTCCAGCAGCAAGACTTTGGGCTGGGCCATCAGCGCGCGGCCCATGGCCAGCATCTGCTGCTCACCGCCGCTCATGGTGCCGGCGAGTTGGTCTTTGCGCTCTTTGAGGCGCGGGAAGATGGTGAAGACTTTGTCGATGTCGACCAGGATTTGCGCCTTGTCGCTGCGGATGTAGGCGCCCATCTGCAGGTTCTCGGTGATGGTCATGCGGGTGAAGGTGCCTCGGCCTTCGGGCACCATCACCAGGCCTTGCTTGACGAGGTCCCAGCTGCCCTGGCCTTTGATGGCTTTGCCCATGTACTCGACGCTGCCGTCGGCGATGGGTTGCAGGCCGGTGATGGCTTTGAGGGTGGTGGTCTTGCCCGCGCCGTTGGCGCCGATCAGGCTGACCAGCTCGCCTTGGCGCACTTCGAAGCTCGCCCCTTTGACGGCCTGAATGCCGCCGTAGGCCACCTTCAGGTCGCTGACCTTGAGCAATACATTGTTGTTCGACATGGTCACTGCTTCTTTTAATGGTTGGTGTGGCCCGCGCCCAGATAGGCTTCGATGACCTTCTCATTGCGCTGCACGTCGTAGGGCGTGCCTTCGGCGATTTGCTTGCCGTAGTCCAGCACCGTGACGCGGTCGCACAAGCCCATCACCAGCTTCACATCGTGTTCGATCAAGAGGATGGTGCGGCCGTCTTTGCGGATGCGGTCGATCAGCTCGCGCAGCACCACTTTCTCGGTGGCGTTCATGCCCGCGGCCGGCTCGTCCAGGGCGATCAGCTTGGGGTCGGTGGCCAGGGCGCGTGCGATCTCCAGGCGGCGCTGGTCGCCGTAGCTCAGGGTGCGGGCTTTGAAGTCGGCGTACTTGCCGATGCCCACATAGTCGAGCAGCTCTTGCGCGCGCTTGGCAATGGCCGCTTCTTCCGCCTTGAAGCTGGGGGTGCGCAGCACCGCGCCCAGCAGGCCCGAGCCCGAGCGCACGTGGCGGCCCACCATCACGTTCTCCAGCGCCGTCATTTCAGCGAAGAGGCGGATGTTCTGGAAGGTGCGCGCAATGCCGGCCTTGGCCACTTGGTGCACGGCCTGCGGGGTATAGGGCGCGCCGCCGAGCTCGAACGTGCCAGCGTCCGGCGTGTAGAGCCCGGTGATGACGTTGAAGAAGGTGGTCTTGCCCGCACCGTTGGGGCCGATCAGGCCGTAGACCTGGCCCTTCATGATTTTGATGCCCACGTCGCTGAGGGCTTGCAAGCCGCCGAAGCGCTTGGACACGCCGCTGACGTGCAGAACGATTTGATCTGTCATGTTGTTCTCCTCGCTCATTTCTTCGTCGGCACAGGGGCGGCCTTGCCATGCTCAGGGGCGGGCCACAGGCCACGCGGGCGGATCAGCATGATGCTGATCATGGCCAGGGCCACCAGCAGCTGGCGCAGGATGGCGGCGTCCAAGCGACCGCCGGTCATTTCTTGCAGCGGGCCGGCGGCGTAGCGCAGCACTTCGGGCAGGGCCGACAGCAGCAGCGCGCCCAGGATCACGCCAGGGATGTGGCCGATACCGCCCAACACCACCATGGCCACGATCATCACGCTCTCTTGCAGGCTGAAGGACTCCGGGCTCACAAAGCCCTGGAAGCTGGCGAACATGGAGCCAGCCACGCCGCCGAAGGTCGCACCCATGCCGAAGGCCAGCAGCTTGAGGTTGCGGGTGTTGATGCCCATGGCCTTGGCGGCGATCTCGTCTTCACGGATGGCCATCCAGGCGCGGCCGATGCGGCTGTTCTCCAGCCGGTAACAGATCAGCACGCTGAACACCACCAGGGTCAGGAAGAGGTAGTAGTACAGGGTCACCGAGGGCAGCGTGGTGCCGAAGATTTCCAGGCCCTTGCCCAGGTCAACGCCGAAGAAGTGAATGGCGTCGATTTGGCCGATGCCGCGCGGGCCGTTGGTGATGTTGGCCGGGTGCTCCAGATTGTTCAGGAAGACGCGGATGATTTCACCAAAGCCAAGCGTCACGATGGCCAGATAGTCGCCGCGCAGCTTCAGCGTGGGCGCGCCCAGCATGACGCCGAAGAAGGCCGCCAGGCCCGCGCCCAGCGGCACCACGATCCACAAGGGCGAGTGCAAGCCATCGGGGAAGGCGGCGCGGAAGGCTTCGAAGTTCTCGCTCAGGTGCGGGCTGCTCAGCAGCGCGAACATATAGGCGCCGACGGCGTAGAAGGCCACATAGCCCAGGTCCAGCAAGCCGGCGTAGCCGACCACGATGTTCAGGCCCAGGGCCAGCATCACGTAGAGCAAGGCCAGGTCGATGATGCGCACCGGGCCGTTGCCCAGCTGCTGCGCGAACAGCGGCAGCACCAGCAAGCCGATGGCCGCCAGGCCGAAGACGAAGAGTTTGTTCTTTTGCATGTTGGGTTCTCCTTCAGCCACGCTCAGGCACGGTCGGCCACACGCTCACCCAGCAGGCCCGAGGGTCGCAGGGTCAGCACCAGGATCAGCGCCACGAAGGCGAAGATGTCGGCGTAATGGCTGCCCAGCACGCCGCCGGTCAGGTCACCCAGATAGCCCGCACCGATGGCTTCGATCAGGCCCAGCAGAACGCCGCCCACCATCGCACCGGCCAAGTTACCCACACCGCCCAGCACCGCGGCCGTGAAGGCCTTCAGGCCCGGCATGAAGCCCATGGTGTGTTGCACCGTGCCGTAGTTGGCCGCCCACATCAGGCCGGCCACCGCAGCCAGAGCCGCACCGATCACAAAGGTGGTGGAGATGATGAAGTCGGGCTTCACGCCCATCAGGCCGGCCACCTTGGGGTTCTCCGCCGTGGCGCGCATCGCGCGGCCCAGCTTGGTGTGATTGACCAGCCACATCAGCGCGGCCAGGATCACCACCGTCACGCCCAGAATCAGGCACTGCGTCACCGAGATCACCGGGCCACCGAGGTCGATGGGAGTGGTGGGCAGCAGCAGCGGGAAGGGCTTGGGGCTCGGCTTCCAGATGATCATGGCCAGCGTCTGCAGCAGCAGCGACATGCCCATGGCCGTGATCAGGGGGGCCAGGCGCGGCGCATTGCGCAAGGGCCGGTAGGCCACCTTCTCGACCACAAAGTTCAGCGTCACGCAGGTCACCACCGCGCAGCCCAGCGCGATCAGCATCAGCGCCCAGCCCGGCAGGCCCGAGTCCGCCAGCGCCGTCACCACCGTCCAGCTCACCATGCCGCCCACCATCAAGATCTCGCCATGCGCGAAATTGATCAAGTTGACGATGCCGTACACCATCGTGTACCCCAGGGCCACCAGGGCATACATGCTGCCCAGCACCAGCCCGTTAATCAATTGCTGGAAAAATGTTTCCATATGCATCTCCGGTTTGGCTTGGGTGCCGGTTGGCCCCTTGCCCATTCAATGTTCGATGAGCAAAAAAAAACCCGCCGCAAAGTCGGCGGGCCTTGTTGGCCATCAAATCCTGCAGGCTCGCCGCAGATTGTAGGAGTCAGCCATGGCACGTTTCCGATAGTAAATACCCGTATCGACGCCCATGCAAACCCGGCACCTTGCACTTGAATTTCGGACCCGCTGCGCATGTCATAACGTGCCATTCAAGTAGTCTCCGCGCTGCCCGCCAATCGCTATTCCGCGCCAGCATCCAGCTCACGCAAAAAGGCCATTTTCTGGGCAATCTTGGCCTCCAGGCCGCGCGGCACCGGCTCGTACCACTACGGCTCCGCCATGCCCTCGGGCAAATAACTTTCACCCGCCGCATAAGCGTGCGGCTCGTCGTGAGCATAGCGATAAGCGTGGCCGTGACCCAGCTCTTTCATCAGCTTGGTTGGCGCATTACGCAAATGCACCGGCACCTCGCGCGACTTGTCTTGCTTCACAAAGGCACGCGCCGCGTTATAGGCCTTGTAGCCTGCGTTGCTCTTGGCCGCGACGGCCAGATAAATCACCGCCTGCCCCAGCGCCAACTCGCCCTCGGGTGCACCCAAGCGCTCAAAAGTGCTGGCCGCGTCATTGGCGATTTGCATGGCACGCGGGTCGGCCAGGCCGATGTCTTCCCAGGCCATGCGCACGATGCGGCGCGACAAATAGCGGGCATCCGCGCCACCGTCCAGCATGCGGCACAACCAGTACAGCGCGGCATCGGGGTTGGACCCGCGAACCGACTTATGCAAGGCCGAAATCTGGTCGTAGAAGTTATCACCACCCTTGTCAAAGCGGCGCGAGTTCAGGGTCAGGGCATTCTGGATGAACTCGGCATCAATCGTCTGCGTGCCGGCGGCTCCGGCGGCCGTGCTGGTTTGCTCCAGCAGATTGAGCAGGCGGCGCGCATCACCGTCGGCATAGCCCACCAAGGTGTCCAGCGCCACCGCGTCAAACTGCAGATGGGCGAGTTGCTTGCCCTGGGCCAGCGCCACCAATTGCTTAAGCTCGTCCTCGCTGAGTGACTTCAGCACATAGACCTGGGCACGCGACAGCAGCGCGGAATTGACCTCGAAGCTGGGGTTCTCCGTGGTGGCGCCGATGAAGGTCACCAAGCCCGATTCGGCATAAGGCAGCAAGGCATCCTGCTGCGATTTATTGAAGACAGGTAAGATCCTTTGCACTCGTTTTAAATCAACGACTTGGAGTGCATATGAGTGGTGTAATCGCACAATACACCTCTTTTGATGCACAATTTTTCGCACCACAGATTTTGATTGTGCAAATTTGGGAATGACCCGGCTTGCACAACCCCTCAAGGGCCTCAAAAGGGATGGAAAACCACCCCGCTTGAACCGCCCCTCTAGGGACTCAAAGAACAGGAAGGATTCACAGTGTCGGTCTACGCATTCAAGTACAAAGTTCTGAACAGAGAAACAGGCCGCAAGGTATCTGTCACCCGTTGGCGCGTCCAAATCCGCAAAGGTGGCGAGAACGTCAACAAGGTGTTTGACGATGAGGCTCTTGCCAGGTCATGGGAAGACCAAGAGCTTCATAGGATCAACACCGGGGTTCCCCAGAACCTCATTTTTGACATGAAGTACCAACTTGAGATGCCTAATGTGAAGGCACTTCTCCGCGAATACTTCGACCAGTACATGAGCAAGCAGGCTGCTAGTTCGCTTAAGACGAACCAGAATCGCTGCCTTCGTGCCATCCCCTCAATCCCTATCTATCTCAAAGACTTAGGTTCTAAGATTGACAACTACCGCTATCAAAGCACGGTAGTTGATGCCATGTTGGGCAGGACCTACAACAAAGATTACATTGAATTCGGCCAGTTCAAAATTGACACTGTAGATTTCTGGCTCTTGATTGCATACATGGATTCAAGAAGGAGAACAGGCATCAAGAACAACACCATTCTTCGTGAAATCTCAACTATCAGTTCAGCTTTTGAAAAAGTCTACAAGCTCTATCCTGAGAAGTTCCCTAAAGGCATCATGAATCCAGTGAAGATGCTTCCACGTGGAGAAAAGCCAAAAGCTTATCTCGGACGTAAGCGGGTTCTTTCTGAAGATGAAGCTGTTCAGATTGCAGAGTGGATGAAGCTCAAAGCCAATCAAGAACCTTACTATTTGTTTGTCACCTGCCTTGAATCTGGAGCGCGAAAAAGTGAAGTGCTAGGCGCTCAATGGGAGAACGTGAATCTTCAGCTTTGGTCCATTCACATTCCAAAAACCAAGAATGGCAAGCCAAGGGACATCATGATCCCTGAAGATGAAGATTTTCGGGAATGGCTCAAAGCAAACCGTTTGGCAAAAGGCCCTATCTTCAAGCTGACAGCTTGGAACTTTAGGCAATACTGGGTTGATGCATTGAAGGCACTTGGACTCTATGACGACCCAGATACGCGGCTTCACTTCCATGACACCCGCCGCACTGCACTGACAAAGTTGATTCGTCAAAAGAAGTCCAATAACTTCCAGATCGCAAAGGAGATGGGTGTTTCACCTCAAACCGTTGAACAGACCATTCAGAACATGCCTGATCGTTTGTCAGAGGTGTTTGCCAAGCTCCGTTCAGGTCAATCCTTGAATGAGGAAGAGATCATGCTTCTTGCTGGTCATGGTTCCTCTTCAATGACGAATGCCTACTATGCCGACAGAAACTAAGCACGCTAAAGTTATGTCAAAAATTTATTTAAACAAGACGCAATCTAGTTGACGATCCTTGCTCTTAATCATAAAGTACATTTATCAACAAGCAAAATCACTGTAGTCGCTTGTTGAACACCTCAAGCAACTACAGTTTTACATTCACTACTGGAGAATTTACATGGCAGAAGCCAAGAAACTGACACTCGCTGATATCCTCGCCAAGCGCCAAGAATTTGAAGATATGTTGGCCGCACAGTTGAAGGCAGAACGCCCTGCTGCACTAGCTGGTGTGTTGGAACAAATCAAGATGTTCAACTTCACACCAGAAGAACTGGAAATCAAGATTCGTTCTAAAGGCAAGGCTGCTGCTGGAAAGAACGCTTCTGCTGGTGGCACTCGCACCATGAGCAAGCCACTGAAGTCCACCAAGGGTGCTGAAACTGGTGTGTGGCTGGCCCACCCTCCTAAGTTCTTGGAGGCAGAAGGCGCTTTCACAACCTACAAGACAGGTAAGTCGGTTGATGCATGGTTGGTCACTCCCTCAGAGAAGAAAGCCAAGAACAACTTCTTGAAGAAGCTCTCTAGCCGCGAAGGAAAGAAGCCAACTAAGGAACAGTTGGGAGATATTACTGAAGCTGAATTTCAAGCAGCGTAAGCTTGACTTCATCCCAGCAGAAGCACCCTTCGGGGTGCTTTTTCCATATCGGCCTCAGGCCGACCATGGGAAAGCCAATTAAAACTATCTTGAGCACTTAAAAAGGAGCCAACACATGGCGCGACATCCAGTCAAATCGTTCAGGGTAGACATTGACCCTTCTAATAAATTTATAGACGTTGAGATAGAAACCGATCTCAAAAAACCATACCGATTTCACCTCAATACGGATGCCAACTATCCGACTCTACAGGGCATCCGCGACCAGCTCAACGAAGCGTTAACACACTGCACCACAAATTATGAGAAGGTGGACGTTAGCATATTTGAAGATCGCTTCTACGTAAACATCAATGTGACGGACTTCATTAATACCCGATTCACGGGGAGAAAAGCGTAAGCCAAAAATAACGACACACCTACGGCTGCCAAAAACAAACGACTGCATTAGCCATTGACAATAAATCCAGCTTCAGATAACCATTTCCAAAACAAAAAGCATCCAATCGGGTGCTTTTTTATTATCAATTTGACTTTCAACAATAAATTTCGTAAAACAAGTTATGAAATGAAAAATGCCCAAGCAGTTAACTTGAGCATTTTAGAAATTCAGGAACTTGAAGAAGCTTGGCGGCTTGACCTGATGTAAATATTAAAACGCATTAAAAATCAAATGTCAATATCCAACTAGAAAACACTCCTGAATTTCACAAGAAATAAAGGAATTTATATGTTTGAAAGTTTTATTGAGGCATTGCCTGACAAAGTAAGAAGCACAGATGATTTTGGAGAATATGGAACAAGGTTCAGAAAGAAGAATAATGCTCTTCAATATCGTTATGTTGAACTTAATCAACTATACAAGAAATTCATAGTTCTAGATTTAGATGAGCCAAAATCAGAAAGACTAACTTTTTACAAGTTGGGCTCGGCCTTTCTTTGGGAAGAAAAAGGACTGCCACCACCCACCTATGTAGTCATCAATCCTGAAAATGCACACTGCCACTATCTCTATGAACTGAGGGTTCCTGTCTACTACACAGAACATGCCCACAGAGCACCCCAGAAGTTCTATGAGAATACCGATCTAGCTTTAACCAATGTTCTAGGGGCTGATTTAGCCTATGTTGGCAAGTTCACCAAGAACCCACTTCACCCTAGTTGGCGCACGATAAGACACGGGGCCTTGTATGACCTTGAGGACTTCGCTGAATACCATCTTGACCTTCATAGCCACAAACAGAAGCAAAAGCTTGCTGATTCCCTTGGTGGAAGAAACACCACCTTGTTTGACACCCTCAGAGTCTGGGCATACCAGGAAGTCAAACAACACGGCTCTTATGCTGTATTCCAACAGCTTGTAGACAACAAGGCACTGTCTATCAATAAGCTATTCCTAGACAATTTAAATGGCATTCTTCCAGCAAAAGAAGTTCTTTCAACATCTACTTCAGTTGGCAAATGGACTTGGAAGCACAGAAACAGCATTGGTAGTGGAAATAAGAACCGAGGTGTTCTAGAGCTTCCAGATGATATGCCCATCAAGGAGAAACAGGCCCAAGGTGCAGCCTATACCAATGTGATTAGAACTGAGTCTGTAGACGACACTATTAAGCTTGCAATCCACGCATGCGAGCAACGAGGTTTCACTTTAACATCTGGAAATTTGGAGAAATGTGGACTTGCAAGAAGTACCTTCTCCAAACACAAAGAAGCAGTTCAAAATTGGATGAGAATCCTAACTACATAACTAGTCATATGGGTTCACTACGGTGTATATCAGATAGTTACCCCATCTATTGGGGTGATGGGCAGCAAGAATTACGAAGGACTTTATCAATAAATCATGGTCCCGATAGGGTTTCTACATTCAAATTAAATGTCCGAAGGACAAACTTTAATAGAAGCAAGAAAAATTGGCCGAAAAAAAGCACCCGAAGGCGCTCTTTTCAATTCACACCACAAATGTGTTTCCACACTTGTGACAAAAGAAACCACTGTCATACAAAACTTTCCATTTTGGATAGTAGGCCTTATATGCAGCGGACTTCTTCTTGTAGCCCCAAAACGAATAGGCAAAGAACGCCCAAACTGCAAGACTCGCATAGCGGAAACCAGCATCAGGTCCATGCGCTGCCAACCAAGGTGAAGTTGCCAGTGCAATGATCCCAATAGCGATCTCAGCCCACAGGGCCGGCTTCTTTGGAGCAGAGAACCTTGCGGCCAACGTCGTTTGACTTGTTCCGCTACTAGTGCCTACAAATGTTCCTGCACCATCTGTACCGACTCCCAAGCCAGTCATTGTGCCGCTGCTGTATGAGGTTCCTGATTGCAGAATTACTTTGACAGCTTGAACGTGTTCGCCGCCACACTTTGGACATTGGATTGCCATGTTGTTCCCCTCACATGGTCAAAGGTTCACCGGGCTTCACACACTTGGGCACAGAAGCACCAGCAAATGAACTCAGCATCCCGCAACGGAAGGGTTTCCCTTGAACCGACGCCGCATAGAAGATTTGCGTACCGTTAAAGCCATCGTCCTTCTTAACGTCTGAAACCTTCACCGACGTGGCAGGCACACCAAATACTTTGGCGGTTGCTTGAAGAATGTCATCCTCACTGGCAGTGCCAATTCCCATCTTTTGAGCGACGACCGGGGCAAAGGAGCAAGCTCCCAAAGTAAGAGCAAGGGAGGTAGCTACTGCCACTTTCAATGTGCTGCGCATGCTGTGCATAACCTTTCAATGGTTTGTTGAACATCAACCCAACTTTTTGGGTTGATACACGACTTTAACGCACGTTCACCTTTGTGGGTTGACATACGACCATTGGAGTTGGCAAAGGAGTGTCAAAAAATGACAACGTCAACAAAGAACAGCAACCAGCATGAAGAGCTATTCAAGACCATTGGGAAGGCTTTGGCCAAGAAGCGAGAGTCATGCAATCTGACCCAAGAACAAGTTTCGAGCACCCTTCAAATTGGTGTCGAGGCGGTCAGCCGATTAGAGCGCGGGATCACCATGCCCACCGTTCAGCGATTAGCAGAACTGGCAGAGATATATGGTTGTGGCATTGAAGAGTTGCTAATAGCCAGCAGCACCCGCACCAGTGACCAGGCCGAGCTGATCTCACAGATTCTGCAAACTCTGCCAGAGGCGGATCGCGCCATGATTGTTGAAGTCGTACAGAAGATTGCAGCCCGATTGAAAGATCGGCTTTAAGGCAGAAGAAGACTATGGATTTATGGACGATATGCTTTGCATAGCGGCATGCTTACCGTGGACAACTCTGCGAGTTCCCCACCGCGCACACCTTCGCCCACAAGCTCCACAGCCACGCACTACATTTATTTAATGACTAACAGGGAGAGAGAATTCGAAGCTTAAAACTTCGGCTTCATCTTTGTTCCTTGGGATGTGTCACTATCGTCAATATACTTCTTCCTCATAGCCAATATCCTGTTCTCTACAACCACTATCGGTCTATCGTAGATACTTCTCATCTCTGTAATCTTGTTCTTGTTAAAGACCTGCGGAGTCGGTTTCTTCATGGGAATGTTCTTCCCATAGTGGTACCACTCTCTAGTGCCATCAGCACCTTCAATGGCGGGTTCACCATCGCGGTGCAACTGTCCTTCATACCACCATTGCTTCGCGCCACTGGCTGCTTCGACAGCAGGCCCATCGATACGGTGCTTATCGCCGTTTAGATACCAAGAGTAGCTACCGTCTGCATTGTCTACAGCAGGACCGTCTTCACGGTGTCTCGCTCCATTTAGATACCACTCCTGACCGCCATCACCCCATTCAACAGCAGGGCCATCCTCTCTGTGTAGCTGCCCCATTCGGTACCAAGACTGCGTTCCGTCAGGCTCAATACAAGCGGGACCGTCTTCACGGTGTAGCTGATCGTTGTAGTACCAAAATACTATTCCATCTTCATTGTGGCATCCATTTTTCATAAATCCCTCCTACTTTTCTTGCTATCAATCTAGCAAGATCAAACAGAAAAACAAGTGGACTCGGTTATCGGATCTTAAGCACCAATAGGTGCTTTTTTTACGACCCTACGTTTTCCTTGGTGTCACCAAGAACCAGTTCATAGATCTTTTTACTTGAGAAGCGTACAGTTCGTTTTATTGATTGGCGACATTAAGTAGTCAATCAAAAAAAGCGATCAAATACTTATTCAGTGACTAACTGTAGTGACTTCCCACTTAACACCTACCAGTGAAATGGTTCACTTGGAAAGGAGGGTCTAAATATGAATTAAATTAAAGGAAAATATCATGAACCAACTTAATCTTATCGCGGTCCCTAACGGCTTTTATTCTCTTGAAGAAGCTCTTCAAGAGCCAACAATCCAACAATCTGCTCAAATGCTTAAACCCCTTGAAGGCACTACAACATCAAAAATCAAGGCTTTTCTCACCGTTTATCAAATGATTGATGCTTTGGACCAAATGCGCCAACAAGGCATGGATTTGAACCAATTGAACCGCGAAGTTTTTAAGGATTCAATGACAGCGACTGTTCATCTTAGCTATGACTTAATCATGAAGTCTTTCACCAACCACGAACGCAAAATGCTTCAAGAGTTGGTTACGAAAGCTCCTGCACACTAAGCCAAATTAAACCAAACACCTACGGGTGTTTTTACAGCGACTACCCACTTCATACCTACCATGTGGTTTCCAAATGGCAAGGAGGGTTCTAAATATGACTTAAATAAAAACCAACTTAAAGAAAGGGTTCCATCATGAACCACGCAGAACAAAAAAACTTCGGAATCAATTCCCTTCACAACCTTGATGGTCAAGCCGGTCTTGCCACAGTTCCAAGCAACTTCGTTGACTTGGTATTGACTGACCCACCTTATGGCATTGCCGACAATTCCAAGCTCACCAAGAAGGGCAGCAAAATTGTCACCACTAGCCAGGCATGGGGTTCTGACTTCCAGGATCAGTGGACAACCATTGACGACTACTACCAATGGCTAAAACCGTTCATTGCGCAGTTCGTTCGTGTGATGAAGGACAACGGTTCAATGATTTTGTTTCTTGATCGCAAGTACACCGGTTTGATTGTTCATTACCTTGAGCAAGACTTTGACTTGAATTTTAAGAACAAGATTTACTTCAAGAAGAAGAACCCTGTCCCTAGCATTCGCAAAATCAACTACCGATCTACGATGGAAGAGTGTGTGTGGTTCACCAAGGGCAAGCAGTACACCTTCAACTTCGGTGCTCAGTCAGAGATGTTGCAGGTCTACGAGGGTCCCATTGGAAGGAAGAAGACAGCCCACCCAACCGAAAAATACGGCTGGATGATTGAGCCACTTATCAGGAACCACACCAAGCCAGGTGGCATCGTTCTCGATGCATTCGCCGGCTCTGCTACCACCCTAGTAGTGGCGAAGCAGCACGATCGTCATGCCATTGGCTTTGAGAAGAGTCCTGCCATGTATGAGATGGCCAAGGCCAGGATCGAGGCAGAGCAACTTGCCTTTGACTTCTACGCACCAGATGACGAACCTGCCATCGTGCGCGAGTTGGACAGGATCATGGATACCGAGTTGGCAGACTTGGTAGCAGCATAAGGAGAGCAGCCATGAAAAACACTACATGCCTCCAATACTGCATCAATGGAATGAATGACAAGCTTTTCAACTTTGCCAAGACTCACGATGGAAAGGTGTTGATCGAAATCTTCAAGAAATGGGGATCAACTAACGACGAGCGAATTAAGGAACTTTTGATTGGCTACAACAGCTATTTCATGGTTCAAGCAGGAATGCAACTTAAAGGCATGCCGAATCATCCACGATCATTGATTGAATTCATGAGTTCTGAAGACTTCACTGCATTACATGATGAACTAACAAATACAGTTAAAGATAATTACCCTGTATTAATGTCTTGCTTAGATCGGAAACAAAAGCGAAAACTTGAAGCCCTATTCGCATAAAACAAAAGCACCCATTTGGGTGCTTTTTTATTTGAACCTCATTGAATCAAGGTGAACTACCTTTCTTTTATTCAATATTTCGTCAATCTCAGGCGTAAGGGTTTTGTGAAGCTCTAGCATGGCAGCATTCACTAAACATCCTTCAAACCAGTATTCTTCAATTCGATTCTCAGCACTACCTTTGATGACAGCAGGCCCATCCTCACGGTGAAGCAGTCCGCTCTTCCTCCAGGTCTTCACAGTGTTGTCGACCACACACTTCAATTCTGGCTTCATTCCAAGACTCCCAAAAACAGGATGTGGTTCAGTCTAGCGTGTTCTTTCAAGGTTGATCTGTTTGCCTTGGTCTGTCAAAATCATATGAATTTAACTAGACAAGGCACAACGTGAGCAGACAGCTTCAACTTAGGCACATCGTAGGTCAGCGGATCAAGCAGAAGCGTATGGAGGCAAAGCTTGTGCAACGGACCGTTGCGGAAGAGCTAAATATGTCCACTGAAGGCTATGCCAGATATGAACGTGGTGATAGCTCGCCAGATGTGGAGTTGCTAGGCATGCTTGCCAAGATTTTTGGCTGCTCTGTTGCAGAACTTGTGACTGAAACCAGCACAGCCTTGAATGCTCAGGCCCAGCACATTGCCAACCTCATGGATGGTCTAGGCAGTAGCGACAGGGATGAAGTAGTGAAGATCGTTGAAGGTGTGTGCGCCATTGCTCATAAAAAGTACAAGAAGGTGCCACCAAAATAGTTCTCTGCCGAGGGCTCCTACTTCATTTCCAAGCCTAGATCAGACCAGGAAATAAAGCAGGTCGATGAAAAACAAAGCACTACTTGCCTACATCGAACTGTAAGACTTCTTCAAAAACTCTGTTGCGGGCCTTCGCATCCTTGATCAACGCAGAGGCGGGCATAACATATAGATGAAGGGGAATTTCATTGTTGCTTCCAATGAGGTAATCATTGTAGACAACCCTTTGATTCAAGGAAAATACATCCTTGAAGCCTGTTTGCTTCATGTCTCTATAGAAGGCATCATCGATTTCTACTACTGAGAAGGCAAATACTTCCAACACAGTAGGGATTCGTTCTGCAAGCTCACTGGCATAGAGCCTGCATTGCATGAGAGCCTTATTGTTTTCAAAAATGTCAGCACCCGGCTTTTTGAACTCAATGATTACTAATTTATTGGGATGATTTTCATCATCCTTTGAGAAGAAAGCGGCAACATCAGGACGACGCTGTTGCTTGACCTCCATAACATTTCCGACCTCTTGAATAATCGTTGCCAAGGTCTGGTCACTGTAGATGTTGGAATAAGACAAAAACTTGTCGTCAACCAGCCAAACATTGTTTTCTCTGATTTCACTGCCATCGCTACGCTTGGGAAGAATCGCATTGTGCAAGGCATCTTCTGCACTACTGGGAGGCATCTTGGCAAGTGAATCAATCACCAAAGCACGGTGAACAATGAAACGAGCCAAGTCTTCACTCGCCAGGTGCGAGACGTCATCCCAAGAAACAGGCCGACCGCTATCAAGTGCATCGACAAGCTGATCTTCATTTTTAGCTTGTTGGGCTCTATAGGTCTTAACAACCTCATCCGCATCCAACAGAGCGGCATTGCCACCCAAAGAATCGAGCTTGATGAATGGGTAGTACTTCTTCAGCTTTTCAATATTTTGACTCTTAAACTGATCAACATCGCCTTCCGCAGCTTCGTCAATCATCTTCATGCATTCCTCATGAATGCGAGGGGTCAGTTTTTCCCGACTGATAGGTGAAACCATATCAACGTCTTCATCCGTCTTCGGAAGTTCTAGGCGTTGACGTTCAATGTTGGACCGCTTGTTAAAGTATTCCGATGTTACAAATATCAAATGGCGACAAATGTCGAATCGCCTGCTGATAACGTATTCTTCAATACATAGCTCATCAGCACAAAGCATTGCTACAATGCCTTTTCGGGGCGGCTCATCTCGGAATAAGTAGCAGTTAAATTTCTCACCCAGAAATTCAAACTCTCGCGTCAATTCAGCCTTGATTGAATCACCTGAAACAGTGTAATTCTCATCAAAAGGTTGCCGCGAATTGTGGGTGAACTTCAGAGTAATGCTATGACCAGCCTGATGCTTGAGAAAAAGAAGAAGACGGAGATCATCACAAATGGCATTCACCAACTTTGTGACTTGGGTGTTGATCTTCTCTTTTAGCTCCATGAGCGTAATGCTTGTACTTACGCTGCCATCAACGGCTGACTTCTTAACGTCGTCTAACTTGAACTCAGGTGTGTAGTCAAACTCCACTAGCTCACTAGAAAGTTGGCTCCTAATCTTGACAGATTTTGCATATTTAAGAAATGCCAACCGTCCAACCCCTTTGCCCCCAATGCTGTCTTTGTGACCAGTACAGACTTCATCAAAGAAGTTCAGATTTTCAGAGGTAAAGCCTTCACCATCATCAACAATAGTGATTGTTTCAAGAACCCTTCGCTCTTCACTGCCAGGATTTATTTCTTGTTGCCTCTCCGAGAAATAAAGGTCAACGGAAATATTCTTACTTCCAGCATGAATCGAATTTGTTAATGCTTCTCGAATTACATCACGAGCACTAACACCACCTTTATAGTGTTCTGCGATGAACTTTCTTAGATTGATTCTTGCCATCGACGCTCCACTTAATAAAAGGTAGATAGCCAAATCAAGGCCATCAATCATCTTTCAAATTGTACCTTGCAAGCGTCGCTCTAGGCAATGTTTCTACTGCATAGCCACGCCAGTGAGAACGCTTCGCCGTTCCTTAACTACGTGAGGCCGGGGCCGCCACAAGGCGTGTGCGATACAGGTTGATCACCCAACACTCAAGGCACCTGCTTTCAGCCCATTCTTTCACACGATAGATTCAAGCACCACTTGAAGCTCTTTGAGCCTTTGGGCATCGTTTGGAATAGTGAAAGCTTGAATCACATCCCTTAAGTCAGCTACAGACACCTGCAAATCGGATTGAGTGGTCAGAATGTTCTTATCGTAGTGAAAGTTCATCATTCACCTCCACCTTCATTTAGATTGTTTAAATCAAAGTCACTCCTATCACTATGCGACTGAAATTCTTCTGCATCACTGACTGTTTTCTTAAGTTTTTCAAAATGCTGCCCCTCTTTTCCAGATATTGCATTGGTGAACCACCTCTGCTTCATCTGATAGTCAAGGTCTTTCTCCACCAACTCTTCAAGTTGATCTTCAAAGTTGACACCTTTAACACCATAAACATACTTCGCGAGTTGATAGAGACCTCTAGACATTCGAGGCCCAATCCTTACTGTTGTTCTTTCATTTTTTATGCTTTTTTTAGTCATTACGAAAATTTCCCAATATCGTTCATGACTTATTGAAACGTATTTTTTTATGAAGTCAACAATAATGACAAATTGAGTTCATGTCACATGGCTACATATATGATGAATTTGCCTTATGTCGCATGAACACATATATGATGAATCTGCCCTATGTATCATGGCGACGTCGTCTTCTATTGATTTTATTGGATATGACACAGTCCGTTTTTTATTCATACAAATTTTCAGCCATAAATCATCTGCTCATACCACTTATGATCGTTGACTTCGATTTTGATCTTGCTAAAGTATTAGTAAGCACCGTTACTCTAACCCCCTAAAAATCCAAAAAAAAGGGGAAATGGAGTTTAAGCAAGGTCAATCAATCCTACGTTAACCCTTTCGGGCTAACTTTAGGTTGAATATCGTGGGCTTCACCCACACCCGCTGCTGCGCGAGGCTCGATAAAAACAAGAATAAGGAGGCTTCCATTGGAAACCAATAGAAAAGAAAAAGACCCGACACTCAAAAAAAGATCGGGCCAAGCAGGTGTAGAAGCCAATAGAAAAATTCGCAACAAGCGTTTTGAAATCAGGTTCACGCCTGAAGAATGGATCGCTCTTCAAGAAAGAGCCGCTGAAGCTGGTGCAGCTTCCACCGCAATCTTTGCACGTGCTGTTCTTCTTCCAGCACACGATCAATCCAACCACGAAACTAAAGCAGAACACAAATTGCGTGTTCAGCTTCTTGCCTCTCTTGGAAAAATCGGTTCAAACATAAATCAAATCGCGCGATCCCTCAACCGTTTGCAAGTTTGGAATGACACAACTGAGGGAATGTTCCAGGAACTCACCAAGATTCAGGAAGGAGTGAGCACTATTTCGGATCTATTCAAGGGGAAAAAATGAATGTCACCATTTTTCCTACTGGCAAAGGAGGTGCTGAGTCAGCCGTCAAATATTTACTCAGTGATACCGACCATGAGAACAAAAAGCGATCTGTCTCACCCGAAATTCTGTTCGGCGATCCAAACACTTTCACTGAAATAGCCAATGCCACCAAGAGGCTGCATAAGTACACCTCTGGTGTTATCGCTTTTCGTGATGGTCTTGAATCTCAATCCGTTACTCCAGAGCAAATCACCACTCTGATTGAAACCTTCCGCTCAACATTCCTGCCAGGTCTGAAGGTTGATGAAAACTTCGCTGACTTCTGGGTCATGCACTGCGAAAAAGGAAATGTTGAACTGCATTTCCTATTTGCAAATACTGAGTTGGTCAGCAATTCTCAACTTGTCATTCATCCGCCCGGTGAAAAGAACATTCAGTTCTTCAATGCCTTCTCAGCAGTGATGAATGACAACTTTGGTTTTGCGCAAGTTGTGCCCGATCCCCTCAAAATTGCCTTGAAGCCGTTTGAAGCCAAGTCACCCAATGGGAAGAAGGATAAGAAAGCCAAAGATGACTTTGCCAAGGTGCTTCACAGCGAGATCGTCAATGGCACCATCGGCAATCGCAATCAGTTGATTGGCTACATGAAACGCCATGGCCTTGACTGACCTGCCCCCTCCCGCCGTACCAGCCATGCGGAAGTCCGGGTTGAAGGTTACTTGATCTCGTTGCGTGTAGCCGGTGGCGCCTGGTTCTTGGTGCGGTGGCGCTGCGCGAACTCGGCCGGCGGTATCCGACCCAGGCTGCTGTGCGGCCTCACCTCGTTGTAGTCCTGCCGCCAGATGGCGATCTCCGAGCGCGCCTGCGGCAGCGTCTGGAACCAGTGCTCGTTCAAGCACTCGTCGCGGAACTTGCCGTTGAAGCTCTCGATGTAGCCGTTCTGCATGGGCCGCCCTGGCTGGATGAGGATGTGCCGCACGTCGTGAGCTTGCGCCCAAGCGATGAAGGCCCGGCAGGTGAACTCCGGCCCGTTGTCGGTTCTCACCGCCGCAGGGTAGCCCCTGAAGATCGCGGCCCGGTCCAGCAACCGCGTCACGTACTGGCCCGAGATGCCGTAGTCCACGGCGATGTCCACACACTCGTGCGTGAAGTCGTCGGCCACAGTCAGGCACTTGATACGCCGGCCATTGGCCAGGCTGTCGGAAACGAAGTCCATGCTCCACTGCGTATTTCAGCCCATCCCGGCCACCCATTTCAGCGGAACGCGGACAGCGTTTCAGACGAAGGCGGACACCATTTCAGGCTGATCGCGGACAGCGTTTCAAACTGATCCCGGACACCCCTGGCGCGCGCAAGTGACCTGAGCCGTAGGCATGCTGACCGATTTTTCGGTCCGTCATGCCCACTCCCAGGATTCACATGCGCCAACTTCGACAAACCCTTCGACTTCACCTTGAATCTGGCCTGAGCATGCGCGAGTGTTCGCGCGTGCTTGGCATCGCCAAGTCGACCGTCAATAGCGTCGTTATGAAGGCCCGCGCCGCCGGTGTGGACTGGGCCGCCGCCCAGACGCTGGACGATGCCGCCTTGGAGGCTCGCTTGTACGGCCCCGCTGTGCCTCGGTCCAGCACCCAGCTTGAGCCCGACTTCGCCCTCGTCCACCAGGAACTCAAGCGCCCCGGCGTCACCTTGCAATTGCTCTGGGAGGAGTACCAGCGCGGTCTGACCGACGCCGGCTCGCAAGCCTACAAGTACACCAGCTTCTGCGTGAAGTACCGCGCCTGGGTCACCGGCCTCAAGCGCTCGATGCGCCAGGTCCACCCGGCCGGCGAGCGCCTGTTCATTGACTACGCCGGCCAGACTGTGCCCTTGGTGGACGCTGCCACCGGCGAGATCCGGCAAGCGCAGATCTTCGTGGCCGTCCTCGGCGCCTCGAACTACACCTTCGCCTGCGCCACGCCGACACAGACAGCAGCCGACTGGGTCGGCGCCATCATGGATGCGCTGGAGTTCATGGGTGGCGTGCCCCGGCTGATCGTGCCGGATCAGGCGCGCGCCCTGATCGCCCGGCCCGACCGCTACGAGGCCACGCCTAGCCGTCTGGTCGAAGAGTTCTGCGACCACTACGACGTGGCGATGCTGCCCGCGCGTCCTGCTCATCCCCGCGACAAGCCCAAGGTGGAGGTCGGCGTGCAAATCGTCGAGCGTTGGATTCTGGCGCGGCTGCGGCACCGGCGCTTCTTCACCCTGGCTGAGCTCAACGCCGCTGTCCGGGAGTTGCTGGTGGACCTGAACGCTCGGCCGTTCAAGAAGCTACCCGGCTGTCGGGCCAGCGCCTTCGCGGCCTTGGATCGGCCGCTGCTCAAACCCCTGCCGGCAGCGCGCATGCCCATCGCCCGCTTCAAGCGCGCCCGGGTCAATATTGACTATCACGTTGAACTCGATGGCCATTACTACAGCGTGCCGCACCGGCTGGTGCGCGAGCAGGTCGAGTTGCGCATCACTTCGACCACGGTGGAGATTCTGGCGGGCCAGCAACGCGTGGCCGTGCACGCCTACAGCGTCCGGCGCGGGGCGCACACGACGGCGCCCGAGCACATGCCGGCCTCCCACCGGGCGCACCGAGAGTGGACCCCAGCCAAGCTCATCGCTTGGGGTGAGCACATCGGCGTGGCCACAGCCGCCGTGGTGCGCTGGCAGATGGAACACCGGCCGCACCCCGAGCAAGGCTACCGCTCCTGCCTCGGCCTGCAAAGCCTGGCGCGCCAGTTCGGCCACGAGCGGCTGGAAGCGGCCTGCGTTCGCGCCATGTCGATTCGCTCGCCGACCTACCAAAGCGTCAAGTCGATCCTGGCCACCGGCTTGGACCGGCAAGCCGCGCCGGCCCAAGCCACGCAGGCCGCACTCCCGCTGCATGACAACGTGCGCGGCCCCGATTACTACCACTGACCCCACTGAAGAAGGAGAAGCTCTTGCTCAACGAACACACCCTGGATCAACTGCGCAGCCTGCGCCTAGACGGCATGGTGCAGGCGCTTACCGATGGCGCCACCCGCACGGCAGCGGCCGAGCTGTCCTTCGAGGAGCGGCTGGCCATGCTGGTGCAACGCGAGGTCGATTGGCGCGACGGCAAACGCCTGGCCCGGCTGCTCAAGGCGGCCAAGCTCAAGGTCAGCAGCGCCTGCATCGAGGACATCAACTGGCGAGGCTCGCGCGGGCTGGATCGCAGCCTCATCACCCAACTGGCGGGCTGCGACTGGCTGCGCCACGGCCACAACGTGTTGCTCACCGGGGCCACGGGTTGCGGCAAGACCTGGCTCGCATGCGCGCTGGCCCAGCAGGCGGCACGCCAGGGATTCGCGGTGTTGTACACGCGGGCGCCGAGGCTGCTGGAAGAGCTGCGGGTGGCCCACGGCGACGGCTCCTTCGGCCGGCGCCTGGCACAACTGGCGCGCATTGACCTGCTGGTCATCGATGACTTTGCGATTGCACCGGTCACGGCGGCCGACCGTAACGACCTGCTGGAGTTGCTCGACGACCGGGTCGGCAGCCGCTCGACGCTCATCACCAGTCAGCTACCCGTCTCAAACTGGCACCAATGGTTGGATGACCCGACATTGGCCGATGCCATCTTGGACCGGATCGTCCATTCGGCACAAAAGATCGCGCTCAAGGGCGAGTCGCTGCGCAAGAAACAGGACTCGGTATGAGCACCAAACCAACCACCGCAGAACCGTCCGGGCCAGCCCAATTCAGGCTGATCGCGGACACCTGAGCTACCATCAACCCAGGCACTTGCGCGCACCCAAACTGTCCGCGATCAGTTTGAAACGCTGTCCGCCATCACGCTGAAATGACTGTCCGGGATCGCTGAAATCCGCACTCCACACCTCATTGACTCGGGTCGGCACGGTGAGCGGCACGCGCTCGCTGGCTGCCCGTCTGATCTTCTTGCGCTTGCGCACCGCCAACTGCGCCTGGCTGTACAACCGATAGACGCGCTTGTGATTGACGCCTGGGAACTGTGGGCGCAGCACGTCATGGATGCGGCGATAGCCGAAGCGGCGCCGCACCTGTGCGATCTCGACGATCTTGGCGCTGAGTTGCTGCGTGGCCTCATCGACCACGGGCGGGTTGCGATAGCTGTCTCTGGAGAGCCCCACCAGGCGGCACGCGCGGCGTTCGGACAGATGGTGCTGGGCAATCATCTGGGTCGCCGCGTCGCGCCTGACCTGCGGGGCTAGGGCTTTACGCCGAAGACGTCCTTGAGCGCGTGGATGTCCAGGTGGGCCTCTGCCAGCAGGCGCTTGAGCTTGGCGTTCTCGCCTTCGAGCTCGCGCAGTCGCTTGGCATCCGTGGCCTGCATGCCGCCGTACTTGGCCCGCCACTTGTAGAACGTGGCGTCGCTGAAGCCGCCTTGCCGGCACAGCTCCTTGATCGGCATGCCGGCCTCGGCCTGCTTCAGGAACCCAATGATTTGTTCCTCAGTAAATCTGCTCTTCTTCATGTCCATCATTCTCCTGGTTGATGGACTTCCTCTCCATTACGCTGGTACGGCTGGGAGGGTGCAGGTCACCGCGTCAAAATTCTTGAGTGTGACAAGGCGATCAGCATCTAACGAAGTCCGGGCAGTCCTAGAAGCTGTCGCTAGAAGTTCGTTCAAGCTCTGCGCTTCGGTCAGCTTGGCTAATGCTGTTCCAGCGGCCCAAGATAACTGCTTTTCACTGAACGCACCAATTAAGCCAACACTTACCTTGGCTCTGTCAGCTTGCTTGAATTGCACACCTTCAGGCGTCCGATCAGTAACGACGATCCACTTGGGCTCCAATTCCTTGCCGACAGTTAGGCGAACCGTCAGGACAGATTCAAGGTGGTCATCTGATTCATCAGTGAGCTTCTGGGTGGTTTTATCCCAGCCACGTTGATGATGGCCATACTTTTGATCGGAACAAAACTCAGGAGTCAAATCACCAAGGGTGACTTCGATGACTATGCCGTTATCCACCTTACACTGATAAAAATCAGCATCAGTAAATATTGGGTTCCACTGAGGATAGAAGGCATAGCGAAGCGCCTCCAAAATTGTGGATTTGGACGAATCACCTTTTCCAATTAGGCAGAAAATTTCGGCTGCTGGCAAACTCCAATCAAGCTCTTTAATACCCCGAAAATTTTTGATAGAAATTTTTCTAATTTTCATTTGTAAAAATCCCTGGAATTAAGTTGCTTGATATGGAGTTAGAGACTCAATCTTTTGGTTTCAATGCCTCGCCAAAAAAAACAATAGTGAGTGGCAGGTCGGCTAAAAGCAGCAACTTTTCCATACTCATTTATTGCCTTTCTCGCTTATCAATGGCCAAGGTAACAAAGCATCAATAATGGTGCTTTCTTCACTTTACAATGCCTCAATCAGCTTCAGCACATCACCAGTGGTATGAGCCCCGTCAATCGGGTTGCTCTCAAAAACCATCATGTAGTGATAGCGGTAGCCTGTTTCATGCGCAATTTGGTTAGCTTGGGACTCCCAAATCTTGCCAAGCTTCAGCTTGTCCTTGGAGTCAGAGTTATCCCTATCATCACCCTTGGTTTCCACCACAATGATGTTCTTGCTCTCAGTGAGAACAATGAAGTCAGGGTAGTGATTAAGGAAACCATTCAGCAAGAACCCCTTGCCCCGTTCAAGGTTTCTGTGCCACCAGACAATGTTTTCCAGTTCTGCAACACCACGGATAACCTTGCTCTCCAAGTTATTCACACTACCTTCAGTGACATAAAGGCTCTTGCTGATAGCAGGAGCATTTTCACTTGGAGCAATCCAAGCAGGCAACGAGAATGACGGACGAAGTTTGATTTTCTGAGTGGTCAGCCAGTTGCCAAATTCCTTAGCAGCATACTCATTGGCAAGGCTCTGTATCTTGTCCTTAATGAGCTTGACATACGCATAATCACGCTCAAGGCAATCAGCACGTAGATCAGCATTCATGGCCTCAACAATTCGTTTGAGGTAGTGCTTAACATCGTTGTCTTCAATTGGGTAGAAACTGTTCTTACCAATTAGGCTGAAGAGCCGACCAACGATAGAGGTGATTTGACCTGAAGTCGGTTGACTCTTGATGATGCTGTTCAGCTTTTCCTTTTCTGCCTTCTTCACTACAGTGAAAGATGGAGCACTTTCACCATTACCAATTTCTTCTGCATCTACCTTATAGACATCCGATTCAATGGCTGTGAAATTGATAGTGGCATCGAGGTTTGCCAACACAAAGTTGGACAGCAAGTTTTCTTTAGCCAACTTGTGCCACTCATCACCACTGTCAAAGAACCCACCATCAGAGGGCAACTTGATGAAGAACTGGGGTAGCTGAATTGCCTTTGCAGACTCTTCAAACTTCTGCTTCATCTTATGCTCGTTCATATGGGCCTTCAGTTCTTCAGGAACAGATTCACCACTCGTAGCATTGGCCTGTTCTTCAAATTCTTTAGCTTGTTCAGCAGCCTGATTCTTGATTGCTTCAACACCTGTTGCATCACTGCCAGTTGAGGCAGGCTGATCGCCATTTGGGGCTATAGCAGCTTGCTCCACAGCTTGTTGTTCCCAGTCAGGATTGAGCTTGCTCTTCTCAATTTCAAGATCCTGGCCATCACCAGTTTCAGCAGGCTTTTCCTCACCCGTTTGAGCAGCAAGGTTCAGCTCTTCTTGAGCAGGTGTTGGAGTTGGTTTTTGTTCCTGCTCAATCGCAGACAGATCAAATTCTCTGTAGTCGCGCTTTGAGAAACCAGCCTTGTTCAAACCCGCAACCACCTGACTCAAAGTGTTTTGGAAGTGGCTGGACGAGGTAAACACATAGCTCAAGTTGAGTAGCTCAATGCTGTGCTTTCTGGTGTAAGGCATACGCAGCACACGACCCAAAATTTGAGTCACATCCACCACAGAAGACTTGTTTGCCAGTGTCGCAAGCACATAGGCAAAAGGACAGTCCCAACCCTCTTTCAGCGCATTGACTGTGATGATGTATCGCACTGAGCAATCACGACTCATCAAATCAACATTCTTCAACTCGTTGATGTTGGCAGTCTTGATGGCAATGTGTTCTTTGGGAATGTTCAGATCCAACAGAATTTCACGCACCTTCTCAAATGTGGTGGTGTCATCCTTGTTCTTCGGTTCAGCCTGGAACAGCACGATGGGGCGAATGTAGCCACCACCCTTCTCTTCGGCTTTTTTAGCAAACTCTTCCAACTGACGCCGCATATTCAGGGCCGCCATGATCACATCTTCTTGGCTTCGTTGATTGGCAACAATCACAGGAAGCTTGACCATGTTTTGCTTCTTGAGTCGCAGGGCATCAACATAGCTGATGATGTTGCTGTTATCTCGTGGTGTAGCAGTCAGGTCAAATATGAAACTTGGGTTGAGGTTGCGAAGCATGTCCACTGACAACGTGCTTTCTGCATTGTGGCTTTCATCCACAACCACAATCGGCTTGAGAGTCCGCATGACATTGATGAGCGCAGAGGGATCGGTTCCTTCCAATGGCTCAACAACTTCACCGTCATCATTCAAAAACGAAGCAAGGTAGCCGTTTTCTTGAAACGCTTTGCGGTTCTCTTTGTTGGTGGCCTTGAGTGAGTCAAACGACATCACCACCACTGAAAGTTGCTCCTTCACAGTGTCCGCATTGAACCCTGCACCCTGAAGGACATCAGCCTTCTCGTAAATCTGCACACGACCATTGAACAGGTCATTCAATCGCTGACGATATGGGTGATCGATGTTGGACAGGTTCTTTACTGTCTGTTCAAGGATGGTCAGTGAAGGAACCAGCCACACCACGAACTTAGGACGTGTGGGGTTGTATTCAGCAAAGGCAGAAAAAATTCTGTCCAAGGCATTCACTGCAATGAAGGTTTTTCCGCCAGCAGTGGGAACCTTCACACATACATGAGGCACCTCCTTGATGTTGTTCTTGTATGCCTGATTGAGAACACCACGATCTTTCCAATACTTGATAAAAGCATTGGGAAGATGACCCTTGCATTCAAGCAGGGTTTCCAGATATGTACTGAGGTCAGTCAGGACATCAGCTTGATAGTCTTTGAGTTCCATTTTTTCTTCTTAGAATCGTGTGATGTCACGTGGAATGCGCTTGAATGTGATGCCGTGCTTGTAAAGGAAATCCTTATCCAAAGCACACTTGTCGGCGTAAATCACAAACTGTTCAGGCCTGGACGGTAGATCCTTGATTTTCAGTTGTCCGAGAAAATCAATGTCAAGCGTCGTCACGCGATCCTTCTCATAGAAGAAGACACATAGCGCCGTTTCTGTTGCACCTAAAGCATAGGGACTCACAGGATTATCTGAAGTGAGCCGCTTCTCCTTCGGAATGTTTTCTGTGTAAGCCACATAGTCTCTAATGGCTTCTGCACCAACTTCTTCATTGAGGTTCTTGTCCTCTTTAAACAGAGTCGGTCCAAGGTCATAGAAGTCAAATCCGCCACCAGTACCAGCAACAAACTTCGTATCCTGCCCATACCCATTGATGACACGGCGAACGCGTTCAGCAGTGACCTCTTCGGCGTAATCCATCATTTCGCACAGAATGAATTGGCGGCGGCCACCATCCTGTGAATTCAATTTAAGAACTGCTTGTGCAGTGGTTCCGCTACCACCAAAAGAATCAAGAACTATGGCTTCGTCGTTGTCACAAAGTTCTAAGCAATCAACAATCAAATCTACAGGCTTAGGGAATTCAAACTGAGACGCAAGACCAAGACGGCCAAGTTCAGTTGTGCCTTGCTCACTGATGTATTTGGTTTCTGTCCAGATGGACTTAGCTTTGACCGTTTCTTTTCTGTACTTCTCAAAAACACGCCAAGCTCCTTCACGAGTTTGACGCGCATACAAAAATTCTGTAGTCGCAGCCTTGGTCTTAAGGGTGAACTTTTCTTTCCCCCACCGCCAACAACTCTCTACACCCTCACTATTGAACGGCTCGATCTTGAAGGAGTCAGGGTGCTCTTCTAATGAAACAATGTAGTTTCCGCTTTCGTCAACTATGCCAGGGCGGGCATAGATCGGATAGAAGAGATTTGGACGATTAAAGCGACCAAATTTGGGATTACGGTTACGAAGCTCTCTTGAAGAGAAAGAACCAAATTTATCTTTTTCTGGAAGATTAGTCCCTTCTGTAGATAACTCTCCAAGTTCAGACAAAGAACTCTTACCAAAGCAAAGAAGGTATTCGTGAGTCTTGGCAATTTGCTTGTATGTCTGTCCGCGTTTGTTTGACTGAACAATGATTTGAGCCAAGAAGTTTGACTCTCCAAATATTTCATTCATCAACAGGCGAAAATGAAATATTTCGTTATCGTCAAGACTAACGAAAATTACGCCATCTGAAGCCAGGAGGCGATGCAAAAGCTTCAACCTTGGGTACATCATGCAAAGCCACTTGTCATGACGACTCAGATCCTCCCCTTCCTTCTTAACGACTTCACCAAGCCATTTTTTGATCTTTGGGTGATTCACTGCATCGTTATAGGCCCAACCTTCATTACCAGTGTTGTATGGCGGATCAATGTAGATGCAGTTGACCTTCCCCTCGAATTCTGGCAACAAGCTTTTTAGGACTTCAAGATTGTCGCCGTGAATAATTCGATTGTTTTCTGTATTCTCTTGTCCTTCAACAGTTGCAGTGAAGCTATATTTCTTATTCAGCAAACGAAAGGGAACGTCATAGTGGTGGTTAACCACTGCGCTCTTTCCTACCCAGTGCAGTGTTGGCATAAATCTATCTTTTTATAAGTCACTGGCAAGTTTGCACCAGTGAATGTTTATCGGAATTCGTTTGAATTTTTATTCCCCGGCTTCCTCATCCCACTTCCGCAGGAGAGCAAGCTTTTCAGCAATCTTAACTTCAAGCCCTCTGGGCACTGGCTGATACCAACCCGGTTCTTCTATGCCTTCAGGAAGATAGGTTTCACCAGCAGCATAGGCATTGGGTTCGTCATGAGCATATCGGTAGTCATGCCCATAACCCAGTTCCTTCATGAGCTTCGTTGGAGCATTGCGAAGATGAACAGGAACCTCCCGGCTCTTGTCTTGCTTCACAAAGGCTTTAGCTTGGTTGTAGGCGTTGTAGCCAGCATTGCTTTTGGCAGCTATAGCCAAATAGATGACAGCTTGCCCCAAGGCTAATTCACCTTCAGGACTACCCAACCGTTCATAGGTCAATGCAGCATCATTAGCTATCTGCATAGCCCTTGGATCAGCAAGTCCGATGTCTTCCCATGCCATGCGAACAATGCGCCGTGCCAGATACCTTGCATCAGCACCACCGTCCAACATTCTTGTCAGCCAATAAAGGGCAGCATCAGGATGGGAGCCACGCACCGACTTGTGCAAGGCTGAAATCTGGTCATAAAAGTTGTCCCCACCCTTGTCAAAGCGACGACTGTTCAGGGTCAAAGCATTCTGCAAGAAGTCAGCATTAATTGCCGTGATTCCAGAGGCTTCGGCTGCTGTACTGGTCTGCTCCAACAGGTTCAAGAACCTTCTGGCGTCCCCATCTGCATAGCCAATTATCGTGTCTCTAGCCAGGTCATCAAACTGAAGATGGCCAATGGCAAGTTCTTGAGCGCGAACAAGCAGCAGCTTCAGTTCTTCGTCAGTCAGCGATTTCAAGACATAGACCTGAGCCCGCGACAACAAAGCCGAATTCACTTCAAAAGAAGGGTTCTCAGTAGTAGCACCAATGAAGGTGACTAGCCCACTTTCGGCATAGGGAAGAAGTGCATCTTGTTGGGACTTATTGAACCTGTGAATTTCGTCTACGAACAAGATCGTGTGCTTGCCCATAGAAAGGTTCTGTTGTGCCTGCTCCATAGCACCACGGATGTCTTTGACACCAGAGAACACCGCAGACAAGGCAATGAACTCGCACTTGAAGGCTGTAGCTGTGAGGCGTGCCAAAGTGGTTTTACCAACACCCGGCGGCCCCCAGAAGATCATGGAATGGGGTTTGCCTGACTGGAAGGCAAGTCTCAAAGGCTTACCTTCACCCAGCAAGTGCGACTGCCCGACCACCTCGTCCAAGGTCTTTGGACGAAGTGCTTCAGCCAGTGGTGCGGAGGGCTCTTGTGCGAACAAATCAGCCATGCTTCACCCCCATTGAACAATGGGGAAGCACAAGTAATTGCACAAACGCCTTCCTAAGTTGTTGATTTATATATGACTTGACAGCTTTATTGAAGCGGTGGATTTCGTCAACAAACAAAATCGTGCGCTTGCCCAGGGCCAGGTATTGCTGGGCCTGCTCCATCGCGGCGCGGATGTCTTTCACGCCGGAGAACACGGCCGACAAGGCAATGAACTCGCATTTGAAGGCCGTGGCCGTCAGCCGCGCCAGCGTTGTTTTGCCCACCCCAGGCGGGCCCCAAAGAATCATCGAGTGCGGCGTACCCGACTCAAAGGCAAGGCGCAGCGGCTTGCCCGGCCCCAACAAGTGCGACTGACCGACGACCTCGTCCAGGGTGCGCGGGCGCAGCGCCTCGGCCAAGGGCGGCGTGGGTTGGGCGGCGAAAAGATCCATGTGGCTTGAGCTGCTAACTCACTGCTCGATCAGATCGGCTCCGGCAGGCAAGACAAAGCGAAATCGCTCGGCCGCCACGCTGGCATTGGCATTGACTGCCGAGAAGTCCAAGCGCGAGCGCTGGCCGAAACCGTCAACGATCTCCAGCGCCGCCAGCACCGAGCCCTTGAAGCCGATCTTCAAAGACTGAAAGCCACCGTCCGCCAGTTTGGGCTCGGCCTGCACCCAGTCCAAGCCCTCTTCGGAGGCCAAGGCTTTGAGTTTGAAATCGCGCTCCAGATTGCCGCCTGCCAACAGGGCCGCAGGCGTGGCGCCCAAGGCCTGATTCATGCGGCGGGAGCTGGCTTGCTTGAGATCGGGGTCAAAGATCCAGACCTTCTGACCATCCGCCACGATCAATTGCTCAAACGGCTTGGTGTAGGCAAAACGGAATTGATTGGGGCGCTGAAACTCAAAAGTGCCCGAAGACATCTTTTTGCGCACACCATCGGGCGAGCTGACGGTCTGCGTGAATTCGGCGCGCCCGCTTTTGACCTCGCGCACAAAGTCTTTCAGGGCAGAAACGCCATCGGCCTGGGCCGCGCCAGCCAGCATCAGCAACCCGGCCAGGCCCAGCGACTTGATTCGATTCAACAACTTCATCTTCATGGATTGACCTGCTTTACTCGTCGCGCTTCGGAATGATCAGATCACGGTTGCCATTGGTGCCCATGCTGGACACCAAGCCCGACTTCTCCATCTGCTCCAGCAAGCGCGCCGCCCGGTTATAGCCAATGCGCAGATGGCGCTGCACCAGCGAAATGGAAGCCCGACGATGCTGCAGAACAATGGCCACCGCCTGGTCGTACATGGGGTCGGCCTCACCCTCAGCGCCTGCGCCACCGCCGCCAGCTTCACCGCCCTCACCTTCCAGCACGCCGCCTTCCAGAATGCCTTCGATGTAATTGGGCTCGCCCTGCGACTTCAGATACTCCACCACGCGGTGAACTTCCTCGTCGCTGACAAAAGCGCCGTGCACGCGAATCGGCAATCCGGTGCCTGAGGGCATGTAAAGCATGTCACCCATGCCCAACAAGGCCTCGGCGCCCATCTGGTCGAGGATGGTGCGGCTGTCGATCTTGCTGCTGACCTGGAAGGAAAGCCGGGTCGGAATATTGGCCTTGATCAGGCCGGTGATCACATCCACCGAGGGGCGCTGGGTGGCCAGAATCAAGTGAATACCGGCGGCACGGGCCTTCTGCGCCAAGCGCGCGATCAGCTCTTCAATCTTCTTGCCCACCACCATCATCAGGTCGGCCAACTCGTCGATGACGACGACGATGAAGGGCAGGCGCTCCAACGGTTCGGGCATCTCCGGGGTCAGGCTGAAGGGGTTGGGAATGAGTTCGCCGCGCTCGCTGGCTTCATCGATTTTCTTGTTGTAGCCGGCCAGATTGCGCACGCCTAGCTTGCTCATCAGCTTATAGCGCCGCTCCATCTCGCCCACGCACCAGTTGAGCGCGTTTGAGGCCTGCTTCATATCCGTCACGACGGGGGCCAGCAAATGCGGGATGCCCTCGTAGACGCTCATTTCAAGCATCTTGGGGTCGATCAAAATCAGGCGCACATCGCGCGCTTCGGCCTTGTAGAGCAGGCTCAAAATCATCGCGTTGATACCCACCGACTTACCGGAACCGGTGGTACCAGCCACCAGGCAGTGCGGCATCTTGGCCAGGTCAGCCACCACGGGCAGGCCAACAATGTCCTTGCCAAGGCCCATGGTCAGTTGCGAGGACGCATCGGCATAAACCTGCGAGCCGAGAATTTCTGACAGACGGATGGTTTGGCGCCGCGCATTGGGCAGCTCCAAAGCCATGAAGTTCTTGCCGGGAATGGTCTCAACCACCCGGATCGACACCAGGCTCAAGCTGCGCGACAAATCCTTGGCCAAGCCGACGATTTGCGAGCCCTTCACGCCCGTGGCGGGCTCGATCTCGTAGCGGGTGATCACCGGGCCGGGCGAGGCGGCCACGACTCGCACCTCGACGCCAAAGTCGCGCAGCTTCTTCTCGATCATGCGCGAGGTCATCTCGAGAGATTCGGGCGTGACGGATTCGACCCGCAGCGGCGCGGTGTCCAGCAGATCCACCTGCGGCAGCTTGGTATCGCTGGCGTCCACGAACAAGGTCTTCTGACGCTCCTTGGCCACGCGGGTGGACTTGGGCACTTCGACCACGGGCGCCTCGATCACGATGGGCACATGGTGTTCTTCCACCACCTGGCGCTCAACCTCCACCACATGCTCGCGCTCTTGCGCGGCCTGTTCGCCGACGCGTTGATCTTCGGCCTGCTCGCGACGTTCTTGTTGGCGCTCACGCAACTCGTCAAGGCGGGTGCCCAGGGTCTCGGCGAGGCGCAACCACGAGAAGCGCAGTGCGAGACCTGCGCCCAACAAGAGCAAGGCAATCCACACCACACCCGAACCCGCAAAGCCCAGGGCGCGCATGCTCCAGGGGCCCAGCGCATAACCCAGCACGCCACCGGCATGTCCTGGCAGGCGCGCTTCCCAGGAATAAAGGCGGGTCCACTCGAGCGCGCAGCTGGCGCTCATCAAGAGCAACAGGCCCAAGGCCCAGAGCGCGAAATAGCGCCCGGCCGAGCGCTCAGGCGCTGGTGCTTCGGCACGCAGCAAACCGGCCAGGCCGCTGAGCCACTGGCGCAAACTCACCAGCAACAGCCACCAGGCCGAATAGCCAAAGCTGAACAAAAGCAGATCGGAAATCCAGGAACCCAGGGCGCCGACGCGATTGCCGTAGAGCGAATGCGTGCCTGAACTCGAAAAAGCGGCATCGGCCGGGTCATGAGTCAGCATCGCCAACAAGACCAGACACCACAGCAAACCACCCAGCAGCAGCCAGACCGGCGTGCGCAGGGGATTGTGGCGAGGGGCAGGCGCGCTGGCGCCCTTCTTGCCTTGCCGTTTGTAGACTTTGTCGTTTGCGCCGAGCTCGTCGTCGCGCAGCAGGGAACCCAGGGGAAAACTCATGCCAGCATTGTGGCGCAGGTTTCAGGCGACCTGCGCAAACGAGTCACTGCAGCACAAGGTCCCTGCCGAACGCAAAGCCTTCAAGCGATCAATCAATCAGGGAAGCGTTCCTTGATGACCACCGAGCCATTTTCCAAAGTCTCGATCACGCCGCGCTCTTCCAAGTCCTTCATCACTCGGCTGACCATCTCGCGGGAGGCACCCACGACCTTGGCCATATCCTGACGCGACACCTTGCCGCGGATGATCTTCAGGCCCTTTTCCTCTTCCGACATATCCAGCAGCGTGCGTGCCACGCGACCGTAGACATCGAGCAGCGCCAAAGATTCAATCTGTCGATCCGCATTGCGCAAGCGCGCCACCAGGCCACGCAAAATGGCGTAGGACAGACTGCTGGTGTCCGGCAGGCAGCGCGCAAACTCCAAGCGCCCCAGCACCAACATATCGGTTTGCACCTCGGCACGCACCGTCGCGGAATGCGGTTCGTGGTCGATCAAACTCATCTCGCCCACATAGTCGCCCGGTTGCAGCACCGCCAGAATCACCTCACGACCACGGGTATCCGCCGTCAGCACACGGGCTCGGCCATTCAGCAAAATGAACAAGGCATTCGATTTGGTGCCTTGCTCAACGATCAACTCGCCGCGCTTGAAGCGCCGCTTGACCACACTGTCCGCAATGGACTGCGCCTGATCGGTCGTCAGCAGTGAAAACAAAGGCACCCTGCGGATCAGGTCCAGATTGGACAACATTGCCATTAACGGCCTCCTTTGAATAATGGTTTGAAATCGGCACAAACCCCAAAGCATGAAGCGTACCTAAAATGCGCTCAGCGATTGTGCCAATACCTTCTTGCAATCACATGCCTTCTGCAGCGGAAAAACCCGATCCAGGCGCCTTGTGTGTGCGGGATACAACCCCATAGTAATGTCATGAGCTCAACCACCCAACACCACTCGCTGCTGATTCTCGGTTCCGGCCCCGCTGGCTACACCGCTGCAATCTATGCCGCACGCGCCAATCTGAAGCCCACATTGCTGACCGGCATGGCCCAAGGCGGCCAATTGATGACCACCACCGAGGTGGACAACTGGCCCGCCGATGTGATGGGCGTGCAAGGCCCCGAACTGATGGAGCGCTTCCAGGAACACGCCGAGCGCTTCCAAACGCAAATCATCTTCGACCACATCAACGAGGTCGACTTCACCAAGCGCCCCTTCACCCTCAAGGGCGATAGCGGCATCTACACCTGCGACGCCCTGATCATCGCCACCGGCGCTTCGGCCAAGTATTTGGGCCTGCCTTCTGAAGAGGCCTTCATGGGCCGCGGCGTCAGCGGCTGCGCCACCTGCGACGGTTTCTTCTACCGCGGCCAGGAAGTGTGCGTGGTTGGCGGCGGCAATACCGCCGTTGAGGAAGCGCTGTACCTGTCCAATATCGCCAGCAAGGTGCATGTGATTCACCGCCGCGACAAGTTCCGCGCTGAACCCATCCTGATCGACAAGCTGACCGAGAAGGCCAAGTCGGGCAATGTGGTGCTGCATCTGTGGAACACCCTGGACGAAGTGCTGGGCGACCAGAGCGGCGTCACCGGCGTGCGCATCAAGAGCACCGCCGACGGCAGCACGCAAGACCTGGCCCTGCAAGGCTGCTTCATTGCCATCGGCCACCAGCCCAACACCGACATCTTCAAGGGTCAACTGGAGATGAAGGACGGCTACATCGTCACCAAGAGCGGCCTGAGCGGCATGGCCACCATGACCAGCGTGCCTGGCGTGTTTGCCGCTGGCGATGTGCAGGACCATGTCTACCGCCAAGCCATCACCAGCGCCGGCACCGGCTGCATGGCCGCACTGGATGCACAGCGCTTCTTGGAGCAAGAACAGGCTTGATGGACTGACAAACAGTGGCCTGCACTCTTGGCGGTGCAGGCCACTGCGTCAAGGCTATCGCCCGTATCGCCACGAATGCGTGCAAGGTCTGGTGCTGTGCTGGGCTGACCTGAAAGCCCCCACTGGCGAATGCCGGGGCACTTGGCCTACGAGCTACCCCGCCCCACTCCCACACGACTTCCCGTCGGACCCGTGCACCCGAAGGACGGCTTCACCAGCCTTGCCCTTCACCTGTCAAGATCGCCTCCGCGGCCAGCTGATTGGCGCCGCGGCCTAGCAGCCCTGGCGCATCACCCACTTTTGCGCTATACTCGCGGGCTTGCTTGCTGGATGGACCACGCTCGATGAGTCAAATCAAAGGGTTTAGCAGGTAATAAGTGGTCATGTGGTCAATGCCGGTTTGCAAAGCAAGCTGGGTTGGCTGGTCAATATTTCGATACAGGAGAAGCGTCATGGCACGCGTCTGTCAAGTCACGGGCAAGAAGCCCATGGTGGGAAACAATGTTTCCCACGCCAATAACAAAACCAAGCGTCGCTTTCTGCCTAATCTGCAGTACCGCCGCTTTTTCCTGGAGACCGAGAACCGCTGGGTTCGTCTGCGCATCAGCAATGCTGCCCTGCGTTTGATCGACAAAGTCGGCATCGAAAAAGTCGTGGCCGATCTGCGCGCCAAGGGCGAGCTGTAAGCCAAGCCCTGATCTAGAACTGATATAGCAAGGACAAAATCATGGCAAAAGGCGCACGCGAAAAGATCAAGTTGGAGTCGACCGCAGGTACGGGTCACTTCTACACGACCGACAAGAACAAGAAGACCACGACCGGCAAGCTCGAATTCATGAAATTCGACCCCAAGGCTCGTAAGCATGTTCTGTACAAGGAAATCAAGCTGAAGTAATTCAGCCTTGACTCCCGAGGCTGCCTCGCCAGCCTCACAAAAAAGCCCCGCAGCGCAAGCTGGCGGGGTTTTTTCATTGGGCAAGTGAGCTGCCCTAGCGGCAAATTACTTCACCTGTTTGCCCGCCGCAATTTCGGCTGCAAACTCTTTGGCAAACCAGTCGTCCATCATCTTCTTCTCGAAACGCAGCGAGTCATTGGCATCCACACGATTGAAGCTACCCAGGTAGCTCATATCCTGCAAGCGCGCCTTGGCTGACCGCACTTCCTTGCCGCCTTCGCTGAGCGTGTAGCGCAGCTCCATCGACGGGATGGTCACATTGCGCATCACCCGCAGCATCTCCATCGAACGGCCATGCGGCTCAAGCTCGCCGGCCAGATTCACATCGCTCACATCGATCACCAGATCACGCCCCGGCAGCAAGCGGTCACCCAAGGAGCGCAGATGCGCTTGCAGCTCTTGCAGCACGCGCTCCCGATCCACCGTCGACTGACCCACATCGGAAAACTTTTGCGGCTCAAGGAAGCGCACTTCCACATGCGCGTGCGCGGCACCAACCAACAGCAGAGCGCTACTCAACACCACCATGGGCATTGCCTGTCTAGTTTTGAGCTTCATCGATCGATCTCCTCTTTGAAACAAGTCACGCCCAAGTCTAGGCGTCAGCCATGAAAAAGGGCACCCACTTGGGTGCCCTTTCTGTGCCGGCTTTGTGAACTTACTTTGCTCGTCAACTCAAGCAGACCAAGCAGACTAAGCCAGCTGGAGTCTCAAGACACAACTCAGGCCGCCATGCGCGCCTGGCGCAAGCTCATCGAGAAAGCACGCAACTCCGCAATGCCACTCTCTTCCGCGCGCCGACACCAAGCCTGCAAGTCGCTGACCAACTGCTCGGCCGAGACATTGGTGCGGGTCCAGAGTTGACGCAACTCTTCACGCATCGTCATCAGCTTGTCCAGGGCCGGGCTTGCCGCACGGGCACCTGCCAGCTGGGGCAGCAAGTCGGCGGGGATACGGTCCTCATCACGATGCAGCCAACGCTTAGCGGCCTTGAACTGGGCCCACTGCGCGCTGTGCTCCTCGCCCTGCGCCTTCAGCTTGGCCAACTCGGCCGCACAAGCCGCCTTGAGGCCGCGGCGATAGCTGGCCATGACTTCATAGCGATTGGCGATGATGGCCTCAAGCGTCTGCTTGTCGGCTGGCTTGATGGCGCCCGTCAGCAGCTTGGGCGCCGTCTTGCGCACCTTGGCCCAACCCAGCATTTCAAAGGCACGGATATAGCCCCAGCCGATGTCAAACTCAAAAGGCTTGACCGAGAATTTGGCCGAGGTCGGATAGGTGTGATGGTTGTTATGCAACTCCTCACCGCCGATCAAGATGCCCCAAGGTGAGACATTGGTCGAGGCATCGGGCGCTTCGAAATTGCGGTAGCCCCAGAAGTGGCCAATGCCGTTGATCACGCCCGTCGCCCAAACCGGAATCCAGGCCATTTGGATCGCCCAGATCGTGGCACCAATCGCGCCAAACAGAGCCAGATTGATGATTAACATCAGGCCAACACCTTGCCAGGAATAGCGGGTGTAGAGGTTGCGCTCGATCCAGTCGTTAGGTGTGCCAAGGCCATACTTGGTCACGGTCTCCGGATTCTTCGCTTCGGCGCGATACAACTCCACGCCGGTCAAGAGCAAGGCCTTCAGGCCGCGGGTTTGCGGGCTGTGCGGATCTTCTTCGGTCTCGCACTTGGCGTGGTGCTTGCGGTGAACGGCGACGAATTCCTTGGTCACCATGCCGGTGGTCAGCCACAGCCAGAAGCGGAAGAAGTGCGCCGGAATGGGGCCCAAATCCAAGGCACGGTGCGCCTGCGCACGGTGCAAGAAAATGGTCACACCCAGAATCGTGAAGTGGGTCACGACCAAGGTGTAGATAACTATTTGCCAAGCGCTGGCATCCAGCAAGCCGTTGCTGAGCCAAGCCACAAGGCCGTCATGTATCGTCGTCAAGAGGTTCATTCGATCCTTAAACTGGTAGCCGGCGCTTCATTCTGAGATCGAATTCACCGGATGCTCCCTCGGGGCGGACATGTCGCTTTTACGGGACGACCGTACACACCTTGCTTGGAAAATTTGTCCAACGATTGTAGAGGACATGACCCAAATCTCCCAGCCCTTCCGTCGGCCGGAGGGCTGAGCCAAATCAAGCCATGTCGATCGCGCGCGCTTAGTTTTTCTGCCAGACAGCCGCAAAGAAGCCGTCGGTCTGATGGCGATGGGGCCACAGGCGCAGATAGCCGTTTTCCACCAACTCATCAGCGCGATTGACATGCGCTTTGCTCAAGACTTCACCGGCCGGCAATTTGGTGAATTGCGGATGGGCGGCCTCGAACTGCTGCGCGATCACCTCATTCTCGGCATCCAGCAAGCTGCAAGTGGCATAGACCAAGCGTCCACCGGATTGCAGCAAGCGCGCGGCGCTGGCCAAAATCGCTGCTTGTTTGACCTGCAACTCGGCCACCGCCTGCGGCGTTTGGCGCCACTTGAGGTCGGGATTACGGCGCAGCGTGCCCAGGCCCGAGCAAGGTGCATCAACCAGCACCCGATCGATCTTGCCGGCCAGGCGCTTGATACGCTCGTCACGCTCATGCGCGATTTGAGTCGGATAGACATTGGACAAGCCACTGCGCGCCAGGCGCGGCTTGAGCGATGCCAAGCGATGGCCCGACACATCAAAGGCATACAGGCGGCCGGTGTTGCGCATGGCATCACCCAAGGCCAAGGTCTTGCCGCCCGCGCCGGCGCAGAAGTCCACCACCATTTCGCTACGCTTGGCATCCAGCATCAAGGCCAGCAACTGGCTGCCTTCATCCTGCACCTCAACGCCGCCGCCGGTGAACAGTTCCAGCTTGTTCAAAGCTGGTTTGCCGGGAATGCGCAAACCCAGTGGCGAGAACGGCGTGGGCTCGACCTGGATATTGGCGGCAGCCAGCACGGCTTGCGCCTCTTCGCGCTTGTTCTTGAGCGTATTGACGCGCAGATCCAGCGGCGCGGGCTCGTTCATCGCATTGGCCAGGGCCCAGAACTGCTCTTCACCCAAGCGTTCCAGCAAGGGCGCTGCCAACCATTCGGGCAAGTTGTGCTGCAGCTTAGCCGGCAGGCTGCTTTGATCGATGGCTTGAACCTGCTGCAACCATTCCTGTTCTTGCGGCGTCAGGGCACCGCGCAAAAAGGTGTCGTTGCCTTGCCAGGCCAGAATCGCCAGGCGGCGCTCGGTCGGGCCGCGGCCCGACTGCGCCAGATGCTGCCAGAGCGGGCGGCGGCGCAGAACGGCGTAAGTTGTCTCGGCCAAAGCGTGGCGCTCACGCTGGCCAAGGCCTTTGTGTTGACGGAAAAAGGCGGACACCACGGTGTCTGCAGGCGCGTCGAGTTTGAGAACTTCACGCAGAAGTTCGCTGCTCATTTCAAGGAGGGCATTAGGATGCATGCCCCGATTATCCCAGCACCTGAGCACAAGCCCAATGAATGATGACGACTTGCCCGCATTGCCCGCCACAAAGCTGGGCCGCTACCGCCACTACAAGGGCGGCGAATACGAGGTGATCGGCGTGGCCCGTCACAGTGAAACGCTGGAGCCCTTGGTGGTTTACCGGCCGATCTACAACGCCACCGGCCTGTGGGTGCGGCCGCACGCCATGTTTTTTGGCACGCTGGAGGTGGCGGGTCAGACCGTGCAGCGCTTCCAGCCTATTGACTGAGATTCAGTTGGATTTCAGCTAAAACTCAGCTGAAGGCCTGGGCCTCACCCGCCAACTGGCGCACTTGGCCGTTTTCCAACGCCAACTGGCCCTGCACAAACCAGCGTACTGCCGCCGGATACATGCGGTGTTCCAGCTTGAGCACCCGGGCTGACAAGCTGTCTTCATCATCACCCGCCAACACCGGCACAACGGCCTGCGCCACGATGGCGCCGTGGTCCAACTCGGCGGTGACGAAATGCACAGTTGCACCGACGAATTTGCAGCCCATCTCCAGCGCACGCGCATGGGTGTGCAAGCCAGTGAAGGCCGGCAGCAAGGACGGGTGGATATTGAGCATGCGCTCGGCATAGTGCGCGGTGAAGCCGGGCGTGAGGATGCGCATAAAGCCTGCCAGCACCACCAAATCAGGCGCGAAGCCGTCGATCACGCGCTGCAGCTCCGCATCGAATTCCTCGCGCTTTTGCGCGCCACTGAAGGCCTTGTGATCGACCACCGCCGTGGCGATGCCATGCGCTTGCGCAAAGGCCAAGCCCGCCGCATCGGGCCGATTGCTGATCACGGCGGCAATGCGCGCCGGCCAGGCCTCAGACGCGCAAGCGCGCACGATGGCCTCCATATTTGAGCCGCGGCCGGAGATCAGAATCACGATGTTTTTCATGGGGCCGAAGTGTAGGCCAAGGGCGCCCGACCACAACACCTCCCTACAATGCCAACCCATGTCAGAAGCCCCCACCGATACCCTGAGCAGCCGCCCGCGCGTGCTCTCCGGCATGCGCCCCACCGGCGCACTGCACCTTGGCCATTACCACGGCGCCCTGAAGAACTGGGTCAAGCTGCAGGCCACGCACGACTGCTTTTTCTTCGTGGCCGACTGGCATGCGCTGACCACCCATTACCAAGACCGCGGCACGATTGAGCGCAATGTCTACGACATGGTCGTGGACTGGCTGGCCGCCGGCATCGACCCCGAGCAAGCCACCCTCTTCATTCAAAGCCGCATGCCCGAGCATGCCGAGCTGTTCACGCTGCTGGCGATGAGCACGCCCACCGCCTGGCTGGAGCGCATCCCCAGCTACAAAGACCAGCTCGAGAAGAACCGGCCCAACGGCGAAGGCGCCACCTACGGCTTCCTTGGCTACCCGCTGCTGCAAGCGGCGGACATCTTGATCTACAAGGCCGCCTGCGTGCCGGTGGGTGAAGACCAGACGGCGCATGTGGAAGTGACCCGCGAAGTGGCGCGCCGCTTCAACCGCATTTACTCGCCCGAGCGCGCCATCCTGCCCGAGCCGCAAGAGCTGCTGACGGCCACACCTCGCCTGCCCGGCCTGGACGGCCAGAAGATGAGCAAGAGCGCCGGCAATGCCATCGCCATGCGCGACAGCCCCGAAGTGGTGGACGAGAAAGTGCGCACCATGCCCACCGACCCACAGCGCGTGCGCCGCAGCGACCCCGGTGAGCCCAGCCGCTGCCCGGTCTGGCCCTTGCATCAGCTCTACAGCGACGCCAGCACACAGGCCTGGGCCAGCGAAGGCTGCCGCAAGGCCAGCATCGGTTGCCTGGACTGCAAAAAGCCCTTGATCGAAGCGATTCAGGCCGAGCAAAAGCCCTGGCGCGAGCGCGCCGAGGCCTTTTTGGCCAACCCCAAGCAAGTGCAGTGGATTGTGGAAGTGGGCACCGAGCGCGCCCGCGCCGTGGCCCGCAAAACCCTGCGTGAGGTGCGCACGGCCATGGGTTTGGCGTACTGAATGCGGCCGCAGAACTCCCCCGAAGCAAGCATGGCCGGCATCCACATCACCGACATCGAGTCCGCCATCAACTGGTGGCGGGAGCGCCAGCCCTCCGCCGATGGCCTGCAGGCCTGCGCCGAGGTCTGCGCCCTGGCCGAGGTCTACGGTCAACTGGTTTACTACCGCGAGACCGAATGCGACGACGCCAGCATGCCCGCCGCCGCACTCGAAGCCTGGATGCAGTGGTACGACAGCACGCCCGACGCCCCCTGCATCGCCATTTGCTCCACCAGCCAGGGCGACGAGCTGTGCAAGGGCTGCGGCCGCACGTTTGACGAAGTGCAGAACTGGCCGGTGATGACGCCCGCAGAAAAGCGCGTCACCTGGCGCCGCATTTCCATTGAGGCCACCGCCTGGCGCTTCAACCGCTATGCGGAGCGCGCACGCGAGTTCACCGGCGTCGATCATCCCCAAGCACCATCACCCTCCCCATCGCAGCCCGGGGTCAAGTCTTGACCGGCACGACGGCACCCGCCGCGCCCGGCCATCTGGATACCTTGCGCCGCCTGGCGCCCTTGGCTTGGCCGGTGTTCATCGGTCAGGTCGCTGTGCTGGCCTTCAGCACGGTGGACACCGTGCTGGTGGCGCGTTACTCCGCCACCGATTTGGCGGCGCTGGCCGTCGGCGCGGCCATTTACATCACTGTGTTCGTGGGTCTGATGGGCGTGGTGCTGGCCATCTCACCGATTGCCGGGCAGCTGTTTGGCGCCCGCAAGCTGAATGAAGCCGGCGAGCAACTGCATCAGACGGTGTGGCTGGCTTTGGGCTTGTCGGTGCTGGGCTGCCTGGTGCTCCTGTTTCCCGAACCTTTTCTGGCCAGCTCACATGCCAGCCGTGAGGTCGCCGCCAAGGTGCGCGGCTATTTGCAGGCCCTGGCCCTGAGCCTGCCCGCTGCCCTGCTCTTCACCGCATTTCGCGGATTCAACACAGCGGTGTCCCGGCCCAAGGCGGTGATGGCCATGCAGCTCGTCGGCCTGGCACTGAAAGTGCCACTGACCGCTTTGCTGATCTACGGCTTCAGCATTGGAGGCATGCAGATGCCTCCGCTAGGCGCCGTGGGCTGCGGCATTGCCACCGCACTGGTGATGTGGGCGCAGGCGCTGATCGCCCTGGTCTGGCTGCGCCGAGATGGCTTTTACGCCAGCTTTGGTTTGCACGGCAGCGGCCTGCATGCCCCCCGAGCGGCCGACATCAAGGCCTTGTTGAAACTAGGCATCCCGATGGGCGCAGGCATCTTGATCGAGGTGACCGGCTTCACCTTCATGGCCATCTTCATCGCCCGCCTGGGCACCACGCCGGTGGCGGGGCATCAGGTGGCGGTCAATCTGGTCTCGCTGATGTTCATGGCGCCGCTGGCCCTGGGCAATGCGGCCCAAACGCTGGTGGCCCAGCGAGTAGGCGCGCATGACGCAGCGGACGCACGCCGCCTGGGCTGGCACAGCCTGGAGATTGCGCTGGCCTTGGCCTTTGGCGTTGGCGCGCTGGTGTTTTTCGCCCGCGAGCAGGTGCTGGGCTTTTATACCCAGGACCCGGTCATCATCGCCGCCGCCATGCCCTTGCTGCTGTGGGTGTGGGTGTTCCACATCGGCGATGCCGGCCAAACCGTGGCGGCCTTTGTGCTTCGTGCCCACCGCATTGCTGTCGTGCCCATGGTGGTTTATGCCCTGGCGCTCTGGGGCCTGGGCCTGGGCGGCGGCTACTGGCTGGCGTTTGGCGACACCGCCTGGGTGCCAGCAGAGTTTCACGGCGCGCGCGGCTTTTGGTCGGCCGCTACCGCCGGGCTGGTCTCGGCGGCCCTGGGTTTGAGCGGATTCTTAGCCTGGGTGCATGGCCGCGAGGCAGCCGGACAGATTTGAGATCGACGTGAGGCTTGAGCCTTAAGCCAGCGGCAAGGTCAGCACAAAACAGCTACCGCCCCCCGGCCGGGACTCGCAACGCACGGAGCCGCCATGCCGCTGGGCGATTTGCTTGACCAAGCTCAGGCCCAGGCCCACACCGCCAGCTTGTTCGGCATGGCCGGGCAGGCGGAAAAAGGCCTCGAAGATTCGCTCACGCATGGCCTCGGGCACGCCTGGGCCGCGATCACAGACGCGCACCACGGCGGCTGAGCCGCTCCGGCTCAATTGCAGCAAGACTTCGTCGCCACCGTAGCGGCGCGCGTTCTCCAGCAGATTGCGCATGGCACGGCGCAGCAAGCGGTCCTCGCCCATCAGTTGCAACTGGCTCAAGCCTTGCTCGGCTTCAAACTGCGCGCCGACACGGGCGGCCTCTTCGGCTGCCATGCCGAGCAGATCCACTTTTTCAGCCACGGCGCCGGACACACCTGAGTCCAAGCGGCTGGCCAACAACACCTCTTCCACCAAGGCATCCAGCTCGCGGATATTGGTGTGAATCTCGGCCGTCAGCCGGGCACGCTGGGCCTCGCTGGCATCGTCCAACATGGCGAAGGCCATCTTCAAACGCGCCAAGGGTGAGCGCAGCTCATGGCTGGCATTGGCCAGCAAGGTCTGCTGTGAACGCAGCAAAGTCTCCAACTGGCTGGCCGCGCGATTGAAGCTCACGGCCAAAGCGGCCACTTCATCGTTCCCCTGGTCGTCCACCCGATGCGCCAGATTGCCGGCACCGAAACGCTCCACACCCTGCTTCAGGGATTCGAGCCGACGCGTCAGCCGACGCACCACCGGAAAGGCACCGATGGCCACGCCAAAAAACAGCAACACCAGCAAGGCCAGCAGGGCATGCCCGTTCGGGCGCGGGCCAAAAATAGGTTGGAACCAAGCCGGTTCCATATGGGCAGGCTGGCCGCGCATGCCACGCACATCGCCGCCCGCACGCAGCGGCAGGCCGGGCATGGGACGGCGCTGGCGCAGCACCAGCAGGCTGCGGCCATCATCCAGCACCAGCTGAACGGGCGCGGCAACAGGCGCGCCCTCGCTTGCTGCTTGGCTCAGTTCCGCTTCACGGCGCAAGAACAATTCCGAGCTGGCCAGGCGCTCTCCGCGCTTGCTCTCCAGCGCCACCGCCAGATGCAGGCGCTGGCTCCAGTCCTCCAGCGCCAGGGCTTGCTGAACCTGCGGCGCATCGGCCGCCGGCAAGGCATTGCCCAAGAGTTCCAGCAAAGCCGCCATGCGCTCGCCGGCCGAGGTTTCCTGGCTGCCCCGCTCCTGCTCGATATGGCGCTGAAACAGCCAAGCCGAACCAAATGCAAAAGCCAGCAGCAAGACCACCAGGGTCAGGTAGATGCGCAGGTAAAGCGCCTTCATTCGCAGCATCACGGGCGCTCAGCTCGCGGTGTCGGCATCTTGCTTGCGGGCGAACAGATAGCCCGCACCGCGCACCGTCAGGACCCGGCGCGGGTTCTTGGGGTCATCCTCGATCAAGGCACGGATGCGCGAGATATGCACATCGATGGAACGATCAAAAGCATCCAGCGGGTGACCCTTCAAAGCATCCATGATCTGGTCGCGCGACATCACTCGGCCGGGGCTTTGGGCCAGCACCACCAGCAAGTCGAACTGATGGCTGGTGAAATCGCAGGACTTGCCGTCGATGCGCGCTACCCGCTCGGCCAGGTCGATCTCCAGGCGGCCAAAGCGCAGCACATCGTCCTCGGCGGCTTGCGGCTCCACCCGGCGCAACAAGGCCTTGATGCGGGCCTGCAATTCACGCGGCTCGAAGGGTTTGGCAAGGTAGTCGTCAGCACCCAACTCCAGGCCCAGGATGCGATCCATGGGCTCGCCGCGGGCGGACAGCATCAGGACCGGCAAGCGCCGCGTATGCCCATGGGCGCGCAGTTCGCGGCAGAAGTCCAGGCCATCGCCATCGCCCAGCATCAGGTCCAACACCAGCAAATCGAAAGCGCCCGAGGCCAGCACCGTGCGCGCCATGGCCAAAGACCCTGCCACGCTGATCTCGAAGCCGGCATTGCTCAGGTAATCGCTGAGCATGGCGGTGAGTCGGGTGTCGTCGTCGATGAGCAGCAGTCTGGAAGGCATGGTGGCGCTGGCGTTGCAGTGTGATTGAGAGGCCGGCTTGCGTGCGGACAAAGCCCGCGCGGCCGCTTGCGCCTCGAGTGAAGGGCTAAGCATAAGCGAGCCTCGCAGCGCCGCCATCAATTCAGCGCGGGTGCAGGCTTGGCGGGTTTGGCACCCATCGGGCCGGCTGGCTCATGGCGATGCTCGGCGCGGCGCGCTTGCATGGCCTTCATCTTTTCGCCCAGCTTGGCACGCTGCTCGGGGCTGAGGACGCGGGCGGCATCCACCATGGCCTGGCTCATGCGCTTGCTGGCTTGCTCACGCAAGACCTGACCCTGCTGACGCAAAGCCTCGACGGCAGCCGCATCCACGGTGGGTGCGGTCAGCAGCGCCATGCCCTGCTCATGCAGCTTCTGGCCGCTGGCGTGCTGAGCCTTCAAATCATCGCGGGCGGCTTGCATGATTTGCTTGATCTGGGCGCGCTGGGCCTCGGTGGCGTCCACCATGTCCAGCATGCGGCTCATGTGGCGGCCGCCCATCATCATGCCGGGGCCGCCCCGATCGCCCCGTTCGCTCATCTCTTCCACGCCGCGCATCTCGCCGGGGCCACCGTGCATGCCGTGGCCTTGAGCCATCACCAAGCCAGCGCTCATGGCCAGCACCGAGGCCAGCAGGCCGGTCTTCAGTTTGGAATTCAGCGTCTTCAACATGGCGTACTCCTTGAAACCATCAATCAATCAAGCCAGGATCTGGCGTGAATGAATCATCTGCGCCTCAGGTAAGCCGGGCATGCATGGGCCGTAAAGTTCTGTGAACAGGCATGAAAAAAGGGAGCCTTGCGGCTCCCTTCGATTTAGCACCCAGTGCAGCGCAATGGCGCTTACTTGATCGGCTTGAAGCGCATGCGCTTGGGGCGCGCGCCTTCTTCGCCCAGGCGCTTCTTCTTGTCGGCTTCGTACTCATGGAAGTTGCCGTCAAAGAAGAACCACTGCGAATTGCCTTCGCAAGCCAGGATGTGGGTGCAGATGCGGTCCAGGAACCAGCGATCGTGGGAGATCACCATGGCCGAGCCGGCGAACTCCAGCAGCGCCTCTTCCAGCGCGCGCAGGGTTTCGACATCCAAGTCGTTCGACGGTTCGTCAAGCATCAAGACGTTGCCGCCCTGCGCCAAGGTCTTGGCCAAGTGCAGTCGGCCGCGCTCACCACCCGACAGGCTGCCCACCAGCTTTTGCTGGTCATTGCCCTTGAAGTTGAAGCGACCCAGATAGGCGCGGCTTGGCATCACGAACTTACCGACGGTGATGTTGTCCAGGCCGCCCGACACGTCTTGCCAAACGGTTTTGTCGGCTTCGAGGTTCTCGCGACTCTGGTCCACGAAGGCCATCTTGGCGGTCTTGCCGATCTTGACATTGCCGCTGTCCGGCTGTTCCACGCCTTGCAGCATGCGGAACAGCGTCGACTTACCGGCACCGTTGGGGCCGATGATGCCGACGATGGCGCCGGCGGGCACCTTGAAGCTGAGGTTGTCGATCAGCACGCGGTCGCCGAAGCTCTTGCTGACGTTTTCGAACTCGATCACTTCATTGCCCAGGCGCTCGGCCACGGGGATGAAGATTTCGTTGGTGACGTTGCGCTGTTGGTACTCCACATCGCTCAGCTCTTCGAAGCGGGCCAGACGCGCCTTGCTCTTGGCCTGACGGCCCTTGGCATTGGAGCGCACCCACTTCAGCTCTTCCTTCATGGCCTTGGTACGAGCGTCTTCGGTCTTCTGCTCGGTCTCCAGGCGCTTCTCTTTCTGGTCCAGCCAGTCGGAGTAATTGCCCTTCCATGGGATGCCGTGGCCGCGGTCGAGTTCCAAAATCCACTCAGCGGCGTTGTCCAGGAAGTAGCGATCGTGGGTGATGGCCACCACGGTGCCGGGGAAGCGCTGCAGGAACTGCTCCAGCCATTCCACCGACTCGGCGTCCAAGTGGTTGGTCGGCTCGTCAAGCAACAGCATGTCGGGCTTGCTCAGCAGCAGGCGGCACAGGGCCACGCGGCGCTTTTCACCACCGGACAGCACGCCGATGACGGCATCCCATGGCGGCAGGTTCAGCGCGTCAGCGGCCAGTTCCAGTTGCAGGTCGGTATTTTCCGAACCAGCGGCGGCGATGATGGACTCCAACTCGCCCTGTTCGGCGGCCAGAGCGTCAAAGTCGGCGTCTTCTTCGGCATAAGCGGCATAGACCTCGTCCAGGCGCTTCTTGGCGGCCAAGACGCCACCAATGCCCTCTTCCACCGCTTCGCGCACGGTCTGCTCGGGGTTGAGCTGCGGCTCTTGCGGCAGATAACCGATCTTGATGCCGGGCATGGCGATGGCTTCGCCTTCGTATTCCTTGTCCACGCCGGCCATGATCTTCAGCACGGTGGACTTACCCGAACCGTTGACGCCCAGCACGCCGATCTTGGCGCCGGGGAAGAAGGACAGCGAGATGTCCTTGAGGATGTGGCGTTTGGGAGGAACCGTCTTGTTCAGACGGTTCATCGAGAAGACATATTGAGCCATGGCGAAGATCCTGGGGTTTCGAGAAGGTGTAGGGCTGCGGGCTGAAGCGTCCACCGGCATGACCATGAGTCATTCCTGTGCGCTTAGGGTCAGGGCTTGAGGGCTGGGGTCGAAACGCGTCCCCTTATTCCTGGCACCCTGCATCCCTGCCGCCCGCTGCGCCTCGCTCGTCCTGAGGCGGTGCGAGGCGATCATTCAACCCGCTATTGTCGCAGCTTCACAGCCGCCGCCGGCGCTCGGCCGACATTGGCTGCGTGTTCAAACCACGAAAACGCGTCAGATAGACCCGGCCTCGCCCGTTCAGACCTGACTTGGGCGGGCTGAATTGCCCCGGCGGATCTGGCCCGGCATGCGTCGACGAGCGGGCGGCCAAGACCGCGTCGTTAAAAAATGCCTCCATGACAGGGCATTCCCCTCTCGTCGAGGACTCAAGAATCAGCCAGCATTACCCGACATCAAAGTCTGCATCCGCAACATGGCCGCTTGCTGAGGCGCGTAGTTGCATTCGCTTTGGCAGATGGAAGCGCCAATTCTCATTGCGATCAGTGCGTCCGCTGCGCCAGCAATGACTGCGAAACACCCCTCAACCTTGAATCATCGACATGAGCCCATCCACACTTTCCGAACCGATTGCCAGCACGCCCGCTTGGGCCCGCCCCGGCGTGTATTGGTTCCGCAAAGTGATGTTCCCGACCAAGGCAGCGGTGATTCTGGTCCTGCTGGTGCTGCCCATGCTGGGCACGCTAGGTGTGTTGACCGCAGACCGTTACGCCGCCTGGCAGGCCACCGTTGCGGAGCGCACCGGCTTGGCCGCCATCCAAACCATCTTGCCTGCGGCGGATGCGACACGGCAGTTGCGCCGCGCCTTGGTCGACCAGGCCAATGGCGTTGAGCGCAATGACTTGGCAGCGCTGCGCGAGCAGTTCAACAAGGCGTTTGCGCATCTCAATAAAGAAGGCAAGCCCCTCCTGGACAGCTTTGCGAACAAGGCCAACAAACACTGGCAGCCGCTGATGGCAACGCTGGAGGAGGCCCGCCGCCAAAGCAGCGAACAGGGTTTGAGCGCAGCCGAGGTGCGCAAGCCCTATGCCAGCATGACCGAGCAGCTCGACGAACTGACCCAGGATGTGGTGGACGCCAGCGGCTTGGCCTTGGACCCGGAAGGCGACACCTACTACCTGATGCTGGCAGCCACCATCAATCTACCCAAGGCGATGGAGAACCTGGGACTGTCCCGTGGCGCCATGAGCGCCTACTTGGCTCAACCCAAGAACAGCTTGCTGGCGGCGGCCGCCGCGCGGGTCGCCGTGGACCGGGAACTGATCGGCAATCTCCAGCAGGCCGTCAGCCATGCCATCGACTTCAACCCAGCGCTGGCCAAGCTCAAGCTCGACGCTCGCCTGGCCAGCACCGAAACCTATGTCAGCAATAACGAGGCCCTGCTGCGGCAGGACGAGCCCCCCAGCGTCAAGCCGGAGTTGGTGGTGCAACAGGCCAACGCCGCCCTACTCGATTTGGGCCAGGCTCAGCGCAGCTTGGCAGACCAACTCGACCAACTGCTGGAAGCGCGCCAACAGCGCCTGATGCAGCGCATGCTGCTCGGCTCGGTACTCAGCTTGGCCCTGCTGCTGGCAGGACTCTACTTCTTCTACTGCTTCTATCGGGTGATGAGTTCGGGCATGGGCACTTTGGTGCAGCGCATGCACGCCATCGCCACCGGCGACCTGACCGCCACCCTGATTCCGAAGGGCCACGATGAAACCGCCCATTTGATGACCGCCCTGGCCGACATGCAGGAGGCCCTGCGCGGCACCGTCAAGCAGGTGCGCGAGGCGGCGGATGCCATCAAGCTCTCGGCCGATGAAGTGGCCGGCGGCAGCATGGATCTATCGCAGCGCACCGAGCAAGCGGCCGCCAATCTGGAACAAACGGCCTCGGCCATGGAGCAAATCGGCTCCACCGTCAAGCAGACCACCGATGGCGCGGCCCAAGCGGCCGGCGTCGCCGGTAACAATGTGAAGTTGGCCGACCAGGGTGGTCAGGTGATTGCGCAAGTGGTCAGCACCATGGCCGAAATCCAGGACTCCAGCCGCCGCATCGGCGAAATCATCGGCGTGATTGACGGCATTGCCTTCCAGACCAATATCCTGGCATTGAATGCCGCTGTGGAGGCGGCCCGTGCCGGCGAACAAGGCCGCGGCTTTGCGGTGGTGGCCAGCGAGGTGCGCGCCCTGGCCCAGCGCAGCGCCGCCGCTGCGCGAGAAATCAAGCAGCTGATCGTGGCCAGCGGCGAGCGGGTCGAGGTCGGCAACCGCATCGTCAGCGAAGCGGGTAGCACCATGCGGGCCATCGTCGACAGCACCGGCCAAGTCGGTACGCTCCTGCAAAACATCTCCAGCGGCGCCCGCGAGCAAGCCCTGGGCATCGATCAGGTGGGCAAGGCCATCCATGAACTCGACCAGATGACGCAGCAAAACGCTGCCCTGGTCGAAGAAACTGCCGCCGCCTCCAGCGGCATGCGCCAGCAAGCCGAGCAACTCTCCGTCGCGGTGCATGTCTTCAAGCTGCCCTGAGCCAGCTTGACCGCGACGCGCTAGCAGGCGCTAGGACTCCGCGGCAGAGTCATCCGCAAGCGCAGCACTTGCTCAGCACTTCGCCAAGCACTATGCGCACTTGCGGATGCGCCACTCACTCCGCCATCGAGTAGGGGCCGCCACGCTCCAGCGCGCGCCGGTAGGCCGGGCGCTGCTGAAAGCGGCGCACCCAGGCATCCAGATTCGGGTAGCTGGCGCGCAAGCCGCGCGCGGCCTCGCCCACAAAACTCATTTGGATGTCGGCACCGCTCAAGCTGTCGCCGACCAACCAGTCGCGGCCTTGCAAGGCCCGGTCCACATAGCCCAAATGGTTCTTCAACTCGCTGTCTATGCGCGGCGCGAGCGGCGCGCCGGCCTCGCCCAGGCGCGACACGTAAAGCTTGAGCAGCAGCGGCAACATGGCCGAGCCTTCGGCGTAATGCAGCCACTGGTTGTAGACCTCAAAGGCCGGTGTTGACAGCGCCGGCTGCAGGCGGCCGCCACCGTAGCGGCGAATCAAGTAGTCCACGATGGCGCCCGACTCGATCAAAGTTTGACCACCATCTTCAATCACCGGCGACTTGCCCAGCGGGTGCACGGCCATCAACTCCGGCGGCGCCAGCCGAGTTTGGGCGTCGCGGGCGTAGTGGCGAATCTCGTAAGGGAGTTCCAGCTCTTCCAGCAGCCACAACACGCGCTGCGAGCGCGATTCATTCAGGTGGTGTACGACGATCATCGGGATGCCTTTGTTTGGGTTTGACCACGCAGCGTGGTGAAGTCCGGGCATTGTGATCAAAGCCGCCTGGGCCTGCCTAGCCCCAAGGTGACAGTGAAAGGAGCCGCAACCGCGCCAGGGTCGCGCGGCACTGGAAAAAGGCCAGGCGAGGAGACCGCCCCAGAGCGAGGGCAAGACCCAGCCTGCCAACTAGTTCCGGGGCCGAGCTACGGGCCAACCCTATAATGCCAGCTTCGCCACGCTTCTCAGTCTTGCGCGGCGTTTGCTTTTCCAAAGCTCAAGTACGCATCCCACGCAGGCTCGAAGACTGGCGCTGCTCCACGCAGCGCGGCCCGGCATCAGGGACTCGTGCCCCCCAAACAGTTGTCAGCTGTCCTGCCTGTGATCCACAGGCATGGGCGCTGCAACGTCTAAAAGTAATCAATGACTTTTGAATCCCTGGGCCTCGCCCTCCCCCTGCTCAAAGCGATCGCAGACGCCGGCTACACCACGCCGACCCCCGTTCAAGCACAAGCTATTCCTGCCGTCCTGAAGGGCGGCGACCTGATGGCCGGCGCCCAAACCGGCACCGGCAAGACCGCCGGCTTCACCCTGCCCATGCTGCATTTGCTCAGCACCGGCGCACCGGTCACCAATAAGCGCGGCAAGCCGGCCATCCGCGCCCTGGTTTTGACCCCGACTCGCGAACTGGCTGCCCAGGTCGAAGAAAGCGTCAAGACCTACGGCAAATACCTGCCCCTGAAGAGCATGGTGATGTTCGGCGGCGTCGGCATGCAGCCGCAAATCAACCGCCTGCGCGATGGCGTTGACATTTTGGTGGCCACGCCCGGCCGTCTGCTCGACCACGCCCAACAAGGCACGCTGGACCTGAGCCAAGTGCAAATGCTGGTGCTGGACGAAGCCGACCGCATGCTGGACATGGGCTTTGTGCACGACATCAAGAAGGTGCTGGCCCTGTTGCCGGCCAAGAAGCAGTCGCTGCTGTTCAGCGCCACCTTCAGCGATGACATCAAGAACCTGGCCGACCGCCTGCTGAACCAGCCCGCCCTGATCGAAGTGGCCCGCCGCAACCAGACCAATGAGTCGATTGCGCAAAAGGTCCACCCCGTTGGCCGCGAGCGCAAGAAGGAATTGCTGGTCCACCTGATCAAGACCGGCGACTGGCACCAAGTGCTGGTCTTCACCCGCATGAAGCATGGCGCCAACCGCCTGACCGACTATCTGAATGACCAGGGCATCAGCGCCATGGCCATCCACGGCAACAAGAGCCAAGGTGCCCGCACCAAGGCCCTGGCCGAGTTCAAGAGCGGCGATCTGCAAGTGCTGGTGGCTACCGACATCGCAGCCCGCGGCATCGACATCGACCAACTGCCGCACGTGGTGAACTTCGAACTGCCCAATGTCTCGGAAGACTATGTGCACCGCATCGGCCGTACCGGCCGTGCCGGCGCGCAGGGCGAGGCCGTCTCGCTGGTTTGCGTGGACGAGAACGGTTTCCTGCGTGAAATCGAAAAGCTGATCAAGCGCGAGATCCCCAAGGAAATCGTGCCCGGCTTCGCGCCCGACCCCAACGAGCGCGCCGAGCCCATCGTGCTGGGCCGCATGATTTTGAACGGCAACGGCAGCCGTTCCAGCGCCGGTGGTGGCGGTGGCCGCGGCAATTCGCGTGGCGGTGGCGGCAGCGGCGGTGGGCGTCCGGCAGCGGGCCGTGGCCCGGCCGGTGGTGGCCGCCCAAGTTCACCGCAAGGTGAGCAGCGCGCGCCGCGTCAAGCAGCGCCGCAAGGCCAGCGCAATGCTGGTGGTGGCCATGCAGGTGGTGGAAACGGCGGCGGCAACGGTGGTGGCGGCGCGCGCTCCGGCGCACCGCGCGGCAATGGCGGTGGTGGTGGCCGCAGCGGCGGTGGCGGCGGCGGCGGTGCGCGTCTGACCAGCCCCAAACGCTAAAAATGCGCTGAGCAGCACCAAATAACGCTGAAGCCCAGCTGACCAAGGTCAGATCACGCTACGAAGCCCAGGCACCAAAGCCTGGGCTTTTGTGTTTTAGGATTCCGGCATGACAAACCCTGTGCCCCAACGTCTCTGGCTGGCCGGCGCTACCGGCCTGATCGGCCGCGAAGTGCTGGACCTCGCCCTGCAAAACCGCTGCGAGGTCCATGCCCTGCTGCGCCGCGCCGCGCCCGAGTTGCCGAACAGCCCGCATCTGCATGCTCACCAGGTCGACTTTGCCGCCCCAACGCTGGGCCTCAGCAGCCCCTTGCCGGCAGCAGACGCACTGATCATTTGCCTGGGCACCACCATCAAGGTGGCCGGCTCGCAAGAGGCCTTTCGCGCCCTGGACTTCGGCGCGGTGCTGGCGGTGGCAAGTGCAGCTCGCGAGGCCGGCGTGAGCCGCTGTGCGGTGGTCTCCGCGCTTGGCGCCGACCCTGCGTCCGGGGTGTTCTACAACCGCGTCAAGGGCGAGATGGAGCAGGCCCTGATGGCTTTGAACTTCCCGCAGCTGCTGATTGCCCGCCCCTCCCTGCTGGTGGGCGACCGAGCCCGTCTCGGCCAGCCGGCCCGAGCCGGCGAGCAATGGGCCGAGCGCTTGAGCCGCCCCTTGCGCGGCTTGATCCCGGCGCGCTGGCGCCCCATCGCGGCCAGTGCGGTGGCGCGTGCGCTCTGGCTCAGTGTTACGAATGAAAGCGGGCCGCGCCTGCGCATTTTGGAGTCCGATCAATTGCAAGCGCTGGCCGGCACACAAGCATGCTGAACCGCTTCAGTGAGTTGCTGGGCGCGCAAGGCCCGCTGGTGCTGGGTTTGCTGGTGGCGCTGGGCGCCGGCCTGCTGCTGGGCTTGGAGCGTGAACACCACCGGGCGCGCGGCGCCGCGCCGGTGATGCAAGCCGCTGGCCTGCGCACCTTCACCATCATCACCCTCAGCGGCGCCTTGGCACAGGGCTTGGACATCCCCGGCTTGGTGGCGGTGGGCGCACTGGCCGTGGCGGCCCTGGTGGCCATCGCCTACTTCCGCAGCAGCGAAAAAGACATCAGCCTGAGCACCGAGGCGGCCTTGCTAGCAGCCTATTTGATCGGTGTGCTGTGCGTGCAATCCCCCGCTCTGGGTGCGCCTGCGGCAGTCCTTTTGGCGGCGCTGCTCAGCGCCCGCGAGCGCTTGCATCGCTTTGCGCGCCACTGGCTGCGTGAGGCGGAGTTGCGCGACGGCCTGCTGCTGGCCGCACTGGCCCTGATCGTGCTGCCGCTGATGCCTACAGACCCCCTCCCCTGGCTGGCCGGCCTGCGGGCGTCCACCATGATGGGCTTGCTGCTTCTGCTGCTGGGCTTGCAAGCCTTTGGCTATCTGGCCCTGCGGGTGCTGGGCGCGCAGACCGGCCTGGCCTTGGCGGGCTTGATGTCGGGGCTGATTTCCAGCACCGCCACCATCGCCGCCATGGGCCACCGCACCCGGGCCGAGCCGGCGCTGTTCTGGGCCTGCTGCGCCGGTGCCGTCATGTCCACCGCCGCCACCTGGCTGCAGGTCAGCCTGATGCTGCTGGCCCTGGCGCCGCAAGCCGCGCAGCTGTTCTTGCCCGTCAGCGGGGTGGGCATGTTGGCCGCCGGCGCAGCAGGCCTGCTGCTGGCGCGCCGGGCCAAAGCAGCCCAGGGCGCCGACGGCCAGGCGCCCGCACCCGGCAAGTCAGAGGCGCCAGCCGCCGCTGACAAAGGCCCATTGCGCTTGAAAGAAGCCGCGCTGATCGCCGTGACCCTCAGCGCCGTGGCCTTGCTGGTCAGCTGGGCCGAGCGCCAGTTCGGCAGCGCCGGCTTGTTCAGCGCGGTGGCCTTGGCCGCGATTGCCGATGCGCACGCGCCGGTGGCCTCGCTGGCGGGCCTGAGCAATGCCGGGCAGATCAGCCACGCACAGCTGGCCCAAGGCGTGATGCTGGCCATTGCCTGCAACAGCATCACCCGCGCCATCACCGCCACCCTGGCTGGCGGGCGCCGCTTCGGCATGCTCATCTCACTTGTGCTGCTAGCCTGCCTGGGCCTGACCGGCTTGGCCTTGCTGATGATCCTCGCTTAGCCCTCGTTTTCGTGAAAACCCAAGCCATCATTCCCGCCGAGGTCGACTTCGCGGACCCGGCCGCACCTCGCGCGCCAGCTTTTGACGACGTCTATCACAGCCGCGCTGGCGCCCTGGCGCAGTCCCGCCACGTGTTTCTGGGCGGCAACCAGCTCCCCGCACGCTGGGCGGGCCGCCCGCGTTTTGTGATTCTGGAAACCGGCTTCGGCCTGGGCCACAACTTCCTGGCCACCTGGGAGGCCTGGCTGCAAGACCCGGTACGCTGCGAGCAGCTGATCTTCATCAGCATTGAAAAGCACCCGCTGCGCCAGGCAGATTTGGCGCAGGCCCACCAAAGCTCGCCGCTGCCCGAATTGAGCGCTCAGCTGCTTGAGGCTTGGCCGCCGCTGACGCCCAATCTGCACCGATTGGTATTCGAAGGCGGCGCAGTGCAATTGCTGCTGTGCCTGGGCGATGTGCACCGCTGGATGCGCGAGTTGGTGGCCGAGGTGGACGCCTTCTATCTGGACGGGTTCAACCCCTCCAGCAATGCCGAGATGTGGGACGGCCATGTGCTCAAGGCCTTGGGCCGGCGCGCCGCGCCCGAGGCCACCGCCGCCAGCTGGAGCGTGGCCCCGCAGGTGCGCGAAGGCTTGATGGCCGCCGGCTTCAGCCAAGAGCGCCAGCGCGGCTTTGCCAACAAGGGCGGCATGTGTGTGGCGCGCTACCAGCCCCGCCATCAAGCGCAAAAGCCGGCTGGGCGCGAGCCACTGGCGCCCAAAGCCAAGCATGCATTCATCCTCGGCGCCGGCCTGGCCGGCGCGGCCTGCGCCTGGGCGCTGGCAGGCCAGGGCATTGCCAGCACCTTGATCGACGCTCGCCCCGGACCGGCGCAAGCCGCCTCGGGCAACCCCGGCGGCCTCTATCACGGCACGCTCAACCCAGACGACGGCCTGCATGCGCGCTTCAATCGCGCGGCGGCATTGGCAACGGCCCACACCCTGCGCCATTTGCCCATGCTGCCCTGGCATCAGCAAGGGCTGCTGCGACTGGAGCAGGCCCGTGAACCGAAGCAAATGGAGGCCTTGCTGGCGCGCTTAGGCCTGCCGCCCGACTATGTGCAGGCACTGAGTCAAGCGGAAGCCGCTACGCTGAGCGGGCTTGACCTGCCCGGCCCAGCCTGGTTCTACCCGGCCGGTGGCGCGCTGCCGCCGCCCGCCTACGCCCAGGCCTTGTTGGCAGCAGCCGGGCCGGCCGTCAACAGCCGCTACAACTGCCGGGTCGCGCGCATCGAGTCCGTCGGCGCGAGTTGGCGGCTGTGGGATGCCGAGGACAAGCTGATCGGCGAGACCGAGCTGCTGGTGTTGGCCGGCGGGCATGAGGGTCAGGTCTTGCTGGCGCAGCAAGCGCCTGAACTGGCGGCCCAGCTCTCGGTGTTACGCGGGCAGCTGAGCCATCTCAGCCCGATGAGCGTTCGCCCGCGCCTGCCGGTGGCAGGCCTGGGCTACGCGATTGCCGATACCGACCAAGGCCTGTGGTGCGGCGCCACCAGCCAGGCCGCTGACACCGAGCCACAGCTGCGCCTGGCCGACCACCAACGCAATCTGGCGCAATGGGCCGAACTCAGCGGCCAAGCTGGCACGGCAACTGGTCTGGAAGCACTGCTGCAAGGCGGTCGCGTGGGCTGGCGCCTGGCCACGCCGGACCGGCTGCCCCTGGTCGGCGGCCTGCCGCTGCCTGGCTACAACGGCCGCCAGGACCAGGCCCGCTTCATCCCGCGCCAGCCGGGCCTGGCCTTGTGCACCGCCATGGGTTCACGCGGTATTGCCTGGGCAGCCCTATGCGCGCAAGTGATGGCCGCACAGGTCACCGGCGCGCCAGTCCCCCTCGAGGCCAGCTTGCTGGACGCGCTGGACCCGGTCCGCTTTGCCTTGAGAACCGCGCGCGACTCACGCCCGGCCACAGGCACGGGCTAAGGCAGGTGCGATCTGCGAACGAATAACCTCAACTTCTATCGGGATATGCCGATCTGCTAGAGACCTCCCTCTAAGTCGCATCGGTTCGCGACTCGACCTTTCTTTGAAAAGAGTTTGCATGTCCGTCACCCTGTTGTCAGGCCACTCGATTGGCCGCCGCCTGAATATCGCCTTCTCAATCGTCTTGTTGATTGCCCTGGCCGGCTCCGCCATGGGCTATTGGTCCTTGCAAAAAGTGGCGAATGAGACCGCCACCATGTACGAAGAAACCTTGCTCGCCGAGCGCCTGGCCGGCGACTGGCAGCGCAATATCGTCAGCGGCGTCAACCGCTCGACCGCCATCGCGGTCAGCAAGGACAACAGCCTGGCCGAGTACTTCAGCACTGCGGCGGCTGAGTCCACGCGCCAGTCCAGCGAGCTGCAAAAGCAGTTGGAAGTCCTGCTCACCAGCCCGGAAGAACGCAAGCTGTTTGAACAGCTGAGCCAGCACCGCAAGCCCTATCTGGCCTCGCGCGACGCCCTTACAAAGGCCAAAAAAGCGGGCGATGCCGAGGGTGCTGAAGAGATTTTCAAGCAGCAGTTTCTGCCCGCAGCGGCGCAGTTCCAGGACAGCATCAAACTGATCGTGCAGGAAGAACGCAATCAGCTGGACGCCGCGGCCAAACGGGTGGCCAATACCAATAGCCAGGCACGCATTGCGCTGCTGGTCTTTTCAGTCTGCGCCCTGCTGGTCGGCGCGACCCTGGCCTTGCGCTTGACCCGCTCCATCGCTCGCCCCTTGAGCCAGGCAGCGGCCTCCGCCGACGCCATTGCACACTTCGACCTGAGCCGCCGCATCGTCGTGGACTCGAACGATGAAACGGGCCAGCTGCAGCAAGCGCAGAAGACCATGCAGGAGTCGCTGATTCGCCTGATCGGCGAGGTGCGCAGCTCCACCGACAGCATCAGCACGGCCAGCGCCGAGATTGCCACCGGCAATCACGACCTGTCGGCCCGCACCGAGCAAACAGCGGCCAGCCTGCAAGAAGCCGCCGCCTCGATGGCGCAATTGACCGGCACCGTGCGCCAGACTGCTGAGTCGGCCGTTACCGCCAATCAACTTGCCAACTCGGCCGCCGAAGTGGCGCGCCGCGGCGGCACTGTGGTGGCCCAGGTGGTCAGCACCATGGAAGACATCAGCGCCAGTTCGCGCCGCATCACCGACATCATCGGCACCATCGACGGCATCGCCTTCCAAACCAATATCCTGGCCCTGAACGCCGCGGTGGAAGCGGCCCGAGCCGGCGAGCAAGGGCGCGGCTTTGCGGTCGTGGCCTCCGAAGTGCGCAGCCTGGCCCAGCGCTCGGCCGAAGCGGCCAAGGAAATCAAAACCTTGATCGGCGCCAGCGCCGAGCGGGTGGAGTCTGGCACGCAGCTGGTGCAAAACGCCGGCGCCACCATGAGCGATATCGTCGCCAGCGTGCAGCGCGTGTCCGACATCATTGCCGAGATCAGCACCGCCTCGCGCGAGCAGAGTGATGGCATCAACCAGGTCAATAGCGCCGTCGGCCAGCTCGACCAAATGACGCAGCAAAATGCCGCCCTGGTGGAAGAGTCGGCCGCTGCAGCCGAGAGCCTGCGCGACCAATCGGGCCGCCTCGCTTCCGCCATCTCGGTGTTTCGCCTCTGAGGCTGCGCACAGCGGCACAAGCCCCAAAACGAACAAAGCCCCTGACGGGGCTTTTCTTGTTTTTGGGCGGACCGCCGGGGAAAACCAAGGCTGTTTCAGGCCCAGCAAATGCCCGCCAATTCAGCGCCCGCCTTTATCCAAAGCATGCGGGAATCCAACAGTCGGCTCGCACGCCCCCGCGCGCCGTGCGCCAAAAGCGTGCACAAAGACGCGCAAGCCCCCTGCCTCACTCAAGCTTGGTGCAGACGTACCGATACCATACCAAATTACCCTAATTGATTGATGTGCTGACTTGGCCCAAATCCCCTTGGCCGCTGAGTTGGCACTTTGTCTTGGAAGCAGTCTCCTATGTCATTCATCTCCCTCGGCGGCCGCAGCATCGGCCAACGTCTCGGCCTTGTGCTGTCCGCTGTCTTGCTCATTTCATTGGCCGGCTCGGCACTCGGCTACTGGACGCTCACGCGCGTGGCTGCCGAGGCGAATGAGATGTACCAAGTCAATCTGGTCTCGGAGCGCCTGTCCAGCGACTGGCATCGCAATGTCTCCACCGGCATCATCCGCAACACAGCTGTGGCCGTGGCCAGTGACGACAAACTGGCCAAATACTTCGCCAGCATCGCTGCGGCCTCGGCCGCCCAGACCGGCGAGTTGCAGAAAAAGGTCGAAGGCATGCTGAGCACGCCCGAGGAGAAGGCGCATTTCGAGGAGATCGGCAAAACCCGCAAGGCCTATATCAGCGCCCGTGATGCGATGACGGCCGCCAAGAAAGCCGGGGACGACGTCAAAGCCCGCGAAATTTTCGACGCTGAGTTCGTGCCCATGGCCAAAACCTATCAAGAGGCTTTGCGCGAGTTGGTGGACATGCAGCGCCGGCAACTCGACCACAGCGCCGCCCGCAATGAAGAGGCAATCCAAAAAGCCCGCACCGGCTTGCTGGTGTTCTCGCTCTGCGCACTGGCCGTGGGTGCCAGCTTGGCGATTTGGCTGACGCGTTCCATCACCGGGCCGCTGCGCAAGGCGGCAGAGGTGTCCAACGCGATTGCCAACTTCGACCTGAGCCAAACCATCCACGTCAGCAGCCAGGATGAGACCGGGCAACTGCTGCAGTCGCAGCAGACCATGCAGACTGCCCTGATCCGCTTGATCGGCGAAGTGCGCAGTTCCACCGACAGCATCAGCACCGCCAGCGCCGAAATTGCAACTGGCAATCACGACCTCTCGGCGCGCACCGAGCAAACCGCCTCGAATCTGCAAGAAGCCGCGGCCTCCATGACCCAGCTCAACGGCACCGTGCGCCAGACCGCCGAGTCGGCCGTCACGGCCAATCAGCTGGCCAGCTCCGCCGGGGAAGTGGCGCGGCGCGGTGGCGTGGTGGTGGCCCAGGTGGTCAGCACCATGGAGGAGATCAATACCAGCTCACGCCGCATCAACGACATCATCGGCACCATCGACGGCATCGCCTTCCAGACCAATATCCTGGCATTGAATGCGGCGGTTGAAGCCGCCCGCGCCGGCGAACAAGGGCGTGGCTTTGCGGTGGTGGCCAGCGAGGTGCGCTCGCTCGCCCAACGCTCGGCCGAAGCCGCCAAGGAGATCAAGGTGCTGATCGGCGCCAGCGCGGATCGGGTTGAGTCCGGTACCCGCTTGGTGCAAGACGCCGGCAGCACCATGAACGACATCGTGGCCAGCGTGCAGCGCGTGTCCGATGTGATCGGCGAGATCAGCGCGGCCTCCCGCGAACAGAGTGACGGCATTCACCAGATCAATGCGGCGATGAACCAGCTGGACCAGATGACGCAGCAAAACGCCGCCCTGGTGGAAGAGTCGGCCGCCGCGGCAGAAAGCTTGCGCGACCAATCCGCGCGCCTGGCCTCGGCCATTGCGGTGTTCCGCCTCTAAAGCCTAGCCCAAGCCTCGCCAAAGCCTCGCAAAGGCCTGGCCCAGCGGCGCAGGCCCCAGCATGAGAAAAGCCCCTCACGGGGCTTTTTCTATTTCAGGACGGTCAAACCGTCACAGGGCCTCGCTCAGTCGAATTTGAGCGTCTTGACGCCCTCGGCCGTGCCCAGCAAACACACGGAAGCACGGTTGCGAGCAAACACGCCCACCGTCACCACGCCGGGCCACTGATTCACGTCGGCCTCAAAGGCCTTGGCATCCTTGATCTGCAGGCCGCGCACATCGAGGATGTGGCAGCTGTTGTCGGTCACCACACCGGCGCGCAGCGTAGCGCTGGCACCCTGGGCGGCAAAGCGGCGCGCGATCTGTGCTGCGGCCATCGGAATCACTTCCACCGGCAGCGGGAACTGGCCCAGCACATCCACCAACTTGGACGCGTCGGCGATGCAAATGAATTGCTCGGCCAGATCGGCCACGATCTTCTCGCGCGTCAGCGCCGCGCCGCCGCCCTTGATCATGTGACCGCCGTGGTCGATCTCGTCAGCGCCGTCGATGTAGACGCCCAGGGACTCAACCTCGGCCGCTTCAAACACGGTGATGCCCAAAGCCTTCATGCGCTCGGTGGAGCGCACCGAGCTGCTGACCGCGCCCTTGATCTGAATGCCGCTGGCGGCCAGCGCGTCAATGAACTTGTCCACGGTGGATCCGGTGCCAACGCCGATGATGCTGCCGGCGGCCACGTATTGCAGGGCGGCTTGGCCCACCAGGGTCTTGAGTTCGTCTTGGGTCATGGCTGTGCTTCGAAAAAGTGAGGGGGATGGGCAGCATTATCCCAATGCTGCTCAAGCCTACCCCATCAAGCCGCCCTTCAATCGCCCAACTATGCCCCTCAAGCAGCGTAAAACTTGCCGTGGAAGCCATAAGTGACCCAATAGGGCAGCCACACCTTGGCGATGGGGCCGGCGCTGATCGCCTGGGCATCGAAGACGCTGGCGAAGCTGAGCTGGCGCCGGCTATCAAAGCACAGGCCCAGCAACCAACCCTCGCCCTCCACGCGGCTGCCCGGCTTGGGCACCAGCACATGCTCTTCCACCACCACCTCATTGCCAAAGCAAAAGCGCTGACGCTTTCCGCTCTCCAAGTCCAGATGCAGCAGGCCGTTAAAACCCCAGCGCTCGCCGATGTCGATGGCCGTGGGGTAGTAGACATGGCGGTAGCGCTGCGCCACCACGCGCGGGTCCACCACAGGGAACTCGACCACGTCCTCGCGGCTGCGCAGCTCAATGCGGCCGCTGGCCAGGTCGATGCGCATGAAGCGCGGGGTGGTGTTGCGCTGCGCGGCGGACGGGCGCTCGCCGCGCATGATTTGCGTGAGGGCCAGCTGAGCCTGCGGCAGCTCGCGGTTTTGCACATAGTCCAGCTGCAAGGTCTGGCCATCGTCCCAGGCATTGCCGAAGTGGAAGACCATGGCGGCCGGCATCTCCAGCACCCGGCGGCGTTCGAAGTCGGCCTTGTCCACCACCAAGACGCGGGTGGCGTCCTGGCCCTGCCAGCGCATGGCGCCAGACAAACTCTCACCTGCGCGCAAGGCTTGCTGGTCGATGTGGATGGGCGCCAGCAAAAACACCAAATAGCGCTGCGACACCGCAAAGTCATGCACCATGCCGATGGCACCAGGCGCTTCAAACACCGTGCTGCGCAAGACCTGCCCCTGCGGCGAAATCTGGCACAGCGCCATCCGCGTGCCAAAGGTGCCGAAGTTCCACACCGTGCCGTCCGTCTCCACCTTGGGGTGGGCCGAGAACGGCATGCCGGCCAGCTCGGGCGACCAGCTCTTCGGGCCGCGCGTCTGCAGGGTGGCGGGGTCCAGTTCATAGGCTCTGCCGCCCTCCCACAAAGCGTACAGTTTGTCGCCCTGGCGCAGCACACTGGTGTTGGCCGTGTTCATATCGTCGGCGCCGCGCACCGGCTTGCGAGCCGGAATCGGTGTACCGAAGCCAGGCACCAGGAAGCGCCCTGCCGCTGACTCGGCCTTGAACTTGGCCGTTTGCACGAAGCGGGCCTGGTGACTCACGCCGGCATCGCCAAAGGTCCAGGCTTGCAGGAGACCGTCGCCGTCAAACCAGTGGCGGTAGCGTTCATCGCCACGGGCCATCAAGGCCGGGCCGTTCTTGTAATACACGCCGCGCAGGCCGGCGGGCAACTTTCCTTCGACCTTGAGGCTTGAAGCTTGCAGGTCCTGGCCGGGCAAGCCCAGCAGCGGCGCCAGTTCGGGCGCGCTGCTGAAGGGCTTGGCCGCTGATGCCGTTGATGGCGTCAATGCCGCCAATGCCGGGTCCAAACCCGCCAAGCTGGCAGCACCGGCCAAGCCGGCTTTGAAGAGTTCGCGTCTTTGCATGCGCATGGCGTCCCCCTGACTCAGTTGAACTGCACGCTGATGCGGGCGCCGGGCTTGACGCTGAACTGCGCCTTTTCGAAGCTAGGCGGGCCGAACATGCCGCTGGCATTGTTGGAGAAGGCGTAAGGTTCGGTCGGCATGCCCATGCCGTTCTTGTCCAGGCGGCCGTTGCCGTTGACGTCGTGATAGATGCTCAGGGCCAAGCTGCCCGCGTCTGCGACGGGCAACTTATTCAGACTGATGAGCAGGCGGCCGTCCTTTTGCTCGGCCGCTTGGGCGCGGGCCACGGCCACGGGCTTAGCAAGCCAGCTGCCGGCATCGGCAAACACCGCCACCATGATCTGGCCCTGGCCTTGGGTGATGCCACTCAGCTCCAGTTCCAAATCGGCAGCACGGGCGGCTGTAGCAAAGCCCAGCGCCGCAGCCGCCAGGGTGATCATCACAGTGAAAGACGCTTGTTTCATCGCTTGCCTTTAGAACTCGGGTTGGGATGACCGAACTCTAGGCAAGCCGCCCCGCCGCCACGACGGGCTTGCGACCAAACGCAAACCGGCGGCGCGAAGGGGGCGATTGCGGGCGTCAGCTGCGCGAGGCTTGGCGCCGGCTGCGCACGGCGGCGGCCAACTCGCGCAGCAGGGGTTCCGTCTGGCTCCAGCCCAGGCAAGCATCGGTGATGGACACGCCGGGCAGCAAATCGGCCTTGGTCTGGCCATCAGCCAGGTCTTGGCGGCCGGGCTGCAGATGCGATTCGATCATCACACCGGTGATGCGCGCATCGCCGCCCGCAATCTGGGCGGCCACGTCGCGGCCCACATCGATCTGGCGCTCGAACTTTTTGCTCGAATTGGCATGCGAGAAGTCCACCATCACCTGCTCGCGCAAGCCCGCCGAACGCATGGCCGCGCAGGCTGCCTCCACCGAAGCCGCGTCGTAATTGGGGGCCTTGCCGCCGCGCAGAATGATGTGGCAGTCGTCATTGCCACGGGTCTCGAAGATGGCCGCCGCGCCCATCTTGGTCATGCCCATGAAGGCATGGCTGGCCGAAGCCGCCAGCACGGCGTCGCTCGCCACCTTGATGCCACCATCGGTGCCATTCTTGAAACCCACCGGGCAACTCATGCCCGAGGCCAGTTGGCGATGGCTTTGGCTCTCGGTGGTGCGCGCGCCAATCGCGCCCCAGGCGATCAGGTCAGAGATGTATTGCGGCGACAGCAGGTCGAGGAACTCGGTGCCGGCCGGCAGGCCCAGGCTGGTGACGTCCAACAAGAGCTTGCGCGCCAGGCGCAGGCCTTCGTTCATATGGAAGCTGCCGTCCAGCCGCGGGTCGTTGATATAACCCTTCCAGCCCACGGTGGTGCGCGGTTTTTCGAAGTAGACGCGCATCACCAGCAGCAAATCGCCCTTCAACTCATCGTTGAGGCCTTTGAGCAGGCGGGCGTAGTCCATCGCCTGCTCGTGGTCATGGATGGAGCAAGGCCCCACCACCACCAGCAAGCGGTCATCACGACCATGCAGCACCGCGCTGATGTCACGGCGAGCGCGCTCAACCAACTCCAGCGCCGCATCCGGCGGCGGCAACTCGTCCAGCAGCAAGGCGGGCGAGATCAAGGGGCGCACGGCGCCGATGCGGGTGTCGTCGGTGCGGGTGGTGTCGCGGGTCTCATCGCGCGAACCCACTTCGCGGTCGTGGCGGGGGTCGTCCAAAGGCTTCATGCGGGGCTCCTACTTCTTGATTGCCCCCATTATCAACGCCTGCTCCTGTGGCACTTCAGCCGCACAGTTCATCCACGAGAAAGCGCTAACAACCAGTCCCGACGGCAGCCCAAAAGTCCCAACCAGTGCAGCCGAGCATTCAAGCCTCAAACGCTCGCGCAATATGCCCGATTGGCCCGAGCCAAGGACGCTGCGCCGAATGCGACAATTCAGCCATGTCTTTGATCCCCTACGCCCTCACCCGCCCTTTTTTGTTCGGCCTTGATCCCGAACATGCCCACGAGCTCACCCTGGGCGCCATCGCCAAGCTGCAGAACACCCCGGCGCAATGCCTGTGGTCGCAGCCGCGCATCCAGGATCCGCTGGAGCTGGCCGGCTTGAAATTCCCCAACCGCATCGGCCTGGCCGCAGGCCTGGACAAGAACGGCCGCTGCATCGACGGGCTGGGTGCCATGGGTTTTGGCTTCATCGAAGTCGGCACGGTCACGCCCAAAGGCCAGCCCGGCAATGACAAGCCGCGCATGTTCCGCCTGCCCGAGGCGCAAGCCCTGATCAACCGCCTGGGCTTCAATAACGAAGGCTTGGCTAGCTTCCTGGCCAATGTGCAGCGCGCCCACTCCTTTCGCGCTTGCGGCGGCTTGGTCGGCCTGAACATCGGCAAGAACGCGGCCACGCCGATCGAGAACGCGGTGGACGACTACCTGATCGGCTTAGAGGGCGTGTTCCCACATGCCGACTACATCACGGTCAATATCTCCAGCCCCAACACCAAGAACCTGCGCGCGCTGCAAAGCGACGCAGCCCTGGACGCCTTGCTGGGCGCGCTGCAAGCCCGCAAGCTCAAACTGCAAGCGGCCTCCGGCCGCCATGTGCCCATGTTCGTCAAGATCGCCCCCGATCTGGATGAAGAGCAGGTCGGCGTGATTGCCCAAACCCTCAAATCCAATGGCATTGACGGCGTCATCGCCACCAACACCACCATCGCCCGCGAGGCTGTCAAAGGCATGGCCCATGCCGAGGAAACCGGTGGTTTGTCAGGCAAGCCGGTGTTTGAAGCCAGCAACCGCGTCATCCGCCTGCTGCGCGCAGCGCTCGGCAGCGGCTATCCCATCATCGGCGTGGGCGGCGTAATGAGCGGCGAGGACGCGCGCGCCAAGGTGCAGGCCGGCGCCGATCTGGTGCAGATCTACACCGGCCTGATCTACAAAGGCCCAGCGCTGGTCAACGAATGCGCCCGCGCGCTGGCGCGGGTCTGAGGGCTCAGCACCTCCGCCAAAGCCCGGCGCCTCGCTGCGCTAGCTAAGGTCCAAAAAAAAGAGCGCCGATCCGGCGCTCTTTTTTGGGGCAGCGGGACTAAAAGCCCGACTCAGCTGATTCAGACCACGCGGCGGCGCTTGGCCACAAAACCGACAGCAGCCAAGCCAGCCAGTAACATGGCATAGGTTTCTGGCTCCGGCACGGCCGTGACGGTCAGGTTGCCTGAGTAAGCAGCCTGGGTCGAGGCAATCGGGTTCGTGCCCACGATCTTCAGCTTGAAGGGCGCAGTGCCCGTGCCCTCAAGGAAACCAAAATTGAAATTGCCGTATTGGCCAAAATTAGCCTTCTGGCCATTCAAGGTCAGGTCGCCCAGGATGTAGTTCTGGCCCGAGAGATTCAGCTTGAACTCATACTTGCCGTTGGCCAGGCCAACGAAACTGATCAGGTCATCACCGCCGGCCAAGGCCGTGCCCACGCTTTGGAAAGCAGCCGTCCAGGAAGGCTGGCCAGATAGCGCAACACCACCGCCAGATGCACTCGCAAAGCTCACGGTCTGGTCATCCGCCATCGCGCCAGTCGAAGCGAATGCGACCACCAGGGCCAGCAAACTAGAAATCTTCTTAAACTTCATGAAGGGTTCCTCTACCTTGATGCCCGCAACCAACATGCACCGCGCCTGCTGGCGAACAGAGGAAAATGTAGCCGAGCCAGCCTTCGACGCTACCCCCTAGGAAAGGGGGGAGGCGAATTGGAACAAGCCGCATTGCCACCGTACGAGATGAATAAGTCAGCACGACGTCACTCGACTGCCCCAGTGGAAATTTGAGGACGGTGCGGCTCGACGGGACCGTCTGTTGGGCTTAGCCAAGCCGCCGACCCTGGGCTCGAGATCCGTTTTGCGACCGGGTTTGCTGCAAAAACGCCGCAAGAGTGAAGGTCTGACATGCTTGCAATGCCAAACGCCTCCTGGGCCTAGTTTCAAAAACACTTAGAAAATTCTCCATGGGCATCGAAATCGAACGCAAATTCCTGGTCGTCGGCGAAGACTGGAAGCAGACGCCGGGCCAGCGCTACAGCCAAGGCTATCTGAACCGTGACCCGGCACGCACCGTGCGGGTGCGGGTGGTCGGTGGCCAAGCCTGGCTCACGATCAAAGGCCGCAACCAGGGCACCACGCGCGCCGAGTTTGAGTACGAGATCCCCTTGGCAGATGGGCAGCAACTGCTTGGCCTGTGCGAAGGGCCGCTGATCGACAAGATCCGCCGTCTGGTTCCGCATGCAGGTATGAGCTGGGAGGTGGACGAGTTTTTGGGTGAGAACACCGGACTCGTGGTGGCAGAGATTGAACTCAGCACGGCCGATCAGGCCTTCGAAGCCCCGCCCTGGTTGGGTGCGGAAGTGACCGAGGACGCGCGCTACTTCAACTCGCAGTTGGCCAACAAGCCCTTCACCCTTTGGGGTGAGTAGCGGAGCCGACAAAGCAAGGGCTATTCCCCACAAGCTAACTTCGCAAGCACTGTCACAGTGAACCTCATTGAACATAAATTGATGAGGGATGGTGCGATGAGGATATTGAAGCGAAAGACTCTGGGCTTGCAACGCTCGCTGTGCTTGCTCAGCGTGGCATTAGCGACCTTCACCGGTCAAACCAGCTGGGCGCAAAGCCCTGCGGCCGGAGCAGCATCCACAGCGCCCCCCATAGAGGACTTCTTCCGCCTGCCGCAGTACTTTGGCGGCGAGCTGTCGCCTGATGGCCAATGGTTGGCCGTCATCGCCTCACCCGAAGGTCGACGCACCCAACTGATCGTCGTCAATCTGCGTGACCTGAAAAGTGCCCGCGCCCTGGTCACCATGGATGACAGCGACATCCACCAGGTCCACTGGGTGAACAACAAGCGCTTGGTGTTTGACATCGCGCAGCTGCAAGAAGCGACCGACAAGCCCACGGCTCGCGGCCTGTGGGCCGTGGACCGGGACGGCGGCGATTTCAGGCAATTGGTCAATGCCCGCTCCAGCGTGCCCAATACGAATATGGAGGGGGGCTCCCGCCTGGCCAACTCCCGCCTCAAAGAGCGCAGCGAAACCTTGCTGCCCTGGACCTGGCGTCTGCAAGATGTGGTGCGCGACGGCAGCGCCGACGTCATCCTGCGGCAAAACAACTATGACGGCAATGGCGAATTCAGCTCCGCCAGCTTAGCCCGCATCAACACCTATAGCGCGCAAAAACAGCAGTTGGTGGACGACGCACCCGCCCATGTCCATCACTGGCTGACGGACAGCGCGGGCAAGGCCGTCGGCGCCATCACCCAGGAAAAAGACAAGATTGCGCTCTACCTGGCTCGCAAAGAAGGCTCGGGCTGGCAGCTGTGGCGCCGCGCCCCTCGCGTGGAGGAAGGCATTCCCCGCTGGCTAGATATTTCCAGCACCGGCGAAATCTATATGGTGGGCGCCGGCAAATCGCCCGGCGCGGGAGAGGCCTTGCTGCTGCTAGACCCCAAGAAGCCCCAGCAAGAGCTGCAAGAACTCTTGCGCATCAAAGACTATGACTTCCGCGGTGAGTTGGTGCTGGACGAAAAATCCGGCCGCCTGCTGGGCGCTCATTTCGAGGCCGAGACCCAAGACAGCGTCTGGCTCGATCCTGCGATGAAAGCCCTGCAAGCCGAGGTCGACCAAGCCATGCGCAGCACGGTGAATCAAATCCTTTGCCGCGATTGCCTGAACTCGGACCTGGTGGTGGTGAAGTCTCACTCCGACCGCCAACCCATGGCCTTCAGCATTTACGACCGTCAAAACAAGAGCCTCAAGACGATTTTGCTGTCCCGACCTTGGATCAAGCCCGGCGCCATGGCCGCCCGGGAGAACGTGCGTATTCCGGCCCGCGACGGCCTGATGCTGCCCACGCTAGTGACCCGCCCCAAGTCCAGCCAACCCTTGCCCACCGTGGTTCTGGTGCATGGCGGCCCCTTCTCCCGCGGCAATCACTGGGAGTGGAGCGCCATCCCGCAATACCTGGCCTCGCGCGGCTATTTGGTGATCGAAACCGACTTCCGCGGCAGCGAAGGCTATGGCAGCAGTTTCGAGCGCGCGGGCTGGAAGCAATGGGGCACAGGCATGGTGGACGATGTGGTGGACACCACCCGCTGGGCCGTGGCCAAGGGCTATGCCGATGCCGCGCGCATCTGCATCGCCGGCGGTAGCTACGGTGGCTACGCCAGCATGATGGCCTTGATCCGCTATCCCGAGACCTTCAAGTGCGGCATCAACTGGGTCGGTGTGTCCGACCTCGCGCTGCTCTACACCTCACTCAACAGCGATCAAGGCGCCCTGGGTCTGAGCTACGACATGCCCATCATGGTGGGTGACCCCAAGGCCGATGGCGAGATGCTCAAGCAGAACTCGCCCCTGCAACAAGCCGCGCGCCTGAAGCAGCCCCTGTTGATGGCCTATGGCGCCATCGACCGCCGCGTGCCCATGGAACATGGCGTGAAGATGCGCGACGCCTTGCAAGCCAGCGGCAACAAGCAAGTGGAATGGGTGCTCTACCCCGAGGAAGGCCATGGCTGGCGCGGGCCAGAGACCCACAAGGACTTCTGGGGCCGGGTCGAGCGCTTTTTGGGGCGCCAAATGGCGGCGCAGTGAGGCCAGAGGGGCTGAAAGTGGGCGAGCTATGGCTCGCCCTTTTCGTGCTTAGCCGATGGCCTTGACCACCAAGCCAGCCAGCTCCGCGTGAATGGCGTTGAGCTCGTCCACACTTTGCGCTGAACCGCTCATAAAAACCGCCATCAGCAAGGGCGCCTGCTCAGGCTTCCACGCAATGGCCACATCATTGACGGCGCCACCCGCCCCGGTGCCGGTCTTATCGCCGGCGCGCCAGCCTTCGGGCAAACCGGCGCGCAAGCGCTGCAAGCCTGTCGTGCTGCCCACCATCCACCCCACCAGCAACTGAAGGGCCTCTTCGCTCAAGCGATTGCCCAGCAGCAAGGCTTCCATGCTGTTGACAAAGGCGGCCGGTGTAGTGGTGTCGCGTTCATCGCCGGCTTGATTGCTGTTCAGCGCCGGCTCGATGCGGTCCGAGCGGGTGTGCGGATCACCCAGTTCGCGCAGGAAGCGCGTCAGCCCGGGCGGGCCACCCACCAAGGGAAAGAGCAAATTGGCAGCAGGGTTGTCGCTGACCGTCACGATGGCCTCGCATAACTCGCCCACACTCATCACACCCCGGCCATTGACCAAACGGGCCGAGGTGATGGGCGCATGGGCCAGCATGTCATTGCTGCTGTAGCGGATGGGCTTGTCCAGATTCAGCTGACCCGCATCCACCCGCGCCAACACGGCCGCGGCCAGCAAGAGCTTGAAGGTGGAGCAAAAAGCAAAGCGCTGATCGGCCTGAAAAGCGATCTGCGCCCGGCTGCCGCTGTTCAGCGCAAACAGGCCGATGCGGCCACCGCTGCGCTTTTGCAGCGCGTCAAGTCGGGCCTGCAACTCAGACTCGGCCGCCCAAACGCCCGAGGCCAAGCCTAGGCCTGAAATCAGCAGGGCTCGCCGTGCGATGTCAGCGCCGCTCAATAGGCCCTTCAAGGCGCCTGCACCCGCAAGACTTTTTGGAAGGCTTCGACGGCCTTGCCCTTGCGCGCCCGCTTGCCGGCATAAGCAGCCAAGCCAACGCCCTTCAGAATCTCTTCCTTGGGCTTGGCGCCGCGGCCCAGGCCCTGCACCAGCAGGCTTTGGCTGAATGCCGCCACACCCAGGAGTTGATCCTTGCCTTCCAGGTCCATCAGGGTCAGGCCACGGCCGCCCTTGGGCTGATGCTTCAGCTCGTCCAAGGCATAGGTCAGCAAGCGGCCCTGTTCAGACAAGCAAGCCAGTTGCAGGCCCAGCACTTCGCCGGCGGGCAGCAAGGCCGGCGGCAGCGGCTTCTCGTTGCCTTCCAGGCTGAGGAAGGTCTTGCCGGCTTTTTGGCGGCCGACCAGATCACTCAGCTGCGCCACCAAACCAAAGCCGCCGCTGCCGGCCAGCACCAGGCGCTGATTGCCGGCGCCGGCCAGGTAATGCGCGATTTGCGTGCCGGATTCCAGCTCGATCAAGGTGGTGATGGGCTGGCCATCACCGCGCCCGCCAGGCAGCACCGACACCGGCACCGAATAAACCCGGCCATTGCTGCCGAACACGATCAGCGGATCCACGCTGCGGCACTGGAAGGTGCCGTAGAGCTGGTCGCCAGATTTGAATGCCAAGGCGGCCGGAGCCACCTCATGGCCCTTGAGCGCACGTACCCAGCCCTTTTGGCTGACCACCACCGTCACCGGCTCATCAACGATGCGCACCTCGGCCGTCGCGCGCTTTTCTTCCTGAATCAGGGTGCGGCGCTCATCGCCGTACTGCTTGGCATCGGCCTCGATCTCTTTGATGACGGTGCGCTTCAAGCTGCCGGGGTTGCCCAGAATGTCTTCCAGCTTGCCTTGCTCCAGGCGCAGCGCGCTCAATTCCTGCTCGATCTTGATCGCCTCCAGGCGCGCCAATTGGCGCAGGCGGATTTCAAGAATGTCTTCAGCCTGACGCTCACTCAGGCGGAAGCGCTCGATCAGCGCCGGCTTGGGCTCATCGGCATTGCGGATGATGCGAATCACCTCGTCGATATTGAGCAGCACCAGCTGCCGGCCTTCCAGCACATGGATGCGGTCCAGCACCTTGTTCAGGCGATGCTGGGTGCGGCGCTGCACCGTCACCTGGCGGTAGCCCAGCCATTCGCTCAGGATCTGGCGCAAGCTCTTCAGCGTGGGACGGCCATCGGCGCCAATCATGGTCAGATTGATTGAGGCCGAGGTCTCCAGGCTGGTGTGCGCCAGCAGCGTGGTGATCAGGTCTTGCTGCTCCACCGTGCGGCTCTTGGGCTCGAACACCAGGCGCACGGCGGAGTCTTTGCTCGACTCATCACGCACGCAGTCCAGCACCGCCAGCAAGCTGGCCTTGAGCTGCAACTGCTCTTGGCTGAGCGTCTTTTTGCCGGCCTTGACCTTGGGGTTGGAGAGTTCTTCCACCTCTTCCAGCACTTTTTGCGAGCTGGTGCCGTGCGGCAACTCGGTCACCACCAACTGCCATTGGCCGCGCGCCAGGTCTTCGATCTTCCAGCGCGCGCGCAGCTTCATGCTGCCGCGGCCGCTCTGGTAGGCCGAACGGATATCGTCGGCCGAGCTGATCAACTGGCCGCCGCCGGGATAGTCCGGTCCGGGCAGCAAGGTGTAAAGCTCATCATCCGAGAGCTTGTCGTTCTTCAGCAAAGCCACGGCGGCCGAGGCCACCTCGCGCAGATTGTGGCTGGGCACTTCGGTGGCCATGCCCACGGCGATGCCGCTGGCGCCGTTGAGCAGCACAAAAGGCAGGCGCGCCGGCAACTGGCTGGGCTCTTGGGTAGAACCGTCGTAATTGGGGACAAAGTCCACCGTGCCTTCGTCGATTTCGTCCAGCAGCAAGCGGCTGATGGGCGCCAAGCGGGCTTCGGTGTAACGCATGGCCGCCGCGCCATCGCCGTCACGGCTACCGAAATTGCCCTGGCCGTCGATCAGCGGATAGCGCTGCGAGAAGTCCTGCGCCATGCGCACCAGGGCGTCGTACACCGACTGGTCGCCGTGCGGGTGAAAGCGGCCCAACACATCACCCACCACGCGCGCGCCCTTGACGGGCTTGGCGCCGGTGGTGCCACTGAAGCTCAGACCCATGCGGTCCATGGAATAGAGGATGCGGCGCTGCACCGGCTTTTGGCCGTCGCAAACATCCGGCAAGGCGCGGCCCTTGACCACGCTCAGTGCATATTCCAGATACGCCCGCTCGGCGTAGCGACCCAGGGTCAGGGCATCACCGGGCTCATCGCCCGAGCCTGAGCCGCTGCCGGCATCAGGGGGCACGGGCGGCGCGGGTGGCACTGCAGGCGCGGCGGCTTGCGAGTCCGGCGTTTGAGCACTCACATCGCTCAGCATCTGTTCCGGCGTTTGCTCCGCTGCGCTTTCCAGCTTGTTGTCCGGCTTGTTTTCCGGCACTTGCTCCGGCGAATCAAAATCAATAGGGGTCTGGTTCATGGTCAGGATGAGTGAATCTTCAAGTGCTGAGCCTGGGCCGGCAGCCGGCTTTGCAGCAGGGCCCAGTAAAGCTCTAGCACCAAATGGACATGGGCCTGGGTTTCAGCGATGGGCGGCACGCGCCCGCCGGCGCGGCGCACCGCGCCCTCGCCAGCATTCCAGGCCGCCAAGGCCGCATCGATGCGGCCAAAACGTTTGATCAAATCCGCCAACATGCGCGCACCGGTCATGACATTGGTGCGCGGGTCAAACAGCAATTGCTGCAAATTGGCATTGGCGTTGGCCACCAAGCCGGCGCTGGCGTAGCGGCTGGCGGCGATGCTGGTGATCTGCATCAGCCCCACAGCGCCTCGTGGCGACAGGGCATCGCGCTTATAGCCCGATTCCACCGCGATGATGGCCTTGAGCAGCTCCATGTCCACGCCATGGGCCGCGGCGGCCTCGCGCAAAAAAGGCTGCACCGACTTCACCTCGGGCGCAATCTCCAGCCAGGTCAGCAGGCCCTGGCTGCCGTCGCTCTTGCCCGGCACGCGGCCATTTCCTGCTTCCGCGCCAGCGGGCTTGCCGGCCCCGGCCAGCACCAGGGAATAGCTGCCGTTCAAAGGCTTGCTGGCCAGATGGGCAACGCCCTTGCCGTCGACAAAGCCCCACAGCTCGGCCTGCACGGGCGCAGCAACACCAAGCAGCAGCATGATGCTGGACAGGAGCAGCGAGCGCGCTTTCACCCAGCCTCCTGCCCCAGCGCCACGCGCGCTTGGTATTCGCGGTCCAGCATGGACATGACGATCAGGCTGTCATAGCCGTCGGCACCCTGGCCGCTGAGCTTGACGCTCTCGCGCAAACGCCCTTCCTCGACAAAGCCTTCGCTGGCATACAGGCGCAACGCGCGCTGATTCAGCGCCTTCACATCGAGCCAGAAGCGGTGCGCGTGCAACTGCGTGAAGGCCATTTTCTTGAGCAAGCGCATCGCCGCCCGGCCCAGGCCTTGGCCCTGGCCTTTGGGCAGCAAGACGATGCGTTTGAGCTCCACCGAGCGATGCGGGTTGCGGCAGCCCTGAAAAATCACATAGCCGCCGCGCTTGGCCTCAGGCCCCATCTCGACGATGAAGTGGCGTGAATCCGGGAAGCGCAGCGCCCCCTCATGCTGGGTGCGCTCCCAGGGCGTGATGAAGGGCACATTGGCCGCGTCCTGCTCCACCGACACCACGAAGTCCAGATCGGACAGCATGGTGGGGCGCAGATGGATGCGGGGCGTGGGCGGGCTCATGGCTCAATCAGACGTCGATTTCAATCGCGTCGCCGTTGATTTCCATCAGCTCACGGCGCGAGGCCGCTTCGCCCTTGCCCATCAGCTTGTTGATGGCAACTTCGGTCTCGCCAAGGCTCAAGTGGCCGTAGCTGATCGGTGACAGGCGGCGGGTCTCGGGGTTCAGGGTGGTGTCCCACAGCTGAGTGGCACTCATCTCGCCCAGGCCTTTGAAGCGGCTGATGCTCCAGCTGCCTTCTCGGGCGCCTTCTTTGCGCAGCTTGTCCAGGGTGGCGGTGAGCTCGCCCTCGTCCAGCGCGTAAATCTTGGCGGCCGGCTTCTTGCCGCGCGCCGGGGCATCCACCCGGTACAAGGGCGGGCGGGCCACATAAACATGGCCAGCTTCGACCAGCTTGGGGAAGTGGCGGAAGAACAGCGTCAGCAACAGCACCTGGATGTGGGAGCCGTCCACGTCAGCGTCTGAGAGGATGCAGACCTTGCCGTAGCGCAGGCCGCTGAGGTCGGGCGAGTCGTTCTTGCCATGCGGGTCCACGCCCAGCGCCACGGCGATGTCGTGGATCTCGTTATTGGCGAACAGGCGGTCGCGCTCCACCTCCCAGGTGTTCAAGACCTTGCCGCGCAGCGGCAAGATGGCTTGGGTTTCCTTGTTGCGGCCCATCTTGGCGCTGCCGCCGGCCGAGTCACCCTCGACCAGGAAGACCTCGTTATGCAGCAGATCGCGGCTCTCGCAATCGGTCAGCTTGCCCGGCAACACGGCCACGCCCGAGCCCTTGCGCTTCTCGACTTTTTGGCTGGCGCGCTGGCGGGTTTGCGCCTGCTTGATCACCAGCTCGGCCAGCTTTTTGCCATGCTCGACATGCTGGTTCAGCCACAGCTCCAGGCCGGGCTTGACGTAGGTGGAGACCAGACGCAGTGCGTCGCGGCTGTTCAGGCGTTCCTTGGTCTGGCCCTGGAACTGCGGGTCCAACACCTTGGCCGAGAGCACGAAGGAGGCACGCGAGAACACATCGTCCGGCATCAGCTTGACGCCCTTGGGCAGGAGGCTGTGCAGCTCAATAAAGCCCTTGATGGCGCCGAACAAGCCGTCCTTCAGCCCCGACTCATGGGTGCCGCCGGCCACGGTGGGGATCAGGTTGACATAGCTCTCGCGCATGGGCGCGCCTTCTTCGGTGAAGGCCACGCACCAACCCGCGCCCTCGCCTTCGGCGAAGTTTTCGGTCTCAGCCTTGCTGGCGTATTGCTCGCCCTCGTAGAGCGGGATCAGCGGCTCGGCCGTCAGGGTCTGCAGCAGATAGTCGCGCAGGCCGCCCTGGTAGGTCCAGGTCTGCACATCGCCGGTTTTCTCGTTCGTCAGCGTCACGATGACGCCGGGCATCAAAACGGCCTTGCTGCGCAAGAGATGCACCAACTCATGCTTGGGCAGTTCGGCACTTTCAAAATACTTGGCATCGGGCCAGACACGCACAGTGGTGCCCTGCTTGCGGTCGCCGCGCACGGCGGGCCGGGCCACCACGGGCTCCACCACATCGCCGTTCTCAAAGGCCAGCGTGGCCACCTGGCCCTCGCGCCAGACCGTCACTTCCAGGCGTTTGGCCAGCGCATTGGTCACGCTGACGCCCACGCCGTGCAGGCCGCCGGAGAAGCTGTAAGCCCCGCCCGAGCCCTTGTCGAACTTGCCGCCGGCGTGCAGCCGGGTGAACACAATTTCCACCACCGGCACGCCCTCTTCGGGGTGCAGGCCGAAGGGGATGCCACGGCCGTCGTCGGCAATGGTCACCGAACCGTCTTGGTGCTGGGTCAGGTCAATGCGCTTGCCGAAACCGGCCAGGGCCTCGTCGGCCGCGTTGTCGATCACTTCCTGAATGGTGTGCAGCGGATTGTCCGTGCGGGTGTACATGCCCGGGCGTTGCTTGACGGGTTCAAGCCCCTTGAGCACGCGAATGGACGCTTCGCCATAGGAAGCGGGGGAGGAATTGGTAGTGCCTTTAGTCGTCGCCATGGCGGCGATTGTAGAGAGCAGGATTCCCACCTTGCCCCGAAAAAGGGCGCCGTCGGATCCAAGAAGGCTTAAGCCCCCTGTTCAAAGCCCTGCAAGACCGCCAGCACATTGAGCCCGATCGCCTCGGTGGCATAGCCGCCCTCTTGCAAAAACAGCGTGGGCAAGCCAAAACGAGCCAGGCGCTCGCCCAGGCGGGTAAATTCCGGCTGGTCCAACTGGAAATGCGAAATCGGGTCACCGGCAAAGGTATCCACGCCCAGGGACACGATCAGCAATTCGGGCGCATAGGCCTGCAGCCGGGCCAGCGCGGCCTCCAGGCGCTCAAACCACTGCTCATTCGTGGCGCCGGCAGGCAGCGGGAAATTGGCATTGAAGCCCAGGCCGGCGCCAGCGCCGGCTTCGTCTGCATGACCCAGGAAGAAGGGGTATTCGGTCTGCGGGTCGCCATGAATGCTGGCGAAAAAGACATCAGCGCGCTCGTAAAAGATCGCTTGAGTGCCGTTGCCGTGGTGGTAGTCCACATCCAGGATGGCGATCTTCTTCAGGCCTTGGTCCAGCGCAGCCTGTGCCGCCACCGCCGCGTTATTGACGAAGCAATAGCCGCCAAAGAAGTCGCTGCCCGCGTGATGGCCGGGCGGGCGTGTCAGCACATAGGCGCTGCGCTCACCGGCCAGCAACAGGTCCAGTCCGGTCAGCGCGGCTTGGGCGCCCCAAAAAGCGGCATCCCAGGCGCCGGCGGTCAGCGGCGTGCCGCTGTCCATGGAATAAAGCCCCATGCGGGCGGCAAAGCTCTGCGGCTCGATATCGTGACGCAAGCTGCGCACCGGCCACACAGCAGGGAAAGCATCCCCCTCCCCGCCCAAGGCCTGCCACTCCTCCCAAGCGCCGGCCAGAAAGTTCAAGTAACGCGAGCTGTGAACCCGCGCCAAGGCCTGCAAGCCATGATTGACCGGGGCCAGGATAGGCCCCAAGTCGGCGCCCTGCACCGCCTGCAGAATGAAATCAGCCCGCGCCGGCGTCTCAAAAGCCGGCACTAGGCGGCCGCGGAAGAATTCATGGGTGGCGGCGTGCGCCGGATGCTTGTCGTTGTAGATGGTTTTCAAGACGGGTCCTCGGGTAGCTGCAAGCAGATCTCGGCGCAAGCTCAAGCGCCTTTGAACTGGGTATGCCTGCAGTTTGCACTAGCCCGGATGTTTCACAAGGGACGCGGGAATTGTGTGGTGCAGGGCGCAGCGGGATGGCCCGAGACGGCCACAGGCAATGCCCAAAGGCATTGACGAGGAGTTGAGGGCCAGCCAGCCCTGTGCCGCGCAAGCCCGCGTAGACCCCTGGATGCAAATTGGATCGGATATTGAGCGGAGAAAACCTGCTGGACATTGCTGTTTCAAGTCCGCCGGGGCCGACCTTGTGAAATATCCGGGCTAGCATGGCGCCCCTATGACGAAATGTGCTCTCGCTCTCATTCTTGCCGCGCTCGGCCTCAGCCAACTGGCCCACAGCGCCCCGGCCCCGCTGCCCGAGCCTGAAACGCCTTACTTCAAGGCTAGCGCCCCCATGAGCATGGAGCTGAAGAACGCCCAATGGTTCGATGGCAAGGGCTTTGTCCAGCAAGGCACTTTGTACGTGCAAGAAGGCCGCTTCACCCGCAAAAAGCCCAAGGGCAAGCCGCAGCGCCAGATGGACCTGAAAGGCCAATTCCTGCTACCGCCGCTGGCCGATGCGCACAACCACAATTTGCAGACCCTCTGGGGCTTTGCCCGCTATGCCAGCAGCTATCTGCGCGACGGTGTGTTTTACGCCGCCATGCAATGCGGCGAGCCCAAGGCGGTAGCGGAAATGCGGCCCATCGCCGCGCAGCCGGCCTCGCCCGAGGTTTTGTTCACCTCCGTCTGCATCACCTCCCCCGACGGCCAACCGCTGGCCCAACTGATCGGCGACGACCCCAAGCTCAAGGCCGAAGATTTCGCCGACAAGGCGGTCTTGGTGATGGACAGCAGCGCCGACCTGAACGCCAAGTGGCCGCTGGTGGCCGGGCGCAAGACCGACTGGGTCAAGCTCATGCTCAGCCGCAGCGAAAGCCCCGAACTGCGTGCCGACGCCAAACAGTTCGGCCGCTTAGGGCTGAAGCCCGAGTTGGTGGCCCCCATCGTAAAACGCGCCAAGCAAGATGGTTTCAAGGTGGTGGCCCAGGCCGACACCGCGACCGACTTCACGGTGGCGGTGCAAAGCGGGGTGGACCTGGTGGCGCGCCTGCCGGGCCTGTATTTTTTTGAAGGCACAACACCAGAGCGCTACCGCATCAGCGCCGAGGCCGCCAGTGAAGCCGCCAAGCGCCATGTGGCGGTGATCACCGCCATCTCGGGCAGCCGATTCTTCGAGCCCAGCGATACCGGCTTAGCCGCCTTGCGTCAGTTGCAGGCCGAAAACCTGCGCCGCTTACTGGATGCGAAAGTCAGCCTGCTGCTGGGCTCCGACCTCTACAACGGCACCGCGTTTGCCGAGTTGCGCCAGCTCGACAGCCTCGCGGTGATGGATCGCGCCACGCTTTTGCGCATCGCTACCGTCGACACGCCGCGCGCCTTGTTCCCCAAGCGCCGCATCGCCTGTTTTGACGAGGGCTGCGAGGCCAGCTTTTTGCTGCTGAAGAGCAACCCTCTGAATGACCTGGACAGCCTGGGCCGCATCCTGCTGCGGGTCAAACAAGGTCGTTTGCTGAGCCAGTAAGCCTGGTCGCGCCGCAGACGACTTCGCCTGCGGGACAACCTGAAAGCCAAATTCTGGCTAGAGTGCTGGGATGACTGCCGCACATCCCCACCCTCTGCCTCCAGCATCCCCAGCCCCTGCGAAACTTTCGATGTTTCAGGTGCTGCTGTGCGGCGCCATGATCGTCACCCTGTCCATGGGCATACGCCACGGCTTTGGCCTGTGGCTGCAGCCCATCACCATGGACCGCGGCTGGACGCGCGAGACCTTCTCCTTCGCGCTGGCGATTCAAAACCTCTCTTGGGGCTTGGCGGGGCCCTTCACCGGCATGCTGGCGGATCGCTACGGCCCTTTCCGGGTACTGATGGTCGGCGGCTTGCTTTACGCCCTGGGCTTGGTGCTGATGGCACTGTCCACCTCAGGCCTGGCCTTCACCGGCAGCGCCGGGCTCTTGCTGGGCATTGCGCAGTCAGGCACCACCTACGCCGTGATTTACGGCGTGATCGGCCGCAATGTGGCGCCGGAAAAGCGCTCCTGGGCCATGGGTGTGGCCGCAGCGGCCGGCAGTTTCGGGCAGTTCCTGATGGTGCCGGTGGAGAACTGGCTGATCGGCTATACCGGCTGGCAGAACGCCTTATTTGTGCTGGGCTGCGCGGCCCTGATCACCATTCCTTTGGCCCTGGGCCTGCGTGAACCCAAGGGCGCCGCAGCAGCACCGGGCCACCAGCAAAGCATTGGCCAAGCGCTGCGCGAGGCCTTTGGCTACCGCAGCTTCCAGCTGCTGATGCTGGGCTATTTCGTCTGCGGTTTTCAAGTGGTGTTCATCGGCGTGCACATGCCCAGCTACCTGAAAGATCACGGCCTGAGCCCGCAGGTGGCAACCTATTCCCTGGCCTTGATCGGCCTCTTCAATGTGTTCGGCACCTACGCGGCCGGCTCGCTGGGCCAGCGTTTCCCCAAGCGCTACATCCTCTCGGCCATTTACGCCTTGCGCGCCGTCGCCATCGTCTGCTTTTTGAGCGTGCCGCTGACGCCCACCTCGGTCTATCTGTTCTCGGGCGTGATGGGCTTTTTGTGGCTATCCACCGTGCCGCCGACTAATGCGGTGCTGGCGCAGATCTTCGGCATTCAGCACATGTCCATGCTCAGCGGCTTTGTGTTCCTGAGCCACCAGATCGGCAGCTTTCTGGGCGTTTGGCTGGGCGGGCGGCTCTATGACCTGAGCGGCAGTTACGACGTGGTCTGGTACTTGGCGGTGGGCTTGGGCGTGATGGCGGCCTTGGTGAATCTGCCCGTGCGCGAAACCGCGATTGAGCGGCGGATGGCACCAGCATGAAACGGATCGCGCGGGCTTGGTGGTGGCGCCTGCTGGCCGCCGTGCTGCTGGCCTTGGTGTTCCTGGCCTATATTCAGCCCGCATTGATGATCAATCTTTCCGAACAAATCTGGGCTTGCTTTTGACCTCTGACATTTCCCCCTGGCTGCTGCGCTGGTCCGCAGCCGCCCCTGCCGGCGCCACCGCGCTGGATCTGGCTTGCGGCAGCGGCCGCCATCTGCGCTACCTGGCTGAGAAAGGCATGCGCGTCACCGGTGTCGACCGCGACAGCGCGGCCACCGCCCCGCTGCAAGCCCTGGCCGAAATCATCACCGCCGACATCGAAACCGGCCCCTGGCCACTGGCCGGGCGGCAATTCGATCTGGTGCTGGTGACGAACTACCTCTGGCGCCCGCTGCTGCCGCAAATCATCGCCTCAGTAGCCCCGGGCGGCTGGTTGATTTACGAAACCTTTGCCCATGGCCAGCAGAGCATTGGCCGCCCAGCGCGTGCCGACTTTCTGCTGCAGCCCGGCGAGTTGCTGCGCGCCTGCGCGGGCTTGCGCGTGGTGGGCTATGAAGATGGTTTTGAGTCTGCTCCCGGTGAAATTAGCCCAGCGGCGGTCAACGGCCGCTTCGTCCAGCGCGTTGCGGCTGTTCGCGCCGCGTCTGAAGACGAGGGGGTTTTCCAGCGATATGCCCTGCCCCGCCCGTAAAAAGGTTTGCGGCTGAGTAGAATCGACTGATTACAAGGATTGCTCAATGAACGGACTAGTTGGCAGCATCGTCGCACTCATCACGCCGATGCTTGAAGATGGCAGCGTTGATTACCCCAGCCTGCGCAAGCTGATTGACTGGCATATCGCCGAAGGCACCGACTGCATCTGCGTGGTCGGCACCACCGGCGAGTCGCCCACCGTCAGCATGGAAGAAAACCGCGAAATCATTCGCGCTGCGGTTGAGCATGCCAAGGGCCGCGTGCCCATCATGGCCGGCACCGGCGCCAATTCCACCTCGGAAGCCATTGAGTTGAGCCGCTACGCGAAGGAAGTCGGCGCCGACTGCACCTTGTCCGTCGTGCCTTACTACAACAAGCCCTCGCAAGAAGGCATCTACCAGCATTACAAGGCCATCGCCGAGGCCGTAGACATCCCCATGATGCTCTACAACGTGCCCGGCCGCACCGTGGCCGATATGCAGCCCGAAACCACCTTGCGCTGCGCCAGCTTGCCCGGCGTGTTCGGCGTCAAGGAAGCCACCGGCAATATCGAGCGCGCCGCCTGGCTGATCAAGAACGCCCCCAAGGGCTTTTCGATCTATTCCGGCGACGACGGCACCGCCATCGCCCTGATGCTGCTAGGCGGCCACGGCAATGTCAGCGTGACGGCCAACGTCGCGCCACGCGCCATGCATGAGCTGTGCAAGGCTGCGCTGGCCGGTGACATCGCCACCGCCCGCCGCATCCACTTCCAACTCTTGAGCCTGCACAAGAACCTGTTCTGCGAGCCCAGCCCAGCCCCCACCAAGTGGGCGCTGGCCAAGCTGGGCCGCATTCAGCCTCATCTGCGCTTGCCCATCACCGGCTTGACGCCGGCCGGCCAAGCCGTGGTTGAACAAGCCATGAAAGAGGGCGGCCTGCTGTAGAGGCAGGGCATGCGGGGCGGCAACACATGCGGCCCCGCAGCTTCTTCTGCTCTAATCGCCCCACTGAATTCGACGCCGCTGTTGGCCTGGCCCAGCAGCTGCAACCCTGACTCCCGGAGATGTCTAGCGTGACTCGTTCTGCACCCCTTACCGCCCAAAGCACCCCGCTGCGCATGGCCACGCTGATGCTGGTGGGCTCGCTGGCCGCCGGCTGCTCGTCGATTGACAACGTGATTTCCACCGACAAGGTGGACTACCGCAGCGGCGCCAAGCAGACCACCGGCCTGGACATCCCGCCCGACCTGACCCAGTTGGCCCGCGATACCCGCGCGCCCGGTGCGGCCGTCAGCGCCGCCAGCTTCCAACAAAGCAGCGCCGCCGCCAAGGCTGCACCTGCCACAGCCGCCGCCAACACCGTCGCTCTGAACGCCGCCGGCAAGGTGCAGTTGGAGCGCGTTGGCGATGAGCGTTGGTTGCATGTGGACCAAACGCCCGAGCAGCTGTGGCAACCCCTGAAGGACTTCTGGGTTGAGCGCGGCTTCGAGCTCGCCAAGGATCAAGCCGACATCGGCCTGCTGGAAACCAACTGGAACGAGAACCGCGCCAAGCTGCCGCAAGACGTGATCCGCTCCACCATCGGCAAGGTGTTTGACAGCTTCTACTCGACCGGTGAGCGCGATATGTTCCGCACCCGCGTCGAACGCTCGCCCAAGGGCGGCACCGACATCTTCATTGCCCACAAAGGCATGCAAGAGGTCTATACCAATCAGCAAAAGGAAGCCACCGCCTGGCAACCCCGCCCGAATGACCCGCAGCTGGAAGCCGAGATGCTGTCCCGCCTGATGGTCAAGTTGGGCGCCAAGGACGAAGCCGCCAAGGCGGCTGTGGCAGCCGCAGCAGCGCCCGCCCCCGTGGCCACGGCTGCGGTGGCCGGCACCGCCGCAGCCGCTGTCTCAGCGCAAAGCCGCAGCCTGGCCGATGTGCCGGACGAGTTGAAGGTCAATGAAGGTTTCGAGCGCGCCTGGCGCCGCGTCGGCCAATCGCTGGATCGCCACGGCTTCACCATCGAAGACCGCGACCGCAAGCAAGGCCTGTTCTATCTGCGCTATGCCGACCCCAGCCAAGCCGGCAAGGAAGAGCCCAACTTCTTCCAACGCCTGTTCAGCAAGGACGACGGCCCGGCCAAGGTGCGTTACCGGGTCTCGGTCAAGTCCGAGGGCGAGCGCAGCACCGTCACCGTGCTGGATGACAAGGGCCAGAAGCAGAGCAGCGAGATCTCCAAGCGCATTCTCAATTTGCTGATGGACGACCTGCGCTAAACCACAGCGCTGCGAAACCATCCCAACGCCACCACCCTCGGGCTGGTGGCGTTTTTCATTTCCCACTCATCAGCTTATTCCAACGAGGCCACGCATGCGTTTTTGCAGCCTAGGCAGCGGCAGCGGCGGCAACGCCACCCTGGTCGAAGCCAGCCAAGGCATCACCAGCACGCAGCTGCTGGTGGACTGCGGCTTCAGCCTGCGCGAATTGACCCGCCGCTTGCAGCGCGCCGGCAGCGCGCCCGAGGCACTGACCGCCGTCTTCATAACCCACGAGCATGGCGACCACATCGGCTGCGCGCTCAGGCTCTGCCAACAATACCGAGTGCCCCTGTGGACCAGTCGCGGCACCTGGCGTGCCGTCGGCAACCCGGACTTTGAGCCCAGCCTGCTGCACTTCGCCCGCGACGGCGAATTGATTGAGCTGGGCGATCTGCAACTGCAGCCGCTCGCCGTGCCGCACGATGCCAACGAGCCATTGCACCTGCGCTGCAACGACGGCGCCAAACACCTGGGCTTGCTGACCGATTTGGGCTGCCCGAGCAGTTCGGTGCTCGCCGCCTTGCAAGGGCTGGATGCCATGCTGCTGGAGTGCAATCACGATGAAGACTTGCTGAAAAACTCCAGCTACCCGGCCAACCTGAAGCGCCGCATCCTAGGCAGCCACGGCCATCTCTCAAATGCCCAATCGGCCACGCTGCTGCAGCAATGCCTGCATACCGGCCTGCAAACCGTGCTGGCGGCCCATTTGAGTGAGCGCAACAACCGACCCGAGCTGGCCGCCGCCGCCCTGGCGTCGGTGCTGGGCGGCACCGCAGACGAAATCCCGGTGGCCGATCAAAAGCTGGGCAGCGACTGGTTCACGATCGACTGAAAAGCCCAGACGTAAAAAAACCGCCGGGCTTGCGCCGGGCGGTTTTTTCAGAGAACCGACGGGAGTCGATTACTTCTTGGCAGCGTCAACAGCGCTGGCAGCAGCGGCGCCAACGGCCGAAGCAGCGTCAGCAACAGCCGAAGCGGCGTCAGCAACCGGTGCAGCAACAGCGGAAGCAGCAGCGTCAACAGCGCTGGCAGCAGCCGAAGCGGCTTCAGCGACGGGAGCCACAACAGCGGCTTCTTCCTTCTTGCCGCAAGCGGTCAGGGCAACAGCAGCCAACAGGGTAGCCAACAGGATCGACTTGTTCATACTTGTCCTCAAAATTCGTTAAACGACGATTCAATTACCGGTAATTTTTTGAAGCATCGCGATTGCATCGATTCCCTTAAGAATCAAGCCGTCGCGTGCCTCGACGTCACAAGACGAGGAAACCTCGAGCGCTTCCATCGCCTAGCCTACAAGTATAGCTGGTACTTTTGTCACGCCTCACAGGCCCAAGGTCCTTGAGCCGAATGATTCGTAAGACCGTTGCAAGCTTGCATCAAACTCTTCGCTTAATGCCTGCACCTCGGCCCTGTCCAGGGAAATATGACCGCGCCAATGACCTTGGTCGAATAAACGCAGGCCCAACTGCCCGGCCGCGCCTTTGACGATCAACAAGGCTTGGTGGCGAGTACCGGGTGGCAGCCCCGGCTCATCCAAGGCGCGGGCATGAACGCAGTGGCCGTAGCGAGCCCGCCACTGCACAAAGCGCGGGTGGCGGCGAGCCACGTCGTCATATTGCTCGGCCAGCAAGTGCAAGCGCCGCCCGGGCTGGGCCCACTGGCGTAAATGCGCCAGCACCGCTGCATCCGACAAGGGCCAGTCGGCAAAACTGCGATCCAACCAGAACACCTCTCGGCAGCCCTGCTCTGCCGCCCAAGCGATGGCCTGCGAAATGGCTGAGGAAAACGCCTGCCGCCCCTCAAAGCTGCCACTTTGGTCTTGCATGGATTGCTCCTTCGCAGGCTCGCTCATCTAGCCTGTCAAACGATGGCGAGCTTCAGGCAGCCCGAACCCAGCCGTCCTCCGCCCACTGGTCCAGCAGTTCGCGCGCGCCTTCTGACAACTGCGCCAGCTGCTTGGCCGTCAGGCGCCGCTCATCCGCAAAGGTGCGCATCAAGCGTGCATCGCGGCCCGCAGCGCGGAAGGATTCGCCGTTGATGAAGACATGGGCGGCGTCGTAGAGCATGCGGCTGCAACGATCCAACACGGCGTCGGCGCCTTCAGGCAAGGGCTCGCCGGATTCAAACCAAACTTTTGGCTTGGGCTCGGTCAAGGCCTCACCCAAAGCCCGCTCCAGCGCCAAGGGTTCGCGCAGCGCGCGCTCGGCCGCGTCACGGGCAAAGTCCAGCAATTGCTGGGGCACCAAGCCCGGTGTGGCGGTGGCGGGCTGCTTGGGGTCGGCATACATCTTGTTGGCGTAATGCTGATCCTCATCATCCATCAAGCGGCTCAGCAAGTCCTTGGCCAGCTCGGCACGCCACGGCGTGCGAAAACCCACCGAGCAGGTCATGCATTCGCCGACAGCCACGCCGTCATGGGCCCAGCCCGGCGGCAGGTACAGCATGTCGCCCGGCTCCATCAAATACTCTTGCTCGGGCTCGAAGTTGGCGATGATCTTCAGCGGCACATCGTCGCGCAGCTCAGCATTCTTTTGCTGCCCGATGCGCCAGCGGCGCTGGCCATGAACCTGAATCAGGAACACATCGTAGGAGTCAAAATGCGGCCCCACGCCGCCGCCATCGGTAGCGTAGGAGATCATCAAATCATCCAGCCGCGCTTCGGGCACGAAACGGAACTGCTCCAGCAAGTTGTAGGCGGCATCCAAATGCTGCTCCAGGCCTTGCACCAGCAAGGTCCAACCGGCTTTGGAATACGGCGGCAGCTTGGCAATCGGGCCCTTGCGCATGGCCCAGCGGCCATCAAAGGCACTGACCAAGCGAGACTCGGTGTCTTCACTGGCGGCCAGGGCGGCCAACTCGCTGCGCGAGGCCGGCGGCTTGACGCCGGGCATGGCCTGGCGCACCACCAAGGGCTTCTTCTGCCAGTACTGGCGCATGAATTGTTCGGGCGTGAGGCCACCCAAAAGAGCCAAGTTTGCGGAGATATCCATGGCCGACATTGTGCTTGATGCCGCGCGCGCCGAATGCAGCCCGGCGAGGCATGTGAAACAATGGCGGCATGAAAATTTCCGCCCCCTGTGTTGTCGCCTTGAGCTGGCGACTTGAAGATGCCCAAGGGCAGTTGATCGACGAATTGGCCGAGCCGCTGGAGTTTTTCTACGGCGGCAGCGACCTTTTTGCCAAGGTCGAGGAAGCCTTGCTGGACCAAGGCGCCGGCTACGAAGTGAGCCTGGCCCTGCAGCCCGAAGAAGCCTTTGGTGACTACGACTCCAGCCTGGTGTGCTTCGAGTCACGCACCCTCTTCCCCGACGAAGTGGAGCCCGGCATGCAACTCGAAGGCCTGCCTGAAGGCGCAGCCACGCCCGATATGCCCCAGCACGCGCTCTACACCATCACCGATGTCTACCCCGAGCATGTGGTGCTGGACGGCAACCACCCGCTGGCCGGCCTCGGCCTTCGCATGCATATGAAGGTGCTGGATGTGCGTGATGCCACGGAAGCCGAGATCGAAGCCGGCACCCTGGGCGAAGCCGTGTTCAGCGTGATTGGCGGCGCACCGGCGGATCAGCCTTTGCACTGAGCCAGCTTGACGGCCGCTGAGCCGGCATGGGCGCCAGCGGCCGTTGGCAAGAAAGCGTTGCAAGCAAACTGCAAGACGAGCCGGAGGGCTGCGCCCTCCTCCGCTCAAAGCCCAATCCTGTAGGCCTGCCGCTCAGGCAGGCCCATACGGAATCATTAGATCCCGCCGGAGCTCAACTCGCTGCGCTGGCAAGCCCAGTCCGCAGCGGCTCCTGCTTAGACCCTCAGTAGGCGGTCCAGCCACCATCCGTGGCGTACATCGCGCCGGTCAGGTTGGAAGCCTCGCTGGACAACAAGAACAGCATCACGCCAACTTGCTCACCCACGGTCGCCGGGCGACGCTTGGAATCGGCGTAAGCCAAGACACTCTGCGTCTTGATGGTGCCCATCTTGGGGCCTGTAGAGGCCTTGGAGGCTGCCATCACCAACTGACCCGCACGCGCCACCATCGGCGTGTCGGTAGCGGCCATATTGACCGAATTCACCCGAATGCCGTAGGGCGCGTAGTCGATCGCCGCATTGCGCGTCAAACCATTGACCGCGTGCTTGCTGGCCACATAAGCAGGATTGCCGGCCAAACCGGTCAAGCCGGCGATGGAGCCCACATTGACGATGGCACCACCTCGCCCTTGCTTGACCATTTGCTTGAGTTCGGCACGCAAGCTGCGGAAGACACCGGCCGCATTACTCAGGAACACCCGGTCCCAATACTCATCGGTGGCTTCGTGGATCGGGGCAAAGATCAATGACTTTTGCTTCTCGTAGTCGATGGGGTCACCCGAGTAGACACCGTCCATCACCCCGGCGTTGTTGATGGCGAAATCCAAGCCGCCGAAGTTATCGACTGCGGCCTTGACCATCAGATCGCAGGTCGCGGAATCACCCACGCTGCCATGCACGAACACGGCCTTGCCGCCCGCCGAATTGATGCGGTCAATGGTGCGGGCGCCCAGGTCCTTGATCCAGTCGACGCCAACAACATTAGCGCCTTCCCGCGCCGCGCGAATAGCCACAGCCTCACCCATGCCTCGGGCGCAACCGGTCACGATCAGGGTCTTTCCCTTGAAGCGGCCGGGGATGAAATAGTCCTCAGCCACCGGGTCCACATCCTTGACGCCAACCGGCGCCTGCTTGCTGGCCTGAAACTGCGCGGATGCGTTGCTTGCTGCCACGCCTGCGGCCGCCATCACTGCAACACCCTTCATCAAATCTCTGCGTTCCATCGCTATCTCCATGGGTTGGTGGACAAGACTAGTAACCGATTCGCACAAAGAACATCGTGCTGATCCAGGGGCTGGAATAAGTGCCCAGCCCTTGTTTGATCGCGTCGCCCGCAAAAGTGGCGGCGATATGTCCCTGAAACATCACATTCCTGGACATGAAGTACTTGGCGGTGAGATTGAGCTCAGTGCCCAGATTCTTGGACTTCAAGAACGACAAGGCCGGGTTGCCACCCAAATTGGTCAGCGAATCGGCGCTGAAGAACCAGAGTTGCGGCACCAGTTCAATCTGCTGCTGCGGCCGCAGTCGCATTTGGATGCGATGCGCCACCAGATTCGAATCCTGGAAGATCTTGTAGTGGTTGATGCCTTGAACCCAGGTTTCCCCATTGCCGCCCGACAACAAAGGATCCCAGCGACCGAATTTCTGGGAATCGGCCTGATCACCCGAAAACCGCGCATAGCGGTAGCTCAGGGTAGGCGTCCACGGCGCTTGCGCAAACACATAGCCGAGTTCGCCAAAATAGGCCCAGGCCTCCATATCAAACTTGCTGTGCGTTTGGCGCGCCAACTCTGCCGCCGCGAATGGCCCCGCCTTGCCCGCAGGCGCGGGCTGCCAGCGCATGCGCATATCAGCCACACGCAGCCCTTCGCGCGGCAACTGATTGGCGTCTTTGTAATAAACCGACTTGGACTTTGGCACATGCAGTGCGGTAAAGCCCAAATTGAAGTCCCCAAGCGCCGAGGCCTCAAGGTTCACGCCTTGAATCTGGGTTTTGGAATCCAGCTCGGGCATCTCGTCCGGCTCGACGTGAAACAGATCAAGCTTCCAGTTATTGAAGGCGAAGCGGCCCAACGTCACGCGATCACCCGCCCAGCGCGGATTCGACTGCAAAGCCGCCCGATTCAGGCCATTGGCCGCCGTATTGACTAAAAGAAACCCTTCACCGATGGTGAATCTCTGCCGGCCGGTGGACAGGTTGTAGACAAAACGATCGCCCTGCTCGGAGGTCGTGCCACCCACAATCCCGACAAAAGCATCTTCCACCGCCAAGTGGCTGCGGGTTTTATCGGTGAACAACTCTTGACCGACCGAGCCGCTCGCCAGCGCGCTGATACCGCCATAGGTATAAATTGAAGGCGAAATGGGCGTAATGCCGTACAGGCCCAAATGCACAAAGCCCTCGAGCCAGTCGCTATAACCCTTACCAGCGGATTGGCCGACCGCAAATGGGTTGCCATTGAGCATGACATCATTACGGCCAAACCACGCATTATTGTTGCCGTAATACATGGCCAAGGTTTCCAGCTTGGCGCGCACGACCGTCCCATTGGATTCATACAAAGTGGGAAATGCGGGCAACACCTGCGCAGCCGGTGTTTCTTTGCCGGCGGCGCCCCGCTCGGCCAAAGTCACCTCAATGGCCAGCAGCACTCCGCCGGTCGCGCCGGGTGTGGCTTCATGCTTGGCCTGCTGAATCTCAGGCATGAGCGAGATACGTGCCAGCGAGGACAGCAAGCGCAATTCCGAATAAACATCACTCGGAAAAACGGCAATCGTGCGCCGGACCAAATCTTCGACACGACTGTTAAACGCAGTATCCGCACTCGGATTTTTGATGAGAATTTGAATTGACTCAATTCTCTGGCCGGAAACCGGATCCGTTTGCACTTGCGCCGACGCTGGCTGCGCCAAACCAAGCCCAATTACCCCAAGCGCCCCGACAAGACCTGAAACCAGGAATTGATGCCGCATATCAATTACTCCAACTTAAAATCATGACAGGGCACTTCAATTTCCTGAAACATCAATCCAATCGAATCAATATTCACGACCATCGGGCCGCCGGCAAGAAAAATTCAGGCCATCCCAGAAGCATCACATCCATAAAAATGAGTTGGAAAAAAAATAATTCAGCAACTCATGGGACAGAAAATTCTATTTCAAGCTAGGGTGGACCCTTAAACCAGCCACCCCCTAAAATTAGGGGGCAAAAGCAGCTCGGTCCAAAGTTTTCAAATTCCCAGTCCTGAAAACTGACTTCAAACCCAGCGCACAAAATCTGGACAAGCGCTAGCCGTTGGCCGAGCGATAGAAAAAGAAGGGGCGTGGCTTTGCCCTAGCAAGGCAAACACCACACCCTCCATGCCGCGCCTCACCATGCGCGGGGGATCTCAAGAGCTGCGCGAAGCCATCAGGCTTTGCCGGTCGATCCAAAGCCGCCCTCGCCGCGCTGCGAGGCATCGGCGAAATCATCAACGCGGCGGAATGCGGCCTGCACCACGGGCACCAGCACCAACTGGGCAATGCGCTCCATGGGTTGGATCACAAAAGCCGTTTGGCCACGGTTCCAGCAGCTGACCATCAACTGGCCTTGGTAGTCGGAATCGATCAAGCCGACCAGATTGCCGAGCACGATGCCATGCTTATGGCCCAGGCCGGAGCGCGGCAGGATGATGGCCGCGAGGCTTGGGTCATTGATATGAATGGCCAGCCCGGTTGGCACCAGAAAGGTCTGGCCGGGCTCCAGCGTGACGGGCGCATCCAGGGAAGCGCGCAGGTCCAGGCCGGCGCTGCCGGGGGTGGCATAACTAGGGATTTGCTCGGCCATGCGGGCGTCGAGCACTTTGAGGTCTACCGTGGTTTGGGTCATGCTTGTGGCTCGGTTTGATGCAGACGCTGGGCAATGTCTTGCACCAGCTGACGAGCCAGGCTCGCTTTGTCGTTGTGAGGAATCTCGCGCTCGCCGCTGGCATCAACCAGCAGCAAAGCGTTGTGGTCTTGGCCAAAAGTGGCCGGGCCAATATTGCCGACCAGCAGGGGCACGTTTTTGCGCAAGCGCTTGGCGCGGGCGTGTTCCTGCAGCCTCTCGCTCTCAGCCGCAAAGCCGACGCAGAAAGGCGGCGGGTTCAGAGCCGCGACGCTGGCCAGGATGTCGGGGTTCTCGCACATGGCAATCATGGGCGCGGCGCCGCTGCCATCTTTCTTGATTTTTTGCCGGGCATGGCTGGCGGGCCGCCAGTCGGCCACCGCAGCTGTGGCGATGAACACCTCGTTCTGCGGGGCCAGCGGCAGCACCGCGTCAAACATCTGCTGCGCGCTTTGCACATCGATGCGGCGCACGCCACGCGGCGTGGCCAGGTGCACCGGGCCGGCCACCAGGGTCACCTCGGCACCGGCTTCACGGGCCGCGCGGGCGATGGCAAAACCCATCTTGCCGCTCGAATGATTGGTTATGCCGCGCACCGGGTCGATGGGCTCAAACGTGGGGCCGGCGGTGATCAACAGCTTTTTGCCGGCCAAGAGCTTGGGCGCCAGCAAGGCGCAGATGTCCTCGAACAACTCGGCAGCTTCGAGCATGCGGCCATCGCCAACTTCGCCGCAGGCTTGCTCACCGGCGCCGGGGCCGAGGATTTGTGTGCCGTCGGCGATCAACTGCGCCACATTGCGCTGCGTGGCCGGGTGCGCCCACATCTCGCGGTTCATGGCTGGCGCCACGGCCAGGGGGCAAGTGCCCATGGGCCTGGCCAGCGCCGTCAAACTCAGCAACTCATCGGCCCGGCCTTGCGCCAGCTTGGCGATGAAGTCCGCGCTGGCCGGGGCGATCAGCATCAGATCGGCCTCGCGGCTCAGATTGATGTGGGCCATATTGTTGGGCTCGCGCGCGTCCCATTGGCTGCTGAGCACAGGCCGGCCCGACAGGGCTTGCAGGGTCACGGCGGTGATGAACTGCTCGGCCGCCTCGGTCATCATGACCTGCACCGATGCGCCGGATTTGGTCAGTAAGCGGATCAGCTCGACCGTTTTGTAGCAGGCAATGCCACCTGAGAGGCCCAGCAAGACATGCTTGCCAGCCAGTTGAAGAGAAGAGGTTTCAGACATGGGCAGCACTCTAGCAGGCTGACCGCGCCGCAGCGGGCGTGCAGTGCGGCTGGCAGCAGACAGCAAGTGACAGTTGGCGCATGGCGCATCCCGTATGCTCAGCGCATGCCCGTCAACTATCTTGCTGAGCTCACCGCCCCGGTGCGCAGCCCGCGCGCTAATCTGCACCTGGGCGCCGGCCTGGCCTTTGTGGCCGGGGCGCTGAACGCGGGCGGCTTTCTGGCGGTGGGCCAGTACACCTCGCACATGACGGGCCTGGTGTCGGGCGCTGCAGATGAATTCGCGCTCGGCCATATTGGCCTGGCGATCAGCGCGCTGGTGGCGGTGGCGGCTTTTGTGATCGGGGCGGTCAGCACCGCCGTGATGGTGAACTTCAGCCGCCGCAACTTCCCGGCCTGGACCTATGTGCCCACGCTATTGCTGGAGGCCGCACTGCTGCTGGCATTTGGCCTGATCGGCAGCGCGATGCTGCCGCAGCAGATCGAGCGGGTCTCGCTGACCACCTTGCTGCTGTGCTTTGTGATGGGCTTGCAAAACGCCCTCATCACCAAGATCTCCAAGGCCGAGATTCGCACCACCCACGTCACCGGCTTGCTGACCGATCTGGGCCTGGAGCTGGGACGTTTGCTGTACTGGAACTTGGGGCCGCAGTTGGAACAGGTACGCGCCGACCGGCGCCGCCTGCGCATTCACGCCACCCTGGTGCTGGCCTTTTTTGTGGGCGGCCTGTCCGGCGCCTTGGGCTTCAAGCACGCCGGCTTCATCGCCACCCTGCCCTTGGCCGACGCGCTGCTGGTGCTGGCCTTGGCCAGCTTGCTGCGCGGTTGGCAGTCAGACGGCGCCGACAGTTAGGCTTTGCGACGGAACACCAAATCCCAAACGCCGTGGCCCAGCTTGATGCCGCGGTTCTCGAACTTGGTCAGTGGGCGGTAGGCCGGCGTGGGCGCATAGGCCTCGGCCGTGTTTTCCAGCGTTGGCTCGGCGCTGAGCACCTCCAGCATCTGCTGGGCATAGGGCTCCCAGTCGGTGGCGCAATGCAGATAGCCGCCGGGGCGAATGTGCTTGACCAACTTCGCCACGAACTCGGGCTGAATCAGGCGGCGCTTGTTGTGGCGCTTTTTGTGCCAGGGGTCGGGGAAGAAGATGTGCACACCGGCCAGTGAGGCGGGGGCAATCATCTGCTCCAGCACTTCCACGGCGTCGTGCTGGAAGATGCGGATATTGCTGAGTTGGCGCTCATCGATGTGCTTGAGCAAGGCGCCGACGCCGGGCTCATGCACTTCGCAGCCGATGAAGTCATGGTCGGCCAGGGTCTGGGCGATCTTGGCAGTCGCGTCACCCATGCCGAAGCCAATCTCAAACACCACCGGTGCCTCGCGGCCAAACACGGCCGCAGGATTGAAGGTCTGACCCGGTGTGAAGGGCAACACAAAGCGCGGCCCCAATTCGGCCAAAGCCTTGACCTGGCCCGAACCCATGCGGCCGGCACGCACCACAAAGCTCTTGATGGGGCGATGCTCGGCCTTGGCATCTGGGGCGGCAGCCGCGACGTCGGGTGACTGAGGCTGCTCGGGCAATTCTGGGGTGACGGACATGCTACTGCTCGAAAAATGAGGCGGGCTTCGCGCGAGGTGCGAAGAGATGCGAAGGAATGCGACGAAGTGCGAAGGAATGGGGCTGAAGTTTAGGGCCTCAGTAGCCAGTCGGCGCACCTGCTGCTGAGCCTTGACCGCCCAAGACCGCCAAGATGTCGTTCAGCAAACCGCTGGCACCGAAGCGCAAGCGCCGGGCGTTCAGCGCCTGCTCGCCCAGCGCGGCCTGTGCCAGCGCGAGATAGCCTTGCGCCTCCGCCACCGTGCGGATGCCGCCGGAGGCCTTGAAGCCCACACCGGGATGGGCAGCAATCTCAGCCAACATCACCTGGGCAGCTTGCGGCGTGGCCGACACCGGCGTCTTGCCGGTGCTGGTCTTGACGAAGTCAGCGCCGGCGGCAACGGCCAGCTGGGTCGCGCGTGCGATCAGCTCGGGCGTTTGCAACTCACCGCTTTCAATGATGACCTTCAAGGTCAGCGGGCCGCAGGCCGCGCGCACGGCGGCCAGAAACTCAGGCGCCTGATCCAGTTGGCGATAAGGCAAGACAACATCCACCTCATCGCCACCGGCCGCGCGAATATCGGCCACATCCGCCAAGGCCAGGGGCAGGTTCAAGTCACCGGCGGGGAAGTTGGCCACCGCGGCGACCTTGATCGCCGCAGGCAAGGCCGCGCGTGCCTGGGCCACAAAACGCGGCCACACGCACACAGCGGCCACGGGGCCGAAAGGCGTTTGGGCGCGCTGGCACAGGGCCGCGATGTCGGCGGCGCTATCGGCCTCATTCAGGCTGGTCAAGTCCAGGCATTGCAGGGCCAGGCGGGCGGCATCAGCAGCCGCGAGCGTGCTCATTGCATCGAGGGCAGTTCGGCCAAGCTGGCCACCACGGCGGCCAGATACTTGGCGGCCACTTCGGCGGAAGACTGCGCTTGCTGCAGGGTCAACGCATGCGTCAGCGCCTCGTCGGACAGGCCGGCGGCCATATTCGTCATCAAGGCCAGGCCCATCACGCGCAGGCCGCAATGGCGGGCCAGAATGGTCTCGGGCACGGTGCTCATGCCGACGGCCGAAGCGCCCCAGGCAGCAAACATGCGGATCTCGGCCGGGGTTTCAAACTGTGGGCCCAGGGCCCAGATGTACACACCCTCACCCAAGGCCTGGCCTTGTGCCTTGGCCACAGCCAGGGCATTGGCGCGCAGCTCGGCGTCGTAAGCGGTGCTCATGTCGACAAAACGCTCGCTGCCGGGCTCGCCCACCAAGGGGGAGCGCTGCGGGGCGTTGATGTGGTCGGTGATCAGCATCAGGCTGCCGGGCGGCAGATCGCTGCGCAGCGAGCCCGAGGCATTGGTCTGCAAGACCGCCTTGACGCCCCAGCGCTTGAGCGTGCGCAGCGCGCCGGCCATGCCGGTGCAGTTGCCGCTTTCATAAGTGTGGGCACGGCCACGCAGCATCACCACACGTTGTGCGCCGATGCGGCCAACCACGATTTCGTTGACATGGCCTTCCACCTTGGGCTGAGGGAAGGCGGCCAGCTCGGCATAGCTCAGATGCTTGGCGTCTTCCACCAGGCTCACGGCACCCGACCAGCCCGAGCCCAGCACCACGGCCACGGCCGGGGCTGCGCCAAACAGGCTGTTGAGCTTGGCGACGGAGTCGGCGATCTGGAGGTCCAGTGTTTTGTTATCAATCATGATGGTCTACTGCTTTCAAAATTTGAGATGGTCGGGGCCGAAACTGTGCGGCAGCAGTTCGTCCAGAGTCCATTGCTGGCGGATGCCGCCGGGGTCGGCCGCGAGGATGAGCAACTCCGGCATCGCGAACTCGCGCAGCTTTTGCCGGCAGCCACCGCAGGGTGTGATCACGTTTGGCCCGGGGCCACTGACCAAGACCGCTTTGGCCTCGCGGCCACCGGCCATCACCATCGCACCGAGTGCCGTGGCTTCGGCGCACCAGCCCTGCGGGTAGGCGGCGTTTTCAATATTCGCGCCCACATGGATGCGGCCTTGCTCGTCCAGAATCGCCGCCCCCACTTGGTAGCGCGAATAGGGCGAATGCGAATGCGCGCGTGCGGCCAGGGAGGCAGCCAGCAGGCGCTCTTTCAATTCGGGCGTGAGTTCAAACATGCTCAACGCTCCTTCACATACGGTGTGCCCAGGGCCTTGGGCGCCAGGGCCTGGCCGATGAAGCCGGCCAGCAAAATGACCGTCAACAAATAGGGCAGCGCTTGAATCAGCTGCACCGGCACCTCACCCACGCCGGGGATGGCAACGCCCTGCATGCGGATCGCCAAGGCGTCCAGAAAGCCAAACAGCAGGCAGGCGAACAGCGTGGGCACCGGCTTCCACTTGCCGAAAATCAGCGCCGCCAGGGCGATGAAGCCACGCCCGGCCGTCATATTGGGCGAGAAGGAAGCATTCTGTGCCAGCGTCAGATAGCTGCCCGCCAGGCCGCACAAAACGCCGTTGATCAGCAGCGCGGCATAACGCAGTTTGGCGACTGACACCCCGGCCGCATCAACCATGGCGGGGTTCTCACCCACGGCGCGCAAGCGCAGGCCAGGCCGCGTGCGTTCCATGAAAAACCACACGCCCGCCACCAGGGCAAAAGCCAGATAGACCAGCACGTTATGGCTCAGCAAGCCGTGGCCGACGATGGCACCCAACCAGTTGCCCAGATCGGCTTGCGCGCCGCTGGGCTCGCTCCAGGCCGGCACCAGGCCGGTCAAGCGCACGCTGGGGTCGATGGGTGGGGTCTGGCCGCCCTGGGCGAACCAGGCAATGCCCAGCACGGCGGTCAAGCCTGCCGCCACCATATTCAGGGCCACGCCCGACACCACTTGGTCGCCGCGATGGCTGACACAGGCAAAGCCGTGAATCATGGACATGAAACTCGCCACGGCGATGGCGGCCAACAGCGCCAGCCCCGTCGAATGCGTCACCGTGCCCACGGCCGCAGCGGCAAAGGCGGCGAACAGCATCTTGCCCTCCAGGCCGATGTCCACCACGCCGGAGCGTTCACAGATCAAACCGGCCAAGGCGCACAGCAGCAGCGGCACCGACAGCCGCAAGGTCGAGGCCAGCAGCGAGCCCAGCATCAACTCATCCATGAGCCGGCTCCTTCTCTTTCTTCTCGAACGCGGCCAGCACGCGGCCAAACAGCGGCACGCTCACGGTGGCCATGGCGCCGGCGAACAGCACGATCAGGCCTTGGGCCGTCACCACCATATCGCGGCTGAAACCGGGAATCTCGAAGCTCAACTCCACCCCGCCTTGATAAAGCATGCCAAACAGCAAAGAGGCCAGCACGATGCCCACCGGATGGTTGCGCCCCATCAGCGCCACCGCGATGCCGGTGAAACCGGCGCCGGCCACAAAGTCCAGCGTCAGCTTGCCCTGCACGCCGGAGATTTCATTCACCGCCACCAGGCCGGCCAAAGCGCCCGACAAGCCCATGGCCAACAGCACCTGGCGCTTGGGCGCAATGCCGGCGTAATGCGCGGCGCGCGGCGAGGAACCGACGGCGCGCAAGGCATAGCCCGGGCCGCTCTTCCACAAAAACCATTGCACGAACACGCAGGCCAGCAGCGCCAGCAACAAGCTCAGATTCAGCGGCGAGGATGGCAACTCCCAACCCACCATTTCAGCCAAGCTGTGCAAGCTGGGCATGCGCGCGCTGTCGGCAAAAGCCTGGCTTTCCACCGCCATGCTGTCGCCCGGCCGCAGCCAGTTGACCAGCAAATAGACATTCAGGCTGCTGGCCAGAAAGTTGAACATGATGGTGGTGATGACGATGTGGCTGCCGCGCCAGGCCTGCAAATAGCCCGGCACCGCCGCCCAAGCCATGCCGAACAGCGCAGCCGCCAGCACCAGCAGTGGCAACAGCACAAGCGCCGGCAAATGCGGCCCCAGCAGCAAGGCCAGCAGCGCCAGGCCCAGGCCACCGAAAGTGGCTTGGCCTTCACCACCGATATTGAACAAGCCGGCGTGAAAAGCCACCGCCACGGCCAGGCCGGTGAAGATGAAGGTGGTGGTGTAGTAAAGCGTGTAGCCGATGCCGCGGGCACTGCCCAGGGCTCCGTTGAGCAAGACACCGAGTGCTTGCGCAGGGCTTTGGCCGATCAGCAGCAGCACCAGGCCGGCGACGCCCAAGGCCACGGCCAAATTCCACAGCGGCAGCAGACCGACATCGATCCAGCGCGGCAAAGGTTTGAGGGACTGGCTCACGCGGCCACCTCCTGATGTTGTGCCGCCATCAACAAGCCCAATCGTTTTTCATCACAGTCTTCAATCGCCAACTCACCGGTGATGCGACCACTGTTCATCACCAGCACCCGATCCGCCAGGGCCAGGATTTCGTCCAACTCGCTGCTGACCAGCAGCACCGCGCAGCCCGCGTCACGCAGAGCACGCAGCTGCTTGTGGATGAACTCGATGGCGCCGATATCGACCCCGCGGGTGGGCTGGCCCACCAGCAAAACCGTGGGCGCCTGGCCGATTTCACGCGCCAGCACCAGCTTTTGCTGATTGCCGCCGGAGAACTTGGAGGAACCCAGATTGACATCGCGCGGCCGTACATCAAAGCGCTCTTGCATGGCTTGCGTTGCAGCGCGCATGGCACCGTGATTCAAGCCCAAGCCTTGCTGATATTCGGGGCGATGCTGATAACCCAGCGCCGCCGTTTCCCAGGCCGGGAAGCTCAGCACCATGGCGCAGGCCAGGCGGTCTTCCGGCACATGGGCGAGCTTGAGCTCGCGTGCCAGGCCGGGCGTGAGCCAATCACCGCTGGCCGCGTCAAAGGCCCGCTCGCCGACTTGCATGCGGCCGCCTTGCGGCGACAGCATGCCGGACAGCACTTCCAGCAACTCACTCTGGCCATTGCCCGAAACGCCAGCCACGCCGACGATTTCACCCGCATGCAGGCTGAGGCTGACCTCGCTGAGCGCATGCACGCCATTGGCGGCCCGCACGCTCAAGCCTTGCGCTTGCAGGCGCAGGGCCTCGCCACTGGGCTTGAGGCCGGCCACCCGGCCCAAATTGACCTTGCGCCCGACCATGGCCTCGGCCAGATCGGCCTCGGAGGTGTCGGCGATGGCGCGGGTTTGAATCACCTGGCCGGCGCGCATCACGGTGACCGTGTCACACAAGGCCATCACTTCCTTGAGCTTGTGGGTGATCAAGATGATGGTGGTGCCGCTCTTGTCCCGCAGACGGCGCAGGGTTTCAAACAGCTGCGTCGTTTCTTGCGGGGTCAGCACCGCGGTGGGCTCGTCCAGGATCAAGACCTTGGCGCCACGGTACAGGGCTTTCAAAATCTCGAGGCGCTGCAACTCGCCCACCGGCAAGTCGCCCACCAGGGCGTCCAGATGCACATGCAGGCCGGTCTCGGCCATCAAGGCTTCCAAGCGCTGGCGCACGCTGCGTTTACCGCGCTGCAGGAAGAAGCCGGGCTCGGCGCCCAGCATGATGTTGTCCAGGCAAGTCAGCGTGTCCACCAGCATGAAATGCTGATGCACCATCCCTAAGCCCAGCTCAATCGCCTGATGCGAGTTAGCGATCTGCACTGCCCGGCCGTTGACCTCGATATGACCCGAATCGGCCTGGTAGTAGCCGTACAGAATCGCCATCAAGGTGCTTTTGCCGGCGCCGTTCTCGCCCACCAGGCCATGCACGCTGGCCGGGGCAATCTCCAAGCTGACGGCTCGATTGGCCTGCACCGCGCCAAAGCGTTTGCTGATTTGATGCAAACGCACGGCGGCCGCTGCAGGCACGGCGGGCATCGCAGCCCCAGGGGCCACGCCCCGCTCCAAGGAAGTCATCAGTATTTGCAGCCGCCGGTGGCCATGAAGTCCACGACCTTGATCTTGCCGGAAATGATGTCGGCCTTGATGGCCTCAACCCGGGTCTTCAGCGCGGGGGTGATCAGCTTGGCGTTGTGCTCGTCCAGGGCGTAGTCCACGCCGCCTTCTTTGAGGCCCAGATCGCTGACGCCGGGCTGCCAGCCCTTGAGCACGTTGTAAACCGCAACATCCACCCGCTTGACCATGGAGGTCAGCATGGTGCCGGGCTGCAGATGGTTCTGATTGCTATCCACGCCGATGGCCAGCTTGCCGGCATCTTTGGCGGCTTGATAAACACCAGTGCCAGTGCCGCCAGCCGCGGCGAACACCACGTCCGAGCCCTTGGCGAACTGGGCCTTGGCCAATTCACCGCCCCGCGTGGGGTCATTCCAGGCGGTAGAGGTGGTGCCGGTCATATTGGAAAACACCTCGGCCTTGGGATTGGTGGCCTTGGCGCCCTGCTCGTAGCCGCACTGGAATTTGCGGATCAGCGGGATGTCCATGCCGCCGACAAAGCCGACCTTGCCGGTCTTGCTGGCCAGCACGGCCATGGCGCCGACCAGATAGCTGCCTTCATGCTCCTTGAAGAGCAGGGACTGCACATTGGGGCGATTGACCCGCGCATCGATGATGGCGAACTGGGTCTTGGGGAAATCTTTGGCCACTTGCTCCAAGGCCGAGGCTTGCGCAAAGCCAACGCTGATGATGGGGCTGGCACCGCGCTCGGCCATGCGGCGGATGGCCTGGGCACGCTGGGTGTCGTTGCTGATCTCGAATTCGAGATATGTCTTGCCGGTTTCCTTCTTCCAGCGCTCGATGCCCCGGTAGGCCGACTCGTTGAAACTCTTGTCGAACTTGCCGCCCATATCAAAGATGACGGCGGGTTGGGTCTGGGCTTGGGCCTGGCAGAGGCCGGCCGCAGCCATCAGCGTGAGAGTCACAGCGGCGCGAAAAAGCGGATGGGGTGCAATCATGGCGGTGGCAAGAGCTGGCTGAGATGAAGTAAAGGGCAAGAAGCGTGGTTGTCAGGCAGGCAAAAACACCAGCCTCACTTTCACGCGCGGCACATTGTAAGAAGCGCCAGTGTATCGACAGCGGAGTAGAAACACTAAAACGTTTGCGCCCGCATCAACAAAGGCTTCTCGCGGATCGCTTGCAGGCCGAATTTGGGCTCAGAAATGACCAATTTTTGAGCACATCAGCCCGCGACGGCTGGCAAACAAGCCCGTGCCATAAGGCCTTTGGGCTTGAGTAGGATCAAAACGCCATTCGCCCGCGACGGCCTACAATAAGAATCATTCGCGATTCGATTCATTTTCGCACTACTCACGCTGTTGCGCAGGCACCGCACAGCCAGGATGCCCCATGACTCAAGCACCGCCCGCCAACCTCGCGCTAGCTTCCATTGGTGAGCCTTTGCTGGTCCAGCATGTCAGCGCCCCCACCCACGCGCCGGAATGGGCGCAATGGTTGGAGGAGATCGGTTTTTTGCCGGGTGAGGCAGTTCGGGTGATGGCACGCGGCTTGCCCGGTTCCGATCCGCTGGTGGTGCGCATAGGCACCTCAACCTTCGCCTTGCGCCGGGCCGAGGCCGAATGCGTGCTGGTCAGCCGCCCCATGAATTCCGCCAAGATCGCCGCTCATGTCCGTTGAATCCGTCATCCACGTCCATCGCGGCGGCCCCTTGCTGGCCCTGGTGGGCAATCCGAATTGCGGCAAAACCGCCCTCTTCAACCGCCTGACCGGCAGCCACCAAAAGGTCGCCAATTACGCCGGCGTGACGGTGGAGCGCAAAGAAGGCCGCCTGCTCAGCGCCGCCGGCCGCGCCCTGCGCCTGCTGGACCTGCCGGGCACCTACAGCTTGCACGCGCGCTCACCCGATGAGCGCGTCACCTGCGATGTGCTGAGCGGCCGCGCCCAAGGCGAAAAGCGCCCCGATCTGGTCATCTGTGTGCTCGACGCCACGAACCTGCGCCGCAATCTGCGCCTGCTGCTGGCCGTCAAACGCCTGGGCCTGCCCTGTGTGGCGGCCTTGAATATGAGCGACCTGGCCGCCAAGCGCGGCTTGCACATCGATGCCAAGGCGCTGTCACAAGCCCTGGGCGTGCCGGTGATCAGCACCGTGGCCACCCACGGCCAGGGCATTGACGAACTCAAGGCCCTGCTCGATCAAACCCAGGTTTGGCAAGGTCCGCCCCCCGGCGCCCAAGCTGAGCTCAGCGCCGAAGCCGACCATGCCGTAGTGCGCCAGATCCTGCAGGACCTGGGCCTAGACGTGCAATTGCCCGACCTGCTCAGCGACAAGGCCGACCGGGTCTTGCTGCACCCGGTGGCCGGCTTGCTGATTCTGGGCGCAGTGCTTTTCTTGCTGTTCCAGGCGGTTTTCTCCTGGGCCGAGGCGCCCAAGGACTGGATCGAAGCCGGCATCGCCTGGCTCGGTGCGCAGCTGACCCAAGCCATGCCGGCCGGCTATTTGCAAAGCTTGCTGGTGGACGGCGTGCTGGCCGGCGCGGGAAGTGTGCTGGCCTTTTTACCGCAGATCCTGATCTTGTTCTTCTTCATCCTGGTGCTCGAAGAGTCGGGCTATCTGCCGCGCGCCGCGTTTTTGCTGGACCGCTTGATGGGCAGCGTCGGCCTGTCGGGCCGCAGCTTCATTCCGCTGCTGTCGAGCTTTGCCTGCGCCATTCCCGGCATCATGGCCACGCGCAGCATCGCCAACCCGCGCGACCGCCTGGTCACCATCATGATCGCGCCGCTGATGACCTGCTCCGCTCGGCTGCCGGTCTATGCCTTGTTGATCGGCGCCTTCATTCCGCAACAGCAGATCTGGGGCGGGCTGGAATTGCAGGGCCTGGTGCTGTTCGGTCTCTACCTGGCAGGCATCGTCGGCGCCATGGCGGTGGCCTGGGTGCTCAAGCAATTCACCAGCCGCGCCCAGGTGCGGCCCTTGATGATGGAGTTGCCCAGCTACCACTGGCCCAGCCCACGCAATGTGCTGATCGGCCTGTGGCAGCGCGCGCAAATCTTCGTCAAACGGGTCGGCGGCATCATCTTGAGCCTGACCATCATTCTCTGGGCCCTGGCCAGCTTCCCCGCGCCGCCACCGGGCGCCACCGGCAGTGCCATCGAGTACAGCATCGCCGGCTACCTGGGCCGCGGCTTGGCCGTCTTGTTTGAGCCCCTGGGCTTCAACTGGCAGATCAGCCTGGCCCTGGTGCCAGGTCTTGCCGCCCGCGAGGTGGTCATCAGCGCGCTGGGCACGGTCTACGCCCTCTCGGCCAGCGGCACCGATGCCGCGCAAGCCCTGGCCCCGCTGATCGCCAAGAGTTGGTCTTTGCCCACCGCCTTGTCGCTGCTGGCCTGGTTTGTGTTTGCCCCGCAGTGCATGGCCACCTTGGCCGCCACGCGGCGCGAAACTGGCAGCCTGAAGTGGCCGCTGGTGATGGCAGCCTATCTCTTCGGCCTGGCCTATGCCGCGGCCTTCATCACCTTCCGGCTCAGCAGCATGCTGCTGGGCTGACACTCGCCGTTTAACGATCGCGTTGAGGCGGGACCGACAGGCCTTGCCTCAATCGAGGGGGTTGGCGTCGCTGGTGGTGGTATGTCCAGCCGACCCTCTGCACGCAGTTGCGGCAACTCCACTAGGTCACCAAGGCCACGGTCACTATCGCGCACATGTCCTCCAGAGCCTTGACGTCATGAAGCGCACAGCCCCGTAGGTATAAAAGCTGTCCGCTGCGAAGGATGTGTTCAGCGCCTTCGGCTGTGACCGACATCGCGCCGGCTACACAGTGAATCGTGATCTCTCCCGGTACCTTGTGCGGCGGCAGCGACTTGCCTGCCTGAAGCACCAAGCGCATCACCTCAAGGTCTTGGGACTTGAACAATGCCACGGTCTTTGCATCGCAAAGGTTCGCTCCCGGCGGCAAGACGTCGACCACCTGTCCGGGGAGTGCATGTGGAATGGCCATGAACACGAGTATGCGCTCAGCCTCAAACTACGACGCCTAACTAGGTGTTTACGTTGATGCCAGAGGCCTCAAGCAAGGGCTTGAGCGGGGCAAAGCTGTCCATACAATGCCCAGCTGAATCTTGACCCGATCAAGCCATCCTGTGTTTCTTGGAAAGACCACCATGCAAGTTTCCCGACTGCTCGCCGCCCTGTTGTTGACGAGCGCCACCCAGGCTTTTGCTGCTGACCCGAGCTATCTGCTGGTCGATCACTCCAACGCGTCGCTGATGGACAAGACTACGGCCCAAGAAGTCTGGGCCAGCAAGGGCCCGGCCAAGTTCTACAAGTTCTACCCGGTCAAGAAGTGGGGCTTTGCCACGGACGTGGAAGGTGGCTTCGATGCTGACAAAAACTGCATCATCACCGCCCGCACCACCATGCTGCCACGCGGCGTGAAGGTGGACACCTTGGTCTTGCGGCCCGCCAAGTCGGCCACCACTTTTGGTGTGCAAGCCAACGCCACAGTCGAGCAATGCAAGGCCCTGGCCAAAGCCAAGCTGAGCGACAGCATGGACGCCGTGCGCACCGCCCTGCTGCACGACTGAAGCGCGTCATGAACGCCGCGCCGAGCTCGCAAGCCTTGAATGGCTTGCTTTTCGGCGCCATTTAATCAAGCCGGCGATTCACCCGCCGCCCTAGACTCAGCGCATGGAGCATTCGCTGAGTTTTCGCGTTCGCGTCGCCGAGGTGCTGCGTGCCAGCGCCGTCTTCGGCTCACTGAGCGAAATCGTGCTGCAGGCCCTGGTGGGCGTGATGGACGAGTGGCGGGTGCATGGCGGCGAAGAGCTGATCCGCGAGGGCGCGGAATCCGACAGCATTCTCTTCGTCATCAGCGGCGGCCTGCGGGTCTGGCGCCGCGACCGGAACGGTCGCGTGCTGCTCTACAACCAAGTCCAACCCGGCCAGAGTGTGGGCGAGCTGGGCATGATTCTCCAGCAGCCACGCGCCCAACATGTAACGGCCTTGCGCGACTCGCGCCTGGCGCTGCTGAGCCGCCAAGCCTACGAGCAACTCTTGCAGCGTTTCCCGCTCGAACTGAGCCAGGTCTTTCTCAAGGCCGTCTACGACCGCATGCGCAATGCCACGGACGCGGTCGCCGTTCAAGGCCTGGCACAAACCTTCGCCCTGGTGCCCTTGCATGCGGATCCCGGCGTCGGGCCACTGGCGCAGGAGCTGAGCCTGGCGCTGTCCAAGCTTGGCCGCACCGCCCATCTCTGCCAAAGCCCGGACGGCCAGCAACTGCTGCTCAATGGCGAACTTTTCACTGGTCAGGATTGGGCTCGGCTGGAGGATGAGCATGAATTCATCCTCTACGAAACCCCGGATCGCGATTGCGACTGGAGCCGCTTCGCCCTGCGCCAGGCCGACCAGCTGATTTACGTTTCTGCCGCGAATCAATCCCCCGCCCTGACCGCGGTGGAGCAAAGCCTGATGGGCGAGACCGGCTACGCTTTCAAGCGCCATCATCTGGTGCTGCTGCACCCCAGCGATCAAGCCGAACCGGTGCCGCCCGCCCCCTGGCACCAGGGCCGCGACCTGGAGCGCATCTACCCGCTGCGGCGCGAGCGGCGTGATGATGCCGAGCGCCTGGCCCGCTTTCTCACCGGCCGCGCCGTTGGCCTGGTGCTAGGCGGCGGCGGCGCGCGTGGTTTTGCGCATCTGGGCGTGCTGCGCGCCTTGCAGGAATGCCATATTCCCGTCGACCTGATTGGCGGCAACAGCATGGGCGCACTGATCGGGGCCCAGGTGGCTTGCGACCTCTGCCTGCCCGAGATCCTGCGCAACACGCAAAAGTTTGCCGCAGGCGGCGAGCGCCCTACCCTGCCCTTGATTTCCATCGTTGGCGGCCGCCGGGTCGAGCGCGACCTCAAGCGCATGTTTGGTGAGCGCTTGATCGAGGGCCTGTGGCGGCCCTATTTCGCCGCCGCCTGCAACCTCACCCTGGGCAATACCACCGTGCAAGACCAGGGCCCGCTGTGGCGCGCGGTGCTGGCCAGCAACTCGCCCGCCGGCCTCTTTCCGCCGGTGTTGTTGGATGGCCAGCTGCTGGTGGACGGCGCAATTCTGGAGAACGTGCCGGTGCAAGCCATGCGCATGCGCCTGGGCACGCCGCTGGAGCGGCGGCGAGGGAACGGCCGCATCATCGCCATCGATGTGGATGTGCGTGAGAACCTCAGCGCCGACCCCGGCCTGCAGCGCCTGACGGTGATGAGTACCCTCAAACGCATGCTCTCCGCCAAGGCGCCCTCATCGCCAAGCATTGCCGACATCCTTTACAGCGCCGGCCATGTTGGCGGCCTGAATCAGCGCTTTCGCACCATCGCCCAGGCCGACCACTATTTGGAGCCACCGGTGGCCGATTTTTCCCTCATGGCCTATGCCAAGGGAGCCGATATCGCCGAAGTTGGCTATCGCTACGCCATGGAAAAAATCAGTCAATGGGATCATCACCAGACCGGCCACTGAACGCCCCAGCGCTAACCCTGCCACTCTCGCTGAGCCAGCGCGAGGTCTGGCTGGATCAGCGGGCCTGGCCGGGCAGCGCCCACCTCAATATTGGTGGTGGCGCATTCCTGGTCGGCCGGCTGGATCTCGCACGCTTCGAGCACGCCTTGCGCCTGCTGGTGAACCGCTGCGACGCCCTGCGCCTGGCCCCGCTGGCCGATGGCACGCAACAGCTACTGCCCTTTTTTGAGCCCCGGCTAGAGCTGGTGGACATGGCCACTGGACACGGCCATGCCCAGCCACTTGACGCCTCGGCCGCCAAGCAAGCCATGCGCGATTGGTGGAATGCCCGCATCCGCGAGCCCTTTGTGCTGGGCGGCCAGCCGCCCTGGCGCTTCGCCCTGCTGCGCGCCAATGATGAGCTGCATGGCCTAACGATTCAGTTCCACCATCTGGTGATGGACGGCTGGGGCACCACCCAGGTGATGCGCGAATGGGCCGAGATCTACCAAGCCTTGGGCCAGGAAGCCAGACCCGGCGAGGAATTCGCCGAGCTGCATCAACTGATGCAAGTACGCGGGGCGGGCAATCAGCCCCAAGCGGCGCCCCCTGGCTCGCCACCCGCCGCATCCGCCCCCGCGGCCAGCTACCTGGACTTCATCGAAGAGTCCACGCAATACCAAGCCTCCGCCCTGTTCGAGCGTGACGCCAATTATTGGCGCCAGCATCTGCATGAATTACCCAAACCCTTGATCGAGCCACGCCGGCGCTTGGCCGCCGAGCCCGATGGCGGCACCGCAGCAAGCAGCGGCGCCAAGTCACTGCCGCCCGCCCATGTCGTGACCCAGCAGTTGGATCAGGCCGACTACGCGGCGTTGAGCAATGCCGCACTGGCCCTGGGGGCAACGCCCTTCACTTGTTTTCTGGCCGCCCTGGCGCTGTACTTCGCCCGCGTCCAGGAGCGCCAGTCGGTGCTGATTGGGGTGCCCAGCCTGAACCGCTCTGGCCGGCGCTTTCGCCAGACGCCAGGCATGTTTGTGGGCATTCTGGCCATCAAGATCCAGCTCGACCCGCAAAGCAGCGCGGCCGAGCTGCTCGCCCATGTGGCCCAACAAGTGCAAGGCGCACTGCGCCACCCGCGCTACCCGCTGAGCGATTTGAGCCACCAATTGCAGCTGCTGCGGGAGGGGCGCGACAGCTTGCTGGACGTGCTGCTGTCCTTCGAGCGGCAAGACTATGCCTTGGAGTTCGGCGCGGCGGAGCTGCAGGACTCGCGCCAGCTTTTTGCCGGCCTGGCGCGCTACCCGCTGGCCGTGACGGTGTGTGAATTCGCCGGTGCGGCCGACACCGAGATGGTGCTGGAAAGTAGCAGCCTGGCCTTCAGTGCCGCCGAAACCGCCATGCTGGGCCGGCGCATCTGGCACTTGGCCCAAACCCTGGTGCAAGAACCGCGCGATCGCTTGAGCCAGTTCGAAATTGTCCCTGGCGAGGAACGCTGGGCGCTGCTGGAAGGCTTGCACAAGGATCTGGCCCAGCTCGATGCCCCGCAGCCCTATATCGACTTGTTCGAGCACCAGGCCGCCTTGCGCCCCGAGGCCTGCGCGCTGATCTGGGAGCAAACCGAGGGCCAAGGCCAGGAAGGAACCACCTGCCAGCTGAGCTACTCGGCGCTGGCGCGTCGGGTCGAGTCCTTGGCGGGGCAGTTGCGCCAGCTCGGCGCGACCCGCAACAAGGTGGTGGCCCTGGCCGCCGAGCGTTCGCCCGAGATGGTGGTGGCCTTATTGGCCATCGGCCGCGCCGGGGCAGCCTTTTTGCCGCTGGACCCGCAGTTGCCGCACGCCCGCTTGGCCAGCATCTTGCTTGACAGCGAGGCCGTGGCCTTATTGGTGGACAGCCATTTGTCGGCCGAGCTGCCGCCACTGCATTCACGCTGCCTGCGCATCCCCAAGCTGAGCGAACCCATTCCCGCGCCCGAGCCTGCCGAGGCGGTGCATGCCGAATCTTTGTGGACCTGGGCCAAGGCCAGGCCCGAGGATCTGGCCTATGTGCTCTTCACCTCCGGCTCCACCGGCCGGCCCAAGGGGGTGATGATTGAACATGACACCTTGTCGCGCCGCCTGGCTTGGTTGTCGCGCGCCTGGGCCATCAATGCCGGTGACCGATCGGCCCAGGGCACGCAGCTGGGCTTTGACCCCGCGCTGATCGAACTCTTGCTGCCGCTGACCCAGGGCGCCAGCATCGCTCTGCCGCCCCCAGGCCGGCTGCACCCGCAAAAGCTGGCGGCCTTCATCCTCAAGCATGAGGCCACCTTCAGCGCTTTTGTGCCGACCACGCTTGGCGGCCTGCTGGCCGGCTGGCGCGGCAAGAACAGCAAGAGCAAGCAGCTCAAGCTGCGCGTGGCCTGCTGTGGCGGCGAGGTGCTGGCGCCCGAGCTGGCGCAGCGCTTTGTCGATGAAACCGGCGTGCGGCTCTACAACGTCTACGGTCCTACCGAGACGGCCATCTTCGCCACCGCCTGGCTGTGCCAGGGCAGCCAGGATGCCAATGGCGATGCAGAGCCTGGCATGCAGACGTTGGAGCCCAGCGGCGACATCCCCATCGGCCGCCCCATCGACGACACCCGCATCTACGTGCTCAGCCCAGACCTGGAGCCCCAGCCCTTCGGCGTGCCGGGCGATATCTTCATCGGCGGCAAAGCGGTGGCGCGCGGCTACCTGGGCCGCCCCGACCTGAATGCGCTGGCCTTTGTGCCAGACCCTTTTGTCGAAGCTAGCGTACCGCCGCAACGCATGTATCGCAGCGGCGACCGCGGCTGGCTGGACACCCTCGGTAATCTGCATTTCAGCGGCCGCAATGACCGCCAGATCAAGCTGCGCGGCTACCGCATTGAGCTGGGCGATGTGGAGGCGGCCTGCTGCGCCGTGCCCGGGGTCAAACAGGCCGTGGTGCAGAAAATTGATCACGAGGGCAAAGCCTTGCTGCACGCCTGGCTGGCGCTGGAGCTGCCGCTGGGCCTGCCCGAGGTGCAAGCCGGCCTGCGCGCGCGCCTGCCCGACTACATGCGCCCGAGCAGCTACTCCTTGATGGCCGAGCTGCCGCTGAGCAGCAATGGCAAGATCGACCACAAAGCCCTGCCTGCGCCGCTGCTAGCCGGCGTCAAAGCTGAGCACCGCGAAGCCAATACCGAGCTGGAGCGTGAGCTGCAAAAACAATGGTCGCTGGCCTTGCGCGCACCGCTGCCCAAGCCTGCAGCGTCCGAAGAGCACACGGCCGAAGCGCCCTTGCCCCTGGTGGGCCTGCACGACAACTTCTTCGACCTGGGCGGCGATTCACTCGCGGCCTTGAGCATTCTGGATGCGATGGAGCAGGTTCTGGGCCGCCGATTGCCGCTGCAATTGATCACCGACAACCCCACCATCGCCCAACTGGCCCAAACGCTCACAAAACCGCAAGCTCGGCCCGGTATCCTGCGCGCCATGAACTACAGCCCCGGTGCCGCTCCGCTCTATCTGGCCTCTTCCGGCCATGGTGATGTGATGCGTTTGCAAAACCTCGCCTCAGCCCTGAAGGGCGAGGTCAATCTCTTCATGCTGCAAGCGCCGCTTGACCCGGCGCCCGCCACCATGGCGGAATTCGCCAGCCTCTATGCCGACAGCATCCTGGCCCAGAACAACCCGCCCGGCTGGTTGGCCGGCTTCTCGGTGGGCGGCATCACCGCCATCGAAACCGCGAATGAACTGGCACGGCGCGGCCATGCGGTGCGCGGCCTGATCCTGCTCGACTCCATCCACCCCGACGCCATGTTTGGCGGCGCCGGCTCCTGGCGCACGCTGGGCTGGCTGGTGCAAAAACTGCATGTTCAAGACCTCAGCATGAACGGCCGCCGCCTGGGCGCCATGTTCAGCGACCCCGGCCTGATCAGCCAGGTGCTGGCCTTGCGTGGTTACCGCAGCGCGGGTTTTGAGGGGCCGGTGCTGCTGATCAAATCCACCGGCCTGGCCAGCTGGAACCGCTTGCTCTTCAAACCTTGGCAACGCCTCATGCCCAAAAGCATGGTCACGCGCGAAGTCAGCGGCTTGCACGGCTCGATTTTCGAGCCCCAGCATGTGGACCAACTGGCCAATGAGTTGCGGGAGTTTCTGCAGGCCTGTGAAGCGCTGGAAGGCCGCAGCGACGACGCCAGCGATGCCGAGCCCATGGGCACGCTGAGCGATGCCGCAGGTCAAGCTCTGCACTCAGGCTTGCCCGCATGAGCCCCTCGATGCACAAACGGCGCTTGCAGCGCCGGCTGATTCTGCTCGGCCTGTGCCTGCTGGCCTTGCTGGGCCTGGCCTTGGCATGGAGCAGCACGCCGCTGCGCGAAGCCCTTGACCCGGCAAAGCTATTGGCCCAGCTGCAAGCACGCGGTCAAGCCATGGGCCCGCTGCTGACGATTGCATTCTTTTCGCTCGCCGTGAGCCTGGCCGTGCCATTGAGCTTGCTGACCTTGCTGATGATTGCCGCGCTTGGGCCGCTGCAAGGCGCGCTGGCCAGTGTGGCGGGCGCCTTGATCGGCGCGGCGCTGAGCCACGGCGCCGGCAGCCTGCTGGGCCACGAGGCGCTGTGCCGCCTGGCCGGGCCGCGTGTGCAGCAACTCAGCCAAAGCCTGGGTGAGCGCGGCTTGCTGGCCGTCATCACCTTGCGCCTGCTGCCCGTGGCGCCTTTTGCGGTGGTGAATATGGTGGCCGGCGCCACCCATATTCGCTTGATCGATATGCTGCTGGGCACCTTGATCGGCATCCTGCCCTCCACCCTGGTGATGGCCTTTTTTCTGGACACCATTCTGCAGGCCGTCCAACACCCAGGGCCGCTGACCTGGGCCGTGTTGGCCGGGGCCCTGCTGCTGCTGGGTGTGGCCATGGCGCTGGTGCGGCGCTGGATGCGGCGGCAAGGTCGCGAGCTGTAGGCCGGCGGCTTGGCGGGTCAAAAGGCCAGCGGTTAAGCAAATGACTGCCGACGACTCGCCCAAGCGCGCGTCACACCCGCGCCTGAATTTCATACGCGCAGCGCCGCCCGCCGCTGAGTTGGTGCTCCACCCGCGCCACCTGCGCGCCCTCGCCCAAGCATGCTTGGAACAAGGCAAGCTCGGAGCGGCAAAAGCCCTGGCACTGGGTCGCGGCGGCGCAGATGGGGCAGTGGTCTTCAATCAACAGCAGCACCTGGCTCGCGCCGCGCCCTTGCCCTTGCCCTTGCACTTCCACCCGGGCCATATAACCTTCTTCGGCCCGCAGCGCGGCCAGCGCACGCACTTTCGCCGCCAAGCTGGGCTTGCCAAGCAGCCTGGCTTGGTAGAGGGCTAGGGTTTCACGCTCCCTGGCCTCAATCAATTGCTCAAGCGCCTGCGGCCCCAGCACTTGCGCGGCTTGACGGATCAGTTGCACGGCCAGGTCGCCATGCCGATCCGGGAAGCGGGCATGGCCGGCTGCGCTGAGCGACCAAATCCGTGTCGGCCGCCCGGCGCCGCGCACCTCATCCTCTGCGGTCAACAAACCCTGCTGCAGCAAGGCCTGCAACTGCTTGTGCGCCCCCATGGGCGTGATGGCACAGGCGGCAGCCAAGGTCGCCGCCGCCTGCGGCCCGCGGCTTTTGAGCTGGTAGAGCAATTGCTCGGCGAGCTTGCTCATGCCTGCGCCTGTCGACGCGCCAAGCGCAGCAAGGCCAGCGCGGCCAGCACGCAGCACAGCCCTCCCAGGCCCATGATCCAGCGCGTCGACAACAATGAGATCAAGCCACCCGCCAGCGCCACCGTGACGTTGGCAATGCAGAAAATGGTGGACAGCAAGCCCATCACCCGACCCTGACCATAACTCGCAAAGCGCTCAGACACCCAGGCCGGCAAGACCGCGTTGTAAAGTGCCAGCGGCGCGCCCAGGGCGATGATGACGAACACGCCCAAATGCCCCGGCAAAACCGCCAGCAAGCTCAAGCCCAGCGCCGCGCACAGTGCCAACAGTGCCGCGCCTTGCAGTGCCCGGCCATGGCCGCCGCGACTGAACTTGCCGGCAAGCACCGAAGCCAAGGTCATGGTGGCGCATTGGGCGGCGGTGACCCAGGCGATGCCGCGGCTGTCCAGCCCCAAGTTTTCCACCATCCACAGTGGCGCGAATTCGTACAGAGCGTTGATGCCCATGGTGTAGAAAAGCTGCATCACGAACAAGGCCGCCAGCAGCTTGTCGCGAGCCAACAGGCCCAGCGCTTGCTGCGCCCACAAGTCCCGCCATGACCAAGGTGCGGCGGCCTGCGCACCCGCCGCAGCGGGTACCCACAAAGTCAGCACCGCCAGGCAAGGCAGCATGGCCAGACCAGCCAGCACAAAGGGAACGGCTTCACCCAGCGGCAGCGTCAGCCCACCCACCAAGGGGCCCAAGAGCCAGCCCATGTACAAGCAGGAATTCAACCAGGCAAACGCGCGGGTGCGGTCGATTTGCTGGTGCATATCCGCCAGCAAGGCCCGCGCCACAGCCACATTGCTTTCGGTCAGGCCGGTGACGAAGCGGGCCAACACAAAGAGCAGATAGTCGCGTTGCGCCAGCGCCAAGGCACTCAGCAAATAGCTCACCAAGGTGGCGCTCAGCGTCACGGCCAACACAGCACGCCGGCCGTAGCGATCGGACAAGGGGCCGATGAACAAGCTGCCTAGCAAGATGCCCAGCGGATTGGCGGCCAAGGCCAGACCCATCAACAATTTGGGGTCCAGGCCGGCGAAATGGGTGAAGTTATCGACCGGCCCGCCGACAAAGATGGGCGCCAGGATCGGATAGGGCATGGACACGCCAATCGTGCTCATTAGCCCCAAAGCGCAGATCGCCAGCAAGACCCACATGGGGTGTTTCAAAGGCGGCATGGCTGCGGCTGCGCAGGGTGCAGCAGGCGCACTGCTTGATGCTTCTGGCGAACTGGCGGATGTAGGCGCTGGCATGTGGGCGGATGAGGAAGCGGCCAGCTGGCCGGTGTGCGGCGGTGATTGCGTTGACGTCATGCCGCCATCTTCGCAGGCCCGGATAGTTAATCAACTTTTTGTTGATTAACCCCATGCAAGTCAGGCCCAAGAGGCATGCCAAAGAAGCAAGCCGCGGAGAGGCACAATGCGGCGCTTGGTGTTCAGTTCACCACCCAATCCGCCCCAAGCTCCCCTCTTATTGCCATGCCATTTCGCAGTGTCACCCTTGCCCCCGCCCTGACCGTGAGCGGACAACTCTGGTTGCAATCCATGCCCGGCCGGCTGGAATCTTGGGGGGCCTTTCTGGATGAGGCCAGGCTGCGCCAGCTCAATCTGGTGGTGTGCCTGAACCCTCTGGAAGAGGTGGCGCAGCTCTCGCCCAGCTATCACAAAGCCATCGCCGAAGGGCGCTTGCCTTTTCGATGGCAGCACCTGCCGATGCGCGATTTCGGCCTAGGCGCCGACCCGGCCGCATTCACCCAAGGCGTCGAGCAAATCGCCCACAGCATGCGCCTGGGCGAGCAAGTGCTGCTGCATTGCGCGGCAGGCATTGGCCGCACCGGCACGGTGGCCGCTTGCGTCCTCAAGCATTTGGGCCTGAGCACTGAACAGGCGCTGGCTGCCGTTCGGGCAGCCGGCTCCAACCCGCAGTCGGCGCTGCAGTCCGGTTGGATCGACCGGTTCTAAATTGCAGATTCTTTTCGTCAACGAACAACTGCTGCTGATCAACAAGCCCAGCGGCCTGCTGTCGGTGCCCGGCCGGGGTGAGGACAAGCAGGACTGCGCCATCCACCGCGCGCAGGCGCAGTACCCCGATGCCTTGATCGTGCACCGCCTGGACATGGCCACCTCGGGCCTCTTGCTGATGGCGCGCGGGGCCGAGATGCAGCGCCGCCTGAGCATGGACTTCGCCGCCCGCAAGGTGCACAAGCGCTACATCGCCTTGGTGACGGGCCGGCTTGCCGCAGAGCCTGAGTGGCAGGAAGTCAATCTGCCCCTGCTGACCGACTGGCCCAATCGCCCACGCCAGAAAATCGATTTCGAGACCGGCAAGCCCTCGCTGACCCGCTACCGGGTGCTGAGCGCCAACGAGGCGCAAAGCCGCGTCGAGTTGGAGCCTGTCACCGGCCGCACCCATCAATTACGCGTGCACATGCTGGCCCTGGGCCACCCCATCGTTGGCGACGCCCTCTACGGCCAAGCCACCGGCGGCGCCATGTGTTTGCATGCCTGCTCACTCAGCTTGCCCGAACTGGGCCTGCACTTTGACTGCCCACCGGAGTTCTGAACCATGACCCTGCCTACGCCAATTCCAAACCACCCGGCTGCCCGCCACTCCCCGGCCGCCGAACGCAATCAAACGCCCATCGGCGAAGCGCTGCTGCGCCTGCTGCCGCCCACCGGCCTGGCGCTGGAAATCGCCAGCGGCAGTGGCCAGCATGCAGCGCATTTCAGCGCCCTGCTGCCGGGCTGGCTCTGGCAGACCTCCGATCCAGACGCGCAAGCCTTGGCCTCCATCACCGCCTGGAATCCCACAGGCTTGCCGCCGCTGCAGCTGGATGTCTGCCAACCCGACTGGGCGCTACCCGCCAGCCACCAAAGCCTGGACCTGGTGTTCTGCGCCAATATGCTGCACATCTCTCCCTGGGCCAGCTGCCAGGGCTTGATGCAAGGAGCAGGCCGCCACTTGAAAGCGGGCGGCCTGCTGGTGGTCTACGGCCCCTTCATCCTCAGCGATCAAGACACCGCCCCCAGCAATCTGGCTTTTGACGCCGACCTGCGCGCGCGTGATGCCCGCTGGGGCTTGCGCGAGTTGGATGCGGTCAAGGCCGAAGCCCTTGAAGCTGGGCTTGAATTGCACGACATCCAGGCCATGCCGGCCAATAATCTGCTGCTGGTGTTCAGCCGCCAGCCCAGTAACCCGAAGAAAGCACAAGCATGACAAGCCAGCCTCAAACCGCGCTCTACATCGTTACCGGCAGTTCGCGCGGCATGGGCGAAGCGATTGCGCGCCAATTGCTGGCCCCCGGCCATCTGGTGATTGGCATCGCCCGCAAGCGCAGTGCGGCTCTGCAGGAACTCGCCCTCGCGCAGGGCCTGGCGCTGGAACAGTGGGAGCTGGATTTGAATCAGCCCTTGGCGGCGGCCCAGCATTTGCAGGCCTGGCTGCAAGCGCAAGACCCGGCCCGCTTTTCTGAAGCCACCCTGATCAATAACGCCGGCGTAGTCGCTACGCCCGGACCGGTGGACGAGGCCAGCCTGGAAGAACTATCGAATGCCTTGCGCGTCGGTCTGGAAGCCTGCTTGCTGCTGAGTAGCGCTTTCCTGCGAGCCACCACCCAGCTGGGCGCGGCGCGGCGCATTCTCAATATCTCCTCGGGCCTGGGGCGCCGCGCCATGGCTGGCTCGGCCTCTTACTGCGCCGCCAAGGCGGGCATGGACAATTTGTCGCGCGCCATGGCCCTGGATGAAGCCGCCAAGCCGGCCGGCGCGCGCATCGTTTCACTGGCGCCCGGCATCATCGACACCGATATGCAAGTGGCCTTGCGCAGCGGCGACCCGGCCAAGTTCCCCGATGTGGCGGTGTTCGCCAATTTCAAGGCCAGCGGGCAGTTGATGAGCCCCGAGCAAGCTGCGGCAAAGGTTTTGACCATGCTGCAGCGCGAGGATTTCGGCAGCCAAGTGCTGGCCGATGTGCGAGAGGCGTGAACAGGTGTGAGCAACTTTGCAATTTTTTACGCAAAGGGCGCGCACCGAACAAAGCGAGCTTGAAGAAGGCTACCCTAGGCCCCACCTTGTGTCAGCGGGCTTTTCTGACCTGAGCCAGCAAGGCCAACGCCGGCCGGCATCCAGCCCATTTCAGCCCATATTCAGCCCAAGACGGCTTTGAGGAGATTTTGTGAAACGTGTTGTTCTGTCTGCACTGATTGCGGTTTGCGCCCTTGGCGTGGCCTCGTTTGACGCCCATGCCAAGCGCTTGGGTGGCGGCGGCTCCTCGGGCATGAAACGTGCCACCCCGACCCAGCCTCACGACGCCAGCAAGGGCGCCCCGGCCCAGCAAGCCACACCGGCTCCGCAGCAAGCGGCCCCGGCCGCCCCCGGCGCTCCGGCAGCCGCTGCTGCCGCCAAGCCCAAGAGCAGCTGGATGGGCCCGCTCGCCGGCCTGGCTGCCGGTCTGGGCATCGCCGCCTTGGCCAGCCACTTCGGCATGGGCGGCGCGCTCGCCAATATGATGACTATGTTGCTGCTGGCCGGCGCGGCCTTTTTCCTGATCCGCTTCTTGATGCGCAAATTCGCCACGCCCAAGCCTGATGGTCAGGGCATGCAGTTTGCCGGTGCTGGCGCGCCCTTCCAGCCTTCGCCAGCGCCTGTGCAGCCAGCAGCCTCACAGCCGACACCTTTGCAAGCCGCCCCGGTGCAGCCCAGCCAAACCGCTTTCACCGGCAGCTCCGTTGCCCCAGCGGCGACGGCTGCCGCTACAGCAACGGCCCCTGTCGCCCCTGCCCTGAACGATGGCTTTGACACCGCTGGTTTCGAGCAGCTGGCCAAACGCGTCTTCATCCGCCTGCAGGCCGCCAACGACAGCGGCGATCAAACCGATCTGCGACGCTTCACCACGCCCGAGATGTTCGGTGTGGTGCAACAAGAATTGCTGGACCGCAAGGGCGCCGCGCAACGCACGGACGTGCTGCAACTCGATGCCCAGGTGATCGAGCGCGCCCAAGAGAATGGCCAGCAAATTGTCAGCGTGCGTTTCTGGGGCCTGATCCGCGAACAAAGCGAAGCCGCTGCCGAGAACTTCGACGAGGTCTGGCACTTGGTTCGCCCGCTGGACGAAAGCCGCGAATGGGCCATCGCCGGGATTCAAGCCCGCGCCTGATCTGCCACCGTTCACACGGACAGCAAAAAGCCCGCTAGCGCGGGCTTTTTTATTGGCTGCGGCCGGCGGGCCGCTGAGTCATCAGCAAGCGCCAGTCAGGCGCCGCTCTTACCGGAACGCGCCACCGCCTCGTAGGCCTTGACGTCAGCGCTGGCCGAACGATTCACAGCCACATCGCCATCGAGTTGCGGCGCTGGAATGCTGGGATGCTTGAAGTCGTAGGCGCGAGCCTCCAAATTGCTGACCCGGCCGTCTTGGTTGGAATCGGCATCCTTGAAACGCTTCACCGAGCCGGTGGTGCTGGTGCTATCGACGGCGCTGGGCGCGGGGGCAGGTGCTGCATTGATGGCATTGGCCACGGCCGTTGACACCGGCGTCTCACTGAAGGCAGGCTCCGGCGGCGGCTTGCGCGGCTTAGCTGCTGGCTCGGCATCGGCCTGGGCAGCGCGGCGGGCACCTTCGCGGGAAATCTCCACCACGGCCGAGCCGGCATCTGCTGCACTCGCGGCAGCTGGGGCGGGCGCAGGCGGGCTCGCCTGCAGCTCTCGCCGTTTGCTGAGTTCTTCAAGTGCTGGCCGCTGGGCCAATCCGACGGAATCGGATGAATTCGATATTGATGCAATCATGGCAAACCTCCGCGAGGAAGACTTGACGAAGCCACCCAGAATTGAGCGCTCTAGACAAGAGAAGCGATCGAAAAAAGATGGTTCTCGCTCAGTTTTCGGCCGGACCACAGAAAACTTTAGTCGCACTGAGTCAGCCGACACCGCCATTGTGCCTCGCTTGCCGGTCAATCCCAAACATCGAGGCTGTTTGGGGCCTTGACAGCTGGCCTCAACCCAACAGATTTGCCAGGGTCAGCAAGGCCAGCAAGAGCATCCAAAGCACAACCGACCGCCAGATCAGGCCGACCACGCTTTGCAAATGGCCCAGTTGGGGAATCTGGCCAGGGGTGGAGCCGTCAGCCCCGGTGGCATCAGCATCCACGCCGGAGCTGAAGGTCTTGCTGCGGTCCGGCGTCACGCCCGGGGCGGCCACGCCACCGAGTTGCAAACCCAGCGCACCGGCCGCCGAGGCCAAGATGATGCCTTCATTGGGGTGCAGCCACAGCCGGGCATCGCGTCGCCAGCCGTTCACCGCCTCCTCGAAATTGCCCACGATGGTGAAGCCTGCAGCGGTAAAACGGGCCGGCATATAGTCGATCAAACCGAACAAGCGGCGCGAGAGCTGCATCAGGCGCTCATTGGTAGGCGCATCCAGGGTACGGCTCTTAAACGCCCAGTAGCGCCCGGCAAACTCGGCCATGCGGTAGAGCACCGCGCCGGCCGGGCCCAGACCCAGGGTCGAGAACAAGATGAAGCAGAAGAACACGCCAAAGACATGGCGGTGCGCAGCCAACAACGAATGCTCGATGGCATGGCGGACGAGTTCGGTGCGAGGCAACTCGCTGGCATCGAGATGGCGCCACTCCGACAACAAGCGGCGCGCCTCGTTGTCGTCAGCGCGCTCCAGCGCATCGCGGATATCAGTGAAGTAGTGGCTGAACTGGCGAAAGCCCAGGGTCAGATACAAGACCGCCACATCCAGTGCCAGAGCCAAGAGCAAGCTGAAATGGCGCACCGCTAGATACACGATGGCCACGGCCAATGCCGGGCCCAGCACGGTGATGGCCCAGACGATGGTGGAGTGATGTTCGCGCCCGGCATCGAAGTTTCTGCCGGTCCAGCGGACCCAGCCGATCACGGCGCGGTGGATGCCATTGCCATGGCGAAGGGGTTTGAGCTGTTCACACAGCAAAGCCAAAAGGACCGCGAAGAAGTTCATGGCCGGAGATGATAGCGGGCGCTTCGCCTCATGCCGAAAGCAAGCGGTAGAAGTTGCGCAAGATCGCCGCGGTGGCGCCCCAAATAAAGTACGGCGACGGCTCGGTTTGAGCACCCGCGGGCGTCCAAGGCATCGAGTAGAAATGGCGCTCGCCGCCATCGAACACAAAGCGGTGGCGTTGATGCTGGGCCGGCGTCATCAAAAAGCTCAAGGGCACTTCAAAGGCCTCGGCTACTTCAAACGCATCCAATTGCAGCTCGAAGCCGGGCCGCACCAGGGCCACAACGGGGTGAACCTGGAAGGAGGTCACCGTCGCGTAAATGGGCAACTGGCCGATGACCTCGATGTAGTCGGCGCCCAAGCCGATCTCTTCCTTGGTTTCGCGCAAGGCTGCGGCTTCAGGCGAGGCATCGCCTGGCTCCATGCGCCCACCCGGAAAGCTGATCTGGCCGGCATGCGAACGCAAATGCTCGGTGCGGCGCGTCAGCAACACTTGCACGCCCTCCTCGCGCATCACTAGGGGAATCAAGACCGCGGCATTGGCGGGCGGGCGGGCATCCAAGCTGCCACCATCCCCCTTGAATTCAGGCTGCCAGAGCGGCGGCGCGGCCAGACGTTCACGCAGGGCCGCAGGGCGCAGGCGAGCCGCTTCAACGGCCGGTAAATGGCTGTCAAAGCCCAGCGCGGGCACGGCTTGCGGATTCAGCAAAGGGGGTCGGGACATGCAAAAACCTCAGGCAAAGAAAAAACCGCCGGAAGCAAGCTTCGGGCGGTTTTCCCCTGGTTTGACTCGGGATCAAAGATCCGCGATTCAGCCCAATTTTTCCTTGATACGAGCCGACTTGCCCGAACGATCGCGCAGGTAGTACAGCTTGGCGCGACGGACATCACCGCGGCGCTTGACTTCGATCGAAGCGATCAAAGGGCTGTACAGCTGGAACGTACGCTCAACGCCTTCGCCGTTCGAGATCTTGCGAACGATGAAGCTCGAATTCAGACCGCGATTGCGCTTGGCAATGACCACGCCTTCAAAAGCCTGCACGCGCTTGCGTGTGCCTTCAACGACGTTGACGCTCACGATGACCGTGTCGCCAGGGCAGTAGACCGGGAAGGTCTTGTTCAGACGAGCAATTTCTTCTTGCTCAAGGGTTTGGATCAAGTCCATGGAGTTCTCCTAGTGATCATGGCGGCGCCGACCTTCGAACTCGTCAAAAGACGGCCAAAGTGACTAAAAAATTTGGCTGCGGCCCGCGCGGCTGGGTAAACAACCCCGCTTAGAACCTCAACCGATTCGGCCCACCAGAGGATCGAACAGCCTACTAGTATAGCGTGCATTAAGGGATATGGGCAAGTTGGGCGAGAAATCGCTCGTCGAGCTTGCTCAGGCGCCCGGCCGCACGAGCCGCCTGAATCAAATCAGGACGCCGGCGCCAGGTGATTTCCAGCGAGCGCTCGCGCCGCCAACGGGCGATGTGCGCGTGATGACCCGACATCAAGACTGCCGGCACCGGCAAGGCCTCGTCTTGCCCCGGCAAGCCGGTCAAGACCTCCGGCCGGCTGTAGTGCGGGCAATCCAGCAGGCCATCGGAAAAACTGTCTTGCAGATGGCTTTGCGCATCATTGAGCACGCCATCCTGCAAGCGGGCGATGGCATCCAGCAAGGCCAAGGCCGGCAGCTCGCCGCCCGACAGCACAAAGTCACCCAGACTCAGTTCCAGCGTGACATGACGATCCAGAAAGCGCTGATCCATGCCCTCGTAGCGACCGCACAGCAGCACGCCGCCCTGCCCTTGTGCCAGCTCCTGCACCAGAGCCTGATCGATGCGCCGGCCGGTGGGGCTGAAATGAATCACCGCGGGCGGCTGACCCGCATCGGCGCCCGCCTCCAGGCGCTGCGCCTTAGCGGCAGCGATGGCACGCTCCAGCGGCTCCACCAACATCACCATGCCCGGGCCGCCACCGTAGGGGCGATCATCGACACGGCGGTAGTTGTCATCAGCGAAATCGCGCAACTGCCACAGGCGTGTGTCGACCTGACCGCTCTCGAAGGCACGGCGTGTCACGCCCTGGCTGAGATGCGGCCCGAATAACTCGGGGAACAAAGTAATGATGTCGAAGCGCATGGCTTAGCGCCGGCCCTGAACTTAGAAGTCCAGACCCCAATCCACGGTGATCACGCGCTGCTCAAGGTCGACATCGTCGACAAACTTCGCCACAAAAGGCACCAGGCGCTCTTGATCAGGCTTGACCGGTGCCACCAGGCCCGGCGGAATGATGCGCAGCACGCTGTGCGGGCCGGCATCGATCAGGCCTTCGACCTGGCCCAAGGTTTCGCCCTGACGGTTGACCACAGTCAAACCGATCAGATCAACCCAGTAATACTCATCCGGATCCGAGACCGGAAAAGCCGAACGCGAGATGAAGATGCGCGCCCCGCGCAAGCTCTCAGCCGCGTTGCGATCCGCGCAATCTTGAGCGTTGGCCACCAGGCCCTCGCCATGCTCGCGGATCGACAGAATTTTCAGCAGTCGCGGCAGCGCTTTCGCACCCGCCACAACCGGGCCAGCTTGGCCAGCGACCTCGGGCCGCTTGAGAAACCAGCGGCGCGAGGAAAAAAGTGCCTGGGCATCGCTGGAATAGGCTTGCACCTTGAACCAGCCCTTGACGCCCCAGGCATCAAGAATGCACCCGACCTCAATCGCATCCTCGGGCCAAGCCGCCTCGTCGGCAGCGGGCGAAGGTTGACGGGAATCGGTGGGTGCTCTTGTCATTTCTTGGTCAATCAGGCAGCAACAACAGCCTTCTTGGCCTGGATCACCAGACGCTCGACGGTAGGCGACAGCTGGGCGCCAACGCCAACCCAGTAGTTCACGCGGTCAACAGCAACGCGCAGCGGCTCGGCAGCGCCGGAAGCCACGGGGTTGTAGAAGCCGACCTTCTCGATGAAGCGGCCGTCACGACGCTGCTGGCTGTTAGCAACGACGATGTTGTAGAAAGGACGCTTTTTAGAACCGCCACGAGCCAGACGAATAACAACCATGATGTTTCCTTAATGATGAATTTTGTTGTCCACCGCACCAGGAGACACTCAGGGCGAGCAGATCGGGGTAGCGCTTCGAACGAGTCTTGTGCCTGACAATGCCTCTGGGTGGCGCTCAACCAAGGTTGAACCTCTCACTCAGCGGCCGCATCTGGCGGCAAGCTTTTCCTTCCGAAACACCGTTGTTGGCCCTGTAGATACGCCGAACAAACTCGAAAATCTCGAAGTCAATCCGACCAGCGCCAAAACCCAGCATTATAAACTCGACTGAGCGGCAGACAAAGAATATGAGCACAGAAAACCCAATTATCCTCAGCAACATCACGATTCGACCCAGCACCGAGGCCGATCTCGCCGCCATCCAGGCCATTTACGCCACTGCCGTGCTCCATGGCACCGGCACTTTTGAGACCGAAGTCCCCGATCAGGCGGAAATGCAGCGCCGCCGCGCCGAAGTGCTGTCGCGCCAGCTGCCCTGGCTGGTGGCCGAAGTGGGCGGCGAGGTGCAAGGCTATGCCTATGCCAACTACTTCCGCCCTCGCCTGGCCTATCGCTTTTGCGTGGAGGATTCGATCTATCTGGCACCTAGCGCCCAAGGCAAGGGCTTGGGCCGACTCTTGCTGGCCGAGTTGATCGCGCGCTGCGAGCAAGCCGGGGCGCGGCAGATGCTGGCCGTTATCGGCGATTCGGCCAATGCCGGGTCGGTGGGCCTACACAAAGCGCTGGGCTTCACCCCTAAGGGCGTGCTGGAAAGTGCAGGCTGGAAGTTCGGCCGCTGGCTGGATGTGGTGATGATGCAGCGCCAACTGGGCCTGGGCGATCAAAGCGAGCCCGAGGCCCGCGCATGAACGGCGCCAAGTCCAAGACCGTCGCCACCTGGCTCTCTCTGCTGCTGGGCAGCCTGGGCCTGCACCGCATCTACCTCTACGGCCTTGGCGACAAGCTGGCCTGGGCCTTCCCGCTGCCCACGCTGATCGGCCTCTACGGCGTGCGCCGCATGGGCGAGTTGGGGCAGGACGATCGCCTGTCCTGGTTTTTGATGCCCGTGCTGGGCGTGATGCTGGTGATTGCCATGATCAGCGGCATCGTCTACGGCCTCACCCCTGACGAGAAATGGGACAGCGAGCACAACGCCGGCAAGGCCTCCCCCGCCAGCGGCTGGGGCGCTGTCATCGGCGTGGTGCTGTGCCTGCTGATCGGCGGCACTTGCCTGATGAGCACCATCGCTTTCAGCGCCCAGCGCTATTTCGAAACCCAGGTGGAGGCGGCGCAAGCCATCAGCCAGTAAGAGCCGGCAGGCACAAAAAAGGCGACCCTCGGGTCGCCTTTTTCATTGCAGCCAACAGACTCAGAACAAGCCCAGGCTGACCCAGTAGAACAAGCCCGCCACCAAGGCCGAAGCCGGGATGGTGAAGATCCAGGCCCAGACGATATTGCCCGCCACGCCCCAGCGCACGCCCGAAGCGCGCTGCACCGAGCCCACGCCGACGATGGCGCCGGTGATGGTGTGTGTGGTCGATACCGGAATACCGAGGCCGGTGGCCAGGAACAAGGTGATGGCCCCGCCCGTTTCGGCGCAAAAGCCGCCCACCGGCTTGAGCTTGGTGATCTTCTGGCCCATGGTCCGAACAATGCGCCAGCCACCGAACATGGTGCCCATGCCGATGGCCAGGTAGCAGACCACGATCACCCAGTCAGGTGGCGCGCTGGCCTGGGCTGACATAAAGCCCGAAGCCACCAGCAACATCCAGATCAGGCCGATGGTTTTTTGCGCATCATTGCCACCATGACCCAGGCTGTACAGGCCGGCAGACACCAGTTGCATACGCCTGAACCAGCCATCGACCCGGATCGGTGAGCTGCGCCTGAATAACCAGGCCACCACCACCATCATGGCCGAGCCAAGCAAAAAGCCCAGCAAAGGCGAGACGAAGATGAAAGCCACCGTCTTCAGAATGCCACCCATCTGCAAAGCACCGAAGCCGGCTTTAGCCAACACCGCGCCGCAAATGCCGCCGATCAAGGCGTGCGAGGAGCTCGACGGAATGCCGTACCACCAGGTGATCACATTCCAGGCAATCGCGCCGATCAAGGCGCCGAAAATCACATGGTGGTCAACCACACCGGGGTCAACAATGCCCTTGCCGATGGTCTTGGCCACCTGCAAGTGAAAAATAGAGATCGCCAGCACATTGAAGAATGCGGCGAACAAAACCGCCTGCTGGGGCTTCAAGACCCCGGTCGACACCACCGTGGCAATCGAGTTGGCCGCATCGTGGAAACCGTTCATGAAATCGAACAGCACCGCCAACACGACCAGCAAGACGACTACCCAAAAAGAAACTTGCACTGCATCCATGCGACGGACTCAGGCGTTTTCGAGGACGATGCCCTCGATCAAGTTCGCCACATCCTCGCAGCGGTCGGAGACGGACTCCAGCTGCTCGTAAATGGTCTTGAGCTTGATCAGTTCACGCACATCTTCTTGCTCGCGGAACAGGCGCGACATGGCGGTGCGCATCACACGGTCGGCATCCGACTCCAAGCGGTCGATCTCTTCGCAGACCTTGATGGCAGCTTCGCCCGCCTCGGGCTCGCGCAGCTTAGGCAGCAGGGACACCGCGTGCTGCACCCGCTCGCAGCAGCGTGCGCTCAGCTCGCCCAAACGCAAGACTTCCTCGGGGATGCTGCGCACGTCGTAGAGCGACAGGGTCTCGGTGACGTCTTGCAGCAGGTCCAGGATGTCGTCCATCGCATTGATCAAGCCATGGATCTGCTCGCGATCGATCGGCGTGATGAAGGTGCGATGCAGCATGCGGTTGACTTCGGCCGTCACCCGGTCGGCATGGTGCTCGGCCTTGTTGACCTCTTCGGCGTATTTCTCGCGCAGCACCGGATCGTTGTAGTTCTGGATCATCAACATGAAGGCGCGCGCGCCTTCAGTGATTTGAGCCGCATGCTCGTTGAAAAGCTCGAAAAAATTGCCCTCACGGGGCAGTAATTTTGAAAAGAAAGACACGCCAACTCCGATCTCGCCAAACTACCAAAAAGGATAGAAATTGGCACAAAACTCATAAGAAATTCATCACCATGTCACACATGGCAGGCGCGCAGTGTAGTTGGAGCAGGCCCATTTCGTAAGCCGCAGCACCCAAATTCACGTGAATACAGCGCCTATCCATGCGTATTTGCAGGCTCTTGGGGACCGCAAAGCTCATGTGCCGATGGGGTCGCGGGCGCAATCCCGGGCTCGCTCAACCGCTGCGGAGAGCCATGAGGCGGCCGCCCTGGACTAGTGCGGAATCAGGCCGAATGCAGCGACAAATCCAGGCGTTGAATGGTTTGCGAGGCCACGCCAGGCAGGTAGTCGCGCAAGTTCGCCAGGCCCGGCAATTGCAGGTTGGGCTGAAATTCCAGCAAGGGCAGCAAGGTGAAAGCCCGCTGGTGCAGGCGCGGATGCGGCAGATTCAGGCGCGGCGATTCGAAGCGCATTTCGCCATAGGCCAGCACATCCAGATCCAGCGTACGCGGCGCATTCAGATAGGGGCGCTCGCGCCCATGGGCCAGCTCAATCGCTTGCAAGGCATCCAGCAAATCCAAGGGCGGCAAGCTGGTTTCCAGCTGAGCCACGGCATTGAGGAAGTCCGGCCCGCCCGCCTCCACCGGCGCACTGCGGTAGGCCCCCGACACCGCCAGCAAGCGCGTGCCAGGCAAGGCCGCCATGGCCGCCAGCGCCTCGCGCAAGGTGCGGGGCAGATCACCCAGATTGGCGCCCAGGCCGATATAGGCGATCACCGGAGGATTCAACTCAGCCGCCGATTCAGCGATCGGCGGCTGACTCGTACCCGACTCAGGACGCTGAGTCATCCCTGGGTTCACGATTGGCCGACTCCGGCGCGCCAGCGCTCTGCGCGGCCGCATTGCCGCCAGCAGACTTAGCGCCCGGCTTGCGGCGGCGGCGGCGCTTTTTGGCGGGCGCAGCCTCTTCCTGGAAAGTGTCCGGAGCAGCAGCTTGCTCCGCACCCTCGGCGGCTGGCTTGCGCGGCAGCTGATGCACTTTGCTGCTGCGGCGCGTGCTCTTCTCGGCTTCGCGCACTTCTTCGATCAAGGCAGCGCGCTCATCGTCGCTGCCCAGTGCGAAGTCTTCCCACCAATCGGCCAGGGCCGGTTCAATCTCACCCGCGTCAGCGCGCAGGCGCAGGAAATCGAAGCCAGCGCGGTAACGCGGCTGCTCCACCAAGGTGTAGACCCCGCTGCCGCTGCGACGCTCAAAGCGCGGCTGCATCATCCAGATCTCGCGCATATCGGTGGCCAGCTTGCCGCGGCCCGAGATGTCACCAATGCGGGCATCGAACACCGCGTCCACCGCTTGAGCCAGGGCCGGCACAGCGCCCTCGCCGCTCTCGCGGATGCGATTCCAGCGCTCCAGCACCTCGAACCACAACATGCAAGCCAGCATGAAGCTGGGCGAAACGCCGCGGCCTTCGGAAACACGCAGATCGGTATCTTCGAACGCCATGCGAATGAACTTACCGCGCACGCCATCTGCCAGCTCGCCTTGCTCGTTGAGCATGGCGTCCAGGATGGGGAACACGCCGCGGCCCAGGCCCTGCTTGCGCAACTCTTCCAGGCTGGCCAGGGAGTGGCCGGTCTGCAGGAGCTTGATCATCTCGTCAAACAAACGCGAGCTCGGCACATTGGCCAGCAGCTGCGCGCAAGCCTTGACCGGCGCACGCGTCTTGGCTTCCAGCTCAAACCCGAGCTTGGCGGCGAAGCGCACCGCACGCACGATGCGCACCGGGTCTTCTTTGTAGCGGGTCTCCGGGTCGCCAATCATTCGCAGTACGCGCTTTTTGGCGTCAGCCAAGCCGCCGTGATAGTCCACCACCAGCTCGCGCTGCGGGTCGTAGTACAGGGCGTTGACGGTGAAGTCACGGCGGGCTGCATCTTCAATTTGCGGACCCCAGACGTTGTCGCGCAAGACCCGACCCTCGGCATCCACCACATGGCTTTTGCCAGCCAGCTCGGCCTTGGAGGTTTTCTCGTTACCGGCCACCTGATCGGCATCGTCATTGACCAGCAAGGCACGGAAGGTCGAGACCTCGATCACCTCATGCTCGCGGCCACGGCCATACACGACGTGAACGATGCGAAAGCGCCGGCCGATGATGAAGGCGCGGCGGAACAAGCCCTTGACCTGCTCGGGCGTGGCATTCGTCGCCACGTCAAAGTCTTTGGGGCGCATGCCCAGCAGCAGATCGCGCACCGCGCCGCCGACGATATAGGCCTCAAAGCCAGCATCACTGAGGGTCTGCACCACGCGCACCGCGCGCTCGTCCAGCAAGCTGGGGTCGATGCGATGCTCGCTGACGGGCACTTCGACCCGCTTGCCCAAATTGCCGCTGGCGCCAGCGCCGGGCTTGCTGGCCTTGGCCGCTTTGTCCGTTTTCACGGCATGGCCGGCGGCCGCAGCGGGTTTGGCACTTTTTGCAGCCGAGGGCTTGCCCAGCAGCTTGTCTAAGAATTTTTTGATCATGCGAACAATTTCAAGGTAGTCCATGCGCGGGCCGAGGCAAGCTCGGCCAAGGCTGGCGTGGGATTGGTGGCCACCGGATGGCTGACCAAGTCCAGCAAGGGCAGATCATTCATCGAGTCACTGTAAAACGTCACGCGCTCGAAATCCGACCATTGTCGCCCCAAGCCGGCCAACCAGTCGCGAACGCGGCTGATCTTGCCGGCTTGGAAGGATGGCACGCCCTGGATGGCGCCGGTGTAGCGGCCCTGCTCGTCGCGCTGCAACTGCACCGCGATCAGGTACTCGACGCCGAACGCGGCGGCAATCGGCGTCGTGACGAATTCATTGGTGGCCGTGACGATGGCCACCAGATCACCGGCCTGCTGATGCTGGCGCACCAGTGCCAGCGCCTGCGGCTGAATCTCCGGCAGCATCACTTCGGCCATGAAGCGCTCACGCGCAGCGTGGGCCTCGGCCAGGGGCCGGCTGCGCCAGACCGAGGTGGCAAAGTCGATATAGGCCGGTAAGTCGAGCTGCCCGGCTTGATATTGCGCGTAGAACTCATCATTGCGGCGGCGCCATTCCTCGCCATTGGCCCAGCCGATATCGACCATGAAGCCGCCAAATGCATGGTCGGAATCGGTCGGGATCAGCGTGCCGTCAAGGTCAAACAGGGTCAAATTCTTCGCATTCACAAGCGTATTCATCCTTAACCGTTCATGCCTTCGTCGGCCAGCATCTGGCGCAGCAGAGGCACGGTGACCGCCCGCTTGGTCGACATGGCGAATTCGTCCAAACGCGTCAGCAGGCGCATCAGCTGCTTGAGATCGCGCGCAAAGCGGGTCAGCAAATAATCAATCACATCGTCAGAGACCTGAATGCCACGGCGTCCGGCTTCCAGATGCAGAGCGGCGCGCATTTCCTCTTCGGACAGCGGCAGCAACTCGTAGGTTGGACCCCAGCCCAGGCGCGTGCGCAAGTCCTCACGCAAATCCAGATCAACGGGCGGCGCGCTGCCGGTGGCCACCAGGGTCAGGCCGTAACTGGCGGCCTCAACAAACAAGGCAAACGCCGCATGCTGCTGGCCGGCGTCAAAACGCTCGCAATCATCCAGCAGCAGCAGGCTGGGCTGGCTGGGCAACTCCCAGGGCAAGGGCGTATCGGCGTCGTACCAGCCGACCTGCAGGCCGGCAGCCTGCCAACTCTCGGCCAAGGCCTTGAGCAGATGGGTTTTGCCGCAACCCGGCCGGCCCCAGACGAACACGGGCGGCACGCCCGCCCCCACCACCATGCCGGGCCGAAGTGCCTCCAACTGCGCCAAAGCCACCGCATTGGCGCCGGGCAAGAAGTTATCAAAGGTGAAGACCGGCTCAGGGCCGATGGCTAGCGGTATCTGCTTCAATCAAAAAAATCCTCAAGGGCCGCGCCACAAAGCCCACATGTGGTGGTGCAGCGGCGGCGATTCTAGTGGGCGAACGCCCGGTCTTCAGTGCAAGGGCGGCGCTCCACGCGCCCCACCCGTCTGCAAGCGCTGCAAATTCTGCAAACGCTGCGCCATGGCCACCCTGTCCTGAGCCTGGGGTTCTTGCTGCAGATAGTCCTGCAGATCTAACACCGCAGCCTGCCAATGGCCCAAGGCCTCCAGCGCCAGGCCCCGGTCGCGCCGCTCCGCGGCCACTTCGGGCAAAAGCACGACCAAGCGCTGCTGCACGGCCAACAGACGCGGCCAATCTTCGGCAGCGCGGTGGATTTCTTTCAAATTACGCAACATGCGCGCCAAGATTTCGCGCGGCGTCGCCGCTTGCATGAAGAGCTCGACCGGCAAATCCACCTCGCCTTCCATGCCGGCGGCCTGGCGAAAAGTCTGCAAAAACTCATCCAGCTTGTTGCGCGACAAGGTGTTGCCGGTGAAGGGATCCAACACCACCTCCCCATTGCCCAACAACACTTTGACCAGGAAATGTCCCGGAAACGCCAGGCCCTGCGCCCGCAAGCCCAGTTGCGAGGCGATTTCGATGAAGATCACCGCCAGGCTGATCGGGATCCCACGCCGGCTCGCCAACACCCGGTGGATATAGCTATTGCCGCATTCGTAGTAGTTGTTGACGTTGCCGGCGAAGCCCAGTTCCTGATGAAAATACAGGCACAAGAGCTGCAGCTTGTGCCGCGCCGAAGCATCGGGCGGCAGGCGTTCGCGCAAGCGTCTGGCCAGCTCATCCACTTCGGCCAATACCGCTTGCACATCCAAGCCAGGCTCATCATCTTGTGCAATGGAGGCCGCCGCTTCGAGCAGGTTCAGCCCCGCATCCTCGGCAACGAGGCTGCGGAAATAGTCCAGGGGAGAAGGCGCGTCCAGGCGCAGTCGATGTGGCATGGTTTGCTTAGTCTAGGCTCAAGCCCGCCGCATGAATTGACGCAGACGCAGGCCAAACAAAGTCAGCACCGCAAAATAAACCACGGCCGAAGCACCCAAGCTCGCCGCCATCCACAGGGCACGCAAGCCTTCCGTCTGGCCCAAGGCAATCCAGTCCAGGCGCCAGGCCAGGTAGTACTGCAAGCCCCCCATGGCAGCGCAGGCCAACAGCACCTTGGCCGTCAAAACCAGCCAACCCGCCTCGGGCGCATAGCAGCCCAGCTTGCGCAAACCATGCATCAGCCACAGCGCATTGACGATGGCACCCAGGCCAATCGACAGGGCCAGACCCGCCACGCCCACCCAGGGCACCAGCACGAGGTTGAACAACTGCGTCAAGATCAACACGCCCACGGCAATGCGCACCGGCGTGCGCATGTCCTGGCGGGCATAAAAACCGGGCGCCAGCACCTTGACGGCCAGCAAACCCATCAGGCCCACGCCCCAACCCATCACGGCACGCGCGGTTTGCGCCACGTCAGCCGCCAAAAAAGCCTTGCGGTGATAAAGCACCGCCACCAACGGATCGGCAAACACCAGCAAAGCCACGGCGCAAGGCAGGCCGAACACCAGCACCAGGCGCAGGCCCCAATCCATCATGCCGGAGTACTTGGCGTGATCACCCACCGCCTGTGCCGCCGAGAGCTGCGGCGTCAGCAAGGCACCCAGCGCCACGCCGAGCAAGGCCATGGGGAACTCCATCAGCCGATCGGCATAGTTCAGCCAGGACGTGGCGCCCACACCGATATGGCTGGAAATCTGCGTATTGATCACCAAAGACAACTGAGCCACCCCCACCCCCAGCAAGGCCGGCCCCATCTTGCGCAGCACCGCGCCCACACCCGGATGCGCCGCCGCATCACGCAGCTTGCGCAAGGACAAACCAAAGCGTGGCACCACGCCGATGCGCTTGAGTGCCGGTAATTGCACCGCCATTTGCAAGACACCACCCAGCACCACGCCCAGCGCCATCGAGTAAATGGCCGGAAAACCATGCTCACGCATCACCGGCGCCAACCAGTAGCCCATGCCAATCATCGACAAATTGAGCAGCACCGGTGTGGCCGCCGGCACCAGATAGCGCCCCCAGGTATTGAGAATGCCGGCGGACAAGGCAACCAGGGACATGCAGCCGATATAGGGAAACATCCAGCGCGTCATCACCACCGCCGCCGCTTCGCCATCGGCCGGCATGCCCGAACCCAAGAGCCACACCAGCACCGGCGCGCCGACGACGCCCAGCACACAAGTCGCCAGCAGCGCCCACAAGAGCACGGTGGCCACCGCATCGATCAGGGCATGGGTGACGCCGTCGCCGTCCTTGGCCCGCGTGGCCGCCAAGAGCGGCACGAATGCTTGCGAGAACGCACCTTCGGCGAACAGGCGTCGCAACATATTGGGGATGCGAAACGCCACCAAAAAAGCGTCCGAATAGACCGAGGCGCCGAACAAGGCCGCCGTCATCTGCTCACGGACCAAACCAGTTATGCGCGAAGCCAGCGTCAACAAGGAAATCAGGGAAGCGGTGCGCAGCAGATTCATGGATGAAATATTGTTGCCTTGGCCCCGGGGCAGCCAGCTCAAAAGAAAATAGACGTGACCAGATCAAAACTTGGCGCAGCGGATTGACTGCGACTGAATAGGCGCTAAATGATTGATTTACGGGCCAGCAAGCGACGCATTATCATGGCGGCTTGCACCTCGAGTCTGGAGGACGCGCGTCAATTCAGCGCGGCAATTCTTGATAAGCATTGAATTCAGTGCTACACTCGCGGTCTTTGCACCAACTGGGTAGAATCACAGCATGGCAACTAGCTCCAAAGTTAAGAAGACTGTCCGTTCGGCATCGGGCCTCAAGCGCGCCCGCCAGGACATCAAGCTCAACGCAGCCAACACGGCCCTGCGTTCCAAATTCCGCACGGTCATCAAGAACGTGCAAAAAGCCGTCGTCACTGGCGACAAGGCCAAGGCAGCTGAGCTGTTCGTGATCGCTCAAAGCGTGATCGACTCGGTCGCTGACAAGGGCATCTTCCACAAGAACAAGGCTGCTCGTCACAAGAGCCGTCTGTCGGCGAAGATCAAGGCTTTGGCCGCCTAAGAACCAGTTCTGGTGCAAAGGAATAAAGGCTCGCTGGATGCGAATCCAGCGGGCTTTTTTCATGCATTGCCCAGACCTGCACCCTGCTTCGGCAAGCCCGCGGCCCCGCTCTGGCGACTGCCATCAGGCTAAGGCCCTGAGGCCCATGCCCTCTGGCTAGTGCCAGCTGCCGTCGGCCACGCCGTTCAGGCGCCGCCACTCCAGCCAATCCTGTACCGCCTGCGCCACCCACGGCCCATCGTCCAGAGGTAAATCATGGCCCGCCTGGGCATGAAGACGCAAAGGCGCACCCCAAGCGCGGCTGATGGCCTGCGAGCAGCGCCAGTCCACCAGGCCATCGGCCTTGCTGCACAGCAGCAACATGGGCGGCACGGGCTGCAAGCCACTTGCTTCGAATTGCATCGCCGCCCATAGCTGTCGCGCCGTATTGCGCAAGCCCACCGGGCGCTGATTGCGCAAAGCCACCCACTGATCCAGCACCACCTCGGGCTCACGCTGCAGTCGCGTGGTCATGCCCAGCACTTTGGCCTCACGCTGGCGATTGCTCAAGCGACTCAAGCTGAGCAGAAAAAAGCTCAGATAGTTCAGCGGCCGCAAGCGCCGGTAAAACGGGCTGAAGGGCCTGAAGCTGGTATTGATCAGCACGCCGGCACGAATCTCTTCCGGGTAGCGCCGCGCCCACTCGCTGGCCACCATCGCACCGAGCGACATCGCCAGCACATGCACAGGACCCAACACGCCGCGCCCGCGCAACTCCTGGCGGCAAAACTCCACCATGTCCGACACCCGCAAAGGGCTGGCCACTTGGTTCAGCACCCCGTTGCCGGGCAGATCCAACATCAGCAGGCGAGCGCCCGGCTGCTGCGATTGCAGAGCCGGCTCCAGCACATTCGGAAACGCACCCCAATGCCCGCTCTCGCGCGCCAAGCCGCGCAGCAAGACCCAGACCGGCGCGGATTCGTCTGCATTCATGCTCATCAGACCTTCACTCCAGGTTGATCTCCGCGTTGATACCAGCGCAACAAGGCGCGCCGCTCCTGCTCGGCGCGCTGCTCCGGCTGCGGCAACCAGCGCGGCATGCCAGCTGCGGCACGCAAAAGAAAGTCTAACCAAGCCAAGTGGCGCCGCAAAACCCGGCGGTGCCGATGCCCAATCTGCGGATTGAACATGCCGTGCTTGGTGAATAGTTGGCGCGGGTTTTTCTTGACCCACAACCAGGAACCCATCTCCAGCGTGAGCGGCAGAAAAACTTGCTCGGCGCGGGCACTGGCCTCGGTGTAGAGATAGTCCCAGAGATCGCCATGGGTCAGGTATTGCCGGCTCTGCGGCTCGAAGACGTAAGCATGTTGGGCATGGGTCTGATCGAGAATTTCGCACAAGGCATGCATCTCGGCCAAGTGCGCGATCGGCTGGGCCGTGTGCGCGAAGGGAAACCAAATCCGGTCCGCCAAGCCAAAGCCGGAATGGCAATCCACCGTCAGCACATGCTCATGCGTGAGCAATTCGCGCCGCACGCAATCGCACAAGGCTTGGCTTTCCTGCTCCATCGCCGCCCCGGCCGGGCCGCGATACCAGGGCAGCTTGGCGCTCAGGCGCTGGCCACCAACAAACAAGGGCACCTGGGCCGCCGATTCAAGCGGCGCATTGCGCATCAAATCCACGCCCGCCGGATTGGCCCGCGTGCCGCGCCACAAACCACCGGGGTTGACGAGCGGCATGAAGACAATGCGCACCGATTCCAGCAGCTGATGCAGGCTGCTGTCCCAGCGCAGGCGCGATACCAGGCTGGCCAGAAAGGCCATCACCAACTCCGCGCCGATGCGCTCCAGGCCATGCACACCACCAAAAAAACCGATGGCTGGCACCTGCGGGCTGGGGTTGCCCAGGCACAGCGCTAGCAAAGGAAAAGTCCGCCCACCGACCTGCACATCACCCAGATGTTGGCGCTGCACATGCGCAGCACCTTGCTCACACAAGCGCTCCAAGAGTTGCAGTTCTGGCAAGGCGGTGACGGCTGGGCTCACACGGAAATGCCGGGCAAGGGCATGAAAGGTGGTGACGAGCCATGCCGGCGGCAAGGCGGCTAGCAGCATAGCGCGCCAGAGGCCAGCGCCCAAGCGCACATTCCCAACGCTGTGACATGAAACCGTCATCGATGGCGCCTAGCCTGCCAGACATCGACGGAACCACCGAGACAGCCACGCCATGCATCAAACACCGATCAATCGCCCCCACAAGCGTTCGCAGCTCTGGGCCTTGACGCGCGAAATGCTCAGTGGTTTGGTGGAAGCTTTGGCGCTGCTGCGGGCGCGCTGGAGTTCGTCGCGCTAGGACACCTCAGACGGAGCGGCAGAACCGGGCAAGCAGATTGAGTCATGCGCAGGGAGGCGGTGCTGCCACAAGCGCTGCGCAATTAGCGCAGTAGACGCATCAGACGCAGTCAGCGCGAAGTCGGCCGGCTCAGCGCGTTATCAGGCAAGAGACAAGCCTCGGCGACTTGCAGATTGTTGTCGCGGGCAAAGTTCATGACGAAATCCCAGGCCATGGGCTCCAGGCCACGGAGTTCTTCGTTCACGATCACGCACTTCACGCCATTGATGACGCGCGGCACGCACAGCGGCGAGTAGCCGATGTAATCCCCAATGCCGCCACGCACGCCACCAGGGCGAAAGCAGGACATGGCACCCGCCAAACGCTCGGCCCAATCGCTAGGGCGAAAGGTCTTGCCATCCGCGGTCAGGCCTTGGATGAAGACTTCTCTCGGCTTTTCAATCGGCTTCAGGGGCTGGCTCATGGATTTGGCGGCGGGGCTGCCAGCTTCGGTAGGAGCTGGCCGGCGCGGATACAACGGATGGATGACGGCCCGTATTGTGCCTTGGATGTGCTGCGTTGCAGCACGCGCCACGCCCAAAGTGACCCGACAAAGTCACACCGAGGCATCAAAAGCGGGCCGAGTAAGGCGCATGAAAGGGGCACATGAATCGGCCCCCGCCGCAGCGCATTCAGCACTGCACCTTAGAATCAGTCTGGCCTGGCAAGCTCGAATTGACTTCAGCCCGAAGCCATGGCCACAAGACCTGACCCCAGGTCATTTTTCCAACCTTTTGTTTTTCCATTTGGAGAGTTGATGAACGCGCCTGTCGCCGCACCGTCTGCACCGTCTGAGCCTCATGTCATGCAAACCTATGGCCGCTTAGCCCTTGCCCTGTCGCATGGCCAAGGCTGCTGGGTCTGGGACGTGAATGGCCGACGATACCTGGACGGGCTGGGTGGCATCGCCGTCAACACCTTGGGCCACGGCCACCCGCGCCTAGTGCCGGCGCTGCAAGAGCAAATCGCCAAGATGATGCACTGCAGCAACTACTACCATGTGCCGCTGCAAGAGCAGCTGGCCGCCAAGCTGTGCGAATACTCCGGCCTGGACGTGGCCTTTTTCTGCAATAGCGGCCTGGAAGCGAATGAAGCCGCGCTGAAGATCGCGCGCAAATTTGGTCATGACCGCGGCAATCACCAGCCCGAACTGCTGGTGTTTGACGGCGCCTTCCACGGCCGCTCCATCGCCACCTTGTCGGCCACCGCCAACCCCAAGATCCACGCCGGCTTCGGCCCGCTGGTGGAAGGCTTTGTGCGCGTGCCCTTGAACGATATTGCCGCAGTGGAAGCCGCCCTGAAGGCGCACCCGAACATCACCGGCATCTTCCTGGAAACCATTCAGGGCGAAGGCGGCGTGAACCCGGCGCGCATCGAGTTCTTGCAAGACCTGCGCCGCGTTTGCGACGCCCATGACATCTTGCTGATGCTGGACGAAGTGCAATGCGGCATCGGCCGCACCGGCAAGTGGTTTGCTCACCAATGGGCCGGCATCAAGCCGGATGTGATGCCGCTGGCCAAGGGCCTGGGCTCGGGCGTGCCGGTGGGCGCCGTGGTCTGCGGACCGCGCGCGGCCAAGGTGATGCAGCCGGGCAATCACGGCACCACCTTTGGCGGCAACCCGCTGGCGATGCGCGCCGGCGTCGAAACGCTGAAGATCATGGTCGAAGACGATTTGCTGGCCAATGCCGCCAAGGTCGGCGCCGAGCTGAAGGCCGCCCTGAGCCAAGGCTTGGCTGGCGTGGATGGCGTGGTGGAAGTGCGCGGCCAAGGTCTGATGCTGGGCATTGAGTTGGCCCGCCCCTGCGGCGCCCTGCTCGCCCGCGCGGCCGAAGCCGGGCTAATGATCAGCGTCACCGCCGACCGCGTCGTGCGCCTGGTGCCGGCCCTGATTCTGAGCAGCGATGAAGCCGCACAGATCGCCGCCATTTTGGTGCCCCTGATCAAAACCTTCCTCGCGGAGCCGCAAGCATGAAGCCCGGATCCACACTGATTCGCCATTACTTGCAGTTCAAGGATTTGCGCGCCGAGGAGTACGCGCATCTGTTCGAACGCGTCGCCATCATCAAGCGCCGCTTCAAGAACTACGAGCGCTATCAGCCCCTGGCTGACCGCACGCTGGCGATGATTTTCGAGAAGGCCAGCACCCGCACCCGCGTCAGCTTCGAAGCCGGCATGTACCAGATGGGCGGCTCGGTGGTGCACCTGACCACCGGCGACAGCCAGTTGGGCCGCGCCGAGCCGATCGAAGACAGCGCGCGGGTGATCAGCCGCATGGTGGACATCGTCATGATCCGCACCTTCGAGCAGACCAAGATCGAGCGCTTCGCGGCGCACTCGCGCGTGCCCGTCATCAACGGCCTGACCAACGAGTTCCACCCCTGCCAGATCCTGGCCGACTTGTTCACCTTCATCGAAGCGCACGGCATGAACCGCCGTGGCATCGTGGATGTGGACTGCCTCAAGGGCCGCGTGGTGGCCTGGGTGGGTGACGGCAACAATATGGCCAACACCTGGTTGCAGGCGGCGGAGATTCTGGGCTTCACCGTCCATGTCAGCACGCCCAGCGGCTATGAGGTCGATGCCAAGGTGGCCGGCATCCAGAACAGCGACTGCTACAAGGTTTTCAAGAACCCGCTGGACGCCTGCCGCGGGGCCGATCTGGTCACCACCGATGTGTGGACCAGCATGGGCTATGAGGCCGAGAACGACGCCCGCCGCGCCGCTTTTGCCGACTGGTGTGTGGATGCCGAGATGATGGGCGTGGCCAAGCCGGATGCCCTTTTCATGCACTGCCTGCCGGCCCACCGTGATGAGGAAGTCACTGCAGAAGTCATCGACGGTCCCCAATCCGTCGTGTGGGACGAAGCTGAGAACCGCATGCATGTGCAAAAGGCACTGATGGAGTACCTTTTGCTCGGCCGCATCGGCTGACGCATCGGCTGACGTATCGACCCAGGTCCGGGCGGCTCAGCCGCCCAGCCTCGCCCCAGGGGCGGCCCCTGCAAAGGCAAAATTGGCCGCCCCCAACTCGGGTGATCCATCAGGCGGGTGTCAGCGTTTCATGGCAAGCTCTGCCCATGAAAATTGCGCTGATATCCGACGTCCATGCCAACCGTGAAGCTTTCAGCGCCGTGCTGGATCATGCCCAAGCCCAGGGCGTGAGCGACTATGCCCTGCTGGGCGATTTTGTGGGCTACGGCGGCGACCCCGCCTGGGTCGTGGACCGCGTCCGCGAGCTGGTCGACAAGGGCGCCGTGGCTGTGCTGGGCAATCACGATCAAGGTGCCGTGCAAGGCGTGGCCCCCACGATGAACGAAGAGGCCCGCGCTGCCGTGGCCTGGACCCACGATCAACTGAACGATGAGCAGCTGGCGTTTCTGGCCCAGCTGCCGCTCAGCGTGACGCAGCAAGACCGGCTCTATGTGCACGCCAACGCCTATGCCCCCGGCGGCTGGGCCTATATCCAGGGCCGCATGGAAGCCATGCAAAGCTTGCAAGCCACGAGCTGCCGCTACACCTTTTGCGGCCATATGCATGAGCCCATGCTCTACCACCTCTCGGGCACCGGCAAGGCGGGCGAGTTCACGCCAGCGCCGGGCACCGCCATTCCCCTGCTGCCCAATCGCCAGTGGCTGGTCATCCCCGGCTCCTGCGGTCAACCCCGCGATGGCAACCCGGCGGCTTGCTACGCCATTTTTGACACCATCAGCGGCGAGCTGAACTTCCAACGCGTGCCTTACGACTTTGAAACGGCTGCCCAGCGCATCCTCAAAGCCGGCCTGCCCGAGCGCCTGGCTCATCGCCTGAGCCAGGGCCAGTAAATCCGCCATCAGCCCGCCATCAGCCCGCCATCAGCCTGCCACACAGCCATGCCAAACAGCCCCAGCGGACCCGTCAGCCAACTCCCGCCCATCGGGCCTTTGGAACCCGGACTGGTGCTGGACGGTTTCCGGCTCGAAGAGCGCCTGCACCAAGGCGGCATGGCCAATCTCTGGAGCGTGACCCGACTCAGCCCGGTTGCCGGCGAAGACTTCCCGCTGATGATGAAAGTGCCGCGCATCAAGGGCGGGGAAGATCCGGCCACCATCGTCGGCTTCGAGGTCGAGCAGATGTTGATGCCCGCCCTCAAAGGCCGCCATGTGCCGCGCTTTGTGGCGCGTGGCGACTGGACGCGCCAAGCCTATATCGTGATGGAGCGCATCGAGGGCGAATCCCTGCGGCCACGCCTGGACGAGGCGCCGCTGCCGCTGGAAGAAGTCATCACCATCGGCATTCAGGTGGCCACCGCTTTGCAAGACTTGCATCGCCAGCATGTGGTGCATCTGGACATCAAGCCCAGCAATATTCTCATCAAGGCCAATGGCGATGCGGTGCTGGTGGACTTCGGCCTCTCGCGTCACGAGCATCTGCCCGATTTGCTCGAAGAAGAGTTCGCACTGCCTATGGGCACCGGGCCCTATATGTCGCCCGAGCAAGTGCAGTTTGTGCGCAACGACCCGCGCAGCGACCTGTTCGCCCTGGGCGTGATGCTCTATCACCTGGCCACCGGCGAGCGGCCCTTCGGCCAGCCCAACTCGGTACGCGGCCTGCGCCGCCGGCTTTACGTGGAGCCGGTGCCGCCACGCGCCATCAACCCCGATTTGCCGGCGTGGTTTCAGGAACTGGTGCTGCACTGCCTGGAGGTCAAGGCCGAGCGGCGCTATCAAAGTGCTGCACAGTTGGCGCTGGACCTGCAGCACCCGGAAGGCATTGTGCTGACCAAGCGCGCCGAGCGGGTGAACACCAGCAGCAGCATCAAGACGCTCAAACGTTGGTTCTTTGCCCTGGGCGCCGAGCCCAGTGTCCAGATCAGCACCAGCGTGCAAGTCTCCCGCAGCCCCATCATCATGGCCGCGGTGGATATTGAGAACGCCACCTCGGCCCTGCTGGAGCAGTTACGCGAAACGGTGCGCCGCATCGTGCAGACCGAGCCCGGCGCGCGCCTGGCCTGCGTCAGCGTGATGAAGGTGGCCCGCATCGGCATGGATGAGCTGACCGATAAGGAGGGCAAAAGCGTGCACGTCAAACAGCTGATTGCCCTCAAGCATTGGGCCCGGCCAATCAGCAAGGCGCTCAATCTGGAAGACGGGCGCCTGACTTTTCATGTGCTGGAAGCGCCCGATGCGGCCACCGCCATCATCGACTTTGCGGCCAAGAATGGTGCCGACCACATCGTCATGGGCGCCCGCGGTGCCTCGGCCTTGCGGCGTTATCTGGGCAGCGTCTCGGCCCAGGTGGTGACACAGTCGGACTGCAGCGTCACCGTGGTGCGCGAAGCAGCGCCAGCTGGGCGCTAAGCCAGATCAACGGGCCAAGCACGCTAAGCTCGCGGCATGAGTACCGACAACCCCTGCATCAGCTGCGGTGCCTGCTGCGCCAGCTTCACCGTGGACTTCGCCCAACAAGAGCTGCAAAGCGAAGGCGGCTGCGTGCCCGATGGCCTAACCGTGACAGTCAACGACAGCCTCGCGCGCATGCGCGGCACCGACCATGTGCGCCCGCGCTGCGCCGCGCTGGTGGGCACGGTGGGCGTCAAGGCCAGCTGCGGCATTTACGAATGGCGCCCTGCCCCTTGCCGCGAGTTCGGCCTGTGCGCGCCCATGGGCCGCGGCGATGAGGCTTGCGCCAGGGCGCGCACCCGCCACGGCTTGGCGCCGCTGGACTGAGGGTGACCGCCCTGCCCCACGGCTTTGCCCAAGGACTGCTTCACCGCAAAATGCGCGTGCGCTGCTCCGCGCTCTGGCGCTGCGTGTTCAGCCACTCCAGCTTGGCGGTGTAGCTGGCCTTGTCCTTGGGCGTATTGCTATTGGCCACGGCCTGGCCCAGTTGCTGGCGAGCCAAGGCCAGATCGCCCAAGCCATAGCTGGCCAAGGCGGCCCAGAAATGGAACTCGGCCACAAAGGCGGAGCGCGCAATCTCCTTGTCGAAATAATCTCTGGCGGCCTTGAAGTCAGCCCCGTGCATGGCCAGCACACCCAGGTCGAAATAGCGATAAGGCGGATAGGGTTGCAAGGTCTTGAGCTGCAAGGCCAGGGCTTCGCTTTCCTGCACCTTGCCAAGATCATTCAGGACCAGCACCAGATTGGACATGGCTTGTGCATTACCCGGCTCCTGGGCCAGCACATAACGCAGCGGCGCCTCGGCTAGCGCCGACTGACCGGCGCGCCGGTAAATCACCGATAAGGTGTTGTAGGCCGCCATCAGCTTGGGGTCTTGCACCATGGCTTCACGCGCCCACCAGTAAGCCTCGTCCATCTGATTGGCAATCAGCGCCTCGGCCGCGCGGTTATTCATATACATGGCGACGATGGTGTTCTCGTCGATCACCCGGGTGCGCTGAAAGCGGCGCTGCTCGGCCGGTAGGAAGTCCACCGTCAGCAAGTCCGCATCGCCATGGCTGCGGTGCTGCTCACCCAAGCGCTTGCCCAGGCTCAGATTGACGTGGCCGCTGAGCACAAAAATGCCCTCGCTGCGGGTCCAGAACTCATCCACAAACACGCTGTGGTAGCTCAGGGGAAGGTCCAGCTGCTTGGCCAGCGCCGCCGTCATGATCACCAGAGACAAGCAGTTGCCACGCTTGGCCTCAAAGGCTTCCGCCGCATTGCGGGTGTAGCTGGAGTCATATTCCAGCATCAGCTCTGACTTGAGGTAGAGGGCATCCAGCAAGCCCTGGCGGCTGCCCTTGCTGCGCAGTTGCGCGGCGATGTCCTCATCCAGATAGCGCCGCATGGCCGGGCTGAGCGCGAACACTTGCTCGGGCTGAATCGGCTCGGCCAACGGCTTGAACAGCGCGTCGTGAAAGAGCTGCGGCTGCACCCGCGCGGGCGGCGCGCTGGCGCATCCAAGCAAGCTCAAGCTCGCCACAAAAAACAGACACTGGCACAGACGCTGCCAGACGGGAAACAGCACAGACCTCGGCGTCATGATGGACCTCGCAGACCGGGACAAGCCTGCTTCAATATTAGTGCAAGCCCCGCATTGCTGCCGGAAGTTAGGCCCTCGTCATGGGCCGGGCCATGCGCCTAGTCAAGCGCCTCCACAAACACCAGCGCCGTCCTGGCCGGCAGCGTGAACTGGCCGCTGGCGCGCTCATAGCGGGCTTGCGCGGCCGGGCGCGAATCGGCCGCGGCGGGCGCCAGATGCACTGGGTGCAGGCCGTAGGCGCGGCCGGCCAATGCCGGCAGGCTCAAGGTCTGAGCCTGTTCGGCGGCGTTGATGAAGTACAGCAGGCCTTTGAAGCCCGCGCCCGGCCAGCCCTGGCCGTCGAGGCTGGCAGCCAGCACCAAGGGGTTCTGGGCCGAGCCGGTGTTGTGAAACACCAGGCGCTGCTGCACCGCCGCGGCCGTGGGCAGGCGGAACAGGCTGGAGCTGGCGCGGATCTTCAGCAAATCGCGAAAGGCATCGCGGGTCCAGGCGATGTCTTGCGGGCGCGGCTTGATGGCGGGGTCAGCCAGCAAGGGCTTCATCCACTCGAACATGGCGCCGTTGTCAGCCTGGGGCGGCAAGCCCGCGCCAAAGCCGTTGTCGCGATAGGTCCAATCCAGGCGATTGAACCAATCGCCGGAGTCGTAGCTATTGCGATCCAGCGATTTGGAGCGCAAGACATCGATGCCGGCATGAAAGTAGGCAATGCCTTGGCTGAAGGCCGTCAACGCCGCGCCCAGCACTTGCACGCGGGCACGCTCGACGCTGCTGGTGGCTTGAGGCAGCTTGAGCGCATGGATGTCAAAGAGGGTCTGGTTGTCGTGGTTCTCCACATAGTTCACCACCTCGCCGGGCTGGGCCACATAACCGGCAGGCTGGCCGGCATAGTCGATCTCGTCCAGGCGCAGGGTTTGGTCCTGCCAGGTCTGCAGGCGATAGTCGCGCAGCGAGCCGGCCAGCCCAACGCGCAGCAGATCGGCCGCCTTGAGCAAATCACTGGTCGGGCGGGCTGGCGCTTTCGCAGCTTGCGCATTCGGCGCCGTGAGCAGGCCGTTGAGCCAACCCTGGTTCTGCAGCACCGCCACGCCCCCATCACCCGCGCTGCCACCGCGGGCCGCATCCCGCGCGCGGTCGCTGAAGGTGGCAATGCCGCTGCCGTTGAGCGAGAGCTGCGAGGCCTGCACAAAGCGCGCGCCGTCCGCCACCTCACCAAAATTCCATCCCTCGCCCATCAGCTGCACCGGGCGGCCAGCCGCGGCGTTGACCCGCGCTTGCAGCGCCTCCATCACCGCACGCGGCTGGTGGGCCATCAGGTCAAAGCGGAAGGAGTCGATGCGGTACTCACGCGCCCACAGCGCGACCGAGTCCAACATCAGCTTGGCCATCATGCGGTGCTCGGTGGCGGTATTGGCGCAGCAGGTGGACTGCTCCACCTCGCCGCTGGCGTTCAGGCGCTGGTAGTAGCCGGGCACGATGCGGTCGAGCACCGAACGCGCATTTTGGCCGGATGCAGCGGTGTGGTTGTAGACCACATCCATGCCCACCCGCAGACCCATTTTGTGCAGGGCCTGCACCATCTGCCGGAACTCAATGATGCGGCGCTCGCCCTGCATCGCACTGCTGGCATAGCTGCCCTCGGGCGCGCTGTAATGCCAGGGGTCATAGCCCCAGTTGAAGCAGTCCTGGCCGGCCAGCGCCATCACCGCCGCTTGCTGGGCCGGGCTATCGGCGGCGGCTTTGGGCACCTGGGGCGTCTTGCAGCCGGCTTCGGGGATGGTGGCAATGTCGAACACCGGCAGCAGATGCACATCCGTGAGGCCCGCATCGGCCAAGGCTCGCAGGTGGCGCATGCCATTCGATTCACCCTCGGTGAAGGCCAAATACTTGCCCCGCTTAGCCCGCGGCACTGTGCGGTCGCCAATGGAGAAGTCGCGCACATGCAGCTCATACACCACCATATCGGTGGCGTTTTTGACTCGGGCGCTGGCGTGGGCTTGCGCGTCCCAGCCTGCGGGCTTGAGCCGGGGCGACTGCAAATCAACCACCAGGCTGCGCGCGGAATCTTGGCTGAGGCTCAGCGAATAGGGGTCAGTCACCAAATTACGCACCAGGCCAAGGCCCGGCACCCAAACCTGCACGGCGTAGCGGTAGTACTGTCCGCTCAAATCGGCGGGCAGGCTCAGCGACCAAGTCCCCGTGCCACCCTCCCAGCGCATGGCCTGCACCGCCATGGCTTTGGCGCTGCCATTGGCGTAGCGGCATAAGCTGACCGCCTGCGCTGTGGGCGCCCAGAGTTTGAACTGGGTCTGGGCTGCGCCCACGCTAAGGCCCAAATCAGGCAGATCGGCAGCGCTGGCATAGAGGTCATCCAGCGCGCCCGGGGTCTGCAGTGCGGTATAGGCCAGCACGCGGCCCGCCGCGTCTTCTTGCACCAGCAAGACTTGCGCTTGCAGCAAGGCGGCCAGCTTGGCTGAGGTCGATTGAGCGTCAAGCCCATCTACTGCCACGCTCAGGCGCGGGCCGGCCGCGATGAACTTGAAGCGTTCGGCCAAGTCCTGGGCCAAAGGCGCTTCGCTGCGCTGCAGGGCTACGACCTCATCGGCCCCCTGCACCGGCTCGCCCACCCGCACTTGCAAGGCGCCCACGGCCGAGCGATAGAGTTTGAAGCGGCTGCCAGCGGGCTCGCCCTGCCCCGGCCATTGCAACTGGCTGCGATCCAGCCAATAGGCACGGGCGGGGATGGGCTCTGCAAGGCCTGACCGAGTTTGCAACTGCGGCTGCAGCAACTGCATCAGCGGGCCATCGCACATGGCCTCCGCTTTAGCCTGCGCCTGAGCCAGGCCTGCCTGCAGCATGAGGGCCAAGCTCAGGCCCGAGCCGATGAGCGACAACGATCGGGACAGATGTGGGGACAAACCAGAGGCCATCATTGCAAGCACCATAAAGTAGCAAAACTACATACACTCCAGAAGATTGGATTTTGCATGGCAAACAGCCCCATAGGCAAAATCCATTTGCAAGTAATTTACCTACTTATCCAAGAAGGAATGTCATGCCAGTTTGCTGCCCGCCCACAGCCCCCAGCCTCATGCCGCGCTGGCCAGCTGCCGCCTTGGCCGCCAGCCTGCTGAGCTTGAGCGGCCTCGCTTCACAGGCGCAGGCAGAAACCAGCAAGGCAGCTGCAGTTGCGCACAGCAAGGCCGCCGCAGCGCCAGCCTCGCCCGCTGGCCGCATCCAAGCCAAGCGCGACTGGCGCCAAGGCAGCTTCATGGAAATCTTCGTGCGCGGCTACCAGGACAGCGACGGCGACGGCATCGGCGACCTGCGCGGCCTGACCCAGCGCCTCGATTACTTGCAAGACCTGGGCATCAGCGGCATTTGGTTGATGCCCATCACCCCCAGCGCCGACCGCGACCATGGCTACGCCACCACAGACTATCGCGGCATCGAAGCCCAGTACGGCAGCATGGCCGACTTTGAAGAACTGCTGCGCCAAGCCCACCGGCGCGGCATCGGCGTGATCGTCGACTACGTCATCAACCACAGCGCCGCCGAGCACCCCTTCTTTCAAGAGGCCGCAGCCGACCGCAACAGCCCCTACCGCGACTGGTTTGTGTGGCAAGACCCGGCACCCACCGGCTGGGACATCTGGGGCAAGAACCCCTGGTATGCCAACGCAGCCGGCGGCCACTACTTCGCGACCTTTGGTGCGCCGATGCCGGACTTCAATCTGCGCAACCCGGCCGTGGTGGACTATCACCGCGCCAGCATGCGCTTCTGGCTGGACAAGGGCCTGGACGGCTTCCGCCTCGACGCCGTGCCGCACATGATCGAAAACGACGCCGTGCGCTGGAACGACCAGCCCGAGAGCCGCCAACTCACCCTGGAATTCCAGCAGCTGATCAAGTCCGCCCCGCGGCGCTACAGCGTGTGCGAAGCCACCGCCAACCCGCAAGCCTATGCCGACGCCAAGGTCTGCGGCAGCGCCTTCGCCTTTGGCCTGCAATACGAGGTGATCAAGGCCGCCAAAGGTGAGCCCAAGGCGATTCAGGCGGTAGCCGACTATTTCAAGACCGCACCGCTGAGCATGGCCACCATGCTCAGCAACCACGACATCTTTGCCGGCCAGCGTCTGTGGGACCAAATGCAGGGGCAAACTCAGCCGGCCAAGCGCTACAAACTGGCGGCGGCTACCTATCTGCTGCAACCCGGCATTCCTTTCATTTACTACGGCGAAGAGATCGGCATGGCCGGTGTTCCGGGCCTGGAGGGTGACGAGCCCTTGCGTGCGCCCATGAGTTGGACGGCGGATGCCAAGGGTGGCTTCAGCCCGCCGGACAGCAGTAGCAGCAGCCCGCCCTTCCGCCCGCTGGCCCCCAACCGCCTCAGCCACAATGCCCAAACCCAGGCACAAGACCCCGACTCCATCCTCAACTTCTACAAAGCCATGCTGCAGCTGCGCAATCAGCACCCCGCGCTGACACAGGGTAGCTATGCCCAGCCGCGGGTCCAGGGTCAGGTCTTGCGCTTTGAGCGGAAGCACGGCGCCGAGCGCGTGCTGGTGGCCATCAACTATGGCGAGCAAAAAGCCACACTCAGCCTGCGCGAGCTGAAGCCAGGCACCCGGCTGGCGCCGCTTTACCCGGCAGGCGCTGCGTGGCTGAGCGCCAAGCCCCTGACGCTGGCGCCTTTGTCGCTGCAGGTCTATCGCCTTCAAACCCCCAAGCACTGATACGCCATGCCACGTCTATTTGCTTTATTCCTGCGCCGCTTGCGCAGCGCTGTGCTGCCGGCGCTGCTGCTGAGCCTGGGCGCCAGCGCCGCCCTCAGCGCCAGTGCGCAGGACCCTGCCGCCACTGCCCCGCGCGCCGACCGCATTGAGCCGCCATCCTGGTGGGTTGGCATGGCCGAGCCACGCCTGCAGCTGATGATCCACGGCCCCGGCGTCAGCGCCTTGCGCCCGGCGCTGGACTACCCCGGCGTGCGCATTGCCGCCGTTCAAACGGTGGCCAGCCCGAACTATCTGTTTGTGGATTTGGATATCTCGCCCCAGGCCCGGCCGGGTGAATTGCCGCTCTTGCTGCAGGCTGCGCAAGGCAGCCAAGCGCCATTGCGAATCAACTATTCACTGCGCCCCCGCACCCCAGGCTCGGCCCAGCGCTTGGGCTTTGGCCCCAAGGACGCCGTCTACCTGCTGGTGCCGGACCGCTTTGCCAAAGCAGGCGCCAGCACCGCCCCGGCCGGCATGCGCGAGGCCGAGCAGCGCAGCGATCCGAACGGGCGCCACGGCGGCAATCTGGCGGGCCTGCGCCAGCATCTGGACTACATCGCCGGCCTGGGCTTCACGCAGATCTGGCCTACCCCGCTGATCGAAAACAATTCGCCCAAGGCCAGCTATCACGGCTATGGCGCGACTGATTTCTACCGCATCGACCCGCGCTTTGGCAGCCAAGCCGACTACCTGGCCTTGGTGAGCGAGGCTCGCGAGCGCGGCCTGGGCGTGATCCAAGACATCGTGCTCAATCACATCGGCAGCAATCACTGGTGGATGGCCGACTTGCCCGCGCCCGACTGGCTCAACCAATGGCCTGCGTATACCCAGACGCAACATGCCAGAAGCACCTTGCTGGACAGCCATGCCGCGCCGAGTGATCGCCGCTTGTTCACGAACGGCTGGTTCGTGCCCGAGATGCCCGACCTCAACCAGCGCCATCCCCTGCTGGCCAACTACCTGACGCAGATGAGCGTTTGGTGGGTGGAGCAAGCGGGCCTGTCTGGGCTGCGGGTTGACACCTTCTCTTACTCCGACAAGCAATTCCTGGCGCGCTGGTCGGCCCGGCTGATGCAGGAGTATCCGAACTTCAATTTGGTCGGTGAGGAATGGAGCCCCTCGCCCGCCATCGTGGCCTACTGGCAGCGCGGCAAACGCAATCACGATGGTTATCAGACCGCCATGCCCAGCATGATGGACTTCCCCCTGCACGGCGCCTTGCTGGCCGGGCTGACGCAAGACGTGTCCTGGGAAGGCGGCCTCAACAAGCTCTACGACGCCCTGGCTCACGACTTCCTCTACCCCGACCCGGCCCAGCTGATGCTGTTCACCGGCAATCACGACACGCCGCGCCTGTTCACCGCACTCAAGTCCGACCCGGCGCTGTTCAAGATGGCGATGCTCTACTTGGCCTCGGTGCAGCGCATTCCGCAGTTCTTCGCCGGGGACGAGTTGCTGCAAACCAGCCCGGCCCAGCGCGATGACGGTGCCGTGCGGGCCGACTTCCCCGGTGGCTGGGCGGGCGACGTGGTCAATGCCTTCACCGGCCAAGGCCTCAACCCCGCCCAGCGCGAGGCGCAGGACCTGGTGCGCCGGCTGATGAACTGGCGCAAGCAGTCCACGCTGGCACAGCGCGGTGAGTTGATGCACTACACCCCCAAGGACGGCAGCTATGTGCTGTTCCGCCATCTGCCCGGGCAGAGCCGCAAGCTGATGCTGGTGTTCAACAAAAACACGGCCCCCATCAGCCTGGACACCCGTCGCTTTGCCGAGATGCTAACGCCACAATCGAGCGGCACCGATGTACTCAGTGGCGCGCGCCATGCCCTGGGTCAGACTTTGCAAGTGCCCGCGCGCAGCGGCCTGCTGCTGGAGGTGGACAACTAAACAAAAAGGCCGGGCCTGAAAACAGGCCCGGCCCGGCTGAACTCAGCCCAGCAAGGATCAGGCCGGCAAGTTCAGCAAAGCCAGCGGTGCACGCCCGCTGGCCGCACTGATCAAGCCCAGCACGCGAGCCGACTCGCTACTGACCATCTGCCAGGTGAAGCGCCAGCCCCAGTTGCCACCCAGCACGCCGGGCACATTCATGCGGTGCGCGCTGTCCAGGCCCAGCACATCCTGCATCGGGAACACCGCCATATTGGCGACCGAATTGCAGCAGGCGCGGATCATCGCCCAGTGCACATCATGGGCGCCGCAAGCCAGGTAGGCGCCAGCGAAAGCGCGCTCACGCGGGTTGGCCTTGTCCCACCAGCCGCGCACCGTGTCGTTGTCATGCGTGCCGGTGTAGGCCACACATTCACGCGGCCACATCTGCGGCAAGAACTCATGTTGGCCATCGCCGCCAAAGCCGAACTGCAAAATCTTCATGCCAGGGAAGCCACAGCCCAGGCGCAGAGCGTGCACATCCTCGGTGATGAAGCCCAGGTCTTCGGCCACGATGGGCAAAGTGCCCAAGGCCTTCTCGATGGCTTCAAACAGCGCCCGACCTGGCCCTGGCAACCAGCGACCCTGCTTGGCATCTGGGCTGCTGGCGGGAATCTCGTAATAGCCGGCAAAGCCACGGAAGTGATCAATGCGGAACACATCGGCCTGGCTCAAAGCCCGGCGCACTCGTGCCGTCCACCAGGCATAGTCCTCGGCTGCCATGCGATCCCAGCGGTACAGCGGGTTGCCCCAGCGCTGACCCTGCGGGCCTAGATCATCGGGCGGCACGCCGGCCACGACGGTGGTCTGGAAATTCTCATCCAGCCAGTAGAGATCGGGCCGTGACCAGCAGTCCGCGCTGTCATGCGCCACAAAAATGGGCAAGTCGCCCATGATGAACACGCCCTTGCTATTGGCATAACGCTTCAATTCAGCGCTCTGCAAATCGAACTGCCACTGCACAAAGCACCAGAATTCGAGCTCGGCCGCATAGTCCTTACGCACTTGGGCAATGGCGGCGGGCTCGCGCCGCGCCAGCGCAGGCTGCCATTCCCACCAAGGCTGGCCACCCAGCGGAGCGCGGATGGCCATGAAGAGCGCATAGTCATCCAGCCAGCTTTGCTGCTCGGCACACCACTGCGTGAAGGCTTGCCGGTCGGCCGCGCTGGCGCGGGCCGCAAAGCCGGCCGCCGCCGCACGCAGCTGCTGTTCACGCCAGGGCAGCACATCGCCGTAATGCACATGCAGCGGGTCAAAGCCGGCCGCAGGCAGGCTAGGCTGGGCCAACCAGCCCTTGGCGACCAAGGGCTCCAAAGCCACCATCCACTGGCTGCCAGCGAAGGCCGAGACGCCTTGGTAAGGGCTGTCGCCCGGGCCGATGGGCGTGGTGGGCAGCAGCTGCCAAATTTTTTGACCGGCCGAAGCCAGCCAGTCGACGAAATGAAAGGCCGCCAGGCCGAAGTCCCCCATGCCATGCGGGCCGGGCAGCGAGGTGATGTGCAGCAGCACACCGGCGGAGCGTTGATTGAGGTTCATGGTCTCAGGGCTTTCTTCTCAAACATGGCGCAGCACCAGGAGGCTGCGCGCGGGAACATTCAGGTGGGTGATGGGCTGAGCTATGGGCTGAGCTGTGAGCTGAGGGCTGGTCTGAACAGCCGATATTGGCATGGTCGTCTCATCCAACGGCAACTCGCCACTGCTATCCAGAACCAGGCGCCACGCCCCCAGGCCAAAGGCAAAAGCCTGCGGCTCGGGCTCGGGGTTGAACAAGACCATTAGTCGCGGTGCAGCCGCAGCCTCTGCCGCCTTGCGCGCCTCAAAAAACACGGCTGCAAAAGCGGACTGTGAAGCATCGAACCAATCGTGCTGCTGCATCTCCGCACCGCGTGGCGAGAACCAGCGCAAGCTGGGGGCCGAGGCCTGAGTTGCATCTGCAGAAGCCGCGGCGAACCACTGCTCATGCCGCAGCAAGGGCTCGGCGCGGCGAAGGGCCAGCAGCGCGGCGACAAAGGCTTGCGTGTCGCTCTCAGCCTGCGCCCAGTCCAGCCAAGTGATGGCATTGTCTTGGCAGTAGGCATTGTTATTGCCGCCCTGGCTGTTGCCGATTTCGTCCCCGGCGCAAAGCATGGGCGTGCCCTGGGCCAGCAGCAAAGTGGCCAACATGGCGCGGCGCACCCGCAAGCGCGTGGCGTGAATGGCGGCGTCCTCGCTCGGCCCCTCATGGCCGAAATTGGCGCAGAGTTCGCCATCGCGGCCATCGCGGTTGTTCTCGCCATTGGCGTGGTTGTGCTTGTGCGAATAACTCACCACATCGGCCAGCACATAACCGTCATGCACAGAGACAAAATTCACCGAAGCGGTGGGTCGGCGCGCGCCATGGTGGAACAAATCGCTGGAGGCCATGAAGCGCCGCGCCAACTCGCCCCGGCCAACGCTGGGCTGCTGCGAGCGCAGCCAATAGCCGCGCACCGCATCGCGGAACTTGTCGTTCCAGTCCAGAAAGCGCCCGGGGAAGCGGCCGACCTGATAGCCCTCATGCCCGGCATCCCAGGGCTCGGAGATCAAATGCACCTGGGCCAGCACCGGGTCCTGGCGCAAGGCGGTGAAGAAGGCGGCTTGCGGGTCAAAGCCATGGTGCGTGCGCCCCAGCACCGGCGCCAGATCGAAGCGGAAGCCATCCACGCCCATCTCCGTCACCCAGTAGCGCAGCGAGTCCAGCACCAACTGGGCCACGCGTGGGTGAGCGCAGTTCAAGGTATTGCCGCAGGCGCTGACGTTTTCATAACGGCTCTTGTCATCTGACACCAAGCGGTAGTAGCTGCGGTTGTCCAGCCCTCTCAAACTCAAGGTCGGGCCGAACTCATTGCCCTCGGGCGTGTGGTTGTAGACCACATCCAGCACCACCTCCAGGCCTTGCGCATGCAGCTCGCGCACCATGGCGCGGAACTCCTCCCGCACGGCGGCCGGGTCATCGCGATGGGCGCGCTGCGCCAGGCGCGGGTCGGGGCTGAAAAATCCGAGGGTGTTGTAGCCCCAGTAATTCGGTTTGCCCAAATCGGCCAGGTGCGGCTCATCGATATGAAAGTGCACCGGAAGCAAAGACAAGGTGGTGACACCCAGGGCTTTCAGATGCGCCACCGAGGTGGGATGCGCCAAGCCGGCATAGCTGCCACGCAGGGCCTCGGGCACCGCTTGCAGCTGCTGCGAGAAGCCCTTCACATGCACTTCGTACAGCACCAAGTCGGCTGTCGCATGGCGCGGCGCGTTCAGGCGCGGGCTGCTCACAGCCGGCAAGGCCTGCGCCACCCTCGCCTTCAGCGCTTGCAAGGCGTTGTCGCGGGTGTCGAAGGAGCGCGGGCCGTCCGGGTGGCCCAGCTCATAACCATGCTGCTCCGGCGCCAAGGCGAAGTGGCCGACGATCTCGCGGGCATAAGGGTCCAGCAAGAGCTTGTGGGCATTGAAGCGGTGACCCTGCTCGGGGCAATAAGGTCCATGGGCGCGCAGACCGTAAACGAGACCTGCACCCAAGCCCGGCAAAAAGCCGTGGAAGACCCCGTCATCGGGCCCCAGCAAGGCGTAGCGGCGCAACTCGCGCTGACCAGCGCCATCAAAGATACACAACTCAATGGCCGTGGCCGATTCGGAGAAGACAGCGAAGTTGACACCGCCGTCGCGCGGCGTGGCGCCCAGCGGCTCATGACGGCCGGCTTGCAAACATTCAGGCAAATGGCGACTCATGCGCGAGGCTCCAACAAAAAACGTAGCGGCTGCGCCAAACGGCTAGACCAGGCGCGCTCGTTGTGCCCCTGACCCTCGAAAACCCGACTCAGGACCCGAGGCGGTTTGTGCCCCAGTTCCACCATCAACGCATCAACCTGGGCCTGCGCCTGATCGTAGAGCGCATCAAGTTCCACCGTGCCGCGATCCATATACAGCCGGCATTGGCCGGGCGGAGGCAGCTTGCGCCGCAGATAGGCCAAAGCCGCAGCCGGAATCTCGGCATTGCGTTCATGGCCGCCAATCCAGTGGGTGCTGAGCGCCGCGGCAGCACCAAAGACTTGCGGGTACTCGCACAAGCCATAAATACTGATCATGCCGCCCATGCTGGAACCCATCAAAAAGGTGGCATCACGCCCACGCTCGGTGGCACAACGCGCATCCACAGCGGGCTTGAGTTCTTCCACGATGAAACGCAGATAGGCATCAGACAGGACTTCCGATTTCAGCCGCTCGGCCCGGTAGTGCTGCGTGACGGGCGAGTCAGGCAAAGCGTCGGCATAGGCCTTGGGGAAGAACTCCGCATGGCGATGCTCGGGGCGGTTCCAGATGCCCACGACGATGAAGTCGCGCAACTGGCCCGCTGCGATCATGGGCGCGGCGATCTGGTCCACACACCATGCCTGGCCGTTCCAGGTGCTGCGCGGATCGAACAGCATCTGGCCGTCATGCATATAGAGCACGGCATGCGGACGGCGGCCGTCATAGCTCGGTGGCAGCCAGACTTCGACCGGGCGCGCCGGCACAAACTGAGAAGGGAATGCCGACCAGCGCTCCAGCCGGCCCGATTGCACCTGCTGCTCGCTGGCACCGGGCGCTGTGGGCGCCACGCTAGCGGCGCCCAGTGCCATGCCTCCTGCCAGCGCCGAGGCGGCAAGCACGCAGCAATCGCGTCGAGTAATCATTGGGATGCAAGTCCTTCAAGGGCAGTTGGACCCTTGGGCACCGCCGCCAAAAACAAGGTCGCCAGCGGCGGCAGAGTCAGCTCAAGATAGCCGTCACGCGCGAGCAGCTGTGCATCGAGATTGCCCAGATTGCTGCCGCCGTAATGTGCGGAATCGGTGTTGAGAAGCTCCCGCCAAGCCTGTGATGAATCAAAGCCTTTGGGTAATGGCAGGCGGTAGCCTGGGCGTGGCAGCGGCGTGAAATTGCAGACCACCAGGACCGTGGCGCCGGCCCCAGCACCGGCTTCCACCGCGCCCTCCTCATGCCTTGCCCAGGCCAGCACAGACTGCTCGCGGTCCTCGGCCTGCAGCCACTCAAAGCCAGCCGCCTCGCAGTCCAGGCGGTGCAGCGCAGGCGTGTTGCGGTAAAGCTGATTCAAGTCGCGGATCAGGCGCTGCACGCCGGCATGGCGCGGGTCTTCCAACAATTCCCAGGGCAAGGACTTGGCCTCGTTCCACTCGCTGCTCTGGGCAAATTCCTGGCCCATGAAGAGCAGCTTCTTACCCGGGTGGCCCCACATAAAGCCGTAGTAGGCGCGCAGATTGGCGAACTTCTGCCAGGCGCTGGAGTCGCTGGCGTCGCCAGGCATCTTGCCCAGCATGCTGCCCTTGCCATGCACCACTTCGTCGTGCGAGATCGGCAGAACAAAGTTCTCGCTGAAGGCGTAGACCAGGCCGAAGCTCATCTTCTCGTGATGCCAGCGCCGATGAATCGGGTCTTCCTGCATATAGCGCAAGGTGTCGTTCATCCAGCCCATATTCCACTTGTAGTGAAAACCCAGGCCGCCGGCATAGGTGGGCGCCGACACGCCGGGGAAGCTGGTGCTTTCCTCGGCCACGGTGATGGCGCCCGGGGTCTCGCTGCCGAGCACTTCGTTCATTTTTTTCAGCAGCGCGATCGCCTCCAGGTTCTCGCGGCCGCCCAGGGCATTGGGAACCCATTCACCGGGCTGGCGTGAATAGTCGCGGTAGAGCATGGAGGCCACCGCATCCACCCGCAAACCGTCCACGCCCCAACGCTCAATCCAGTACAAGGCATTGCCGACCAGGAACTGGCGCACCTCGGCACGGCCGAAGTTGTAGATCAGGGTGTTCCAGTCTTGGTGGAAACCTTCCTTGGGGTCGGCGTACTCGTACAGATGCGTGCCGTCGAACTGGGCCAGGCCATGCGCATCGATCGGGAAATGCGCCGGCACCCAGTCCAGCAGCAGCCCCAGGCCACGCGCATGGCAAGCCGCCACAAAGCGCGCAAAACCCTCGGGCGGGCCGAAGCGGGCCGTTGGGGCATAAAGCCCCAAGGTTTGATAGCCCCAGGAGCCATCGAAGGGATGCTCGCTGATGGGCATCAGCTGCACATGGGTGAAGCCCAGCTCGGCGGCGTAACTTGGCAACTGCTCGGCCAGCTCATCCCAGCTGGGGAAGCGTGGGCCACCGTCGGCCGCACTGCCTTGGCGCCAGGAGGCGGCATGCACCTCGTAGATGCTGATGGGGGCCTGGCGCGCGTTGGCAGCGGCACGGCCAGCCGGCAAAGCGGTGGGGGCCGGCAGCGTGCCCACCACGCTGGCATTGTCCGGCCGCAGCTGGGCGGCAAAAGCAAACGGGTCGGCCTTCAGCGGCAGCAAGCCGCCCTGGGCATCCAGCAACTCGAATTTGTAGAAGTCCCCGGGCGCCGCATGGGGCACGAAGATCTCCCACACGCCGGCGGTGTGGCGCAAGCGCATGGCGTGGCGGCGGCCGTCCCAGTTATTGAACGAACCCACCACGCTGACCCGCCGCGCATTGGGCGCCCAGACGGCGAAGCGCACGCCGCTGACCGAACCCAGACTCAATACATGGGCGCCCAGCACGGTGTAGGGGCGCGGATGCTCGCCGCGCGCCAGCAAGGCCAGATCCTCATCGCTGAGCTGGGGGCCGAAGCCGTAGGCATCGGCATAGACCTCGCTATGCCCGTCCGCCCACTGCACTTGCAGCCGGTAGTCAAAGCGCTGCTTGCGGCGCAAGGCCTGGCCCTCGAAGAAACCGGCCGCATCGCGCTGGGTCGAGCTCGCGATGCGGCGGCCGGTCTTCGCGTCCAGCACCGTCACCGCCTGCGCGCCGGGCAGCAAGGCGCGCAGCCACAGCCGGCCCTGCGCATCGGCGTGCAGACCCAGCACGCTGAAAGGGTCGGCATGTTGGCCGTTCAGCAAGGCCTGGAGATCGGTGGAGGCAAGCATCGCGCGGTCTGTCCCTTCTCTTTTGCTTCTTGTCGCCCTCAATGCGGCGCCGTCATCTTCACCGCAAGGCGGCCAGCCGAGCAAGTGCAGGCTGGCCAAAAATCAGGCCAAAAAGCAGGCCAAAAATCCGCCCATCATCAAGCCAAACTCTCACGCGACCACACCCGCGCCACATACTCCTCGATCGTGCGGTCCGACGAGAAGGCGCCCATGCCGGCCACATTGAGGATGGCGCGCTGGCTCCAGGCGGCAGGCTGTTTGAACAAGGCATCCACCTCGGCCTGCTTGGCCAGGTAGTCGGCAAAGTCGGCCATCAGCATATAGACATCCTGGCCCAGCAGCTTGTCGACCAGCACGCGGTAGCGATCGCGGTCGCCGAAAGAGAAGGCGCCGTTGGCGATGGCCTCGATGACGGCCTTCAGTTGCGCATTGCTCTCCACATACTTGCGCGGCTCATAGCCCTGCTGCTTGAGCTGGGCCACCGCCTCGGTGCGCAGGCCGAAGACAAACATATTCTCCACGCCCATGGCCTGGGCCATTTCGATATTGGCGCCGTCCCAGGTGCCGATGGTCAGCGCGCCGTTGAGGGCGAACTTCATATTGCCGGTGCCCGAGGCTTCGGTGCCGGCAGTGGAAATTTGCTCCGACAAATCGGCCGCCGGGATGATGATCTCGGCCAAGCTAACGCCGTAATTGGGCAGGAAGACCAGCTTGAGCTTGTCACCCACGCGCGGGTCGCTATTGATGACGCGGCCCACATCGTGCGCCAGCTGGATGATGGACTTGGCCATGTGATAGGCCGAGGCCGCCTTGCCGGCGATGACCACGGTGCGCGGGGTCCAGTCGGCCTGCGGGTTGGCAACAATCGCCTGGTAACGCGCGATCACATGCAAGATATTGAGCAGCTGACGCTTGTACTCGTGGATGCGCTTGATCTGCACGTCAAACAAACTGTCCGGGTTCAGCGCCACGCCCAGCTGGCTGCGCACCAGATCGGCCAGGCGCTGCTTGTTGGCGCGCTTGACGGCCAGGAACTGCGCGCCAAAGCCCACATCAGCCGCCAAGGGCTTGAGCTGCTGCAGTGCCATCAGGTCTTGGCGCCAAGTGCTGCCGAAGCGGCCATCGATCAGGGCCGACAAGCTGGGGTTGCATTGCTGCAGCCAGCGGCGCGGCGTCACACCATTGGTGACGTTATGGAAGCGGTCGGGGAAGAGGCGATGGAAGTCGGAAAAAATGGTTTGCACCATCAGCTCTGAATGCAGGGCCGCCACGCCGTTGACGCGGTGCGAGGCCACGATGGACAAGGCTGCCATGCGCACGCGGCGCTGGCCACCCGAACCGGCGCCATGGCCTTCGTCGATCAGCGAGACCCGCTGCAGCAAGCCGGTGTCGCCGGGGAAGCGCTGGGCCACCTCGGTCAGGAAGCGTTGATTGATCTCATAAATGATTTCCAGATGGCGCGGCAGCAGTTGCTCGAACATCTGCACCGGCCAGGTTTCAAGCGCCTCCGGCATCAGGGTGTGGTTGGTGTAGGACACGGCCTGGCGGGTGATGGCCCAGGCCTGATCCCAGCCCAGGGCATGCTCATCGACCAGCAAGCGCATCAGCTCGGCCGGGGCCAGCGCCGGATGGGTGTCGTTCAAATGGACGGCATTGCGCAGGCCCAGCTCATGCAAGGGAGCGCCCTCGCGCAGATGGCGGGCGATCAGGTCTTGCAAAGAGGCGCTGGTCAAGAAGGCCTCTTGCTTGAGGCGCAACTCGCGCCCGGCCTCGGTGCTGTCGTCCGGGTACAGCACCCAGTTCAGCGCGTCGGCGGCGACGCGGTGGCGGGCGGCGCCCATGAAGTCACCTTCGCAGAAGGTGGCGAAGTTGATCGGTGCAGCGGCACTGGCATGCCACTGGCGTAGGGTCGAGACCCGCTCGCTGTGGTGGGCCGGCACGATGAAGTCATAGGCTTGCGCCTCCAGCACCTCGGCCGGCTGCCAGCGGCGCGCGCCGCCGTCTTCCACCACCACCCGGCCGCCGAAACCGACGTGATAGCGCAGTTCAGGGCGCGGCACTTCCCAGGGCTGACCCAAGCGCATCCAGTCGTCCGGCATTTCAATCTGGCGGCCGTCTTGAATGCCCTGGGCGAACATGCCGTACTGGTAGCGCAGGCCGTAACCGAATGAGGGCAAGCCCAGCTCGGCGAAAGAATCCAAGAAGCAAGCCGCCAGGCGGCCGAGGCCACCATTGCCCAGCGCCATATCGGGCTCGCGTTCCAGCACATCGCTGTACTGCAGGCCTTGGGCGGCCAGCAGTTCGCGCAGATCGCCGTCCAGACCCAACGCAGCCAGGGCGTTGGAAAGCGCACGGCCCATCAGGAATTCCATCGACAGGTAATGCACCCGGCGCACCGGCGCATCGGCGCCACGCTTGGCGTCAGCCAATTGGGTCTGCGCCCAGCGCAGGGCCAGCACATCGCGGGTGGCGGTGGCGGCGGCGCGCAAAGCGGTCTGCGCGCTGGCCGTGCCACCGGACAGGCTCATCTCGCGCTCAAAAGCACTGGCAAAGGCGGCGCGCAGCGCGGCGCGTGCTTGGGCTTGGGTCTGTTGGGCTGGTGTTGCTGAAGTCATGGCATCCATCGTGGTCAAAACCCTGGTCTTGAGAATCATGCTTAATCCCGGCCCTCGCCGCCTGGCGAGGCAAGGCCTCACAGCCTCCGGCTGGAAGCTTTGTAGCCAGTATCGCTGACGGCAGAAGATTTGTGTAGTTTCACTACATGCAAAACAACAAATCCCAGCAACAGGCCCTTGATCTTATTTATGCACAGTTCAAATCTGCCGGGTAATTGCTGTTGTTCAACTACAAAGCAAACGTTATATTCGAGCCAAAGAGAACAATGACTGGAGACAGCAGCGTGGCAGATGTTCAGCTTCAAGGCGTGGCCAAGGCTTTCGGCGATGTGACGATTTTTCAGGGCATCGACCTGCATATCCGGGACGGTGAGTTCATGGTTTTCGTCGGCCCCTCGGGCTGCGGCAAGTCCACTTTGCTGCGCTCCATCGCGGGGCTGGAAGAAATCACCGGCGGTGAGTTGCGCATCGGCGGGCGCGTCGTCAACGATGTGCCGCCGGCCGAGCGCGGCATCGCCATGGTGTTCCAGTCCTATGCGCTCTACCCGCATATGAACTTGTTTGACAACATGGCCTTCGGACTCAAACTGGCCAAGGTGCCCAAGCCAGAGATCGAAAGCGCCGTGCGCAATGCCGCCAAAATTTTGCACATCGAGCATTTGCTGGATCGCAAGCCCAAGGACTTGTCGGGCGGCCAGCGCCAGCGCGTGGCCATTGGCCGCGCCATCGTGCAAAAGCCCGATGTATTCTTGTTTGACGAACCGCTCTCCAACCTCGACGCCGCCCTGCGCGTGCGCATGCGTTACGAGTTCGCCAAGCTGCATGAAGACCTGAAGACCACCATGGTCTACGTCACCCACGATCAGGTGGAAGCGATGACGCTGGCGGATCGCATCGTGGTGCTGTCGGCCGGGCGCATCGAGCAAGTCGGCACGCCGCTGGAGCTGTACGAGCACCCCGACAACCTTTTTGTGGCCGGCTTCATTGGCTCACCCAAGATGAATTTCATCGAGGCGGAAGTCGTGCAAGGCCAGGCAGACGAGGTGCTGCTGCGCCTGGCCGGTGGCGCATCCATCCGCGCCCTGGTGGATGGCAGCAGCGCCAAGCCTGGCGACAAGGTCAGCTTAGGCATCCGCCCCGAGCACTTTATGGTGGGCGCCACTGAGAATGTGATCCAGGCCACCGTCACCTTTGTGGAGTCCCTGGGCAGCGCCACCCATGCCTACTGCGCCTTCCCCGGCGTGGAAGACGCGCTGACCTGCGAATTCGACGGCCGCACCAAGATCCGCACCGGCGACACGCTGAGCCTGAGCCTGCCGGCCGAGGCCTGCTATGTCTTCAATGCCCAGGGTCAGGCCTTGCGCCGCCAGGGCTGGTCCGCCGAGGTGGCCGCATGAAGAGGGCGATGCACGCGAGAGCGCGAACCGCTTGTTTCGTTCCAGCACTGACATCGGCACTGACCCTGGCCTTGGGCTTACCTGCCCAGGCGGCCACGGCCGGCGCGCAGTCCGACCTGAAACTGGTGGTCTGGATCAATAGCGACAAGGGCTACAACGGGCTGCAAAAAGTGGGCGACGCTTTTGCCGAGAAGTCCGGCGTCAAGGTCACGGTGGAGCATCCCGTCGACGCGCCCGACAAATTCAGCCAAGCCGCCGGGGCTGGCAAGGGACCAGACATTTTTTGCTGGCCGCATGACCGCGTGGGTGAATGGGCCAAGAGCGGCCTGATCGCACCGGTGCGCCCGAACCAGCGCATCAGCAGCGAAGTGGAAGCCTCGGCCTGGCAAGCCTTCGCCTATCGCGGCAAGACCTGGGGCTACCCCATCGCCATCGAGGCCATCGGCCTGATCTACAACAAAGCCCTGGTGAAGACGCCGCCCAGTACTTTTGACGAAGTGATCGCCCTGGACCAGCGCTTGGTCAAGCAAGGCAAGAAGGCGATTTTGTGGGACTACAACAAGAGCTTTTTCAGCTGGCCCTTGTTCGCCGGCGCAGGCGGGCAGATCTTCCCCAAAGATGCGCAGGGTGAGTACGACACGGCCAAAGTGGGCGTCAACAACGCCGGTGCGGTGCGCGCCGGGCAAATGCTGGATCAACTCATCCGCAGTGGCGTGATGCCCAAGGGCGCCCGCTATGCCGAGATGGAAGGCGGCTTTGCCCGCGGCGATGTGGCCATGATGATCTCCGGCCCCTTCGCCTGGGACAACGCGCGCCGCGCCAAGATTGATTTCGGCGTGGCACCCATTCCCGCGGTCGTCCCCGGCCAACCCAGCCGGCCTTTTGTGGGCGTGCTGGGCTGCATGATTGCCGCGCCCAGCAAGGTCAAGGACGTGGCGCGCGAATTCATCGAAAACCACTTGATGCGAGTCGACAGCCTGAAGACCATCAATGCCGATGTGCCCCTGGGCGTGCCGGCCAACAAGGCCTTCTACGCCGAGCTGGCAGCCGACCCGGCTATTCGCGCCTCGATGGAGAACGCCCGCCTGGGCCAGGCCATTCCCAATATCCCCGAGGTGGGCCGCTTCTGGACCGCCATGGACGCGGCGATGGAAGCCATCAGCAACGGCCTGCAATCCCCCAAGGACGCGCTGGACGGCGCGGCCGCACGCATGACGGTGGGCAAGTGATATGACGCGGACAAGCAATAGCAACTCAAGCCAGGCCGGTAGCAGTAACAGCACCAGCAACTTGCTGAAATGGCCGCTGGTGGCGACCCTGGCCTTGGCCGGGCTCTACCTAGTTTTCAATATTTACGCCGCCGGCCAACTCTGGTGGGCGCTGGGGCTGCTTGTGCTCTTGGGCAGCGCCATCTTTGTCTATCTGGCCAAGATCTCTTTTGCCTATCGCTACCTCTATCCGGGCTTGGCAGGCATGGCGATTTTTGTGGCCTTCCCGCTGCTGTACACGGTGCAGATTGGCTTCACCAATTACTCCTCCAGCAATCTGCTCAGCCAGGAGCGGGTGCGCAGCTATCTGTTGGAGCAAACAGCACCGGATGACGCTCACCTGATGAGTTACTCCCTGCACGCCGACGGGCCGCAATACCTGCTGGCGCTGCGCCCGCTCAGCCCCATGGGTGAGCTGGGCGAGGTGACTTTTGTGTCCGGCCCATTGGCCTTGATGAACACCCAGGCTCCCGTGCGGGTGAGCATGAGCGCGCCCACTGCCTCTACCCATTTGGCACCTGCCCTGCCGCTGAAAGAGGTGCTCAAGCACCGCGATGTACTGATGAGCTTGGTGCTGAGCCTGCCCGAGGGCGCGGCGTCTCATGGCACCGACCTGCACTACCTGGGCGTTAGCGAATTCGGTCCGCTAAACCGGCTCTGGCAAACCAACCCGGACGGCTCACTCACGCAGGCGTCCGATGGCGCCATCTACCACACCAATGGCGAGACCGGCTTTTTCGAAAACGCCGCCACGGGTGAGCGCCTGCAGCCCGGCTTCAAGGTGTTTGCCGGCCTCAAGCATTACCAGCGCATGGTGATGGACCCGGACTTCCGCGGCCCCTTCTTTTCGATCTTCTTGTGGACGGTCAGCTTCTCGGCGCTGACCGTGCTCTTCACCCTGCTGATCGGCATGGCCCTGGCGGTGCTGCTGAACTGGGAAGCTTTGCGTTTTCGCACCACTTACCGCACGCTTTTGTTCTTGCCCTATGCGGTGCCGGGCTTCATTTCTATTCTGGTGTTCAAGGGTTTGTTCAACCAGAACTTCGGCGAGATCAACGCCATTCTGGACAGCTTGTTTGGCATCAAACCGGCCTGGTTTGCCGACCCCGCGCTGGCTCGCAGCATGCTGCTGATCGTCAACACCTGGCTGGGCTACCCCTACATCATGGTGCTGTGCACCGGCTTGCTGAAAGCGATTCCTGCGGACCTGTATGAGGCCTCGGCAATTGCCGGCGCCGGGCCGCTGACCAACTTCTTCAAGATCACCGCGCCCTTGATCGCCAAGCCGCTCACGCCTTTGCTGATTGGCATCTTTGCCTTCAACTTCAACAATTTCGTGCTGATCGCCTTGCTGACCGATGGCCGGCCTGACTACCTCAACACCAAGGTTCCCGCCGGGCAGACCGACATTCTGGTCAGCTACACCTACCGCATCGCCTTCCAAGATTCCGGCCAGGACTTCGGGCTGGCAGCGGCGGTATCGACCGTGATCTTCCTGATGGTGGCAGCAATGTCACTGATCAATCTGCGCTTGATGCGCGCGAACTCAAGGTAAAGGTATTGCGTGACAGACCGCCCGAGTGAGCGAAGCGAACGAGTAGCTCTGTCACCAACTGATTAGAGATTTGCGTGACAGACCGCCCGAGCGCGCGCAGCGATTGAGTAGCTCTGTCACCAACCAATTTTTTGACTTGTGTGACAGACCGCCCGAACGAGCAACGCGAGTGAGTAGCTCTGTCAGCAACCGAGTAGAAAGCAAGCATGGCCATCGTCACCAGTAAAACCCAAAAGTGGCGCGTCCTCGGCGCCCATGCCCTGCTGTGGGCGCTGATCGGCATCACCATCTTCCCGCTGCTGGCGGTGATCTCGATCTCGCTGCGGCCAGGCAACTTCTCCACCGGCAGCTTGATCCCGTCGGAGATCAGCCTGGAGCATTGGAAGCTCGCACTCGGCATTCCCTACCAAAGCGCCGATGGCAGCCTGATTCAGCCGCCCTTCCCTGTGCTGCGCTGGCTCTGGAATTCAATCAAGATTGCCACCATCTCGGCGCTGCTGATCGTGGCCATCTCCACCACCGCCGCCTATGCGTTTGCGCGCCTGAAGTTCCGCTTCAAAACGCCCATCCTCAACAGCATGCTGTTGCTGCAAATGTTCCCGGCCGTGCTGGCCCTGGTGGCGATTTATGCCATCTTCGAAACCATCGGCCAGTACCTGCCTGGCCTGGGCATCGAAACCCATGCCGGCCTGGTGCTGAGCTATATGGGCGGCGTGGCCATGCATATCTGGACCATACGCGGCTACTTCGAAACCATCCCCGTGGAGATCGAGGAATGCGCCAAGGTGGACGGCGCCACCCATTGGCAGGCTTTCCGATATGTGCTGCTGCCCATGGCCGTGCCCATTTTGATGGTGGTCTTCGTGCTGGCCTTCATCGGCACCATCATCGAGTACCCGGTGGCCTCGGTGCTGCTGCGTGAAGAGGCCAATCTGACCCTGGCCGTGGGCGTCAAGTACTACCTCAACACCCAGCGCTTTTTGTGGGGCGACTTCGCCGCCGCCGCCGTGCTCTCGGGCCTGCCGATCACGCTGGTGTTCTTAGCCGCGCAGCGTTGGATCGTCTCAGGCCTGACGGCCGGCGGCGTGAAGGGCTAGGCGAGTCAGGGCGCGAATGCCGGGAGTCGGCGCGCGGAACTCGCGCCCCTCCCCGACTGCGGATGCAAGGACCAAGCCTGCAAGGCATCAGCGTTGTGATGCCTTGCAGGGCGCTGGCGTTAGTTCAAGATCAAAACGACATCAAGGCGTGATCAAGGACGCCTCGTCATTTCGGGTATCGGCGTCGCCTCGGGCTTCCACCTTGCCAGAAAAAATGAGGCCTGCCGTCTCGCCCGGATTGAAGGTGTAAGGCAAGGTGAACACCAAGGAGCCATCCTTGGGCAGCAGGAGCACGCCCATGGATTTGTCATTGAGCGAGCTCGGGCACTCGGCGCCGCCTGCGGCCACGCAAGTCATCGCCCCCAGCACCGGCGTCTTGGAAGAGATCTGGTTCAAGGTCAGGGTCACTCTCTTAGCGGCGTCAGGGCCGCTATTGGCCACGGTCACCACATATTGGAAACTGCCGCCAGCCGGCACGGAGGCAGTCGGCCCGTCGAGCTTGATGCTCACGTCGTTGGTATAGGCCTTGAAACCCACCGACTGCTTGCTGCTCGACAAGCTGGTGCCGCTATTCGTGCTGGCTTCGGCGGACACATTGACTGGGCCGCTGGTGCCGAGCTTGACGGTGCCGGAGACATCAAAGACCAAGCTCGCGCCGGGCGCCAGATTGCTGATGGTCATGCGCGAGCCCAGGGTCGGGCAAGCGGTCGCGGCGCTATCGGACTTGCACGCAGAGACCTGGAAGCGCTCCAGCAGCGCGTCGGCGCTGATGCTGACATCGGTAGACGCCGCTGCCGCTTTGCCGATATTCGAGACTTTGACCGTGGCCACCGTCTGCGAAAAGCCCGAAGGCACGTCCGGTCCGGGCAAGCCCATGGTGACCATCAACTCAGGCGTATCCACCGGCGGCGGTGGGGGGGGGCGGTGTGGTGTCGCCACCACCGCCGCCACCGCCGCAGGCGCTCAAAACGAGCGCAGCACCAAGCCCAGCCAGCAAAGGCAGCGGGCGTGCAACGATATTCTTCAAAGACGCGAAGCTGCTTGTGGAACGCGAAACCATGTTTATCCCCTAGTCATTTGGTACCCGCCTAGCTGCCAAGTCATTTCGGCAAAAAAGGCGGGCTCTTGAAAGTGAGCGCGAATTTTAGTTACGCAACTTTTTAAGATCCGTTCGGCTTGAGTAGTCACATTGTGCGCATTTCGTACACGAGCTTGCAATGGTCGATCAAAGTGTTCCAGGGTGCCTGCTTGAAGCGACTCGCTTTTCCGTGTAAGGGCACAAGACAAGCCAAGCCCCAAGCAGGGATCACCCACGAAAAAACTCAGGGCGCCAGCTGCTTATCCAGAAACCCCGCAACGCGATTCCAAAAATCGATCTGATTCGCCGGTACACGCCAGCCATGGCCTTCATCGGCATAGACCACATACTCGACTTGCTCGTTGCTGGCTTTGAGCGCTTTGCTGAAGGCCTCGCCATGCACCAGGGGCACGCGCTTATCGGCGCTGCCATAGGCCAGCAGCACCGGTTGCTTGATGCTGGCGGCATGCGTCAAGGGTGAATTCGCTTTGAGCTCGGCGGCGTCCTTGACCCGGTCGCCCAGCAGCTTGGGCATGCCGTGCTTTTTGTAGGCATCGGACACATCGTCCCAGCTGACCGAATGCAACATATCCAGGTCGGTCACACCCACCCAGGCTACAGCGCAGCGGAATAGCGCCGGATCGCGCACCAAACCCATCAAAGCCGCATAACCGCCATAGCTGCCGCCGGCGATGGCGATACGCTTGGGATCGGCAATGCCTTGCGCGATTGCCCAGGCAGCGGCGTCCGCCAAGTCAGTCTGCATGGCCTTGCCCCACTGGCGCCAGCCGGCTTGGTGATGCGCCGCGCCGAAGCCTTTGCTGCCCCGGAACTGGGGCTGCAAGACCGCAAAGCCGCGCGCCGCCAGGAACTGCACTTCCGCATCCCAACGCCAGGCCGGGCCACGCACAAAAGGCCCGCCATGCACCAAGACCACCATGGGCAGATTCTTCGTGCCGGCAGCACCGGGCGGCAAGGTCAGCCAGGCCGGCAACTCCAGGCCATCACGCGCCTTGATGCGCACCATGTCCATCTCGGCCATGGCCTTGGCATTGATGTCCGGTCGCTCGCCACCCAAGCGGCTGAACTTGCGGGTCTCGCGGTTGAACAAAAAGTACTGCGTCGGCTGAATGTCGACAAAGGCTTCGATCAAGACCCAGGGCGCATCGCCCGTCCAGGGCACGCTGAGACGATTGACGGTGCGCGGCAAGACCTTGTCGATCTGTTTTTGCAGGGTCTGCATATCCGTATCCAGCCACTGGGTGACCTCAGCATCGATGGTGAAACGCAGGCCCAGCACCTTGTCCCGGCGCGCAATCACCTCGGCATCCACATCGAACTGGGGCGATTGAGCCAGGGGCTCGGCCGACCACTCACCGGTGGCGGGGTCAAGCAGCCAGCAGGCTTGCTTGTCGCGGCCACGCTGGGCGGTGACGAACAACTTGCCGTCGGCGCCGATTTGGCGCACGGCCAGCTCACCGCCTTCGGTGAAAGCATTGAACTCTGCCAAGACCTGCCACTGCCCCGTCGCGGGGTTGCGCCAGCGCAAGGCGCCCTTCTCTGCCTCCAGCGTCTGAGCGACGCGTAACTCGCCCTGCGGGTCGGCCCACCATCCGACCGAGTGCAGCGGCCCGTCTACCTCAACGCTGCGCCCCGTGCGGGTATTCAGGCGCAGCAGCTTGATATAGCCCACGCTCTTGCTGTCATAGCTCTCGGGCCGGACCACCAAGACCTCATCACCCACACGCTGGGCGGAGCCATTGAGCAAAAAGGTGTTCCAGGGCTGCAGCGACAGCGAGTCACTGCCATTGCGCGCCCACACACGCTGGCGCTCCACCAGCTGCTTGAACTCAGAGCCATCGTGCTGCACCGCAAACAAGCCCGGCGCCGCATCGATCTTGCCCTGCGGGGTTTCGCGGTCGTTCAAGTCAAACGCCAAGCGCTCGTTATTGACCCAGACGAAATTGCCCACATCGGCGGCGTCTGAGCTGTAAACCACCTTGGGCGTCATGCTCTCCAGCGTCAGCACCGTGAGCATCATGCGGCCGGCCGGCCCCATGCTGCGCATGGCCAAGCGCCGGCCGTCGGGCGAGAGGCTGGCCGCATCCATCTGCGCCGCGCGGAAGAATTTATCTGCGCTCGGCCTGAGGGGCGAAGCAGTGGCTTCAGCCGACGTTTGCGCCTGCGCCCAAGGCCATGCGGCAGCGAGCGAGGCGGCCAAGAGCGTGCGGCGCTTCAATGTTGTGAGCGAGAGAGTCATGTGAGATTCGCCTGTGAGGCTCGACAAAGGGGAGGAAGGAAGGCACAAAGAAAAAACCCCTGCGGGCTGGAGCAGCCGGCAGGGGTTTCGAACTTGCGGAACTTAGAACTTGTAGCTGGCGCCCAGCATCACGGAGCGGCCCCACTTCAGGTATTCCAACGGACGATCCTTGGTGCCGGCGTAGGTCTGGTACGCCGTGTCGCCCAGATTATTCACTTGCAATTGCAAGCCCAAGCCCTTCATCGCGCCGGTATTGAAGCTGTAGCCGATTTGCGCGTCGACGATGCTTTCACCCACCACATAGCGCAGGGTGCGGTTGCCGTTGAAGTTGCCGATTTCACCGATGAAGTCGGAACGCTTGCGCTGGCTGATGCGGAACTCGAAGCCGTCGGCCTCGTAGTAGGCCGTCAGGTTGTAGACCTGCTTGGACAGGCCCGGCAGGGTGATGTTGCCCGAACCCACGCTGCTGGCGCTATCCGGATCCTTGATCGCGATATTGCTGTCGGTGAAGCTGGCGCTGGCCACGATGCCAAAGCCCTTCAGCACTGGGCTGACCATTTGCAGAGGCAGCGAGGCTGACAGCTCGATACCTTGCAGACGGCCACCATTGCCGTTGTAAGGCGCGGTGTAGTCACCCTTGCTGGCGATGGTGGTGCCCGGAATCGGCTTGGCATCGGCGATATAGGCCGAGAAGTCGTAGTTCGGGTTGGTCTGGGTGTAGATATAGCTCTGCAGGTCTTTGTAGAAATAAGCGGCAGCCACATAAGCCTTGGTGCCGAAGTACTTCTCGTAAGACATGTCGAAAGCCACCGCACGCCAGGGGTCCAGGCGCGAGTTACCACCGCTGGCACCGGGCTTGCGCACACCGTTGACATCGGGGTTGTCGCCCACGCCGAACTCCAGGGCCGAGCGCAGCTGATCGACACGCGGACGTGCCACCTGCTTGGCCAGGGCCATGCGCACGGTCTGATCATCACTCAGGCCAAACACCAAGTTCATGCTGGGCAGCGCATCGGTGTAGGTCTTGCCATCAGTCACCGGCTTGGGGTTGGCGCCATCGGTCAAGCGAATGGCGGTGGAAGATTGGTCAGTGTGCTGAACTTGCACGCCCACATTGCCGCGCACCGAGATGCCGCCCCAGTTGGTGTCGATGTCACCCTTCAGGTAGCCGGTGGTGATCTTCTCGTTGACGTCCCAGGCCTTGGCCACCAGATAGGGGAAGGCGGTAGCGCTGGGCTTGAACGTCATGTATTTATCAACCGCGCCAGGCACATTCCAAGCAGGGATGTTGCCAACGCCGGCAAAGCCGAGGTCAACCTGACCGTACTGGAACTCGGAGCCGACGGCGGTTTCGCCTTGCGCGCCGAGATTGATATTGCCTTCAGGCTGGCGCTTTTTCTTGGAACGGTCGGCGTAGTTCAGGCCGAATTGCACTTCGGACAAGAAGGAGCTGGCGAAGGCCGGTGCCGGCAGGCTGCCACCGAACTTCAGGCTCTTGAGCTCGTCTTCCACGCTGGGCGTCTTGCCGTAGCCGGAGCCGTAAATCGTGCCGCGCAGCAGCAGCTTGCTCGGATCCGAATAGCTCAGGCTGGGGTTCAGGGTGGAGAAGCCACCGCTCACCACATTGAGCTTGAGGGTGTCCAGCGGTGCCGTTGTCGCATTGCTCGGCGGCAGTTGCAAATTGTTTTCGAGATTCAGCTCTTCACGCGTGGCCTTGGAGTAGCTGGCATCGGCCAGCCAGTTCACGCCAGCGGCCTTGAACTTATTGTTCCAGCCCAGCGCGTTGATCTTGTCCTCGCGCTTGTTGTACATGCCGCGCACCAGCGGGTAGAGGCCGCTGATCGTGCCGCCGCCGAAAGTGCCGTTGGCATTGATGATCGGCGAAGTCACGTTCAGGCCCGGCGTAAAGCCGCCGTTGTAGCCGCTCAGGTTGACTTCGAATTGGTTGGCCGTGTCTTCTTGCTTGGCCTGGGTGTGATACAGATCAATCACACTGCTCCAGTCGGCCGAAGGGCGGAACTCGATCGTGGCCATCAAGCCATCACGCTTGGTCACGCCGGTGCGGCGCAGGGCCTTGATACCGTCCGAGTAATAGGTGCCGTCGGCCACGCCAGGACGCCAGCCGGTCTTGATCTGCTGCCAGGGCTCGTACAGGCCGACCTGGTTTTCCTGCACCGGGGTCTCAAGGTGGGCATAGCCCAGCACGACGCCGATGGTGCGGTTGGCAAACTGGTCGATATAGCTGGCGCTCAAACGATTGCCGCGGTCCGAGGAATTCGCCGCCTTGCCCAGGGAGTTCTGCGACACGCGGGCGCCGATGGAAACCACGCGGCTGCCGAAGTTCAGCGGGCGAACGGTTTGCATGTCCAGCGTGCCGGACAAGCCTTGGCCGATCAAGCCTGCGTCGGGCGTCTTGTAAACGGTCACGCCGCTCAGCAGCTCGGACGGAAACTGGTCGAACTCGACGCTGCGGTTGTCACCGGTGCTGACCATCTCGCGGCCGTTCAGCAAGCTGGTGGCGAAGTCGGGCGACAAGCCGCGCACGCTGATCACTTGGGCGCGACCCGCCGCGCGCTGGGCCGACAGGCCTGGCAAACGGGCGATGGACTCAGCGATGCTGTTGTCGGGCAACTTGCCGATGTCTTCGGCGGAAACGGCTTCGACGATGGAGTCGGAGTTCTTCTTCACCGAGATGGCCGCTTCGATACCCTTGCGGATGCCGGTGACGGTGACGGTTTCCAGCTTTTCGGAGCTGGCGGCTTGCTGGGCAAATGCGCCCGCGGCCATCATCAAGACGGCGCAGCCAATGGCGACTTGCTTGACTTGGAAGGTTTCGCGCTGCTGGGCCTTGGCCTGCATTCGCTTCTCTGTGGAAGTATTCATGTTCAATGTCTCCTCAAGCTCTCTCTGGAACAACAAGGTGGCCCACGCAAGCAGCCACTACCGGTCGCTAGGGGGTTGAGAACTCAATGTCTCAAGCGCATTTGTACCAAAACTAGATATTCTTCGTGCAAACGTAAACCCTAGACGTTGCATTACTACGACCAAATTTCGTCATAGTTCACTCGTTTTATCAGGGTTAATACGTAGAATTTGCGCATTTTTCAAGCAATAAAACCACTTCAAGACCAATTTCAGCCAAAAGCTATGTACTTCAACTACAGTCAAATTTGACATGAAGTACAAGGCAAAGCCAAGCCTCCCAGCCCCACAAAAAGACAAAGCCGCCGAACCTTGGGGAGTTCGGCGGCTTTGATGGATTTAACGGCTTGGGCGGCTTTGGCAGCCTAGGCGGCTACGGCTGCCTCAGCAGGTTTAACAACACGAGCCGCACGCGGATCAACTTCCGGCAGCCCGAACTAGTCATTCACTCAATCACTCAGTCACCCAGCTGCTCAATCGCCGCCGCAGCGCCGGTCAGTGCCGCCAGGGTATCGGTGATCAAGGCTGTCGGGATCGCAGCCAGATAAGTCTGGAAACGCCCCTTGGCCTCAAAGCGCTCACGAAAGCGCGAGGCAAAAAATCGCTCACCCAGGCGCGGCACGATGCCGCCGCCGATATAGACGCCGCCACGCGCCCCCAGGATCAGCGCCACATTACCGGCAAAGCTGCCGAGCAAGGCGCAAAAGCTGTCCAGCGTTTGTGCGCACAGGGGATCCTCGCCAGACAAGCCGCGCGCCACAATCTGCTCCGAACTCAAGGCCAGCGGCACGTGGGCCTGTTCGCCTTGCTTGCCTTGCGCACCCTGCACACTCATCACAGCCACCACTGCCGCATGAAGCACCGGCAAGCCGATGCCCGACAACAAGCGTTCGGCCGACACATGCGCATACTGCGTGCGCACATGCGCCAGCAAGGCGCTTTCAAAGTCATCCGCAGCCGACAAACTGGCATGCCCACCTTCGCAAGGCAAAGCAATCCAGCCCTGGGGCGTCGGCGTCACTCCGGCCACGCCCAGGCCGGTGCCCGGGCCGATCACCGCCATGGTCGCGGCAGCCGAGGCCGGCAAATAAGGCTGAACCGCATCACCCGCCACCCACGCACGCAACTGCCCATCACCCAAGTGCGGCAAGGACAAGGCCAGGGCCTCAAAGTCGTTCAAGACCAGCAAGGGCGACACACGCAAATCCTGCTGCACCTGGCGCCGCGAGAAACTCCAGTGGCTATTGGTCAGCTCCACCTGATCGCCAGCGACGGCCGTGGCCACCGCAAAAGCCGCCGAACTCGGGCGCAGTGACGCATCGCCAAGCTGCTGCCGCAGGCCATGCAGATAGGCATTCGCCGCTGCCACCGGGCCACTATGCTCGCGCACCGGCAAGACCGTGACATGGCTGACTGGCGCATGCCGCGCCGCAAGCCAGCCGAAGCGCGCATTGGTGCCGCCGATATCGGCCACCAAGCAGGGGTAGAGGGCGCCGCTCACCAAGCCAAGCTCCCGCCACGCACCCACCCACCACCACCCCGCGGCAGCTGAGGCAGTGATTCAAACAATAGTCGTTGTAGGGCTTGCACGTTCTTTTCTTATCTTTTCCAAAGTTCCCAGGGCTCGGTCGCTAGGCGCAAGACCGGATGGCAGGCCAGCCACCAAGATCAGCCTTAAATCAAGCGACAGCGAGTAGCCAGCCAGCAAGCACCAGTTCGCTCGCCACACCTTCCGCGGGCGCCTAGGGCCGCAACAGGGCCAGAAGGTAGCAAAACTACACGCTCAACGCAATAGATAGTTCCCAAGGTCTTGCGCCAATATGGCCGGCCGATATCAGGCCTGAACTGCCCACTGGCGGGCAATTTCTCTGAAACAGTGACAAAACTTGAGGAGGTGGGCGCTCGGATCGGCGTAAAAAAGGGTCGCCAGCGGCCAACGAAGCGCCCCAGATCGCCAAGTACAACTGTAGTCAAGCTACATCATTTACATGCCTAGACGCACTTGCGGGCAATGCTCAGGTCGTGGCAAGCTTGGCTACAGGCTCGGCTAGGCGGGAGGGCCGCCACAAGCGCGCCGCATAATGCAGCGCCAAACGCTCAAGCTTGCCCGGGCTTGCTCTCTTTTTCCACCTCGCGCCCATTGCCAGACACAGACATGTCGCTCAAGTCAAACTTTGACAGCCCACGCTTGATTGCCGATATCGGCGGCACCTATGCGCGCTTCGCGGTGGAGCTAGCCCCGGGCAATTTCAGCCAGATCGCTTCCTTGCGTTGCGCCGACTTTGCCGACTTCTATGCGGCGGTCAGCACTTATCTGAATGGCTTGACACCCGTGGGCGCGGCTGGCTCGACGGGAGTAAATGCCAGCCATAGCCAGCACGGCATCCTGCATGCAGCCATCGCCATCGCCTACCCGGTTGAAGGCGATCAGGTGCGCATGACCAATTACCACTGGCAGTTCTCCATCGAGGAAATGCGCCAGCGCCTAGGCCTGGAAACCCTGGTGGTGGTGAATGACTTCACTGCCCTGGCCATGGCCCTGCCCAAGCTGGGCCCGGCCGATGTGCGCCAGATCGGCGGCGGCGAGGCCCGCATGCCCAGCGTGATCGGCCTGCTGGGCTCGGGCTCGGGCCTGGGTGTGTCGGGCCTGATCCCGGCGGCAGAAGGCTGGATCGCCCTGGGCACCGAAGGCGGCCACACCAATTTCGCCCCACGTGACGAGCGTGAAATCGCCATCCTGCGCCACGCTTGGCGGCAGTTCGAGCATGTCTCTTTTGAGCGCTTGCTGTCGGGCCCCGGCATCGAGTTGATTTACCGCGCCCTGGCCGAGCATGGCGGCGTGGCGGCAGAAGATTTGCAAGCCCCCGAAATCACCCAACGTGCCCTGGACCACCAAGACCCGCTGTGCGCTGAAACCCTGGATGTGTTTTGCGCCCTGCTGGGCACGGCCGCCTCCAACCTTGCAGTAACCTTGGGCGCGCTGGGCGGCGTCTATATCGGCGGCGGCATCGTGCCGCGCTTGGGCGAGTATTTCGACAAGTCCCTATTCCGCGCCCGCTTCGAGGACAAAGGCCGCTTCCACGACTATGTGGCCGCCATCCCCACCTTTGTGATCACGGCGGAGCACGCCACCTTCAAGGGAGCCTCGGCGATTCTGCAAGCGCAGCTGAAGACCCTGGAGGCCACGCCGGGCTCGGCGATTCTGGGCCAGATCCGGCGCGCCTGCGCCGAGTTGTCACCGGCCGAATTGCGGGTGGCCGAGCATGTGCTGGCCCATCCGCGCGATGTGCTGGGCGCGCCGATTGTGGAGATCGCCCGCGCGGCAGAAGTCAGCCAACCCACGGTGATCCGCTTTTGCCGCTCGCTCGGTTGCGAAGGCTTGTCGGACTTCAAGCTGCGCCTGGCCTCGGGGCTGACCGGCACCGTGCCTGTCACCCACACCCAGGTCAATCTGGATGACTCGATGGTGGAGCTGGGCGCCAAGGTGCTGGGCAATACCGCCTCGGCGATTTTGCAAGTGCGCAGCCAACTCAACCGCGAGATGATCGACCGCGCCATCGACCTGCTGCTGGGCGCTGGCCATATCGAGTTCTATGCCGTCGGCCATTACGGCGTGGTGGCACAGGACGCGCAGTTCAAGTTCCTGCGCTTTGGCATGTCCAGCGCGGCCTACACCGACACCCGCTTGCAAGCCCTGGCGGTCAATGTGCTCAAACCGCGCGATGTGGTGGTCATCATCAGCAACGGCGGGCGCCTGCAGGAGTTGCTGGAAGTGGCCGACAAAGCGCATGAGCGCGGGGCCTATGTGGTGGCCATCACCGCCAGCCAGTCCCCACTGGCACGCAAGGCGGATGCGGCCTTGATCGTGGATCATGTCGAAGACGTGGCCACCCATCTGCCCATGATCAGCCGAATCTTGCACCTGCTGGTGATCGACATCCTGGCCGTCGGTGTGGCCATGCGCCGCAACCCCGAGGGCGTGGAAATGCTCTCGCGCCTGGCGCAGGATGCGCTGGACGAGAAAGACTCGGCACGACCCGCCGGCCAGAGCCCACGCGCCCAGCGCACCGCGCCGGGCGTCACCCTGGCCTCACCGCTGGCCAAGCTGACTTCGCACAGCCGCTGATCAGGTCATTCACCTGATTCAGCTGATCCAGCGGATCAAGCTGGCTTGACGCCACCGGCCGCCAAGCCGGCAATCTGCGCCAGCACGCCAGGCAACTGGCTCACCCCGTCGATGACGAAATGGGCGCCGCCGGCGTACAGCTCAGCGCTGGCCCGGGCGCGCAATTCGGCTTGCTCATGCTCCGTCAATGCCTGCCACTGCGCTTCGCTCAAGCCCAGCGTATTGCCGGTCACCGCCAGGCCCACCACCCAGCAGCCGATGGCGCGGCCCTCTTGCAAGCCGGGCACCGTGTCATCCACCTTCACCACGCTGGCTGGCGGCCACACGCCCAGATCGGCCAGGGTCTTGACCATCATCAGAGGGCCAGGTCTTGCCGAGGGCATATCGCCGGCGCAGACCAGGTTGTCTGGCACATAGCCCTGCGCCGCCGCCAACGGTGCCAGCACCTCCATGATGGGGCGGTTGTAGCCCGTGGTTGAGCCGATCTTGAGCCCCTGCTCGCGCAAGGCTTGCACCACCTCCAACGCGCCCGGAATCAGCGTGGCATGCTGGCTGACGCTGGCCATATTCATGGGCGTGAAGACCTCGTAGAGCTCGTCGCAATCGGCGTCGCTGAAAGCTCGGCCGTGCACGCGGGCCCATTCCGCCGCAATGCGCGGGGCATTACCCAGGGCATGGATGTGGTCCCACTTGGCCAACCCCATGGGCACGCGGGCTTCATCAATGCTGATGTTCACGCCATAGCGCGCGAACAGCTGCACAAAAGCGCCCATGGGCGCTTGGCTGCCGTAGTCCAGCATGGTGCCGGCCCAGTCGAACACCACTGCTTGTAGTTTGTTGCTCATCTTGTTCGCTCCAAAAGTTACCAGGCCGCAAAAACCTCTTCGGCCAAACCAAAAGCCGTGCTGGCCCCGGTGCCGCTGCTGATGGTGACGGCGCGGGTCAGTGCATCGGGCGCTTCCACCAGGCAGGGCTCGGTGGCCGAGGAGGGGTAGGTGCCCACCCAGCGCTCGATCACCTGGGCTTCGCGCAGATGCAAGGCCTCACGCAGATGGCGCAGGATCAAATCGTCCACCGCTTCGTTAGCGAAGGGCGGCAGCACCGGGCCGTAGTGGTGCGAATCCCCCACCACCAAACTGCCGTCAGCGCTTTGCACCACGATCAAGTGGATGCCATGGGCCAGGCTCTCGCCCTCCTCCGCTTGCAAGCGCGCCCGCAGGGCTTGCGCCTCGGGCAGCTCGGAATAGCCTTCATAACGCACCAGGCTCAGCTCACCCATCACCGACGCCGGCAGCTTGAAGCCCGCTTCGGGCCGCACCCGCAGCATTTGCAGCTGGCACAGGCGCAGTTGGTGCGGAACCCAGCGCTCGGCAAACAAGCCGTGGAGTTCGGCGCCCGTGCACACCACCACCCGCTCGGCGCGGTACTCGCCCCGCGAGCTTTGCACATGCGGGGTCTGCAGCGCCAGCACGCTTTCGCCAAAGCGGAACTCCACGCCGTAAGTGCTGGCCAACCAGCGGGCCAAGAGCGGAATCGCCTCGCGCGACTCGACCCGCAATTCATGCGGGCTGTAGAGCACCCGCCCAGGCACCTGGCCCGAACCATTCCCCAAGCGCAGTGCCGGCGCGCGTGCGCAGGCTTCCGCCTCGCTCAAAAGCTCGCATTGCTGGGCCATCTCGGTGCGCATGAACGCTTCCTGCACGGCTTGCGCCTCGGGCCTTTGCGCGGCCAGATACAGGCCGCGGTGCTGTACCTCAATGCCCGCCAGCGGCGCCACATCCGCCCAAACCTGGCGCGAACGCATGGCACGCGCCCAGCTGGCGCCGGCCTTTTGCCCGGTCACCGTGACAAAGCCGAAGTTGCGGATCGAGGCGCCGATGCACGCGGCATCCCGCTCCAGCACCACCACCTTGAGCCCGCGCTTGGCGGCGGCATAAGCATGGGCCAGGCCAACGATGCCGGCGCCGACCACCAGTAAGTCACATGTCTTGCTCATTCCAGTTCTCAACTCCAAAAGAAAAGATTGCGCTCCGTCGGCGCGACAAACGCGCAGGCTCAAGGGATGGGCGGGCTGCAAATGCCGACCTGCCCACTCCGCCCGTTCAGCCGATTCAGCGCGCCCGCCAGCGCTGCGTCTTGTTGATCAGCAGCCGCTCCAGGCCCGCCAACACCAGGCGGCCCAAGGCCGCAGTTGCGAAGATCAGCACCGCCATCGCGGCCGCCGGTCCGATATCGCCCGCGTCATCCATGGCCAGCACGGCCACCGAGGCCAAAGTGGTTTCTGGCGAATACAAAAACACCACCGCCGAGACCGTGGTCAGCGCATTGACGAAGAAGTAGCCCGCCACCTGCACCAACGTCGGCAGGCTGACCGGCAGATGCACCCGCAACAAGGTCTTCCAGAAAGGCACACCCATGCTCTCGGCCACCAGTTCGTACTCGCGGTCCAGCGAGCGCAGCGCCGTTAGCTGGGTCAGATGCGCCACCGAAAAGAAATGCGCCGTGGTGCAGATCACCAGCAAACCCAGCGAACCGTAGAGGAAGTGCAGTGGGTTCCAGGCCGCGTTGAAAAACAAGATATAGCCCAGGCCAAGCGCCAAGCCCGGTACTGCCATTGGCAAGCCAGCCAGCCCGGCCAACAGGCCGCGCGCGGCGGCAAACTGGCGCGGCTTTTCCACCAGATAGGCACTCAAGAAACTCAAGCCCGTGCCCAGCAGCGCGGTTCCCAAGGCCAGTTTGAGCGAATTGAAGTAGCTGGCCCAACCACCGCCGTCCATCAGATCAAACTGGTAGTTACGCAGCGAAGGCTGCAGCTGATAGGGCCAATAGGTGGCCAGCGAGGCAAACACCGCCACGCCCATCACCAAGAGCAGCGCGCCGGCCACCAAGCTGCAGTACAGCAGCATGGCGCGGTCCAGCAAGGGCGCAGGCTTAGGCGAATACGGCACGGCGCGCAGGCCCAGGCTGGCGCTTTGCGAGGCGCGCAGGCGCTGCTCCACCCAGAAAGCCAGCAGGGCGGGCAGCAGCAGCACCAAGGCCACCACCGCGCCCATTTGCAGCTTTTGCTGACCGATCACCTGTTTGTAGATGTCGGTGGCCAGCACCTGGGTGTTACCGCCAATCACCTTGGGCACGCCAAAGTCGGTGATCACCAGCACAAACACCAGCATGAAGGCCATCACCAGGCCGTAGCGGCTGGCCGGCAGCGTCACCGTGCGGAACACCCGCCAGGGGCTGGCACCCAGGCTGGCAGCGGCCTCGTACAAGCGCCCGTCGCTGCTGGCCAAGGCCGTCAACAAGACCAGCAAGGCGTGCGGAAATGTCCACAACACCGAGCCGGTGACGATGCCAAAAGGCCCGTAAGCACTCAGGCCCGGCAGCCAGCCTTTGAGCAAGCCCTGGTTGCCGAACAGGTAAATCAGGCTGATGGCCATCAGCAGCGAGGGCGCCAGCACCGGCACCAAGGCCACCGCACGAAAGAAGCGCCGCCCTGGCATGCAGGTCTGCGTCAAGGCAAAGGCATAGCCATAGGCCAAGCTCACGCAAATCAGCGCACTCAGCACAGACAGCCACAAGCTGTTGAACAAGGAACGGCCCACATTCGGGCTGCTGAGGTAGGCCAGATGATTGGCCAAGCCGCTGAACTGGCCTTTGTCATCAAAGAAGCTCATGCCGCCCAGGGCGGCCACCGGCAAGCCCACGGCCACCAGCAAACTGAGCAAACTGAGGGCCAGCAGCACACGCAGCAGCAGGCGCTCAAACGAGCCTCCTGACCAGCTTGAAGTTCGTGGTGCAGCCACGGCCCCAAAACTCAGTTTCGCCACCGCATCGCTGCTCATGCCACCCGCCGCATCGACAAGGGTTGAGCCAGGGCATGAATCGCCGCCGCCGGAATGTCCAGCAAGACGTGACCCTGCAGCCAGGCGGGCAGCGTGGCGTCGCGCGGCGTGGCCAACTCGGCCTCGATCACATCGTCCGCTCCGCAAGCCTCGCAGTGCAAACGCACGAGGGTGCAAGGGCCGAGGAAGACGGTTTCCAGCACCTTGGCACGCAAGGTGTTCACGGCATCACTGGCGATGCCCACGGAGCCGTGCAGCTCAGCAGGCCGCAGCGTGATCGCCTCAGGCCGCAAACCCAGCAGCACCGGGCTGCCAGTCTTGAATTCATGGGTGTCGCACTGCAGTTCCTGCGTGCCCACCCGCGCCCGGCCCGCCGCCACCACCAGGGCTTGCAGCAGATTCATGCGGCCAACGAAACCGGCCGCAAACGGGCTGACCGGGCGCGCATACAGCGCTTGCGGGCTGCCCTGCTGCTCGACCTGGCCCTGGTGCATCAGCACCACCCGGTCAGACATGGACAAGGCCTCATCCTGGTCATGCGTCACCATCAAGGTGGTGATGCCCAACTGCTTTTGCAGGCGCCGGATCTCGCTGCGCAAGCCGACGCGCACCTGGGCGTCCAGGGCCGACAGCGGCTCGTCCAGCAGCAAGAGTGCTGGCTTGGGCGCCAGCGCCCGCGCCAAGGCGACGCGCTGCTGCTGCCCGCCCGACAGCTGGGCCGGGAACTTATTGGCCTGCTCGGCCAGGCCGACCAGATCCAGCATCTCAAGCGCGCGGGCCTGGCGATCACGCCGCGCCAAATCCTGCAAACCGTAAGCCACGTTCTGCGCCACGCTCAAATTGGGGAACAGGGCATAGCTCTGAAACACCACGCCAAAGCGGCGCTGCGAAGCGGCTTGTTGGGTGATGTCTTGGCCGCCCAGGCTGATGCTGCCGGTGTCCGGCGTCTCGATGCCGCACAAGATGCGCAAGAGCGTGGTCTTGCCGCAGCCCGATGGTCCCAGCAAGCTGATGAACTCGCCAGCGGCCACGTCCAGCGCGATGCCGCGCAGCACGGGCTGCGCGCCGTAGCGCTTGCTGATGTGTTTGATTGAGAGCATATGGGTCAGAGGGGTCCGAGATGGCCGGGGTATAGCGAGGCCCAAGCCCAGCTCTTCATTCAGTCAGTGGGGGCTGAGCTGGCCGAGTTCAGCAGGTCCAAGCCCAAGTCTCCAGCCAGTGGGGTCGGAGCTCGCTGAATACAGCGAGGTCCAACCCCAGGTCATTACCTTTTCGGTTCTGCCTTGGCTTCGTACCGGCGCGCCCACTCGGTCAGGATGCGTTCGCGGTTATTGGCGGCCCAGACAAAGTCGTTCTTCACCAGCAGCTTCTCGATGTCGGCCGGCACATACTCCAGGCGCTCTTGCACTTGCGGCAGGGCCAGCACGGCAAAGTTGGCGGCGTAGAGCTCATTGGCCTTGCGGGTCACGGCCCAATCGGCCAAGGCCTTGGCGGCGTCTTGCTTCTTGCTGCTCTTGAAGATGGCAGTAGCCTCCACATCCCAGCCCAAGCCTTCCTTGGGGAAGATGATGTCGATGGGGGCGCCATCTTTCTTGGTCTTGTTGGCGCGGTAGTCGAAGGACAGGCCGACCGGGAATTCGCCCGCGCCGGCTTGGCGGCAAGGCTTGGAGCCGCTGTGGGTGTAGACACCCACGTTTTGGTGCAGCGCATCCATGAAGGCCCAGCCCTTGGCCTCGCCCATGCTTTGCAGCCAAGCCGACACCATCAAAAATCCGGTGCCGCTGGAGGCGGGATGGGGCATGGTGATCGTGCCCTTATAGGCCGGCAGGGTCAGGTCTTGCCAGCTAACAGGCTTGGGCAGCTTGCGCTTGTCGGCTTCGACGGTATTGAAGCAGACGGCCGAGGACCACAAGTCCATGCCCACCCACGTTGGATGGATTTGCGGGTCACGCATATTGGCGCGCACCTGGGCCAGGCCCTTGGGGGCATAGGGCTGCAGCAGGCCCTCTTTGTCCAGCAGCATCAGCGAAGTGGCGGCCAGGCCCCACACCGCATCGGCTTGCGGGTTGGCCTTCTCGGCCAGCAGGCGGGCGGTGATGATGCCGGTGCTATCGCGCACAAACTTCAGCTCGATGCTGGGGTTGTCTTGCTCGAAGGCGGTCTTGTAGGCCTTGATCTGGTCAGCTTCCAGGGCCGAGTACACCAGCAGCTCGGTTTTGCCCTGGGCCTGGGCCGTGCCGCCAGCCAAGCTCAGCAGGCTCAGCACGGTCAACATCAGGGGCTTGATCAACAGTTTGCGCATCTTGACTCCGGTAGTGAGGGGGACGAATAGGCGAAACTGTAGAGATGGCACATGAAAGCACCGCGTCAACGGGCGCAAATATGACAAAGCCGGTATTGGCAAACTTGTGGCGGCGGGTCTTGCCATGCTGGTGACTCAGCTCAAGTCCTTTTTCATCGTCGCCCGCCTGGGCAGCGTCACTCTGGCCGCCAAGCAGCTCGGCCTGAGCCAACCCACGGTGACGACGCAGATCCGCGCCCTGGAAGAGCATTACGGCATCGAGCTGTTTCACCGCAGCAGCGGCCGCTTGGTGATCAGCGATGCCGGCGTGCGCCTACTACCCCTGGTGGACCAGTTGCTGCAGCAAGAAATCGATGTGGAATTCGCCCTGCGCAATGCCGGCGAGCCGCAGCACGGCAGCCTGCGCCTGGGCGCCACCGCGCCCTACTATTTGCTGGACATCGTGCAGCGCTATCACCAGCGCTTCCCGCAGGTGGAAATCAGCGTGGCCGCCGGCAACTCGCGGCAGATGATCGCCACCTTGCTGGAGTACCAGGTTGATCTGGCCACCTCTTCCCAGCTGGAAACCGACCCACGGCTGTTCCGCCTGGAGCTGGGCGCCGACCCCTTGGTGCTGCTGCTGCACGCGCAGCACCCGCTGGCCCAGATGGACGCGGTGCCGCTGGCGGCCCTGGCCGACTGCATGCTGCTGACGCGTGAACGCGGTTCAACCACCCGGCAGATGAGCGAGCAGATGCTCAGCGAGGCCGGTGTGCAGCCCCGCGCCAGCATGGAAATCGCCAGCCGCGAGGCCTTGCGGGAAGCCGTGCTGCGGCAGATGGGCGTCAGCATCTTCGCCCGCAGCGAGGTCAGCACGCACCCGCTGCTGTGTAGTCGGCCCTTCGTTGAGCCGGCGCCGGTGCTGCCGGAATATCTGTACTGCCTGAAAGACCGCCGCAACGCCCGGTTGATCGCGAGTTTTCTGGCCGAATACCAGGCGCAATGAGCCCTCTGTTTGACTTGTCGCAAGGAGTAATAAGCCCGGGAAAAGGAGTAGAGCAAGCTCACCATTTCCTGCTGGCCAAGCTGCATACTACGGACACAAACACTCTCAGCGGAGACCTCGATGCCCAAGCTTGTTGCCGAGAAGATTGAACTGAGCGGTCTGTTGGACCGCGCCGCCCTGCAGAGTACGCTGGAGCGGGCGGCGAGCAAAGCCATTGCCGATGCCCAAGCCCTGGCCGTGCTGACCATCGATGTGGATCATTTCAAGGACTACCAAGACGCCAAGGGCCTGCCCCAGGCCGAAGCCACGCTGCTGAACCTGGCCAAATTCCTGCAAACCCAGCTGCCCAGCGGCGCCACCTTGGCCCATCTGGGGGCCGACGCCTTTGTGCTGGTGCTGCCGGGCCGCGATATCGCCGCTGCCCTGGAGTGCGCCGAAACCTTGCGCCTGGCCGTGCAAGCCGAATTGGCCGGGCTGGACAGCCCTACGCCGCTGACCATTTCACTCGGCGTGGCCGCCAGCCCCGCTGGCAATAACTGGACCGCACGCGGCCTGCTCTCGCTGGCCGATACGCGCATGACCTTCGCCAAGAAGCGCCTGCTGCCGCACCACAACCACACCTGGGCCGGCACCCTGCCCTCGGACTGGTATGCGCGCATGGACATTCAACCCGGGGCTTGGCCTAGTCTGTAAAGCAGCTTTGGCGGCGGGCTGAACGGGGTTCACCCCCGCGCGGCCCGCAGTCGGCTATGCACCGCCCTGGCATGCGGCACCCACGCCAGGGTGGCCCAGCGCCGCCACATCAGCAGCCCACGCAGCCACTCATCCGCCGCGTAGGCGATCCACAAGCCCGGTAAACCCAGGCCGAAATAGGAGCCCAGCAGCCAACTGCCCCCTGCCAAGACCAGCACCATGGACGCCGCCCCGGCCATAACCGGGTAACGCGCATCGCCCGTGGCCCGCAAAGCGTTGATCACCACCAAGTTGAAGGTGCGGCCCGGCTCCAGCAGCACGGTGATCCACAACAAGCTCACGCCCAGATCGATGATGGTCGCGTCCTGGGTAAAAAAGCCGAGCAGCCAGCGCCCGCTCAAGGCCGCCGCCAGCGCCACCAGGGTGCTGACCACCAAGCCACGCGCCAAGGCCTTGCGCACCAGTCGATGCGCTTCGTGCAGAGCGCCCGCGCCGATCATGTGCCCCACCACGATCTCGGCCGCAAAGCCCGTGGCCAAGCCAAACATCAGCACGCCATACATCAGCTGCAAGGTATACGCTTGGGTGGCCAAGGCGGCTGCGCCCATCGTCGCCGCCACGCCAACGGTCACCAGAAAGCTCAGGCGATAGGCGATGTTCTCGGCCGCTGCCGGCAGGCCGATGTGTAGCACCGCCGCCAGCGGCGCACGCGGCAAACGCCACCAATCCGACAACTGCGGCCGCAGCCCCAGATGCGCCCGCCACAACCACAGCAGCAAACCCAGGCCCAGCAAGCGGCTGATCAGCAAAGCCAGGGCAAAGCCGGGCAGGCCCAGCGCCGGCACAGGCCCCCAGCCCGACATCAAGGGCACAGCCAGGGCCAGATGGCTGGACTGCATCAGCACGATCACCGCCAAGGCCGCACGGCTGTGCAGATGCGCGCGCAAAACACTGCTCATCGAGGCCAGCCAAGCGTCCAGCAACATCGCGGGTGCCAAACACTGCAAAAAGACGGTGGCCAAAGGCAATACTTCGGCCGGCGCTTGCAGCAAACGCAGCAGCGGCTCGGCAAACAGCAAGGCAGCCAAGGAGACGGGCACCCCCATCCAAGTACCGGCACCGAGCACGGCACGTGCCACCCGGTCGGCTTCGGCGCGTTGCCCGGCGCCCAGGCTTTGCGTGATCACCACGCTGACGCCCGCGCCAATGATGCGAAACAAGATGAACAAGGTTGCCGAGAGCTGATTGGCCAGCGCAAAGGCGCCGCCCGCCGCGTCCGACACCCGCCCCGCCAGGGCCGTACACACCATGCCCACGGCGATGCCTAGCCACAGCTCCATGAACAAGGGCCAAGCCAGAGGGAAAAGGCGTGGGGCGGGATGGGTCGGTCGATGAGGCGTTCGGTGGGGCATGGCAGGCAGCACGCCTCTGGTCAACAAGCGCGAAAGCGCATGGAAAGGGGAGCAATTCGAGGGCGCATTCTCCCCGAGAAGCCCGGCCGACGCAGTCGCCTCGCCACAAAACCCGGAATGCGGGGACAATCAGCCCCTTACCTGCATTACTCTCTTATTGGAAAGCTCGCCTTGAAAAAGACTTATCAGCTGCGCATCGAAGGCAAAAACCCCGACCGCCTCCTCGAAGCCATCAAGTTCGAGATCCGCAAATACATCAAGCGCGAACAAGGCAAGGCCCTGCCCAAAGGCTTTGACATCTGGGACTTTGATTGCCACATCGGCGCCGACGAATCCTCGGCCCAGGTGACCCATCCGGCCGAGATCAACCCCGCCATTGACGACGTTGTCAAAACCGGCGCCACGTCCTTCTACATTGCGTTGACGGCCAAGCCGGCGCAGCGCCGCCCGCGCCAAGCCCCTACCCTGATCCCGCGCAACGGTGGCGAAGCGGACGACGCGCTGGACGACTGATTCAGCCCGGCAGTTGGGCAGTTGGGCAGTTGGGCAGTTGGGCAGTTGGGGATCATGCCCATGCAGGCAATGAACACAGGCCCAGGCCCGGTCTAGCCACTCAGACTTGGCTGGGGGAATAGAACCTCACCCCGCCCTGCCCCACGGCCTTGGCCTCGTACATGGCCTTGTCGGCCTTGGCCATGATCTCCGCACGGGTCTGGCCGTCCTCCGGGAAGCGGCCGATGCCGATGCTGGCACCCAATTGCAGCTGATGGCCTTCGTAGGCGATGGGCGCGGTCAGGCAAGCCAGCAGCTTTTCCGCAATGGCCGCCACATGCTCCATCTGGGTCTGCGAGTCCAGCAGCACCACAAACTCATCACCGCCCAGGCGCGCCACGGTGTCAGCCTCGCGCATCATGCCGAGCAATCGCCCGGCCACGATCTTCAAGACCGCGTCGCCGGCATCATGGCCGAAGCGATCGTTCAGCTGCTTGAAACGATCCAGGTCGATGAAGAGCACGCAGACCCGCCCACCATGCCGCCGGGCATGTGCGCAGGCGGTGTCGAGCCGGTCTTCCAGCAAACGCCGATTGGGCAGGCCGGTCAGCATGTCATGCTGAGCAAGGTGCTCCAAGGCCTCTTGCTTACGCATCAAATCGGCCAGTTGCTCCTTGATCTGCTCTTGCATCTGCGCAAAGTTGCGCGCCAGGCTGCCGATCTCATCTTTGCGGGTCAAGGGCAAAGCACCGGCCGGCAATCCAAGCGCAAAGCGCTGTGCGGCAGCGCTGACCGCATTGATCGGGCGGGTGAAGGCGCGCGCCAGGCCGATCGCCAGCAGCAGGCAGAGCAGGCACAGCACCGCCACGATTTGCAGGGTGCTCAGCGCCAGCTCCCGGGTCCGGCCCAGCACATCATCCAGCGGCTGGGCCAGGCCCAGAACCATGCGCCCGTCACTGGAACGCACCCGAATATCATGGACGATGAAGGCCGCGACGATGGGTTCCAGCGCATGCGCGCCCTCACTGGCCTCGAACACCGCCTGGATGCTGGCGTCAGAGATCAGCTCGGTCAGCCTGGGCATTTCATCTTGAATCAATTGACGCTGGCCGCGATCAAAACCAAAGGTTTTTTGCGCGTCCGGGTGAATCAAGATGTCACCCTCGCCGTTGGCCAAAAAGACTTGGTAGCTGGGAGGCAAGTCGGCCTTGAGCATGGAGAACATGCCGTTCAGGTCTAGATTCACCACCACCAGGCCTAAGGCAGCGGCTGCGTTGTTGTCGGCATTGCCTGCCACCCGCACCGGCATGGCCAGCTGCAAAGTGGGCTTGTCCTGACCCGCATTGGCACCGCGCTCGTGATTGATGCTGATGCGTGACAAATAGGTCTCGCCAGCGGCGAGCTTCAAGGTGTCGGCCACATAGTCGTAGTGGCCCTTTTCCTGCAAATCAGGGCCCTGCACACGCTGCAAGCTGCCGTCTCGCCGGTCCACCCGCACCCGCTCCAGGCCGTAGTCATTGGCCGAGATCAGGCGCAGCTGGAAGTAAGCGGGGTTGGCGCCCATGAACTGCGCGAACAAAGTGGCCACCTGATCTGCCGCCGCCAAGTCACCCGGCTTGAGCAAGGCCTGCACCGCGGCCGGGTGGCTGCTCATCACCAAAAGGTGGCGGCTGATTTCCTCGCGACTCACCGCGATGCGGCGTGATAGCACCCGGGTCGATGTCAGCAGTTCTTGCTTGGCCGTGTTGACCAACATATCGCGGCTGGCTTCATAGGCATAAAAGCCCGTCAGGCCGGCGGCCAGCACGCCCACGGCGGCCAGCAACAAGCCCAGCTTGACGGCGATGCCTTGCGCCCAGACTTTCATGGCTCCAGCACCTTGGCCAGGCGATCGCCCGAGATGATGCGAGCCCACAGCTGATTGCGCCGCTCTTCGCTTTCCACCGGCTCCAGCCACAAGAGCTTGTCATCCGCCCGATAGTCCTTGGACGCCATCATGGCGCTGCCCAGGCCTTGGCTGCTGCCCAGCATGCGGCTGGTTTCGTCTTCCAGCATATGGTTGATCCAGGCATGCGCGAGTTTGCTATCTGGCACCCCGGCACTGACAACCCAGCAGTCCAGCCAGGCCAAGGCCCCTTCCTTCGGAATCACATAGGCCGCATCCACGCCAGCTTCTTGCAACTCCAACAATTGCTGGCGCCCAAAATTGGCAAACATCAGCGCAGCTTGGCGGCGCTTGAACAGCGCCACCGATTCATCCGGCTGGGTATAAAAGCCGCCCGCATTGCGGCGCAAGGCGATCAATTGCTCAACCGCCGGCGCCCAATTCGCTGTGCTCAAGGTAAAAGGATTGCCCAGCCCTAAGCGCAGCGCGGCCAAACTGAAGTTATGGGTGCCGCCGTTATAGGCAATGACACGACCCCGGTAACGCGCATCCCACAGGTCAGCGATGGAATCTGGCGCGCGCTGAACCTGGCTGCGGTCATAGATGAGACCCATTTCCGCATATGCGAAGGGCACACCGAAGAACGCGCCGTTGACGCTCAAGCCAGGCAGGGCATTGTTCTGACGAAAACGCGGCAGTTGCCGCGCAAGATTCGGGATCAAATCAGGGCTGATGGGCTGCACCAGCCCGGCGCGCCGGTAGCGCCTGAGCTCTGCGGTATTGACCGCAAAAACATCGAAATCCCGGCCCCTGTTGGCATTCATCTTCTGCCACAAATCGACGTCGGAATCGATCACCGTCAGCACGACCTGCACGCCGCTGCGCCGCTCAAAGCTGCGCATGACCTCAGGATCGACATAGCCGGGCCATGCCAGCACGCGCAGACGCTTTTTGTCTGCCGCCCATGCTGGCGCAGCGCCGGACAAGGCCGTGGCACCAAGGACCCCACAAAAACTACGACGCTGCCACATGAGCTGAATTCACAAATTTGCGCTGCGGCGAGGCCTCAAGCAAAGCTTGAAAAGCCTTCCAAAAATCGAAGCTCCGATCTTGCGCGCTGCCAAGGGTATTTCACCGCATCGGCCGGGCACAAAATCATTATTCGATACTTTTTGCACACACAAAAAGCAACTCAATCCACCTGGCGGCCGTACTTGCCTGCAGCTCGGCAGGCAAAACACGGCCCCTCAGTCGCTTAAAACGCAGCAATCCCCGTCATCGCGCGGCCCAAAATCAGGGCGTGAATGTCGTGGGTGCCCTCGTAGGTGTTGACCACCTCCAGGTTGACCAGATGGCGGGCGATGCCGAACTCGTCGCTGATGCCATTGCCACCCAGCATGTCGCGCGCGGTGCGGGCGATGTCCAGGCTCTTGCCGCAGCTATTGCGCTTCATGATGGAGGTGATCTCCACCGCGGCCGTGCCTTCGTCCTTCATGCGGCCCAGGCGCAAGCAGCCCTGCAGGCCCAGGGTGATCTCGGTCTGCATATCGGCCAGCTTCTTCTGCACCAACTGGTTCGCAGCCAGGGGCTTGCCGAATTGCTTGCGGTCCAGGGTGTATTGGCGAGCCTTGTGCCAGCAGTCTTCAGCCGCACCCAGCGCGCCCCAAGCGATGCCATAGCGCGCGCTGTTCAAGCAGGTGAAAGGGCCTTTCAAACCACGCACCTCGGGGAAGGCGTTTTCCTCGGGGCAGAACACCTCGTCCATGACGATTTCGCCGGTGATGGAGGCACGCAAGCCCACCTTGCCGTGGATGGCCGGGGCGCTCAGGCCCTTCCAGCCCTTCTCCAGCACGAAGCCGCGGATGGCGCCTTCATCGTCCTTGGCCCAGACCACAAACACATCGGCCACCGGGCTGTTGGTGATCCACATCTTGCTGCCGGTGAGGCTGTAGCCGCCCGCCACCTTCTTGGCCCGCGTGACCATGGAGCCGGGGTCGGAGCCGTGATTGGGTTCGGTCAGGCCGAAGCAGCCAATCCACTCACCCGTGGCCAGCTTGGGCAAATACTTCTGCTTGGTCGCTTCGTTGCCGAAGTCGTTGATGGGCACCATCACCAGCGAGCTTTGCACGCTCATCATCGAGCGGTAGCCGGAGTCCACCCGCTCTACCTCGCGGGCGATCAGGCCGTAGGCCACATAGTTGAGACCGGGGCCGCCGTACTCGGGCGCGATGGTGGGGCCCAGCAGGCCGATCTCACCCATCTCGCGGAAGATGGCCAGATCGGTGCGCTCGTGGCGGAAGGCCTCCAGCACGCGCGGCGCCAGGCGTTCCTGGCAATAAGCAGCCGCGGCATCGCGGATCATGCGTTCGTCGTCGCTCAGCTGCTCATTCAAGAGCAGCGGGTCGTCCCAGTGAAAAGAAGCTTTGCTCATTTTTTGTCTCCAAGAATCTGCATCGTAATTCAGGCCGCGTCGAGCGCCGGCGCCACCGCCGTGACCTCGACTTCCACTTTGGCGCGATCCTCCATCAGCGCCACCACCTGCACCGCGCTCATGGCGATTTGGTAGTCGCTGCCCAAAACCTCGCGGTAGACCTGGCCCAGCTCGCGGCCGCGCGCCAGGTACTCGCGCTTGTCGATCACATACCAGGTCATGCGGGTGATGTGTGCGGGCAAGGCGCCGGCCTCGGCCAGCACGGCGCGAATGTTCAGCAAGGCCTGGCGCACCTGCGCAATGAAGTCATCGCTCTCGAACTGGCAAGCGGCATTCCAGCCGATCTGGCCGGCCACGAAAATCTGCCGCCCGCTGGCCACCACGCCATTGGCATAGCCGCGCGGTGCAGCCCAACCAGCCGGCTGCAAGACTTGTTTGTGCGTGTTTGTTGTCATGTGTTTACTGCTCCTAGCGCGCGGCTCAAGGCCTCGCGCAAATCATCGGGAAAGGGGGTGGGTTTGTGGGTCAGCAAGGAGGTGCAGACCAGCACCTGCGCGAAGCGTACCCGCAGGCCATCGGTGCCGGCGAATTCAATCGCCAGGCTCAGCGAGGTGCGGCCCAATTTGACGATTTGAATGCGCTGCGTCAACCAATCGCCCATGCGGCTGACGCGCTGAAAGTCCGCACTCAAATGCACGCTGGGCATGCCGACACGGCGCGGGCCCAGCAGCTGCGCATAGTCGACCTGCAGGCCTTGGGTGAACCAGTCTTCAACCAGGGCATTGAGCATTTCAAAGTAGCGCGGGTAGAAGACGATGCCGGCCGGGTCGCAATGACCGAAGCGCACCAACTCACGCCGCTCAAAAACAAAGTTAGTCACCAGCGTCATACTCCAAGGTATCGGTGCCACAGCGCGTGGTCGGCATCCAGCGCGGCCGAGTCCCCCTGCCACACCATTTGCCCACGCTCCAGAATGTGATGCCGATCCGCCAGGCGAATCAGGCGCTTGACGTATTTGTCCACCACCAGAATTGTCTGCCCGGCTTCACGCAAAACCTGAAGGCAGCGCCAAATTTCCTCGCGAATCAGCGGCGCCAAGCCTTCGGTGGCCTCATCGAGAATCATCAGGCGCGGATTGGTCACCAAGGCCCGGCCGATGGCCAGCATTTGCTGCTCACCGCCCGAGAGCTGATTGCCCATATTCGACGCGCGCTCGCGCAGGCGCGGGAACAACTCGAACACCCGCTCCACGCCCCAAGGTTCAGCTGCGCCACTGCGATTGGCCGCAAAAGCCTGCAAATGCTCACGCACCGAAAGATTGGGAAACACCTGCCGGCCTTCTGGCACGATGGCCAGGCCTAAGCGCGCGATGCGGTCGGCCGACCAGCCGTTGATGACTTCACCGCAAAAGCGGATCTGCCCGGCCTGCGGCTTCATCCATCCGGTCAGGCAGCGCAGCGTGGTGCTTTTGCCCATGCCGTTGCGACCCAGCAGCGTCACCACCTCGCCGGCCTGCACGGACAAGTCAAGGCCGAACAAAACCTGGCTGCTACCGTAGGCGGCCTCCAGGCCGCTGACTTCCAGCAAGCTGCTCACAGCGCCGCCTCCATCTCTTCATCGCCCAGATAGGCTTTTTTGACCTCGGGGTGGGCGCGAATTTCATCCGGCGTGCCGCTGGCAATGACCCGGCCGAACACCAGGGTAGAGATGCGATCGGCCAGACGGAACACCGCGTCCATATCGTGTTCCACCAGCAGCAGGGTCACCTCTTGCCGCAGCGATTGCAGCAGCACGACCATGCGCTCCGACTCGTCCGGCCCCATGCCGGCCATGGGCTCGTCCAGCAAGAGCAAGCGCGGCCGTGCCGCCAGGGCCAGGCCTAGCTCCAGCTGCCGCTGCTCGCCGTGCCCAAGAGAGCCGGCTTGGCGCTGCGCCTGTGCGGCCAGGCCGATGCGCACCAGCAAGTCCTGGGCTTCGGCGCGCAGCGCCTTGTCGGCCGCGGCTTTGCGCCACAAGATGGGCCAGCCGGGCCGGCGCGCCTGAACGGCCAGGCAGAGGTTGTCCAACACGCTGAAGCTTTTGAAGATGCTGGTGATCTGATAAGAGCGCACAAGGCCGGCCCGCACCCGCGCGGCCATGGGCATGAGGGTCAGGTCTTGCCCGGCGAAGAGAATGCGGCCAGCATCGGGCTTGAGCGCCCCTGAGATTTGATGGATCAAAGTGGTTTTGCCGGCACCATTTGGTCCGATCAAGGCATGCACCTCGCCGGCCTTGACCTCGAAGCTGGCGTGGTCGGTGGCCGCCAGGGCGCCGAAGCGCTTGACCAAGCCCTCCACCTTCAGCAGCGGCTGCGCGTCAGTCATTTCTCTTCCTTCCGCGGCCGAGCGAAGCTGCCGGCCAGGCCCTTGGGCGCAAACAAGACCACCAACAAGAGCAAGAGCCCCAGCACCATCTGCCAGTGCAAGGTGTAGCCAGAAAGCACTTCTTCCAGCAGCAACAACACCGCCGCACCCAAGACCCCGCCCCACAAAGCCCCGGCGCCGCCGAGGATCAGCATGATGAGCAACTGCCCCGACTGCGACCAATGCAGCATATGCGGCGTAACCAGACCGTTCAGATTGGCCAGCAATGCACCCGCCAAGCCAGCCAAGGCACCCGCCAGCACAAAGGCCTGCCACTGCACGGCGAACACCGGGCTGCCGACGGCGGCCATGCGCTGTTCGTTCTCCTTGATGCCTTGCAAGAGTTGACCGAAGGGCGAATTGACCCAGCGCTGCAAGGCCGCCATCACCAACGCGCCCAAAGCCAAAATCAGCCAGTAGAACTGCGCATCGTTTTGCAAATCCAAGCCTGGGGCCAGGGAGCGCTGCGGCAGCGGCATGCCGTCTTCGCCGCCATAAGCCTTTAGGGAGACCATGAGGTAGTAAAACATCTGGGCGAATGCCAGGGTGATCATGATGAAGTACACGCCCCGGGTACGCAGACTGATGGCGCCGATCAAGGCCGCCGCCAGCGCGCTGACCGCCATGGCCAGCGGCCAGGCGATCCAGGCCTGCACCACGCCCGCCTCGGCCAAGATGCCCACGGTGTAGGCCCCAAGGCCCACAAAAGCCGCATGGCCAAAGCTGACCATGCCGCCGAATCCCAAGATCAGGTTCAGGCTGGAAGCAGCGATGGCGAAGATCAGCACCCTGCTCATCACGCCCAGGTAGAACTCCATGCCCAGGGCGGTGAGTAGCGGCGGCAAAGCGGCCAGCAAGAGCAAAAGGCCATAAGCCCAAACACCCAGGCCGCGATGATGAAGCGATTGACTCATGGCGCTCATCCCCGCGCCGGGAACAAGCCCGCCGGTTTCCAAAACAAGACCGCCGCCATCAGCACATAGATCAGGATGGACGCCAGCGCCGGGCCCAGATTGCTGGCGACCTCGGCCGACGCCACCTGGCGCAGCAAGGCCGGCAGCAAAGCGCGGCTGCAGGTATCTACCAGGCCAACAGCCAAAGCCCCCACCAACGCACCGCGGATAGAGCCGATGCCGCCGATGACGATCACCACAAAAGCCAGGATCAGAATGCTCTCACCCATACCCACCTGAACTGCCAACAAAGGCCCCAGCAACGAGCCGGCCAAAGCACACAGTGCCGCGCCAAAGCCAAACACCAGGGTGAACAAACGGCCGGTATTGACACCCATGGCCATGGCCATGGGCCGGTTCGATGCCCCCGCCCTCACCCACATGCCAATGCGGGTTCGCGTCACCAACACAAACAGCAGCAAAGCCACCGCGAGGCCGACGCCGATGATGAGTAAGCGGTAGGCGGGATACAGCAGACCGGGTAACAATTCCACCGGGCCAGACAAAGCCGCCGGCGTGTTGAGCATCATGGGCTGTTCACCCCAGATCATGCGCACGCCTTCATTGCAGATCAGGATCAAGGCGAAAGTGGCCAAGACTTGGGACAGGTGGTCGCGCTGATAGAGCCGACGCAAAAGCGTCAACTCCAGCAACATGCCAAACAGCGCCGTGCCCACCAGAGCCGCCAGCACCGCTAGCGCAAAAGAGCCGGTAGCCTGCGCCGTGGCGGCGGCCAGATAGGCTCCCACCATATAGAGCGAGCCATGGGCCAGATTGATCATGTCCATGATGCCGAACACCAGCGTCAGGCCGGCAGCCAGCAAGAACAACATCAGGCCAAACTGCAGGCCGTTGAGGGCCTGCTCGGTGATCAAAATCCAGTCCATTGCGTCCTATTCAATTGAAGATCGCTTGCTGTTTTCGCCGTGCATACAGACATGCCGCTTGTTTGGCTGCTTCGCATAGCGAAGTCAAGGAGGAGGCGAAGGCCGCAGGCCGGAGCCGGGGGACATGAGCGGCGCGAAGTAGGCAAACAAGCAAGCACGCCACCCCGCACCATCTCTGACGCGAACTCAGGGGAACAGACGGGCGCTGCCGCTCATGTCCCCCGTCCACGGCCTGCGGCCGCGGCCTCCTCCTTTACTTCGCCGCAGCGCCCGCCTGTTCCCCTTGGGCAGCCGGCTGTGTTGCGGCGCCTTTCAAGTTCACTGCATCTTGCAAGATGCCGCGTAGGCATCCGCATGATTACTGAAGATCTTGCCCAGGGTCTTGTTGGTGACGCGGCCTTGCGCGTCCTTGGTGATCACGCGCAGGTAGTAGTCCTGGATCGGGAACTGGTTGTTATTGAACTTGAAGCCGCCTCGGATGGAGTTGAACTTGGCGGCCTTCAAGGCCTTCAAGAGTGCGGGCTTGTCTTCGATCTTGCCTTTGACATCACGCACCGCGGCGTCCATCAGCAAGGCGGCGTCATAGCCTTGGGCGGCGAACATCGACGGCAGGCGACCGTAGTCTTTCTGGAAGTCGGCCACAAACTTCTTGTTGCCGGCGTTGTCCATGTCATGCGCCCATTGCGAGCTGTTGAACATGCCCAGCATGGGCTCGCCCACGGCCTTGATCACATCCTCGTCAGCCGAGGTGCCGGGGCCGAACAAGGTGATGTCTTTCGACAAGCCTGCACCCACAAACTGCTTGATGAAATTGATGCCCATGCCACCGGGCAGGAAGATGTACATGCTGTCGGGCTTGGCCGCACGGGCCTGCGCCAGTTCGGCCGCATAGTCCAACTGTCCGAGCTTGGTGAAGATCTCTTCCACCACCTCGCCCTTGTAGAAGCGCTTGAAGCCGGCGGCTGCGTCCTTGCCCGCCGGGTAGTTGGGCGCCAAGATCACCACCTTTTTGAAGCCCTTGTCCGTCATGGTCTTGCCAATGGCTTCGTGGACGTTGTCGTTCTGCCAAGCCACATTGAAGAAGAATGGGTTGCACTGCTCTCCCGCGTACTGCGAGGGGCCGGCATTGGCGCTGATGTAAGGCGTCTTGCTGGCGAAGACGCTGGGGCCCACGGCCAGCATCAGATTGGAGAACACGATGCCGGTCATGAAGTCGACCTTGTCGCGCTTGATCAGACGGTCCGAGGTCTGCTTGGCGACTTCGGGATTTTGCTGGTCATCGGCCGTGATCAGCTCAACAGGCAGGCCGCCGAACTTGCCGCCGCTGTGCTTGAGCGCCAGGGCAAAGCCATCGCGAATGTCCACGCCCAAACCTGCGCCCGGGCCCGACAAGGTGCTGAGCAAGCCGACCTTGACCTTGTCAGCCGCCTGGGCCTGAGTGGCACCCAGCGCCATGCAGAGTGCCAACAGGCTGAGGTTCAAACGCTGACTGTTCTTTGCTGCCAACTTCATCATCGAGCTCTCCTTGATTTGAATAGGAATCACGCTGACCCACAGGCTGTGGATCGGCTTCAGGACGATTTCACCGCCGCATCGCTGCGCAAGCGAAAGCGCTGCAATTTGCCCGTTTCGGTGCGTGGCAGTTGGCTGGTGAACTCGATGGCGCGCGGGTATTTGTAGGGCGCCAGTTGCGCCTTCACAAAGTCCTGCAAGGTCTTGACCATCTCGGCGCTGGCCGCCTGGCCTGACCGCAAGACCACAAAGGCTTTGACGATCTGCCCCCGTGCTTCATCTGCCTGCCCCACCACTCCGCATTCCGCCACGGCCGGGTGCAATAAGAGGGCTGCTTCCACCTCCGGCCCGGCGATGTTGTAGCCCCCGGAGATGATCATGTCATCGGTGCGCGACTGGTAGACGAAGTAACCCTCATCGTCGACCAAATACGCGTCCCCGGTCAGGTTCCAACCCTTCAGAACATAACTAGCTTGGCGCGGGTCGGCCAGGTAGCGGCAACCCGTCGGCCCCTTGATCGCCAAGCGGCCGATTTGGCCCGCAGGCAAGACCTGACCCTCATCGTCCAGTACGCAAGCCCGGTAGCCCGGCACCGGCTTGCCGGTCGCGCCCGGCTTGGCCGTGGACTCGTCATGCGAGATGAAGATGTGCAGCAACTCGGTGGCGCCGATGCCATCGATCAGCTCGATGCCGCTGGCGTCCTTCCACAATGCCCGGGTGGCCGCTGGTAGCGCCTCGCCAGCGCTGACACATTTGCGCAAGCTGCTGACGTCGTGCTGGGGCAGTTGCGGCGCCATCACGCGGTAAGAGGTGGGCGCGGTGAAGCACACGGTGGCGCGGTACTTGGCAATGGCGGGCAACAAGGCGTCCGGCGTGGCCTTTTCCAGCAGCACAGCGGAAGCCCCCACCGTCATCGGAAAGAGCAGCAAGCCGCCCAGGCCGAAGGTGAAGGCCAAGGGTGGGCTACCGATGAAGATATCGTCCGCCTGGGGTTTCAGCACATGCGGCGGCCAGCAGCGGCAGATCGCCATCACATCGCGATGGAAATGCATGCAGCCCTTGGGCTTGCCGGTGGTGCCGGAGGTGAAGGCAATCAGGCAGCAGTCATCGGCGGCGGTGTCCACATTGTTGAATTCGGCGGGCTTGGTGGCGGCGATGGCTTCCAAGTTATCCGCCCCATCGGCACCGCCGCAGTTGAACAGCCGGATCTCGCGCAGCGTTGGGCATTGCGCTTGCGCCGCGCACAGGTCATCGATCAGGCGTGCATCGCACAGGGCATGGCTGACCTCGGCTTTTTGAATCACCTGGCTCAACTCACCGCCGCGCAACATGGGCATGGTGGCGACCGCAATCCCGCCGGCCTTTTGCACCGCAAACCAGCAGGCCGCCAGCTGCGGCGTATTGGCGCCGCGCAGCAGCACCCGGTTGCCAGGCACCAGGCCCATGTCTTGCACCAGCACATGGGCGATGCGGTTGGCCTTGGCCTGCAGATCGGCATAAGTCCAGCGCTCACCGCGATCCCCTTGCAAGCACAGGCGCTCGCCCTGGCCTTCGCTCACCCAGCGGTCCAGCAATTCGCTGGCGCAGTTCAGGCGTTCGGGGAACTTCAGCTCGGGCAGCTCGAAGATCAATTCGGGCCATTGCTCGGGGGGCGGCAGGTGATCGCGGGCGAAGGTGTCGAGGTGGGCGGTGTAGGTCATGGCTTGGCACTCAAGGTTTTAACTTCCGGCCGACTTGGCGAGGGCTGCGCGAGCTCGACGGCCCAGCGGGGATTTCGCCCCCGCAGGCGACCTTCTTTCTTGGGCGCCCAAGAAAGAAGGCAAAGAAGCCGCCCCTGCCGCATGGCCCCTGCGGGGTTCGCTGCGGTACTCGGCTTCGCCTGGCCGCGCAGAACTCGCTTCGTTCGCTAACGCTCACTGCGCTCAGACAGCTGCGCGAAGTCAGTTCTTGCAGTCGCTGCGCGACGCCAGGCGAATCCTCCGCTCCTCGCCCATGCAGAAGGGGAGACTCAGGTCTCGGCTCGCTACGCATCGCCTCGAGTAGCGGCCTGCGCTGCGCACTCGCCGCCTGAATTAAACCGAGGCGATGCGCAGCGAGCCGTGACCGTGTTCGGTCCCATATGTCTGGGTGAGGAGCGGAGAATTCCAGGGCAGGCGCGCCAGCGCCTTCAAGCTCTAGCTTCGCGCAGCTGTCTGAACGCAGCGAGCGCCAGCGAGCGAAGTGAGTTCTGCGCGAGCCCTGGAATTTGAGCACCGCAGCGGACCCCGCAGGGGCCAGACATCTGGGTCGCCTTTCTTTGCTTACTTTCTTTGGCGAAGCAAAGAAAGTGAGGCGGCTGCCGGGCCGCAATCCCGGCATGGGCCCGGCCACAAGCGCATCGCAAAATGGGCCGAGCGCATTCATCGCAGCAAGTCCCGCCCAATGATGAGCTGCTGCACCTCGCTGGCCCCTTCGTAGATCCGCAAAGCGCGAATTTCGCGATAGAGCTGCTCCACCATCTCGCCGCTGCGCACACCCCGGCCGCCAAAGATCTGCACGGCGGCGTCGATCACCTGCTGTGCGCCTTCGGTGGCCATCAGTTTGGCCATGGCGGCTTCGCGGGTCACGTTCTGGCCCTGGTCACGCTGCCAGGCGGCGCGGTAGACCAGCAGCGCCGAGCTATCCACTGTGCAGGCCATGGTGGCCAGCTTGGCCTGCGTCAGCGGCAAATCTGCCAGCCGCGCGCCAAACATGGCCCGGCTCTTGGCCTGCGCCAAACCCTCTTGCAAGGCCCGGCGCGCAAAGCCCAGGGCGGCGGCGGCCACCGAAGTGCGGAACACATCGAGCGTGCGCATCGCGATCTTGAAGCCCTCGCCCGCCGTGCCAATCAGCTGGCTCTTGGGCACCCGGCAATTCACAAAACGCAGACGCGCCAGCGGGTGCGGTGCGATCACCTGAATGCGCTCGGCAATCTCAAAGCCGGGCGTGTCGGCATCGACGATGAAGGCACTGATGCCTCTCGAACCGCGAACAGCCCCCGCGGGCTGTTCGCCCTCCCCGGTCCGCGCGAACACGGTGTAAAAGCCCGCGATGCCGCCGTTGGAGATCCAGGTCTTCTCGCCGTTGAGCACATAGCAGTCGCCGTCTTCCACCGCGCTGCATTGCATCGCCGCCACGTCAGAGCCCGCCTCGGGCTCTGACAAGGCGAAGGCCGCCAGAACTTCACCGCGGGCCACCCGCGGCAGATAACGCTCCCGCTGCGCGGCGCTGCCGGCCAGCGAAATTGCGCCCGAACCCAGGCCTTGCATAGCAAAGGCAAAGTCGGCCAGGCCGTTGTGGCGGGCCAGAGTTTCGCGCAGCAGGCAGATGGCGCGGGTATCGATCACCTCGGCCGCGCCGCCCAAGGCCTGGCCGGCGATCGCGTGGCGCAGCCAACCTGCCTCGCCCAGCTGTTTGACCAGCGACTGGCACTCGGCATCCACATCCGCCGCATGGCCGGCGTGCAGATGGGCGCCACACCAGGCGTCCAACTCGGCCGCCAATTCGCGGTGACGCGCGTCGAAGAAAGGCCATTCCAGATGTTTCAGATGGGGCATGGCTCAATCTCCCTTGAATGCCGGCCGCTGCTTGGCGACGAAGGCGTGATAGGCGCGTTGAAAGTCTTGCGTCATCATGCAGATGGCCTGTGCCTGCGCTTCGGACTCGATGGCCTCGTCCACGCCCATGGCCCATTCCTGATGCAGCATCTTTTTGGTCATGGCATGGCCAAAGCTGGGGCCGCCAGCAATTTGCTCTGCCCAGGCCACGGCGCTACTCAAGACCTCAGCGGGTTCGACCAGGCGGTTCAGAAAGCCCCAGCTCAAGGCCTCGTCGCCGCCCAGATTGCGGCCGCTGTAAAGCAAGTCAGAAGCGCGGCCCTGGCCGATGATGCGCGGCAAGAGGCTGCACGCACCCATATCGCAACCGGCCAGGCCGACGCGGCTGAACAAAAAGGCGGTCTTGCTGCGGGCGGTGCCCACACGCAGGTCCGAGGCCATGGCGATGATGGCGCCGGCGCCGGCGCAAACGCCGTCAATGGCCGAGATGACAGGCTGCGGGCAGGCCCGCATGGCCTTGACCAAGTCGCCCGTCATGCGGGTGAAGGCCAGCAAATCGGGCATGCTCATCTGGGTCAGCGGACCGATGATTTCATGCACATCGCCGCCGGAGCAAAAGTTCTCGCCGGCGCCCTGTACGACGATGGCGCGCACCTCGTCCACATAGCTCAGCGTGCGAAACAGATCGCGCAGCTCGGCATAGCTCTCGAAGGTGAGCGGGTTCTTGCGCTCGGGCCGGTTCAGGGTGATCACACCCACCATGCCGCGCTGCTCCCAGGCGAAATGCTGGGGCGCGAAGCCCTGCAGGCTGCGCTGGTTACCGGCCAGGAGGTGGCTGTCCATCGGCTTCTTCATTGGTGTGTCGCTCATCGCTTGCTCGTCCTATCCTTGGCGCGTGGTTTGGGCGGGGTCAGGTCTTGCCCCGCGGCGTCCAGCGCGCCCAAATGTGTTTTCAATTCGGCCAGCAAGCCGTGGACTTGCGCTTGCTGCTCGGCATTCCAGCCGCCCAACAATTCCAGCACCCATTGCTCATGGGTGCTGGCCATGCGCTTGAACTGGCGCCGGCCCTGGGGCGTGAGTTTGACGGAAAAGCTGCGCCGGTCGCTGGGGTGCGGGGCGCGCAGCACCAGGCCTTCGGCTTCCAGCTGATCAGTGATGCCCGTGATATTGCCGCCGGTCACCATCAGGCGCTGCGACAACTCGCGCATGCTCAGGCCCTGCGGGTGGCGCTCCAGTTGGGCCAGCAAGTCAAAGCGCGGCAAGGTGGTCGCAAAGTCTTGCGCCAAGCGCTTGCGAATCACCGCCTCGACCCGGGTGGTGCAGGCGAGCATGCGCAGCCAGAGCCTGAGGGCTTGATGGGTTTGGTGGTCCTGCCCCTGCAGGCGCGACTCCAGATCGGGCGTTTCGGTGGCGGCCACGGTGCTCACATCAGCTCCCCACCGCACACGGCAATCGACTGACCATTCATCGCGCCAGCGGCCGGGCGGGCCAGCCACAGCACGGCATCGGCAACTTCGGCAGGCTGCACCAGGCGGCCCTGCGGGTTGCTGGCCGCAAAGCCGGCTAGGGCCTGCTCGGGCGTGCGGCCGGTCTTTTGCACCAGGGTGTCGACGGCGCGGCTGATGATGTCGGTTTCGGTATAGCCCGGGCATACCGCATTGACGGTGATGCCGCGCCGCGCTACTTCCAACGCCAAGGCACGGGTCAAGCCCAGCACGCCATGCTTGGCGGCACAGTAGGCTGCCACATAGGGGTAGCCCGTCAGCGCGGCCGTGCTGGCGACATTGATGATGCGGCCAAAGCCCTGCTCCAGCATCGCGGGCAAGACTTCACGGCTGCACAAAAAAGTGCCGGTCAGGTTGACACCCAGCATGGTCTGCCACATGTCCAAACTACTGCGGTGCAGAGGCGCGGTTTGAACCTGGCCGGCGTTATTGACCAAAATGGCTGCTGGCCCGAAAGCCCCTTGGCTCACTGCACCGAAGGCCTGCTGCACGCTGGCCTCCTCGCTCACATCCACGGTTTGTAGGGCCAAGCGGCCGGGTGCTTGCAAAGCAGCGGCTTGCGCTTGCAGGCGCTCCAGGCTGCGGCCCATCAAAGTGACATTGGCGCCGGCAGCCAGCAAGGCCTGAGCGATGGCCGCCCCGATGCCGCTGCCGCCGCCGGTGACGACGGCGTGCTTGCCGTGCAGAACAAGCTCGCTAATTCCTTCCTTGCTCATACGCCCAGCGCCTTCAAATCCTGCGCCTGTGCCGCCGCGCCCTGGGTGCGCTGGCGCTCAAACTCGCGCTCCAGCTGCTGCTTGCCCGCCAGATAGGGCTGCGGCCAAGCCAGCCCGACCGGGCCGGTGTAGCCAATGCGCGCGGCTTCGGTCAGCGTCCATGCCGGGTTGGCCAGATGTGGGCGGGCCACGGCGCACAAGTCCGCCCGGCCGGCCGCAATGATGCTGTTGACATGGTCGGCCTCGGAGATGCCGCCCACCGCCATGGTCGGGATGCCGACGCGGTTGCGAATGCTCTCGGCGAAAGGGGTTTGCCACATGCGGCCGTAGACCGGCCTTTCCTGCTTGCTGACCTGGCCGGAGGACACATCGATCAGGTCCGCCCCAGCGGCCTTAAAGGCTGCTGCGATCTCCACCGCATCTTCGGGCGTGGTGCCACCGGCCACCCAGTCATTCGCGGAGATGCGCACCGACATGGGCCGCTCCGCCGGCCACAGAGCCCGCATGGCCGCAAACACTTCGAGCGGGAAGCGCAGGCGATTGGCCAGGCTGCCGCCGTAATCGTCCTGACGCTGATTGGTCAGGGGCGAGATGAAGCTCGAGAGCAAATAGCCGTGGGCGCAATGCAGCTCAAGCCAGTCGAAACCAGCGGCGGCGGCGCGGCGGGTGGCGGCACAGAAGTCGGCCTTGACTTGGGCCATTTCGGCCAGGCTGATGGCGCGCGCGGTCTGGCTCACGCCCGCCAAATACTGCTGGCTGGAGGCCGACACCAGCGGCCAATTGCCATCGGCCAGTGGCTGATCGGTCCCCTCCCAGCCGACACGGGTCGAGCCCTTGGGTCCAGCATGGCCCAGCTGCATCGCAATCTTGGCGCTGCTGTGCTGGTGCACAAAACTGACGATGCGCGCCCAGGCCTCGCCTTGCGCATCGGTGTAGAGGCCGGGGCAGCCGGGGGTGATGCGGGCATCTGCCGAGGTGCAAGTCATCTCGGCAAACACCAGGCCGGCGCCGCCCAAGGCGCGCGCGCCCAAATGGGCCAGGTGGTAGTCGCCGGGCAGGCCGTCCACGCAGCTGTATTGCGCCATCGGCGACACCACCACGCGGTTTTTCAGCGTCAGGCCGCGCAAGGTGAAGGGAGTGAACATGGGCGGAACTGCTGCATGCTCGGGCGCCAGGCCTGCCCGCTCACCCAACCATTGCTCAAAGCCACGCACATAGGCGGGATCACGCTGGCGCAGGTTCTCGTGCGAGATGCGTTGCGAGCGGGTCAGCAAGGAATAGGCAAATTGCTCCGGGGCCAGGTGCGCATGGCGAGCCACGTTCTCAAACCACTCGGTGGAATTGCGCGCCGCATTCTGGATGCGCAGCACCTCGATGCTGCGGCTGGCCTGGTACTGCGCCAAGGCAGTGGGCAAATCGGACGCATGGGCGGCGATGTCTTGCGCCAGCGCAATCGCATCTTCCAGCGCCAGCTTGGTGCCCGATCCAATGGAGAAATGCGCCGTGTGCGCCGCATCGCCCATCAACACCACTGGCGTGCCTTGGGCGTTGACATGCACCCACTGCTTGCACACCACGCGCGGGAAGCGTATCCACTGGGCCGAGCCGCGCAGATGGGCGGCATTGGAGCGCAGCGAGTGGCCGTCCAGCACCTTGGCAAACAAGCGCTCGCAAAAGGCAATGCCCTCTTCCTTGCTCATGGCCTCGATGCCGGCGGCCTGCCAGACCGCCTCCGGCGCCTCGACGATGAAGGTTGAGGTGTGCTCGTCAAAGCGATAAGCATGGGCCTGAAACCAGCCCCATTCGGTTTGCTGGAAATCGAAGGTAAAAGCCTCGAACAAGCGGCTGGTGCCCAGCCAGACAAAGCGACATTGGCGCAGGTCGATGTCAGGCTGATAGGTGGCGGCGTATTTCTGGCGCAGGCGGCTGTTCAGGCCGTCGGCGGCGATGATGAGATCAGCCTCAATTTCGCCGTCGTCCGGCACATCGGACTCGAAGCGCAGATCCACACCCAGCTCCACGCAGCGCGCTTGCAGAATCTGCAGCAATTGCATGCGCCCGATGCCGCAAAAACCGTGGCCGCCGGAGCGCATCGTGCGCCCCTGAACATGCACCTCGATATCGTCCCAATGGTTGAAAGCCTGCAGAATCGCATCGGCCGTTTTGGCGTCGGCCTCACGCATGGCGCCGAGTGTTTGATCCGAGAACACCACGCCCCAACCGAAGGTGTCACCGGGCTTGTTGCGCTCCAGCACAGTGATGTGATGGCTAGGGTTTTGCTGCTTCATCAGCAGGGCGAAATACAGGCCAGCCGGGCCTCCACCAATGCAGCAAATGCGCATATCAAATCTCCTCGGGTTGATCGCACTTTAGGCATGGATAGTTGAGGTGTCAATCAAATAATCGCACTTGTGCATGGGACTTTCCCGCAGCGAAAATGCGTCGCACACTTGTTGCTTGCTTGTTGGGATTAACCGACACCACGCCCCGCCACGCCTTGTTAAGGTGCCGACCGTTCAAGCCAAGGGAGACTGATCCTAGATCCGACAGTTGACCGCTTGTCTTGACTTGGGAACCTCAATGCCTACTACCTTTGTTTCGTTCAAGTCCCCTCACCATTCGGGTGACAGCGCTACGCACCCGCCTGGCTCGCTAGGAGGCACGCAGTCTGCGTTGCTTCTCCTCGTGGGCATTAGCCCACTTCGTCGGCGCGCCTTGCCCGCGCGCCCCCTAGCGACCCCTCCGGGCGCGTCCAACTGCCGGAGCTAGGATGATGACCACACCAGCAGCGCCAACAAGGCCACAACGCCTCTGGGATATTTCGCCCCTGGTGTCACCGCAGTCGCCGATCTTTCCGGGTGACGAGCCCTACTCACTGCGCTGGACCGCCCGGCTCTCGCCCGAGTGCCCGGTCAACCTCAGCGCCCTCACCATGTCGCCTCACGTGGGCGCGCATGCGGATGCGCCGCTGCACTATGCAAACGGCGCGGCCAGCGCGGCCGAGGTGGATCTGGCGGCCTATCTGGGCCCATGCCGGGTCATCCACGCCATTGATTGCGGCCCCTTGATTCGCATCGAGCATTTGCAGCATGCAGCTGCAGATCTGCCCTCACGCGTGCTGGTGCGCTGCTGCGAGCGCGCCGATACGCAATGGAACCCCGAGTTCAGCGCCTTCGCCCCCGAGACCGTGGCCTGGCTGGCCGCGCAGGGCGTGCAGCTGATTGGCCTGGACACGCCCTCGGTAGACCCTGCCAGCAGCAAGAGCCTGGACAGCCACCAGCAACTGCTGGCCCTGAATCTGCGGGTGCTGGAGAACCTGGTGCTGGACGAAGTCGCCGAAGGCGACTACGAATTGATTGCCCTCCCCCTCAAACTGGCCGGGGCCTGCGCCTCGCCGGTACGCGCCGTCTTGCGCGAACTTTGACCAAAAGGAATGAACATGAACGCGACCAACATCAGCCGGCAAGACTGCCTGGCGCTGGACCAAGCCGACGCCTTGCGCGGGCTCAAAGACCAGTTCGACTTGCCCGCCGGCGTGATCTATCTGGACGGCAACTCCCTGGGCGTGCTGCCGCGCGCCACACTGGGCCGGGTGCAAGAGGTGATCAGCCAGGAATGGGGTCAGGGCTTGATCAAGAGCTGGAATGATGCCGGCTGGATCGACCTGCCAGAGCGCATCGGCAACAAGATCGGCCGCCTGATCGGCGCCAAGCCGGGCGAGACCATCGTGGCCGACTCCACCTCGCTGAATCTGTACAAGGTGCTGTCCGCCGCGCTGACCCTGCAGCGCCAGGCCGACCCGGCGCGCACGGTGATCGTGTCCGAGCGCAGCAACTTCCCCACCGATCTCTATATCGCCCAAAGCCTGGCCCAGCAGCATGGCGCTCGCCTGCACCTGGTCGACGATGTGGCGGAGATTCCCGGCCTGCTGAACCAAGAACTGGCCGTGCTGATGCTCACGCATGTGAACTACCGCACTGGCTATCAGCACGATATGGCCACGCTGACTGCCGCTACCCATGCGGCGGGCGGCCTGGCAGTGTGGGATCTGGCGCATTCGGCCGGCGCCGTGCCGGTAGACCTGAATGCGGCGGACGCCGACTTCGCCATTGGCTGCGGCTACAAATACCTCAACGGCGGCCCAGGCGCGCCCTCCTTTGCCTGGGTCAACCCACGCTGGGCCGATCAGGCGCAGCAGCCCTTGGTCGGCTGGCTGGGCCATGCCGCGCCCTTCCAGTTCAGCACCGATTACCAGCCTGCTGCCGGCATCAAGCGCTTTGTCTGTGGCACGCCTGCGCTCTTGTCCATGTCGGCACTGGAATGCGGGGTGGACACCTTGCTGGCTGCCGAGCAGTTCGGCGGCATGGCGGCACTGCGCAGCAAGTCCGTCGCACTTACCGAGCTGTTCATCGCACTGGCCGAAGCGCGCTGCGGCGAGCTGGGCGTGCGCCCGGCCTCGCCGCGCGAAGCCCAGCTGCGCGGCAGCCAGGTGTGCCTGAGCCTGGACGCGCCGCTGGAACATGCCGGCTACGCCGTGGTGCAAGCCTTGATCGCGCGCGGCGTGATCGGCGACTTCCGCGCCGGCGACCCGCAGCGCCTGGACGCCGTGCCGCACATCTTGCGCTTTGGCTTCACGCCGGCCTATATCGGCTTCACCGATGTGTTTGACGCGATCGAACATCTGCGCGAGGTGCTCAGCACCCAGCAATGGCAAGAACCCCGCTTCGCCCAGAAAGGCAAGGTCACATGAGCTGCCCCTATCACTCGCAAGACCCGCAAGACAACCAAAGCCTGCCCGCCCAAAGCACGCCTGGCCACACCGAGCAAATCGTTCAGCAAGAAGGCGCGCAGCTCGATTTCTCGAAAGATATGAGCTACGGCGACTATCTGCATCTGGACCAAATTCTGGGCGCCCAGAAGCCGCTTTCGCCCGAGCACAACGAGATGCTCTTCATCGTCCAGCACCAGACCTCGGAGCTGTGGATGAAGCTGATGCTGCACGAGATGGAGGCTGCCGTGGCCAAGCTGGCCGCGGACCAGCTGCCGGAATCCTTCAAGATGCTGGCCCGGGTTTCGCGCATCATGGAGCAGCTGGTGCATGCCTGGGACGTGCTGGCCACGATGACGCCGCCGGAGTACTCGGCCATCCGGCCCTATCTCTCCAACAGCAGCGGCTTCCAAAGCGCGCAGTACCGCCGCATCGAGTTCATGCTGGGCAATAAGAATGCCGCCATGCTCAAGCCCCACGCCCACCGGCCCGACTTGCTGGCCGGGGTGGAAGCCGCCTGGCGTGCGCCTTCGCTGTATGACGAGACCCTGCGCCTGATGGCGCGGCGCGGCATTCAGGTCCCGGCCGAAGCCTTGAACCGCGACTGGACCCAGCCCTATGCCGCCAGCGAGGGCGTCAAGGCCGCCTGGTTGGAGGTCTACCGCCAACCTCAAGCGCATTGGGATCTCTACCAGATGGGTGAAGAGCTGGTCGATCTGGAAGACGCCTTCCGCCTTTGGCGCTTCCGCCACGTCACCACGGTGGAGCGTGTCATCGGCTTCAAGCGCGGCACCGGCGGCACCTCGGGCGTGGGCTATCTGCGCAAGATGCTGGATGTGGTGCTCTTCCCCGAGCTGTGGGCCTTGCGCACCGAGCTTTAAGCAAGCGCTACAGCGCCTGCCAGACCCGCTTTCGGTAGCTAAACCCCAACGCGCAGGCCCTGCCTTCTGCTATAAACCCTTGAGCCGAGCGATCTCGGCTCAAGGAGTTTGTGGACATGGTTCGACGCGACCCGTGGCGCAAGTTTGTCAGCCAACTCGGCTTGAGTTGCGGCCTGCTCCTTGCCTGCGCGCTCACGCCAGGCACCGCACAAGCCGGCGAAGTGATGCAGCGGGTGCTGCAATCCCACAAGCTGCGCGCCTGCATCTGGCCGGGCTACTACAGCATCAGCTACCGCAGCCCCCGAACGCAGCAACTCAGCGGCATCGATATCGACCTGGCCAAGGCTTTTGCCCAAGACCTGGGCGTGACGCTGGAATTTGTCGAAACGACCTATACCCGGCTGATCGATGACCTGCGGCATGACCGCTGCGATGTGGCCATGTTCGGCATCGGCGTCACGCCCGAGCGGCAAGCCAAGCTGGATTTCTCCGCCGCTTATTTGCAAAGCGGCATCTACGCCCTGGTGTCACGCAGCAGCCGCGTCGTCAAGACCTGGGCCGATATCGATCAGCCCGGCGTGCGCGTGGCCGTGCCCGCCACCAGCTTTATCGCGCCCGTCATGGCCGGCTGGCTGCGCCAGGCGCAGTCGGTTCCTCTGCAGATGGAACAGAACTACGAGCTGGAATTGGAGTCGGGCCGGGTCGATGTCTTCATGGTGGACTTTCCCTTCAGCCAATACCTGCTGGCCAATACCGACTGGATTCGGCGCCTGAGCCCGCCCAAGCCACTGGCCGCCATGCCTTACGCCTATGCGGTAAAGCCGGGCGACGAGGCCTGGCTGCAGCGCCTGAATCAGTTTGTCAGCGCCATCAAGCGCGATGGCCGACTCGCCGCCGCTGCGGGTAAGAACGGCCTCACAGAAATCATGGTGCGCCATTGAGCCCCGGCACTCCTGACCCCAGCCAAACGGCGCGGCCAAGCACTGCCTCTGGGGCTGCCATGCCTTTTTCCGCCCAAGGTACTCTGCAGCCCAAACTCAAGCGCCCGCTGCCCAGCTGGCTGAACGCCACGCTGGCACTCTGGGGCACGGCTGCGGTGGCACTACTGCTGAGCGCGCTGGCCATGGGCATGCTGTGGCTGAGCTACGCGCAAGAGCGGCTGGCCGAGCAGGAACAGGCCGAACTATTCGCCAAAAGCCTGGAATGGCATACCAACCAGACCTTGGCGGCCACCGAGCTGACCCTGCGCAGCCTAGCCCGCGAACTGGACGGTAATGAGGGCGATGACAAGCCCGCCCCTCCCGCCAAAGCGCCGGCCTTGAGCGCCGCGCGCAGCTTGGAGCTTCGCAATCAGTTGCTGCATCAAGCCCTGGCCACGCGGCCCTTTGTGCGCAGCTTCTCGCTGCTCAATGCGCAAGGCATGGTGCTGGCCAGCAGCAATCCGGCCAATATTGGTGCCAGCCTGCCCCTGGCGCAGCTGCGAGGCTCTGCCCAGCCCATCCACAGCCGCCCCGATGGCTTGGGCCGCTTGCTGGCCGGGCGCGATCTGGGTGAACGGATTGACCCAACACGACTCGCGGAAGGCGAACAGCGCGCTAGTCCAGGCCCGGCCCGCAGCCATGGGCCGTTTTACGTGCCGCTCAGCCTGCAGCTGGGTGTGCAAGCCGCCCGCGGCTATGTGGTGGCCACACTCAACCCCGACTATTTTTCGAATGTGTTCGAGAGCCAGCTCGGACACAGCGGCCATGTCGCCGCCTTGGTCGGCCTGAATGGCCAATTGATCGCCGGCAGCGAGGACCTCAAGCTCAACACCGGCACTCTGCTGAGCGAGCATCTGGTGTTCAAGCAAAAACTGCCAACCCAGGAAGAAGGCAATTACAAGGACCGGGGCCTGCTCGGCCAAAGCAGTTTGGGCAGCTACCGTCTGACGCATAACTACCCCTGGGTGATCATCGTGGAGGTGCCCAGAAGCCTGGTCTGGTCGCATGTCCAAGCCGAGGTGCAAGCCGTGCTACTGGCCTATCTCGGCAGCCTGGCCCTGATGCTGGTCTTGGGTATCTTCGCTTGGCGGGCCTTGTCGGCCTATGACCAAGCCCATATCGAGTTGGCGCAAATGCACCACAGCCTGGCGGCCCGCGAGCGCGAGCAAAGCCTGCTGATCGAGAACGTGCAGGAGCTGATGTTCCGCACCGACACCCAGGGCGTGTTGCAGTTCATCAACCACGCGAATTTCCTGGCCGGCAAGGATGGCGCGCCCGTGTTGGGGGCAGCTTTCGAAACCCTGGTGGACGCACGCGACCAAGCCAAGGTCCGCAACCTGTTCCGCAGTGCCAGCGGTTTCCTCAAGCTGCCCATCGCCCTGCGCATGTTGGCGCAGAACGGTCGCCAGCGGGTGCTGGAAGTCAGCGTGACCCCGTTTCGAGACACCGAAGGCCAGTTGGCCGGCTATGTCGGCTTCGCCATCGATGTGACCGAGCGTGAAGAAGCCCGAACCCGCTTGCAAGCCCAGCTTGAGTTCACCGCGCGCATGATCGACGTCTGCCCCGTCCCGCTCTATGCCAAAGATGCCTCACTGCGTTACGTGATGGTCAATCAGGCCTGGAGCGAGATCACCGGCATCGACAAGAACATCGCCATGGGGCGTCGCTTCAGCGAACTCAAGCCGCCCTCCATCGCGGGCCCGGTGGAAGAGCGCGACAACTGGCTGCTGAACAACGGCGGCAGCGAGCACAAAGAAATTCATGACAACCAACGCACCTTGCTGACCCACAAAACCGTCTTCGCTGACGGTCATGGCAAGGTCGCTGGCGTGGTGGGCAGCGCGGTAGACATCAGCCGCTTCATCGAAGCGGAGGAGCAAATCCGCGAGGCCCGCGACGCCGCCGAGCAGGCCAACCGGATCAAGACCGAATTCGTCGCCAATATGAGCCATGAGCTGCGGGCGCCGCTGCAAAGCATCATCGGCTTCTCTGAGCTCGGGCAGGAACGCAGCCACGAGTCCCCGCGTCTACAAGGCATGTTCCAGCGCATTTTCAGCGCCGGGCACCGCATGCTGGAGCTGGTCAACAATCTGCTCGACTTGTCTCGGCTGGAAAGCCCGGTCGGTCATCTCAGCTTGCTCAAGCAAGACTGCCGTCCTCTGATCGACCAGCTGCTGAACGAGTATCTGTCGCTGGCTGCCGAGCGCAAGATCAATCTGCAAGCCCAGTTGCCCGAGCAGCCCCTGATGGCCTCGGTGGACGCGGCCCGCCTGCAGCAAGTGCTGCGCAATATGCTGGACAACGCCTTGCGCTTCTCCCCGGCGGACAGCCGCATTGAGCTCAAGGCCCACAGCGACACCCAGGGCCTGCGCATCAGCGTGCGCGACCAGGGCCCGGGCATCCCGGAGGCCGAGATGGAAAGCATTTTTGCGCCCTTCGTCCAAGGCTCGCTCAGCAAGGATGCCTCCGGCAGCAGCGGCAGCAGCGGCGGCACTGGCTTAGGGCTGGCAATCTGCCGCAAGATCATGAACGCGCATGGCGGCAGCATCACCGCCCACAATCACCGCGAAGGTGGTGCCTTGTTCGAGCTGCGCTTGCCGCCGGGCTGAACGCGTGCCCAGTCGCAGCTTCACAGCACGGGCGGCACGCGGATGAGGCACTGGCGATGCACAAGAAGCCTTTTTTGCTGCGGCCTACAATCCGCCGATCTTTTTCGCGGCTCAGACCCGAGCCCCGCCGCATCCTCGCTGACTGAACCCAGTCAGCACCGGGACGGCGTCACAAAATCGCTGGAGATTTGCTGCCATGGATTCCCGCACATCCACCATCACGCTGCGCATCGAGAAGCTGCGCGACGCCATGAAATCGCAAGGCGTGCACGCCGTGCTGGTGCCCTCCAGCGACCCGCATCTGTCTGAGTACCTGCCCGAGCGCTGGCAGAGCCGGCAATGGCTGTCTGGCTTCACCGGCTCGATGGGCACCCTGGTGGTGACGCTGGACCGCGCCGCCATCTTTGCCGACACCCGCTACTGGACCCAAGCCGAGGCCGAGCTGGCCGGCACCGGCATCACGCTGGAAAAAATCTCTAGCGCCATGTCGCCCCAGTTCATCGACTGGATCATTGCCCAAATCAAGCCCGGCCAAACCCTGGCTGTCGACGGCCAGGTGCTGAGCCTGGCCCTGGCCCACACCTTGCGCGCGGCCATGGCCAAGGCCGGCCTGCAACTGCGCACCGATGTCGACCTGATCGACGCCGTGTGGACCGAGCGCGCCAGCCTGCCGCTGGCGCCCATCTACGAACACCTGGCCCCGCACGCCACCAGCAGCCGCGCCGACAAGCTGGCGCAGGTACGCGCGGCCATGGCGGCCCTGGGCCAAAGCCATCACTTCATCTCCAGCGTGGACGATGTGGCCTGGCTGCTCAATCTGCGCGGCGCGGATGTGGACTACAACCCGGTCTTCATGGCCCACGCCCTGCTCAGCGAGCAAGACCTGACCCTGTTCGTCGGCGCCGGCAAGATTGATGCCGCGCTGCAAGCTCGCCTGGCCGCCGATGGCGTGCGCCTGGCCGCTTACGCCGACGCTGCCCCGGCGCTGGCCGCCCTGCCCGCCGGTGCCCGCGTGCTGATGGACCCCAAGCGCGTCACCCTGGGCCTGCGTGAGGCCGTGCCGGCCCACGCCAGCGTGCGCGAAGCCATCAACCCCAGCACCCTGGCCAAGAGCCGCAAGAGCGCAGCCGACGCCGCCTTTGTGCGCGAAGCCATGGCGCAGGACGGCGCCGCGATGTGCGAGTTCTACGCCTGGTTTGAACAAGCCCAAGGCAAAGAGCGCATCACCGAAATCACCATCGACGAGCAGCTCACCGCCGCCCGCGCCAAGCGCCCCGGCTTTGTCGGCCTGTCCTTCCCCACCATCGCCGGCTTCAATGCCAATGGCGCCATGCCGCATTACCGCGCCACGGCCGAATCACATGCGGTGATCGAAGGCAACGGCCTGCTGCTGATTGACTCCGGTGCGCAATATCTGGGCGGCACCACCGACATCACCCGAGTCTGGCCCATCGGTGAAGTCAGCGCCGCGCAAAAGCGCGACTACACCTTGGTGCTCAAGGGCACGTTGAATCTGTCGCGCGCGGTCTTCCCGCAAGGCACGCTGAGCCCCATGCTGGACGCGCTGGCGCGCGCGCCGCTGTGGGCCCATGGCCTGGACTACGGCCACGGCACCGGCCACGGCGTGGGCTATTTCATGAATGTGCACGAGGGCCCGCAAAGCATCTCCAAGGCCATTCCTGACGCCAATATGGCGATGGAGCCGGGCATGATCACCTCGATCGAGCCGGGCCACTATCGGCCGGGCCTGTGGGGCGTGCGGATCGAGAACTTGGTGCTCAATGTCGCCAAGCCCACCAACGAAAACGGTGCCTTCGGCCAGATGCTGGCGTTCGAAACCCTGACCCTGTGCCCGATCGACACCCGCTGCATCGATATGAGCCTGATGTCGGCCGAAGACTGCGCTTGGCTGAACAGCTATCACGCCGAGGTGCGTGCGCGCCTGCAGCCGCTGGTGAGCGGCGCAGCGCTGGCATGGCTGATGGCGCGTACAGAGGCGATCTGAGCCGCCGCTGAGCTGCCACTTTGCGCTAGCCCCGCCTTACCGGCGGGGCTCGCTAGTCAAGTTGGCAACAGCGCTTAGTCTGCTTGTGAGCGGCGTGCGGACAAGCGCGCCGTGCCCTCACATCTGCCGGAACAGGTGCAAATAGCTGCGGCTCACCGGCAGCACCTCGCTGCGGCCGCGCAGATGCACATCGGCGGTCTCATTCGCGCCGCGGGTGACATGGCTGATGGCGTGCAGATTGACCACCACCGAGCGGTGTACCTGCACGAACTTCTGCGGGTCGAGTTGCTCCATCAGCTCACGGATGGGCGTGCGGATCAGTGCCTCGCCCTCGCTCCAAACCACCAAGGTGTATTTCTCGTCGGAGCGCAGATAAATGATGTCGTCCACCGGGATCAGCTTCAGCGTGGCGCCGACCGAGGCGCGAATCCATTGCAGATAAGGCTTGGGCTGGGCGCTGCCTCCGGCGGCCACCGGCGCGCCCTCGCTGTTGCGGGCCAGTTGCGCCAGCAAGCGCTCGATGCGGTCTTCCAAGGCTTGGGTCGTCGCTTGAGCGGCATTGGCCGTGGCCGGTGTCGCCGCCGACGCTACGCGCTCCCGTAGACGCTCCTGCAAGCGCTGCACCGTGTCGGCCAGGCGCTTGTCTTCCAGCGGTTTGACGAGATAGTCCAAGGCGCCCTGCTCAAAGGCTTGCACCGCGTACTGGTCGAAGGCGGTAACGAAAACAATCTGGGCGCGCCGCGCCAACTGGCGCGCCGCCTCGATGCCATTCAAGCCCGGCATATGCACATCCAGAAAGACGATGTCGGGCTGAAGCTCCTCAAACAGTTCCAGCGCCTCGCGCCCGTTGCGGGCCTGGCCCAGCACTTCCAACTCGGGCCAGGCGGCCTTCAGGGCGCGTGCCAAGCTGTCGCGCAGCAGCGGTTCGTCATCGGCGATCAGGGCCGTGGGCGGCCTGGGCAAGAAGCTAGTCATGGCAGGGGAAACTCAATCTCGGCGCGCAGGCCATAGGGCAAATTCTCACTCAGGTCCAGGCGCGCCCCGGGGCCGAAAAAGATCTTCAGGCGCTCGCGCAAATTGCGCAGGCCGGTGCCCGAACCGCTGCTCTGGGTCAGGCCCACGCCGCTATCGCTGACCCAGACGCGGACCTTGCCGGCATCCTGCGACGCCGACACCACAATGCAGCCCCCCTCCTCGCCGGGGTCGATGCCATGCCGGATGGCGTTCTCCACCAAGGTCAGCAAGGCCATGGGCGGGAAACGCAGGGCATGCAAATCAACCGGCACGGTGATGTCAAAACTCAAGCGATCAGGCATGCGCAGATGCATCAGCTCCAGATAGGCCTGCACCAGGCTCAGCTCGTCGCCCAGGCTGGCGGCCTCGTTCTGCAAGCGCGGCATGGCGGCGCGCAGATAGGCGATCAGGCTGCGCAAGACCGGTGCGGCCTGGGGCGAACCCGTTTCCACCAAGGCGCGCACATTGGCCAAGGTGTTGAAGAGGAAATGCGGCTCCACCTGGGCTTGCAGCAGACGCAGCTGGGCGTCCAGGGTTTGGCGCTCCAGCTCGCTGCGCTCCAGATCAAAACGCAGGGCCTGGCTGCGCGCCTCGGCATCTCGTTGGCGATAGAGCGAGGCCATGGCCAACAAGGGCGCCACCACCAGGCCTGAGCCAGAAATGAAGATCATGCCCATGACCTTGCCCTGGCTGTTGAGCAGGGATTCCAGATCGCCGCCCACCGCCACCACATAAACCAGCAAGGTGGCCAGCGGCACGGTCAACACCACCGCCACCACCTGCAACAGCCAGCGCGCGATCCAACTGGGCAGCCGGCGCGGCCATTGCCCCGCGGCCGAGAAGGCCAGCAGCCCCAACAGGCCGACCACCAAGGTGCGTCCCAGCAAGACCGAGAAGGGCGTGATGAAAATGCCTTCCAAGGCCATGGCCGCCAGGGCAGACAAGACCAGCGCCAGCCCCACCCGCGGCAGGGTCAGATAGGCAATGAACTGCCGCCAGGCCTCAGCATGGCTGGGCAAGGCGGGCGCCGAAAGTGAAGAATTGCTAGACATGCCGCAAGGGTAACGGCAGCACCCTCGTCACAGAAGCCTAGGCGGGAGGCAAAGCGACGAACAACGGTTTGGCGGCGTCAAATGGCTGCCCACGGCCCGCTCATCAGACCTTCAAACAACAAGCACAGGCTGCAGGCACGCCGCCAATCAGCTTGGGTGAAGGCTTAGGCCAGCGCCCCAACCCGGCACATCACCACCTCACGCCCGGCATTGATGGCAAAACGCAAGGCCTCGGCCGCCGTGGCCCAGGCGAAGCCGCCGGCCAGGTTTTCGTCCCGAAAGGCCTCCTGGCGCTGGGCATCGCCGCGCACCCGCATCACCACCACCGCCGCCACATAGCCGTAGCGATTGGGGCGATCCAAGGCCCCCGCATAGATCCGAAAATCCCCAGCATCCACTTCGTCGAACTGCATGATCACTCCCTGGCGACCCAACAGCGGCCGCCTGCGGTGCCCACTATCCGCGTTCGCGGGCGCGCAAGCATCCCACCCATTGGAGGGCACCCGAAAGAGGGATTTGCGAAGTCGGCCTTGCTGCCCGCTGGTTTAAAAACCTGGCGGCGCCGGGTTCCCAGGCGCATCCATTACGGTGAACAGAACAGCCTTGGACCTCGCCACGCGCGCTCTGACCGGAGGGCAGGGTCTGCAGCCGGCCCAGAAAACACTGCCGCAAAAACGGGCCAAACCCTATAGTCAGCGCTCCACCAACCTGATCAGGAGCCACCATGTCAGCTGTGAAGACGTTTCGTGTTTGCGCCCCGATTTGCTTGCTTGTTCTGGCCGGCTGTGCCTCCAGCCCGCCTGAAACTGTCGCCACTCGCACGGAGGTGTGCAAGGCCAGTAGCGAGGCAGAGATTGCCGGCTTGTTTGATCGCTGGAACCAGTCGCTGCAAACCGGCGACGCCAAGAAGGTGGTGGCGAACTACGCGCCCAAATCGGTGCTGCTGGCCACGGTGTCCAACACCCCCAGGCTGGACGCGGCACAAAAACAGGACTACTTCGAACATTTCTTGGAGAACAAGCCCAGGGGCATGATCGACTCGCGCACGATTGAACTGGGCTGCAACACGGCCGTGGATGCCGGGCTCTACACCTTTGCCTTCGGCAAGACCGGCGCCACGGTCAAAGCCCGCTACACCTACACCTACCGGTGGAACGGCACGCAATGGCTGATCACCAGCCACCACTCTTCGGCCATGCCGGAAAAGTAAACAAACAAGCATCTAGTTGCGCCATCTGCCAACTCCGCCCGCCCAAGCCTCGGCCCCAAGGCGCGGGCTGGCCCGGGCGGGCCACAAATCCCGCTACACTGCGCGCCAACCATGATCGCCATCCGCCGCATCCTGCTCATCCTGCTCATGCTGACCCTGGGCCTCCAGTCCAGCTGGGCGGCTGTGGCTGGCTTGTGCCTGCATGAGGTGGACGCGCGCGCCGCGACCCATCTGGGCCACCATGCGCATGAGCATGCGCAGCAGGCGGACGATGATGAGGGCCGCAATGCCAAAGCCAAGCAGCAGCCCGGTCAGCACGCTGACTGCGCCACCTGCCATGTCAGCTGCGGCGTGCTGGTTCAAACCGCTGCCGCGGCCAGCCTGCAGTTGCCCAGCAGCCGGGTCGACACGCCCTATCTGCGCAGCGTCACCCAGGGTCAGCCCGAGCGCCTGATCCGCCCCCCACGCCACTTCCTCGCCTGACGCCCGGCTCCCTCGCGGAGCCGCCTTCACGCTGCACGCAGCCGCTCAAGCACGGGCGCTGCGACGAGGAAATTTATGAGCAAGAAATCGCCGTCGCGCCAGGCCAATGCCTGGGCGCGACTGAGCTTGGCCATGGGCTTGAGCCTGGGTCTGGCTGGGCCAGTCATGGCCGACCCGCCCAACATCCCTACCACCCCAAACAGCAACACCAGCCCGCCTGCCGCCACGTTGGCCCAGGCGTTTGAGCAAGCCTGGGCCCAACAGGCCGCGGCTCAAGCCGCACCGCAGTGGCGCAATGCCGCGCAAGGCCGCCAGCAAGCCGCGCAACAGTGGCTGGCCGACGCCCCTGCGCTGGACCTGTCCGCCAAGACCGACAGGCTCAACCGCAACGGTGGCAGCCGCGACTACGAGGCCGGGCTGAGCCTGCCGCTGTGGCTGCCAGGTGAGCGTGCGCGCAGCCAGGCCTTGGCCGGCGCCGAACTCAATGCGCTGGAAAGCCAGCTGGCGGCCGAGCGTTTGCGCCTGGCTGGCAGCTTGCGCCAAGCCTGGTGGGCCTGGCAGCTGAGCAAGCAGGATCAGCGCATCGCCCAAGCGCGCCACGCTGCCGCCGCCCAGTTGGCACAAGATGTCGCCAAGCGCCTGCAAGCGGGCGACCTCACCCGCGCCGACCAGCATCAAGCGCAGGCCGCTGAGGCCGCCGCGCAGGCCGAGCTGGCCCAGGCCGCCGTCCAGCGCCTGCAAGCCGAGCAAGCGCTGGCGGCCCTGGGGCTGAGCGACATCTTGGCAAATGGTGCTGCTGAACTTGAGGCGGAGGCTCTGACCGAAGCCCGCCCCGCGGCAATGGCGGAACTCGCGCCCGAGCATCCGGCCTTGCTGGCCCTGCGAGACCGCGCCGCCCTGGCCCAGCGCAATGCCGAGCTGGCCGCCACCCAGACGCGCGCCAACCCGGAGTTGCGCCTGAGCAGCACGCGTGAGCGCGCCAGCTTTGCCGAGCCCTACGCGCAAAGCATCACCGTGGGCCTGCGCCTGCCGCTGGGCAAATCGGCAGCCTCGCAGAGCAAGCAAGCCACGGCCCTGGCCGAGCAACTGGAAGCGCAAGCCCAGCTGAGCCAGCAAAGCCTGGCCCTGCAAGCCGAGCTGCGCAGCGCCGAGGCCCAGCTAACAGCCAGCGGCCTGGCAGCAGAGGCGGCCCAGCGCCGCGCCGAACTGCTGGCGGCCACGCGCGGCTTCTACGCCAAGTCCTTCGCCCTGGGCCAGAGCGATCTGCCGACCCGGTTGCGGGTCGAGCAAGAAGCCTTTGAGGCGCAGCGCCTCAGCGCCCGCGCCCGGCTGCAAGCGGCGCAAGCCGTCTCGGCCCTGCGCCAGGCCCAGGGCTTGCTGCCTTGATGCGCGGTACGCCTCGCGCCTTTGCGACCCACACAAACAATTTTCCGACCATGAAAAAGATCTCCAACACCGCCGTCCTGGCGCTCTGCTTGCTGGCCTTGCCTGCCGCAGCCGGCCCTGGCCACGACCACGACGAAGAAGCATCAGCGCCGATTCACGCGCTCAGCAGCGAGCCCCAAGCTCGCGCCAGCAGCAGCGCCAAGCTGTTTGAGCTGGTGAGCGTGCTGCAAGGGCGTGAGCTGACGCTTTACGTCGACCATGTGGCCGACAACCGCCCGGTGCATTCGGCCACCCTGACGGCCACCTTGAACGGGCACCCCATTGGCGTGAAGCCCCATGGCGAGGGGGAGTTCCATGCGGAACTCGACGCCGAGCCCGCGGCTGGCCCGCTGGCGCTCAGCGTGGTTGTGAACAGCGGCGGCAGCAGCGAAACCCTGCAAGTCGAACTCAGTCCGCCAGTGCTTGACGCGCAAGGCGATGCCCATGCAGCCGACGGCCCGCGCTGGAAGTCACCCCCGGCCGCATTTGCCACAGCACTGGGCCTCAGCGCTCTGATCGCCTTCATCTTCACCCGGCGCCGCCGCATGGCCGCCGCTCGCCTGGGAGCCAGCGCATGAAAAACATCACCACACCATCCCGCCTACACACCCCCTTCAAAGCTCTGGTCTTGGCCCAAGTGCTGGCCCTGATGTGGCCAAGCCTGAGCCTGGCCCATGAGGGTGATGATGAGAAGCCCGCCGCGAAGCCTGGCATCAGCCAGCCAGCAAACGCAAGCAAGGCGGCCAGCACGCCAAAGCGTCAGGCCGACGGCGGCATCTTTTTGCCCAAGCCGGCCCAGCGCCAGCTGGATCTGCGCACCCTGGTGGTGACGCAGGCAGAACTGCCGCGCAGCCTGAGTTTGAACGCCCGCGTCAGCATGGACCCCAATGCCGGTGGCTTGGTGCAAGCCTTGCAAGCCGGCCGCTTGCAGCCGGGCCCGCGCGGCCTGCCGACGCTGGGCCAGCACGTTCAGCAAGGCGAGCTGCTGGGCTATGTGCTGCCCGCCAGCGCCAGCCTGGACCGGGCCGACAAGCAGGCGCAAATCGCCGAGCTGCAGGCAGCCCAGTCACTGGCCCAAAAGCGCCTGGCGCGCTTGCGCGAATTGGCCGACACCGTGCCGCGCAAAGACATTGAAGCGGCCGAGAGCGAGCTGGCCAGTCTGAGCGGCCGCGACCAAGCCTTGCGCGCCGGTTTGACCGAGCGCGAACCCTTGCGCGCGCCGGTCAGCGGCGTGATCGCCGCCAGCTATGCGGTGGCCGGCCAGGTGCTGGAAGCGCGCGAGCGGCTGTTCGAGATCGTCGCCCCCGGCCGCTTGCAAATCGAGGCCTTGGCCTATGACCCTGCCGTGGCCCAGGATGTGGCCAAGGCCTTTGTGGCCGTGGGCAAGAGCCAGATCGAGCTGCGCTTTCTGGGCGCCGCCCGCAGCCTGCGCGAGCAAGCCCTGCCCCTGCACTTCCAGGCCCAAGGCACTGGCTTGATGAACCAGCTGGCGCTGGGGCAAAGCGTCAAGGTAGTGGTGCAGACCCGCAGCAAGATCAGCGGCATGGCCGTGCCGGCATCTGCTTTGGTGAAGAACGCGGCGAATCAAAGCCAGGTCTGGGTCAAAACCGGGGCCGAACAGTTCGAGCCGCGCGTGGTGAGTTGGCAAGCGCTGGACGCAAGCTCGATCGCCGTTACCGCCGGCCTGCAACCGGGTGAGCGGGTGGTGAGCCAGGCCGCTGCCTTGCTCAACCAGATTCGCTAAACAGCCGAGGCCTCACATCATGTTCAATTGGCTTCTTAATACCAGCCTGGCGAATCGCCTGCCCGTCATCATCGCCGCCTTGCTGGTGATGGCGTATGGCGTGTTCACCCTCTCTCGCACCCCGGTCGATGTTTTCCCCGACCTCAACAAGCCCACCGTCATCTTGATGACCGAAGCGGGCGGCATGGCCGCCGAGGAGGTGGAGCAGTTGATCACCTTCCCGGTGGAAACGCTGATGAACGGCCTGCCCGGCGTGGAGTCGGTGCGATCCAATTCCAGCGCCGGGCTGTCCTTCATCACCATCACTTTTGACTGGCAGGTGGAGATCTACCGCGCCCGCCAGATGGTGGCCGAGCGCCTCTCCAGCGTGGGCGACAGCCTGCCGCCCGGCATCACGCCGCATATGGGGCCGATCAGCTCCATCATGGGCGAGATCATGCAGATCGCCATCCCCATCACGGCGCAGAACGACAAGACCACCGGCGAGAATGGCGTGAATGGCGCCATGGTCGTGCGCGAATACGCCGACTGGGTCTTGCGCCCGCGCCTGCTGGCCATTCCGGGCGTGGCCCAGGTGATCCCCATCGGCGGCGAAGTGCGGCAGTTCCAGGTTCAGCCGGACCTGGCCCGCATGGCCGAGCTGGGCGTCACCCAGGCTCAGCTGGTGGGCGCCTTGCGCGGTTTCTCGGCCAATGGGGCCGGCGGCTTTTTGGAGCTCAATGGCCGCGAGCTCTTGATCCGCCAGATCGGCCGCAGCGGCGCCAATGCTGCTGACAGCCTGGCCGATCTGCAAAACCTGGCCCTCGGCGCCAACAAGGGTCAGCCCTTGCTGCTGCGCCAGGTGGCCGAGATCACCTTCGCACCCGCCGTCAAACGCGGCGATGCAGGCTTCGAAGGCCAGCCGGCGGTGATTCTGGGGGTGCAAAAGCAAGCCGGCGCCGACACCTTGGCGCTGACCCGCGGCATTGAAGCGGCGCTGCAGGAATTGCGCCCCGCCCTGCCCAAGGGCATGGCCGAGCCTCGCGTCACCTTCCGCCAGGCCAGCTTCATCGAGGCCTCCATCAACACTTTGCAAGGCAAGCTGGTGGCGGCCTCGCTGTGCGTGGCGGTGATCCTGATGCTGTTCCTGGGTAATCTGCGCATCACGCTGATTGCGCTGGTGGCGATTCCGGTGTCGATCTGCGTGACCGCGCTGGTATTCCGTTACTTCGGCATGTCCATCAACACCATGACCTTGGGCGGCTTGGCGATTGCCATCGGCGGCCTGGTGGATGACGCGGTGGTGGACATCGAGAACATCTTGCGCCGCCTCAAGCTGGACCGCGCCAAGCCGGCCGACCAGCGCATGGCCCCCATGGCCTTGGTGGCCAAGGCCAGCATGGAGGTGCGTTCGGGCATCTTGTACGCCACCGCCATCGTGGTGCTGGTGTTCCTGCCGCTGTTTGCGCTGCCGGGCATGGAGGGGCGTTTGTTCGTGCCGCTGGGCATTGCCTTCATCGTCTCCACCCTGGCCAGCTTGCTCGTGTCGGTCACGCTGACCCCGGTGCTGAGCCTCTACCTGCTGCCGCGCATGCGCTCGCTGGACCACGGCGATACCCGCTTGCTGGCCTGGCTCAAGCGCCTCTACCGCCCGGCCTTGCAAGCCACGCTGGCGCGGCCGCGTGCGGCTTTGGCGGCAGGCACCGTCGCGGTCTTGATGGCTTTAGGCGCCCTGCCCTTCTTCGCCAGCAGCTTTTTGCCGCCCTTCAATGAGGGCACCTTGCTGGTGGGCTTGCGCCTGAACCCCGGCGTCACTCTGGCCCAGAGCTCAGCTGTGGCGGCGCAGGCCGAACAACTGGTGTCCCAAGTGCCGGAAGTGACCCATGTGGGCCGGCGCAGCGGCCGCGCTGAGTTGGACGAACATGCCGAAGGCGTGCACGTGAGCGAGCTGGACCTTGGCCTGCTGCCACCGGCGCAGATGAAGCGGACACTGGATGAGGTCAAGGCCGATATCCGCAGCAGGCTGAGCCTCTTGCCGGCCGCCATCAGCATCGGCCAGCCGATCTCGCACCGCATCGACCACATGCTCTCGGGCGTGCGCTCGCAAATCGCCATCCGCATCTTCGGCGAAGACCTGGACGCCTTGCGCGGCCAGGCCGAAAGCCTGCGCGCGCGCTTGGCCACGATTCCCGGCATTGCTGACTTGGAGGTGGAAAAACAAGTGCTGGCACCGCAGCTGAAGATCCGGATCGACTACGCTGCCGCCGCCCGCTACGGCGTGCCGGTGCCGCAGCTGGTGGCCAGCTTGCAAAGCCTGCTGGTGGGCGAGCCGCTGAGCCAGATCGTGGAACAAGGCCGCCGCTTCCCGCTGCTGCTGCGCCTGCCTGATAACGCGCGCGGCACGGAGGGCCTGGCGCGCATGCTGATCGAGACGCCGATGGGCGCGGTGCCACTGTCCCAGCTGGCCCAGATCGAGGACGCCGACGGGCCCAACCAGATCAGCCGTGACGACGGCAAGCGCCGCATCGTGCTGGCCGCCAATGTGCAGGGCCGCGCCCTCTCGGACGTGGTCACCGACATCCGCGCCGTGCTGGCCGATACGAAACTGCCCGACGGCAGCTTCATCACCCTGGGCGGGCAGTTCCAGGCGCAGGAAGAAGCCGCACGCTGGGTGGGTTTGCTGTCCATCGTTTCGGCGATGCTGATGTTTGTGCTGCTGTACAGCCGCTACCGCAGCTACCGCTTGGCCGCGCTGATCATGCTCAACATCCCGCTGGCTCTGGTCGGTGCGGTGCTGGGCCTGTGGTTGTCGGGGCAGCCGCTCTCAATTGCCGCGCTGGTGGGCTTCATCACCCTGGCCGGCATTGCGGTGCGCAACGGCATTCTCAAGCTCAGCCACTACATCAATCTGATGCGTTTCGAGGGCGAACGCTTTGATCACGCCATGATTGTGCGCGGCTCGATCGAGCGCCTCAGCCCCGTCTTGATGACGGCCTTGGTGACGGCGTTTGCGCTGGCTCCTTTGCTCTTCGAGGCCGAACGGCCGGGCACCGAGATCTTGCATCCCGTCGCGGTGGTGATCTTCTCGGGCTTGATCAGTGCGACTTTGCTGGACACCTTCCTGACCCCCGCGCTGTTCTGGCTGATCGGCCGCAAGCCGACCGAGCGACTGCTCGACCAGACGCAAGCTGGGACTCAAGAAGAGGCGTTCTGACATCCGGCTAGGCATGAGTTGACGGTAAGCTTGCGGCCTGTTGGCCGGCAGCCCAGCCCAAGGGCTGCCGGCCCCACTGGCCCGTTCACTCTTGCCCTTAGCCATGCCTTCAGTGATGCCCGCAGTCCTGCCTCGCCCCTGGCCCGCCGCCTCAGCCCTGAGCCTGCTGGCCGTGGCCGTCAATTTGGCTTTGGGCGCCGCGCCGGCTTTAGCGGATGGCTCGGCCACGGCAGCAGACAGTGCGGCTGCGACCACGCTGGCAGCGCCCCCGCCCGCGCCCGCGCAAGCTGCCGAAGCAAAGCCGCGCCCGAGCCGCCCCAAGATCTGCCTGGCCTTGTCCGGCGGTGGCGCGCGCGGCGCGGCCCACACCGGCGTGCTCAAAGTGCTGGAAGAGTTGCGCGTGCCCATCGACTGCATCGCAGGCACCAGCATGGGCGCGCTGGTGGGCGGTGCCTACGCCACAGGCATGAGCGTGGCCGAGATGGAGGCCATCAACGCCGACATCACGGTGGAAAAGCTCTTCAAGGAAAGCCCGCCGCGCCAAGAGCTGACCATGCGCCGCAAGGCCGACGACTACCTCAACCTGATCGGCCCCGAGATCGGCCTCGGCGCCGAGGCCACCGTCCTGGGTAAAGGCCTGGCCACCGGCGTGCAGTTGGAGACAGTGCTGCGCCAGCTCTCCAAAGTGCATGGTTACCGCCGCTTTGACAATTTGCCCATCCCCTTTCGCGCCGTGGCCACCGATTTGGTGACCGGCAAGGCGGTGGTTTTCAATGCCGGGGATATGGCCAATGTGATGCGGGCCAGCATGTCGGTGCCGGGTGCGGTGGCGCCGGCCGAAATCAATGGCCTGTTGCTGGTGGACGGCATGCTGACCAATAACCTGCCGGTGGACGCCGCGCGGGCCATGGGTGCCGACATCGTCATCGCCGTCAATGTGGGCACGCCCTTGCTCAAGCGCGAGGAACTCAACAGCATCGTCGGTGTGGCCGGGCAGATGCTCAGCATCCTGACCGAACAAAATGTGCAGGCCTCGCTGGCCTCACTCAAGCCGACCGACATCTTGATCTTGCCCGCGCTGGGCAACTACGCCACCAGCGACTTCAACAGCCTGGCCAAGATCTCGCCGCTGGGCGAAGCCGCCGCCCGCGCCGTGGCCGATCGCCTGAGCCAGCTGTCCTTGCCCGCTGACGAATACCAGGCCTTGCGCTTGCGCCAGCAAGCACCGCTGGCGGCCGACCCGCGCATCATCGACAAGATCACTTTCGCGCCGATGGCACGGGTCAACGCCGCCGCCGCACAAGCGGTCATGACCACCGAACCGGGCAAGCCCATCGACCAGGCCGCACTCGACGCCGATATGCGCCGCCTCTACGGCACCGGCGACTTCGAACATGTGGGCTACCGCGTCGAAGACAGCGCCGAAGAACGCGTGCTGGTGGTGGAAGCGGCAGAAAAGTCCTGGGGCCCCGACTACTTGCGCATCGGCCTGAACATCGCCTCCGACTTCGGCAACGGCGTCAGCGCCGGGCTGCACGCCACCTACCGCCGAACCTGGTTGAATGCTTTGGGTGCCGAATGGCGCAATGACTTGCAACTGGGCTCCGATATGAGCCTGCACAGCGAGTTCTATCAGCCTTTCACCAGCCAAGGCGACTGGTTCGCATCGCCCTACGTGAGCCTGGGCCGACGCGCCGTTTCGGTCTACTCGGAGACCCAAAGGCTGGCGATTTTTCAGCAAGATATCTCACGCCTGGGCCTAGACCTGGGCCGCTACTTCTACCAGTACGGCGAATTTCGCCTAGGCCTGCAATCCGGCCACATCAAGCAAATCGTCAACACCGGTTTGGAGCATGTGCGTCCCGACCCTGGCAAGGCTCGCCTCGGCGGTGTGCGCGCCAGTCTCTTGCTTGACCGCTTGGACAATGCCTACTTCCCACGTTCAGGCTGGACCTTCAAGGGCGAGGTCTACAACTCGCGGCAAGGCTTGGGCGCCGACGCCAGCTACGGCAAATGGGATGCCAACACCAGCGCGGTCTATTCCCTGGGGGACAGCACCGTCAACCTGACCCTGCAATCCACCGGCCGGTTGGGCAACAACGCGCTGCCCAGCTATGAACACACCCAGTGGGGCGGCTTCCTCAAACAATCCGGCTATGCCAACAATCAACTGCTGGGCCAGCAACTCGACTTCGGCCGCTTGATGTATTACTGGCGCGTCGCCCCCGGCCTTTTGCTGGCCGGCAAGTACGCGGGCTTCAGCCTAGAACTCGGCCGCATGCGTCAGCCCCTGATCCCCAATATGAGTGAAGGCTGGCGCAAGTCCTATGCCGCTTTCGTCGGCATGGACACCCCGATCGGCCCGGTCTACTTCGGCTACGGCCGCGCGGTGGACGGGCCTGGCAGCTTTTACCTGACCCTAGGCCCGGCCTATTGAGGCTGAGGAGCAGTGCCAGACTGCATGTGGGCCGAGATGTTGCGCCCTAAGGAGCCGGCGAGCCCGCGACTCGTCCGCTCAATCAGCCCAAACCAACAAGGTCGGCGGCAACGCAGATGCCATCCCAACAATGCGGCGCAGAAATAAGAAAAGCCCCAAGCGACACAGTCGCTTGGGGCTTTCTAACTGGAGGAGAGGGGGGGATTCGAACCCCCGAGACCTTTCGGTCCGCCTGATTTCGAGTCAGGTACATTCAACCACTCTGCCACCTCTCCGGTATTCGGCAACTCGTGAAAAGCGTTTCAACTTGTCATCGAGTGAAGCCATAGATTCTAGCGCAAATATTTAGGAATTTGCAAGAATCCCGATTTCATTTTGTTTTCCTCATCCAAGCGTGCGGTGAGAAAGGTACGAGTTCACTCTAGCCATCGAGGCGGCACCTGAAAGCCTTAGCGCCGGGCAATAGCCAAAACAGCGATCAAGATCGCCCGAAAGCAAACAAGTCCAGCCCCGCTTGCACCGGCGCCAACAAAAAAGCCCGCCTATGCCAAGCGGGCTTTTTTTGCTTCAGCGGCTGCAGGTTCAGCCGCGCAGCACCTCGGCGCCCTTCAGATAGGGGCGAAGTGCGGCCGGCACGGTGATGCTGCCGTCGGCGTTCTGGTAGTTCTCGAGCACGGCCACCAAGGTGCGGCCCACGGCCAGGCCGGAGCCGTTGAGCGTGTGCACCAGTTCGTTCTTGCCAGCGGCGTTTTTGAAGCGCGCTTGCATGCGGCGGGCCTGGAAGCCCTCGCAGTTGGAGCAAGAGCTGATCTCGCGGTACACGCCTTGCGCGGGCACCCACACTTCCAGGTCATAGGTCTTGGTGGAACCAAAGCCCATATCGCCCGTGCACAAGGTCAACACGCGGTAAGGCAGCTCAAGCTTTTGCAGGATGGCTTCGGCATGGCCGACCATCTCTTCCAGCGCCTCGTAGCTCTTTTCCGGATGCACGATCTGCACCATCTCGACCTTGTCGAACTGGTGCTGGCGGATCAGGCCGCGGGTGTCGCGGCCGGCGCTGCCGGCTTCCGAGCGGAAGCAAGGGCTGTGGGCAGTCAGCTTGATGGGCAAGTTAGCCAGATCGAGCACCTGCTCGCGCACCGAATTGGTCAGCGAGATTTCCGAGGTGGAAATCAGGTATTGCTCGGCCGCTTCATCGTCGCCGCCGCGCAAGACCCAGAACATGTCTTCCTTGAACTTGGGCAATTGGCCCGTGCCTTCCAGCACCTCGCGATTGACGATGTAGGGCGTGTAGCACTCGGTGTAGCCATGCTCTTCGGTCTGCACATCCAGCATGAACTGCGCCAGCGCGCGGTGCAGCTTGGCAACTTGGCCGCGCATGAAGGTGAAGCGTGAACCGCTCAGCTTGGCGCCGGTTTCAAAATCGAGGCCCAGCGGTGCGCCAAGGTCGACATGGTCACGCGGCTCGAACTCGAACTGGCGCGGCGTGCCCCAGCGGCGCACTTCCACATTGCCAGTTTCATCGCTGCCCACCGGCACGCTCTCGTGCGGCAGATTGGGCACGCTCATCAAGAGCGTGGTGAGCTCTTGCTGGATCACGTCCAGGCGCTCGGCGCTGGCCTTCAGCTCATCAGCAATGCTGCCCACTTCGGCCATCTGGGCCGAGGCGTCTTCACCCTTGCCTTTCAATTGACCGATCTGCTTGGACAAGCTGTTGCGCTTGCTCTGCAGTTCTTCGGTACGCACCTGCAAGCCCTTGCGTTCGGTCTCGAGCGCGCTGTAGCGCGTGACGTCCAGAAAGGTTTGCGGGCTCTTGCGGGCATTCAGGCGCGCAACGACGCCGTCCAGGTCTTTGCGCAGCAGGGAGATGTCTAACATGAGGATTCCTTGAAACTTGATCGATTCTATGAATGCAAAACGGCGCCTAAGCTTTGGCGCCGCTGATGAATGCAGCGCTTGGCTCAGGAGCGGGAGGCACTCACCTCGGCCATCGACTTGTCGCCCAGGCCCATGGGCAGGGGGAAGCGCACATGCTCTTCCACGCCCGGCAGGCTGCGCACCGTTGTGGCGCCCAGCTCACGCAGGCGCTTGATGACGGCCTGCACCAGCACATCGGGCGCCGAGGCCCCAGCGGTCAGGCCCACTTTGGCACGGCCTTCCAGCCACTCGGCCTGCACTTCTTCCGCGCTGTCCACCATATAGCCGGGTGTGCCCAGGCGCTGCGCCAATTCGCGCAGGCGGTTGCTGTTGGAGCTGGTGGGGCTGCCCACCACGATCACCACGTCCACTTGCGGCGCCATCACCTTGACGGCGTCTTGGCGGTTCTGCGTGGCGTAGCAGATGTCTTGTTTTTTGGGCTCGCGCACCAGCGGGAAATGCTGCTTCACGGCCGCCAGAATTTCGGCCGCGTCGTCCACGCTCAAGGTGGTTTGCGTCACCACGGCCAGCTTGGCGGGATTGTTAACGCGCACATGGGCCACGTCACCCACCTCTTCGACCAGATAGATGCCTTCGCTGAGCTGGCCCATGGTGCCTTCCACCTCGGGGTGGCCCTTGTGGCCGATCATGATGAACTCATAACCCTCGCGGTGCAGCTTGGCCACTTCCACATGCACCTTGGTGACCAGCGGGCAAGTGGCGTCGAACACCTGGAAGCCGCGCTGCGCCGCTTCCTGCCGCACCGCCTGGCTGACGCCGTGGGCGCTGAACACCAGGGTGGCGCCAGGCGGCACCTCGGCCAAGTCTTCGATGAAGATGGCGCCGCGCGCCTTCAAATCATTGACGACATAGGTGTTGTGCACGATCTCGTGACGCACATAGATCGGGCGGCCGAACTTGAGCAAGGCACGCTCAACGATCTCGATCGCCCGGTCCACACCGGCGCAAAAGCCGCGCGGTTCGGCCAGGATGACTTCTTGAGGCTGCAAGTCTTGATTCATCTCTTGGCTCATCTCACAGCACCCCGATGACATGGACTTCAAAGCTCACCGGCTGGCCAGCCAGCGGGTGATTGAAGTCAAACAGCAAGGCTTCCGCGTCGACCTCACGCACCACGCCGGCATAACTGGCTTGGCCGTCGGGCGTGGGGAACTGCACCACATCGCCGACCTTGTAGTCCTCGTCGGCAGCGCCCAGCTCACGCAGCAGGCTCAGCTTGACGCGCTGAAGCAGCTCGGGATTGCGGTCGCCAAAGGCCTCGCCCGCCGCCAGCTCAAATTGGGTGCGCGTGCCTTCGGCCAGGCCGAGCAAGCGCGCCTCAATGGCCGGCGACAACTCGCCCGTGCCCAGCGTCAGCGTGGCGGGCTTGTCAGCAAAGGTATTGATCACATCGCCCCCATCGGGGCCGGCCAAGCGGTAATGCAAGGTCAGAAAGGAGGCGGCTTGAACGGTGGGATTCATTGGGAGAATATTGGCTAGACTGAACGGATTTTAGGGCCAGCTCGCCCCACTCTTTCTGCGCACTGCCGCAACATGCCTCTTAGCGACCTCCCTCCCGACGCCCGACCGCGTGAAAAGCTCCTGGCCCGTGGCCCCCAAGCCCTGGCAGATGCCGAGTTGCTGGCCCTGCTGCTGCGCACCGGCATCCAGGGTTTGCCGGTGCTGCAGCTGGCCCAAAGCCTGCTGGATCAGTTCGGCGGCTGGCATGGTTTGCTGCACGCCAAGGTGGCTGATCTGGCCCGCGTCAAGGGTCTGGGGCCGGCCAAACGGGCCGAGATTGCCGCGGTGCTGGAGATCGCCCGCCGCTCGCTGCTGCAGGAATTGGCCCAGCGCCCGGTGTTTGATGCGCCAGATGCGGTCAAACAATTCCTGCGACTCAAGCTGGCCGGCCTCTCGCACGAGGTGTTTTGCGTGCTGTTTCTGGATGCCCAGCACCGCCTCATCGCCATGGAAGAAATGTTCAGAGGCACACTCACACAAACCTCTGTTTACCCACGCGAGGTGGTCAAGCGCGGGCTCGATCTGGGCTGCGCCGCGGTCATCCTGGCGCACAACCACCCCTCGGGTGCCGCCGAACCCTCGCGCGCCGACGAGTTGCTGACCCAGGCACTCAAGAATGCCCTGGCCCTGGTGGACATGCGGGTGCTGGATCATTTGGTGGTGGGCTGCGGCGAGGTGATTTCCCTGGCCGAGCGGGGCCTGATATGAGCCACAAAGCCCCCAACAGTTGGCACAGCCTGCAAGACCTCAAACAGCTGCAGCGTGAATTGGCGCTGGCCCGCAAGCTCGAAGAAGAACGGCGCGAACGCTTGGCGGCCGCCCGCCGCTTGGCCGAGCAGGAGCGGCGCATCTTCGAGCTGAGTGTGGGCCAAGTCACCCCGCTGAACCATGCCAGCCGCGCCGAGCACGGCTTGGCCAAGCCCGAGGCCCTGCCCTTGCAGCGAGAGGCCGATGAACGCCAGGCCTTGCTGCAGGCCTTGTCGGACGACTTTGATGTGGACTCGTTGCTGGAGACCGACGACACCCTGTCCTTCCGCCGCCCCGAGATCCCGCCCGAGGTGCTCAACAAGCTGCGGCGCGGCCACTGGAGCCTGCAAGCCCAGTTGGACCTGCACGGCCTGCGCCGCGACCAGGCGCGCGAAGCCCTGGGCACTTTCGTGCAAGACAGCGCCCGCCGCGGCCTGCGCTGCGTCCGCGTGGTGCACGGCAAGGGCAATGGCTCGCCCGGCCGCGAGCCGGTGCTCAAAACCAAGGTCAGGCGCTGGCTGGTGCAAAAAGAACAGGTGCTGGCCTTTGTGCAGGCTCGCGCCAGCGATGGCGGCTGCGGCGCGCTGATGGTCTTGCTGCAAGGCAGCAGCCAGAGCAAGGGCTGAGTCGCCCACGCCTGCAACGAGCAATCAGAAGCGCGAGGCGCAGGCTGATAGCAGCTTGAGCCGCCTACGCTTCAGCTAGATCTGACAGCGCTTGTCGCCCTCCTCGACCCCAAACTCAACAACGGGTTGACGGCATCACGGCCACTGCCGCATGTCGACGTTTGACTGCGCCCAATTTCTTAATATATTATCGGTATACAAATTTTCGACAGCGGCCCGCGACCGACGCGGCTCGCCTCAGCAGCACCAGAAAGCGCAAGGTTTATTGATGTGTACCGTCATCGCCGTCGGACGACTCGCCAGTGCGGATGGCAGCACCTTGCTCAGCCATTCAGACACCGGGCGCGATTCGCGCATCCGCAAAGTGCCTGCGGCCGACCATGCGCCGGGTGCCAAGGCGCCCGTCTACTTCGGCATCCAAGACAGCTTCTCCGCTGACCTGACGCATTACGGCGAGGTGATCGGCGAGATCGAGCAGGTGGCCCACACCTACGCTTATTTCCACTCCGCCTACTCGCACATCAACGAGCATCAGCTGGCCATCGTCGAGAGCACCACCTCGCAACGGCCCGAGCTGCGCTGCCTGCGCGGCGAGGGTGAGCAGATCATGACCATCGAGCAAGCGATGGTGTTCGCCTTGCAACGCTGCCGCCACCCGCGCGAAGCGATTGCGCTGATTGGCGAGCTAATGGAGCGCTACGGCTTTTTGTGTTCCTGCGGCGAAGGCAGTGAGTTGCTGTGCATCGGCGACACCGAGGAGATCTGGGTGATGGAGGTGCTGGGCGTAGGCAAGGGCTGGACCCGCGCCAGCGGCGAGCCCGGCGCCATCTGGGCCGCCCGCCGCATGCCTGATGACCATGTGATGGTGGCCGCCAACTGGAGCGTGTTGCGCGATCTCAAGCTGGACGATCGCGAAGATACCCTGGCCTGCGCCCATGTCGAGCGCTTTGCCGCGGATCGCGGTTGGTTCGATCCACAAGCCGGCCGGCCTTTCGACTGGCAAGAAGCCTATATCCCCCTGCCGCGCGAATGGGCCACAGCGCGCCTGTGGTTGTTCTACAGCCAGGTCGCGCCCTCGCTGCGCGCCTGGCCCGAGCGCCAACTGGGTGAGAACCGCTATCGCACCTTGGACGCGTACTCGCAAGTGGTGGAGCCGCTGTCCATTTACCCGCTGTCGGTTCGGCCAGAGAAGCCGCTGTCCTTGCAGGACCTCATGGCCTTCCACCGCTCGACCTTCGAGCAGACCATCTACGACATCAGCGAACAGCCGCAGTGGTATGTGATGAATGAGCAAGGCGGGCTGGAGAAAAGCCCGCTGGCCACGCCCTTCCCCACACCGGAGCTGCGGCGCTTGCTTAAGCTGACGCCCCGGCGCACGGTGGCGCGACACTTCGGTTTCTATGCCGTGATCTGCCAGCTGCGCAGCGGCTTGCCTGAGGACATGGCCGGGGTTTACTGGGTGGCGCTGCACAACCCGCATGTCAGCACCTGGCTGCCCTGCCCCATCGGCACCCTGAGCATGCCGGACAGCTTTTGCGAGTACGACCCGGCGCAGTACAGCGACACCTCGGCCCGCTGGTGCATCGACTTCGTCGACAACCTGATGCAGCTGGCCTACCAAAAAGCGCTGCCGCTGCTCAAGGCGATCCGCGACCCTTACGAGGCCGAGCTGCATGCGCGCTGGCAGGCGCTGGATGCGCAGCTGCAGGCCATGCCTGCACCAAAAGATCAGCACCAGCGCCAGCAGATGATCACCGAGTTTGTGCTGCGCGAAGGCGCCGCTATTCCGGGCTCGTACATCGGCATCCGCAACCGCCTGATCGTGGCGCTGACCCATACCCGCAACACCTGAGCCCGGCCGCTGTTTGCCCAGGAGCCGCTGATTTTGAATATGCAACTCACCCATCGATTTCTGGCCCTGCTAGGCGCCACATGGCTGGCGGGCTGCGCCGGCATCGCGCCCGCGACGAACCCAGTGAGCAACCCGGCAGCCAGCGAGAGCGGCGTTGCGCCGGTCGAGCAAATCCTGAGCCGCCAACACCGTTGCAGCGCCAGCCTGAGCCTGCGCTCGCAAGCCTTGCTGCCCGCGCAAGAGGCCACCATCTGCCAGGACCTGGCCGCCATCGAGCTGCGCTTTCACCAGCTGTTTCAAACAGCAGGCAAGCCCGTTGCGCATGACCTGAATGACTCGCTGCGCGCCAATATCTACGCCTCCAGCGATGCCTTCAAACGCCACGCCGGTGCGCATTTCAATATGCCCACCAATAACGGCGGCATGTATCTGGAAGGTCTGCCCGACCGCGCCGGCAATCAGGCCGAGTTTGTGGCCAACCAGAACAAGGACGGCACGGTGCTCAATCTGGGCCACGAATTTGTGCACTATCTGGACGGGCGCTACAACCTCTACGGCGACTTCTGCGCCAATCTGCACGACTCCCACGACGCACCCGAGAACTGCTCCAAGCCAGCGCCCTTGACGCCCTATCTGGTCTGGTGGACCGAAGGCATCGCCGAATACATCGCTCACGGCGACAAGAACCCCAAGGCGGTGGCCCTGGCCCTCGATGAAAAGCGCTATGCGCTGAGCGAGCTATTCGACACCGGCTACATCAGCAATGGCGGCTCGCCGCGCGTCTACAGCTGGGGCTATCTGGCCGTGCGTTTCATGATGGAGCGCCACCGGGCCGAGCTGGAACAGATGCTGAGCTTCACCCGCCGCGGCGACTATCCGCGCTACCAGGCCCTGCTGCGCGGCTGGGGCAGCCGCTTCGATGGCGAGTTCAGCCAATGGCTGCAGCAGATTCAGCCCGGCGCGACATCTGCAGGCGCGGCCGGCGCCGACAACGCGCAAGCCAAGCCCGCGCACTGATCCCGCGAGCTTTGTACCTACTTCTCCCTGAGTTCCTCTGACCTCTCTCTGTCTCTGTCTCTCACTTTCATCCACTCCCAACAAGGATTCCCCATGTGGCAAGGCGTCATCCCCGCAGTAACCAGCAAATTCCACGCTGACGGTTCACTCGACTTCCCCGAAATGGAGCGCTGCTTCCAGCTGCAGATGGACGCTGGCTGTGACGGCCTGATCGCCTGCGGCTCCTTGGGCGAGGGCCCGATGCTTTCGCACGAAGAGCGCGTGGCCGTGCTGAAGACGGCCAAGCAAATCAGCGGCAGCAAGCCCGCCATCCTGACCGTGGCCGAAGCCTCTACCCGCGACGCATGCGCCCTGGCGCGCAAAGCGGCCGAAGCCGGCGCCGATGGCCTGATGGTGGTGCCCAGCACCATCTATCACACCGACCACCGCGAGACCGTGGCGAACCTGCGCGCCATTGCCGCCGCCGGTGATCTGCCCATCATGATCTACAGCAACCGCGTGGCCTACCGCGTGGATGTCACCACCGACATCCTGGAAGAGCTGGCCGATGACCCGCGTTTCGTCGCCGTCAAGGAAAGCAGCGACGACATCCGCCGCAGCACCGAAATCATCAACCGCCTGGGCTCGCGCTACGACGTCTTCACCGGCGTGGACAACCTGGCTTTCGAAGCCCTGGCCGTCGGCGCCGTGGGCTGGGTGGCCGGCCTGGTGGTGGCCTTCCCCAAGGAAACCGTAGCCATCTACAAGCTGATGCAAGCCAAGCGTTACGACGAGGCCCTGGCCATCTACCGCTGGTTCCGCCCGCTGCTGGATCTGGATGTGTCCAGCTATTTGGTGCAGAACCTCAAGCTGGTGGAAGCGCTGGTGATCGATTCCAACGACCGCGTCCGCGCCCCGCGCCTGCCGCTGGCCGGTGAGCAGCGCGCCCGCGTCGAAGCCCTGGTGCGCCAGGCTTTGGCCAAGCGCCCCACCCTGCCTACCCTGGCCTGATGTTTTGACCCGCGAGCGCAGCATGGATTTCAATAGCTTCATCGGTGGCGAATGGCTGGCCACAGCCCAAGCCACTTTCGCCCAGCCCAATATCAACCCCTCGGACACCAGCGACCTGATCGGGCATGCCCATCATGTAGGCGAGGGTGCGGTGGACCAGGCCATCGCCGCCGCGGCCGCCGCCGCGCCAGCCTGGGCGCGCAGCACGCCACAGCAGCGCTTTGATGTGCTGGACCAGATCGGCAGCGAGATCCTGGCGCGCCGCGAGGAATTGGGCCGGCTGCTCTCGCGGGAAGAAGGCAAAACCTTGCCCGAGGGCATTGGCGAGGTCACTCGGGCCGGCCACATCTTCAAGTTCTTCGCTGGCGAGGCACTGCGCCAGGCCGGCGAGTTGCTGGCTTCGGTGCGGCCCGGCATTGAAATCGATGTCCGGCGCGAGCCAGTGGGCGTGGTGGGGCTGATCGCGCCCTGGAACTTCCCCATCGCCATCCCCGCCTGGAAGATCGCCCCGGCCCTGGCGTATGGCAATGCGGTGGTGTTCAAGCCCGCCGATCTGGTGCCGGGCAGCAGCTGGGCCTTGGCCGAGATCATTTCGCGCTCGGGCCTGCCCGCCGGCGTGTTCAACCTCGTGTTCGCGCGCGGCTCGGTCGTGGGCCCGCGCCTGGTCGACAGCCCGCTGGTCAACGCCATCAGCTTCACCGGCTCGGTCGCCACCGGGCGCGGCCTGGCGGCGGCCTGCGGGGCCAAGCTGAAAAAGCTGCAGCTGGAGATGGGCGGCAAGAACCCCCTGGTCGTGCTGGACGATGCCGACCTGGGTCTGGCCGTCAATGCCGCGGTGCAAGGCGCGTTCTACTCCACCGGCCAGCGCTGCACCGCGTCCAGCCGCTTCATCGTCACCGAAGGCATTCACGACCGTTTCGTGAACGCCTGCGGCGAAGCGCTGGCGGCCTTGAAGGTCGGCCATGCGCTGGAAGCCGGCACGCAGATCGGCCCGGTGGTCGACGCGACCCAGCTTGAACTGGACCTGGCCTATGTGGCCATCGCCCAAGATCAAGGTGGGCGCCTGCTTTGCGGCGGCGAGCGCTTGCAGCGCGCGACCACCGGCTTCTACATGAGCCCGGCCCTGATCACCGACACCAGCCCCGAGATGCGCATCAACCGCGAGGAAGTGTTTGGCCCGGTGGCCAGCGTGTGCCGCGTCAAGGACTACGAGGCCGCACTGGCCATGGCCAATGACACCGAGTTCGGCTTGGCGGCAGGCATCTGCACCAACTCCCTCAAGCTGGCCAATCACTTCAAGGCCAATGCCCAGGCGGGCATGGTGATGGTCAACCTGCCGACGGCTGGCGTGGACTATCACGTGCCCTTCGGCGGCCGCAAGGGCAGCAGCTTCGGTTCGCGCGAGCAAGGCCGTTATGCGGCCGAGTTCTACACCACGGTGAAGACCAGTTATGTCTCGGCTTGAAGCCCGGGACCGGGATTGGCTGACGCGCCTGATGACACCGCCCTCGCCGGCACTGAACGAATCAGCCCCGCCACCCTTGGCGGCGCAGGAAAACACGGCCCAAGTGCTGGTGATCGGCGCGGGCATCATCGGCCTGGCCACCGCCTTGCGCTTGCTGCAAGAGGGGCATCAGGTCACGGTGATTGACCGCAGCGGCGTGGCCGCCGAGGCCAGCCGGGGCAATGCCGGGGCCTTTGCTTTCTCGGACGTGCTGCCGCTCGCCTCGCCGGGCATCCTGCGGCAGGCGCCCAAATGGCTGCTGGATCCCCTCGGGCCTTTGTCCCTGCGGCCCAGCTATCTGCCACGCATCGCGCCCTGGCTATGGCGCTTCTGGCGCGCTAGCCAGCCCAGCCAAGTGGCGGCCAGCACCACGGCCCAGGCCGCGCTGCTGCGCTTGTCGGCCCAGGAGACGCCGGCCATGCTGGCCGCGGCAGGGGCCTCGGCCCTGCTGCGCGAAGACGGCGCCTTGCATCTCTACGAAAGCGAAGCCGAATGGCAAGCTAGCGCCGCCGGCTGGGCCCTGCGGCAAGCGCACGGTATCGCGTTCGAACACCTGCATGGCCAGGCCGCGCTGGCGCGCTTGCAACCGGGTTTGAGCGATCGTTTGGTGGCCGGCACCTTTGTGCCGGGCTGGAAAACCATTGCCGACCCGCTGCAGCTCTGCCTGCACCTGGCCCAGGCCGTGCAAGCGGCCGGCGGGCGTTTGCGCCAGGCTCAAGCCCTGAGTCTGCGTGCCGGCCCACGCGCCGTGTCCGTGCAGCTTCAAGGCGGCGGCAGCCTGCAAGCTCAGCAGCTGGTGTTGTGCGGCGGCGCTTGGTCCCACCAGCTGGCAGCCAGCTTGGGCGACAAGATTCCGCTGGAAACTGAACGCGGCTACAACACCACCCTGCCCGAGCCGGGCTTTGAGCTGCGCCGCCAACTCACCTTCGGCGCCCACGGCTTTGTGGTGACGCCGCTGAGCTGCGGCATTCGGGTCGGTGGCGCAGTGGAACTGGGCGGCTTGCGGGCGCCACCCAACTTTGCGCGCGCCGACGCCTTGCTGGCCAAGGCCCAGGCCTTCATGCCAGGCTTGAACGCGCAGGGCGGCAAGCAGTGGATGGGCTTTCGGCCCTCGCTGCCCGACTCTTTGCCGGCCATCGGTTATGCCCCGGCAGATCAGCGCGTGATCTACGCCTTTGGCCACGGCCATCTGGGCCTGACCCAAAGTGCGGCCACGGCCAAGCTGGTGGCGGAGTTGGTGGCCGGGCGCAGCACCAGCCTGGACTTGAAGCCCTTGCGGCCCGGGCGCTTCTCGGGGCGCTAAACGACCCTGCTAACGCCGGGCTGGTTGACCATCCAGTCCGCCGTGCCCTGGAAGGACTCACCCAGGCGCTGCTGCAAGGCCGGGTCGAGGGCGCATTCCGCCATCGCCTGCCGCATGCAGCTCATCCATTGGTCCCGCTCAAGCGGGCCAATTTTGAAGGGCATGTGGCGCGCGCGCAGGCGCGGGTGGCCGAAACGCTCCACGAAATAGTCGGGCCCGCCCAACCAGCCGCACAAAAACCAGTGCAGCTTGTCGCGCGAACCTTCCAGCGTCGTGGGGTGCAGGCTGCGCAACTGGGCGTAGCCGGGCTCCAGATCCATCAGGTCGTAGAAGCGGTCAACCAAGCCGCGCACGGCGGCCTCGCCACCGATCCAGGCGAATGCGGTATTGGCCGCTTCAGTGCTGTCCTGGCTCATTTTTCAAGCAGCTTGGCGGCCAACGCCTTGATGCACTGCGCCGCGTCGGACCCGGGGAAATGCTCCAACACCAGCTGGCGTTTGAGCACGGCCTGGCGCACTGCCACATCCATCTTGACCTCGCCCATCAGCTCCAGCTTGAAGGTCTGGCCCGGCTTGGGGCCGACAAAGCGTTGCAAAACCTGCTGCAGCTGGCCGCAAATCAAGCGACCTTCGCCGACCCGGTTGGTCTGGTTCACCACCAAACCCACCTCGCGGCGGTCTTGCTGCGTCGCCAGCACCTTGATGGTGGCGTAGGCATCGGTCAGCGAGGTTGGCTCCGGCGTGGCGACCACCAGCACTTGCGTGGCCATGGACACGGCAAACAGCACCACATCCGAGATGCCCGCGCCGGTATCCAGCAAGATCCAATCGAAACGCGGGCGCACGGCCTCCACAATGTCCAGCAGCTTGTCGCGCACCTCGGGCGTCAGGCGCGAATATTCCACCATGCCGGATCCAGCCAGCAGCACATGGAAGCCGCCCGGCGCCGGCAAAATCGCCTGCTCCAGCGTGGCTTTTTCGGTGAAGACATCGTGCAGCGTCAGCTTGGGATGCAGATTCAGCACCACATCCAAATTAGCCAGGCCCAGGTCGGCGTCCAGCACCAGCACCCGCTCGCCGCGTGCAGCCAGGGCGGCGGCCAAATTGGCCGTCACAAAGGTTTTGCCAACACCGCCCTTGCCACTGGTCACGGCCACGGTGCGGGCGCCAGGGCCACGGGGCGCCGGTTTGCGGGTCACAGATGTGGCGGGGTTCACCGGCACTGGGCTTGCAGCAGGATCCATGCTCGTACTCATTCGCTTTCCTGTTGCGTGACGGCAAACAACATGCCCTTTTCCTCGGCGCTGACCAGGGACTCGACTTGGGTCTCCAGGCAAGCGCGGTTACGACCTTCCGCCTTGGCTCGGTACAGCTGGCGGTCGGCTCTTTCCATCCATAGCAGCGATGACGAACGCACCCATTGCGGCGCAAACGCACCACCCAGGCTGATCGTCACAGCAAGATTTTGTCCAGGTGCGACTTCCACCTGCAATTCAGACACCCGCTCGCGCATGCGCTCGGCCACCATGGCGCCGAAGCTGGCGGCGCAGCTGGGCAGCACGATGGCAAATTCCTCACCCCCCACCCGGGCCACGGTGTCCATGGGACGGACACCTTGGTTGAGCGCCTGCGCCACGGCACGCAGCACCATGTCACCGGCGGCGTGGCCGTAGGTGTCGTTGACCGCCTTGAAGTGATCAATGTCCACCATCAGCAACAGGGCCGACTCGCCGGAGCGGGCCACCCGGTCGACCTCGCGCGACAGCGCCATTTCGAAGCTGCGGCGGTTGACCAGGCCGGTCAAGGCATCTTTGCTCGAGAGGTCGCAAAGCGCGTCAATGACGTCTTGCAGCCACGCTTGGCTGTAAGGCTCGCTGTCGGGCAGCAAGGCACCGGCCTGCTGCAGCAGCTTCAAAGCCATGTCCAGCCGCAAATGGCGGGTGTCCAGCAATGTCGTGAGAGGGGTAGGTTCCAAAGGGGTTCCAAGCTTGTGCGTCAGCAGTCTAGCAGCGGCACAGGCACGGCCCAGGCGTGAACAAGGGCCCATTGCCGGCCTTGTTTGCTCTATGCTTGGCTCGAATCAAATGCAAACTATGTGACGGAGCCGGATCCAGGCCAGAACTCAGGCAATTTGCCCGCAAAGCGCTGTGCGCCCCACGGGCGTCATTTGATCGTGATGTGTTTTTTGCGCCTTGATCCGAATTGATAGCCAGAGAGACCAACCGAGCTCAATCCATGTCCGCAGTACCCAATGCCGCTGGTGGCGATTCGATTGACCATGAATTCAGTTTCAGCAAAAGCGACTTTGACCGCGTCCGCGCCCTGATCTACAAACATGCGGGCATCAGCCTGCATGAGGGCAAGCACGCCATGGTCTACAGCCGCTTGTCACGCCGCTTGCGTGACACCGGTCACAAATCATTTGCGGACTATCTGCAGTGGTTGGAATCCACCACAGGCACCCAGGCCACCAGCGAGTGGCAAGAATTCGTCAATTGCCTGACCACCAATCTGACCTCCTTCTTCCGCGAGGAGCATCATTTCCACGCCCTCAAGGACGACCTCAAGCCCCTGGCCGGCAAGCCGGTGCGGATCTGGTGTTGCGCCGCCTCCACCGGCGAGGAGCCCTACTCCATCGCCATGACCTGCAGCGAGTCGCTGGGCAGCAACGCCAACGTCTCCATCACCGCCAGCGACATCGACACCAATGTCTTGAACACCTGCCGCCGTGGCGTCTACAACGCCGACGCCCGCGGTCTTGACCAAACCCGGCTGCGGAACTTCTTCATGAAGGGCACGGGCGGCAACGCCGGGCGCATCCGCGTCAAGCCTGAGTTGCAGAAGTGGATCGACTTCCGCACCCTCAATCTGATGGACCGCCAGTGGAACTTGGGCGAACCCTTCCACATGGTGTTCTGCCGCAATGTGATGATTTATTTCGACGCACCCACCCAGCGCAAGGTGCTGGAAGGCATTCACCGTGAAATGCGTCCCCACGGCCTGCTGTTCGTGGGCCATTCGGAGAATTTCACCGAGTCCAAGGACTTATTCCGCCTGCGAGGCAAAACCATCTACGAACGCGTCTGAACGCTGGCTTCAAGCAGCCACGTCAAGACGCCCGCCTAAAGACTTCAACCTCAAGGCCGATAGACATCCATGAGTAATCCCCCCGTCTCTTCCGGAGTTGGTGCCGCTGCAAGAGCAGGTGCGTACGCGAGCGCGATGTCGTCCAGTTCGGCGGGGGCGGCGCGCGTGGCGCAGCTCAAGTCGGTGCAGCGCAAAGCCGGCGAAGCCTCCTTCTTCTTCTACGACGCCCACTTCAAAAACGCCGCCGTCAAGATCCTGCCCGGCGAGTACTACGTTGACAACGAAGACCTGCTGGTCATGACCACGCTGGGTTCTTGCATCGCCGCCTGCCTGTGGGACCGCCACGCCCAGATCGGCGGCATGAACCACTTCATGCTGCCCGACGGCGCCGGCGACTCGGGCCGCTACGGCTCCTTCGCGATGGAATTGTTGATCAACGAGATGATGAAGCGCGGTGCGGCCAAGAGCCGCATGGAAGCCAAGATTTTTGGCGGCGGCGCTGTGATCGCCGGCATGAACACCATCAACGTCGGTGAACGCAATACCAACTTCGTCATCGACTACCTCAAGACCGAGCGCATCCCCATCGTCTCCAAAGACGTGATGGACATCTACCCGCGCAAGGTCTGCTTCCTGCCTCACAGCGGTAAGGCCATGGTCAAGCGTCTGGCACCGGCCAGCACGGAAGCCCTGGTCCAACAAGACCGCCTGGCCGCGCAAAAGGCGCAACCCGTGGTCGCCACAGGCGGCTCGGTCGACCTGTTCTGACCCAGCAGGAATCGGAAAGAAACGAAATGGCAAAAACAAAAGTAGTGGTGGTCGACGATTCCGCGCTGGTGCGCAGCATCCTCACCGAGATCATCAACCGGCAGCCCGATATGGAATGCATTGGCGCGGCCGCCGACCCCTTGCTGGCGCGCGAGATGATCCGCACGCTCAACCCCGACGTGATCACGCTGGACATTGAAATGCCGCGCATGGACGGGCTGGACTTCCTCTCGCGCTTGATGCGCTTGCGGCCCATGCCGGTGGTGATGGTATCCACGCTGACCGAGCGCGGCGCCGAAGTGACGCTGAAGGCGCTGGAACTCGGCGCGGTGGACTTCGTCGCCAAGCCCAAGATCGGCGTGGCTGATGGTATCCGCCTGCTGGCCGATGACATCACCGACAAAATCCGCATCGCCAGCAAAGCCCATATCCGCCGCGCCCCACCCGGCCCAGCCGCCGCCGCAGCGCCAGGCGCCCCGCCAGCCGCGCCCCACAAGCCGGTGAGCATGGCCAGCCTGGGCCGTTTGTCGACCGAGAAAATCATCTTCATCGGCGCCTCCACCGGCGGCACCGAGGCCACCAAAGACGTGCTGGTGAACCTGCCGGCCGACTGCCCGGCCGTGGTCATCACCCAGCACATGCCGCCCGGCTTCACCAAGAGCTATGCGGCACGCCTGGACGGGCTGTGCCGCATCCGCGTCAAAGAAGCGCAAGACGGCGAACGTATCCTGCCGGGCCACGGCTATATCGCCCCGGGCGGCTTCCACCTCAGCGTCGAGCGTTCCGGCGCCAACTACATCGCCCGGGTGCAAGACGGTGAACCGGTGAACCGCCACAAGCCCTCGGTCGAGGTGCTATTCCATTCCGCCGCGCGCGTGGTGGGCCCCAATGCCCTGGGCATCATGCTGACCGGCATGGGCGCGGACGGTGCCAAGGCCATGAAGGTGATGAAGGACGCGGGCTCCTACAACCTGGTCCAAGACGAAGCCACTTGCGTGGTGTTCGGCATGCCGCGTGAAGCCATCGCCGCCGGCGCCGCCGACGAGGTGCTGCCGCTGAACCAGATCGCCCCGCGCTTGATCGAGAAGCTGCGTAGCTCGGGCCTGACCCACCGGGTCTAAATCCGGGAACGCCGGCAAACCCGGGAGAACCAGAGAATACGGAGAGCTGGGCGCTGCGCCCAGCGATCCCTCCTAGCCAGAACGTCACAAGATCACCACAGCGCCACGGCACTTCTTCACGCCTGCGCTGTTTTTCTCCCCTCGGCCGGCAGCTTCAACACCCTGTCACTTTGGCCGGGCAGCATGGCGGCATGACGATCACGCTTGCCCACTCCCACAGTTCCAGCGCGCCCAGCCGCGGTACTGAGCGCCCCGCCCTCCTGCGGGTGCAGACCCTGATCAATGAAGACCTGCTGAGCACCTTGTTTCAGCCGGTCACCCAGATGGACTCGGGCCTGATCTACGGCTACGAGGCCCTGGTGCGCGGCCCCGCCGGCAGCGCGCTGGAATACCCCGACGCCTTGTTTGCCGCCGGGCGCCGTGAAGGCCTCAGCGTCGCCCTGGAAGTGCGCTGCGCCAGCCAGGCGCTGAAGGACTGGAGCGCGCAAAAGCTGCCCGGCAAATTGCTGATCAATATGAGTGCCGCCGCACTGGCCAGCGCCGTCGGCCAAGACCAGGGCGAGCGCAGCCTGAAGTTCTGCGGCCAGTTGGGACTCAAGCCCTCCGACATCGTGATCGAGCTGACCGAGCATGAGCGCGTCACCGACATCGGCAGCCTGCGCAATGCCATCAGCCATCTGCGCCGCCAGGGTGTGGGCATTGCGCTGGACGACTTCGGCGACGGCCGCTCCTCCCTGCGTCTGTGGTCCGAAATCCAGCCCGATCTGGTCAAGATCGACAAATACTTCACCCACGATCTGCCCGCCCACGCCGAAAAGCTGCAGACCTTTCGCGCCCTGCTGCAACTGGCCGAAACCTTCGGCGCCCAGTTGGTGGCCGAAGGCATCGAGAACGCCGAGGAATTGCGCGTGCTGCGCGATCTGGGCGTGCGCTACGGTCAGGGTTGGTTCATCGGCCGCCCGGCCCGCCAGGCCGCGGCCGAGGCCCTGCCGGCGGCGCGCGCGGTGCTGGCCAGCAATGACATCGCCGTGCTGCCCGAGCTGCGCCGCGCGTCCAGCAACGGCGTGACGGCCGAGCATCTGATGAAGGACGCCATCGCCGTCACCGAGGAGACCACCCACGAGCAGCTGTTCCGCCTCTTCAACGAGCAAGAGCAGATGCAAGCCATCGCCGTGTTGGATGCGCAGGGCGTGCCGGTGGCCCTGGTGGACCGTTCGCAATTCCTCAATCGTTGGGCCAAGCCCTTCTTCCTGGACCTCTACGGCCGCCGCCCCTGCACCCTGTTCGCCAACCCGACGCCGCTGATCGTGGACGCCGATACCGGCATCGAGGCACTCACCACGGTGCTGACCTCAGCCGACCAGCGCTATCTGCGCGAGGGTTTCATCATCACCCGCGAGGGCCGCTACCTGGGCCTGGGCACGGGCGAGCAGCTGGTGCGCTCGGTCACCGAGGCCCGCATCGAAGCGGCCCGCCATGCCAACCCGCTGACCTTTTTGCCCGGCAATATTCCGATCAGCCAACACATCGGCCGCTTGATCTCCAGCGGGCGCGAGTTCGTCGCGGCCTATGCCGACCTGAACCACTTCAAGCCCTTCAACGATGAATACGGCTACTGGCGCGGCGACGAAATGATCCGCCTGGTAGCCCGCGTGGCCAGCCAGCATTGCGATAGCCAGCGGGACTTCCTTGGCCATGTCGGCGGCGATGACTTCGTCATCCTGTTCCAGAGCGACGACTGGGAGCATCGCTGCGAGCAAATCGTCGAGCGCTTCAACGAGTTGGCACGCAACCTCTTCGACGCGGCAGCTCTGGAGGCCGGCGGCATCATGGCCGAAGACCGCCACGGCGATCTGCGTTTCCACCCCTGCACCACCTTGAGCATTGGTGCGGTGCGCATCCGCCCCGGTTCCTTGCAGCGCGCCGAGGAAGTGGCCACCGCCGCAGCCACCGCCAAGCGCCATGCCAAGCATGAGCAGCTGAGTGTTTACGTGATGGCCGCCTGATCGGCGCTACGCCGCGGAAAGCCCCTGGCGCGTAGCCGAGAACTGAGGAGCAGGGTTTCAGTCCGCCAGAAACAGCGACTGCAGATCGTTCAGGAAGTCAAAGCCCAGCGGCGTGGCGGCAATGCGCGCCGAGTCGGCTTCCAGCAAGCCCTTTTGGCGCCCCTGCGCCATCGCCTTGGCGATGCTCGAGGGTGGCAGGCCGGTGCGCTCCAGAAAATGCGTCAGCGGCACGCCTTCACGCAGGCGCAGAGCGTTCAGCATGAACTCGAAGGGCAGCTCGGCACGGCTGACCTCGTTCTCATTCGACACCGCCGCGCCCTCGCCGGCCTTGGCCATATAGCTGGCCGGCTCGCGCCAGCGCACCTGGCGCAAGACCCGGTGCGGGAATGAGAGCTTGGTATGCGCGCCAGCGCCAATGCCCAGATAGTCGCCAAACTGCCAGTAGTTCTGGTTGTGGGCGCAGCGGTGCCCTTCACGCGCGAAGGCCGAAACCTCGTAGCGCGACAGGCCTTGCTCGGCAGTGCGCGCGGTGATCAGGTCCAGCATCTCGCTGGCCAGATCGCCATCGGGCAAATTCGCCGGCGGCGCAATGGCGAAGCGGGTATTGGGCTCGATCGTCAGGTGATAGACCGACAGATGCGGCGGCTTGAAGCTCAGCGCAGTCTGCAACTCTTGATCCAACTCGGCCAGGCTTTGCTGCGGCAAGGCGTACATCAGGTCGAGGTTGAAGGTGTCGAAGGCCTGAGCCGCTTCCTCGATGGCGGCGCGGGCCTGTGCGCCGCTGTGCACGCGGCCCAAGGCCTGCAGCTTGCTGTCATCAAAGCTCTGAACACCGATGGACAAACGGGTCACGCCGGCGCTGCGAAAGCCTTTGAAGCGCTCGCGCTCGAAAGTGCCGGGGTTGGCTTCGAGCGTGATCTCGCAGCCCGCCTCCAGCGGCAGGCGGGCGCGCAGGTCGGAGATCAACTCGGCAATCTGCTCCGGCGCGAACAAGCTGGGCGTGCCCCCGCCGATGAAGATGCTGACCACCGGCCGGCCCCAGATCAGCGGCAGCGCCGCTTCCAGATCGGCCCGCAAGGCGGCCAGATAAGCACGCGCGGTAGCCAGCGGCAATTGCTTGGAGGCGCCGGCTGACTCAGCCACTGCTGCCTCAACACGTTGGCTAGGCAGCTGCGGCTGGAGGGCCGCCGGCAACTCATGCGAGTTGAAGTCGCAGTACGGGCATTTGCGCAGGCACCAAGGCAGGTGCACATACAGCGAGAGCGGTGGCAAGGCCGCCAGGCTCAGCGTGCCTGGGCGCATCAGATGCTGCAAATCAGCCAAGATGCCAGACCTCGCGCATTTGACGGGCCAGGTCGACAGCAGCCAGGGCGCGGTGGCTGAGCGCGTTCTTTTCCGCGGCGCTCAATTGCGCCACACTGCGGCCAAGCCTTGGGATGAAGAGCAAGGGGTCATAGCCGAAGCCACCCTCGCCGCTCAAGGCGGGCAAGATCTGACCCTGCCAGCGGCCCATGGCGATCAAGGGCTCGGGGTCTGCCGCAGTTTGCACGGCCACCAGGGCGCAAACAAAGCGGGCGCCGCGCTGCTCAGCCAGCGGGAACGCGGCCATTTGCTCGAGCAAGACGCGGTTGTTGTCGGCATCGGTCGGCCGGGGCGTCACCTGCCCTTCAGGCGCAGCCGGCGCAAACAGGCCGGCATAACGCGCCGACAGCACGCCCGGCGCGCCCTTCAAGGCTTCCACCGCCAGGCCGGAGTCATCGGCCAGCGCAGGCAAACCACTCAGGCGCGCGGCATGGCGCGCCTTGACCAGGGCGTTCTCAACAAAGCTGTCAAACGGCTCTTCGGCCTCCGGGATGCCCAGAGAGCCTTGAGTCACCAGCTCAACGCCCAGGGGCGCGAACAAGGCCTGCAACTCGGCCAGTTTTTTGGCATTGTTGGAGGCCAGAACCAATCGAGTCGGCATTGCGCTAGACATCGGCAAACTCACAAGCTCAGGGCCTGGCGCTGGGCGGCCAACAACTCGCCAACACCCTTCTCGGCCAAGTCCAGCAAGGCATTCATTTCGGCGCGGGTGAAGGCCACACCTTCGGCCGTGCCTTGCAACTCAACCATGCCGCCAGCGGCGGTCATGACCACATTCATATCGGTGTCGCAGCCGGCGTCTTCGGTGTATTCCAGATCCAGCAAGGGCGTGCCCTCGACGATGCCCACCGAGATCGCGGCCACCGCATCCTTGATCGGGCTCTGGCTGATCTTGCCCTGCGCCAGCAACCAGCTCACCGCATCATGCGCGGCCACATAAGCGCCGGTGATGGCGGCGGTGCGGGTGCCGCCATCGGCCTGCAGCACATCGCAGTCCAGCGCGATGGTGCGCTCGCCCAGCAGCTTCAAATCAAACACACAGCGCAGTGAGCGGCCGATGAGGCGCTGAATCTCCTGCGTGCGACCCGACTGCTTGCCGCGCGCGGCTTCGCGGTCGCTACGGGTGTGGGTGGCGCGCGGCAGCATGCCGTATTCGGCCGTCACCCAGCCCTCGCCCGAGCCGCGTTTGTGCGGCGGCACTTTCTCTTCCACCGAGGCGGTGCACAAGACCTTGGTGCCACCGAACTCGATCAGTACCGAGCCTTCGGCGTGGCAGGTGTAGCGGCGCGTGATGGTGACCGGGCGCAGCGCATTGGCAGCGCGTGCGCCCGAGCGGGCAAATTCAACAGACATGGACAACTCTCTCTTCAGGGTTTCTTGCGGCGCAGACCCGGCATGGCGGATCGCAGGGCCTGGGCGGGCGCGGCGTTGGCCTGTGCTGCTTGGGCAGCCTGGACACTGGCCGCGCTATTGCGGCTGCCAGCCAGCTTGATGGCGTCGTTGATCTCGCGCACCGAGCGCTCGATCTCGGCCTCATCCATCTCGAAGCGGCGCTCGTTACCCAGGTCCAGGCTCTGGATGGTGGAGGAATAGCCCTGGTCGCTCAGGTCCTGGGTGGAATCCACGCCGGCCTCGCCCACACCCTCCCACTCCACCGCCAGCACCGTGACATTGTCGCAGCGCGGGCCGCCGTTGCGCAGGGCCTGTTCCACCAGTTCCGGCACCGCGTCGGTGACCGGGAGGGTCGCCAGCTGGATGGTGATGGTTTCGTCCGACACCGTGCCCCACAAACCATCCGAGCACAGCATCAGGCGGTCACCTGGTTCGAGCTGCATCGGGCCGGAGCAGTCCACCATCGGCCGCCCCGGGCTGCCCAGGCAGGTAAACAAGACATTGCGGTTGAAATTCTCGCCCGCTTGCGGCGAGCGGCCCAAGGCCGCTTGCAGCTCCAAATAGGAATGGTCCCGGGTGCGCGCCACCAAGCGCCCGGCGCGCAGCATATAAAGCCGCGAGTCGCCGCAATGCGCCCAATGCGCTGTGCTGCCTTGCAGAATGCAGGCCACGATGGTGGTGCGCGGGGTATCGCTCAGACCTTTGTCGGCGCTGTAGCGCAGAATTTGCTGATGCGCGATTTGCACCGCGTCTTGCAGGAACTTCTCGGGGTCGGCCAGCATGGGCTTGGCTTCGCGCTGAAACATCGCGGCCAGGGTTTGCAGGGCCAGCTGCGCCGCCACTTCGCCTTCCGGGTGGCCCCCCATGCCATCGGCCAGGGCGAACAAGCCGGCATCACGGGTATAGCAATACCCCATGCGATCTTCGTTCTTCTCGCGCCCGCCGCGTCGGCTCACCTGATAGGTGCTGAACCTCACGCCTTGGCCCCGGTCTTCAAGTTCTCCAGTTGCAACTTGAGGCGCTCGCTGAAGCTGAGCTTGGTGTAGCGCCGCTCGGTTTCACGCGCCAGCTCTTTTTGCAAAGCAAAAACGCTTTGCGGCCGCGCCAGCGGGTCCAGCGACATGCACCATTCGGTGACTTCGATCAGATTGTCGGAATAGACATTGCGCAAGCGCGACAAGCTCAGCGCCAGCCGGTCTTTCTCAAGCCGCTGAGGTGCGTCGTTAGGCGGGTAGCCCTGCATGCAGGCGTAGATGCAAGCGCCAATGGCGTAGATGTCCGTCCACGGCCCCAGGGCGCCGTCGCGCCGATACATCTCGGGCGCGGCAAAACCGGGGGTGTACATGGGGCGGATGAAATTGCCTTCCTTGCTCAGCACCTCGCGCGCAGCGCCGAAGTCCAGCAAGACCGCTTTGTTCTCATTGGTGATGAAGATATTGGCCGGCTTGATGTCCAGGTGCAGCATCTTGTGCTGATGCACGATGCGCAAGCCGCGCAGGATCTCGTCGAACAGGCTGCGGATGGTGGACTCGCGGAAGACCTTGTCGCGTTTCAAGTCACGCGCGGTGACGATGAAATCCTGCAGCGTGTCGCCCTGCAGATAGTTCATCACCATGTAAACGGTTTCGTTCTCGCGCAGGAAGTTCAGCACCGAGACCACGCTGGGGTGCGAGATCTGCGCCAGCGAGCGGCCTTCTTCGAAGAAGCTCTTCAGACCCAGGCGGTAGAGCGGCTGCTTCTCGGGTTTGACGCGCGGCGTCAACTCACCCGGCGAGCGTTCCGCCAAGCTGGAAGGCAGGTATTCCTTCAGGGCCACCAAGTGACGCTCGGGGTCTTCTGCCAAGTAGACGACGCCGAATCCACCGGCAGCCAATCGCTTGATGATCTGGTAGCCCCCCACCACAGTTCCTGCGGGCAGTGGGGCCGGTTTCGGCTTTGACATAATCGACTTTTATTTCCACACCGGACGCTAGATGCCAGTCTACAGCATGACCGGATATGCCAGCGCCAGCTCGCAGTCCAAACCCACGGGTTCGCCCAGTGACAATCAAGCCCCGCAGACCACGGCCAACGCCTCGGTCAGCGTGGAGATTCGCTCTGTCAACGGGCGCTTCCTCGACCTGGGCTTTCGCATGCCCGAGGACTTGCGCGGCCTGGAGCCCGCCCTGCGCGAGCTGCTGACCGCCAAGCTCAAGCGCGGCAAAGTCGAGCTGCGCATCAACACCCAGCGCGAGGGCGACAGCCATTGGCCGCAGCCGCAGCCGGATCAGCTCAACAAGCTCTCGCGCCTGCAAGACACGGTGCAAAGCTGGCTGCCCAAAGCCCAAGCCCTGTCGGTACACGAAGCCTTGCAGTGGTGCAAGGGTGGCGGCAATGCCAGCGAGAAGCTGGACGAACCCGCCATGGAGGCCGCCCGCGCCTGCATTCAAGGCCTGCTGGAAGCCCGCGAGCGCGAAGGCGAAAAGCTGGTGGCAATTCTGTTGGAGCGCATCCAGCATCTGCGCCAACTCGCCGACGCAGCCGAGCCCATGCTGCCCGCCATCGTGCAGCGCCAGCAGCAGCGCTTTTTGGAGCGCTGGCAAGAAGCCCTGGTGACAACCGGCGCCGGCCAGACCATCCCCGAAGAAAACCTGCGTGAGCGCGCCCTCAACGAAGCGGCCGCCTACGCCATCCGTATCGATGTGGCGGAAGAGCTGGCCCGTCTGCGCGCCCACCTCGAAGAAATCGCCCGCCTGCTGAAAAAGGGTGGTGAGATCGGCAAGCGCCTGGACTTCCTGATCCAGGAACTGCACCGCGAAGCCAACACCCTGGGCTCCAAGGCCGCGGCGCTGGAACTGACCAATATCTCCGTGGAGATGAAGGTGGCGGTGGAGCAACTGCGGGAGCAGGTGCAAAACATCGAGTAGGCCTTGATCGTGACGCTGACCGGCTGAGTTTGCGCCGGCCAGCGGCCAGAACAGCATGGCGCCGCAAGCCCAATCCAGCCTGAGGCAAGTCAGGCTGGATTGGGCTTGCGGCGCCATTTTTTTAGACCGGACTGGCCACACTGAGCGGCAAGGGCGGCGTTGCACCCCGCAGGTTCAGCGCCGCCAAGCCGCCTTTCGAGCCCGCGTGAAATGCCGGACCAAGCCGGCATTCATTTCAGGGCACGAAGTCCAGCTCAAAGGCCTGGGGCGCTTGGTCCTTGGCCGCCTGCAGCTGCACCCGAACCCGGATGGGCTTGGCCAGATCGGGCGGCACCAGCCCGGCAAATTGACGCTTGTCGGCGTCGTAATGCAGCCAGGCAGGCAAGTTAGCGCCATCGCTCACTTGCAGCTTTTCAAGGCCGGCGGGTGTCTGCCCCAGCAAGGCGGCCACATCGCTGACAAAGCGCTGCCCGGCTTGCAACTTCACCGACCAGGCGCTTTGCAGGCGGCTGCCGTCTTGCACCAGAGGCTTGGGCGCCAGCTCTTGAGCAGCGTCCGTTTGCGACCATGCCGGGCCACTGAGCGATGCCGACAGCGGACGCGAAGCGCCGATGTGCGTGGCCAGATTGCCCGAGTTCTCGGCCTGCGTCGTGCCACCCACCAAGCGCGCGAACTGCTCCGGCGGCAAGAGCTTGGCCGTAGTCAGGTAGCCCGAGCCTTGGCCCAGCACCTCTTGCGGCGGCAGGCTGGCCAGCGTCACGCCGGTTTGCATGAAGGCGAATGGCAGGCCGCCCAGACGGCTCAGGTCCAGCGCCGGGTTGTCGTCATAAATCAGCCAACGACCCGCAGCAGCCTGAACCGCTTGCGCGCCTGCGCGGTTGCGGAAGGCCTGGGTCGCGGCCAAAACAACCGCCTGTTGCGAGGCCGCTGTGCTGCGCACGGCTGCATCCAGACCCAGATCACCCGCTGCACGGATGTAGACCTCACCACCGGCTTGCACGCCCTTGGTATTGCCCACCTCGGCCACGTTCAGGCTCTGCGCGTTCTCCAGCGCGAAAGCGCCTTCGGTACGTGCGGCCACGCCGGCCAGACGGTTGGCCTGACGCAGTTCCACTGCCTCGGCACCCGTGGCCTGGACGCGCAGCTTGTCTGCATTCAAGACGCCGCCGGTCTGACGGATGCCGCCGCCCTGCACGTCCAGGTTCACAGCACCCTTGCCCGCCAGCAACTGATCGGTCAAGGTCAGGCCACCTGTGGCCTTGATCAACTGATCCTTATTGCCCGCCGCGGTGTTGACCACACCGACCGTCAAGGCCTGCGCGTTCGCGAAAGACAGCGCGCCGTCGGCGAGCACCGCGCTCAGCGTGCCCACGCGGTTGGCTTGCTGCATATCGACATTGCCCGTGCCCTGCACCGCCACATTGAGCTTGCCAGCCTTCACGAGGCCCGCGCTCTGGGTGATGCCGCCAGCGGCACTTTCCAGATTCACCGCGCCGCTGCCGGCGTTGACGGCATCGCTCAGGCTCAGGCGACCGGCGCTGACGATGCGCTGATCTTTGTTGGCCGCCGAGGTGTCGATGGCCGCCAGGTTCAGCTCAGCCGCATTGCGGAAGTTGAGGCTGCCACCCGCCACATTGGCGGCCAGCGTGCCAACGCGGTTGGCCTGCTGCAGATCCGCATCACCGCTGCCTTGCGCGCGCAGGTTCAACTGGCCCGCCTGGAGACTGCCCGCCGTTTGGGCGATGCCGCCAGTGGCGCTTTCCAGGCTGATGCTGCCGCTGCCGGCTTGCAGCTGCTCGGTCAGCGTCAGCTTGCCGCCGGAACGGATGCGCTGCGCCTTATTGCCGGCGGCCGTGTCCACCGCCGCCAGGGTCAGGGCCCCGGCGTTGACGAAGTCCAGCTCGCCCGCATTGACCTTGGCGCTGAGCGTGCCCACGGCATTGGCCTGTTGCAGATCGACATTGCCGCGGCCATCGGCCGTCAGCTTCAGTTGCGCCGCGGACACAATGCCGCCGGTTTGGCTGATACCGCCATTGCTGGCCACCAGCTCAACCGTGCCTTTGCCGGCCTTCAGGCCTTGGGCCAAGGTCAGCGCGCCACTGCTCTGAATGCGTTGGTCCTTATTGGCCGCGCTGGTGTCCAGGCCGGCCAGGCTCACGCCCGCATCGGCACCGACAGTGCGCGCCAGCGCCGCAATCGTCAGGGCTTGGGCATTGTTGAATGCCAGCTTGCCGCCATTGACTTGAGCGGCCAAGTTGGCGACCTGATTGGCCTGCTGCAGCGTCACATCGCCGCTACCTGTGCTCAGGATGCGCAGCTTGTCGGCGCTGATCACGCCAGCGCTTTGCTGAACGCCGCCGTTGGCGACTTCCAGGCTGACCGTGGCGCTACCGGCGCTCAAGCTTTGCGCCAGGTTCAGCTTGCCGGCGCTCTTGATCAATTGCTCGCCATTGCCGGCCGAGGTATCCACACCGGCCACGGCCACGCCAGCGCCCTGACCCACGGTGCGGGTCAAGCTACCCACGCTGAGGGCTTGCGCGTTGTTGAAGGCCAATGTGCCGCCCTGCACCTTGGCGGCCAGCACATTGACGGCATTGGCCTTTTGCAGATCCACCGCACCGCTGCCACCGGCCAGCACGCGCAGGCTGTCGGCGCTGATCACGCCACCGGTCTGCTGGATGCCGCCGTTGGCCGCCTCCAGATTGACCATGGCCGTGCCGGCCGCGAGGCCTTGCTCCAGGCTCAGCTTGCCTGCGCTCTTGATCAATTGTTGCTGGTTGCCTGCGGCGGTGTTGACGCCGGCAATCGTTGCATCGCTGCTCGGCACGCCGAGGCTGCGGCTGACGCTGCCCACCGTCAAGGCAGCGGCGTTATTGAAGGCCAAAGTGCCGTTTTGCACCCGTGCCGCCAACACACCCACCGTATTGGCATTCTGCAGATCCACCGCGCCGCTGCCTTCGGCCAGCACACGCAATTTGTCCGCCTGAATGACGCCGCCGACTTGGGCAATGCCGCCGGTCGCGCTCTCCAGATTCACCACCCCACGGCCTGCCGCCAGGTTCTGGCTCAGCGTCAAAGCGCCGCCGGTCTTGATCAACTGGTCTTTGCCGGTCGCAGCGCTACTGACGCCCACCGTGCTGCCAGCCAGGCCACCCAGAGCCACCGTCACGCTGCCGACTTCCAAAGCGTCCGCGTCGCGGTAGGCGATGCTGCCATCGGCAGCCGAAGCGGCCAGCACGCGCACACGGTTGCTCGCTTGCTGCAGGTCGATGGCACCGCTGCCCGTTGCCAGCACGCGCAGGCGGTCGGCGTTCAGGCTGCCGCCGCTTTGCTGAACACCAGCGGCTGCCTCCAAGCTCAGCACTGCCGAGCCGGCGGTGATGGACTGATCCAGGCCGATGCGGCCTTGCGCCGTGCGCAGGGTGATGTCTTGGTTATTGGTACTGACGCCTTGCAGCGGCGCGCCCGCAAGCGCATTGCCTGCGGCCGTGCCCACGCTGCTGACCTGCAGCGCCGCATTGTTCAGCACATTGACTGTGCCGCCCGCGCTGGCCGCGGCCAGCTTGCCGATGAGGTTGGACGGCGTGGCGCCCGCGCCCAGATCAAGCGTGATGGCGCCACTGGCCTTGGCCGCCAGGCCGCCAGCCTTGACCGCCTGGGTCTGGGTGATGGTGCCGTTCTTAGCTTGCAGCCAAGCATTGCCGCTGACATTGAGGCCGTCCACCTGGCGCCCGCCGATATCGCTGACGCTATCGATGACCAGGCCGTCCTTGGCCACGAAAGTGAAGTCTTTCGCTGCACCGACCATATTCACCGCCAGCACGCCCACCGCGTTGTCATTGCTGAGGTCGGCGTGGTCCTGGGCGGACACCTGCAAACGCCCGGCTGTGATGATGGGGGCCGCGGTTTCGGGGCCATTGGCCACATGCAACTCGTTGATACCACCGGTGGTGGCGCTCAAGCTGACGCCGGCGCTGCCGGCATTGACGCTATTGGCCAGCACCAGATTGCCATTGGCCACGTCAACGCGCACGCCACGGGCAGCGCTGCTCGTGTCAATGCCCGCCAAGGTGCTGCCGGCAGCCGTCGTGCCCACCGCACCGATGGTCAAAGCCTGGCCGTTGAGCAGCTTGAATTCACCGTTAGTGGTGCGAGCAGCAACGGTGCCCACCCGGTTCGGGGCCGCGCCATTGCGCTGCAAGTCCAGGGCGATGTCGCCTTGGGTTTGCAGGCCAAGCTTGCTGGCTTGCACCGCCTCGGTCTGGGTGATGCCGCCGGTCTGGCTCTCCAGCCAGGCCGTGCCGCTGACGCTGACACCGCTGACCGCTGCCACATTGATGGCAGGCGTGGCCGCCACGGTTTCCAGCGTCAGTGCGCCTTGATTCTTGAAGCTCAAGTCCTGGTTGCTGCCGTTGACGCGGGCCGCCAAGCCGCGCACCGTGTTCGCATTCATCAAGCTGCCGCCATTGAGCGCCTGCACCGCCAGTTGATCGGCGCTGACGATGGCGCTGCCGGTCTCATTGACGGCACCGGCCAGCGATTGCAGGCTCACCCGCCCTTGGCCCACTTGAATGGACTGATCCAGGCTCAGATTGCCGGCACTGGTGCTCAGCGTTACGGACTTGTCGTTGATGGTGCTCAGGCCCACGGCCGGGCCATTGGCGACGCCATAGCTGGTCGAGCCCACGCTGCCCACGCTCAGCGCCTGGGCGTTGTTGAAGGCCACCTGCCCGTCCAGGCCATTGCCGGCCAAGGTGCCCACCAAATTGGGGCCGCTGAGCACAAAGTCGCCCTCGCCGATCAGCTGCAGCTTGTCCACGCTCAGCAGGCCGGCACCGGTCGCGCCCTGGTCCACGCGCAGCGAGACCGTGCGCTTGTCGGCATTGGCCACGCCGCTGGCGCCTTGCACCGTCAGCGCGGCATTGACTTGCACCTTGCCGCCGCTGCCCTGCATGGCCAGATTCAGGTTGTCGCGCACGGTGGTGGCCGCGTCCACCGTCAGCGTGCCCTTGCCGGCCACCGGGGTTTCGGCCGCGCCGCCCACGGTGACATGGCTGAAGCCGCCTTGGAAGATGGCATTGCTGCCGCTGAACCAGCTGCTGGACAGGCCCAGGGCGCTGCCCCAGCCATTGCTGTCCGCGCTGCCGAGCAGGATGTCGCGGCTATCGGTCCAAGTGCGCAGGCGAAGCTCACCGCTGCTGGCGGCCTTCAGGCGCGCCGAACTGCTATTGGTGAGGAAGAGGCTATCGGCCACCAGATCAATATTGCCGGTGGCGCTGCCGCCATCCAGGCGGCCCAGCCACATGGCATTGCCTGCGGCGAACACGCCGTAACTGCCCATCTTGCCGCCGGCCACACCGCCGATCAGGATGTTGCCGCTGCCGGACAGCACGCGGGTGTTGAGCGTGTCCAGGCGCACACCGTGGTTCTGGTCGGAGACGTAATCATTGCCGCCACCGCCCTTGCCGATGACGCGGATATTGCCCGCCGCCGTCTGCACCAAAGCGCCTTGAGAAATGATCACGCCGTCATAGCGCGAGCCGGAAGTGACATTGCTGCCGACACCGCTGGCATCGCCTTGAATGCTGATCGCACCATTGCCGCTGGCCAGCAGCGACACCTGCGAAGAGCTGCCTTCGCCGATCAAGACGGCATCTTTATTACCGGCACTGGAGGCTTGATTCACAGCGCCCTGAATGCTCAGGGAAGCGCTGCCACTGTCCAGGGTGCTGAGGCCGAAGATATGCACGCCGGCGCCGCCGGCCAAGCTATCCGGCGCACGCGCGTTCAGGCTGATATTCCCGCCCTTGGAGGCGATTTGGCTGTTGAAGATCTGGATGCCGTCGGTATTGCCATCCGGGTCATTGGCCGTGCCCACGGCCGCGCCATTGGCCGCTGTGCCACTGCCGCCCAGCTGCAAGGCACCGCCATTGGTCTTGAGGGTGGCGTTGTTCAAGTGAATCGCGCCACCGCCAGCCGCATCGGCCTGGTAAGACTTCAGGTTCAGCGTCAGCGCACTAGCGCCGGCATTGGTTTCGCCGTCAATGCTGCGGTTCTTGATCTTGATCGAGCGATCCGAGGTGATGGTCAAGGTGCGCGCCGTGGCGTCCTTGACGCCAATGTCAAAGGTCTCCTGCTTGTAGTCGGCATAACCCGTCACGCCATTGACCGTGCCGCCGGTGACCCGGATATCGGTGGTCGCCGCACCCAGCACCAGCTTGGGCGTGCCCAAGGCGGAGGAAGCGGTCAGCACATCACCGGAAGTGGCGCGCAGATTGACTTCGGCCGCATTCAGCGCCACTTCGGTGGGCCCGGCCAGCACCAGCTTGCCCAGTGGTGCGGCCACCGTGCCCACGCTATCGCCCAGGGTGATGGCGCCCGGCACGGTGCCGGTGGTGTCCAGGGTCAGGCCTTGCGGCACCAGGCTGCCGATGCCGGCGACCACGCCGGACTTGATCTTGCCTTGGAAATCGATCAGGCCGCCCGTGCCCACATAGGTCGAGCCGCTTTGCGCGCCCTGGCTGCTGATGTTCACCCCCAGGGTCGAGGAGGCCAGGGTCACATCCTTGTGAAAGACGACATCGCCCGAAGCGCCGGAGCTCACGCCCAGCAGCTTGGTCGAGATCGGCGCCGAGCTGGCCAGGGTGGTGTCCTTGTAGAAGTGCACATTGCCGCCATTGGTCGCCAGCTGGCCGGCCAGATTGACACTGCCGCCGCCCACCGTGCTGCAAGCCCCAGTGGCGCTGCCGCAGAAGTCGATATTGAGCTTGCCGACCAGGGAGGAAATGGCTTTGCCGCTGGCCAGGCTAACGACGCCATCGGCCTTGAACTGCAGCGTGGCGTCGCCACCGGCGGTCTTGGACAGGTCGTCGTTGATGTTGATGGTGTTGTCGGCCTGCACCAGCACATTGCCGCCCGCATTGAGCTGGCCTTCATAGACCGCCTTGTTGCTGGAGTCGATGGTCAGCGATGCCGGATCCAGCAGCCAAGTGCCGCCGGCACCGGTCTGCACCCGGCCGCCCACATCGAGCTGGCCACGGCTGGAGGTTTCGATGAAGCCGCCCTTGGCGCCGCCCGCCCCCTTGGCGCTGATCTGTCCGGCCAAGCTGCTGCGCTCGGCGGACCACACCACCACTTGGCCGCCCTGCCCGCTGCTCAGTGCATCGGCCGCCACCACACTGTTCGTACTCAAACCAATCGTGCCGGCTTCGCGCACGCTGGCGTCTTTGCCCTGCACACCGCCGCCGAGCAGCACCGTACCGCCGCCCTGCTGGCCGGAGGCATCCACACGCCCGTCCACCGCCACTTGCGCCGCCGTGGCGACGATCTTGCCGCCGCTCAGGCCGGCGCCGCCCTGGGCGAGGGTCTGGCCTTGCAGCTCAACGCGACCGCGGCCGCCGTCCAGCCAAATCTCACCATTGCGCTGCTGCAGGCTGTCTGCCCGCACCGTGCCGCTTTGATTGATCGCCGCAGCCAGTCCGGGTGCTGCCGCCTGCGCGCTCATCAGCACGCGGCCGCCGTCGGCCAAGATAGCACCGCTGTTGTCAATGCGGGCGCGCGTCGACGCATCCATTTGCACCGACACCAAGCCCTGGGCATCCAGCTGCAATTTGGCGCCGCTGCCGGCCAGCAAGCCGACTTGGCCCTGCGCTGCCTCGATGCGGCCGCTGTTCTCGATCTCCGGGGCGACCAGCACCACATAGCGGCCCTGGATCTGGCCTTCATTGCGGATCAGGCCGGCCTGTGCGGCATCGATGGCGCTGCCACCGAACTGGTAATTGCCAATCAGGAAGTCTTTGTCCGCCATCGGCAGCGAGGACACCATCAAGCCGCCAACATCGACCCGCGCCGTGTTGCCAAAGACCACGCCTTGCGGATTGATCAGAAAGACCTGCCCATTGCTGCTGAGCTTGCCCATGATTTGCGAGGCATCGCCCGCCAGAACGCGGTTCAGCGCCACCGAGGCATTGCCCGGCTGCTGGAACACCACGGCGGCCTGGCTGCCCACATTGAAGCTCTGCCAGTTCGTGATCAGCTTGGGGCTGTTTTGCTGCACCAGCATTTGCTGGCCGGTTTGCGTGATCAGCGCTTGGCCGGCAACCACCTGGCCACCCACAGGCAAGGCGTTAGGTGCCGGCGGTGCGGCCTGGGCCGACAGCAGCCACAGCGGCTGGAAAGCCAGGGACACGGCCACCGACAAGCTGCTCAGCGGATGGGGGAAATAGGCCAGCGCCTTGCGGCAGGCCATTTGCGTGGGGTGAGAATTCTTGCTCATTGTTCTTGTCTCGCGCGAAGCTGCTTCAGAAGGCGATGTTGCCGATGACCCAGATGCGGCTGTTCTTGGACTGACCATCGCTGTCTGTGTTCGCTGCCGTGGGATTGGGGTTGCTGCCCAGCTTGTTGGCATAGACCAGCCTGACGCTGCCTTGATCCAAATAGCTGACTTGAGCGCCAAAGCCTGCGCCATTGAGGGTGAAGTAATTGGGGCGGCCTGCGGGCAGCGCGTTCTGCCAGAGATCCTTGTACTGGCGTAGGCCGCCCGCATCGTAGAAGGCGAACAGCTGCATCTGGCCTTGAGGCAGGGGGAAGCTGTAGCGCAACTCGGCCGTGCCCAACCAGCCCTCGTCGCCCAAGCCCTCACCCACAGGGTAGGCGCGCACGCCGGTCGGGCCGCCGAGCTGGAACTTCTCGGCGCCGTCGAGATTGCGGCTCGCCAATTGCGCAGACAAGCTGGCGTAGAAAGACCAGGCCGGATCCGCCGCCAAGCGGGCCAGGCGGCTGAAGCCCGCATTGAGCTTGCCGAAGGAGCCGATGCTGCGCGCGGTCTGGCGGTCCATCGCGGCCAGATCCGAGCCCTCAGGCACGCTCAAACGTCCCAGCGAGGCCGTGCCATTCCAGGCCCACTGGGCGCCGCTGCCATCCAAGGCATCGCCCATCCATGTCAGGCTGCCCACGTCGAGCGAGCGTGTCTGGCGCAGCGTGCCGACCACGCTGTTGTCGAGCCGCTTGATGTCCAGATTGGCCAGCAGCGTGCTGTTGCGGCGCACCGAGCGCTCTAAGGGCTGGCTGCCGAACAGCGAGAAGATGGTGCTGCGGCTGTTCAGGTCCAGGGCCGTCACGTCCTGGCCCAGGTTCATGCGCATATTCGACCAAGAGGCACCGAGCTTGCCGCCTTGCGGGCCCACCAGCAGCTGCGAGGCCAGCTTGACGCTGTCCATGCCCGAGGAATGGCTCAAATTCAGGCTGTACTGTTCGCCCAGCCCGGCCGGGCTGTTCAGGTTGACCAGGGCATTGCTGCGGCCGGTGCCGACGTACGGGCTGCCATGGTTGTCCGCCCATACCGAGCCACTGACCAATCGTGCCTCTTCCACCGTGGCCACGGCCTGTGTGCTGCCGGGCTGCTCGCCCGGGCTCAAAGCGGCGCGTGCGGACTTGATGCCCGGCACCTCGGCCGCCAGGCGCAGGGCGCGGTCCAGCTCCAGCGTGTTCAGCGGTTCACCTGGGCGCACCGCCGGCGCCAGCAGCTCTTCAATCACCTTGGCCTGCACACGCTCGCCAGCACCCTCGATCTTGAGCCCGCGCTGGCCCGGCGTGGCATCCACCAGGCCTTGCTGCACGGCAATCGTGACCTCGCCGCTGTCGATGCGCTGCGGCGGCAAATAGGCTTGGGCCAGGCCATAGCCCTTTTCTTGCAGCAGGCCGGCCACGGCTGCCGTGGCTTGGTCCAGTTGCTGCAGGGTCAGGGCGCGTTCGGCAAAAGGCTCCAGCTTGGCTTGAATCTCGGCGGCCGCGACTTGCACCACGCCGTCCACCTTGAAAGTCTTGACGAAAACGCGTGGCTCGGCTTGTTGCGGCGGCGCCTCGGGAGCGGCGGGCGCTTGCGCGAGCCGGGTCGATGAAGGCGCTGGCGACAGGCCTTGAATGGCGATGGCCACTTGACCGCCCTGCACCTGCGCCGTCGAGACTCGCACCTCGGCCTGCGGGTGGCCGTTTTCACGCAGGTACTGCGCCACCGCATGCACGGCGGACTCGTACTCCGCAAAGCTCAGCTCACGCCCGGCCCAGGGCGCCAGCACCTTGTTCAGCTCCGTGCTGGAAACGCCCGAATCCCCCTCAAAGCGCAACTCACCCAGGGACATGCGCAGGCCACTCAGCCCCGTTTGCACACGCGGCTGATTGGCGCGGATCACGGTCTTGGCGGCCGGGCGCGGCAGAGCCGGGCGCTCATCGGCGCGGCGCAAGCTCTCTGCCACCACGCCCACATCCGGACGCTCCCCTTCCGGATTGGCTGCCGGCGCCAGCACCGGTGCAAACATCAGCAAGGCGCAAGTCAGCTTGGCCTGCGAGTTAGCTTGTACTCCCGTTGGACGGTTCATTGTTTTCATAGTTTTTAGGGTCAAAAGCGCTTATCTATGTCAGGCTCAGCTGCGCGGGGCGCCGAACTGGATCTGGCAACGCTGGCCAGGAGGAATCAGATGATTGGGATTGGCGAGCTTCAGGCGCACGCGAAAGGTGTTGCTGGCGGCATCAATGACCCGGTCCACCTGGGTCGCTTGAGCGCGTACACGCCCACCGGCGAGCAGCAGCTGCACATCGTAGCTTTGGCCGACCTGGATACGGCCAAAACGGCTCGCCGGCACCACGGCTTCCACATGCAAGGGATCAATCTGGGCGATGCGGAAAATCCGCTCTTGTTTGACCAAATCGCCACGGTTGCGCAGGCGGTCCACGATGACGCCGTTGATGGGGCTGACCACCGCGCGCAGCTTGAGCTGCTCTTGGCGTTCTTTGAGTTCCAGCTCGGCGATTTGCAACTCGGTGCTGAGCTCATCGAGCTCATGCTGAGAGATCAGCTCCTTGCGATGCAATTCCTCGTTACGGGCGCGCTTGCGGGCGCCAAACTCGGCCTTGGCCGCTTGCAAATCGGCGGCCGCCTGCTCCACGCCGGAGCTCAAGCGCGCCAAGACCTGGCCGACACGAACCATATCGCCGCGGTCGGCATAAATGCCCTCCAGCACCCCATCGACCGGCGTGCCCACATTGACCTCTTGCGAGGGCTCGATCAGGCACAAGGTCTCTGCAATAGGCATAGGCGCTGCAACCCCGGCCGCATTCAGCCGGGCCAGATCCGCCGGGCTCAACATCGGCTGCGCCTGCGAATCCGGCGTAGGTCCAAAAGACAAACCCACAGCCAGTGCCAGCAGCGCCAGGCTGCGCGAAAGCACTTGAGCGCCCGGCAAAGCTGGTGCCAGCGCACTGGCGGAAGCATGACCCTGAGGGGTCGGCAAATTCATCATCACTACTCCATTTGTCCACTGAACGACAGCGACTGCCGGGTCTGGAAGTCGGTCTTCAAAAGATTGCGCCGCACGCGGCCATGTTCACGTTCCTTGCGCGCCTGGGCGCGGCGATACAGCCACAAGCCAAGGCGCTGCGCCTGGCGCTGACCCGGGTGCTTCAAAAGCACCTGGCGCAGCGTGTCCAGCAAGCGGCTGGGGCGCTGCGCCAGCAACTCATCGTCCAAGCTGAGCAAGGCCTCCCAGCTGCCGGGATCGCCCTGGCGGGCACAGCGACCGATCAGCTGGCGATCAACGCGGGCATTGTCATGACGCTCAGTCAGGATGGTGTGCAAGCCACCCGCTGCGCGTGCGGCTTCGCTGAGCGGCACATCCGTGCCGCGCCCGGCCATATTGGTGGCAATGGTGATGCGCCCGGCCTGGCCGGCAGCCTCGACGATGGCGGCCTCGTCGGCATCCTGTTTGGCATTGAGCACCACATGCGGCAGACCATGCGCATGCAAAACGGCGCTGAGTGCCTCCGAGGCAGCGATCGAGCGTGTGCCCACCAGTACCGGCTGACCCAGCGCCAGGCGCCGCCGCAGCGCTTGCGCCACGGCTTCCCACTTCAGCGCCATCGTCGCCAACAGCTGCTCGCCTTGCGCCTGGCGCAAAGAGGGCTTGCGTGGCGGCACCCGGGTGACGGCCGGGCCGAACACCGCTTCGATCTCGGCCGCCACTTCGCGGCATGTGCCGGTCATGCCGGCCAAACGCAGATAGCGGCGGAAGAAGAGCTGATAGCTGATGCGCGCCAGGGTCTCGCGCGCGGCAGACTGGTCCACGCCTTCCTTGACCTCCACCATCTGATGCAGGCCGCGCTCCCAGGAGCGATCCGCCATCACCCGGCCGGTGTTCTCGTCAACGATCTGCACCTTGCCCTCATGCACGATGTAATGCACATCGCGTTGATAGACATGCAGCGCGGTGAGCGCTTGCAGCACCGCCTCTTCGCTGCGCAGCGGCGCATGCCAGACCGGCGGCAAGACCGGCAGGCAGGCGCGCAAGTGATCGCGACCGGCCGGCGTCAAGCGGACCTGCCCGGCCTCCAAAAACGCATGCTCAGGCAGGCGCAGCTGTTCGGCCAGCGCCATGGCCTGAATGGCATAGGCCTGAGCGGCAGGGTCGGCACGCTGGGCCGACAGAATCAGCGGCGTGCGCGCCTCGTCGATGAAGATGCTGTCCGCCTCGTCGACGATGGCGAAGTGCAGGCCGCGCAAGGTGGTGGGGCGCTGGCCTTGCAGGTTCAGCATGCGCGCCAGCGCCATGGGCAGAGCCTGCATGCGCTCTTCCAGATGCTGGCGGTCGCGCAAATAGTCGAACACCACGGTCTTGTTGCTGCAGTAGACGATGTCGGCGCGGTAGGCGAGGCGGCGTGCGGACTCGTCCATGGCCTCCAGCACCACATCGCTGCTCAAGCCCAAGGCCTCGTACAGCGGGCGCAAACTGTCACGGTCGCGCTCGGCCAGGTAGTCGTTCACCGTGATCACATGCACCGCCAAGCCACCCAAGGCGGCGGCTGCGGCGGCCAGGCTGGCGGTGAGCGTCTTGCCCTCACCCGTGTCCATCTCCAGCACGCGGGCGCGCAGCATGACGTAAGCGCCCTTGAGCTGGGTGTCGAAATGCGCCAGGCCCAGGCTGCGCTGGGACTGCAGGCGAATCAGCGCAAACGCCTTGGCGCACAGCGCCGGCGTAAAGCCTTGGCGCCCCAGGGCCAGGCGCAACTCCGCGATCTGTGCGCGCCAAGCTTCAGCGGGCAGTCCTTCGAGTTCTGCCGAGGCGCGATGAACGGCGGCAACAAAACGGTTCAAGCTGCGTGCCGACAACTGATCGCGGCGCAGCAGATGTCGGGCGCACCAGTCGGCCGTACGGTCCCAGACGGAGATCTCACCCCAGTCGCGGCGCTGTGCATAAGGATCGGCCCGGAAGCCGAGCGCAAAAGGCTGGGTGCGCTGCATCAGGTGGCGAAACTACGAAGGAAGAGTTGACGCAGCGGGCGGTACCACTGACGCGCCAGCGGCTCATGCGGATGCACGAACTGCACATGCACGCGCTGCCCCACCGCACTGGGCAATTCATTGCCCAGCAAGCGCAATTCAAACTGGAACAGGCTGTTCAAGGTTTGCGGGCCCTGGCCCGCCTGATCCTTGGCCGGGTCAAGACCAATGCTGCCGCCGCCCTGCAAAGCCAGGGCCATGCTGGGCAGCTGGTTGGTGGCCGCAGGGACCTCGCGGTCCAGGCTGGCGGCCAATAAACGGCCGACATTCTCAACACTGCGCAGCTCCACGCGGCTGGTGCGGGTGCGCACCTGATCCACATCGCCCTGCCCCACCACGGCCAGCAAGCTGAAGCTGCGCGGCTGCAGCACATAGGCGAGTTGCTCGCCCCGCTCAAAGAAGCGGCCTGGATAGTCCTGCGGCGAAGCCATCACAAACTGCCCGGCCACCGGGCTGGTAATGGCCAGCTGCTCGCGGCGCTGGCGCAAATCAGCCAGGCGCTGGCGCACATGGCGCAACTCGGCTTCTTGCACCTGGGCTTGCAGGCGATCCATGGCCTGCGCCTGGGCCAGGCGGGCCTCGATCTCCCGGCGCTTGGCATCGGCCTGCGCCAGCTGTGCGTCCAACTCAGGATCACTGCAGCCCAGCAGCGCCTGCCCGGCAGCCACCTGGGCGCCGGGCGCCACCAAAAGCTCGGTGCCAAAACATGCATGGCTGGCGCGGGCGCGGGATTGCTCGGGCATCCAGATCACGCCCTCGGTATTGGTCCATGACGGCACGGGCACCAGGAAAACGATCGCCGCCAAGCCGGAAGTCAAACCCAGGCTCAGCGTCCAGGCCCAGCCGCGCCGCCCGTCCAAGGAAGGATGGGCCCAGAGGTATTTGAGGTGCTTGACCAGCGGTGCGCCCACCGTGCCCCAGGCCGACCAAATCGCCAGCAGCACGCCGATAAAAAAGAACTGCTGGGCCACCATCAGCACAATGGCCACGGCCACCGTCATGCGGTAGACGAAAGAGCCCAGGCAATAGCTCAGCAACCAAGGCGCCTCGCGCTGCGTCAGCGGGGGATGGAACTGGGTGGCGGGTTGATCCGCACCGATGCGGAACAAGTGGCGCTTGATCAAATGGCCGAGGTATTGATTGGCGCGCTGGCCGAGGTTGGGGATCTCCAACCAGTCCGCCAGCACGTAATAGCCGTCAAAGCGCAGCAAGGGATTGGCGTTGAAGATCACCGTGCTGACGCCGGCGGCCACCAACACCTGATGCAAAAAGGCTTTGCCCACACCCGGTTGCGCCTGCGCCCACAGCCACAAGGCCAGCGAGGCCACCGCCATTTCGGCCATCATGCCGGCCAAGCCCACGATCATGCGCTGGCGCTTGGACACCAAGGCCGTCGACTGGCTGGCGTCCACATAGGGCACAGGCACGGCCACCAGAAACATCAGCCCCATTTCATGGCAACTGTTGCCGAAGAGCTTGAGCGCCAGGCCATGACCCAGCTCGTGAATGATCTTCAGCACCGGGAAGGCCACGGCCAGCAGCAATATGTTTTCGCTGGTGAAGATGCGGGTGCTGATGTCGGCACTGAGTTCTTCCCAGTGCAAGGCCGCGCCCACCAGGCCCGAGCCCACCAGGGCCAACCACGCCAGGCCCAGCCAGGGCAGCAGCCCGGCCGGCAGGCAGCGGGCCACGGCACTCAAGAAACGATCCGGATCCCAGAGCGGCAATTTCAGCGAGAGCGGATTGCCCAGGTATTGCTTCAGCCGCGCCCAGCCGAGCTTGCGCCGGCGCGTGTCCAAATCCTCCAAATCGGGCTTGCGCTCGCTCAGCAGCACATTGGCCTGATGCAGCTGGGTCAAGAGCTGCAGGACTTCGTCTTGCGTCGGCGCCGCATCCCCCAGGTTCTCGCAGCACAGCGCCCAGATCTGCGCCAGGGTGCGCTGCCCGTCCATCAGCGCAACAATTCGATGCGCCTCGGGGTTGAGGCGCATGAAGCGCCCGCTGGCCTGGTCTTGCAGCACATACCAGCGCTTGCCGCGGTAGTGATGCCGGGTCAGACGGGCATGGCCGCGCAGCTGCGGCCGCATCTCGGCCACGCGATACCAGGCGGATGAAAACAGGCTTGAGCTCATGCTTTGCTCACAGGCCCAACCATTGCCACAGCTTCAGACGTAACCAGTCCGACATGCGGTGGGTCCAAATCCAAACCAAACGGCGCTCACCCATATCGATCTTGCCCAAGCCTTCCATGCCGGGCCGCAGCTGGGCTTGGCGCACCGCTTCGGGCGGCAAGTCCAGCACGGCTTCGACGCGGAACTGGTTATGGCCGTCCTTGGCCTGGGCAACCGGCGTCAGCAAGCGCACGGTGAAGGGGTAGGTGCGGCCGGGCATGGCGGTCAGCATCAACTCGCCCCGCTGCCCCACAGCGACCAAGTCCACATCGGCCTCATCCACCAGCAAGATCACGCGGTAGGCGTCCAGCGGCGAGATCTCGAACAGGCTTTGCCCTTTCTTCAGCGCCGCACCCAGGCTTTGCGAAAGGTCGCCGCTGACCACCAAGCCGTCCAGCGGCGCGCGAATGGCGCTGCGTGCGGCCATGGCCTCGGACAAGCGGCGCTGCGCAGCGGCCTGAGCAATCTGCGCCATCGAAATTTGAATCTGCGCCAGGCTGTGCTGCGCCTGCGCCTCTTGCGCCTGCTTGGCGTACTGGGTTTGCTGGCTGCTCCACTTCTCAGCCTCCAGGCGCATATCGCGATCATCCAGCGAGGCCATCACCTGGCCCTGCCGCACCACATCACCGGCACGCACCAGGGAGCTGGCCACAAAACCGTCAAAGGGCGCGGCCACCACGCGGCGGACTTGCCCTTCCAGCGCCGCATGGGACGCCACGCGGAAAGGACCGGTGGCCGTGGCGAGGAACAGCGCCGCCACCGCCAAGCCCAAAGCACCCAGCTTGCGCAAGGCATGGCGCGGGCCAAACAGGGCACGCGCCTGCGACTCGATGCCATCGCGCCAGCGCAAATACCAGGCGCGCCGGGCATGGCGCTTTTCCAGCAAGAGCCGGCCCAGCAAAGGCGGCAGGCCCTCGGCCATTTGCAAACTCAGGGGATCGGGCGTCTTGCCCGCCCATTCAAACAAGATCACGCCATAAGCGTGACGGCCCAACTCGGCTTCCTTGGGCTGGAAAAAGGGCACCGACAGCAGCGTGTCCGTGCCGAAACCGCGGCCCAGTTGTTGATGCTCGCGGTGCACAACGGCGGTGGCTTGATCCGGCGCGGCTTGAGAAATAGGGTCGCTTTGGCCCACCTGCTCGCCACGCCAGAGAACCGGGCAGGCTTGATCGCAAGCCTCATCCATGGCGGCCTCAATGGCATGGGCCAGGTCCAGCCGGCGGGAAAAGTCCGCCGCGTTGGACAGGGCTTGCAGACGCACGCGTCGGCCGTTGCCAAAGCCGATGGAGACGCGGTCGCAGCCCAGGCGCTGCGCGGCTTCGTTCACGGCGGTGTTGCAGGCGGCCTGGGGGTCGCTGCAACTCAGCACCGCCACCAGCAACTCCAGGGCCAGCAGCATGCGCTCGCGCAAGGCGTCCTGCTCGTGCTCGCCAAGGTCTGCACGTTCGCCAGATCCTGCAAGCCCCTGACCCTGACCCAATAGCCAGCCAAAGCCCCAGCGCAACCAGTCTTGCGCATGACGCGGCACCTGCCCGGCCGGGAAGACCAAGCCAACCACGCCGTGCAAGACCGGCACAGCGGCGCCCGGCTCTCGCGCCTGCACGCCCACTTGATCCAGCAGCGGCATGGCCAACATGCCTTGACGATTCAGCGGCATGCGAACGGCCAGGGCCTCTTCGCACAAACTGGTCAGCGCCGGGCTGGGGGCTTGTTGCAAAGGCCACAGCGCGGCGGGCTGCAGCTCACCCGGGTTCGCGTCCAGATGGCGCCCGTCGAGCACCAGCACGGCCTCGCTGACACCCGGCTGCAGGCCTTGCACCAGGGTGTGGAGCCAGGCCGCGTGAAAGGCCTGGCGATCGCCCGCACGAGGGCCGTCCAGCAGCAATTGCCAGACCGGTGCGGCGACGAAGGAAGAGGACGCGAGCATGAAGACCGTCAGAAAAGAAAGGGAAATCGGCCGCCGCGGGCGCTCGCCTGCGCGAGTGCCCTTGGGCTAGCCATCTGCGTCTTCAGAGCTTGAGTTCGCCGTAGCGGGTTTCGTATTCGCGCAAGCCCAGCTCCAGCAAGGTCATCAGGCGCTTGGCGGCATAGGGGTTCAGCACGATGCGGTTGGACAAAGCGACCTTGACCTCGGACTGCTGCGTCTGCCAGGCTTGATTGGCCCCGAACAGCAGCATGATTTCTTCGCGCGTGCCCAGCACATTGCAGACATTGGCGTAGGTGGTCTCCATCTTGGAATCGTCCCAGGTGATTTGGGGCATGGCTTCGACGGGAGATTTGTTCTCGTTACTCATCAAAAATTCTCGTTTCTTCGGTAATAAAAGTGATCAAGCCTGGCGCTGCTCTGCCGCGCCTTACTTGCCAAAACGGCTGTTTGCACTGGGTTTGCGCTGCCCGGCTGAGGCGCCGCCGGGCATGACATCCCAGCGCACTTTCGGTGTGGTGCTTGCTGCGGCGGAAGCCGGCCGCGCCAGTGCAGCCAGGCCAAAGCCCGCAGCCAGCAAGGCTTGCGTATCGGCCGCTGCCCGCGGTGCCGCGGCGGCGTCGCCCTTGCTACCTTTCGGCAAAGCCGCAGCTGGGCCAAGGGCAGCTGCATCGGTCTCGGGCGAGCTTGACTCAGCCGCCCCGTCCCGCAGCGGCTGCGCATTATCACCAAGCAGTTCGGCAGTGGCCCCGCCCGTCGCGGTTTGCAACTCGTCCAGCCCAGCCGTCCCAGCCGTCGCGGCCTGGTAAGCGCCTTCGAAGGCGTGAGCGCGCAAAGCATCCAGGCTGACACGAGCACCCGACTGAGCCGCGGTCTGAGCATTCCAGAACAGCTGCGCGCCCAAGGCATAGCTCGTCACCAGGGGCGCGTTTGCACCGACCGAAGCCACCGCAGACGCCAGCTCAGACGACTCGCTCGCGGACAGACCCAAGACGCTCTGCTCGCCACGCTCTTGCAGCGGACTGCTGAGTTCGGCGGCGCGCAGTGTTTGCTGCACGCGCTCAAACGCGGTCGGGGAAGCCTGGCCCATCGCGTTCGCGCTGGAGGCCTGGAACAAGTCCAGCGCCACAGCAGCGCCCGCGCCGGGCTGCGCCGCGGCCTGATTGCCGAGCAAGCTGCCCATCTCCTGATTCAGTTGCTGGGCGGCCTGGCTCGGTGAACCGCTTACAGCAGCACCACTCACAGTGCCACCGCGCTGCGCGCTGGACGAGCCGGCCTGCAGCAAACTCGCCGCATCACCCGCCTCATTGCGCGCTTGCTCCAGTTCGCGGGCGATCACATCGACTTGACGCGACACGGTGCCACGCACATCGATAGCAACCGACACAGCGCTGCCGTCCAGGCTGAACAACTCAAAGCGCTCCTGCTTCAGATCGCCTTCGCGCAAGGCCTGAACGGCGCTGGACTCGGCATTCAGCACGTATTGCCACTGCCCATCCGCCGCCAGGCGCAGCTGGCCATACACGCCCTGCTGTTGGCTGGCGCGGAAGGCTGACTGCGCAGCATCCGCATCCACCACGCTCAGCTGGCCGCGCACCGCCTGGCTGTCGCCCTGCAATGCCACACCGGTCTGGCTGCCACCTATCTGCGCGGCGTTGTTCACGCCGGTCAAGCTGATGCTGATCGCCACGACGCTGCCATCGACACTGCGAACCTCGAAGCGATCGACTTGCTGCTGGCCCTCAATCAGGGCTTGCAGCGCGGGCGACTGCGCATCCAGCTGATACACCCAGCGTCCGTCAGCTTGCAAGCTGAGCTGGCCATAAGCACTGCGCTGCTGGCTCGCCACAAAGCGGCTCTGAGCCGTGTCGGCATCGGCAATACTGAGTTGGCCGCGCGCCGCCTCACGGCTGTCTTCCTTGAGCCCCGCGCTGGTGTCGCCACCTATCAGGGCGGCATTGTTGATGCCACGCACCGTGATCACGACCTGGGTCTTGGCGCCATCGGCACTGAAGACGTCGAAGCGGTCAAGTTGCTCCTCACCCTCGGCCAAGGCTTGCAGTGCTGTGGAGTTGGCGTCCAGCTGGTACTGCCAGCTGCCGTCAGCCGCCAAGCTGAACTGGCCGAAGGCGCTGTTCTGGCGCTTGGCCACAAACAGGCTTTGACCCGCGTCGGCATCCAGCACGGTGAGCTGCCCGCCCACCGGCTGGGTGCTGCCATCCACGGCCACGGCATCCCGGCTGCCGCCAATCACTGGCGTGTTGTTGACGCCGGTGATGCGAATGCGCAGCACGCTGACCGTCCCATTGCTGGCACGCAACTCGATCGTGTCTTCGACCTGCTGCCCTGCCAACAAGGCCTGCACGCTCGCGGATGCGGTGTCGAGCACATAAGTCCAGGCGCCACCCTCGGTCAGCGAGAACTGGCCGTAAGCCGTGCGGCGTTGCTGCATCTGCAAGAGCAGCAAGCCAGCGTCTGCATTGCTGAAGCTGATCAGGCCCGACAAGGCCGCGGCCTGGTTTTCGCTCAGGCCTGCCTGCAAGTCGCCGCCGAACAGGGTCTCGTCATCCTGACCCTTGACGGTGATGCTCACCACCGTGCTGCTGCCGTCCAGGGTTTGCACGATGAAGCTGTCCAGGCGGCTTTCGCCGCTCTTGAGCGCCTGGACTTGCGCACTGGCGTTGTCCAGCACATAGGTCCAGCTGCCATCGGCCAGCAAGCTCAGGCGGCCGTACTGGCCCACCAAAGTCTGCACCGGGAAGGTGGCTGCGCCACCGCCCAAGGCCTCCAGGCCGAGCTTGCCGCTGGCGCTGAGTTGGTCGTCCTCGCCCACCTGCCCTTCGCCGCTGGGGCTGCCGGTGATGGGGTCGGTATTGCTGCCGCCACTGTTCGGATCGGGCTTGGTCAGCGGCCGGCCGAAGAGGCCAAGCTCGCCGTACTCACCCAACACCGTCACGCTGATGACCGTGTTGAGCGGGTCGCGCAAATCGATGCTGCCATTGCCTGGCAACTGGATGTCGCGCGCGGCCACACCGCCCAGGCGTTGATCCAGGCCATTGCCGCCCAGCAAGACCTGGCTGCCGGTGGCCGGCAGCACAAAGGTGTCGACGTTCAGCGTGATGTCGGCCACATCCGGCCCGGTGCTCTGCACAAAGCTGGGCTGACCGGCCAGGAAGTCGATCTGACCGTTGTCGCCCACCAGAATGCGGCGTTGCGCATCGCTGGCGTTGACTGTGATCACATCGCTGCCGCGGCCGCCCAGCACATAGCTGCGCCCACCGCCGACTTGCAGGCGGTCATTGCCGCCCACCAGCGGCTGGGTGGAGAAGATCTGCTTGAGGCGGCCGGAACCGTCAGACTCAAACACCACGCTGCCGGCATCGCCGAGCATGACGCTGTAGTCATCTCCGCCTTGGGTCTGCGTTTCCAGCTTGTCATTGCCGGCGCCGCCCAGCACGATCTTTTCGCCCGCGCCGATGCGGATCTCGTCATCGCCGCCCACCGCGCCGTAAATGGCCTCGGCGTAGAGGTTTTGATAGCGCCGCGCCGGGTCGGCCGCGCTGCCATCGGTGCGATGGAATTCGAGGTTATCGCCACTGATCACATCGCGGCTGCGGCTGGCGCCGGTGACGGTGATGCGGTCATTGCCCACACCACCGGCCACGATGTTCACATCGGTCAAGGCCGTGGGGTTGAGGGCCGAGCCACTCATGACGATCTGGATGTCGTCATTGCCGCCCGTTGCGGGGTCGGCATCCAGGGTGATGAAGTCGGTCAAGCGGCCGGCGCTGTCGAACTGCAACGCGGCGTTATCGCCGGCCACCGCACGCTCGGGGCTGGCCGCCGCGCTGGGGCGCGGTTCGGCCAAATTGCCGGAGCCACGCACCGACTGGATCAGGATGGTGTCGGCACCACCGCCGCCGATCACCACCTTGTCACCGTCTTGAGTGGCGCCACTATTGCCCAAGGCGATATCGTCATTGCCACCCAGGGCCAGACCCAGGCTGATGGCCTGGCGCAAAGCACCGGAGCCGGAGGCGTCGAAAACGAAACGGCCCGAGTCGCCCAGCACCAGGCTATTGCCGCTGCCGGCGCGGATGGTGTCGCCACCGACGCCGCCAATCATCACCACATCTCCTGCCACGGTGCTGAGGATGTCCCCTGCGCCCTGGTCCAGGCCCAAGCTGCTAATGGAAAGCAACTGACCATTGGCATGGCGATGCAACTCGACGTTATCGCCGGCCATCACCACCTTGGCGCTGCGGCCGCTGACATTGATCAGGTCCGCACCCATGCCGCCAACCAGAATGGCCTCGCCCATATCGGCCTGGTCAGCACCGGCCACGCCGACCTGGATCAGGTCGCCGTCACCGGTGGAGATGCTGGCGTCGGAGCTAACCAAATCGGCCAGGCTGCGCTCGTCCGGTGTGGCACCAGCATAGAAGCGCAGGTCGGCGTTATCGCCCACCACCACCCGCATATTGCGGCTGTCGGCATTGATCTTGATGCTGTCACGGCCATAGCCGCCCAGCACCACGATCTCACCGGCGCCCAAGGTGATCAGGTCGTCGCCGCCGAAGCCCAGCTCTCGGCTGCTGACGGTTTGCAGATTGCCATTGCCGGTGGGGTCATAGGCCAGCGCGCCGCTGTCGCCGAGCACGATGCTGTTGTCGCTGCGCTCACGCGTCGCCACATCGATGCGGTCGCCGCCCATGCCGCCGAGCACGATCTTCTGACCGGCGCCGGTGCTGATGCGGTCGTCGCCGCCCTTGTCCGCCGCCAGGCTGTTGATGGCCAGCACACCGTAGCCAAGCGCTTGGCGCTTGTACTCGCCCGAGTCACCGAAGATCACGTCCTCGCTGCGGCTACCCGAGCGCACGCTGATCTGGTCGCTGCCCATGCCGCCCATCACCACTTGCAGGCCAAGGTCGGCCGTGGTGTCGCGCGCGCCGAGAATGATTTCATCGTCGCTGCCGGTAGCGCTGATGGCATCCGTGGCGCCGAACTCGATCAAACCGCCCTTGGCATCGAACAAGGCCCGCGCGTTGTCGCCGGCCACGAAGCGGCCGGTGCGGCCACGGTTCTCGGTTTGCGCGGCCTTCAAGGCGGCACCATTCAGACCCGTGGTGTTGATGAGACCCGCAATGCCGGTGACGAAGGCCAAGTCGGCCGCCACACCTTGGCCAGTGGCGCTGACCTCGACCGAGTCGCGGCCAAAGCCGCCGATCAAGAGCTTATAGCCTTCGCCAAAGCCCAGGGTGTCATTGCCGCCAATGGCTTCATCGATGCTGCGCGCCTGACGCAGCACGCCGTTCTTGGCCAGTTGGTCGTAGATGAGTTCGCCGTTATCGCCGATGGCAATCGCGGTGCCGCTGCCGCCTTGCAGCAAGTCACTACCGAAGCCGCCCAACATCACCTGCGCGCCGTTGCCGGTCACGATGCGGTCGTTGCCGCCCTTGTCGGTTTCGGTGGAGCGCACCAGCAGCATCTTGTTGCTCAACGCGGCCCGCTGAATCAGGCCGTTATCACCGATCAGCACGTCTTCGCTCAGGCCGGTGCCGGTCATGACCCGGCCGGTGTTGGCGTCTATCTCTCCAGCGATGAAGATATCGTCGCTGCCCATGCCGCCGATCACAAAGTTCAGGCCCAGCGCCGTGCTGCTGCCGACCTTGCCGATGCGAATCACATCATTGCCGCCGGTCTCGGCGCGCAAATCAGTGGAGACCATCTCGGTCATGCCGCCCGCGGTATCGAAGCTGAAGCGTGCGTTGTCGCCCGCGATCAAGCGCATGGCCTGAGACTGCGGCGAGCCCACCACTGCGTCGGCACCATAGGCCGCCACCGTGATGGTGTCTTCGCCTGCGCCACCGATGATGGTCTTGTCGCCATTGCCGGTGACGATCAGGTCCTTGGCAGGGATGCTGGCGTCGGCAAAGTCCGTGGACTGCACGCTCTTGAGTTGGTTCCCAAGAGCCGCCACACCGCCGGCCGCTGGAACGCTGTCATAGCGCTCGATGCGGCCGTTGTCGCCAATGATCACATCGCTGCTTTGGGCGCGGCCATAGGTGTAGGCACCGGTCGCGGCGTCAAGCCCGGCGCTGATCAGCACCGTGTCGCTGCCCACGCCTGCAATGATGAAATTGCTGCCCAGGAAACGGTCGGAGGCGTCGCGCGGGTCGCCCACCATGATCAGGTCGTCGCCGCCGGTCGAGGCTTGCGTATCCAGGCTGTAGAAGGCCTTGACGCCACCGCGGGCGTCGGTCTCCACACGGGCGTGGTCACCGGCGATGAAGCGGAAGTTCTTGGCGGTCGAAGATCCGGCCGAGAAGCCGATCTGGTCCTTGCCCGCGCCGCCGATCACCAGGGCCGAACCATTGGCCAAGGTAATGGTGTCATTGCCGCCGGTTTCGCCCACCACGCTGGTGGCGTAGTCCAGCATGTGCTGGAAGCCGTCCATTTCGGTGAAGGTCCATTTGCCCTTGGCATTGAGGGCGCGCTTGAAGCTGACCTCGCCGCTATCGGCCAGGATGATGTTGCTGCTGCTGGCCGTGTCTGCGCCGACGATGGTGTCGCCACCATTGCCCGCCAGCACCAGATTGCTGCCGCCACCCAAGTAAATGGTGTCGGCGCTGCCGCCTAGGCCACCAAAGGTCTTGGCGAACAAGGCCTGACGTGACTCGAAGTCGACCACGATCTGGCCCAGGTCACCCATGATGGTGTCATTGCCTTCGCCGGTGCCGCCGATATTGAAGGTGTCTGAGCCCAGAGCGCCCATCAGGATGTCGTCGCCGCTGCCGCCCTTGAGCGTCTGCGTTGAACTGCTCAGGCTGAGGTTCTCCAGCGTCTGGCCCTTCCAGATCCAGGTGCGGTTGACGCTCTGCCCGGCCATGCCAAAGCCTGCCAGGCCGCCGGCGGTTTGCAGGCTCAGATAGTCGCTGATCGCTACCAACCCATTGGGCTTGGCCGCCTCGTTCTTGTAGCTGAGGAAGTTGTCGGCGATCAGCAAGTCGTTGCCCGCCTGGCCCTCCAGCACATCGGCACCACCATTGCCGACCAGCAGATTGTTGCGGCCGTCACCGGTCAGGCGGTCATTGCCAGCGCCGCCAAACACATTGTGGAAGCCACGCACCGTGATATTGGTGAGGCCACCGCTGCCGAAGGCGCTATTGCCCTCCAGATTGACGGTGACACCGCGCTGGTACTCGGAGAAATCCAAGGTATTGCGCTGATTGGGCAGATCGCCCTGCGTGGACTCGCCAGTCAGGCTGCCGCTGACGCCTGCGCCATCGCGAACGCGGAAGACATCGCTGCCGCGGCCGCCGATGATGTGCTCCATGCCCTCGAACTTGTAGCCGAAGCCGGCGTTATCACCGGCCAGCGTCTGCGCCTGGCCGGCCACAAGGCCGGTCTGCACCATGCCGCTGGCCGAGTTCTTGACCCAGCCCGCATTCATGCCGGTGAGCGTGATCAGCAGATCGGCCTGGTCGGCTGAGAAGTCCACCAAATCGGCGCCCTGCCCGCCCTTGACCAGATCGATGCGATCGCTGGCACTGAAGCTGGCATTGTTGGCACCTTGGCTGACCTGATGCAGGCCGTCGTTCAGTACCACGCCCTGGGTTTGGGCGCTGAAGTCCAGCACATTGGCGCCGCTGGCATCGCTGACCGTGGCCTGGCCCCAGCCATTAAGGAAGCGGTAGGTGTCGTTGCCGTCACCCCCTTCCATCTGGGTGACGCCACCGCGGGCGATCAGGCGGTCATTGCCGCCGCCGCCGTACAAGGTGGCCTGACCATCCAGAGAGCCAATCAGCACATCGTCACCCGCGCCGCCCATCAGCACGTCCTTGCCACCGCCCGCCACGAACAGCACGGAAACACTGGCAGACAGGGCCGAGGCATCGATCTTGTCGTCGCCCGCGCCGGTATAGGCCTTGACCTTGCGCACGCCGGCGAAGGTCTTGTCATAGGTTTTGCCATTCGGCAGCTTGGCGGACACCTTCAGGCCGCCCTGTTCGGTCAGCGTGAATTCTTCGTTACCGTCGGTGGTGTCGCGACGCTTGCGGTCGGCCGCGCTCTTGTCGATGGCCGCATTGCCGTCGATACCGGCCGTGCCCGAACCCATATGCAGGGTCAGCACATCGCCGTCCATGGAGCCCAGCACGGGCTTCTTGGACGCAGGGTCATGCTCCCACTCGAACAGCGTGGCTTCGACAAAGGTGTACTCAAACACCCGCACATACTTCACCAAAGCGAAGACGTCGAGGTAGGCCGCGATATAGGCCGTGCCCTTCAGATGCATCTCGACCACATCGAAGGGATCGTCGGAGGCCGCCGCAATGATCTCCGAGGCGCGGAACTTGTTGTCCCGGTTCTCATCGTAGAGGTCAACCGTGCCGATCATGCGGATACCGCCTTCGACACCGCCGCGGATGATGCCGCCGTTGAGTTCGGCAAAAGCGGCCAGCTTCATCTGCAGCACCACTTCGGGCATGTCCTTGCCGCGCACGATGTTGTCGCCGACATAGAAGCCGTTGAAGATGTCGGTAATCTTGTGGCTATCGAGGAACTGGGCAATACCGAAGGTATCGAAACCAAAGGTCAGATTGGCCTTCAGATTGATCTCGCCCTTGAGCCCGCCGAACAGCGGCGGGTAGATCGGGAACTGCTGGCGGAAGCCAACGTCCACCTCGAGCTTGGGCGGGGTGAAGGTCATCAAGTCCGCTGGCTTGCCGCTCAGCATATTGATCACTGCGCCCAGCGGATCGTCGAGCACCGGGAACTTCAGCGCGCTGCCTGGCTTCTTCAAGGCTGCCTTGAAGTTGGCCATACCTTGAGCCGGGCCGATGGAGACCTGGCCAGGCAGATCCGGCACCGAGATGCTGGGGATCAGGTTCTTCAGGAAGCTCAAATCCGGGAGGTTGAAGTCAAAGTCCGGCAGGAAGTCCGGCAGATTCAGCGTCGGCAACCAGACATCAGGCAGAGCCACACTGATCTTCTGGCCCGAGCTGAAGTCGATCAGGCGCGCATAGGTGGTGTTGAACTTGGTCGCCGCGGCGCTCAGGTCGAAGGCATTCCAGACATGCTCCTTGCCCATCAAGTCCCAATGGACCGTCATCGGCTTGAATTCCACCGGCAGCAAGAAGGGCTTGATCTCCGGCAGCGCAATCGAGGCGCCGCTCAGATCCGCGATCTGATAGCGCGGCAAGTTATTGTCTTGCAGCAGCTTGAGCGGGCCGGCCCATTCCACATTCAAGTACCCGTTAGCGTCAGCGCCGGCGATGGTCCACTCATAGTCCTGCCCCAGCACGCGAGCGGTGATCTTGGGCACCTTGATCTGCAGCGGCGGCAGCGTGCGCAGATTGAAGTTGATGTCAGAGCAAGTGACCTTGACGTCGAACTGCGGCGCAATATTGCCGCTCAAGATGTCGGACACCTTCAGGTTCTGCCAGCCAACCCCGATCTCCATCTTGAACTTGGCATCGGCACCGGTGGTGTCCTTGAGGCCAGGAATGGTGAAGTCGATGACCTTCCAGGTCTCGTAAGGTGCGGGCACCTTGGCATCGGCGCTGAGCTTGAAGTCAAAGCTGAAGTTGGGCAGATTGCCCTTGATGGCCTCGCTGAGCTTGAGGTCCTTGTCAAAGCCCACGCCCCAGTCCAGGTCGAAATGCGTGCTGCCGTCGCCGGCATCAACATGCACCGAAGGCAGTTCCTTGTAAGGCAGCTTGACCGTGACATCAGGCACCGGCAGCTTGGCGCCGAAGTTCAGCTTGCGATCCTGCTGACCAATGATGATCATGGACTTGGCCACCGGCAACAGCAGGCCGTCGGAGTTCGGCAGGTTTTGCAGCACTTTGATCATGTTCGCCATCGCAATGACGAAGTCGACCTTGGCATTGCCGCCCGAGATCTTGGCCATGTCCGAGGCCAGATCCAGCGCGCTGTAGTCTCGGCCCATGAATTCGCTCAGGCCCGGGATCGGTGTGGTCAGCGCATCGATCACCGGCATGATGGGGCCGGTGACCTGATTGACGACACCCACAATCGGCTGCAGGAACTGCGAGAAGAAAGTACCCGCGTCCAGATACATGTCTGTCATCCAGACACTGGGCTGGTAGTGAATCAGCTTGTCGTAGCCTTCGGCGAAGAAGCCATCGATCTTCTTGGCCACCGCGCTCTTGCTGCTGTCTTGCCAGGTCAGATGCAGATCACCCTTGACCTCGGGCAGATAGCCCTTTTCGCCCAGCGAGCTGCCGAGCTTCATATGCATATTGACCTGGGCTTGCGCGGCCCAGTCCACCTTCACCAGGTCGCTGAGCTTGCCAGCGCGCAGGTCGGAATAGGTCAGCCGGCCATTGGTCAGCGTGCTTAGCGCCGCCACACCGAAGAGGCCTCTATCCTTCAAGTCCACCGAGAAGGCGCCGTGGAACTGGGTGCGCGAACCGTCTTTGCCCGTTTGGCCGCGGAACAGTTCTTCGGTGCGGCCATAGTTGGCCTGCATTTGCTGGCCGGTCACACTGTTGACGCCCGAGCCCCAGATGCCGCCGTCGTTGTCGCGGATCCAGCCGTCCCAGTTGTCGGTCAGCGTGCCGTTGAGCGTCAGCACCTCGGCATTCAAAGAGGCCGGGCCGCCGTTATTGCCGCCCTTCAGGTAGGCGTCCAGCGTGAACTACAACTCCTTGACCGCATTGGCCTGCGTGGGCTTGCCCACCAGCCAGAGGTTGTTGATGTGCGCGTCCAGCGGATTGCTGACGAAGGGGCGGCTGGCATCCACCGTGCCGTCATTCTTCAGATTGGTCAGCTCGCCGATGCCGGCCGTGCCAGGCATATTGGTGACGACGTAGAAGCCGTCGTTGATATCAACGCCGAAGCCCAGATAGAAGGTCCAGCCCAGGCGCACATCCAGGCCGCCGTCGAGCTTGAGGTTGAGCCCGGGCATGCCGATGTCAAAGCCAAGATCCAGCTTGGGCGTGTAGGTCTGCCCCAGCTTCATGCGGAACTGGATGGCACTGCTCTGCCCCAGGGCCACATTGGTGGCCATGGTGCTGGCGCGCTTGAACACCGCTTGCTTGAACTCATTGAGCAAGGTGGCGGGAATGTCGTAGCTGCCGTTGGCGAAGTCGCGCTTGAGCGTGTCGGCCGCGTCCTGCTTGGCGGCATCGCTGGGCTTGAACTTCTTCGCCACCTCTTTGGCCGCGGCCATGGCCACACTGCCACCGAACAGGTCGCGCAGCAGCGCGTCGTAGTTGTAGCCCGACTTGTTGACGTCCGCCGCCGCCTTCACCACGAACTCGGCAATCTTCTCGATGGTGTCGGGGTAGCCGTTCTTCTTGAAGTCCTCGTTCGTGGCCTTGAGTTTGTTGAACAGGGCCTCCAGCGTGGCGCCGGAGCTGGTCATGGCGCCCACCACATCGTCGACGATTTTGCGCAGGCTGGCGTCCATCACCACATTGCCGGCGGTCTGGGTGTAAACCTGCGAGCCATCGGCATTGAGCTTGGGGATCTTGGCGCCATTGCCGTCCAGCAAGGGCGTGCCGTTGCTGTCGGTTTCCCAAACCGGTGTGTTGACGCCGGCCGTCACCCAGGCCGTGCGCTGGCCCGGCAAAATGGCCGGGATCACCAGCTGGGTATTGCCCTGCTCCACGCCCAGATACTTGGCCAAGCGCGGGTCCAGCGGGCGCTGCGGCCCGGCGATGTACTCCACCACCACATCGTCGGCCGTGACCTTGCCGTCGCCGTTGTAGTCCTGCAAGAAGTTGCGGAAGGGGTTGGCGGCCAGATCGATCGCATTGATCATGCCGTCCGCGTTGGTGTCCAGCGTCAGCTGCTTGAACAAGAACATGCGCAGAGCATTGTCCAGGCCACCGTACTCCGCCACGGCGGAGCTCAGCGCGTCCTTCAAAGCATCGATCAGATTGCCACGCAGGTCGGCAATGAATTGCGTCGCATCCCTGAGCTTGTCGCCGATGATGGGCAGATTCAGCACCGAGCTGAAAGCGTCCAGGCCTTTTTGCACCGTGCCCAGCAAGGTGTCGACCGTGTTGACGATGATGGTCGGGTCGCGCAGCAGGAAGATCAGCGAGTAGTTGATCGGCTTGTCGTCGGTGGACGCACCGCCGCCGGCCTTCTCGATCACGCTGGTGATCACGCTCTGCCAGTTCTTCAGATTCGGCAGCACCAGACTGAGATCAAAACCGGCCGAGCTGGGATTGCTGCCGCCCGAGCCCCAAGGCGAGGTGTTACCCGGCGCTTGGCCGCCTGGCAGTGCACCCGAGGTGCTGCTGCCCTGCCCAGCCGTGCTGTCCTGGTAAGGGTTGAGGTTGCTGCCGGGCGGCCGGGCATCGGCCGTATCCACCGGCGCGCCTTCGGGCGTGGTGTTGCCCGAGCCATTGCCGGTGCTGGGCGGACGCGGCGGCTTGGCCGCTTCGAGCACCTGGGCGTTGATCAGGCCTTGGGAGGTGTCGCCACCGATGAAGGCGAAGCCCTTGGCCAGATTGGCAAAGTTCAACTCCAGGGTGCCCAGCGGCATGGGGTTGACGAAACCCTCAATGTTCTGGATCGCCAACTGGCCCAGATCATCGGACAGCAAGAGCTGCATCGGCAGCTTGGCCTTGGCATTGCTCGCGCTGTCCACCCAGACGTCGAAAGCGTCCTTCTTGATGCTGGCCAGACTGTCAGCGCTCAAAGGCGTGCTGGGGCTCAGATAGAGGCGATCGGCATCACTCGCCTTGTCGCCGGCATTGAGTTGCCAGTTCGCGTTCTCCACCACCGAGGCGGAGCCGTCGCGCACAGCCAGGGAGTACAGGCCCTGGTTGCTGTCGAAAGCCATCTTCTCGCCAACCGCCGTCAGGCTGAAGGTAGCGAAGGTGCCGCTGTCATCATCCAGCGTGGCCGTCTTGGCCGCGTCGGCGCGATGGTCGTAGAGGAAGAGCTTGCCGCGATTGGCGCCGCTGGACAGGTCCACGCCTAGCGCCAAATTCAGGCGGAAGCTACCGCTGACGGTCATCAGCGCCGAGCCATCCACATCGCTGAGCTGATTGAAGTTGCCAGCCAGATTCGCCAGCGCGGTTTGCTGCGCCGGGCTCAGCAGCTTGAGCAGATCGGGGTCCTTGAGCAGCAGCTTGAGCGGCAGCTTTTGGTTGATGTTCAGCGTCAGGGGCAGGCGGATGGTCAGCGCCTCGGCGCCGGCCGCGTTATCGAGCCCCAGTTGGATATCGCCAGCGCTGGCGCCGAAGGCAGCGGCCAGCAAGGCCTGCATGTCCTGCAGGCTGCCGCTGCTTTGCTTTTGCAACTGCGACACCACTTTGGCGAACAGATCTTTCAGACCGAACAAGTCACCCAGACTGCTGCCCAGCAGCGGCACCAGGCGGCCCAACTCACCGAACTTGCCCATGCCTGCGAGGTCGCCGATGAAGTGCGGCAGCAGGCTCAGGTCGCCCACCAGATTGCCCCAATTCATCTGGCTCAAGGCCGTCAGCTGGCCCAGGCCGTCGGTCGGCACCAGCACGGTGTCCGCGCGATTGGCCTCGCCGCTGAGGGCGGCCACCAGATTGTTGACCGTCACGCCCAGCGTGGTGCCGGCTGTGACCGTGGTGTTCACACCAGCGGGGGTGAGCACCGCCAGATTGCCCAGGGTCAGGGACGCGACCGGGCTGCTGCCGGGCGTTCCAGCGCCATTGGCGAAGACCGGGCTGCTCATGAAATCGGCCAGCAAGGCGCGGCCGACAATGTCGAGATTGGTGAGCGTCAGCGTGCCGCTGGCCAGGCTCAGGCCGCGGTCGCTCTGCAATTGCAGCTGATTGCCGCTGACTTGCATGGGCAGGCCGTCCAGCGCCGCCTGCATGCCGTCCAATTTAGCTGTTAGCGCCACATCGCCCTGAGCCGCTGTCTTGGCGGCCACCAGGGCGGCGCGCAGCTTGGTATTGAGCGAGGCCAGCAGGTCGTCCATCGACTGATGCGACTGGCTTTCCGCCACGCTCAGCGTGAAGCTGACTTTGGCGCCGTCGTACACGGCCTCCAGCGTCAAGTCCTGCAATAACTGGCCATTGGCGCTGTTGTAGAACTTCTCGGGATTGCGCTCCAGGGAGGGAGCCGTCGCGGCCAAGCCGCTCTCATTGCGCGAGATGCTGAGCAGGCCGGAACTGCCGGTCAGCAGCAGACCATCGGCCACCGCCATCGGCTGGACCGTGCGGGCCAGGATGATGTTGAGATCACGCAGGGTTTGCGCATCGCTGGTGTTGGCGATCTTCAGGCGTGCGGCCTCGGCCACGGCCGTGCGGATGCTGTCAAGCAGCTGCGCCATCGTGCTATTGCCCGCGGTGCTGGCCGCATTCACCAGCAGGTTCAGCTGAGTGCTGCCCTGGGTGAGCGTCAAGGGCAAGTCCACCAGCAGGCGACCGGTGCTGGCGTCCAGCATCTGCGCGGCGTTCTGCGCCAAGCTCAGGGTGGAGGTGGCGGCAATAAAGCTCAGCTTGTTCTTGCTCGCGCTGTCCACGCCGACGAAGGCATGGCCAGCATAAGGATCGTTGCCCAGCTTGGCCAGCACGGCGGCATGGATGGCCGCATCGACATCGGCGGCCAAGTCGGCCAGGCTGGTATTGCCAGCGGCATCGGCTTGGCGAACCACCACATCCAGGCGCAAGGCGCCAATGGTGACTTGCAGACCCACATCGCGCAGCAGACGGCCATCGGCCGAGGCCGGGGTCAGCGTGGCGGCCAAGCCGGCGCTGGTGTCATTGGTGCTCAAAGAACTGCCCAGGCCGAGCTGGATGTCTTGCGCGGCGACGGCATCAAACAAGCTGTTCAGGCTGATTCGATCAGCCGGCTGGCCATTGACGCCATTGCGCAGCTGGAAGCTCAGGCTGCCTTGGTAGTCGGCCTTGAGCGCGCCGAACGTGAGGTCCAGCAGACCCAGACGGGCGCGGCCGGCCTGGTCCAGCACGGCGGCGTTATTGCCCAGCTGGCCGTGAACGACGGCGCTGTACTGGCCACCCAGGCTGGCGTTTTGCAAGAACACTTCGGCCCCGCCGGTGCGGGCGAACTGGCCGGGCGTGAAGCCCAACTCGGTTGTTGCCGGATCAGCGCCGCTGGCGCGAATCTGCAGCGAGGCGATGCTGCGGCTGGTGCTGATGAGCTCAATCTGGTTGTTCACCAGGGCCGCGCGCACAAACTGGCCCAGATTGCTGAAGCCCTTGCCACCCGCGCCAAGATAGGTGTGGCCGCTGACGTCGGTCTGCGCAAGGCTCGCGTTGATGTCGTCCAGCAAATCCTTGAGCGTGCCGTTGCCGCTGTCACGCAGCACCGTCACCGACACCGGGCCGGACTGGTCAAAGACCAGCTCGAAATTGGCATTGGCGCTCAGGCGCCCGGTCTCGGGCAGCTTGACCGCTTTGACCTGGGTGTACATGGTCGTGGGCTTGAAGCCCAAGGCGGCGCTCATCGGATCGGTGTCCGAGGGGATGCTCAGCTGGAAGGCATCGCTGCCGGCCAGGCTCACAAGGGTCAGCTTCTTGCCATCCAGGCGCACCTTGACTGCATCACCCACCTTGGCAAAGCCCAGGCTGGCGAGGACGCCACCCCCTGCGACCGCGCGGCCGTTCAGAAGCGTCTGCAGCTGCGCGCGCATATCCTCCGCAGTGGCATTGCCCGTGGTATCGGCCCAAGCCAAGGTGAAGTCGTAACGCTCACCGTCAAAGCTCAGGCCAAAATGGGCGTCGGGATTTCCAAGAACGATAGGCAGCTGCGCCGGGGCATCGGCCGTGGACTTGATCGTGGTTTGATAAGCACCGCCGGCCCGCAGCGAGAAGCCGTTGACCTGGCGCAGATCAATGCCCACCGTCGTCTTGAAATAGCTCTTGCTGCTGAGTTCCAGCGCGGCTTGAGTGCTGATGCCCGAGAGATTGCCCAAAGCGCTTTGCAGCTGCAGGCGCACAGCTTCGGTGCTGCTGGCCGGACGCAAGTCCAGATCGAAGAGCAGGCTGGTGCTCGTGGGATCGAAGCGCGGATTGACCGAGAAGCTGGTGCCGGTGCCGGCCAGGCTCTCATTGACAGCCTGCTGGAAGCGCTGCATCAGCTCATTGAAGCTGCGGAAGCTGCTGCTGCGGTTGTCCTGGCTGTCCTGTCCGGCCAGCGAGAAGCCCAGACTGTCCAGGGCCTTGAAGCCGCTGCTGGCCGGCCCGACCAGGCCGCTCAGATTGAGCTTGAGCGCGGGCCCGGCGCCACCGGCCCAGGGGCCGGCGAACTGGATGTCCCAGGTCGATGTACGACCGGCCACTTGGCTGACCTGCAGGCTGTCAGCCGAGAAATTGGCGTCCCATTGGCGGAACATGTCCACCAGCGCGGTCTTCAACGCGGCCTCGCTACCGGCGCCTTGCAGCACGCTCCAGCTGACGGGGTTGGACTCATACACCTTGCCACCCACCGTGACGCCAAAGCCCAGGCTGCCCGCCGTGGCCTGATCCAGCATCAGGCGCTGGACTTCATTGCCCGCCGGCGTATTGCCCACCGCCAAATGCGCCGGGCTCAAAACGGTCAAAGCGCCCTGCGCCTCCAGCTTGGCCAGGATGCCGCGGCCATCAACGGCCAGCAGCGCCTGCGCCTTCTTGGCCACGGCCGCGCCACTGAAAACAATGTCAAACACCTGCACGCCTTGATTGACGCTGATGGTGTCGCTGGCCACCGGGTTGACGCTGACCGAGCCGGCGCCCAAAACCGCATTGAGCGCATCCGCAATCGGCTGGCTCCAGGTGCCGGCATTGCCGGGCCGGCTGATCGCGGCGGTCGTGAACGGACTGCCATCGGCTTTCTTGCCGCCCAGAATGAAGGAGCTGCCATCGCCCGCATGCACCAAGGTCAGGCGCTGGACAGCATCGGCAGTGTCTTTGCCGGCGGTGACTTCGCTGACGCTGGCACCGGCCGTGGCCGAAACCCGCAAGTCAAGATCCACACCCGGGCGGGCCTGAACAATGTTCAGGCGGCCCCAGACATTGCCGTCGCTGCCCGTGCCCAGATTGCTGCTGATCACATCGACCAAGCCACCGGCATTGGCCGCACTGGTGTCGCTGAGGCTGGCCTGCAGCAAGTCCATCGCCTGCCCGGCCTTCTCGCGCACGAATGAAACGATGTAGTGCTTAGGTCCACCGCTGACCAGCACATTGCCCTTGCCGATTTCGGGCAAAGACTCCAGCGCTTGCTGCACCTCGATGCTGCTGGACAGCACCGACAACATAGACGTTGCCGTGCCATTGCCGAGCTTGAGGCTGAAATTACCGCCCGCCACCAGCAGGTCGATGCGCTGCTCTTCGTTGCTACGCAAAGCGCTGTTGAGCGCCAGGCCGCCGGCCAGGCTTTGGGTGACGATGGCTTGCGCCGTTGCCTGGTCGGCCTGCCAGCGCAGATTGCCGTCCAGCGCCGCGGCCAGCTTGCGGTTGATCAGCTCGGCGAGCTGATTGATATGGGTGAAGCCGCTGGTCTCGGAGGCGCGCACGCCCACGCTCACCAAGGTCGGCGCGGTGTCGCCGGGGCGCTGGATCTGCAGATCGAAACTGGTGTCGGCCGGCAACACCGGCGAGATCAGACGGCCACCGACGAGGGTGGCGCCACCATTGTTCTGCAGCTTCTCGTTCAAGACCTGGTTGAAGAGCTTGCTGAAGTCCAGCACCTCGCCCAAGCGCTTGTCGGTAAAGGGCAGCACGGCATCGAAGGGGCCGGCATCGCGCAGCTGGCGCAAATAAGTGCCCAGGTCCTGCATCATTTGCGTCAGTGCCTTGGCATCGAGCGCGGCAAAGGCCTGCAGCTTGACGAAGTTGCTGCTGCTGACTTGCAAGGGCTTGCTCTTAACCTCAGACCAGAGCGCCGCATTGCCGCCGTTGAAGCTGATGTCCACGTGGGGCGTGCCGCCTTCCAGCGTGCTGAAACTGGTGCTGCCGTTGGCGCCCGCGCCGATCACGCCTTCAATATCAAAGCTGGCCGAGGCCGTGACCTGGGCCGCCGTCTTGACTGCCCAATTGCCCTGGCTGTTGGGGTCGAAATTCGCGCTGCTGACGGACAAGATCTCGCTCGGCGCCAAGGCCGAGGCAATGCCGCCTTGCACCGAAAAGAAGGGGTTTGAAGCCAGGCTGTGGCCAGCACGCATCTCCAGGGTGCCGGTATCAAAATTCAGGCTGCCACGGGCGCGCGCCTCCAGCATGCCCAGGGACATGGCCGCATCCAGCGCACCGGTGCTGCGCACACGCGCGTCGAGCTGGGTGATTTCCAGCGAATTGGCTGCGCTGGTGTCATAACGCAAGCCCAGGCGGACGGTGGCGTTCAGTGGCACGGCGCTGCCGGGCAGGAAGTCCAGACCCAGCGGTTGGAGCTTGTCTTTGAAGGTGAAGCGCCGCGTGAAATCGCGCGACAGCGTCAAGCCCAGCTCCAGCATCACCTTGCTGCCGGAGCGCGCACCGCTGCCCAGGATGTCCATGAAGTCGGTGCTGAAGTCCGGCGCCACCAAGGCCTCGAGCTGGCTGTAACGGCCTTGCGCGGTCAGATAGTCACGCAGCCGGGACAGCAAGCCGCTGAGCGTCTTACTGCCCGCCTCGGCCAGATAGTCGTCCAGCACGGTCGTGCCCTGCAGGGTCTTGAAAGCCAGCACATCGCCGAGGCTGCGGCCGTCGGAGGTTTTCAGCAAACTGGCCATGCCGGTGTCGGCAAAGGGCAGCACTTGGCTCAGGCTGTCTTGCAAATCGAGCTGACCGCCGAGCAGCTTGCCGGCGTCGAACACGTCCTTCAAGCCATTGCCGGTCGCGTCCAGATTGCTGTCGCTGAAGGCTTGCAGGGTCAGCGCGCCGCCCACCACCTTGCCGAAGAAACCCGAGCCCGAGGCTGCGCCATCGATGCTGGCGGTGATCTGCGGCAATTGCAGCTGCGCGGCTGTTTGGCCGCCGATGTCGGCCAGGGTCAGGCGGCCCTTGTTGTCGCTATTGTCCGGATCGCGCAGCGCGGTCTGCACGCCCGCCTGCAAATGGAAAGTATTGGCACCCGTCGGTGTCAGCTCCAGGCTGACTTCGCAACGCTCCAGTTTGAAGAAGCTTTGCGCCGCACTGGGCGCAGCCAAGCCAGGCAAGGCCGCGGGCTGAGTGTTGACATTGACACCGTCCAGCACCAAGCCGGCACTCAGGGCAATGTGCACGCCAGCTTGCGCAGTGCCGGTCCAGGCCTCGCTCTTGTCAACGGCGCCCAACTTCCAGTTGAGCGTGAAGTTCTGATTGCTTCGGGTCCAGTCCAGGTCAATCGCCAGCTTGAAGCCGGCCACCACCTCGGGTGCAGCGGCATCAAATGTGGGGGTGAGCGTCACCGACCAGGCTTGCCCGCTCTTGCCGGCTTGAATCGCATTGGTCTTGGCCTTGACGGCGGCTTGCAGGGCGGTGCTCAGCCCGTCCAGCGTCGACGCTGCGCCCTGGCTGCTGAAATAGCTTTGCGCCGCGGTCTGCAGACCGAACAGCGTGGTGGTGGCACCTGCGCCACTCTGGCTGCTGAGGCCAATGAACTGGTTGACGCTCTCACTCAAGCCCGGCAAGGCCGTGTTGATCAAGCTGTGCTTGAGGGCCTGAGTGCCATTGGCATCCACCTGCGCCAGCACCGCCAGCATCTGCGCTTGCACACCGGCGTTCAGGGTCAGCGTCGCCGCGCTCAGTTGCAGGCGGCCGGCGTAGGTTTGCCCCGCGCTGAACAGTGCTTGAGCGTCGATCTGGCCGGTTTGGCGCTCAAGCAGCCAGTCGCCGCCATGGTTCTTATCGCCGGTGATATTGCTGGACGCCGCCACATCGGCGCCAGTCAGCGCCGCCAATTGCTCAATGAAAGCCTGACCGCGTGCGCTGGCCGCGACATCGCAGCCATAGACCAAGATGTCGGCATCCGCCGCCAAGGCGGAGCGCCACTGCTGCAGCGAGTCCGCTTGCGCCGCCAAATTGTCGGCATTGAGTTCACCGCGGCCCAGGCCAATGCGGCCGTCTTCGCCGTGCGAAATCAGGTGAATCGCCGCCAAGCCCTGCCGCTGCGACAGCCATTGGCTGATCTGCTGCACGCCGTCTTGCTGGGGGTCGAGCACCACCACTTCAACCTTGGCCGCTTGACCCGGTTTGCGCTGGCCCAGCGCGTCTTGCAGCAAGGCCTCATAGCCCTGCACCGACGGGTCGACAAACACCACCTCATCGGCCCTCTGCACATTTTGCGCGGCGTGCACCGCGCCCTGGCCGGGCCGCCAGGCATCGCCGGTGAAGCCGGGCGTGCTGGCTGCCACTTGCTGGAGCAAGTGCTCGATGGGCAGTTGCAGCTGCTGGGCCTCCAGCGCCGAGCGTTCTGGCGTTGGCGGCAGGATCAAGCCCTCCCCCGAGAGCAAGTGGCGCGGCTCCAGCGCCTCGATATGCAGACGGCGCTGGCGGCTAGGCGCCGGCACACTCAGGCGGCTGACGCCCAGCGCTTGGCGCAAGAGTTGGGCTGCATTGAACTTGCGCTTGGACTTGGTGGAGGAGTTGTTCACTGGTCAATCCCGCTGAATCTTGTTTGAAGTCGCCGCACCGGCCAGCTGGTGTGGCGCCGCTCTCTTATCCCTAGCGTCCCAGTGGCATGAGGCCACCGCGACTGATCTTGCCCGCCCTGACGTGGGCGGCGCCATCAGGTGGTCACTGCACTTGCAGCAAGGCACCCAAATCATCCAAGTCGTTACGACTCAGCACACCCACCGCCTGCTTGAGCTTCAAGCGGTTCAGCAAGTAGTCGTAACGGGCCTGCAAGAACTCACGCTTGGCGGTGAAGAACAGGCGGTTGGCATCCATCAACTGGATGGGATTGAACAGGCCGGACTTCAGCCCTTCCTCACGCGCTTCCAGCGCGCTTTGCTGCGCCAGCACGGCCTTGCGCAGCGCCTCAACCGAGTCAACACTGGCCAGCACGCCGTTGAACGCGGTTCGAGCCAGGCGGTCGCTGCGGCGCAGTTCCTGCTCTTGCTCGTTAAGGGCTTTTTCCTTGCGGGCCACGGCCTCACGCACCAAGGAGTTGGTCATGCCGCCTTCGAACAGCGGGACGTTGACGCGCACGCCGATCTCGGAGTTGTTGTAGCGCTGACCGCGACCGAACAGCGAGCCACCCGTGTCTTGATTGGCTGTCGATGCCACCAAGTTGATGCTGGGCGCATAGCCGGCTTGCTGACGGCGGATTTCCAAAGCAGCAATCTCGACGGACAGGCGTCGCGCCTGCAAGGCCAGGTTTTGCTCCAGCGCCGCGCCGACCCAGGGGCCGACTTCGGCAGGCATGGGCTCCGTCGGCGCAAAGTCGCCCTTGAAGCCGCGCAACTCGCCAGGTTCATCGCCCACAATTTCCTTCAGCGCCAGCCTTGCGTCTTCCAAGCGGTTGCGCGCTTCACGCTCACGCGCCCGCGCCTGCGCAAACCGAGCCTCGGCTTCAAAGAGCTGGGGCACATTGCCCAGGCCCGTGGACTTGCGGGCTTTGGCCAGCTCGAACTGACGTTCGGTACTGTCACGCTCGGCCTGTGCCAGATCCACACCGTCGGTGCCGGCCAGGACATTCAGATAGGCGCTGGCCACACGCAAGATCAGCTCTTGCTCGGCCGCCAGCAGATTGAAGCGAGACTGATCGATAGACAGGCCCGCCTGGCTGTACTTGATCGCCGCCGGCAAACGCAGCAGCGGCTGGGTGATGGTCAAGGACAAATTGGCGCTGGGATAACGCGTCACCCCAGTGGGGAAGGTGATGTTCGAAGCCTGCTGAATATCCTGACGCAGATAGGACTTTTGATAGTCGATCGACGCCGTCGGCAGCAAGGCGGCACGGGCCTGGGGCACGGCCTGCTGGGCAATGTCGAAGTCTGCTTTGGCGCTGAGGTATTTGGGATCCCGGTCCAGGGCAGAGCAGTACAAGCGGCTCAAGCCATTATTGTCTTCAGCACTTGGCGCACGCTGCTCAGGCGGCAGCAGCAGCAAGGGGCGCACCACCACCACCGGCGCCTTGGGATCCAGGCGCTCGTCTCGGCGCGCGAAGGACGTTGCCGGGCGCGCTTTGCCGGCATCAAACGCGGGGGCGGCAGCACTCGGCAAACGCAGGGCCAGCGCGTAACGGTCCGCGCCAGCGGCACCGTGCGAGAGCAAGGGCGCGGCGGCGGTCAAATCAAACACCAGGCGGGCCGAACCCAAACGGCTGGATTCCACCCGCAGCGCGCCAATGCTGGCATGCGGCGAGACAAAGCGGGCGGCGGCGTCGCGCACTTGGTCAGGCCGCCAGCCCAGCACATCCACCACCAAGCGCGGCGGCTCGTCCAGCGCATAGGACTGCAGGCGCGAGACCGGCACTCCGGGCAAACTCAGCTCAATGGCACGGCCTGACAGCTTGGCATCAATGCTGCGCAGTTGCACATCGTTAGCAGCGCCACCGGCCCCCAGCCGGGCCTGAGCCACGGCACGGTCTGCCGCCAAGCTGATGCGAATCAGGCCCTTGCCGTCGCGCACCTCACCCAGGCTATCCACCAAATCGACGTCTTCGTGGAAGGTGAACTCCAAGCGCGGAACACCGCCCTGCTGAGCCGCACTGACGCGTGCAAAGAGTGGCACGGCCGGCGCTTGGAATTGGCTGGCGAGCCGCTCGACCGAGGCCATGCTGGCCCCAGGGAACTCCAGCACCAAGCGTCCAGGCTGGTCCAGCACGGACACCTCGGCCGCCAGCTCAGCGCTGCCAGAGAGATGAATATCCAGCAAATCATCACGCGCGGCCAAACGCAGCTCGCGCAGCTCAACAGGGGCGGCGGCAACAGCGACACTCAAAGGCGCCTGAGCCTGCAGCTGCAAGTCCCAGCGCGACAGCCCCGCGGCCGACGTGGTCAGCGTCTGGTCGATCAATTGATAGGTCGGCGCGAACTCGACCCAGAGCACCGCATCCTGGTTCGGCAGCACATCGGCACGCGCCGATTTCACCAAAGCCGGTACGGCAAGCAGCTGGCGCACCATGCCGTCCAGATCGGCACGTTCCACTTGCTTGAGCGTCAAACGCACACCGCCGCCATTCTTTGAGGGCAGCATCTGGGTCAAACGCCCCTGCGGCAAGGTCAGCTGCAAGACGGCACTGCCATTGGCCACCGACTGGGAGGAGGCCGTGTAAGCGGCGGGGAGGCCAAAGGCCCACATCGGAGCGGCAACAACACAAGCAGCCACCGACCATTGAACGGCCGCAAGGGCCAAACGCTTATTCATATCTGCAGTTGCGCACCCAGCCAGGCGCGCCCTCCCAACATAGGCCGAACTCATATTCGAGTTCGGCACAGTATTTTTTTAGCCCTCGTTCCGGGCTTCAAGCCAGCAACGCACGAACATTCTTTTAATTCTCAGAACTTGAAAACTCACGCTCCAGGTCAATACCAAGCCCCTACATTGCCCGAGCTCGGCGTTCGCGGCAATTCAAAATCGAAGCCTCGCCTTCATCCACACCCTCAGCAGCCGTTTTGAGCTGCCAAATCTATGGAATATTCCCCTTGGGATGTTAACTGAGCCCCTGTTGTGCAAGCCCTGCAACTCGGTGATGAAACACGTGCTTTATTGTTCCTTTTCGCGAAATGAATTTGATTCCTCACGCCACCTTGACCAAGCCTCGCAAACTCGCATGGCCTTGCGATCAAACTCCACCCAGAGCCGAACCTTCCGATTAGAAAAACCGCTCGTCGTTTCAGCAAAGATTTGGCTGCACACACGCCTTAATTAAGACGGTTTTGTGAATGTCCTGGCCATTCCCAGGCCGAGCGAAAAGGTTCGACACAGACAACCGCCAGCCGCCAGCTCAGCCCAAACCTCGTGCGATATGCGCACACACTGCGACCGCCACACTCAGCCCAGGCCCCGCCGAGTGCGGGCTTTAGGGCCGGGATGCGGGGACGGTTGCGGGCTCAGCAGCATGAGCGTTGGCACGGTCGGCCGTCGCGCTCGCAGCACCGCGCAGGAAACAAAACTCGCCACAGCGAAACGAGGCGCCCAATCTGCTGGCAAGATGCTGGCGCACAACAAGGTGCAAGGCCTTGCCCCCTGTTTTGTACCGCCTTCAATTGGACCGCCCCATGAGCTTGAACCCCCAAGACCTGCAAGATGCCATCCCCAAAATCTTCGCGCCCTGGATCGTGGACTTAGGCCTGGAGGTGATCAGTGTCGATGCCGAGGGCATTCAGCTGCGGCTGCCCGTCGGCCCAGCGCTGGTGCATGTGGGCGGGGTGATGTGCGGACAGGCGGCGATGGCGGCCGCTGACACGGCCATGGTGTTGGCGATGATGGCGCAGCTGGGCGAATTCAGGCCCATGACCACGGTGCAGTTGCAGACCAGTTTTTTGCGCCCGGTCAGCGCGGATCACTGCATCGTCACGGCGCGCGTCTTGCGCAGTGGTAAAAGCCTGGCTTTTGGCAGCATCGATATTGCCAACCCGGACGGCCGCCTGGCCGCCCAATCCACCACCACCTACGCCCTGCTTTGATTACGCCCCATGCCGCTGGACTACCGCACCGCTTTTGACCACGCGCCCATCGGCCTGGTTCTCTCCGCAAAACGCCTGATCAAAGACTGCAACCGCCAGCTGCTGGCCATGTTCGGCGCCGAACGCGAGCAGCTGATTGGCCAGAGTTTCGAGGTGCTCTACCCCAGCCTGATGGAGTTCCAGCGCACCGGGGAGCGCATCGTTGCCAGCCTGGATGCGCAGGGCTTCTACGCCGACGACCGGGTGATGAAACGCGTGGCCGGCCCACAAGCGGGCCAGCTCTTCTGGTGCCATGTTTCGGGTCGGGCCATCAACCCGGCCGACCCACATGCTGAAGGCATCTGGAGCTTTGAAGATTTGTCGGCCCACCGCCAAATCAAGGCCGAGCTGACGGCGCGCGAGCGCGAAATTGCCGCCCTGCTGATCGAAGGGCTGACCAGCAAATCCATCGGCAAGAAGCTGGAAATCAGCCCGCGCACGGTGGATGTCTACCGCGCCCGCTTGATGAAGAAGTACGGCGCCGCCTCGACGCCGGAGTTGATTCACAAGCTGGTGGTGAAGTAAGCCGCCGCGTCACCCTAGCGCCCCCAAAGGCCACACACACCTCGCACCAAGCCGCGAGGCCAGCAAGTCAGGCACCCCGAACCAAGCGGCAGGAGCTGAGCAAAGTCAGCGCAACCATGACGACAAACCGAACCACCACCCTACTCCCGCTAGGCTTTGTGCTGCTGTGGTCCACCGGCTTCATCGGTGCGCGCTTAGGCCTGCCGCATGCGCCGCCGCTGACCTTTCTTCTGCTGCGCTACCTGGCGGTTGTCCTGCTGATGACCCTGCTCGCGCTGGCCACCGGCGCGCCCTGGCCGCGCACGGGCCGCCAATGGCTGCACCTGGGCATTGCCGGACTGCTGATTCACGGGGTCTACCTCGGTGGCGTTTTCATCGCCATCTCGCGCGGCTTGCCGGCGGGTGTCACCAGCCTGGTGGTGGGCTTGCAGCCCTTGCTGACGGCCGTAACCGCCGGCCTGCTGCTCAAAGAGCGGGTTAGCCGCAACCAATGGCTGGGCCTGATGCTGGGCTTTGTGGGCGTGGCCATGGTGGTGGCGGGCAAGATCGGCACCGGCTTTGGCCTGCCGGCATTGCTGGCCGCGCTGGCGGCGCTGCTGGGCATCACGCTCGGGTTGATTTATCAGAAGTCGTTTTGCGCCAGCTTCGACTGGCGCAGCGGCGCGGTGGCGCAGTTCATTCCCACGGCGCTGCTGACCGGCCTGCTGGCCTGGGCCACGGAAGATATGCGGGTGGACTGGCAGGGCGAATTCATCTTCGCGCTGGGCTGGTTGACCCTGGTGTTGTCGCTGGGGGCGATCAGCTTGCTGAACTGGCTGGTGCGCCGCGGCAGCGCCGTCAACACCGCCAGCTGGTTCTATTTGGTGCCGCCCTTCACGGCGGTATTCGCCTGGCTGCTATTTGGCGAAACGCTCAGCGGCCAAGCTTTGCTGGGCATGGGCTTGGCGGTGCTGGGCGTGTATCTGGCTCGCCCGCCCGCGAAAGCCTGACGAATACGCCGACCCATACCCCCGCTCAGTAATGCGGGGGCAGCTCGTCGCGCAGGCTGCGAAAGCCCGGCGCGCCGCCATCGCCGCTGTGATTGCGCTGCTCGCGCAGCTGCAGCAGTTCGCGCGTCAAGGCCTCGATTTGCTGCTGTTGCCGCACCACGACCTCGTTGAGCTGTTCCAGCAAGTCTTCGGCGTAGCTGGCCTTGATTTCGAGTTCGGTCAGGCGTTTTTCGTTGATGTCTTGTGCGTCCATCGCCGTATTGGACGCGATATTTGGGCCGCCGCTCCAAAGCAGAGCGCGGGGGCTTGCCTACAATCCCACCCCTGACCATGGAAAACAACAGCGCCTCCCTCCCCGTTCTGAACATCTCGTCCTACAAGTTCGTGGGCCTGCCGGATTGCCACGCCCTGCGTGAGACTTTGCTGGCCCACGCCCAGGCGCTGGAGCTCAAAGGCACCGTGCTGCTGGCCGAGGAAGGCATCAACCTGTTTCTGGCCGGCCCCGGCGAGAAGGTGCGCGCCTGGGTGGATGCCCTCAAGCAAGACGAGCGCTTCGCCGACCTGGCGCCCAAGGAAAGCTGGAGCGCGGCCGTGCCCTTCAAAAAGCTGCTGGTCAAGGTCAAGGGCGAGATCATCCGCATGAACCACCCCGCCATCCGGCCCGACGCCCTGCCGCGCGCGCCCGCCCTGCCGGCCGCCACCTTGGCGCGCTGGCTGGATCAAGGCCACGACGATGAAGGCCGGCCGGTGGTGACGCTGGACACCCGCAATGCTTTCGAAGTGGATTACGGCACTTTCGAGAACGCCATCGACTGGCGCATCGACAAATTCAGCGAGTTCCCCGCCGCCGTGCAAGCGCACCGCGAAGACTTGCTGGGCAAGACCATCGTGAGCTTTTGCACCGGAGGCATCCGCTGCGAGAAGGCGGCCATCTACTTGCAGCAGCAAGATTTGGACGGCCCGGTCTATCAGCTCGAAGGCGGCATCCTGAAGTATTTCGAAGAGACCGGCGGCCCGCATTACCAGGGCAGCTGTTTTGTCTTCGACCAACGCGAAGCGCTGGACGCTGGCTTGGCGCCGGCCACCGAAATTGCCCGCCCGGCCTCGGAAGCGCACCGCGCCAAGGCCGCTGACTCGGCCCACTGACCCGGTGCCGAACCACCCCGACGCTGAACCGCGACAGGCGCCCGCCAACGAAGGCCGTGGCTGGCGCTTGCTGGGCATCGCCTTGATGCTGGCAGCCCTGGCTTTTGCCGCCACCAAAGCCCCGGACCGTCCGCTGGAAACCCTGGTCCAGCGCTGGGCGCTGCCGCCCTCGGAATTCATCGAGTTGCAAGGCCAACTGGTGCATCTGCGCGATGTTGGCCCGCGCAGTGACCCCACGCCCTTGCTCTTGCTGCACGGCACCTCGGACAGCCTGCACACCTGGGCCGGCTGGGTCGAGCGCCTGCAAAAGCAACTGCCCGAACGGCGCGTGATCACGGTTGATCTGCCAGGCTTCGGCCTGACGGGCCCGTCCGCGCAGGAAGACTATCGCAACGAGGCCTATTTGGCCTTTTTGCAGCGTCTGCTGAAAAAACTCGGCGTCAACGAGGTGGTGCTGGCCGGCAATTCGCTGGGCGGTGAGCTGGCCTGGCAATATGCCCTGGATCACCCCACGCAAGTGCGCGCGCTGATTCTGGTGGATGCCGCCGGCTACGCCATGGCGCCGCTGGACGTGCCCCTGGGCTTTGCCCTGGCGCGCACGCCGGTGCTGAATCGCCTAGGTGATGTGGTGTTGCCACGCGCCCTGGTGGCGCGCAGCGTGCGTGCCGTTTACGGTGATCCCAACCGCGCCAATCCTGAGGTGATCGACCGCTTTTTCGAACTGACCCTGCGCAGCGGCAACCGCGAAGCCTTGCGGCAGCGGCTGAGCCAGATGACGCCCGGCAGCCGCAGCGCGGAGATCAAGGGCTTGCGCATGCCCACGCTGATTCTCTGGGGCGAGCAAGACCGGCTCATTCCGCCGCGATTCGCCCAGGACTTTGTGCAAGACATTCCTGGCGCCCGCCTCGCCCTGCTGCCCGGCTTGGGCCACACGCCCCAGCAAGAAGACCCGCAAGCCAGCTTGGCACCCGTACTTTCCTTCCTGACTACGCTCAAACCCTAAGGGAAATCGCGCGTCACCGTTGCAAGATCTTGCCCTGACTTGCGTAGATACTTGTGTTCCCCATGTTCCTCATGTTCCCAAAAGGAAATCCCATGCAAAGCCGTACCTTGATCGCCCTTACCGCAATCGCCGCGCTGGCCTGCAGCGCTTTCAGCGTCCAGGCCCAAGCGCCGGACTGGAAGAAAATCCGCATCGGTGTCGAAGGCGCTTACCCGCCCTTCTCCGAAGTGGGCGCCGACGGCAAGCTCAAAGGCTTCGAGATCGAATTGGTGCAGGCCTATTGCGCCGAGATGAAGGCCGAGTGCACCCTGGTGCAGCAAGACTTCGACGGCCTGATCCCGGCCCTGCAAGCGCGCAAGGTTGACGCCATCTTCGCCTCGGTGTCCATCACCGACGAGCGCAAGAAGGCCATCGCCTTCTCCAACCCCTACTACAACACGCCCGGCCGCTTCGTTGCCAAGGCCGGTGCCAAGTTCGACCTCAGCCCCGCCGGCCTGAAGGGCAAGAAGATTGGTGTGCAAAGCGCCACCATCCACGAGGCCTATGCCGCCGCCATCTTCAAGCAAAGCGAAATCGTGCGCTACCAAACCCAGGACCAGGTGTTTCTGGACCTGAAGTCCGGCCGCATTGACATGACCCTGGCCGACACCCCGGCCGCCGACTTTGGTTTCCTGAAGAAGCCCGAAGGCAAGGGTTTCGCCTTCATCGGACCTGACTACGACGATGTGAAGTACTTCGGCGTTGGCTCCGGCGTCGGCATGCGCAAGGCTGATGAAGCCACGCTGGCCAAGAAGTTCAACGCGGCCATCGCTGCCGCGCAAGCCAATGGCACTTTCAAGAAGTTGAACGACAAGTACTTCGACTACGACATCTCCATCAAGAAGAAGTAATTCCGTTTAAACATGCTGCATGGCTTTTTACCCAGCCTGCTTGAGGGCGCTGGGGTCACGCTGAGCGTGGCCCTGGCCTCTTTGGCGATGGCAATGATTCTGGGGCTGCTGGGCGCCCTGGCCAAACTGTCGAAGTGGCGGCTGGCGCGCGGCGTCGCCCAGCTCTACACGACGCTGATCCGCGGCGTGCCGGACCTGGTGCTGATGCTGCTGATCTTCTACGGCGGCCAAGTCGCGGTGAACAGCATCGCCATGGCCATGGGGCATGAGGATTACATCGACATCAATCCCTATGTGGCCGGTGTGCTGACCATCGGCTTCATCTTCGGCGCCTACCTGACCGAAGCCTTCCGCGGCGCCTTCTTGGCCGTGCCGCCCGGGCAGCGCGAGGCTGGCCTGGCCTTTGGCCTGAGCAACTGGCAGATCGCCCGGCGCATCACCTTCCCGCAGATGTTCCGCCATGCCTTGCCGGGCTTGTCGAACAACTGGCTGGTGCTGATCAAAAGCACGGCCATCGTCTCGGTGATCGGCCTGCATGACTTGATGACGCGCGGCCAGCAAGCGGCCGGCGCCACCCGCGAGCCTTTCGTCTTCTACTTGGCAGTCGCGCTGATCTATCTGGCCTTCACCAGCTTGTCGGAACTGCTGTTCAACTGGCTGCAAAAGCGCTTTTCCACTGGCGTGCGCCGAGGTGTGCTGTGATTGCCTTCGACACCATCATCGACAACCTGCCGCTCTACCTCAGCGGCGCCTGGGCCACGCTGCAGCTGCTGCTGATCAGCCTGGGCCTGGGCCTGCTGTTGGCCGTTCCGCTGGCCGTGCTACGCAGCCTGCAGGGCAGCTGGATCTCGCGCCTGATCTGGGTCTACACCTATGTGTTCCGCGGCACCCCAATGCTGGTACAGCTCTTCCTGATTTACTACGGCCTGGCCCAGTTCGAGGCGGTGCGCGAGAGCGTGTTTTGGCCCTATCTGAGCTCGGCCTGGTTCTGCGCCTGCCTGAGCTTTGTGCTCAACACCGCCGCCTACACCACCGAGATCATTGCCGGCAGCATCCGCGCATTGCCCGCGGGCGAGATCGAAGCGGCCAAGTCCATCGGCATGAGCCGCTGGGTGATGTTCCGCCGCATCGTGCTGCCCTCGGCCCTGCGCCGCGCCCTGCCGGCCTATAGCAATGAGGCCATCTTCATGCTGCACGGCACGGCGCTGGCCAGCATCGTGACGATTCTTGACCTCACCGGTGCGGCACGGCGCGTCAACGCCACCCACTACATCCCCTTCGAAGCTTTCATCACCGCGGCTTGCTTCTACTTCCTGCTGACCCTGGTCCTGGTGGCGCTGTTCCACAAGGCCGAGGCCAAATGGCTCAAGCCCCTGATGCCCCGTTGAAAACGAAAATGGCCATCCAAACCCATCGCCTGATATCCCCCGCCCCCGGCACGCAACGCGAGCTGATCTCGCTGCACTACGGTCAAACAGGCGGGCAAAAAGCCTATATCCAGGCCTCGCTGCATGCCGACGAATTGCCCGGCATGCTGGTGGCTTACCACCTGCGCAAAAAGCTCGACGCCCTGCAGGCCGCTGGCCGCATCAGCGGCGAAGTGATTCTGGTGCCCATGGCCAACCCCATCGGCTTGTCCCAGCATCTGCTGTACATGCATATGGGCCGCTTCGAGACCCAGACGGGCGAGAACTTCAACCGCCACTACCCCGAGCAAACCGAAGCGGTGGCGGCAGCTGTCGAAGCCGAGTTGAACGGTGACGCCGCGCATAACGTCAAAGTGATACGGCGTGAGCTAAAAAAAGCCGTGGACGCCTCGCCGGCCCACACCGAGTTGCAGTCACAGCGCCGCATCTTGATGAGCTTGAGCTGCGATGCCGACATCGTGCTCGATCTGCATTGCGACGCTCAGGCCGTCATGCACCTCTACACCGAAACGCCTTGCTGGCCCGAGTGCGATGCGCTGGCGCGCTTCCTCCGCTCACGCGTCACCCTGCTGGCCCAGGATTCAGGCGACAACCCCTTTGACGAAGCCTGCTCGCAAATCTGGTGGAAGCTCAAAGCCAAGTTCGGCGAGCGCTTTGCCATTCCGCAAGCCTGCTTGTCGGTCACGGTTGAACTGCGCGGCGCCGTCGATGTGACGCACACGCTGGCCGAGCAAGATGCCCAGAACATCATCGACTTCCTGGCCCATCGCGGCCTGATCAGTGGTGACAGCCCGGCTCTTCCCGAAGCCGTGGGCGACGCCCGCCCCCTGGCCGGCAGCATGCCCATCAAGGCCACGACGACCGGCGTGCTGAGCTTTTTGCGTGAGGTCGGTGAAACGGTGCAGGCCGGCGATGTGCTGGCCCATGTGATCTGCCCCATTTCGGCCACCGTGACCGAGCTGAAGAGCCCGGTGGACGGCCTCTTCTTCGCCCGCGACTTCCTGCGTTTTGCCACGGCCGGCATGAACGTGGCCAAGGTGGCCGGCAAAGAAGCCACGCGCACCGGCAAGCTGCTGAGTGCTTGAAAGAACGAGAAGCAAAACCATGACTGCCAGTTTGATTGTTGAGGACCTGCACAAGCGCTACGGTGAGCGCGAGGTGCTCAAGGGCGTTTCCCTGTCGGCCAAAAAAGGCGATGTGATCACCTTGATCGGCTCCAGCGGCTCGGGCAAGAGCACCTTCTTGCGCTGCCTGAATTTGCTGGAGCAACCCTTTGAGGGCAAGCTCTCGCTCAATGGCGAAGTACTCAAGCTCGCGCGCGACCGCGACGGCAGCCTCAAAGCCACCGATGCCAAGCAATTGCAGCACTGGCGCTCGCGCCTGGCCATGGTGTTCCAGAACTTCAACCTCTGGGGTCACCGCACGGTGCTGGAGAACGTGATTGAGGCCCCCATCTACGTGCTGGGCCAGCCGCGCGCCGAGGCGATTGCCAAGGCCGAGGCCTTGCTGGCGCGGGTGGGCGTGTCGCATCGCAAAGATGTCTACCCCGCGCAGCTCTCCGGTGGCGAGCAGCAACGCGTGGCCATTGCCCGCGCCCTGGCCGTGGACCCCGAGGTGATGCTGTTTGATGAGCCCACCTCGGCACTGGACCCCGAATTGGTGGGCGAGGTGCTCAAGGTCATGCGTGACCTGGCCGCGGAAGGCCGCACCATGATTGTGGTCACCCACGAAATGGGCTTTGCCCGTGAAGTCTCCAACTACACCTTGTTCCTGCACCAGGGCCGGGTCGAAGAAGAAGGCAATCCGCGCGAAGTCTTGCTCAAGCCGAAAAGTCAGCGTTTGCAGCAGTTTTTGAGCGGTGGTTTGAAGTAAATCCCTAGGCTGTGGCCTAGGTTTACCCGTGCTGACGGGGCCCTGTGTTCGCGGACAAAATCCACGAACAATCAGCAAGGTCCCAGTCAGAGTCTGTCAGCCCCACTTGCCGAAATCCAAGGGCGCAGACTGCATTCATCGAGGGTAATGAATATGAACATTCTCAAGCACCGGGCTATCGGCCTGAGCCTGCTGGCCGTTTTCACGGCCGCGATGTCGGCTTGCAGCAGCACCGCTGTCGCCGTGAACAGCGACAGCAATCTTGACGACAAGTCCTATGTCACCGGCTCGCGCCTGCCGCGCAAGGGCGCGCAGCCCGTCACGCCGGCTGACCAGGAATTTGCGCGTGAAGCACTGCGCCAACAAAAGCTGGAGCAGCTCGGATCGGTCAAGTAAAGCTGAAGCCCCTGCCAACTCACCACCACTGCCCGCCTGTTCAACCAGGCGGGCAGTTTTCATTTCTGGCTGCGCGGCTCGTCGCTCTGCAAAACCGCCAGCACATCGGAGCGGAACTCGCGCTGATACAGCACGAAGAGCACGCCCAAGGTGCCGGCCATGAAGGCCCAGGGCGAGAAGAACCAGGCAATGGCGGCAAAGGCCAGGTAGTAAGCGCGCAGGCCGTCATTGAAGGTCTCGGCGGCCATGCCCATCAGGCGGCCGGCGCGGTCGGCGAAATCTTCGCGGGACAGGTTTTGCTCGATGAAGGCCTCAGATGACGGCGCAGCCGCCACCAGCAAGGCGCCGAAGGTGTACTGGCGCATGCTCCAGGTGAAGCGAAAAAAGGCATAGACAAAAATGCCGATCAACAGCACCAGCTTGAGGTCGAACACCAGGTTAGAGGTGCGGGCCGCAAATGGCAGCTCATGCACCAGCTCGGTCGCCTTCTCACTCGCGCCCAAACTGGCCAGCAAGCCGCCGATGATCAGAATCGTGGTGGAGGCAAAAAACGAAGGGCTGGTGGACAGGTTCTGCACCACCACGCCGTCGATCACCCGCACCTCACGGTAGGTGGTTTGCAGCATCCAGCGGCGGCGTTCCCGATTGGTGGCGGCCAGCAAAGTGCCTTCGAACTGGCTCTGCCGCTTGGCAAATGCGGCGTAGCCAATCCAGCCGACAAAAAACACCAGCAGGGCCAGCCAGTCAACGGCGGGCAAAAAATTCAGGACAGTGAGCAATGCTTTCATGCCCTCAACTTTACTAGCGGCGTATTCGCTCAAATTGAACTTGAGGTGAGATCCAAATGGCTGGCGAGATGAATGCGCCGGCATGGCCACAGTGCTCAGCTAGGCCTGCCCGCATTGGGCCAAAACCAGCACGGCTTTGCCGGCCCGCATAAGGCGCTCGTTAGGGCTTGACGAGTGAACATCCGTGGAATTCAAGAACAATCGGGCGTAACTAGTTCCCTGTACGGCGGCAGCTGAACTTTTAAGAATTCTCCTTGTTCAAAGCCCCCGCTTGTCGGCGAGTGCTTTTGAATCAGGAGATTGCCATGTCAGTCGTACGCCTTGCAATTCACTCCCTCACCGCCCTTGCCCTGCTTGTCGGCAACGCGCCGATCGCCCAAGCAAAACCGCCCAGCGACGCGGCCGGCCTCGCGATACAACGGCAAATGGAGCGTCATCCGCCCTCCGCCGGCATGGCCAGCGCTGGCGACATCAATTACGCGAACTGCATGGACGCGCCCGGCGCCGATGGCTCGCTCTATGACTGCTCCGCCTTCAAGCGCAAGAACATGAAGTCAGACGTCCATAAGCCATCAACGTCAAAGGCCAAGTCCAAAGTACCTAGCCTGAACTATTTCGGCGAAGGCTGCGAGAACGGCTGCGCCCTGCAAAACTGAGCGCCTTGGGCAGGCCTTGTTGAATAGCGTTGCCACGCATCAAGGCCTGCTGGCGCCAACAGGCTGAGGCAGCGCGCAGACGCTGCTCAAGACGTCTCTCACAGTGCCTGTTACAGCACTATTTAAATCACTTCGCCCAGCGCGCCACGGCCGCGGCCACACGTTGGCCGAAGGCATGGGCATTGACCAAGTCACCGGGCACCATTTCGTCCACCGAAGCGTCCGAAGGTGTGCTCGTCAGCAAGCCGGTGCTGTAGCCCAGGCTATTGGGCAGGTCGCGGGTCGCGGCCTTGCTGTTGGAGGGCAACACACCCGCGCCAACCCAGACTGCACCATGCTGCTGCGACAGGGTGAACAAGTACTGCACGGTATTGAACTTGTCACCGTTGAGCGAAGCCGAGTTGGTGAAGCCGGCCGTCATCTTGTCCTTCCAGCCTTGGCCGAACCAGACCTTGCTGGAGGCGTCGGCAAACTTCTTGAACTGCCAGGACGGGCCACCCATATAAGTGGGCGTGCCGAAGATGATGCCGTCGGCGGCGGCCAGGCTGGCCCAGTCCGCTTCGCTCAAATTGCCTTCTGCGTCGATGGCCGCCAAGCTGGCATCGGCGCCCTGCGCCACGGCTTCAGCGATCTTCTTGGTGTGGCCGTAGCCACTGTGAAACACAACAACGATTTTGCTCATGGTTCTACTCTCAGAGTGAGTTGGGTTGGGTTGAAGGGGAAGTACCTTGATCACGCTGCCAGGTCGAACACCAGCACCTCGGCGTCAACGCCCTGGCTCAGTTGCACTTCAGCTTCTTGGCTGAGTTGCACGGCATCACCAGCGCTCAGGCTCTGGCCATTGACTTGCAAGCTGCCGCGCACCAGGTGCACATAGCTCAGGCGGCCGGAGGCCAAGGGCAGGCTCAGCTGCTCGGCGCCATCCACCAAGGCGGCGTACAGGCGGGCATCGCTATTGATCTGCACGGAGCCCTGGGCACCGTCCGGTGAGGCCACGAGGCGCAGCGCGCCACGTTTTTGCTCCACAGGGAAGTGCTTTTGCTCGTAGCTGGGCTTGATGCCGCGCTGGTCGGGCTGAATCCAGATTTGCAGGAAATGCGTTTCCTGACCTTTCGCGTGGTTGAACTCGCTGTGCATCACGCCGGTGCCGGCACTCATGCGCTGCACATCACCGGGGCGGATCACACCGTCGGCATGGCCTGCGCCTTGGGCATTCGCCTGGCCATTGCCCATGCTGTCCTTGTGCGCCAACTCGCCGGCCAGCACATAGCTGATGATTTCCATATCGCGGTGACCGTGCGTGCCAAAACCGGTGCCGGCCGCGATGCGGTCTTCGTTGATCACACGCAAAGCGCCGAAGCCCATGCGCCGGGGGTGGTGATAGTCGGCGAAGGAAAAGCTGTGGTGCGACTTCAGCCAGCCGTGATCGGCGTAGCCGCGTTCAGATGATTTGATGAGTTCGATCATGGCTTGTGGCCTCCAGCTTGTTGCGCTTGCTTGCTTGTCAGCGCGTGTTGCGATGAACTCACTGTAGGTTTGCGCACCCGGGTGGCGGCTGCAGCCGCTTGATGACTACATTCAAATAAGATGAAGGTATGGCCTCCAGCAGCACCTCCATGTCCCACAGCCTTTCACAAACCCCCAAGAGCCGCGCCCTCTCGCCGGAAGCCTTGGCCATGATGGACAGCATCGCGCGAAACGGCAGCTTTGCGGCCGCCGCCCGCGAGATGGGCAAAGTGCCCTCGGCCCTGACCTATAGCGTGCGGCAGTTGGAAGACGCCCTGGATGTGCTGCTGTTCGACCGCAGCTCGCGCCAAGCGGTGCTGACCGCCGCGGGCCAGGAACTGCTGATCGAAGGCCGCCGCCTGCTCGGTGAAATGGACGCTGTGGCCAACCGGGTGCGCCGCATCGCCACCGGCTGGGAAAGCGAGCTGACCATTGCGGTGGATGACGCCATCGCCAAACGCGCCTTGTTCGACCTGATTGACGCCTTCTACCAACTGCCTTGCGAAAGCGCCACCGGCGAGCGCACCGCGCCGCCCACACGCCTGAAGCTGCGCACCGAGGTTTTGTCGGGCACCTGGGAGGCACTGACCTCCGGCCAGGCCGATCTGGCCATTGGCACCTCCTCGCAGCCACCCACCGCCGGCGTGCAGTGCGAGTTGATTGGTGATCTGGAAATGGCGTTTTGCGTCGCCCCCCATCACCCATTGGCCAAAGCCGCGCAGCCGCTGACGGCCGAGGTGATTGCGGCCCACCGCGTCATCACCGTGGCCGACACCGCGCGCAGCCTGGCGCCGATGACCTTCAACGTCATGCCGGGCCAAGATGTGCTGACCATGCCCAGCATGGCCGCCAAGCTCGAGGCGCTGCTGCGCGGCCTGGGCTGCGGCAATCTGCCCGCCACCATGGTGCGCCGCCATCTGGAAGCTGGCCGCTTGGTGCAGATGGCCACCGACCAGGGCCGGCGCAGCTTCCCCTCCCATTACGCCTGGCGCAGCAATGCCAATGGCGGCCAAGCCCCGGGCCGGGCGCTGAGCTGGTGGCTGCAACAGCTGGCCAGCCCCACTACCCGACGGGCGCTGCTGGAACAGCACGAAGGGCTGATTCTCTGAGCCGGCCTGCCGCATTGACTACCGCTTTCACTGCAGCTTTACCGAACGCCATGCCCTACGTCGGCCGCTTTGCGCCCTCGCCCACCGGCCCCTTGCATGCCGGCTCCCTGGTCGCGGCGCTGGCCAGTTGGTTGGATGCGCGCGCCCACGGTGGGCGTTGGTTGCTGCGCATCGAGGATGTAGATGGCCCGCGCTGCCCACCCGGCGCCGCCGAGCTGATCCAGCAGCAGCTGAGCCAATGCGGCTTGTTGGCCGACGCGCCGCCACTGTGGCAATCGCAGCGCGGCGACTTGTATGCGCAAGCCCTGAGCCGCCTGCAGCAAGCCGGCTGGGCCTACCCCTGCGCCTGCACCCGGGCCGAGATCGCCCAGATGCAAAAGCAAAGCCCGCAGCGCCATGGCGAGCTGGTCTACCCCGGCCGCTGCCGCCACGGCCTGCAAGGCCGCCCGGCGCGCGCCTGGCGCTTGCTCAGCACGGCCGATCAGCAAGCCTGCCAGGATTTGCAGATTGACTGGTTCGACCGTCGCCTGGGCGCGCAAACCCAAAACCTGAGCCAGGCAGTGGGCGACTTCGTGCTCAAACGCGCCGACGGGCTCTGGGCCTACCAGCTGGCCGTGGTGGTGGACGATGCCGAGCAAGGCATCACCGATGTCGTGCGCGGCCAGGACCTGGCCGACAACACCCCGCGCCAGATCCGCCTGCAAGAGCTCTTGGGCCTGCCCCGGCCGCGCTATCTGCACACGCCTCTGGTGCTGGGCGAGAACGGCGAAAAGCTGTCCAAACAAAACGGCGCCGCCGCCCTGGATCTGCGTGACCCGGCCGCCGCCCTGCGCACCGCCGCCGGTCACTTGGGCCTGCAAGTGCACGCCACCGAGCTGGGCGATGTGCTGGCCCAGGCCCTCAATGCCTGGCGAGGATTTATGATGCCCGCCTCGCCATCCCTCCTTCCTCGGGATGGCTCCGCATTAAAGGAATAGCGATGAACACCAGCCCCAGCGGCCTGCAATTCGAAGACACCGTGGTCGGCGACGGTAAAGAAGCAAAGTCTGGCCATGACGTCAGCGTGCACTACACCGGCTGGCTGTACAAAGACGGTGTCAAGGGCGCCAAGTTCGACTCCAGCAAGGACCGCAAGCAGCCCTTCAACTTCGAGTTAGACGGCGGCATGGTCATCCGCGGCTGGGACGAAGGCGTGCAAGGCATGAAGATCGGTGGCGCGCGCACCCTGGTGATCCCGCCCGAGCTGGGCTATGGCGCGCGCGGCGCTGGCGGCGTGATCCCACCCAATGCCACGCTGATTTTTGAAGTGGAACTGCTGGGCGTGAGCGGTGGCAATGAGCCCATCACGCTGAACCTGACCACGCTGGACAGCGGCCTGCAACTCGAAGATACGAAACTGGGCGAAGGCGCCGAGGCCAAGGCCGGCCAGCGCGTCACCGTGCACTACACCGGCTGGCTCTACAAAGACGGCGCACGCGGCAAGAAGTTCGACTCCAGCAAAGACCGTGGCGACCCATTCCGCTTCGGCCTGGGCGAAGGCGAAGTCATCCAGGGCTGGGACCTGGGCGTGCAAGGCATGAAGGTTGGCGGCACCCGCATGTTGGTGATCCCGGCCGAGCTGGGCTATGGCGCCCGCGGCGCCGGCGGCGTGATCCCCCCGAACGCCACACTGCTGTTCGAAGTGGACTTGCTGGCCGTCTAAGTCGGCAGGGCACACGGTGCGCGCATGACAGCACGCACTGCAACATGCACAACAGGCCCCATTTGGGGCCTTTTTTCTGCCCGCTCAGGCCCCGCACGGGCGTAGCATCAAAGCCGCTAGTGCAGCTAATGCAGCCAACGCAGGAGGCCTTTGATGAACCTGCTCGACCTTGAGCACCTGATGCGTTTTTGGACCGCCGAGCAATGGCAGGCCAATGTGCTGATGCTCTTCCATCTTGTCGGCGCGATGGTGCTGGGCCTGGTGCTCGGCTACGAGCGCGCCTACCACGGCCGCGCCGCCGGCATGCGCACCTATGCACTGGTCTGCATGGCCTCCACCGGCGTGATCATCCTGCTGGCCTATCCGCTTCAGTGGTACGGCGGCTTGCAAGGCGGCAGCCTGCCGCCGCCGCTGGCAGACCCCACAAGGGTGATCCAGGGCGTGGTCACGGGCATCGGCTTTCTGTGCGCCGGCGTCATCATGAAGGAGGGCATGAATATCAGCGGCCTGACCACCGCCGCCTCGCTCTGGGCCGCCTCCTCGATCGGCATTTTGCTGGGCATGGGCTTTTACTTCGCCGCCATCATGCTGACCCTGCTCTGCGCCAGCCTGATGATGTGGGGCGCCAAACTGGAAGCCCTGCTGCCGTCGCACCCGGCCATTGCGGTGATGCTCAGGGGCGAGCCGCAGCGCAAGTTTCAGCAGGCTGAGTTGATCAAGTTCTCCAACGATCTGGGCTTCCGCTTCGCGCCGGGCTCGCTCAGCATCGAACTGACGGGCGGGCGCGAAGAATGGCGTTTTGTCTGCACCGCCAAACGCAATTTTGGTGGCGAGACCCTGACCCGCTTCGCCAGCCGGGTGCACGAAATCCCCGGCGTGGCCGAATTCCGCGTCACGCATGCGAGAAACTGAAACGACCTGCACCTCACCACCCCGCCAACAACAAGCTGCCGATGACGCCACGCGCCCCCAAGTTCCTTGCCCCCTATTTCAGCTGTCTGAGCGCAGTTCTTCTTCTCGCCACCTCCGCCCAAGCCCACGCCCAATCTCAATGGCAAGCCCATGGCTATGACTTGCAGCTGCGCCCCGACTTCAAGCAGCAAACCGTCAGCGCGCAAGCCAAAGTCCGCTTGCAGCGCGCCCCCGACGCCAGCTCCGAAACCAACACACTGCTGCGGCTCAACGCGCCCGAACTCGACATCCAATCCGCCTCGGTCAACGGCCAGCCCCTGCCCGCCAACAAGCAAGACGGCGCGTGGACGATCACGCTACCGCCCGATCTGGCCGCCAGGCAAGACCTGACCCTGACGCTGGACTACAGCGCACGGGCGGGCGAAGGCCTGGTGTTCGGCGCCGACTATGTCTACACCGCCTTCCACACCTGCCGCTGGCTGCCCTGCGTGGGCTCAGACCTCGGCCGCGCCTCGCTGAGTGTGGCGCTGGATTTGCCCGAAGGCATGAGTTCCCTGGCCAGCGGCCAAGCAATCACGCCGACCCACGCGCCCAGTGCGCCAAGCCTGCAACGCTGGCAGCAAACGCAGCCTTATCCGCTCTACACCCTGGGGTTTGCGGCCGGTCACTTCACCCATGCCCAGCAAGTCAGCCCGGCTCGCGATGGCAGAGATGGCGAAGAAGGCCTAGCACCGCGCGAAACCACCCTGCACTACCTGGGCCTGGCCGATCAACCCGCATCATCCTTGCTGGCCAAGTTCAAAAGCACGCCCGCCATGCTGGCCTTCTTCAGCGCCAAGGCCGGCCTGCCGCTGCCGCACGCCAGCTACAGCCAGTTGCTGCTGCCCGGCGGCGTGGCCCAGGAGGCCAGCAGCTATGCCTTGATCGGCCGCCGCATGCTGGATCCGATTCTGGAAACCGAGCAGGAGGACTGGGTCATTGCCCATGAGTTGGCACATCAGTGGTGGGGCACGCTGATCAGCTGCGAGCGCTGGAGCGGGTTCTGGCTCAACGAGGGCATCACCGTCTTCATGACCGCCGCCTGGAAGCAGCAACGTTGGGGCGAAGCCGCCTACCAACGCGAGATGGACATCGCCACCCGCGGCTGGCAACGCGCCAAGGACGCCGGTTTCGACAAGCCCCTGAGCTGGCCCGGCGACTATCCCCACCTCAGCCTCAAACGCGCCATCCACTACAGCAAGGGCGCGCTCTTCATGCATGCCCTGCGCCAAGACCTGGGCGAGGCCACCTTCTGGGCCGGCCTCAAGCACTACACCCAAAGCCATGCCGGCCGCCAGGTGCGCACCAGCGATCTGCAAGCAGCGATGGAAGCCAAGGCCGGCCGCAGCTTGCAGGCGCTGTTTGATGCATGGGTATATTGAGCGACTCGCGGACTGAGTCCAACAGAGCGCTGCACCTGGCCACATGCCAGATCGTCTTGCCTGCAGGTCTTCACCAGTTGGTGGCGACGCGAGTTCAACAGGAGTCATTGCCATGTCCCTGGAACACCTGGCCTATGTCAGTTCTGCGACTGGCCTGCTGAGCGAGCAAGCCTTGAAGAGCTTGCTTGAGTCAGCCGCCCGCCTCAACGGCGCCCATGGGGTGACGGGCATGCTGCTGTACAGCGACGGCAATTTTCTGCAGATTCTGGAAGGCAGCCCCGCCGCGCTGGACGAGACGATGGCACGCATCCACAGGGACCGAAGACACCACGATGTGATGGTGTTGTTCCGTGAGCCCATCGCCGAGCGCGACTTCTCCGCCTGGAAAATGGGCCTGCGCATCCTGAGCCACAGCCAGCTGACGGAGCATCCCGAGTGCATCCCCTTTTTTAGCCCCAACTACGACGCCTCCAAGATCGTGAATCCCAAAAGCGAAGCCCTCAAATTCCTGCTGAGTTTTCGTTCGAGCAACTAGAACTGTTTGAGGCGCGGCGGACCTGAGCCCGCCCGGCGTTACGCCATCGTCGCTGCGTCTATTTGATCCACTGCGGGAAATAGCCCAAGCGATCTTGCGTGGCGCTGTCGTGCGCCGGCAGCAGCACCAACGCCGGGTCTTTGAGCATCAAGTCCCGCAAATGCTCAAGGCTGCTCTGCGTTTGCTGGGCATGGCAGTCCACCAGGGCGGCGGCGGCCCAGAACTTCGGCGCGCCGGCCTTGACGGCGTCGACCGTCCAGGCCACGTCACCGATGAAGAAGTAGACCTGGCCGCTGTCCACCGTCAAGAACATGCCGATTGAACCCGGCGTGTGGCCGGGCATGGGCACCAGAACCACCGTGCCATCGCCAAACAGGTCGAGGCTTTGCGCATAGCCGCGATAGGGCTGCGGCTGGAATTTCAGCAATTCCCATTGAATGGACGCGCTGCCGATCTGCGAGGCCCAGCTGCCGCCGGGGCCGCGCGTCGGGTGCTTGATCACGTCCATCTCAGCGGCGGCCACGCCAATCTTCGCCTCCGGAAAGTCCAAGATGCCGCCGGCATGGTCCCAATGGCTGTGGCTCAGAATGACCCGGCTCAAGGGCGGGATGCCGGCGCGTTCAAGTTGCTCGCGGGCCGGCAGCACAGGCGCCTCGTACTTGAAAAATGGCCGCCACCACAGCGGCATATCGGCACGGTACTGCGGCTCAATCTGCCGCCCCATGCCGGTGTCGAACAGCAAGTACTCGTCCCTGTGCTTGATCAAAAAAGCAGAGAAGTTGGAGTCGATCTGTTTGCTGAAACTGCCGCCCGGCACCAGCAGCCCCTCCATCACCGCGACGCGCGAGGTTTTGACGATGGCAAAGCCGATCTCGGGGGGCCGTTGCGCCTGGTTTGATGCGGCGTTTGCCGGGCTGAGCAGCGCCGTTGTGGCCATCAATAGGTGCACGAGGAAGAAGAGGATTGTTCGCATGGGCGGCTTGCCTAAAAGCTGTCGGAGACGTCTGTTGGAGACGACGAATTCCAAGCTTAAAGATTGGTCTATGCTCCAAGGTCAAGTCGCCCCCGCACTTTTTTCATCACCGCCATGAACATCAGCCAGCTGGCCCGGGCCTGCCAGACTTCCACCGACACCGTGCGCTACTACGAGAAGCAGGGTTTGCTGGCGGCAGCGGCGCGGCAGGAAAACGGCTATCGCAGCTATGCGCCCGCCCAGGTCGAGCAGCTGCGCTTCATACGCGGCGCCCAGGCCCTGGGTTTTTCGCTGCAAGAGATTCGCGCCATCTTGCCCCTGTTGGCGCAGGGCAAGCTGGACCGTGCCGAGATCGAGCAACAGCTGCAGACCAAGATGGCGCAGATCGATACCCACATCTCGCAACTGCAGCAGCTCAAGACCGAACTGGCCGCCACTTTTGCCTCACTGCGCTGCACGCCCGAGCGCACGCTGGTGACGGAAGACGCCGTCGCCGCCGACAGCGGCAGCGGCGCAGGTGCCGCTGTGCGCAAGCGCAGCTTCAAGCCGCCACTTCCCTGACAGCGCCGCTAGCCCTTGATGGCTTTGGGCGACGGGCTGGCGATGGGCGGGGTCAGCAATTTCCCACTGATGGAGCCCTGGGCGGTTTTGATCAGCACCAAAAGCCAAGCCGACAGCAAAAAGGCAAACAGCACGACTGCCGCCCACTGGAACAGCGGCAAGCCCGTGTTGTGCGCCAGCTGGCTAGTTCCCGTCACACAGGTGCCGATGGGAAAGGTGAAGGACCACCAGGTCAGGGCAAAGCGCATTTGCTTCTTGCGGGCGCGAAGGGTGAGCAATAGGGCAATCGGCAACCAGAGCCAGATAAAGCCCCACATGGGTATCCCGTACACCAGCGCGAAGGCCTTGAAGCCCATGGCAAAGGGTTCAGGGATGGCGATGGTAGCGACCATGCCCAAGCCACTCGCCGCCGTGATGGACTGCCCCACCGGGCCCAGCACGATCCAAAGCGTGGGCACCCGCGCCGAGCCGGAGGATCCGAAATGGGCCAATCGACTCCAGATCATGGTGATGATGATCAATGACGCCATCAAGCTCATGCCGAACAGCCCGTAACAAACCACCAGCATGCTTTCGCGCCAGACCCCGTACTCCACAAAGGGTATGAGCAAGGCGCCAGCGGCCGCCGACACCATGGGCGGAACGACCGGCATCAGCCAACCGCCAAATGCCGCATCATTGCTGACCCCTAACTGCGTAAACAGCCGGTAAGGCACGGACACCGCAGTGATGAAGCCCAGCAGCGTACCTACGGTCCACAGCACGGCATCGATGGCCAGCGCGACTTCTTTGCCCAGATAGTGCGAGCCCACCAGCAAGGTGGCTGAGCCCACGGTCATCAAGGCCATTGGAGGCGCGCCGAAAAACTGGATCGAGATGGGGTCGTTGGCAATGGCCTTGAAGGTCTGGGGCTGCCGAATCCAATGCACGGGAATCACCACCAGCAAGACCAGCAAGAGCAGCAAGGACAGCGCCCAGGCGACCGAGGCGATGAGGAACAAGCCAGGAAACTTCACGGGCAAGAGGGCCGCAGCCACGGCAATGATCCCCGTGCCCATGACGGACGCAAACCAGTTGGGGCCCAGCACGATCTTGCCCTCGATCGGCGAGGACAAGGCCGCAGCCCAACGGCCAAACCCAGTGGATAAGCCACTGCCGGCCGGCTCGTTCGTGTTGCTCGCGTCGGCCTGGTTGGACGGCAAAGGCATGTTGTGGGCTCCTGATAGGAAGAGTGTGTTGGAAAATGATTCGATTGAGTCGAGCGGCCGTGGCGGGGCATGCGCCGCCAGTGTCCTAATCGCGCATGAGTCTAATGTCCCGCTGACTCAAACCGCCGCACCCTTTTTGCCGCGCGCACACCGTCCCTCGCCCCAAAACTGCTTCAAGAAGATGAACAAGCCTCGACTCGACGAACCCTCAGCACTTGATCGGGTCACTGACACTTTGGGCAAGCATCTGCGCACCGGGCACTTCTGGCACTACAAGCTTGCCAACTCAGCACGAGAGATCAAGCGGACCCTGCTCTCGCGAGAAGGCCGCCATTTTCTCAATGCAGACAAGCCCAGCGTGCGCAAGGCGGCCATCAGCCTGGGCAATGACGGCCAGGCAATGCGGATTGGCCTGGCCGCGGATGTGCGCCAACAGGCATGGCGCGGCGCCCACACGCTCGCCAAGGCCCTCGCCCATCTCGTGCTTTGGGCTGCGGCCATGACTTCGCTGCAGGCACGCGCCTGGGGTGTTGAAGGGCACAAATTGGTCGCCAGCCTCGCAGAGTCTCAGCTGAGCCCTGAGGCCATGGCGGAGGCCGCCCGCTTACTCGCACGCGAGCCAGGCGCCACGCTGGCCTCGGTGGCGAACTGGGCCGATGAGGTGCGGTCGTCGGCAGACACCAAGTGGCACACCGTCAGCTTTCCACGCGGCAATGACTGCCGCTATGAGGCAGCGTTTTTGTGCCCCGAGGGGCAATGCGTTGTCTCGGCCATCGAACGCCAGACCGCCATCCTGCACTCAAAGGCGCCTGACGCCCAGCGACTGGTGGCGCTGAAATACCTGGTTCACTTTGTGGGAGACATCCACCAGCCATTGCACGGCGGCTATGCCGATGACAAGCGCGGCAGGCTGTATGCCGTGCAAGCATTTGGGCAAGACACCGATATGCACGCACTGTGGGACTCAGGGCTTATTCGCAATTGGCCGGGGGGCCGCGCCGCGCTGCGGTCAGCCGTGCGGGCGGAGACCCCGCTCGGCGGCGGTGCACCCAAAGACTGGGCAGAAGAGTCTTGCCGCCTGATGCGCAGCCCTGGCTTCTATCCGGAAGGCCACGACATGGATGCGAGCTATCCCGCGCAATGGAGGACGACGGTGGTTCAAAGACTCGCCCAGTCCGCGCGGCGCCTGGCCGAACTGCTGAACAGCAGCCTGGGCAGCCCCTGATCGCATAGCCCTGACCGCGCAGACGAGCCGGCAGCAGGTGTTCAGCCGAATCCCGTATGTCGGCCCGCCATGGACGCGAATGGCCCATTTACCGCAGCCGCCATCGCCTCAGCAATCAAGTCCATATCCTGCGCGCTAACTTCGAAGAGACCAAAGCGCAGTTGATAGCCCCAAGTCTTTTGCCCCCGTGAAAACGCAAGCCGGTCGAGCAAGGGCTGAATGGGCGCCACCCGTACCTCTTGCCAAACCACATCACGGCGAAACGGCACAAAGCCGCCGCCCATATCAAAGGCATAGGGCGGGCGCTCAAGCACCCGGCCCAGGGCGGTGAAGGACTGCAGCTTGTCCTTGCCGCCGAACTGGCGGCTGGGCGAGTAATAGGCCACCCGGTCGCCAGCGCGCAAACGCCGCAGCGGCGCGGCTTTGCCGTGGCAGACCTGCATAAAGCCCTGAGCCCGTCCCAGCCGCACATGTTCGGCGCTGGCGACAGCAATCCAGCAGCGCGGTGAACTGGGCGTTGGCGTGTGCGCAGGTGCCAGCGGCTGAACCGCTACCGGCTTAGCGTCCATCACCGGCAACTCAAAACCCGGCAGACAAGCGCTTTGGGGCAATTGCCGCGCCGCCATCCTCATTGCCCACCCGGCGCGTACACGCGCAAGCGGTGGCCGTCGGGGTCGATGGCGGTGAAGGTGTAGCCGAAGTCCATCGCCGTGGGCGACTGAATGATGGCAATGCCCTGCTGGCGCCACGTGGTGTGCATGGCATCAACGTCGGCGATTGAGGCTTGGGCGAAGGCCAACTCCCCGATGGCATGGCCCGCGGCGCCCTCCACAGCGGGCGCCACCTCCTGGCGCGCCCACAGGCCTAGTTTCAGGCCTGTATCAAGCGCAAACAGGGCGAAGCCTGGCGAGACCTCGACGGGCGCGCGGCCCAACAGGCGGGCGTAAAAGGCGGCGCTCTCGGCCGGGCTGGCGACGTAGAGCAGAACGAAATTGGGCTGCTGATTCATGCGATGCACTCCTGATGGGGATGTGGAAGCGACCACAGCTTGTGGACCTGCATGCATCGTAAAAACCAGCACTGTCAATTTCTGACAGCAGCGCACGACGATTTGAGTGGGCGGGCTGAGCCCATCAGGCCACTACTGCGGCGCAATGCCTTCTTGCGCGCGCCATTCGGCCAGTAAGGCCTGGCGCGGGCGGGGGTAGCGCTCCGGCAAGACCTGCATGGCGGCGATGCGGTCCAGCCGGAAGTGCCGCGTGGCCTGCCGCAACTCACACCAGGCCACCAGCACCCGCACCGAATCAAAGAAGCCCAAGGCAAACGGCCAGACGATGCGCTCGCTGGCCGCGCCCTGCAGGTCGCGATAACTCAGCGACACCTTGCGCTCATTGCGCAGCGCCGAGCGCAAGCCCGCCTGCACGGAATCACCACCGGGCAAGGCCTCGCCCGGCCCCACCAGCAAGGCGGCGCTGTCCAGCTCAAAACGCAATTCGGGCGGCAAGACCGCGGAGATCTTGGACAAGGCGTTGCGGGCCGCCTCGGCCAAGGCGGCATCGTCAGCGCGGCCCGCCACCCAGCGCGAGCCCAAGACCAAGGCCTCCAGCTCATCGGCGCTGAACATCAGCGGCGGCAGCACAAAGCCGGGCTTGAGCACATAGCCCAGCCCTGCCTCACCCTCGATCTGCGCACCCTGCGCCTGCAAGGTGGCGATGTCGCGATACAGGGTGCGCAGGCTGATGCCCAACTGCTGCGCCAGCGCCGCCCCGGCAACGGGCTGGCGGTGGCGGCGCAGCGCTTGCATCAGCTCCAGTAAACGGGCGGCGCGGGACATGCGGGGCGAGGCGAGGTGTGGCGAAGGGAGGCGAAAGGACTGAGCCGCGGCTCAGTCGTAAACCGACTTCTCCGCCCGGCGCGCCAAGACCGCGATGGGCGGCGCCCAGCGCTCGCCGCGCGCCTTTTTGCTGGTCACCAAGGTGATCTCGGAGGGCTCAAACACTTCCACGTTGTGGGTGATGGGCGTGGTCAGCAAATACTGGGCACGGGTGGAGCGCAGGAAGTGACCCACCAGCTGAATATTGCGCACATCCAGGTGGGCAAAGGGTTCGTCGATGAAGACGAAGCCGCCGGCGCTGTCATCGTCCTTCATCAGGCCCACCAACAAGATCAAGCTCTTGAGCACCTGCTGGCCGCCCGAGGCTTCGCCGTCGTTGAGGCCAACCTCACCCTTGCCGTCGAAGTTGAAGCGCACTTGCAGGCCGGCTTGCGCCAAGACCATATCGTCGTTGTCCAGATGCGGCAACTCGGCCACAGCGATCACACCGGCCAGCTCGCCCAGCTCCTGCACATTCTTTTTGTAGCGGCGCACGGTGGCGCGCAGCACGTCGATATAGCGCTCGCGGGCATTGAAGGCGGCGATGCGGGCCATCTCATTGCTGGCGCGTCGGTCGTCGAGCTGGGCAGTTTGTTCCAGCACGGCCACGCTCATGCGGGCGTGGCGGTCTTGCACCTGCGGGTCGGTTTCCCACACGCCATTGTCCAGCTCGGCCTGCACATGGCGGCCGGCAATTTCGGCCTGCTTGGCGTTTTCAAACTCATCGCGCAAGGCTTGCACGGTGGCCGCCTGCACCCAGCTGGCGGGGAAGTTGGCCCGCGCCACTTTCGAGGCCTTGGCCGCCTGGGCCAATTCGGCGCGGCGGGCGCCATGCTCGCGCTGCACACGGCCGACATTGTCTTCGCTGGCTTTCAGCGAGGCCTGGGCGGACTCGTAATCGCGTTCGCTGCGGGTGTGCTGAGTGAGCGCGCGGTCATGCTCGGCTTCCAAGGCCGACATGCGGGTAGCAGCCTCGATGCGGGCCTGCTTGAGCGCGGGCAGGCGCTCGCGGCAGGCGGCGAATTCATCCGCCCGTTCACCCAGCTCTTGGGCAGCTTTGTGGCCTTGGGCGGCGCGTTGCGCGTCCTTGAACTGGCGCTCCACCTCGGCCTGTTCCTTGGCCAGGCGGGTCAGCTCGGCGTCGTAACGGGCCAGCTCGCTTTCCAGCGCTTTGCGGCGCGATTCCAGCGCGGAGACGCCGAACTGGAACTCACGCGGCTCCACCCAAAGGCTGCGGCCGCCACGGCCGTCGCGGTAGTAGGCGTCGGGCGTGATCCACTCGCCGCCGGCCTTGGCGCCGGCCTCGGTGTCCTTCACGCGGCGAATGGCGCCGAGCTGGCGCAGCAACCAGGCCGGCAGCTTGGCATTGATCTTCAGCGCGGCCAGCAGCGAGTCCGGCGGCACCGAGCTGGGCAAGCTTTCAGCTTCGGCCACCACGTAATGCCGGTAGCGCTCACGCGAGGCCAGGGCGAAAGCGTGTGCTTCGTCCTTGGCGTTTTGCAGCACCACCACCCAGCGTGAGGGCCGCAACATGCCCTCAGCAGCGGCACGCCAGGCCTCGTCAGCAATGTCGATGCAATCGGCCAGCACATGGTGGTGAATGCCGGCATCGTCCAGCGCACGGCGGAAGCGTGTCACTTCCACCGGCGGCGGCGGCAGGCGCTGGCCGCTCAGGGCTTCCAGCGCGGCCTGAGCCTTTTTGCTTTGGTCGTTGGCGCGGGTGAAGCTTTCACGCAGGCTGTGCTGGCGACCGCTCAAGTCCTGCACGCGCTGGGCCAACTCCTGCGCATCGGCTTCCACGGCGGCCAGGGTGCGCAGCTCTTCCTCGCGCTTGGCCAGCAGTTCCATCGGCCGCTCGGCCTCGCGGGCGGCGTCGAAGGCCAGGCGATTTTGCTTGCGCTCTTGCTCGATCTCGCTCAGGCGTGTCTTGGCCTGGGCCGAGCTTTCAAACAGCTTGAGCAGATCGGCGCGGCGCTGCGCCAGCGTGTTCTCGTCGGCGCGCGCGAACAAGCGCTGGCGATGCAACTCGCGCAGGCCCTGGGCGGTGCGCTGGCGGGCTTCGCTCCACTGCAGCACCGGCAGCACCTCGGTGGCCAGGCGCTCGCGCTCGCGCAGGCGCAGCTGGTACTGCTGGTAGCTGGTGACGCGGTTAGATAAATCAGACAGCTGCGCTTGCGTATGCGACAGCTCATGCGTCGCCTGCTCCACTTCCTTGAGCAGATGCTGCTGATGGCTGCGGGCTTGGTCGTAGCGGTCCAGCACTTCTTGGTCGCCAAACACCTCGAACACCAGGCGCAGCAATTCCTTCGGGCTCAGCTCGCACAGGCGGTCGGTCTGGCCCTGCTCCAGAGCCAGCACGCGGCCGATGGCGCGGGTCAGGCCGGCAGCTTCCAGGCGGCGGCGCCAGGCTTCGATGCCCATCCAGTCTTTCTCGCCCTTCTCGGCCACGGCCTCCACCTCGGCCACGCCGTCCAGCATCATGTAGCGGCGCTGCCAGTCGCCGCCATGGCGCTCGATGCGGCAGACCAGGGTCACCTGATCGGCATACAGCAGCGAGCTGGCAAAGGGCCGCGAGCTGTTCTGGCGCCCACGCGGGCGGTTGTCCACCAAGGCGCGCAGCCAAGCGGTTTCGGCGTTAGCGTGGCGGGCATAGGTTTTGTAGGTGCGCCCGCCCGAGCATTCCAGACCCAGCAAGGTACGCATCGCATCCAGCAGCGTGGTCTTGCCCGAGCCGTTCGGGCCGGCGATGGTGATGATGGCGCCGTCCAGCGGCATGGTGACGCGCTGGATGTAGTCCCAATGCAGCAGTTCGAGAGATTGCAGGTGAAACATCGATCAGGACTCGCTATCGGATTCTGGTTGGATTTCTACTTCTTCCGGCTGGCGCAGCGTGGCCAGGGCCGGCGCCACCAGCGGGTCGGTGCTGCGCGCCAGCACATCGCCCAGCGCGCCATCAAGGATGCGCGGCGCCAGGGTGTCGTAGTCCAGCAGCAAGTCCAGCAGCGGGCCTTCGGCAATGTCTTCCCCGCGCCGGGTGATGAAGCCGTTGCGCTCCAGCAGCTTGAGGTTGGAGTCCAGGCGCATCTTCTTGCCCAGCTGGTTGCCGAAGTCGGCCAGCAGGCTGCGGTAGGAAATCGTCGGGCTGACGCTGATGGCCATGGGCACCGGCTTGTCGGTGGCAAAGAACTCGCCCTGCCCTTCTTCCTTGGCCTCGGCGCGAGCCACCTGGCGCTGACGCTTGGGCAACACAATCAGCGACCACAGCACCACCAGCAAGGCCACGCCGTCGCGCGGCAAGTCCAGATTGTTGTTGGCGGCCAGGCCGGTTTCGCCGAACACGGCGGCTTCCGCCGGGCGCAGCATGGCCAGGCTGATGTGGTCGGCGTAGAGGTTGTCGATCACCCGCAGGCCCACGGCGGCTAGGCGCTCACCCAAAGCGGTCCAGATATCGGTGTCGATCAAGGCACGGCGCACCAGCGGGTGGCTGCGCGGCAGCCAGCGGCGCGCCAGTAACTGCGCCGCCAAGGCGGCGGCATCGTCCAGGGCTGAACTACTACTCATTCGGATTTGTCCTCGTTCTTCTCTTGCAGCGCCAGGTCGGCAGCAGCGGCGGTGCTGCGCAGCACGCCGGTACTCATCCAGGCGATGTGCTCGTCGTCAATCTCACCCTGCTCGGCCGACCAGTGCACGCGCCAAGGTTGGCGCGCCATATCGCCGGTGGCGCCGCTCAAATGCTGGGCCTGCGGGTCACCCAGCAAAGGCAGCAGCTGGGCGCGGTAGGAAGCGCGGGCATAACTGCCCCCCAGCACGGCGGGGGCCAGGTCTTGCTCGACCTCACCGGCCTCGCTCCAGCGCGCCAGCAAGGCCTGCATCAAGCCCATCTCGGGCGGCAGGCTCATCACCGCAAGCTCGCCCAAGGCGGCGGCCTGCGCACTGGGCAAGGCTTCGGGCACGGGCGGCTTGGGTCGGTCGCGCTCGAACTCGGCCTCGGTGGTGTCCAGCAACTCATGCTGGGCCACAAAGATCGGATGCACCGGGCGCGACAAAGCGCCCAAGCTGAGGTTTTCCAAGAAGTGCACACCCTGCAACCAGCGCCGCACATCGGTGGTGGTGATGCCGGTGGAGCCTAGCGTGACGCGCTGGCGATCGGCCTGCTGCAGCGCACGGTTGAACTGGCTGGCCATGGCCAACAAGCGCGCCTGCGCCAGGCCCAATTCGCGCGCCAGCCGCTCCAGCTTGGCATTGCCTTGCTCTTGCGCCTGCACCATGATGGCCGAAAGCGCTTCGCTGGCCTTTTCCACCAAGCTGAGCGCCCGCCCGAAACGCTGGCGGGCACGGCGCAGATGGAACTCGGAACCGCTGGCGATGGCGTCGGCAAACTCGTCGTACAAGCGCGAGAGCTGGGCCTGCAAATGCTGCAGCTGCGCCGCGTCCAGGGTACCCAGCTGGTGGGCGCCGGTGACATTGGTCAGCAAGGCGCTGAGGTCGGCGTCTTGCGCGCTGGCCGTGACCAGGGGCGTCAGCACGCCCAGCAACTGCTGGGCCAGGGGCGTGACGCCGTATTGCTGATTGGAGGCATCCCACAGCAGCAGCTCGGCCTCGCGCAGGCGCTTGAGCACCAATTCGAGCGGCTCGTCGCGCAGCATGTGGAAGTGCAGATTGAAGGTTTCGCGGCTGATGCGCGAGGCCGGCATGGCCATCACTTCCATGAACACCCACACCCGCAGCTTGACCAAGCTGGCCGGGCCGTGAAACAGCGCGCGCAGCGCTGCCGTCAAGGCGTCTTGCCGTTCTAGTTGCCAAAGGAGCTGCGCCTCATTGGGCGCAGCGGCATCGCGAAAAAAATCTTCAAAGCGAGCTTCGTCTTCGCTCGCTGGGTGGTTGGGCTCCCGCATAGATTGGATTATCCCCGCTCCCACCAGGCCCGCAGCCATGGCGAGCAGATCAAGACGAACAAGAGCCAATTGGCCACCACGGTGAACCAGAAAACCCGCCGAAAGCCCGGCTTGGCGGACTTGTGCCGCAGCAGATGCTGAGCCAGCAAGGCCCCGGGCCAGCCGCCGGCCAGGGCCAGCAGATGCAAGGTGTTTTCCGCCACCCGCCATTGGTTACGCGCAGCGGCTCGCTTGTCACCGAAATAGACGATGAAAGTGGCCATGCTCAGCGCCATATACAAACCCCACACGCCGGGCCGCAGGCCCCAGGCGATGTGGCAGGCCAAATAAAACGCAGCAAAAACCGGCACCAACCACAAATGATTGGCGCTGCGCCGCGCCGCTACAGGCTTGGGCGCCTGCGCCTTGGTGGAAAAGGGCCGGACTTTGAGCGCGCGCTTCTTGCCTTGGGCATCGTGGCCGACCTCAAAACTCAGGGCCATGCCCTGCCGGGGCCGCTCTTGCTGCAGGGCGAAGGCCTTGATATGGACGAAGAGCTTGGGCGCACCGTCCCGGGGGGTGATAAAGCCATAGCCTTTGGCATCGTCCCATTGACTCAGCAGTCCTTCAAATCGCATTGCCACGCCTCGCATCGCCTCAATTCACTCAACAAGAGTGCCATCCTCCAACGAAAAAAAGCCCGCTTGCGCGGGCTTTTCTCAACCTTCAGGAGGCAATCTTATCAGCGACCGAAGCCGCTGCGACGCGGGGCGCCGCTCGGCGGGCCGGCGCGCTTGGGGCCGCGCGAATCGAAGCCACCTGGGCGACGATCGCCGCCGAAGCTGGGCTTGTCGCCGAAGGCAGGACGGTCATTGCGGGGAGCAAAGGCCGGCTTGTCGCCGAAGGCAGGACGATCGTTACGGGGTGCGAAACCACGGTTGTCGCCTTGGCCGCCACGGTTGTCGTAGCCGCCACGGTCATTGCCACGGTCGAACGCAGGACGGTCATTGCCAAAGGCAGGACGGTCGTTACCGAAGGCCGGGCGGGCATCTTGACGGAAGTCGCCGCCACGGGGAGCAAAGCCCTCCGGACGCGGGCCGCCTTCACGCACAAAAGGCTTGCCGCCATCGCGATGGAAGCTGGGCTTGCCGCCGAACTTGTTACCACCGCCGCCGCCAAACTTGTTACCGCCGAAGGCAGGCTTGTTGCCCCAGCCAGGACGGGGACCACGGTCTTCAAAACCACCGGCGCCAGCGGGCCGAGGCGGGAAGATACGCGGTTCTTGCGTCTTAGGCTCCAGGCCTTCGATTTGTGCCGAAGGAATGGTCTGAGTCGTGAACTGCTGAATGCGACGGATCATGGACACGTCATCACGCGTGGCCAGGGTCACGGCCAGGCCGGAGCGGCCAGCACGGCCGGTACGGCCGATGCGGTGAACATAGTCCTCAGCCTTCATCGGCAGACCGTAGTTGATCACGTGGCTGATGGTGGGCACGTCGATACCGCGGGCGGCCACGTCGGTGGCAACCAGCACGCGCACTTCGTGACGGCGCAGAGCCATCAGCACGCGGTTGCGGCGGCCTTGCGGCATGCCACCGTGCAGCGGGGCCACGGCATGACCCAGCTCTTGCAGGCGCTCGGCCAGCCAGTCAGCGTCACGCTGGGTGCTGGTGAAGACCAGGGCTTGGTCAACATCCTTGTCGGCCAGCAGATGCTCAAGCAGCTGGTCCTTGTGGTTGTTGTTGTCAGCCCAGTGCAGACGCTGGGTGATGTTCTCGTGGGTGTCGGTGTGCGAAGCCACGTCGATGCGCTGCGGGTCACGCATCAGGTCTTGAGCCAAGCGGCCCACATGGCCAGCGAAGGTGGCGCTGAACATGACGGTTTGGCGCTCGGCCGGGATGCGGTCAGCCACGAACTTGATGTCGTCGATGAAGCCCATGTCCAGCATGCGGTCAGCTTCGTCCAGCACCAGGGTCTCGACGTTGTCCAGCACGCACTTGCCGGATTGCAGGTGGTCCATCAGACGGCCAGGGGTGGCGATCAGGATGTCCAGCGGGCCGCTCAATTGGCGGATCTGCAGGGCGTAAGGCATGCCGCCCAAGACGGTGGCGATCTTCAGGCCGGGCACATGACGGCCGTAGGTCTGAGCAGCCTTGGCGACTTGCATGGCCAACTCACGGGTGGGGCACAGCACCAGCACGCGGGGGCCGTAGTTCTTGCCACGCACACGCTCTTGCTGAACGGCACGGCTGGCAATGATCTTGCTCAGGGCGGGCAGCGTGAAAGCTGCAGTCTTGCCGCTACCGGTGCGGGCGGAAACCATCAGGTCCTTGCCAGCGATGCCAGCGGGGATGGCCAGGGTTTGAACTTCAGTCGCGGTTTCGTAACCGGAATCCTTGACGGCACGCAGAATGGACTCGTGCAGGCCTAGATTTTCAAATGTCATAACTTCTTTCAACATGGCTGTGCCCTGCCTGCCAATATTGCAGACGAGCGCACATGCTTGAGTACGCCAATGATGGAGGCGCATCAAGCCAATAATGTCGCTGGGAGAAAGCTCGCGTCGTGCGCCAGGTCTTGCGAGATCGGCAAAGCAAAGCTTGGCCGATGGGTGCCTGGGGCGGCGCCGGGGGAACAGTCAAAGCGACGGCATCGCCGCCGACCGAACCCGAAGGGCGCTCAGCGCATCACCCGGTGAGGGTGCTCAGCAAAGCATTCAATATGAATGTGTTTGCTGTCACTGCGCACAAGCTTCTTAAATGAAGAACTTGGGCAGCGGCCTGAACATAGGTCAGAGGAGACGTACGAATTACCTGGAACAGAGCGGGTGTCATGACCCCCAGGCAAGACCGCAACTATAGCACACTAGGGTTTCCACGGGAGACTTTTTTACAAGCAGATGACGACAAGGCCCCCGAGCGCGCATTTCTGCACGCTCGGGGGCCTTGGGGCTTGCTGCTGCCCTTGGCCTGTTTGGCTGGCCAAGGCGGGCTTGGCGGCCATCAGACCCAATGCGGTTTACTGAGCCTCGGGCAGCATCAAAGCCAGCGCCTGCATGAAGGCGCGCAACTCCTCGCCTTGCATCAAGCGGCGGGCGATATCGCCGTCCAGGCTGCATGGGGGCAGCTCGGGCAGACGATCCAGCGCCAGCAGCATTTGCTGCTCCAGGCCCGGCTGCGCAATCAGCTGAATCATCGGCAAGCCAGCCGAGTCTTCGCGGCTGACGCTGGCCAGGCGCTGCTCCAGCAAGGCTTCGCCCCAGGGCAGTTCCAGATTGATCAAGCCCAGGCCGAGGTCCGCCGCAGCGCCCTCTCCTGCTGCATCAATATGGAGGTCCAGACCGGCCGCTGCGGCATCGCTGCACAGCAGGATTTGCAGGCTGGCGTCATCGCGCCAGCGGCGGGCTTGATGTTGGCGCTGCACCAGGCTCTGGCCATCCTGCAGATGCAGCAGCTTGAAGCCGGCCGCTTGCAAAGGCGCCACTGCCAAAGCCAAGGCATCGTCCCACTGGCAGAACACGACCAAGCGCGCCGCGGCGCGGCCCAGCAGTTCGCGCGCCACCTCGACCACCGCCGCCAGCTTGGGGCTAGCCAAATCAGCGCCATCAGCAGAGGCAACAGCAGAGGCATCAGCAACAGCGCCAGCCAGCAAAAGCGGGCTGATCGCCACGCGGCGCAGGGCTTGCAGCTGCAGGGTGATCTGCAGCAACTCGGCGTCAGACACATAGTCGCTGCGCTGCCAGCGCTGCACCGCACGGCGCAGGCCTTGCCACAGGCTGGCCTGCGCATCTTGCTGCTGCGCGCTCATGCTCACCTTGCGCAGCTGCAGCAAGGCGGGGGGCAGCGTGGCCAACAAGTCGGCGCGGCTGCGGGCGAACATCAGGCGCTCCAGCGTTTGGTCCAGCGCATCCAGGGCCACAAAGCCCTGGACGCGACCTTCTTGGTCACGCTTGGCGTGGTAGCTCAGGAAGCGAGCGTAAGGGCCGCTGCGCTGGCGATCCAGCAGCTCCACCAGGGGCAGCAAGGCCTTGGGGCGCTGATTCAAAAGCTCGCCGCTCAAGAGCAGCAAAAAGCCCTGATCCAATTGCTTGAGCTGGCTGAGCATCTGCTCGTCCAGCAGCGCCGCGTCGTCCACGATGATCAACTCAGGCGCGAAGGCCTGCAGCGGGGCCAGGTCTTGCGTCAGCGCCGCATGCGAGGCGATGCCGATTTCGGCCGCGCTTGGCGCCACGCCGGCCCGCAGCATTTGCACGCCGCGCGGGCTCAAGGTCTGAGCCTCGGCCTGCCAGCGCGGCAAGGCGGCAGCCTCAGCCAGCACCAGCACGCGCTCCACGCCCATATGGCGCATCAGCAATTCGGCCGCGGCCAAGGCTTGTGCGTGCAGGCCCAGACCCAAGTCATCGGCCACCAGGCTGCGCCCGGCGCAGACGGCAAACAAGGCCGCTTCCAATTGATAAATGGGCAGAGGCAGCTTGAGCAAGCCGTGCAGCGCGGGGCTGGCCAGGCCTTGCGGATAGGCTTGTTCCAGGCGTTCCACGCGCTGGGCGGCGTCACGGCGATGGGCCAGCAAGGGCCAAACGCCCTCTTCCACCCGCAAATCATGGCCCAGCGTGGCAGCCAGATTCAACAGCTGACTCAGCGCGCCAGGCGCCTCGGCACGCAAGCGGCCGTTTTCGTCCAGCAAAGCCTGGGCAGCCTCGGCCAGCGCATCCGAGCAGGCACGACCTTGACGCCAACGCAGCTGACGGCGTGCACCGAAGCGCAGCAAGACCTCGCTGTAATCAGCATGCCAGCCTTGGCGCAGCACTTGCGCGGCCTCGGGCTGGCTCATGAGTTCGTCCAGCACGAAGTCGATGTGTTCGCAAGCACCGCGGTTGCTGAAGGCAAAGCCTGCGCAGCTGCAGCGGCAATCGATGGCCTGGGCGCCATGCACCGTCACTTGCCAATGTGCGGCCGCATCGCTCAAGGACGTAACGCGGTAGGCGCCGAAATGGCTGCTCGCATCCTCGGCCTGCAGGCTAAAGCGTGCGGGGGCTTCGGGCGGCTGAGGTGCTGCCACCGGGGCGGGAGCCGGTGCCGCAACCGGCGCGGCAGCGAGCTGCGTCTGCTTGTCGGCCTGCTTGGCAGCGGACTTGCCCTTGGGTGCTGCGCTTGTGGCGGCCGACTTAGGCTTTGCCGGGCTGACAGCGGCCGGTGCAGCAGCTTGGGCCTTGGGCTTAGCCTTGGCTTTGGACGGGGCGCTGGGTGCTGGCGCAGGCACGGCGACCGGCGCAGCAGCCACAACAGCCGCCACCGCGGGCTTGGCAGACTGCTTAGCTGCAGGCTTCTTTTTCGTAGGCACAGCGGCAGCTTCGGGCACCGCAAGCGCGGCAGCCTTCTTCGCCGCCGTCTTCTTTGCAATCGGCTCGACGGCCTTGGTGGTCGCTCTCTCAACCGGCTTCTTCACAGCCGCTTTGACCGCAGCCTTTGCTGGCGCTTCCACCGGCGCCTTTGCCACAGCCTTCACAGCCGCTTTCACTGCCTTGACGGGCGCTGCCGCAGCGGCCTTTTTGCCTGCAGCAGTTGTCTTGATGGGGGCGACTGCCGCCACAGCCTTCTTCTTGGCCGGCGCCTTCACCGCAGGCGTCGCTAGCGACGCAGCCTTGACCTTGGCTGCGGCCTTGACGGGCGCTGCGGCCTTCACCGCCGCAGCCTTCACCGGAGCCTTAACCGCAGGCTTCGCCGCTGCCTTTGCGGCGGGCTTGGCGCTGACAGGCGCAGCCACAGGGCTCGCCGCCTTGCTCGCGCGCTTGGCGGGTGCCGCTGCAGGGCTGGACTTGACGGTCTTCTTCGCCGCGCTCACCGCCTTCGCGGTTGGCTTGGATTCAACCGCCTTCACAGCTTTGACTGCTTTGGCAGTTGGCTTGGCCTCTGCCTTGGCGGCAGTGCTTGGCTTGGCAGCGGTCTTGCTGGCCGTTGGCTTCTTGGCTGCGGTGGCGGGCGCGGCAGTGGTTTTGGCACTGCTGGCGGCGGATTTCTTGGAGGCTGTAGCCATGAGATGTCGTATTCGGTGAGGATGGGCGTGGCGGCTAGCAATCGCCGCCCAGCGCATCCGGGCTGCCCAGCAGGCTGGCTTGACACCAGCCGCGCAGGCTATTGATAAAGGCAAGGTCTTGGGCGCGGCACAGATCGCTTTTCAGCAAACGCGCTTCGCTCACGCGCCCCAGATGCAGGAGTTCTTCTCGGTAAACGCCGGGCAGCAGCCCGGCTTGCAAATGCGGGGTCAACCAGCGACCGTCCAACTTCACGGCGATATTGCCGAAAGTGCATTCGGTCAGCTCGCCGTCTTCGTTCCAAAGCAGCACGTCGAAGGCCTGAGCCGGCTTGGTGCTGGTAAAAAAATCATAGGCTTCGCGCCGCGTGGTTTTGTGTTGAAGAAATTCAGCGCCGGGGCCGCGCGTTGCGACGGCTTGCTCAGCGAGCGCGAGTATCACGCAATTCGGGGTCTGCGGGAGCGCAGTCAGCTCAACATGCACACGCCCTTGTTCGCCAAGCGTTGCTCGCACACGCCACTGGCCTTGCGGATTTTGCTGGGCCACAGCCTGCAGCGCCGCCCGCAACTCAGCCTGATTCAGGCGTAAGCCGAAGTGCTGGGCCGTGCGTTGCATGCGGGCGATATGGCCGTTCAGGCGCAGCAACTCGCCGTCTTGCAAGCGCAGGGTTTCCAGCGCCGCCACCGGCGCCTGAGCGCGCAGCAGGAAACGCGACTTGGCGCGCCATTCCGCAACTTCAGCCATCGCTTGCGAATCGAGGGTGATGGCGCTGCCCACACTGGCGCGCAGCTTAGCTCCCCCGCCCTCGCTATCGACCTGTGCCTCCACCGTGCGGATCGGCACATTGAAGGTAGCCACCCCGCCCGGCTGCAGCAGGCCCAGGGCGCCGCAGTACCAGCCGCGAGCCGCCGGCTCCAGCTCAGCAATGATTTGCATGGCGCGGATCTTGGGCGCGCCGGTCACCGAACCACAAGGGAACAGCCCGGCGAACAACTCGGACAAGCGCAGCTTAGGCCGGCTCACCGCCGTCACGGTGGAGGTCATCTGCCACACCGTTGGCAAAGCGTGCAGCTCGAACAATCGCGGCACCCGCACGCTGCCCAGCTGCGCGACCCGGCTGATGTCATTGCGCAGCAGGTCAACGATCATCAAATTCTCGGCGCGCTCCTTCTGGCTGGTGTGCAGATGAGCTTGTGCCGCCTCGTCCTCCACCACATCGCGGCCGCGCGCCGCCGTGCCCTTCATGGGCTGTGCCGCCAGCAGCCAAGAACTGGCCGCACCCGGCACCGGCCGCCAGTCGAAAAACAATTCCGGCGACACGCTGGCCACGCCGGCATCACGCAGAAAAATCGAGAAGCCGCCCGGCTGAGCGCGGTGCAGGGCCAGAAAGTAGGCCGCCAAGTCCACGCCCTCGGCCAGCGCGGAATACAGCGGCGTGGTCAGATTGACCTGATAGCAGTGCCCGGCACGAATCCACTCGCGGATGCGCTCGATCTGCGCGCATTCGTCTAGCTCGCTCTGGCTGTCTTGCCAATCCTCGCAGCGGCGTGCGGCGGCCTTTGCGCCGGCGACCGCGCTCGCAGCGCCGTCCTCGAGCCAGGGCTCGGGCGCAGTCTCGAAAACTGCAAACTCGGCCAGGGGCAAGGCCGTGTCACGCACGCACAGCGCCGCATCAAAAGCCGCGGCCGCTTCGTAGCGCAGGCCACCCAAGACCCAGGCGCCAGCCCGACTGGCCGCATGCGCCTCGTCCAGCACCGCGTTCAACTCGGCAGGCGCATGGGCGCGCAGCCAACGGACTGGCGGCGCATAGAAGGCGCCCCGCACGCGCTCGCCGTCCTCCCGAGCCAGCGGATGGCGAGGGAAGTCAAAGGCAGCGTGCAGGGTCTGCGACGCCGAAGCGACGGCAGGAGCTTCGGGAGTCAGGTCAGACGACATGGCTGGCCTCAGTGCCCGGCTCAGAGGCTGAGGAAATGCTCGCGGTAATAGGCCAACTCGTCGATGGACTCGGTGATGTCGGCCAGCGCGGTATGGGCCTGCGCCTTCTTGAAGCCGGCCAGCAGCTCGGGCTTCCAGCGCTTGGCCAATTCCTTCAGGGTCGAGACATCCAGATTACGGTAATGGAAGAAGGATTCCAGCGCGGGCATGGTCTTGGCCAGGAAGCGGCGGTCTTGGCAGATGCTATTGCCGCACATGGGCGACTTGCCGGCCGGCACATATTGCTTGAGGAAGGCAATGGTCTGGGTCACGGCCTCGTCCTCGGTCACGGTGGAGGCTTTAACGCGGTCAATCAGGCCGCTGCGGCCATGGGTGCCCTTGTTCCAGGCGTCCATCTTGTCCAGGGTTGCATCGCTTTGGTGGATGGCGAACACGGGGCCTTCCACGCGCTGAGTCAAATTCGCATCGGTCACCACCACGGCGATCTCGATGATGCGGTCGGTCTCGGGGTTGAGCCCGGTCATTTCCAGATCGATCCAGATCAGGTTTTGTTCATTCAGGGCCAGCGCGGGCGCGGCGCTGTCGTTGACGGTATCGGTCGTGATGCTCATGGGGGCAGGTGTTTCGCGGAGACTTTATGTGGCCGGTATTGTCGCAGCCCTACACTTCGGACCATGCTTTCAACCCTGAACCCGCAATTTCTGGCCTTGGCATTCGCCATCGCCCTGGTGCTGACCCTGCTGGCCAAGTTCTGGCTGACCGGCCGCCAAATTCGCCATGTGGCCCAGCACCGCAACGACGTGCCGGCCGCATTCGCCGCCACCGTGCCCCTGGCCGCCCATCAAAAAGCCGCTGACTACACCATTGCCCGCAGTCGCTACGGCCTGCTGAGCCTGGCCTTCAGCAGCGCCGTGCTGCTGGGCTGGACCCTGCTGGGCGGCTTGCAGGCGCTCAACACCCTGCTGACACCGCATTTCAGTGGCATGGGCTATCAGCTGATGCTGCTGCTGAGCTTTACCTTGATTGGCGCCCTGCTGGACCTGCCCTGGGAGCTTTACAACACCTTTGCGCTGGAGCAGCGCTTTGGCTTCAACCGCATGACGCTGAAGATGTATGTCGTCGATGCGCTCAAGGGCATGCTGGTCGGCGCCGTCATCGGCCTGCCGATTGCCGCCTTGATTCTGTGGCTGATGGGTGCTGCCGGCAGCCTATGGTGGTTGTGGGCCTGGGGCGCCTGGATGGGCTTCAACCTTTTGATTCTGGTGCTTTACCCGACCGTGATCGCGCCCCTGTTCAACAAATTCGAGCCCCTGCCTGACGACAATCTGAAGGCCCAGGTCGAGACCCTGATGCAGCGCTGCGGCTTCAAGGCCAAGGGCTTGTTCGTGATGGACGGGAGCCGCCGCTCAGCCCACGGCAATGCTTACTTCACCGGCTTCGGCCCGGCCAAGCGGGTGGTGTTTTTCGACACCTTGCTGGAGCGCCTGAACGGCGCCGAGGTTCAGGCCGTGCTGGCCCATGAGCTGGGCCATTTCAAGCACAAGCATGTCACCAAACGCATGGTCTTGATGTTTGCCATCAGCTTGGCCGGCTTTGCCCTGCTGGGTTGGTTGTCCGCGCAGCCCGGCTTCTATCTGGCCTTCAATGTGCAGCCGAATATGGCAGCGCCCAATGACGCCCTGGCCTTGCTGCTGTTCTTGCTGGTGGTGCCGGTGTTCGGCTTTTTCTTCACCCCGCTGGGCAGCTATTTCTCGCGCCGGGATGAGTTCCAGGCCGATGCCTATGCCTGCGCGCAGGCCAGCGGCGCCGATCTGGCCTCGGCCCTGCTGAAGCTGCACGAGGACAATGCCGGCACGCTGACGCCCGACCCGGTCTACGCCCGCTTTTACTATTCGCACCCGCCGGCCAGCGAGCGCCTGGCGGCCCTGTCACAAGCCTGATGAAGCAGCCCCGCTGATGCCTAGCACCATCGATTTACTGAGCACAAACTGCCAACACGCGCTTGCCGCACTGGCCCCTGCCGCTTGGCCCGAATGGCTGGCCTTGGTGCCGGGTTGGCAGCTGATCAGCGCAGATGAGCAGGCGCAGCCAGCCAGCATCGAAGCCCGCTTCGATTTCCAGGATTTTGATCAAACCATGGCTTTCGCCAACGCCGTGGCCGCGATTGCCAAGGCACAGGACCATCACCCCGATATGCACATCTCCTACAAGCACTGCGGCCTGCGCTTCACGACCCATTCGGCCGGGAGCCTGACGGTCAATGACTTCATCTGCGCGGCGCGGGTCAACGCCCTGCGCCACGTCGGCGGCACCAGCGCATGAGCCGCTTCAGCGCCCTGGATCTCGGCCTGGTGGTGCGTGGCCATGGCCGCCATTACATCGTTGAAGACAGCGAAGGCCTGCGCCGGGTTTGCCACCCGCGCGGCAAGAAGAGTGATTGCGTGGTGGGCGACGAAGTGCGCTGGGCGCCCAGTGGTTCGGACGAAGGCGTGATCGAAGCGGTGGAGCCGCGCCGCAATCTGCTGTTCCGCCAGGACGAGTGGAAGACCAAGAGCTTTGCGGCCAATGTTGATCAACTGCTGATCCTGGTTGCCGTTGAGCCGGTGTTCAGCGAGAGCCAGCTGTGCCGCGCCCTGGTGGCCGCGGAAGCCGCCGGCATCCACACCACGATTGCCCTGAACAAGACCGACCTGCCCGGCGCCGCCGCCGCGCGGGAACGCCTGGCGCCTTACCGGGCCATGGGCTTGAACATGATGGAGATTGCGCTGAAGGCCGAACCGGCCGAGTCCATCGCCAAGCTCACGCCTTGGCTGACCGGCAAGCGCAGCTTTGTGATGGGCCCCAGCGGCACCGGCAAGAGCACCTTGATCAATCTCTTGATCCCCGATGCCAAGGCCCAGGTGGGCGATATCTCGGTGGCACTCAACTCCGGCCGCCACACCACCACCACCACGCAGTGGTACTGGGTGGACGCCGAGCGCCAATCGGCCCTGATCGACTCACCCGGTTTCCAGGAATTCGGTGTGCGCCAGATCGAGCCCACCCAGCTGCCGCTCTTGATGCCCGATCTGCGCGCGCATGCCGACCATTGCCGCTTCTACAACTGCACCCATCAGCATGAGCCCGGCTGCGGCGTGCGCGATGCGGTGGAGGCCGGCTTGATCAGCCCGGCGCGCTACCGCATCTACGGCGAAATCCTGGCCGAGCTGACCAGCAAGCGCTGGTGATCGCCGCCGGCCGGCCCCGAGGTAGCTCTAGGCTGGAGGCCAGCTGCACTCAAGCCTGCTTGAGGCAATAGACGTAGTAAGTGCCGTCCTTCTCGATGGCGCCCTCCACCTCTTTGGCGAAGCCGGGGAACCTCTCCGCCCAATGCGCCAGCACGCGCAAATAGCTGAGCCAGGCACCATCGGCCGGGCCGATGTTCTCGCCCGGCATGACGATGGGAATGCCGGGTGGATAGGGAATCACGCCCACGGTGACGACGCGGTTGGCCAGTTGATCCAGCGGCAGCAACTCGACCTCATCGGTCATCAGTTTCTGGAAGGCCAGGCGCGGTGTGCAGTGCGGCACCGGCAGCTGTGCGTAAGCCTCGGCCTCCCAATAGCCCATGCGGCTGGCGCGCATCTCGGCCCACATGGCGTCACCCAGGTCCTTCACGCCCATGCCGGCATAACGCTCAGGCGCTGCGGCCAGCACGCGCGGCAAGGCCTTGGCCAAGGGCACATTGGCGTCGTAGTCACGCTTGAAGTCCAGCATGGTGTTGATCAAGGTGCCCCACTTGCCCTTGGTCACGCCCATCGAGAACAGGAACAGCACCATATGCGCCGTGGTGCGCGAGGGCACGATGCCATGCTGCGACATATAGGCTGTCACCAAATCGCCCGGAATGCCCTGCTCGGCGAGCGTGCCGTCCTCATTCATGCCGGGGGCGACGATGCCGAACTTGATCGGGTCGAGCAAGCACCAACCGTCCGGAATGGCATCAAAACCGTGCCAGCGTTCACCCGGGTGCAGTACCCAGCATGAGGGCTCGTGCGCCAGCAGCTCGGCCGGTGCGTCGGCAAAGGCATAACGCTTGCCCGTGGCGGGGTCCGTCACCTCGGGCGCATTCCAGGGCGTGAAGAACCATTCATCCTTGGCCGCCAGTTCACGCGCCACCTGGGCCACGGCCTGACGGCAGGCCACGGCTTCGTCGATCACGTCCTGCGTCAAGGCCTCGCCCGAGGGGCCGGCCATCATGGCCGCGGCTACCTCGTTGCTGGCGATCAAGGCGTACAGCGGCGAAGTCGATGCCTGCGCACCATAGGCCTCGTTGAAGCGGCCATGGTCGATGGCGCCCTTGCCATCACGCACATGGATGAAGGAGGTCTGCGACAACGCCGCCAGCAGCTTGTGGGTGGAATGGGTGGCATACACCGTCGGGCCATCGTCCGGATGGCTGCTGGCCGCACCCCGCATCGCATAACGCTCGCGATACATGGGGTTGAAGCGGGCGTAGCCGAACCAGGCTTCGTCGAAATGGATGCGGTCCACGCTCTGGCTCAGCAGATCCTCGACGCCTTTGGCGTCGTAACACATGCCGTCATAGGTGCAGTTGGTCAGCACGCTGTAGACCGCGCGCTGCTGTGAAGCTTTGGACGCCAAGGGGTTGGCCGCGATCTTGGCCGCAATCGCGGCGGGCTGAAGTTGATCGGGGTGGATGGGGCCGATCACACCGTAGCGATTGCGCCCGGCTTGCAGAAAGACCGGAATGCCCCCGGTCAGCGCCAGGCCTTGCTCAATCGACTTGTGACAGTTGCGGTCGCACAGCGCGATTTGCTGCTCGCCGATGCAGGCCGACATGATGGTGCGATTCGAGGCCGAGGTGCCGTTCAGCACCGAGTAGCTGCGATCACTGCCGAACACCTCCGCCGCATAGGTTTCGCTCGCACCAATCGGCCCGGTGTGCGAGAGCAGCGAACCCAGCGCACCGCGCTCAATACCCATATCGGTGCGGAACAAGGTCTCGCCATAGGCTTCGACAAAAAGCTGCCCGATGGGCGACTTGCTGAAGGCCACGCCGCCCTGGTGGCCGGGCGCGGCCCAGGAATACTCGGCATCCCGGTTGTAATTGACCAGGGCGCGGGCAAAAGGCGGCAGCAACTGCTCAAAGTAGCGCTCCACCGCTGCTTCGATGCGGCGGGCGATGAAGGGCGGGCTGTCTTCCAGCGTCCAGATGAACTCATCGGCCAGGCTGGCCACCGTCACCGTCATCGGTCCACCGGCGGACTTGCGGTCGGCCAGCAAGAACACCGGCACGGTGGCATTGCGGCGGCGCAAGCCTTGCAGCAGCTCAGCGGCCGCGGCATGGCTGGCGTCGTCATTGGCACCCAAGGACCAGTCGATCAAGACGCAGTGAATGGCCGCGTCCGAGCGCAAATTCGCCGCACCGTCGGCATAAGACAGGGCCTCGATGACCTCGACGTTGCGCTCACGCAGGGCAGCCAGGATGGCCTGAATGCGCCGGCTGGCGGTGGTGGACTGGCCGGCCAAATCGTCGTCAATGCACAGCACGCGGGAGCGAAAGGGAATTGAGCTTGCCATCTGTTGATCTCCTCAAACTGTCTAGCTGGCCGCGCAGGCATGTTGCCGCGCCGCTCAGCGCTGATGTGGGGGCCAATGATTGGCGCGGGCCAGCTTGCGCTGAACCTGGCTCGCGCCCAAGGACTTCAGGCCATCAAGGACGCACCCAGCCTTCGAAAGCAAGCTTGGTGGGCTCTTCCCAGCCGCCGAAGTAGCGCGCATATACCGCTGGGAAAGTCTTGCTGAGGTAGAGCTGGCTCAGTGCGCGGTCTACCAGCAGGCGGAAGTCGTCGTCATTGCGTGCCATCGCCAGGCCCAGCAGTTCGGTATTGAGCACCCGCTTGGCCACCAGCAACTCCTTGCCAAGCTGATTGCGCGCCACATACTGCTCCAGCAGCACCCGCTCGCCGAAATAGGCATCGGCCTGCTTGGCCTGCACCAGCGCAATGCCCTTGGCATCGTCCTGGACCTTGATGGTGCTGACCGTCACGCCCAGCAGGCGCGACTTGGCGCGCGCCCAGTCCTCGGCCAAAGTACCTTCACGCACCGCATAAGTGTGCTTGACCCGGCCCCCATTGGCAGTGGCGCGCCAGACAGGCCCGGTCACCGGCGCCTGGCCATTGACCACATCGCGCAGCTGCTTGCTCGCGTCCTGCCGAATCAGCACTGCAATGCCGCCGTTGAGCACGGGAATGGAGTAAGACACGTGCTCGCGGCGCTTCAGGGTTTCGGCCGTGGGCGTGCACAGCAGGTCCACGCCGCCGTTCGCCACTTTGTCGACCGCATCTTCCGAGGCCACAGGCACATAACGCACCGTCACAGCGCGCTGTGGCAGCTTGGCCTTGACGGCATCGGCCACCGCCTGGCACAGATCGGCGCCGTAGCCAGCCATTTGGCCATCGGCGCCACGGCTGGACATGGGCGCCACGCCGTCGATATAGCCCAGAGTCAGCTGCCCGCTCTTGGCGATGCGCTCCAGCGTTTGCGCCGATGCCTCTTGCATCGGCAGAACCAGGCCGGTCAGCAGGCCGGCCGTCAGCAGACCCCAGTGAATGCTTGGGTAAATTGCCATGATTGGATTCCTCTTTCTTGTTGAGAAGGTGGCGGCGCGGCGCGCTTTCATGATCAGCATGGGTGCGCGCGAAGGCCGCTCAGACCTTGGTCTTTTCAGGCCGTTCAGGCTTTCGCTGCACCCGCCTTGGGCAGAACTTCGATGAAGCGATTGGCGATGAAGCCGTAGATCAGGAAGCCAACAGCCATCACGATCATGCCGCCGAAGACGGCGTCCTTGCCCGAGGCGTAAAGGGCGTAGAAGCTGTACAGCATGGCCACCATCAGCACCACCACATTGCGGGTGAACACGGCGCTGCTGACTTTGGCCTTGTGCATGATGATCATCAGGGCGGACAAAGCGGTGACGTAAGGCACCAGATTGGTCACCGCCGCCAGGTTCACCAGCTTGCCGAACTGCGCCGCCGCATCCGGCGACATGGTGGACACCGCCATCAAGGTCTGGATCACGCAAGCCACCACCATACCCACGATGGGCGCTTCCGCCGCCGTGATGCGGGCAAAGAAGGCGGGGAACATGCGCTGCTCCGCCGCGGCTTTGGAGACTTGGCTCAGCGTGAACTGCCAGCCCAGCAGCGAGCCCACGCAGGCCGCCACCGCCAGGAACAGAATCACATTGCCGACCATGGGCGTGAACATGGCGGCATAGACCAGGGCAAAGGGCGCGGTGGACTGAGCCAGTTCAGCATTCGGAACAATGCCCTGAATCACCGTGGTCGACAGGATGTAGACCACCGCCGCGCCGCCGGTGCCGAACAAGCAGGCCAGTGGCACATTGCGCTTGGGGTTCTCCACCGCATCAGAGTTGGCTGCGGCCGACTCCATGCCCAGAAAGGCCCACAAGGTCAGCGGGATGCTCGAGGCAATCGCCTCGCTCAGCGGCGTGCCATGCGGGTTCCAGGCCTCGGCAAAGACCGAAGATTTGAACCAGAACCAGCCGATCACCGAGAGGCCGGCCACCGGGATGATCACACCCCACACGGTGATGGCGCCGATCTTGCCCGTTACCTTGGGGCCGCCAAAATTGGCCACGGTGGTCAGCCACAGCAAACTCACCACGCCGACGAAGAGCGGCGTCGAGCCGGTGCCCAGCCAAGGGATGAAGGGCGTGATGTAGCCCACCGCCGAGATGGCAATGGCCACATTGCCGATGGCAAGCGACAGGTAGTACAAGAAGGAGGCCATGAAGAAGCCCGACTTGCCATGCGCTTCCTCCGCATAAGCCGACATGCCGCCCGAGCGGGCGCAGAACAAACCGCATTGGGCAAAGCTGTAGGCAATTGCCATCGAACCCACGGCGGTGATGACCCAGGACAGCAGCGACACCGCGCCGAGTTGGGCCATATTGGCGGGCAACATGATGATGCCCGAGCCCATCATATTGACCGCGACGATGGTGGTCAGCCCCATCAGGGACATTTTCTTGCTGGAATCAGCCATTGCGGGCTCCTTGATTTTGGGTCTTGCAAGCCAGGCTTGCAGCTGCATGAGAGGTCAAAGATCGCTTCGCCGCACGCTTCACAGCGCGCGGCCCCAAGCGGCCCGGATTCACTTCAGGCATTGCACAAAGTAGCGCCCGTCCTTGACCTCGACACCGTGGGTGTCACGGCCAAAACCAGGGAAGCGTTCACCCCAGTTTTGCAGGCCACGCAGATAGCCGATGAAGGGGCCATCCGCCGCGCCGGCCGACTCACCCGGCATCAACATCGGAATGCCCGGTGGGTAAGGCACGATGGCATTGGCCAGCACGCGGCCGGCCAGATCGTCCACCGCCACCTCCTCGATCTCGTTGTGCACCAGCTTGGAATAAGCATCGGCCGGCGTCATCACCGGCTCAGGCAGGGATGAGAAGGCCAAGGCCTGCAGGCGCAGGATGTTGCTGCTCTTCATCTGCTCAAACATGGCGTTGGCCAAGTCCTTCAGGCCAACACCGTTGTAAGCCTCGGGCACCGCCTCGCCGTGGCCGTAAAGCACCTCGGCCACCGGCGTGTTGGCGTCGTAGGCTTCCTTGAAGCGCAGCAAGGCATTGACCAAGGTGCCAAACTTGCCGCGCGTCACGCCCAGAGAGAACAGCACGAGGATGGTGAAGTCGGTGGTCTTCTCGACCTGAATGCCGCGCTGGCTCAAGAAGGCCGTCACTAGCATGGCGGGGATGCCGCTGGCCTCGAAGGAGCCGTCCTCGGCGATGCCCGGCGCCACGATGGACACCTTGATCGGGTCCAGCATGCAATAGCCCGCCTCGATGTCCGCAAAGCCGTGCCAACTCTGGCCAGGCTGCAGCACCCAGCAGCTAGGCTCGGTGCTCAGCAACTCGGTGGGCGCGTCCTCGAAAGCCATGGTCTTGCCGCTGGACGGGTCGGTGACGACATCGGCATTCCAGGTGCTGAAGAACCAGTCGCCGCGGATCTGGGCATCGCGACGCATGCGCCAAACGGCCTTGCGGAAGATCACCGCTTCTTGAATCGAGTCATGCGTCAGCGTCACCCCGCCCACGCCGGTCATCATGGCTGCCGACACTTCGTTGGACGCGATGATCGCGTACAGCGGCGAGGTCGAGGCATGCATCATGTAAGACTCGTTGAAACGCGCATGCGGCACCGGGTTGCGGCCGTCACGCACATTAATCAGCGAGGACTGCGAGATGGCAGCCAGCAACTTATGGGTCGAGGTGGTGGTAAAGATGGTGGGCTTGTCGCGCGGATAGTCCTTGGCTTCGCCATACATGCCGAAGCGGTCACGGTAGAGCGGGTTGAAGCGGGCGTAGCCATACCAGGCTTCGTCAAAGTGGATGCGGTCCACGCTCTTGTCCAGCAACTCCACCACCCGCGGCACCAAATAGATCAGGCCGTCATAGGTCGAGTTGGTGACGATGGCGTGCACCGCCTTCTTGGCCTTGTCCTTGGCCAGAGGGTTGGCATCGATGGCCGCCTTCACGCTAGCTTCGCTGAGCGTCTTGGCATGGATGGGGCCGATGATGCCCAGATGATTGCGCGAAGGCACCAGATAGGTGGGCACCACGCCGGTCATGGTCAGCGCCTGCTCGGTGGACTTGTGGGCATTGCGGTCGCACAAGGCGTAGTCACCGCGCGTGACCGAGGCCATCATGATGACCCGGTTGGACATGGATGAGCCGTTGGTGACGCTGTAAGCGCGGTCGCCGCCAAAGATCTTGGCGCAGTACTTTTCGCTCTCGCCAATGGGGCCGCTGTGATCGAGCAGCGAGCCCAGCTCGCCCACCGAGATCGACAAGTCCGAGCGCAGCAGGTTCTCACCGAAATAGTCATGGAAAGCCGCACCGACCGGCGACTTCAAAAACGCCGTGCCACCCGCGTGGCCCGGGGTGTGCCAGGAGTATTCGTACTTGCTGGCGAAGTCGATCAAAGCGCGAGTGAACGGTGGCGCAATCGCGTCGCGGTAACGCTTGATGGCGGCAAACACGCGGCCGGCGATGAAGGCCGTGGTGTCTTCCAGGAACCAAATCAGCTCGTCCACCTGACGCATCACTTCAGCGGATAGCTGGGCGCCGCCACTGCCCGCCATCATCATCACCGGCACATTGGTATTGCGCGCACGGATCAGGTTCAGGGTTTGGGTCGCACCCGCATGGCTATCGTCTTCGGAACCCATGGACCAGCTGAGCAAGACGCATTGAATGCCGGGGTCCGAATGGATCAAGGCCTGGGCATCTTCGACCGTGCTGGCCTCCAGCACCGTGATGTCACGCTCGGCCAGGGCCGCGCCCAGGGCGCGTACCGCCCGGCCAACGGCCGATTGCGCATTGAACTCTGCGCTGACCAGCAGCGCCTTCATTTCAACAATCCGCACTCCATGACTCATCAAATACTCCCGGTTAGCCAAGGCCCCCTTGGACCCTGAATGCAGGCTTGTGGCCTGCCTTAAAAATGGCTGCTAGGTTAGGCCTTGGGGCAATGAGCCACAACACCTAACTTGGCAGCCAAACAAGCATGATTTGAGTCCACGCAAACCCAAGGCGATTTGCGTCTGCGCAAAGTGGGCGGGCCGCTGGACCGGAGAGCGAACATGGCCGTTGGTCGAGGAGGCCGATCAAGATTGAGTCGCTCGGCATGCGTGCATGCGGGACGCGTCACCGCTGCAAAACATGTGCAGGTCTCCGGCAGCGAGACCTGACCCTCGGCGGGATCAAGTACTTGCGTTGCAGCGCCTGTATAGAAGCACACCCGGCATGATTACGATCGCCTGCAGCACCGGCCCTACATCGACTGAGCCGTTCTGCTGCCAAGTTGCCCAAAGAAAAAAGGCGGCACACCGATCATCCCGATCGATGTGCCGCCAGGGCTCTAGCCAGCTCGCGCTGGCGAACTCAGTTCAGTTCAATTCAGTTCAGACGTGATCCCGGCGTGGGCACTTCGCGAGCCTCAACATCAACCACCTCGCCCACCGGCTCGCGCCGCGCAGACATCGGGCCGCGCCCGGCACGGAATTGCCCGGCGCGCTTCAGGCCCGAGACATCAATGACCGGCTTGCGCCCGCGCAGCAGGCTCCAGATCACCACCCCCAAGAGCGTGAACAAGGCCAGCGCGAAAAAGGCGAGTACCAGCACCGCGGTGGCCACACCCAGGACCAATCGCGTCAACAAACTCAGCACTGAAGAAATCATCTCGCTCTACCCCTTTCGCCCTCTTGCAGGCCCCAAAACTCCTCAATTGAGGGCTGCACCGCCAATTTCAACCCCGGCCCACCAGGGGCATATGGCTGGCCATCACGGTCATCTGCTGCACATTCGCACTCAGCGGCAGGCTGGCCATGTACAGCACGGCGCTGACGGCGTGAGCCACATCCATGGTCGGCTCGACGGCAATCTGGCCATTGGCCTGGCGCACGCCGCGCGTCATCGGCAGGGCCATCTCGGTCAAGGCATTGCCGATGTCGATCTGACCACAAGCGATGTCGAAGGCGCGGCCATCCAGCGCCAGCGACTTGGTCAGGCCGGTGATGGCATGTTTGCTGGCCGTGTAGGGCGCCGAGTTGGGCCGCGGCGCCTGAGCCGAGACCGAGCCGTTATTGATGATGCGGCCGCCACGCGGCAGCTGCGCCTTCATCAGCGTGAAGGCGGCCTGGGCGCACAGAAAACTGCCACTCAAATTGACATCGATCACCGCCTGCCATTGGTCGAAGCTGAGCTCGTCAATCGGCACCGCCGGCGCCGACAGGCCGGCATTGTTAAAGAGCAGATCGAGGCGGCCGAACTGCGCCCGGACCTGCTCAAACACCGCCGCCACGGCTGCCGGCTGGCTGATGTCCGCCGCCAGCACCAGGGCCTGATCCAGCTGGGCGCCCAAGGCCGCCGTTTCGCGCAAAGCCGCCTCGCGGCGCCCGACCAGGGCCACGCGGTAGCCCGCCTGCATCAGCGCCAAAGCCACGGCCCGGCCAATGCCCGAACCGGCGCCTGTCACCAAGGCAAATTTGCTCACTGTGCTCATCGCACCCGCCCTTCCCTCTTGAGTTTCTTAGTTCTGCAACAAGCCCCGGCCCTTGAGCATGGGCGCCACTTGCGGATCGCGGCCGCGGAAAGCCCGGAAGGCCTCGCCGGGCTCGCGGCTGTTGCCGCTGGAGTAAATCGTTTCCAGCAAGCGCTGCGCCACGACGGGGTCGAAGATACTCCCTGCCTCTACAAAGGCCTGATAGGCGTCCATCTCCAGCACCTCGGCCCACATATAGACGTAGTAACCGGCGGCGTAAGAGCTGCCCGAGAACAGGTGTTGGAAATGCGTCAGCCGGTGATTCAGGCCCACCGCTGCGGGCAGACCGTAGGCGGCCAAGGTTTGCGCCTCGAAAGCCACGACCTCGGGGCCCAGCGCGTCGGTGAGCGAATGCGCTGCCAGGTCGACCAAGGCGCTGGCGGTGTAACGTACCGTTTCATAGCCCTGGTTGAACAGCGCCGCCGCCTTGAGCTTGGCCAGCAATTCTTCAGGGATCGGCGCACCGGTCTTGTAGTGCCGCGCATGCTTTTTCAGCACCTCGGGCTCAGCCATCCAATGCTCGAACATCTGCGAGGGCAGCTCGACAAAATCACGCAAGACCTGGGTGCCGGAAAGCCGCTCGAACTCGACGTCAGACAGCAAGCCATGCAGACCGTGGCCGAACTCATGGAACAAGGTGCGGGCATCGTCAAAGCTCAGCAGCGTGGGCTCGCCCGCCGCGCCCTTGGCGAAGTTGTTATTGTTCAGAATGATGGGCAGGCAATCCAGGCCGTTGCGGGCTCGCCAGCGCAAAGCATTCATCCACGCGCCGCTGCGCTTGATGCTGCGTGCGAAGTTGTCTTGCACGAAGAGGCCGCGCGCTTGACCATCAGCGCCGCGCACCTCGTAGACCTTCACATCGGGGTGATAGGCTTTGATGCCCGGCTGGTCCACAAAGCTCAGGCCAAACAAACGGCCGGCACAGTCAAACAAGGCCTGCACCATCGCATCCAGCGGGAAGTAAGGCTTGACCTCGGCCTCGTCCAAGTCGTACTTGGCCTTGCGCACCTTCTCGGCGTAGAAGCGCCAATCCCAGGCTTGCAAGGGCAAGGCATGACCCAGGCTTTGCATCATCGCTTCCAAGGCTTCTTGCTCCAGCGCGCAGGCGGCCTTGGCGGGCTCCCACACCTGGTCCAGCAAGCCCAGCACCGCTTGGCGGCTGCCGGCCATGGTGTCGGCCAGGGCGTAGTCAGCGTAGCAAGCATGGCCATGCAGGCGCGCTTGCTCATTACGCAGGGTCAGGATTTCTTGCGCGATGGTGCGGTTATCGCTGGCGCCGGCATGCTCGCCGCGACTCACCCAGGCTTCCCAGGCTTGCTGGCGCAAATCGCGCCGCTCGCTGAAGGTCAGGAAGGGCACGATCAGGGAGCGCGACAAAGTAATCACATGCGCGCCACCCACGCCGCCCTTGCCCGCAATCCCACGTTCGGCGGCCGCCTGCGCCGCAGCCTGGCGCACAAAGTCCGGCAGGCCGGCCAGATCGGCCTCGCCGTCCAGCACCAGTTGGTAGCCGGTTTCATCCGCCAAGACGTTCTGGCCGAACTGCGTATTGAGCTCGGCCAGGCGTCCCATCACCTCGGCATAACGGCGCTGTTCAGCAGCACCCAGCTGGGCGCCGGCGCGCACGAAGTCCAGGTGCACACGCTCCAGCAAACGCAGCTCCTGGGCGGACAGGCCCAGGCTCTGGCGCTCGCGATAAATAGTAGCGACGCGCGCAAACAGGCCGGCGTGCATATAGGTCCAGCTGCTGTGCGCGGCCAGTGGGGCGGCCAGGGCGCGCTGGGCGGCCTGCAGCTCTGGCGAGGTGGCCGAAGCCGCCAAGGTGCCGAACAAATGCTCCAGCCGGGTCAGCAAACGGCCGCTGCGGTCAAAGCTCGCCAAGGTATTGGCAAAGCTGGGCGCTTCGGTCTGCGCCGCGATGGCGTCAATTTCGGCCCGGTGCTGGGCCAGTGCGATCTCAAACGCCGGAGCGAAATGCTGGGCTTGGATTTGCGCAAAGTCCGGCAAGCCCAGCGGGGCGGCCCAGTCTTGCAGCAAGGGATTGGAGGCGGGGTTGGGGCTCATGGCGTGATGGCGGGATGACGTGAAAAATGGACTGCCCAAAAAGCAAAAAGGCGCCAGCTGCAAAGCCTGGCGCCCATTCGGCTCATTGGACCGGAAAGAAGCTCACTCGCTTACTTCGGCGCCGTAGCGGCGGCAGCAGCGCGTTCCTTCTTGATGGCGGCTTCGTCGGCCTCGTCGTAGGCCTTGTTGCCGCACTCGGCCTTCCAGTTGTCGATCTTGTCGAGGTGGGCTTCGGTGCGCTCTTCCAGGGCCTTGAAGCTGGCGTTGAAGGGGTCCACCTTGTCGGAGAACGTCTTGCGGCGGGCTTCCAGCGCCTTGCCCTTCTCAATCACGGGGGCGGCGGCGGCGTCAAACTTAGCGGCGCGGGCTTCATATTCCTTGCGCTTGGCTTCGAGCTCGTCCTTCGTCATCTTGGGCGCGGCAGCCTTGATCTCGTCGTTCATCTTCAAGATGCCTTCGCGCTCGGCCTTGAACTCGGCGACTTCGGCCATGTAGGCCTTGTCAGCCTCGTTCAATTCTTCTTTTTCCTTCTTCAGCGCCACGCTCTGGTCCTTGTAGACCTGCTGGGCTTCCTTGATGGACAGGGCTTCTTGGGTATTGGCCTCATACAAAGCCATGCAAGCGCGCAACTCGTCGCGGCTCATGACTTTTTGCTTGGGCTTTTCCACCACCGGCTTGCCGACCTTGTTGTTCTTCGGGTCAACCTTGGCGTTCGGGTTGGTCGTGACATTGGATTGCGCCACGGCCTGGAACGATGCGGGCAAAGCCAGGGCCAGGGCGAGAGAGAGGGCGAGAAGTTTCATGGTGGAGACTCGGCTGAATGCACCCTGTGGATGGGGGTGCGGACAAAAAATCAGGCGCCCATCATGCCACGCAGGGCGAATGGGCTGTGCGAGAGGCGTGCAACAAAGCGTGACACCGGGGTGCGGCCATCGCCGCATCCGCCGTCACGCCGCGGCTTACTGCAAGCCCTTGCGGAGCAACTCGGCCACCAGGGCATTGATGCCGCCCTCATGGCTGGCGGCCTTGTCGCGCAGGGTCTGGGTCAGCTCGGCCGGCAGCTTGCAGGCGAAGGGCACCAGGCCGGCGGCGCTGTCGAGGCGGCGCTGCTCCTTGCGGTCCGGCAACTGGGCCGCGCCCTGGCCAAAGCGGCCGGGAACAGGCGCACCTCGCATCTGGGTATCAAGTTTCAGGCCGGCGAGGCGGTCGAGGTCGGTTTTCTTCATGCTCATGGCCTGGATTGTCCCTCATCGCCTGGGTTGATAATTCGCCACCCCGCCGACCACCACCAGAGAAACGCGCCCACATGGCAATCAAGGCCACCATCCACAAAGCCCAAGTCCAAATCGCCGACATGGACCGCAATGTCTACGGCGAACACAATCTGACCATCGCCCGCCAGCCCTCGGAAACCGACGAGCGCATGATGATCCGCATCCTGGCCTTCGCCCTGAATGTGCAGGCCGATGATCTGAATGGCCAGCTGGAGCTGAGCAAGGGCCTGGCCGACGCCGATGAGCCCGAGCTGTGGCAGCGCGACCTGACCGGTGACATCAAGCATTGGATCGACCTCGGCCAACCCGATGACCGCCGCCTGCTCAAAGCCCATGGCCGCTCGGGCCATGTCAGCGTCTACGGCTTTGCCTACAGCACACCGATCTGGTGGGCCAATATCGAATCCAAGCTGACGCGGCTGAACCGCCTGTCGGTCTGGCAGATTCCGCATGAGCAGTCGCAAGCCCTGGCCAAGCTGGCGCAACGCACCATGCAGCTGCAAGTGACGGTGCAGGATGGCGGCATTTATGTCTCCACGGCCGCCGACTCGATTGAAATCAACCCCATCGCGCTCAAGCGCCCGCAGGAATGATGAAACCCACAATCGCCTTGACCTCTTCCTTCGCCTCCGCCTTCGCCAGCCTCACCCTGGCCGGCCTGACCCTGATGTTCACGGAGACTGCCATGGCTCAAGCGAGTTCACCCACCGCCGCACCGGCTGTGCAGCAAAGCCCCGATCCTTACCAATGGCTGGAAGAAGTGCAAGGCGAGCGCGCCCTGGCCTGGGTGCGTGAGCGCAATGCCGTCAGCGCCAAGGTCTTGCAGTCACGCCCCGAGTACAAAGGCCTGCGCCAGGATCTGGCCGGCGTGCTCAACGCCAAGGACCGCATTCCCTATGTGAAGCGCATGGGCCCCTGGTTGTACAACCTCTGGCAAGACGAGCAGAACAAGCGCGGCCTGTGGCGCCGCACCACCCTGGCCGAGTACCAAAAGGCCCAGCCACAATGGGAAACGGTGCTGGACATCGATGCCCTGGGCGCAGCCGAGAAAGAAAACTGGGTCTACGCCGGCAGCAGCTGCCTCGGCCCCGACTACCGGCGCTGCCTGATTTCGCTCTCGCGCGGTGGCGCAGATGCGCATGTGGTGCGCGAGTTCGATACCCAGACCAAAACCTTCGTCAGCGAGCAAGCCTTTGTACTGCCCGAGGCCAAGTCCTCGGTGGACTGGATGGATGCCAACACGGTTTACGTGGGCACCGATTTCGGCCCCGGCAGCCTGACCGATTCCGGCTACCCGCGCGTCATCAAGCGCTGGCAACGTGGCACACCGCTGAGCGCAGCCACCACCGTCTTCGAAGGCGAGGCCCAAGACGTGGCGGCCGGCGTGATGGTGGACCACGCGCCCGGCTACCCCCGCACCTTGTTCAGCCGCGCGCTGGACTTCTACAACCAGGCCAGCTTTTTGCTGCAAGACGGCAAGCTGGTCAAGCTGGACCTGCCCAGCGATGCGCAGCCGCATTTCTGGGGCGACAAGCTCTTGATCGAGCCACGCAGCGACTGGCAAGTCGGCCCCCAAAAATTCAGCGCCGGCTCCCTGTTGCTGACCGATGCGGCTGCCTTCTTGCGCGGCGAGCGTGCGCAGTTCCAAGTCTTGTTCGCGCCCACCGCCACCCGCTCACTGGCCGGCTACACCCTGACGCAAAAGCACCTGATCCTGAACGTCAGCGATCAAGTGGCCAGCCGACTGGAGGAATGGAGCTTCACCGGTGCAACACCCACGCACCGCCTGATCAAAGCCCCCTTCCCCGGCACCCTGAGCCTGGCCAGCCTGCATGACAACGAGCTGCCGCAAGACGAACTGGCCAATAACTACCTGGTCAATTACGCGGACTTCCTGACCCCCGACACGCTTTACCTGGCCCAAGCCGGCAGCGATGAACGCCAAGCGCTGAAAAGCCGCGAGCCGCTTTTCAACGCCGGCGGCATGAAGGCCGAGCAGTTCTTTGCCACCAGCCGCGACGGCACCCGCGTGCCCTACTTCGTGGTCTGGCCCGCCGGCGCCAAAGCCAATGGCAAGAACCCCACCTTGCTCTACGGCTACGGTGGCTTCGAAGCCTCGATGCAGCCCGGCTACTCGGGCGGCCGCGGCCGTGCCTGGCTGCAACGCGGTGGCGTGTTTGTGCTGGCCAATATCCGCGGCGGCGGCGAGTTCGGCCCTAGCTGGCACCAGGCCGCCATCAAGGCCAATAAGCAGCGCAGCTATGACGACTTCATCGCCGTGGCCGAAGACCTGATCAAGCGCAAAGTCACCGCGCCCAAGCACCTGGGCATCATGGGCGGCAGCAATGGCGGCTTGCTGATGGGCGCCACTTTTGTGCAGCGCCCCGAACTCTTCAACGCCGTGGTCTGCCAAGTGCCTTTGCTGGACATGAGCCGCTATCACAAGCTGCTGGCCGGCGCCTCCTGGATGGCCGAATACGGCGACCCGGACAAGGCCGAGGAATGGGACTTCATTCGCAAGTACAGCCCCTACCAAAACGTCAAAAAGGGCGTGAAGTACCCCAAGGTTTTGTTCACCACCTCGACCCGTGATGACCGCGTCCACCCCGCCCACGCTCGCAAGATGGCGGCGCTGATGCAGGCCCAGGGCCACGATCTGCTGTACTTCGAGAACATCGAGGGCGGCCATGGCGGCGCCGCCGACAACGAGCAGCGCGCCACCCTGCAGGCGATGGAATACGCCTATCTGTGGCAGCAGCTCAAACGCTGAGTCGGCAAAGCAAAAAAGCAAGACGCAATAGGATCAGGCCATGAGTGATTTGCACATTCAGCACGACCCGGCGCTGGGCCGCTTTCATGCCCAGATCGATGGCCACACCATTGAACTGGACTACCAACGCAGCGCCAGCCAGCTGATTTTTCACCACACCGGTGTGCCTCCCGCATTGGAAGGCCGCGGCCTGGCGGCCAAGCTGGTCACGCATGGCCTGCAGTGGGCCGCTACGCAAGAGGGCATGCAAGTCGTGCCCGCCTGCAGCTATGTGGCGGCCTTCATCCGCCGCCAGGCACGCTGGCAGCGCCTGACGCTGGCAGCACCCATTCAGGCGGTGCTGAACTATTGGTTCGGCGCCCTGGGCAGCGCGGACGAGGACCAGGTTCGCTCGCTGTGGTTCACCAAAAGCGCAGCGACCGACGCCGACATCAGCGCGCGTTTCAGCACGCTGATTGAAGCCGCCATGGCCGGCGGCTTGCAGGACTGGGCCGCCACGGCGCAAGGCCGCCTGGCCCGCATCCTGCTGCTGGACCAATTCACCCGCAACGTCTTTCGCGGCCAGGCCCGCAGTTTCGCGGGCGATACGCTGGCCCTAGCGGATGCCCTGCATTTGCTAGACAGCGAACGCAGCAGCGGCTTCGAGCAACTGCCGCCCCTGCAGCGCTGGTTCGCCCTGATGCCGCTGGAGCATGCCGAAGACGCCGCCATGCAAGCCCGCTGCGTGGCCGAGTTCGAGCAGCAGGCAAGACTTGACCCTCGCTTGCAAGGCGCGCTGGACTATGCCCGCAAGCATGAGGCGGTGATCCGGCAGTTCGGCCGCTTCCCGCACCGCAACGCCATCCTCGGGCGCGAGTCCAGCGCCGCGGAGTTGGACTATCTGGCCCAGCCGGGGGCGGGTTTCTAAGCCATCCCAGGCGAGGACAAAATAGGAGGCTTAAGCGCCGTGCTCCTCGCGCTCCTGCAAGAGCCGCCACATCACCTTGCCTGAACCCGATTTGGGCAGGCTATCGGCAAAGGCCAGCTGCTTGGGCGCTTTGTAGAGTGCCATATGCTCGCGCGCCCAGGCCATGATGTCTTCTTCGCTGACATTGCCCCGCGCCTCGGCGCGCAGCACGACGATGGCTTTGACGGTCTCGCCGCGATAGGCGTCCTTGGCCGCGATGATGCAGGCTTCCTGCACCGCCGGATGCCTGTAGAGCAGCATCTCCACTTCCGAGGGCCAGACCTTGTAGCCGCTGGCATTGATCATGCGCTTGAGCCGGTCGGTGATGAAGAAGTAACCCTCCTCATCCATGCGCCCGAGATCACCGGTGCGGAAAAAACGCTTGCCCTCGATCTCGATGAAGGCCGCCGCCGTCGCCTCGGGCTGCTGCCAGTAACCGCCAAACACCATGGGGCCGTGGGTGATGATTTCGCCCACCTCGCCGATCGGCAGCTCCGTCAAGGTGTGCGGATCGATGATGCGCGAATCCACCCCGAAGATGGGAATGCCCAGACATTGCAGCTTGGCCCGCTCGGGCGGATTGGCGTGTGAAGGCGCGGCCGTTTCGGTCAAGCCATAGCCCTCGGCAAAGGTCAGGCCGAACTCTTGCTGCAGGCGTTCCGCCACCGCCTGCGGCATCGCCGCACCACCGCCGCTGAGGTAGACCAGGCTGCTCAAATCGAAGCTCTTGTAATTGGGGCTGCCGAAGAGGTCGATGATCATGGTCGGCACACAAGTCCAGTGCGAGACCCGGTAGCGCGAGATCAAACGGCCCGCCAACTCGCGATCCCAGCGCGGCATGATGACGATGGTCATGCCCTGAAACACCGGGCCCAAGACGCCGTACAACATGCCGGTGATGTGGAACATGGGCACCACAGCCAGGCCCACCGCTTCGGGCGAGGCATAACCCCACAGCCCACCGCCGCAGGCATTGGCCATCAAGGTGGCATTGCTGTGCATGCAGCCCTTGGGCAGGCCGGTGGTGCCCGAGGTGTAGGGCAGCAAGGCCAGATCATCCGGGCCGGCCGTGTGTGGGCCGGGCCGCAGGCCTTGGGCCAGGGCATCGCCCCAAAGCGTCAGCCCGTCCATGGCGGGCAAATCGGGCCGGGCTTGCAAGAACTGCTGCAAGATTTCAGGCACGGCCAGCTCGGCCGGGATGCCCTGCGCCGGCAATGCATCGCCATAGTGCGCCACCAGCACGGCCTTGACGCGCTGGGCTTGCGGCAAGGCCTGATTGGCGGCGTGAACAATGCCGGCCAACTCGGCACTGCAGATCACCAGCTTGGTGGCGGGGTCGCTGATGTAGTGGCCAAACTCCTCGGCCCGGTTCATCGGGTTTACCGGCACCAGCACCGCATTGGCCCGGTTCACCGCGTAAAAGGCCGCCAGGTACTGCGGGCAGTTCTGCATATAGAGGGCGACGCGGTCCCCCGCTTGCACGCCCTGGGCCTGCAACCAGCCGGCCAGCGCTTCGGCCTGGGCCTTGAGTTGCGCGTAGCTGCATGATTGGCCGCAAAAAATCGTCGCCGCCTTATCGGGGAAGCGCTTGGCCGACACCTCCAGGTTGAACCACAAGGAGGTCTGTGGCACTTGCAACTCACGCGGCAGACGGCGTGGCCAGTGGCTGCGCTGAGCCAGTTGTTGCGGGGAAATCAGAGCGTCTGCGGGCATTCGTCGGTCTCCTTGTGTTTGTGCCGATTCTGGGTGGAGCCGCGCGCTAGCAGCTGTCGCTAGCGAGACAAAGCCGCCGCCGCAGGGGACACAGCATCAAACACATTCAGCCTGAAACCACGCCGGCGCCACGGAAATCGCATTTGAACCACGTTGAAAACGATCCAAAAACAGCCCGATGCGGGTTTAGCCCTAAATTTGCCTGAAAATGCCCGCCAGCACTTCACTCCAACAGCCCATGTCCACCATTCTTCAGCACATCCCCGCCGGCCAGAAGGTCGGTATCGCGTTCTCCGGCGGCCTCGACACCAGCGCGGCCCTGCATTGGATGCGCAACAAGGGTGCCATTCCCTACGCCTACACCGCCAATCTGGGTCAGCCCGACGAACCCGATTACGACGAAATTCCGCGCAAGGCCATGCAGTACGGCGCTGAGAAGGCCGTCTTGGTGGACTGCCGCGCGCAGCTGGTGAACGAAGGCATTGCCGCCCTGCAAAGCGGCGCCTTCCACATCAGCACGGCTGGCATCACCTACTTCAACACCACGCCCATTGGCCGCGCCGTCACCGGCACCATGCTGGTGGCTGCGATGAAGGAAGACGATGTCAATATCTGGGGCGATGGCTCCACCTTCAAGGGCAATGACATCGAGCGCTTCTACCGCTACGGCCTGCTGACCAACCCCGCGCTGAAGATCTACAAGCCCTGGCTGGACCAGGCCTTCATCGACGAGTTGGGCGGCCGCAGCGAAATGTCGGCCTTCATGACCAAGGCGGGTTTCGGCTACAAGATGTCGGCCGAGAAGGCCTACTCCACCGACTCCAATCTGCTGGGTGCCACCCACGAGGCCAAGGACCTGGAAAGCCTCAGCTCGGGCATGAAGATCGTCAACCCCATCATGGGCGTGGCTTTCTGGCGCGAAGACGTGGTCGTCAAGCACGAAACCGTGTCGGTGCGCTTCGAAGAAGGCCAACCGGTGGCGCTGAACGGCATCGTTTTCAGCAACCCCGTTGACCTGCTGCTGGAAGCCAACCGCATCGGCGGCCGCCACGGCCTGGGCATGAGCGACCAGATCGAAAACCGCATCATCGAAGCCAAGAGCCGCGGCATCTACGAAGCCCCTGGCTTGGCCTTGCTGTTCATCGCCTACGAGCGCCTGGTTACCGGCATCCACAACGAAGACACGATCGAGCAATACCGCGAAAGCGGCCGCAAGCTCGGCCGCCTGCTCTACCAAGGCCGCTGGTTCGACCCGCAAGCCATCATGCTGCGCGAAGCCGCACAGCGTTGGGTGGCACGCGCCGTCACCGGCGAAGTGACGCTGGAGTTGCGTCGTGGCAATGACTACTCCATCCTCGACACCGTCTCGAGCAATCTGACCTATCAGCCCGAGCGTCTGAGCATGGAGAAAGTGGAAGACGCGCCCTTCTCGCCGCAGGACCGCATCGGCCAGCTGACCATGCGCAATCTGGACATCAAGGACACGCGCGAGAAGCTGACTACCTATGCCCAGGTCGGTTTGCTGACAGCAGGTTCGGGCAGCAACCTGCCCCAACTCAAGCGAGACGGCGGCGACAACTGATGCGCGCGCGGGGCGGTTCCGCGCAGCCAAGCGGCGCGGCCCGGTTGCTTTTGACCGGGCCTGCTGTGTTGGCGGGCTTGGCTAGCTTGGCCTTCACCAGCTTTGCGAGCTTGGCACTGGCACAAGACCCGCCGGCTCCGGCGGGCTGGGTCAGTGCCTCCGCCGCCGCTTCCGGGCGGACGGCCGAGCCCAAGGGTCGCATCGTGCTGACCCTCAGCGGCAAGCTCCAGCGCCCCAACGCGCAGGACCGCGCCGTGTTCGACATGGCCATGCTGGCCGCCCTGCCGCAGCACAGCTTCAAGACCAAAACGCCGTGGTACGCCGAGCCGCGCAAATTCACCGGCCCGCTCTTGCGCGATGTGCTGGCGGCAGCCGGTGCGGATGGCAAGAGCCTGGAAGCCATCGCCATCAATGACTACAAGGTCAGCATTCCGGTGGAGGATGCCCTCAGGCATCAGGTGATTGTGGCCAGGCTGATGGATGATCAAACCATGCCCTTGCGAGACAAAGGCCCCTTATTCATCATCTACCCCTTCGATACCGAGCCTGAGCTGCGCAGCTCGCTGTTCTACAGCCGCTCGGTCTGGCAGCTCAAGGCCTTGGTGATTCGCTAGCCAGGCGCCGCCCCAGTAGCCACCGATGTCTTCCACCCTTTTTCTGCAGCGGCGCCGCTGGACGGTGCTGGCGGTGACCATGGCACTGGCCTTGATCACCACCTTTGGCGGCGTGGCCATGTTGCAGCATCGGCAAACCGAGTTACTCAATGCCACCGGGCGCTACGAAGAAGACTATCTGGCCTGGAGCTTGTTCCAGCTGGAAGCCGAGTTCCTCAAGCTGCAGCTCTCACTGCAGCAGGCGCTGGATAGCCAAAGCCCCATCGACGCCGAGCAGGTGGAGCAGCGTTTCGAAATCTTCGTCAGCCGCATCAATCTGATCGAAAGCGAATATGCCGCCAAGATGCTGCGCGGCAGCCCCAACTACGACGCCACGCTGGCGCGCTGCAAGCGCTTTGTGCAATGGGCCGATGCCCTGCCGCTGACTGCGGCCACGGTGCGCAGCCATCCCGAGCAGATGCGCATGGCGCTGGCGCAAATGTCGGGCATGGGCGAGGCGATCCGGGATCTCTCGCTCACCGCCTCGCACCATGTGGCCGCCCGCACCGTTGAGCGCAACGAACTGGTGCGCTCCCAAGCCCGCCTGAGCATCGCCCTGACCTTGCTGCAATGCACCTTGACCCTGGCCCTGGCCGCGGTGGTGATCAGCCAATTCAGGCGCCTGGCCCGCTACGGCAAGGAGCAACTCGAACACGCCCAACATCTGCAGCAGGCCCGCCGCGAGGCCGAGGCCGGCAGCCGCGCCAAGAGCGTTTTCCTGGCCAATATGAGCCATGAGTTGCGCACCCCCATGCACGGCTTGATGGGCATGCTGGGCCTGCTGCGCGACACGCCGCTGGACGGCTCGCAGCGCACCCTGCTCAAGGCCGCCGAAGACTCCAGCCGCCATTTGCTGAGCGTGCTGAACGATATTCTGGACGTCTCCAAGATGGAGGCCGGCGGCATCACCGTGCATCTGGAGCCTGTGGCTTTGCAAGAGCTGCTGGCCGAGCTGCGGGAACTCAGCCTGCCAAGTGCGCAAGCCAAGGGCCTGGCCCTGCGCATCGAAGCCGAAGCCGGCCTGCCCGCCTGGGTGATGAGCGACCCAACCCGGCTGCGGCAGATTCTGCTCAATCTGCTCAGCAATGCGGTCAAGTTTTCAGAGCAAGGCCGGGTCAGCCTGCAGCTGAGCCGCCAAGCCGATGCGCAAGGCCTGCCGCTGCTGCGCTTCGAGGTCAGCGATACGGGTGTGGGCATGGACGCCGACACCCAGGCCAAACTGTTCCAGCGCTTCAGCCAGGGCGACGCCAGCAGCTCGCGCCGCTTCGGCGGTGCCGGCCTAGGGCTGGAGATTTCCCGCAATCTGGCGCGCGCCATGGGCGGCGACATCACCGTCACCAGCGAATTGGGTCACGGCTCCACCTTCACCCTGGACCTCAGCCTGGTGGAAAGCCAGGCCCAGCTGAGTGCCGGCCAGGCCAGCAAAGACGCACAGGCGCTGGCCCAGGCCACACAGCGGCCGCTGCGCATTCTGGTGTCAGAAGACCATGAAACGAATCGCGCTTTTTTGCGCGCCGTGCTGGACAAGCTGGGCCACAGCGCGCTGTTCTGCGAGAACGGTTTTGAAGCCGTGCAGCGCCTCCAGCAAGAGCCCTTCGATCTGGTGCTGATGGATTTGCACACCCCGGTGATGGACGGCTTTCAGGCCGCTCGGGCCATCCGCGCCATGGCGCCGCCAAGATGCGCGACGCCGATTTACGCGCTCTCGGCCGATGCATTCGAAGAGACCCGCCAGCGCGCTCTGCATGCGGGCATGAACGAGTTCCTGGCCAAGCCCGTCAGCGTCGAGTTGCTGGCCCAGACCCTGCAGCAATTGGCCAGCCAGCTCGCCCCCGCCACTGAATCAGCAATCAAAACAGCGAAGAGCACCGACAGCGTTGCAATGACGGATGCAAACCCGGCGGCCCATCCAGACCGCCGCTTTGATGAGCGGGTGCTGGCCGACTTGCGCGAACTCTTGGCGCCTGAGGCCGTGGCGCATCTCTACCAAACCTTTGTGGATAGCCTGCCGCAGACCCGCTCAGATCTGCAACAAGCACTGGCCGAGCGCCAGGCGCTGCCGCTGCGCGGACTCGCCCATGCCGTCAAGGGTGCGGCAGCCAATCTGGGCCTGCTGCTGGTGGTGGAGCCAGCACTGAACCTGGAGCTGGGCCTGCGCGCCGCCATCAATGCCGGGCAGTTGGACTGGCCGCTGATTGGCCAACAGTGCACCGCATTGCTCGATGCGTTTGATCTCAGCGCTAACCTGTGCCGGGAACGCGGGCTTTTGAAACCCGCGCCAACGCTCAGTTAGGGCGCGATCACAACAAGACCGGCTCCGGCTCCAGCCGGATGCCAAAGCGGCCGTAGACGCTTTCCTGAATCGCCCGGGCCAGGGTCACAACTTCAGCGCCACGCGCTTCGCCGCGGTTCACCAGCACCAGCGCTTGACGCTCGTAAACCGCCGCGCCACCCACCGCCTTGCCCTTCCAGCCGCAGGCATCGATCATCCAGCCGGCGGCCAGCTTGATCTGGCCATCGGGCATTTGGTAGTGCACCACACTCGGGTCGCGCCCGATGATGTCGCGGCATTGTTCGGGCGTGACCAGAGGGTTCTTGAAAAAGCTGCCGGAGTTGCCGATGACGGCCGGATCCGGCAGCTTGGCGCGGCGAATGGCGCAGACCCAATCAAAGATCTGCCGGGCCGTGGGCGCCGTGATGCCGGTCTCGCTCATCTTGCGCTCCAGCTCCAAATAACCCAGCACGGGCCGCCAGGGCTTGGGCAGAGCAAAGCGCACCTGGGTGATGACGCTTTTGCCAGCCAGGCCACCAAAGTCGCTGTGCTTGAAGACGCTGTCGCGGTAGCCAAACTTGCACACCGAGGCCGGCAGGCGCACCACGCGACCGGTCACCAGGTCCACCACCTCGACGCTATCGATGCGGTCTTGCACCTCCAGGCCGTAAGCGCCGATGTTTTGCACCGGCGACGCGCCCACGGTGCCGGGAATCAAGGCCAGGTTCTCCAGGCCGGGGTAGCCCTGATCCAGGGTCCACGCCACCAAGTCATGCCAGGGCACGCCGGCGCCGGCCTCGATAATCCAGGCATCGTCGCGCTCCTCGACCAAGCGCATGCCGGGAATTTCCATCTTCAGCACCACCGCCTCGATGTCCTTGGTCAGCACCAAATTGCTGCCGCCGCCCAGCACAAACTTGGGCGCGCGGCCCAGTTCGGGGTGGTCCACCACGCGGCGCACATCAGCGGCTTCGCGGATGCGCACCAGGCGCCGGGCTGTTGCAGGCAGGCCGAAGGTGTTAAAAGGCTTGAGATTGACGTCGAATTCCAGCACCAATTTGGCGCCGGAAACCTCGTCCCGATTGACCGCTTTTTCATCCATGGCAGAATTTTCCCAGATCAAGGGTGCGAATCCCCGCCCTTTCACCTCACAAGATTGAATAAACATCTATGCCTAGCTTTGACATCACCCTCGAACCCGATATGGTCAAGATCAAGAACGGTATCGAGACCAGTTCCAAAGAAATCGGCACCCGCTTTGACTTCAAGGGCACCAGCGCCAGCGTCGAGTTGAAGGAAAAAGAAAAGGAAATCCACTCGGTCGGCGACAGCGATTTCCAGCTCGAGCAAATCGAAGCCGTGGTCTACAGCAAGCTGACCAAGCAAGGCGTGGTGATCAGCTTCCTGGACAAGCAGGAAAAGGTCGAGAAGATGGGTGGCGACAAAGTCCGCCAGGTCTACAAGATCAAGAACGGCGTCGAGGCCCCTTTGGCCAAGAAGATCACCGGCTTCATCAAGGAAAGCAAGATGAAGGTGCAAGCCTCCATCCAGGGCGACACGGTGCGCGCCACCGGCAAGAACCGCGATGACCTGCAAGTGGCGATCAATGCGCTGAAGAAAGAATTTGCCGACACGCCGCTGAGCTACGGCAACTTCCGCGACTAAGCCGCCATGGCCAAGCCCAGCGTCAGCCTCGTCCGCCGCCTCGTCTGCGGCGCCAGCCTGGCGCTGATGGCCAGCCTTGTTGCGGCGCAAAGCAGCAGCAGCAACAGCGCAAGTGCCGGGCCGGCGCTCAGCTTCAACGGCAGCCTGGGCCAAAAAGCGGCCCTGCTGCTGATCGGCGGGGAGGCCAAGACCGTGGCCGTGGGCGCCACGGTGCAAGGGGTGCGCCTGATCTCGATGGAGGAGGACCGCGCGGTGGTGGAAGTTGCCGGGCGGCGCCAGACTCTGGTGCTCGGCGCCTCACCCGGCCGGGTCGGTGACGCCACGAGCAATGTGCGTAGCGCCCGCCAGATCGTGTTGAGTTCTGGTCCCGGCGGCCACTTCACCAGCGGCGGCAGCATCAACGGCCTGACGACACAGTTCCTGGTCGACACCGGCGCCACCGCCGTGTCCATCAGCCAGGCCGAGGCTGAGCGTTTGAACCTCAAATACCGCGAGGGCCGGCGCATCATGACCCAGACCGCCAATGGCGTGGTGCCCGCCCATTTGCTTCAGCTCGCCACGGTGCGGGTCGGCGAAGTGGAATTACGCAATGTCGACGCCATCGTCACACCGGGGCAGATGAGCCATGTTTTGCTGGGCAATACATTTCTGTCGCGTTTTCAGATGAAGCGCGAGAACGAAATCATGACCCTGGATCTGCGCTACTGAAGCCCTGCGCAGGGCGGTGAACGCTTCACCCCACCCCCGCAAGCAGGGGGTGAAGAGGCGAAGTTGTATGAACAATGTCACCACGACCAGCAGGCAGCGGCTGCAATCGCCGCCGAGTTGCGGATACTGTGGGGATGACTGCACCCATCAAGCCTCGCCTGCTGCCCATCACTTCACCCGCAAGCGGCCTGCGCCCTTTGCTTTTGGCCATGCTTTTGGGGGCCAGTCTGGGTGCCGCCCAGGCCTCGCCCGAAAAGGCCGCCAAGTTTTACGAAGACGCGCTACAGCGTTTTGAGAAAGGCGATTTGAGCGGCGCCAGCATCCAGCTCAAAAACACCATTCAAGAAGACAAACAGATGCTGGCCGCGCATCTTTTGCTCGGCAAGGTCTTGTTCAAGAGCGGCGAACTCAAAGGCGCCGAGGCGGCCTTCGAAGAAGCCGTGCGCCGAGGCGTGAATCGCAGCGAAGTGGCGATTCCGATGGCCCAGCTCTATTTGCAGCAAGGCGAGCGCAAAAAGCTGCTTGAGCAGATCAACACCACGGGCCTCGGGCCCAGCCAACAAGCCGAGTTGCTGACGCTGCGCGGCACCGCCTACGCCCAGAGCGGCAATACCACCCTGGCGGCCAAGAGCTTTGCCGATGCCAAGGCGCTGGACCCTCGCTCGGCCCTGCCCCTGATGGCCGAAGCACAGATGCAGCTGCGCGCCGGCGAGCGTGACAAGGCGCGCGCCACGGCCCTGCGCGCCACCGAACTGGCGCCGACGCTGGGCTTGGCCTGGTACACCCTGGGCGCCATCCAGCAAGCCACACAGGACAGCAAAGCCGCCCTGGCCTCGCAGGAAAAGGCCTTGAGCATCAACCCCAACCAGGTCGACGCCCGGGTGTCGCATGCCGCTTTGCTGATGGGCATGGGCCGCCAAAAAGAGGCCGAGGAAGATCTGGCCATGCTGGCGGCGGCCAAGCAGGATGACCCCCGCGCCTCCTACATCCGCGCCCAGCTGGCCAGCCAACGCGGCGACGAAGCCGCGGCCAAGAAGTCATTCACCGAAGCCACCAGCATGATCGACGTCATGCCGCCCGGCCTCTTGATTGGCAATGAACCCTTGCTGCTGGCGGGCGCCCTGTCCCACAAGGCCTTGGGCAATAACGAAAAAGCGCGCGCCTACCTGGACATTCTGATTGCGCTCAACCCGCGCAACTACACCGCGCAAGTCTTGATGGCCACGATCCTGCTGGACACCCGTGACTACGGCAAAGCCCAGCCCCTGCTGGAAAACCTCTTGCGCGCCAAGCCGGATGACCCGCATGTGCTGTATCTGCTGGGCTCGGTCCATCTGGCACGCAAACATTATTCTCAGGCCAGCGAAGCCTTTGAGAAATCTGCCCAGCGCAATAACTCGCCGGATGCCGTCCGGGAGTTGGGCTTCAGCCAGCTGGGCCTGGGTCAGGACAAAGCGGGCTTAAGCAATTTGGAAAAGGCCTTTTCCGACAATCCCAAAGACACCCGCGCCGGTGTTCAGCTGGCCATGATTTATGCCCGCGAAGGACAGAGCGCACGCGCCCTGCAAACCGCGCAAACCATCGTCAAGCAAGATCCCAGCAACCTCACCATGCTGAACTTCCTGGGCAATATCAAGGGCCGGATCGGTGACAAAGCCGGCGCCCGCGAGGCCTTCAGCCAGGTTTTGGCCAAGGACCCGGCGTTCCGCCCGGCCGGCATCAACCTGAGCTGGCTGGACATCGAAGAGAAGAAGTTCGACCCCGCCCGTATCCGCCTCAAGCAGATGCTGACCCGCGTTAAGGACGACCCGGATGTGCTGTTCGAGTTGGGCGTGCTGGAATTGCGCGCCGGCAAGCCCGCCGAGGCCATGGCCCAATGGCAGCGCGCCGAAGATGTGCAGCGCGCCGACCCCAGGCCCGGCCTGGCCATGATTGACTTGCTGTCCAGCCAAAAGCAGCTGGACAAGGCGCTCGCCACCGCCAAGCTGCTGGTGGCCAAACACCCCAGCAAATTGCCGGTTCAGCTGGCCATGGGCCGGGCTTATCTGGCCGTGGGCGATGCGACCAATGCGCGCCTGTCTTTCCAGGAAGCGACACGGCTGGCTGAGTTCGATGCAGAAAAGCAAGTGATGATTGGCCGCCTGCAGTTGATGAGCGGCAACCCTGACGGCGCGGCCTACAACGTCCAAAAAGCCTTGCAAGCTCGGCCGGACGACCAAGCGGCCCTGGTCTTGCAGGTCGAAGTGGAAGCGCGGCGTGGCGACAACGCCAAGCTTGACGCCGGGCTCAAGCTGCTCAACAGCAAATACCCCGGCACCTTGCCCACGCTGATGACCAGCGCCAATGTGGCCATGATGCGCGGCCAGGTCCCGCAGGCCGTGACGGCCTACCGTGCCGCAATGGACAAGGCACCCAACACCGGCACCGCCCTTTTGCTGGCGCGCGCGCTGATCGTCTCTGGGGATACCAACCGTGCCCTGAGCTTGCTGGAAGATTGGTCTAAGAAGAATGCCGAGGACCGAACTCTGCTCAAGGCCCTGGCCGAAGTGCAGTTCCAGGCTGGCAAGACTGAAGCCGCCCGCGCCAGCTACAACAAGCTGCTGGCGGCCGAGCCCGATGATGCCGACACCTTGAGCGGCTTCGCATCTCTGCAGCAACGTATGGGCGACCCGGCTGCAGTGGCCACGGCCGAGAAGGCGCTGAAGCTGTCCCCCGGCAGCCCCGAGTTGAGCGATCAATTGGGATGGCTGCTGGTGCTCAACGGCAAGGCTGAAGCAGGCTTGCGGCATTTGCGCGAGGCCCGCTTGCGCAACCCAGGCAGCGGCGAGATTCGCTTCCACCTGGCCTATGCCCTGGCCAAGGCCGGTCGCAAGGCCGAGGCCCGCGAGGAGTTGACCGCTGCGCTCAACGCCCCGGCCGGCGTTCAAGCCAGCGCGGAGCTGGCGCGACTCAAGAGCGAACTCGGGCTTTGATCGGTGGGTTTGACCTTGATTGGTAACTTAAACAGTTTCTTTCGCCAGATTTGCCACACCAAGGGAAACCACCCCCCAGATTTACGGGGTTGTTACAAATTGCGTCGCTGCTAATCTACTCACCACAAATTCAAACTTGTTTCCATTCAACAGGGATCGACCAAAATCATGAAAAACATTGATCTGCGCGCTAAGGCGCCTCTCGCAGCGATGGCGCTATTGGTCAGCCTGGGAATGGGCCAAGCCATGGCGGCCTCGACGGTTTTGAACACCACCGGGACCAGCAACACTACGACCGTCAGTGCGACCTTTGGCAGCACCACCTCGAACACCAGCGCCGGTGCCTTCCAAGTGAAGGACAGCAACAACGACGCCTTCTGGGTGTATTGCCTGGACCCCTTGACCGCGTACAAGGCCGGCGCCACTTACAACACCGCATCGCTCGTTGACTTCCTTACTTTGGGCGGCACTAACAGCAGCTACAACAAGCTGTTCACCAACCCGGCCTATAGCGGCGTGACGCCCTATGCAGCCCAAAACACCACCACGGTGCTGAACAAGCTGGTGTCGCTGTACTCGCATGCCTACGACGATAGTCTGAAAAGCGCGGCCAAGTCTGCGGCATTCCAGTACGCTGTATGGGAAATCGAGGGCGAGTCGGCCTATTCCAGTACCAGCGGCGGATTGAAGGCCTCTGCAATACTAAGTACAGCGGCCGGATTCAAAACCCAGGCTGATGCCTATCTGACCGCACTGACCAGCAACACCTGGACTTCGGTCAATGGCGCCAACCTCAGCGCGACCAAGAACTACACCTACACTGCCTACGTTTCCAGCCCTCTTGGCGGTTCGCAGACCTTCTTGCGCGTGACCGATGCCCCCAACACGGTGCCGGAGCCTGGCTCGATTGCCCTGGTGAGCTTGGCCCTGTTTGGCGTGGCCTACACCCGCCGCAGCAAGCGCAGCTGATTCAGCCCGCTTTGCAAGAATGACAACGGCCCTACGGGGCCGTTTTTCATTGGGGCGGCGACTTCAACACGCCAGCTCCTGGCATGCCCCTGGCCTGTCTCTGTCGGGACAGCTGAAAATAGCACGGCCGTGCTAAAAACAGCCTCGAACAAAGCAGTAGCAGAATTGATCGCCCCAGCGCCAGGAGACGCCCGATGAATTTGAACTTCACGCCCGAGGAGCAGGCCTTTCGCGCCGAAATCCGCGAATGGGTGAGCAGCAACCTTCCCGCAGACATCAGCCAGAAAGTTCAGCAGGCCCAGCGCCTGAACAAGGACGATCTGCAGCGCTGGGCCAAGATCCTCGGCGCCAAAGGCTGGCACGGCTGGGCCTGGCCCAAGGCCTTCGGTGGCCCGGGCTGGAACGCGGTGCAACGCCATTTGTTCGAAGAAGAATGCGCCATGGCCGGCGCGCCGCGGATCGTGCCCTTTGGCCCGGTGATGGTGGCCCCGGTGATCATGGCTTTCGGCTCGCGCGAGCAGCAAGAGCGCCACCTGCCCGGCATCATGAGCGGTGAAGTCTGGTGGAGCCAGGGCTATAGCGAACCGGGCTCGGGCTCGGACCTGGCTTCGGTAAAAACCAAGGCGGAGCGGGTGGGCGACAAATACATCGTCAACGGCCAGAAGACCTGGACCACCTTGGGCCAGTACGGTGACTGGATCTTCTGCCTAGTGCGCACCGACAGCTCCGGCAAGCCGCAGACCGGTATTTCTTTCTTGCTGATCGACATGAAGTCGCCCGGCGTCACCGTACGGCCCATCATCATGCTCGACGGCGAACATGAGGTGAACGAGGTGTTTTTCGACAATGTCGAAGTCCCGGCTGAAAACCTGGTGGGCGAGGAAAACAAGGGCTGGACCTATGCCAAGTACCTGCTGGCCCACGAACGCACCAATATTGCCGATGTGAATCGTGGCAAGCGCGAGCTGGAGCGCCTCAAGCGCATTGCCAAGGCCGAAGGCCTGTGGGAAGACCAGCGCTTCCGCGATCAAATCGCCCTGCTGGAGGTCGACTTGGTGGCGCTGGAGATGATGGTGCTGCGCGTGCTGTCGGCTGAAAAGAGCGGCAAGCAGTCGCTCGATGTGGCGGGGCTCTTGAAGATTCGCGGCAGCGAGATTCAACAACGCTACAGCGAGCTGATGATGCAAGCCGGCGGCCCCAACAGCCTGCCCTTCATCCACGAAGCGATGGAAGCCGGCTGGCAGGGTGACCACGTCGGACCGGCCCACTGCGCCTCATTGGCCAGCCACTACTTCAACTACCGCAAGACCACCATCTACGGTGGATCGAACGAAGTGCAGCGCAATATCGTCGCCCAGACGGTGCTTGGTTAAGAGGACACAGACATGGACTTTGATTTCACCGAAGACCAAGAATCGCTGCGTGAAGCCCTGCGCCGCTGGGTCGAAAAAGATTACAGCTTTGAGCGCCGCCAAAGCATCGTCAAGGCCGGCGGCTTCAGCCGCGAGGCCTGGGACGGTTTGCTCGGCCTCGGCCTGGGCGGCCTGCTCGTTCCCGAAGACCAGGGCGGCCTGGGCTTTGGCGCGGTGGACGCCATGGTGGTGATGGAGGAACTGGGCCGCGGCATCGTCATGGAGCCCTTTGCGCAAGCCGGGCTGATGGCGCCCGTGGTGCTGGCCCATGCACCGGCCGCCACGCAAGCTGCTTGGCTGCCACGCATGGCCAGCGGCGAGGCCTTGCTGGTCCTGGCCCACCAGGAACAAGGCGCGCGCTATCGGCATGAGCAGATCAAGACCGTGGCGCGCGAGCACAAGCTCACCGGCGCCAAGACCTTGGTGGCGGCAGGCGATGTGGCCGATGCCTTCATCGTGCCGGCACGCCTTGACGCAGCTGAAGGAGGCGGCATTGCGCTCTATCTGGTTGAGCGGCAGCAAGCAGGTGTCAGCACCCGGGCCTACAGCTTGCAAGATGGCTCGCGCGCGGCCGAGTTGACACTGCTTGACGCACCCGCCACGCTGCTGGTGGGCCGCGAGCAAGGCCTGGCCGTGCTGGAGCTGGCGCTCGACTGGGGCATTGCCGCCTTGTGCGCCGAGGGCGTAGGCGCGATGGAAAAGATGCTGGCCATCACGGCCGACTACCTCAACACGCGCAAGCAGTTCGGTGTCGTCATCAGCAGCTTTCAAGCCCTGCGCCACCGCATGGCCGATGTGAAGATGCAGCTGGAGCTGGCCCGCTCAATGAGCTACTTCGCCACCCTCAAGCTGGGTGATGCGCCCGATGCGCGCCGCATGGCGCTGTCGCAAGCCAAGCTGCAGTTATGCAACTCCATGCGCTATGTGGGCCAGCAATGCACCCAGCTGCACGGCGGCATTGGCGTGACCGATGAGTACATCAGCAGCCACTACTTCAAACGCCTGACCGTGATGGGCATGCAGTTCGGCGACGATCTGCACCATCTGGGCGAAGTCAGTCAGCGCATGCAGGACAAGGCCGGTGTATTCACCTGATGGCGGCTGAGGGACAATGGCGGCATGAAAATGCGCCTGTCCCAAATCCTGTTCTCCCAAGGCTTCGGCACCCGCCGCTTGTGCTCGGGCTTGATCTACAACGAGCAAGTCAGCGTTGCTGGCGAGATGGTCGATGACCCGGATGCCGAGTTCGAGACCGAGGGCTTCAGCTTTGAAGTCAGCGGCAAGACCTGGCCCTTCTACGACAAGGCCTTGATTCTGCTGAATAAGCCTGCCGGCTACGAATGCTCGCGCAAGCCCAAGCATCACCCCAGCGTGATGAATCTGCTGCCCGCCCCCTTGCGCGAGCGCGATGTGCAGCCGATTGGCCGGCTGGACGAGGACACCACCGGCCTGCTGCTGCTGACCGACGACGGCACGCTGATCCACAAGCTCACCAGCCCCAAGCACCATGTGCCCAAGGTTTATGAAGCGCAGTGCAAGCACCCGGTCACGCCCGAGATGGTGGCCAAGCTGCTGGAAGGCGTTGAGCTGCGCGAGCCCGAGACCACCAGTGCCAACAAGCCGGTGCGCACCACGCCCTATGTGGGCGAGGTGGTCAAGGCCGAAGGCGCTGAGAGCTTTGGCACCCATGGCCTGCGCCTGACCCTGATCGAAGGCAAATACCACCAAGTCAAGCGCATGGTGGCGGCGGCGGGCAACCGGGTCGAAAGCCTGCACCGCCCGCGCTTTGGCGCCCTGGACTTGCCCAGCGATCTCAAGCCGGGCGAGTGGATCTGGATCAGCAGCCCCAAACTCATCACACCCTGAGCGCGCACCGCCTCAGCACCTGACGCTCTTTTGACCCCGCGCAAACCCCTAGCGGGTTTGCCTCAAATCTGCGGCGCCCATGCGACGCTCTAGGGTTCATACCGGGTAATTTGTCACATCCCGCAGGTACAAACTCTCCCCTTGGAGGATGGGCGCAGCACGCAGAGGCTGCCCCACTAGCAGATGGCGCCGGCGCATGGCCGGCCCAGTGGTCGAGGGATTGAGAAATGTACACACAGCCATCTCCTGGTTCGCCGGGTATGGGTGATGAGGGCTCATGCCCCAATATCGCCAGCAGCGTCAAGCTCGAGCAGCTGACCGCCTTGCTGGGCCGCAGCGTCACGCCCAGCATCGCCGGGCTGGCCTACAGCATGGTGCCGGTGCTGTTGTTCTGGCCCCATCTGTCAAAAATCATGCTGCTGAGCTGGTTGGCCATGCGCGCACTGATCGTGTCGCTGCGCTGGGCCGATGTGCTGCGCTTCAAGCGCCTGAAGCCCGCGACCCTGACCCTCGCCCAAACCGATGCCTGGCGCCACCGCCACCTGCTGCTGCTGGGTCTGGACGCCTTCAGCTGGGGCGTGATGGGCCATCTGTTCTACCTGCCCGGCGCGCCCGAACTCAATGGCCTGATCCTGGCCTCGGTGCTGGCCGTGATGGCGATCAGCCTGTTTTCGCTTGGCAATACCTTCAGCGCCAATCTGGTCTGCGCCTCCCTGGCCGTGCTGCCCATGGTGCTGCACCAATTCAGCTTGGGCACGATGACGGCAAGCCTCACCGGACTGGGGCTGCTGGTTTTCCTGGGCCTGGCCTTGAGTGAATCACGCAAGATGGAGCTGCGCTTGACCGAACTGCTGCGCCACCGTTTCGCCAATGCCTGGGTGGCCGAGCAGCGCCAGCAAGCCCTGCAAACCGCCGAGCATTCCAGCACCAGCAAGAGCCGCTTCGTGGCGGTGATGAGCCATGAGATCCGCACCCCGCTGAACGGCATCCTGGGCATGACCCAGTTGCTGGAGCGTTCCAATCTGGACGGCACGCAACGCGAGCAGGTCAACATCATGCGGCGCTCCGGCCAGCACTTGCTGGCCCTGGTCAACGACATCCTCGACCTGGCCCGCATCGAATCCGGCAAGCTGGCAGTTGACACCGGCCCAGTGAATCTGCGCGAGACGGTGGATGACGTCTGCCAACTGCTGTCGCAAACCGCGCATGAAAAAGGCCTGGCCTTCGATTTACGGCTCAGCCCTGCCCTGCCGCTTTTCGCGCTGGGTGATGCCTCACGCATCAAGCAAGTGCTGCACAACTTGATCGGCAATGCCATCAAGTTCACCGAGAAGGGACATGTCCGCGTCGAAGTGGCCACCGTGCACGATATGCGCGCCGGCACCATGCTGCGCTTTGCGGTGCACGACAGCGGCGAAGGCATTGCGGCCGACCAGCTGGAGCGCGTTTTCGCCCCCTTCGAACAAGCCCAAGACCTGCGTCGTAAAACGTCTAGCAAGCGCAAGGACGGCACCGGTCTGGGACTGACGATTTCGCGTGAACTGGCACGTGCCATGGGCGGCGATCTGCGCTGCAGCTCGGCGCCTGGCCATGGCTCACTGTTCGAATTCACCCTGCCATTGCAGCCCTGCGAAGCGAGCAGCAGCGATAAATCGAGCGAGGCCGCAGCACCTTCTACAGCTTCAGCGCAAGCCGATGTGGCCGAGCCGGCTGCCCAGCCACTGAGCGGCAACCTCGGTGAGCTGCTGGCGGCCGCCACAGCCACGCCATCGACAACAGAGGCAACAATTGCGACAACACTGGCCGAGCCAAGCGCCAGCAAACAAGCCGTTACGCAGGCCAAGCGCCCTGCCCGCCAAGTGCCGCGCCTGAGCGGCCGCGTGCTGCTGGTGGACGATAGCGCGGTCAATGTGCTGGTGGCCTCGTCCATGCTGGAGCAATGCGGCCTGCAGGTCGACCAGGCCGAGAATGGCCAAGAAGCGCTCGATCAGCTCAAGACCAAGGACTACGACCTGGTCTTGATGGATTGCCAGATGCCGGTGCTGGACGGCTTTGAGGCCACCCGCCAATGGCGCAGCATCGAGCGCCGCGAGGCGATGGGCCATGTGCCCATCGTGGCACTGACCGCCAGCGCAGTGAACGGTGACCGCGACCGTTGCATCCAAAGCGGCATGGACGACTATCTGGTCAAGCCCTTCGAGATGGACGATTTGCTGGGCGTGGCACAGCGCCATTTGCCTGCGACGCAGGCCGCCTGAATGCGGCCACTAAGGCTGCAGTCGGCTACCCGGCGATAATCCGCGCATGCAGGTTTTTCGCGGTTTTCATCATCCCGGCATCGCCAGCGCTTGCGCGCTGACGATTGGCAATTTCGACGGCGTCCACCGCGGCCATCAGGCCATGCTGGCCTTGCTCAAATCGGAGGCCCAACATCGCGGCTTGCCGAGTTGCGTGATGAGCTTCGAGCCCCATCCACGCGACTACTTTGCCGCCAAGCTCGGCAAGCCCGAACTGGCACCCGCCCGCATCGCCCTGCTGCGCGACAAGCTCAGCGAGCTAGAGCGCTGCGGCATCGACCAAGTCATCGTGCTGCGCTTCGACGCTGCCCTGGCTGCGCTGAGCGCCCAAGACTTCATTCAACAAGTGCTGGTTCAGGGCCTGGGCAGCAAATACATCTTGGTCGGCGACGACTTCCGCTTTGGCGCCAAGCGACTGGGCGACTACGCCACGCTGGACGCCGCTGGCCGGGCCCAAGGCTTCGATGTGGCCCGCATGATGAGCTACGAGGTGCATGGCCTGCGCGTCAGCAGCTCGGCCGTGCGTGAGGCCCTGGCCGCTGGCGATATGGCCGCCGCCACCCGCTTGCTGGGCCGGCCCTACGCCATCTCGGGCCATGTGGTGCATGGCGCCAAGCTCGGCCGCAGCCTGGGCGAGTCGGTCCCCGCTGCAGGCGATGGCTTTCGTACCCTGAACCTGCGCTTCACCCACGACAAGCCAGCCGCCCACGGCATCTTCGCGGTGCGGGTGCACGGGCTGGCCGGCCAGGTGCTGGACGGTGTGGCCTCGCTGGGCGTGCGCCCCACGGTGGAAGACGCCGGCCGCGTGCTGCTGGAAGTGCATTGCCTGGATTGGCCTGCCGAGCTGGGTGCGGCGGGCGGCTACGGTAAACTCGTACGGGTGGAACTCCTGCACAAACTTCGCGATGAAGCCCGTTACGACGGGCTGGCTACGCTGACGGCGGCCATCGCCCAGGATGTTCGCGACGCGCGCGCTTTTTTTGCAGGCGCTCAGGCGCCCGGCGCCCACGCGGCCTTGCGGCGCCAGACCACCCGCGACCGAATTTGAGGCTGACAGCAGGATCTGCCCTGCTTCGCTGAATCGCCTCTTCTTCCTCCGCTTCAAATCCCCCAAGGCTGCGCCTCCCGCCTGGCCTCACCGAGTTTTGCCATGAGCACCACCAAAGACTATCGCGCCACCCTCAACCTGCCCGACACCCCCTTCCCGATGCGCGGCGACCTGCCCAAGCGCGAGGCCGGCTGGGTCAAGGAATGGGACGACCACGGGGTCTACAAAAAGCTGCGCGACGCGCGCTGCGGCGCACCGAAATTCGTTTTGCATGACGGCCCGCCCTATGCCAATGGCCAGATCCACATCGGCCACGCCGCCAACAAGATCCTCAAGGACATGATCGTCAAGGCGCGCCAACTCAAGGGCATGGACGCCGCCTACATCCCGGGCTGGGACTGCCACGGCCTGCCGATCGAGAACCAGATCGAGAAGACCTTCGGCCGCGGCCTGCCGCGCGACGAGGTGCAGGCCAAGAGCCGCGCCTACGCCGGCGAGCAGATCGACGCGCAGCGCCTGGACTTCAAGCGCCTGGGCGTGCTGGGCGAGTGGGACAACCCTTACCGCACCATGAACTTCGCCAACGAGGCGGGTGAGATCCGGGTGCTCAAGCGCTTGTTCGAGCGCGGCTTTGTCTACCGCGGCCTCAAACCCGTGTACTGGTGCTTTGACTGCGGCTCCTCGCTGGCCGAATTCGAGATCGAATACCAAGACAAGCAAAGCCCGGCCGTGGATGTGGCCTTCTTGAGCGCCGAGCCCGAGAAGCTGGCCGCTGCCTTTGGCCTGCCCGCGCTGAACAAAGAAGCCTTCACCGTCATCTGGACCACCACACCCTGGACCATTCCGGCCAACCAGGCGCTGAACCTGAACCCGGAGCTGGTCTACGCTCTGGTGGACACGCCGCGCGGCATCTTCATGGTGGCCGAAGCCTTGGTGGAGAAATGCCTGGCCCGCTGGAAGCTCGAAGGCGCGGTGCTCGCCACCACCGTCGGCAAGAACCTGGCGATGCTGAAGTTCAAGCATCCCCTGGCCCATGTGGACGCGGGCTTCGACCGCACCAGCCCGGTCTACCTGGCCGACTACGCCACCGCCGAAGACGGCACCGGCGTGGTTCACTCCGCGCCCGCCTACGGCCTGGACGACTTCCAGAGCTGCGTCAGCCACGGCATGGCCTTCAAGGACATCTTGAACCCGGTGCAAGGCAACGGCCAGTACGAGGCCGAGCTGCCCTTGTTCGGCGGCTTGCACATCTGGAAAGCCAACCCCGTCATCGCGCAAGCGCTGGAAGACGCGGGCCGTTTGCTCTCACACGTCAAGATCACCCACAGCTACCCGCACTGCTGGCGCCACAAGACGCCGGTGATCTACCGCGCCGCAGCCCAGTGGTTTGTGCGCATGGACGAGGGCGAAGGCCTGTTCGCCATCGACGCGCCGGCCAAGAGCCTGCGCCAGACCGCGCTGGAAGCCATCGAAGCCACCGGCTTCTACCCCGAGAATGGCCGCGCTCGCCTGCGCGACATGATCGCCGGCCGCCCCGACTGGTGCATCTCGCGCCAGCGCAGCTGGGGTGTGCCCCTGCCCATCTTCCTGCACAAGGACAGCGGCCAGCCGCACCCCGACACCCTGGCCTTCATCGAGCGCGCCGCCGCGCTGGTGGAAGCCGGTGGCGTGGAAGCCTGGGCCAAGCTGGACCCGGCCGAGTGGCTGGGCGAGCAAGCCGAGCACTACAGCAAGGGCAGCGACATCCTGGACGTGTGGTTCGACTCCGGCTCCACCTTTGAACATGTGCTCAAGGGCAGCCACAAGGGTGCGGCGCATGAGAGCGGCCCCGAGGCCGATTTGTATCTGGAAGGCCATGACCAGCACCGCGGTTGGTTCCACTCCAGCCTGCTGATCGCCTGCGCCCTGCACGGCCGCGCGCCCTACAAGGGCTTGCTGACCCACGGTTTTGTGGTGGACGGCAAGGGCCGCAAGATGAGCAAGTCCGAGGGCAATGTGGTGGCGCCGCAAGCCGTCAGCGACAAGATGGGCGCCGAGATCCTGCGCCTGTGGTGCGCGTCGACCGACTACTCAGGTGACTTGGGCCTGGACGACAAGATCCTGGCCCGCGTGGTGGACGCCTACCGCCGCATCCGCAACACCTTGCGCTTCTTGCTGGCCAATGTCAGCGACTTCGATGCCGCCACGCAAAGCGTGCCGCTGGACCAACTGCTGGAAGTGGACCGCTTCGCCCTGGCCCGCGCGGCTGAGTTGCAGGCCGACATCCTGGCCCACTTCGAGCGCTACGAGTTCCATCCCGTGGTGGCCAAGCTGCAGGTGTATTGCTCGGAAGACCTGGGCGCCTTCTACCTCGATGTGCTGAAGGACCGCCTCTACACCACCGCCCCGGGCTCGCTGGCGCGCCGCTCGGCGCAAACCGCGCTGTGGCACATCACCCAGGCCATGCTGCGCTGGATGGCACCCTTCCTGAGCTTCACCGCCGAGGAAGCCTGGAAGATCTTTGCCGGCGCCCAGCCGGGCCAGAGCATCTTCACCGAAACCTACTGGCAGTTCGAGGCCGCTGACACCGAGTTGTTGGCCAAGTGGAGCCGCATCCGCGAAATCCGCGAAGCGGTCAACAAGGCCATCGAGGATGTGCGCTCCGCCGGTGGCGTGGGCTCATCGCTGCAGGCCGAAGTGGTCTTGGGCGTGAATCCGCAAGACTTGAGCCTGCTGCAGTCCTTGGGCGAGGATTTGAAATTCGTGCTGATCACCTCGGCGGCCAGCCTGGTGGCGGCGGATGAGTTGAGCGTCACGGTCACGCCGTCCACGCAGCAAAAGTGCGAGCGTTGCTGGCACTACCGCGATGACGTCGGCAGCAATACCGAGCACCCGACCATTTGTGGCCGCTGCGACAGCAATCTGCACGGCGCGGGCGAAACGCGACTGGTGGCCTGAACGACCTTGGCGCAAAAGAAACCATTTTCATGGCAACAAAAAAATCTGCCGGCGGCAATCGTCTAGGCTTTTGGCTGGGCATCGCCCTGATCGTCATCTTGCTGGACCAATTCACCAAGGTGCTGATCCTCGGTAACTTCCAGCTCGGCGACAGCCGCTACGTCACCAGCTTCTTCAATGTGGTGCGGGTGCACAACTACGGCGCTGCCTTTAGCTTCTTGCACGACGCTGGGGGCTGGCAGCGTTGGTTCTTCGTCGGCCTAGGTGCCGCAGCCACCGTATTCATCACCGTGATGCTGCGCCGCCATGGCCAGCAAAGCCTGTTTGCCAGCGCGCTGAGTCTGATTCTGGGCGGCGCCATCGGCAATGTGGTGGACCGCCTGATGCACGGCTATGTGGTGGACTTCATTCAAGTCCACTGGGGTGCGAAGTACTACTTCCCCTCATTCAACATCGCCGACAGTGCCATCACCATCGGCGCCGTGCTGCTGATCCTGGATGAGTTGCGCCGGGTGCGCAAAGGGTAAAACCGGCTAGGACAAGTCCCCTGGTGGGCGCTCGGCGCGTGGCCTACGCTGCGTGGCATGACGCCAATCGAAGCCCCAGCGACCAATCCTTCGGCCCAGCCAACAGCGCCCCCCTCGGCCAGCCCGGCCGAGAACGAAATTCCGGCCGACAGCGTTTTCGCCATCCAGCTGCGCACGCTCAGCTTAGCCGCTCCCTTCCACTGGTTGGCGCTGGGCTGGCGCGACTTCATGCGCGCCCCCCTCATCGGTGCTTTCTACGGCCTGTGCTTCATGCTGATGGGCTGGGCCCTGGTGGCGGTGTTCAAACATGCGCCGGTTTACACCCTGGCGCTGTCGGCGGGCTTTTTGCTGGTCGGGCCGCTGACCTGCCTGGGCCTCTACCAAGTCAGCTACCGGCTGGAAGTGGGTGAAACCCCGCGCTTGCTGGACTCGCTCACTGTCTGGCGGCGCCGCACCGGGCAGCTGGCCATCTTCGGCTTTGTGCTGCTCATTCTCGAAATGCTGTGGGCGCGCTCGGCCCTGGTGGTGTTTGCGGTGAGCTTTAACGGCATGCCCGATTTCGCGGGCTCGCTGAGCAAATTGGTGGACAGCCAAAACCTCGGTTTCATTGCAGCCTATGTGGCGGTGGGGGGGCTTTTCGCCGCGCTGATTTTTGCCGTTAGCGTGATCTCCATGCCCATGCTCTTGCACCGCGAGACCGACGCCATCAGCGCCGGCCTGACCAGCATGCGCTTGGTTTTGACGCAGATGGGCGTGATGCTGGTTTGGGGCGCCTTGATCACGGTGCTGGTCGTGCTGGCCTTGCTGCCGGGTTTTGCCGGCCTGATCCTCGTTGGCCCGCTGCTGGGACACGCCAGCTGGCATGCCTACCGCGAAGCTGTGGTGGACAGCCCGCCGCCCCAGGCAGCCTGAGGGCGAAGTGCTGCAGGTCTGCCAAGAATCAAATAATTGCCGATTTGGGCCACAGGCGGCCCGCCGCGCAAGCAGATGGCAAGCCGGCCAAGCCACAATGGCGCCTAGCGCCCATTGACCGCCTTCCGCCGCCCCCATCAACGTCCATGCTCGACTTCTCCTGCCTGACCCACTACGACTGGCTCGATGTGCCCATGTGGGTGTTCGACCAAGAGCACATGCGCAATGTCTGGGCCAATGCAGCGGCCTTGCGCTTCTGGCAGGCCGAAAGCGCCGAGGCTTTTTTGTCGCGCAGCCATACCGACACCGCCGAGGCCGTGCGTGAACGCCTGGCCGTGACCGCGGCCGACCATGCGCAGGAAAAAATCGTGCGCGAGCAATGGACGCTCTACCCCAAGGGCGTGCCCACCACCGTCATGCTGGTGTCGCGGGGCATCCGCACGCCGGACCGCCGCCAAGTCATGCTCTTCGCCGCCGACTCACTCGCCAGCGGCGAGGACTTAGGCCTGCGCCGTGGCGTCGAAGCCTTGCAGCACACCTCGGTTCGCATCGCCGTGTTCAGCCTGAAGGACGGCAGTTTTTTGATGCGCAACCCGGCCGCAGCCCTGGCCTTCAAGAACGATCACAGCGGGCCCGGGCTCAAGCCCAGCGACTTCGGCAGCGTGTTCCTGGACCTGGCCGATGCCGCCAAGATCTTTGCGCATGTGCAGGCCGGTCAAAGCTATAAGGACGATGTGGAGTTGCTGACCGAGCAAGGCCGCTGCTGGCATGCCGTCAACGCCCGCCCTATGCGCGACCCGGTCACCGGCGAGCAAGTGCTGCTGCTCAACGCCCGCGATATCGCCGACCTCAAGGCCAGCCAAGCGGCGCTGGAAGTCGCTCGTGAAGTGGCTGAGGCCGCCAGCCTGGCCAAGAGCAGCTTCCTGGCCAATATGAGCCACGAAATCCGCACGCCCATGAACGGCGTGCTGGGCCTGACCGAGTTGGTGCTGCAAACCGAGTTGGACGATAAGCAGCGCCGCTTCATCGAGCTGGCCCACAACTCCGCCAAGGGGCTGATGGTCATCATCAACGACTTGCTGGACGTGGCCAAGATCGAATCCGGCCGCGTCATCATCGAACAAGCGCCTTTTTCCCTGCACGACTGCTTGCGCGAGGCCCTGCACCCCCTGCTGCTGCAGGCGCATGAAAAAGGCATTCAGCTCAATGCGCGTGTGCAGCCGGGAGTGCCCCAGCATGCGGTGGGCGACGCCCTGCGCCTGCGCCAGGTGCTAGTCAACTTGGTGGGCAATGCGCTCAAGTTCACCGAGAACGGCGAGGTGCGGGTAGAAATCCAGCGCGTGGATAGCTGCGACAGCAGCAACGTTGGCGACAGCCCCGACAGCCCGGATGGCGAAGCCCAAGCCGCTACATCCGCCACGGCCAACAAGCCCGACCCCGATCTGCTACGCCTGCGCTTTGCCGTCCACGACACCGGCATCGGCATGACACATGATCAAATCGCCCATATTTTTGAGCCCTTCACCCAAGCCGATGGCAGCATCACCCGCCGCTTCGGTGGCACCGGCCTGGGCCTGACCATCGTGCAGCGCCTGGTGCTGCTGATGGGCGGACAGGTGCAGGTGGAAAGCGCGGCCGGTACCGGCTCCTGCTTCAGCTTCGAAGTGCCCTTGCGGCGCGCGCCCAACCCGGCAACGCCGGCGCAACCGGGCACGCCCGACTAAAGCAATCAGACCAGCAAGATGCCGCAGCCCACCGTCTTGCGGGCTTCCATATCCCGGTGCGCCTGCACCACCTCGGCCAACGGGTAGCGCTGCTCCACGGGGATCTTCACCTGGCCGCTGAGCACCATGGCGAACAAGTCGTCAGCCATCAGCTGGCTGCTTTCACGCGTGGCCAGATGGGTGAACAGGGTCGGCCGGGTCACGTAAAGCGAACCCTTGGCCGCCAGCGTGCCCAGATTCAGCGGCGGCGCCATGCCCGAGGCATTGCCAAAGCTGGCCAGCAGGCCGAAGGGCGCGAGGCTGTTGAGTGAGCCTTCCCAGGTATCCGCGCCCACCGAGTCGTACACCACCTTGACGCCGCGGCCGCCAGTGATCTCTCGCACCTGACTGGCAAAGTCGGGCTCGCGCCGGTAGTTGATGACATGGCTCGCCCCGGCCTGCAGCGCCAGCGCGCATTTCTCATCCGAACCGGCCGTGCCGATCAATTGCAGCCCCAGGGCCTTAGCCCACTGGCAAGCGATCAAGCCCACACCGCCGGCGGCAGCATGAAACAGCACATGGTCGCCGGCCTGCAAGCCGCCCTGCGGCAAGGTGCGGCGCAAAAGGTATTGGGCCGTCAAGCCCTTGAGCATCATGGCCGCGCCGGTTTCGAAGTCGATGCCTTCAGGCAGCTTGCACACCGAACGTGCCGGCAGCACCCGCGCCGTGGCGTAGGCCCCGGGCGGCGGGCTGGCATAGGCGGCGCGGTCGCCGACGGCCAGATGCGACACGCCCTCGCCCACCGCCTCCACCACGCCGGCCGCCTCCATGCCAAGGACGGCCGGCATGGGCAGCGGATAGCTGCCATTGCGGTGATAGATGTCGATGAAATTCAGCCCGCATGCCTTGTGGCGGATGCGCACTTCGCCGGGGCCGGGCATGCCGGTCTCCACCGCCACCAGCTTCATCTGCTCGGGGCCGCCGACTTGATCAATGCGCACAACCTGCTCGGTGCTGGTCCAGTTACTCGTCATGGTATCGGCCCTTTCAAATGTCTGGCAAAAGAATCTCGCCTTCCTGCCAGGATTGCGCGCTTCGTGCCGAGAGTCGCGCCATGCTGATGCCCAGTCGGCTAGAACGCCCCGGGGTAGGCGCCGCCGTCCAGCAAGATGTTCTGGCCCGTCAGATAGCTCGCCTGCGCGCTGCACAACATGGCGCAAATGGCGCCAAATTCTTCCGCCGTGCCAAAGCGTTGGGCCGGGATGGCCGCGCTGCGTTTGGCTGCGGCCTGGGCCACGTCCATGCCGCTTTTGGCTGCACCCACCGCGATGTTCTTCTGCAGGCGTTCGGTGTCGAAAGCACCGGGCAGCAGATTGTTGATGGTGACATTGCGCCCAGCCAAACCAGGTTGCCGCGCCAGGCCGGCGACAAAGCCCGTCAAGCCCGAGCGTGCGCCGTTGGACAGGCCCAGGATGTCGATCGGCGCCTTGACTGCTGCGGAGGTGATATTGACCACCCGGCCAAAGCCCCGCGCAGCCATCGCATCCACGGTCGCCTTGATCAGCTCGATCGGCGTCAACATATTCGCGTCCAGCGCGGCCAGCCAATGCTCGCGCTGCCAGTCACGGAAATCGCCCGGCGGCGGGCCACCGGCGTTGTTGATCAGGATGTCCACCTGCGGGCAGGCCGCCAGCGCCGCCGCGCGGCCCTCGGGCGTGGTGATGTCGCCCACCACAGCACGCACATCAACGTCTGGGTTCAAACGCCGCAGCGCCTCGGCCGTGGCCTGCAAATCGGCCGCGCCGCGCGCAGTGATCACCACATTCACGCCTTCGGCCACCAGGCTTTGCGCGCAGCCGCGCCCTAGCCCCTTGCTGGCGGCGCACACCAGCGCCCAGCGCCCTTGTAGACCCAAATCCATGGCATTACCTCCAACGCGTCAAGAGCCACACGCCGCCCAGCACCAGCAGCGTGCCCGCAGCCACCATGGGCGTGAAGGGTTCCCCCAGAATCACCACGCCCATCAAAATCGTCGACATGGGGCCGATCATGCCGGTCTGGGCCGCCAGCGTGGCACCCAGCCGCTCAATCGCCATCATCACCATCAGCACCGGCGCAAACGTACAGGCCGTGGCATTGAGCACCGACAGCCAGATCACCTCCGGCGCCACCGCACCCAAGCTGCCCAGCGGCCGCAGCAGCACAAACTGACCAATGCACAAAACACAGGCCACCGTGCTGGCCAGGCCCGTCAAGCGCATCGCCCCCAGGCGTTTAACCTCCTCGCCGCTGAACACCAGGTAGAGCGCATAGCTCACCGCGCTGCCGAAGACCAGGGCCGCGCCCAGCAGCACATCGGCGCCTTGCAAATGCAATTCCTGGCCGAACACCAGCAGCACACCCGAATAGCTCAGCGCCAGGGCCAGCAATTGCCGCGTGCTGACGCGGCGTTTGAACAGCACCCAACCCAGTAGCAGCACGATGGTGGGGTTGAGGTAAAGAATCAGGCGCTCAAAACTGGCGCTGACATAGGCCAGGCCCGCGAAGTCCAGCATGCTGGCCAGGTAATAGCCCGAGAAGCCCAGGCCCAGCACGGCGATCCAATCGCGCCGCGTCAGCGCCCGTTGGCCGCGGCCAGCCCACCAGGCCAAGGCCACAAACAGCGGCAGCGCGAACAACATGCGCAGCATGATCAGCGTGACCGCATCGACACCATGCCGATACGCCAGCTTGACGATGATGGCCTTGCCGGAGAAAGCCACGGCGCCCAAGCTTGCCAGCACAAGCCCGGGCCAAATCGGTTTCGGGAGGGAGGGAACGGGGGCGGAAGCCGGGGCCGAATCGGGCGCCGGATCGGGCGCATTGGAAGCAGAACTCATTGCGCTGCATTCTAGAAGCCGCCCCTGCGCCGCGCTTGGCAGCGCACGCCAAGACCCTTCTTGGCTGGACGAGCCAGCCTCTGTCTACTTGCGCGAAGAGCTACTGAACGAGCGCTAGCGATCCTGTCCTCAGGCCTGCTGCGGCAGCAAAGGCGCGCCCAGCAAGCGCATCATCAAGTCGCGCGCCGAGCGGATCTCCGCGCCGAAGGGCAAGGCCCCGGCGCCGCGGAAGAACAGGCCCTTGGCCACGTCACCGCGCAGGGCGGCGGCGAGTTGGTTGTCAATGCAGAACTGGCCCCAGTCCTTGAAACCGTCGCGCAAGCCGCATTGCGCCAGGCAATCAAAAGCCTTGGTGCAGCGGCTCTTCACCTGCGCCACCGCCTGCAGCTTGGGCGCAGCGCGCAGATAGTTACGCAGCCAGGGCGTGTTCACCGCGCGGGCGGGCAGACCGGCCACGCTGGTGAATTCCACCAGGTCGGCATCGCTGGCCTGGGCCAGCACTTGTTTGAAGGCTTCGTGGGCATCGCAATCGCTGGTCACGGCAAAGGGCGTGCCCAGTTGCACACCGGCCGCGCCCAGGGCTTGCAGGCGCTGAATGTCCTCGAAGCTGCGCACACCACCGGCCACGATCAGCGGGATCTTGCCGGCCAGGCCAGCCTTGTCGAAATAGGCCAGGCATTCGGGAATGACGCGCTCAAAGTCAAAGCGCGGGTCGTTCAAATCTTCCACCTTAGCCGCGCCCAAATGGCCGCCGGCCAGGCGCGGGTGTTCGATCACGATGGCGTCAGGCAAGCGCTGCTTGCGCTCCCATTTGCGCACGATCAGCTGCACGCCACGGGCATCGCTGAGGATGGGGATCAGCGCCACCTCCGGGTGATCTGCCGCCAGCTCCGGCAGGTCCAGCGGCAAGCCCGCGCCGACCACCACCGCGTCAATGCCGCAGGCCAGCGCGCGCTTGATGGTGGGCGCGTATTCGCTCACTGCGCGCATCACATTCAGGGCCACCAGACCACGGCCGCCGCTGCGCTCACGCGCTCCGGCGATCTCGCGTTCCAGCGCTATCAGGTTCACTTCGTCGATCAAGGCTTTGGCGGCAGCACCCGCACTCTGCCCTTCCGTGCGCGCCATCAAGTCGGGGTGATGGCGGCGCAGATCCACCGAGCTGAGCGTGCCCACACCACCCAGGGCCGCCACACTGCCGGCCAGGCGCTGGGCGCTGACACCCACCCCCATGCCGCCCTGCACCACCGGCAGCAGGCGCCGCCCTTTGAGCATCAAGGGTGCCAAGCCACTGCGCTCAAACAGGGGCACAAGATCAGGGGCGATGGCGTTTGAATTCATGAGGTCAGCGGGTCGAAAAATTGGCAAGCCGCCACCCTAAGCCCCATGGCAGCGGCATTAGTTGACAAAAATCACAGCCAGTGCAAACGCACTGTGCAAATTACCCTTTGGTGTCGACAGGGGCGACCGATAGCAGGTGCGTCAGGGGCTTGACGCCCAAACAAAGAGACCGTTCAACGGCCATGGCGTCAAGGGGAGAAACGGTTCTAGCACCGAGCGGTCTTGCGGCCCGCCGCGCTGATTCAGTTTGTCCCGCCCAAGCAGCGCAGCTCGTCAAATGACGGGTTGCGGCGTAGTGGAAACAAACGAATTCCGCCCGAAGGACTTTGATGAGATACACCGACAGCATGTCGCGCAGCGCCGAACACCTGCGTGCCGCTCTCCCGCTGATGACTCGCCAACGCACTGCCCTGCATCCGATCACTTACGCCGTTTGGTACGAATTTGTCACCAGCCGAAACCTCGCACTCAACCAGGCCTTGCTGGCGCAAACGCGCGATGGCGCCACGCTGGATGAGGCGCAGACCTGGGAGCTGTACCGCCAGCATATTGGCGACGGCATGAAGGCCGATGAAATCGCCAAGGCCAAGATCATCGGAGAAGGCCTGAGCAAGGTCCTGGACAATATGGCCGTCACAGCCGCGGAAGCCGGCCAGGAAACGGCCCGCTTTGACGACTCACTGGGCACCTGGGTCGAGCAGTTGCTGGCCGGGCCCAGCGAGCAAACCCAATCCGAGGTCTTGCGCGAACTGCTCAGCGGCTCGCGCGAAATTCGCGCCGCCATGACGGTGCTGCAAACCCATCTGAGCCACAGTCAGCAAGAAATTGACAGCCTGCGCAAGGAAGTACAAAAAGCGCGCGGTGAAGCCCTGGTGGATGCGTTGACCGGCCTGCCCAATCGGCGCGCCTTCGATCAGCAGTTGAGTGCCTGCATGGCTGAACAGCCTCAGCCGGGCGCTGAGCAGCCTGCCCCGGCCAGCGCCATTGCCCCTTGCTTGCTGCTGGGCGATATCGACTTTTTCAAACGCATCAACGACAGCTTCGGCCACAGCTTCGGCGACCAGGTGCTGCGCGCCGTGGCGCGAACACTGCAAGGCGCACTCAGCGATGGGGCACTGGCCGCACGCGTGGGTGGCGAGGAGTTCGCCATCCTGTTGCCCAACAGCAGCCTGGATCAAGCCCAACGCCTGGCCGAGAACTTGCGCAGCAAAGTGGCGGCCGGCCGCATCCGCCGCGGCGAGCAGGTGCAAGAGGCTGAGAACGTCACCATTTCTTTGGGCGTGACCCAACTGGCCGCCGGCGAGAGCGCCGCCGACTTTTACGGCCGCGCCGACCGCGCGCTGTACGCAGCCAAGCATGGCGGCCGCAACCGCATTGCCGCCTTGGCGCACTAAGCCATTGCGCAGCATTGGCTCAAGCAAAGCGAGCTGAGCCAAAAGGGCACGCTGGGGAGGCCCGCTTGTGGGTGTTTGAGAGAGGCCGCCCCGGCTGCGTTGTCAGCCGGGCACAAAGCCCTTAAGCGAATGGAAAAAGCAAAGCGCCAAGCCGCTCACTTGCCCCTACACTCGCCAAATCGTGCAAATGTGCATACATGACCGGCCATGACGCTTTACCTGCACTTCCTCTCCTGCCCCTCATGCCAGCTTGATCGGCAGTCCGATCAAGTCGCGATTTAGGCGCCCTCCATGAGATCCTCCTTGCGCCTCGCTGTGGTGGTGGCCTTGTTGCTGGGCTTGCTGGTGCCCACCGCAGCGGTGCTGCTGTTCGATTTGCAAAAGACCCGGCTGGTGGCGCTGGAAGATGTGAGGCGCGACCTCAGCCGCAGTGTTGAGGTGATGGCCTTGTCCCTGGCCGAGCCGGTGTGGCAGGTATCGCCCGATCTGGCCGAGCCGATGATCAAGGCGCAGTTCGACGACCCCCGCTTTGTATCCGTGGTGGTGCTCGAGCCCGCCAATAGCAAGCCCTTCCAGGAACACCGGCGCGCGCAATCCTCTGGCGAGCAAGACCTGACCCTGAGCGCCACACGCCCCGTGGTGCGCGACGGCCGACAAATCGCCAGCGTCACGGTGGAGATGAGCGCCGCACCGCTGCTGGCCGAGAAGCGAGCCGATATGGTGCGCAGCTTGTGGCGCAGCGCGGTCACGCTGACCTTTTCCCTGGTGCTGATCCTGTTCGTGATGCAACGCCGCGTGCTGCGCCCGATGACACGTTTGACCCAAGCAGCAGAAGCCATGGCCGCCGGTGCGCTGGACAAGCCCCTGGCGCTCAGCGGCAGCGACGAGATTGCGCGCGTGGGCCAGGCCATGGAGCGCATGCGTGAAAAGCTACAGCAGGCCTTCGAATCCCTGCGCGGGCATGCCAACACGCTGGAAGACCAGGTCGCCCAACGCACCCAGGAAGTGACCCGAAAGAATGAAGACTTGGAGCAGGCGCTGGGCCATTTGCGCACCGCCCAGCATGACTTAGTCGAGTCAGAAAAGCTTGCCTCGCTGGGCCGCCTGGTAGCGGGCGTTGCGCACGAGATGAATACGCCGCTGGGCAATTCGCTCACCGTGGTGTCCTCGCTGGAAGACCGTTTCCGCAAACTGGAAGAACTGCTGGCCAGCAACACCCCGATGCGCCGCAGCGTGCTGGAAGAGCTGGTGCGCGATGCCCGGCGCGGCCAAGACATCTTGCAGCGCAATGTGCAAAAAGCCGCCGACCTGGTGCGCGAGTTCAAGCAAGTGGCGATCGACCAAACCTCCGACCTGCGCCGCGACTTCGACCTTGCCAAGGTGGTCGAAGACGTGCTGGTGATGGTGGAGCCCAGCTTCAAGCGCACCCCATTTCAGGTTCAGGTGGCACTGGAACCCGAGATCTTGATGAACAGCTACCCTGGCTCGCTGGGCCAGGTGCTGACCAACCTCATGATCAATGCCCTGGTGCACGGTTTTCATGGCCGCAGCATGGGCGTGGTGCGGGTGCAGACCCGGCGCCTCAGCCCCTCCGAGGTGGAACTCAGCGTCAGTGATGATGGTGCGGGCATGGACGAGTCGGTACGCCGGCGCATCTTTGACCCCTTCTTCACCACCAAGCTGGGCACAGGCGGCTCAGGCTTGGGCATGCACATCGTGCACAACATGGTCACCAATGTGCTGGGCGGCCAGATCGACGTGATCAGCAGCCCCGGCCAGGGCGCCCGGATGGTGATACGCATGCCTTGCGTCGCACCACAGCGCAGCGGCGAACTCGCGCCAACCAGCGAGTAACAGCAAGCCTCAACGGCGCCTGGCGCGCGCGCCTGAGGCATCGAAAGGCGGGCAGGCATTCATCGCAGCCTCTCTGCCGCCTTCGTTCTCCGCGCCTTTCTTCGCTTCACACAGCTTTACGCCAAGGTCATACCCCGTCACAGAGCGAACACAGGGTTTGTACTGAGTCCCTCCCTCACTTTCGCCACAATGAGTCATCGCCGCAAGAGGCCCCCAAGGGACCCGGTGGCGAAGCCAAATGTCTGGTGAAACGTGAAAGGTATTCCAATATGAACTCGAATAACAAGACCCGCCCCGTCGCTCCGCTGGCCGTGCTCACACTGGCCCTGGCCGCTTTTGCCGGCAGCGCTTCAGCCGACCAGAACAAGGGCTTTTACGTCGGTGGCAATATCGGCCAATCACATGCTGATGTGAATGCCGGCGCCCCCGGCCTGAACGTCGACAAGCGCGACACCAGCTACGGCATCCACGGTGGCTACCAGTTCAACCAGTACTTCGCTACCGAGTTGACGGTCAACTACCTGGGCAAGGCTCACCTCGGCGACAGCCAGGCCAAGACCATGAGCTACTCGCTGGACGCCATCGGCCGTCTACCGGTGAATGACAAGTTCAGCCTGTTCGGCCGACTGGGTGTGGCTCAAAACGAGCGTGATTTCAAGGGCGTCGCCAACCTCGACAGCCAGGGCAACACCGGCTTCAAGGTGGGCTTGGGTGCCGACTACAACCTGAACAAGAACTGGTTCGTGCGTACCGAGTTGACCCGCTACAACAACGTGCCCACTGCCACGATGTTCGGCAACACGATTGACACCTGGAACGTCGGCGTGAACTATCGCTTCTAATTTGAGCGACTGACCACGGCCGTCAACGAACAAGGGGCGGGAGCTGCTACGGCAGCCCCGCCCCTTGTCTCGTTGGTTCGGCAAAATTTAGCCGAACCTGTTTAGCCTGCCTGGCTTACATCGCTTACATCGAGGCAGCCGAAGCCGCTGCGCTGGCAGCAGGCAAAGCCTCACTGGCAGCAGCAGCTGGCGCGGAAGGCGCCACTTCGCTGTGCGGGGCCGCCACATCATGCTTCTCGCCGCCCATATCGATGTCGCCACCGCTCTTGGTCAGGATGTAAAGCGCCAGAGCCGCAAAGATGATGAAGCCAACGAACAGTTTCCACATGATTGATTCCACTCCTTCAATGATTGAATGCCGCGATTGTTGAACCCAAAGCTGACGCCGAACTGAGCGCCCCGCTTGATGGGGCGATGTGCAGCGCCTTGGCGCTGCTGCGGTCATTCTGGCTAGGAAAAAGACTCGTCAAATGCGGCTCGCAAAGTCCAAACGACAGCCGCAAAAGCCGAGTTGCAAGGCAAAAAAGGGCGGCCCGCAGGCCGCCCTTTTCACATCAGAATCGCACGCCTAACTTAGTCGTTAGCGTAGATATTGACGTCCTTGGTTTCGCGTACAAACAGCAGACCGATCACCAGGGTCATCGCGGCGACCCCGATGGGGTACCACAGGCCGTGATAGATATTGCCGTTCTGAGCCACCATCGCGAAGGTGATGGAAGGCAGCAGACCACCGAACCAGCCGTTACCGATGTGATAAGGCAAGCTCATCGAGGTGTAACGGATACGGGTCGGGAACATCTCCACCAGCATGGCGGCGATAGGACCGTAAACCATGGTCACGTACAGCACCAAGATGCTCAGGATCGCCACCACCAAAGGCTTGTTGATCTTGGCAGGGTCGGCCTTGGCGGGATAGCCTGCAGACTTGAGGCCTTCGGCGAGTTCCTTCTTGAAGGCGGCAATGCCCTTGACCGTGGCTTCATCGAACTTGTAGTCGTTGAGCTTGGTCGCGTTCAGGCCATTGACCACCTTGTCGCCAATCTTGATCACCGCCACCGAGCCGGCCGGGCCGGACAGCGTTTCGTAGCTGGCCGAGCTTTGTGCCAGAGCGCGCTTGGCGATGTCGCAAGAGCTGGTGAAGTCCACTTCCTTGGCCACCGGGCTGCCCTGGAAGGAGCAGGTGCTGGTGTCCACCGTCAGCGTGATCTGAGCCGTGGCTTGCGCTTGAGCCAGATCAGGGTTGGCGGCAGCGGTCAGGGCCTTGAACAGCGGGAAGTAGGTCACGATGGCCAGCAGCAGACCCGCCATGATGATGGGCTTGCGGCCGATCTTGTCCGACAGGGTACCGAAGATCACGAAGAACGGCGTGCCGATCAGCAGCGAGGCCGCGATCATCAAGTTAGCCGTGGCCGAGTCCACCTTCAAGACGCTGGTCAGGAAGAACAAGGCATAGAACTGGCCCGTGTACCACACCACGCCCTGGCCGGCGACCAGGCCGAACAGTGCCAGCAGCACGATCTTGAGGTTCTTCCATTGGCCGAAAGACTCGGACAGCGGCGCCTTGGAGGTCTTGCCCTCGCTCTTCATCTTCTGGAAGGCGGGCGATTCGTTCATCGACAGACGAATCCACACGCTGATGCCCAGCAGCAAGATCGAGACGAGGAAAGGCACGCGCCAGCCCCAGTCGGCAAAGGCGGTTTCGCCAATGACGCTGCGGGTGCCCAGAATCACCATCAGCGACAGGAACAAGCCCAGTGTCGCGGTGGTTTGAATCCAGGAGGTGTAGGCGCCGCGCTTGCCAGCCGGTGCGTGCTCAGCCACATAAGTGGCGGCACCGCCGTACTCGCCACCCAGAGCCAAGCCCTGCAGCATGCGCAAGCCGATCAGGATGACTGGCGCGGCCGCTCCGATGGTGGCCGAGCCGGGCAAGATACCGACGATGAAGGTCGACAAGCCCATGATCAGGATGGTCACCAAGAAGGTGTACTTGCGACCGATCATGTCGCCCAAACGCCCGAACACCAGCGCGCCGAAGGGGCGCACGATGAAGCCGGCAGCGAAGGCAAGCAAGGAGGCGATGAACGCCGCCTGGGGGTCAAGCTGGCCGAAGAACTGCTTGGCAATGATGGGTGCCAGCGAGCCGTAGAGATAGAAGTCGTACCACTCGAACACGGTGCCCAGCGAAGAGGCGAAGATGACCTTCTTCTCTTCGGCGGTCATCGGCGTGTTGGTGGACACTGCGGTAGCAGTTGCCATGTTGAGAAGTCTCCATATTTTGCTTGAGGGCTGCCGACCGGAAACCCTTGAGCGCGACTATGGAACTCCGCTCTGACCGAACTCTGACGCGGGGCTGAACCCAGGCTGACAAAATAGGCTGCAACCCGCAGCCTGTATTTCTCAATATGAAAAATCAGGGCGATTAAGGGTAAGTCTTGAGCGCTTTGCGCCCTGCCTTTGTCAGCCTTGCTTGCGTCAAGCTCGCTCGCGCCTTCACGCGCAGCAACCCTTCAGTGCTGCACGCGCTTCACGCCGGGCCGCGACAAGGCTGCCGCTTCCCAATCCCCTTGCTCGAACCAAGGGTCGCCGCGCAGATAAGCAGCCAACATATCCAGCGAGTCCTGGCCCCAGAACAGCTTGCCGTCCACTTCAATGGTGGGCACGCCGAACACGCCGGCATTGAGCGCTTCCTCGGTGGCGGTGCGCAGGTTCTCTTTCACCTCTTCGCTGGCCGGGTCACGCTGGGGGTTCAGCTCTTGCGTCAGCGCCGCCAGGCGGGGCGCGGCATTGGCATCGGCGCCCGCGCCTTGCCAGACATGGCGCATGATTTTTTCCACCGTCAAGCGGTTGGGCGTGCCGCCCGCCGGTGCGCAGGCCCAGGCCATGCGCAGCAAAGGGAGCGGGTTGAAGGGATGCTGGGCCGGCACCTGAACCGGGATGCCGTGCTGGCGCGCCGCCCAGGCGACCTGGCGGAAGGTCCACTGGCGCTTGGACTCGATCTCCGCCGGGCCCTTTTGGCCAATCGCGTGCAGCAAGGCCGCAAACAAAATGGGCCGGTACTCGACGCTGTAGCTGCAGCCCTTCAGGGCTTCGGGCAGGCGCTCAAACGCCAGGGCGGCGTAGGGCGAGATGGGGTCAAAGTAAAAACGCAGGTGCTTCATGATGGGGTGTTCTTCTTGTTGGGATGAATTCAGGGGCCGGAGGTCTCAAGCGCGGCGGTGAAGATGCCTTGCGCAACCAAGATCTCGCGACGCTCGGGCAAGAGCGCCAGGATGGCCAGGCGCGTCGCATCGTCCGCCTTGGACCAGACCGTGATCTCAGGAATGGTGCGGGCGCAGCCCTGGCACCAGCCCGTGGCTTCGTGCATCTTGCAGACATTGCTGCAGGGGCTGGGCACCGTCGACACTGGAATATTGCCGCTCATGCTTGCACCACCTCGATCACCGGCGCGCCGGTCAGCGCCTCCAACTGAGCCGGGCTGAGCTGAAACACACCGTTGGGATGGCCGGAGGCCGCCCAAATCGTGTCAAAGCGGAACAACTCACGGTCAACAAACAGCAGCGGCTTGGCTAGGCCGGCCTCCGGCGCAAAGCCCAGAGGCGAGACCCCGCCAATCGAAAAGCCGGTGTTGGCTTTCACAAAATCGGCATCGGCGCGGCCCAGCGGCCCGGTGTGGGCGGCGAGCTTGTGCTCATCCACCCGCTTATCGCCCGAGGCGATCACCAGCACCGCAGCCGCATCGGACTTGCGCCGAAACACCACCGATTTGGCGATCTGGCCCAGGCTCACGCCCAAGGCCTCGGCGGCCTCTTGCGCGCTGCGGGCGGAAACCTCCAGCCACAGAGGAAGATGGGGGTGTTGGCAGGCTTGCAAAGCAGCCTGCACGCGCAAGAAGCCCTCTGGGCGAGCACTGGTGGATTGGGTGTCAGAAATCATGCCCGCATTGTCTCAGAGCGCATAATGCCGCCCCTCCCCCCGCCGAATTGAAGCTGAGTCCGCCATGAGCAACATCACCGTCCTCGAAGAACTGCGCATCTACATCGACCCGCTGACGCCCGATGAACACCAAGCCCTGGAGCGCAGCATCCTGGCAGAAGGCTGCCGCGACGCACTGGTGCTGTGGGGCGATGTGCTGGTGGACGGCCACAACCGCTACGGCATCTGCCAAAAGCACGGCATCCCCTTCCAGACGGTGCAGAACACCCGCTTCAAGTCCATGGACGATGTTCACCTGTGGATGATTGACCAGCATCTGGGCCGCCGCAGCGTGTCGGACTTCCAGCGCGGCGTGCTCGCCCTGCGCAAGAAGGAAATCGTCGCCGCGCGGGTTATTCCCAGCGCCGACACGCCCAACCCCTTCGAAGGCAACGATGAGTTCGCCTCGGCCGCCGGCGCCGAGCTGCCGCCGCCTGAAAAGCTCAATACCCGCGAAGCCATCGCCAAGGCGGCCCGCATCAGCGCCAACACCGTGGTGCAGATCGAGAAGATTCAGAAGAGTGCCGCGCCTGAGTTGGTGGAGGCCATCAAGGCCGGCACCATCTCCATCAACGCCGGCGCCACCGTGGCCAGCTTGCCGCAGGAAGAGCAAGTCGCCGCCGTGGCCGGTGGCAAGAAAGAGCTGCAACAAGCTGCCAAGCGCGTGCGTGAAGGCAAGACCGGCCGCCGCTCTGAACCCACGGCGGAAGGCGAAGCCGGCGCCGAAGCGCATGCAGCAGCGGAGTTGACCGCCGAAGAGCGTGATCAGCGCAACCGCGAAGCCCAAGTGGCCCTGCTGCAAAGCACGGTGGCCGAACTGACGGCCGAGAACAAAGCCTTGAAGGATCAGGTGGCACGCTTGCAGGATGAGCTGGAGCAAGCGAAGCAGCAAGCGGGTGGCGCAGCGGCCTGAGGAAGGGCGAAAGCCCTGATTGCAGGGCCAACGCTGGTGCCGACTCAGGCGCCAGAGTCAACTCCGCCTAGGCCGCCACGCTCAGCGCAGCCGCAACTGCCAAAGCGGCCCGCCATCGTCGATCCGCACATGCTGGGCATCGCCAAAGCCGCTGGCCGCCAAGGCGGCAGCGGCAGCCTGACCGGCCTCACCCACCTGCCCCACGGACGCCTGAGCCGCCTCGCTGAGGAAGGACAGGTAAAGAGTCTGGCGCGGCAAGAGCGCGGCCAGATGGCTGCGCCAGGCGTCACCAAAGCGAGCCTGCGCCTGGCTGGGTTGGCCAGCGTAGAAATGCGCGCCCAGGCCACGCCAGAAGGGTGAGTTCGAGTCCGCCTCAGCACCTTCGCCTGGATGATCGCGCAGCCCTGCCAATTCGACGATCAAGGTTTCGCCGTAAGTGCCTGGTGCCGCAGCCATGCGCGCCAAGGCTGCTTGCACCAGCGCACGCAGATAAGCCACCTGCAGCTCGGCGGGCAAGCCTGGCACGCAAGCCAGATCGGCCAGCTCGCTCTCACCCGTGTGGTCATTGCCCAGCAACAGGGTCCGCTGGGTACGGAACAGCCCCAGCTCCGCAGCCGCATGCACCACACGGCCGACGTGATAGCTATAGCGCGGCAAGCGCAGGCCTAATTGCGGCACCAAGCGCAGGCAAGCCAGCGGGCTGTCGCTGTGCGCATCGGCTAAGACCAGCCACTCCGCCTGATCCGACTCGGGCGTTTCGGCCAAGCTGAGGCCAAAGCCGGTCTGGTTGACCCAGTGCATCAGCTGCGCCTCATCGCCCGCTTGCTTGGCGCGCAGGCGTTGGCCGGGCAAGCCCATCAATGCTTCACTCATACGCGCTCCAATTCAAGAGCCGAAGGCTGCAGCGGGCTCACCAGCAATCTGGCACCGGCATCCTCACTTAAGCCCAAACGCCCAAGCAACTCATGACCGGGCGGCAGCCCATGCGCCGTCTGCGCAATCTCAGCCAACACCGCCCGGAAGCTGGCGCGCTCGCCCGTCACCACCAAATGCCAGTCCGGCAAACCAGGCGCGACGCCGTCGGCTTGCAGGCTGAGCTGGCGAGCGTGCTTGACGGTGCGCAGCAGGCCCAGGCTGGCCTCCACGGTGGGGCCGCCATCGAAGATGTCGATGTAGGTGTCGGCATCAAAGCCTTCGTCTTGCAGAATCGAGAACGGCAGCTCGCCGACCGGATGCAGCTGGCCAATCGCCCATTGCGCGGCCTCGGGCAGCAGGGGCACATAAATCGGCGAATGCGGCATCAGGTCGGCAATGAAAGCCTTGCTGCGCCCGCCGGTCACGGCCTCGGCCTGTGGATAGTCCATCGCAAAAAAGCGCCGGCCCACCGCATCCCAGAAGGGACTCTGGCCTGCCGCGTCGGCTAGACCTGGGCTCTCCGCCGCAATGCGGTCATTGAAACGCTCAGCGAAAAGCAAGATGAACAGCAGCCGCGCCCGCGACAACAACTGTGGCGCCAAGCCGCTGCTGTAGTCGGGTGCGATGTAGAAAGAAGTCAGCAGGGTGTAGCCGGTCAGGTCATGGCACAGATGCAAGGTGTGCAGGCGCCGGCTGACGCCTAACTGTGCACTCGCATGCACCACAAACTCATTGCGGTAGCTGTAAAAGCGGTCATGAAAGCCCGCGCTGGCGGCGATGCCGCTGGTGCCCACCACCTCGCCACAGGCGCGATCCTCCAGCACGAAGAGATAAGTCTCCTCGCCACTGGCGTCGTCCATGCTGGCGAAGGCCTCCAAGGAGCGTTCGATGCGCAGGCGCAGCTTGGCGCTGTCATTGGGCAGCGAACTGATGCCATGCTCGCTGGCCGCGGCGATGCGCTCCAGCGCCGGCAAGTCGGCCAGCGCCACCGGCCTGAGCATCAGGCTGCGCGGATCCGTGGCGGCATTACTCATCATGCGGGGTCTCCTGAGGCAGGTCGGCGCAGCGCCGCTGCACGCTGGCTGCGCTCGTCGCGCGGCGTCTTGTCAAAATGGGTCTTGTAGGCATTGGAAAAATGCGGCCCGGAGGAAAAGCCACAGCTCAGGCCGATTTGCAGAATCGACTGGCTGCTCTGCTGCAAAAGGCGGCGCGCCCGGTTCAGGCGCAGCGCCAGATAGTAGCGGGAGGGCAAGGCGTCGAGGTGCTGCTTGAACAGCCGTTCCAACTGACGGCGCGACACCCCTACCAAACGCGCCACCTCTTCGGTGGGCAGCGGCTCGCTCAGATTGGCTTCCATCAGGCTCAGCGCCTCCGCCAGCTTGGGGCTGCCACCCCGCTGCTCCGCCACCGGGCGGCGCTGGCGCTCGCCCGGGCCGCGTGCTCGCTCCAGCCCTAAGCGCAGGGTCAGGTCTTGCGCCAGGCGTTCGCCATGCAAGCCGCCCAGCCAGGCAATCATCAAGTCCAGGCTGGCGCCGCCGCTGGCGCAGCTCAGCCGGTTGGCCTTGGCATTGATCTCCCAGACATTGCCGGTCCAGATGACGTCCGGATAGTCTTCCTGCAGCGCCTCGACCAGATCGCCGTTGACGGTGGCGCGCTCGCCACGCAGCAGCCCGGCCTCGGCCAAGACCGCCGCGCCGCCGTCCACCCCGGCCAGGGCCAGGGCTGCGGCGGCATCGCCGCGCAGCCAGTGCAGCAAGGCGGGGTCGGTGCCCTCGCCTTCTGCGCTAAGCAAAAACAGCGCATGCCAGGCCGGACCTGCGGGCCCCGCCGACTGCAACGCCTGAGCCAGAGCGGTGGTCGGCAGCATCAAGCCGCCGCAATCGACGCTGCGCCCATCCTGGCTCAACAGCTCAGCCGCATAGCGCGCCTCCTGCTGCAAGTCATTGACCTCGCGCAGCGCAGACAAGATCCCGGCCAAGGCCAAGAGCGAGGCGCCCGGCAAGAGCAGGACGCCGCAAGGCCGGAGCGAGCCAGAGCCAGATGCATGCCCAGGCACAGCCCCCCCAGCCGCAAGGCTGGCGGTCTCGGCTGAGCTGGCGTGAGTGGGCATCGGAGTCACGGCCGCACTGTAAAGCAGGCAGCAGCAGGCGCGGCACTCATTGCCAGTTGATCAAGGTAGGCACCGCCAGCAAGACTATGGCCATCACCAGATACATCAGTTGCAGCGGGATCATCCAACGCGCCCAGCGGGTCCAAGGGATGCCAGCAAGAGCCAGCACACCGACGGTGATGCCCGAGGTGGGGATCATGGGCGTCGTCAACTCACCGAACTGAAAGGCCAGAATGGCGGTCTGCCGGCTCACGCCCACCAGATCAGCCAGCGGCGCCATGATGGGCATGGTCAGCGCGGCTTGACCCGTGCCGGAGTGGATAAAGAAGTTGATGACCGACTGGATCAAAAACATCTTCTGCGCCGAGAAAATCGGGCTGCTCGATTCGATGAAGGGCACCAAGGCGTGCAACAAGGTGTCGATGATGTGGCCATCGCGCATCAGCACGACAGTGGCCTTGGCCAGCGCGATCACCAGCGCGGTGCTCACCAGGTCTTTGGCGCCGGCCAAAAAGCTGGCGATGAACTGATCGGCATTGAGCCGCCCGACCGCGCCCACCAGCAGCGCCATCACCAGGAACAGCGCGGCGATCTCTTCGATGTACCAGCCGAAGCGGATCACGCCGAAGATCATGACGCCCAGGGTCGAAGCAAATAGGGCCAAGACCAGCTTGTGGCGCGGGCGCATGCCGGCAAAGGCCTCGAACTCGGCCAGGTTCAGGTGTTTGCGCTTTTCCTGGTCCATCTCGAAGCAGGGGCTCAACTCGGGGTTGCGCTTGATGCGCGCGGTGTACCACATCAAAAAGGCGATGGTCAGCGCGGTGGCAATCGCCCAGCAGATCAGCCGATAGCCCAGGCCCGAGAACATCGGCACCCCGGCAATGCCTTGCGCCACGCCCACATTGAAGGGATTCAGAAATGCTGTGGCGAAGCCCACCTGAGAACCGACAAAAGGGATGGAGACGCCAACAATGCTGTCGTACTTCAGCGCCAGCGCCAGCGGAATGAAGATCAGCACAAAAGGGATTGCCTCCTCGGCCATGCCGAAAGTGGCGCCGCCCAGGGAAAACAAGCTCACAAAGACCGGGATGATGGCCACCCGAACCCAGGCCGAGCGCGTGTGCGCCTTGGCCACCGACTTGATGGCGGAGTCAATCGCCTCGGTGCTTTGCAGCACCGAGAACGCGCCGCCCACAATCAAGACAAAGCCGATGATCAAGGAGGCTTCGACGAAGCCCTTGATAGGCGCCGTCATCAGCGCCGCGAAGCCCTGCGGATTGCTGGCAACGGTGTGGAAGGAGTCGGCAATGATGACCTTCTTGCCGGCTACCATTTCGGTCTCGTACTTGCCGCCGGGCACCAGCCAGGTGGCCAGGGCGATCAGCGCCAAGAGGCCGAACAGCAGCACAAAGGTATTGGGGAACTTGAGTTTCATAGCTCGTTTCGCTGAATTTCAATGGGGCTGAACGCACGCGCCGTGACTAGAGCGACAGCAAGTTGCCGCTGCGAAAAGCCGTGCTGCCGGCCACCTTGCAGACCCGCATGCCGGCGCTGGCATAACGCCGGGCCACCCTGGCAAACAGCAGGCCGGCCACGCTGGCCCGCAGGGGCGTGCGCTGATCCGTCAGCGGATCAATCACCTCGGCCACCACCTCGCCGGCCGCCACCACTTCGCCGGGCGCCTTGCAAAAAACCAGGATGCCGTTGTGCGGCGCAGTGATGGGCTCTACGCCCTCCAGCGGCGTGGCCTGACACAGTGGCGCGGGCCAAGTCATCGACGGGGCGGCGGCATCGGAAGGGGGATCGATATGCCCGCTGTGCTGCAAGAACTGCAGCAACGCTTGCGCATCCTGCGCTGCCAGGCCGTGATCCACCTCGACCTCCCCGCGCAATTCCACCGTGGCGGCGAAGCAGGCCAGAGGCACCGGCCGCGTGGGGCCAAAGTGTTCAGCCAGCTCCCACCAGATGCGCGACACCGTTTCGTCGAAAGGGTCATCCCCCGACACCCGCGCCACCAGCAAGGCCTGCGCCTGCAAGGCCTGCGCGAGCGGCTTGGCCTGCTCACTCAGCGGCTCACCCGCATAGAGGTGCAAGACGGCCTGGTTGTCGCAATGCAGGTCCAGCACGATGTCGGCGTCCATGGCCAGGGTCTGCAGCAGCTGCTTCAGGCCATCGGTGGCACTGGCGGGAGCAACAGCGCCCAGCAATTGAAGGCTGGCGTGGCGAATCAAGCGGGTGTTCTCGACCGGGTCCGCACCCAGCAGCGGTTCCAGCACAGGAATCAGCGCTGCGGTGAGGTGGCGATACTGGCGATTGAAGTTGATGCCGGTGCTCATATCGAAACGCCCGCACAAACTTCCCTGCATTTCCTGCGCCAAGCCAATCGGATTGGCCATGGGCACCAGCACGACTTCACCGGCGATGCGGCCGGCTTGCTCCAGCGCTAGCAGTTGCTCGCGCAGGTGCTGGGCCACCAACATGGCCGGCACTTCGTCGGCATGCAAGCTGGCTTGGATATAAGTCTTGCGGCCGCTTTCGGCGCGGCCAAAGTGCAGGCTGCGCAGTTGGCGCGTAGTTCCCGCGCTGGCGGGGGGCAAAGCATGCAGCAGTGTTCGCATGATGGGGGAGAGTCCAGTCTTGAATAACGCCTTTGGCAGGCAGGCGGACAAGCGCAGGCGCGCCGCGCTGCCAGGGGCGTTCAGTGGCGGAAGGTAGTCAGGGAGTCAGGCAAGCAAGCTGCCCACGCTCGGTGCTAACGCGGCAAGCCGGCGGCACCCAGGGGTTTGTAAAACGGCCGGCTGATCACGACCGGCTGCACATCCAGTCGCAGGCGCAGCACGGTGTAGTCCTCGCCGCCCATCGCGGCGCTGAACCAACCCCGGCTGCCCTCGCCTTTGTAGAGCCGGAACTCGAAGCCCAGATCGGGCTGCGGCTCGGTGCTGGTGCTGCGCCCATCGAATGCCACGCCCAGCACTTCAGGGAAAGGGCTGTCCAGCAACTGCCCCATGGCATTGACGATGGTGCTGTCGCCCAGGATGTCGAGGTAGAAGGCTTGCTTGTTGAAAAAAGGTTTGAAGTCTTTGGCGGCTGGGTCAATGGCGTGGCCGGCCAGCTTCTTGGCCGAAGGTGTGGTCTGGCCGGTTTTGACGTTATGTCGGTCGCCACGATCCAAATAGCTGAGCTGGGCATTGCGGATATTGAAGGCGGCCAGCGTCTTGTCCTGGCTGGCCTGGCTGAGGTCAACCAGCAGCACCCCCTTGCCGCCCAGCACTTCCAAGTCATCACCGCGCAGCAGTGCGGCGCTGTTTTCTTCCACGCCCAGGCCGAGCTGATAGCCCTCGGCCTGCATCAGGGGCAGCAAGCGGCCAATACGGCCACGCTTGAGGAAGTGCTGATCGATGAAGAGCTTGGGGCCGACAAAGCCCAGGCCGCGATCGATCTCCTTGCCACGACGCATCTGGCCTTTGAGCACCTGCAACGCGTCCTGGGCATCGCGAAACATCGTCGTGCTCATGATGGCAGCACCCGCGCTGGTGCCGGCGATCAAACCACCGCGCTGATACACCGACCAGATCGTCTGCAGCATGGGCGTCACTTGGCCGCCGGGCTGAAAGGTATCGACGATCAACTCTTGCGCACCACCTGAGAAGAACACACCCTGCGCCGCGCCCACTTTGGCGATCAAGGCCGGGTCATTGAGCCGCGCTTGCAGGTCAGTGCCGGCCAGGCGGGGCGCCACCGGGATGTGTTCGGCACGCGCGCCCTGGGCGTTCAAGGCCTCAATGATCTGGCCGGCGCTGCGCTCGGGGTTGGCGGCAGCGGTGGCAAAGACCGCGATGCGTGCGCCCGGGCCACCGGCCTCGTCGACGATGCGCTTCCAGACCTCGGCGTTATCAAATTTGAGTGCGCCGCCAATGATGACCAGGGCTCCGGTGCCCGCTGGCCTTTCAGGACTTGGTGTTGCTGCAGCAGCAGCTGCAGGCGCGGCAGCAAGAGAAGGCAGCGCCAGCATGGTGGAAGCAAGCAGGGCAAGCGCCAACGCAGCGCGCCGCCCAGGGCGTTTTGGCAGGAAGTTTTTTGAGCGAACAAGGTCTGGCATGGCGAAGGCGTCTTGAAACTTTTGGGATGACGCAGTCTGTCAGCGTCGCGGCGCGCTCGCTAGCGGGTATCGCCTCAAAACGGTGCGAAATGGACCCGCGGCGTAAATGCATGTCGCATCGCTGCAAGCCCTGTTGCGCCTGTTCATCGCTGGTTTACATGCAAGCGACGCGCAATTGCACGCAAGCGACCGAGCCACCAAAACCCCATAGGCAAGTCATCAGCGGCGCTTCTAGAGTGACTGCAAGGCCCAAGCGCCTGGCCCTGATTTCGATCAGCAAGCACGCGCCAAGCCTTTGCTCAATGAATGCCAAGAGGCAGCCCCAGCTGCATCACGTTCTACCCACTCGTCCCACCTCCTCAGCCCAAGAAGGCCCAACCATGACACCCAAAAGCACGCCGCGCCACACCAGTTCGGCCCGCCTATTCAAGATGAAAAGTCTGGCCCAGGCGGCCACGCTCTTGCTGATCGGTGCGCAGGCACTGCAAGCGCAAGCCCAGACGCAAGAAGCCAAGCTCGAACGCGTCGAGGTCACAGGCTCCAGCATCAAGCGCCTGGAAGGTGAGAGCGCCTTGCCGGTGCAAACCATCAAGCGCAGCGATATCGACAAGACCGGTGCCACCACGGCCGCCGAGATCATGAAGAGCATCAGCGCCAACGCCGCGGCACTGACCGATGGTGCCTCGATCACCGACAACACCGGCGGCCAGCGCGGCATGAACGGCGCCAATTTGCGCGGCCTGGGCGTGTCCAGCACCTTGGTCTTGCTCAATGGCCGGCGCATGGCCAACTTCGCTTCGCCTGGCGACAACGCGGGCGTTGACCTGAACAATATCCCGGCCGGCGCCATCGAGCGGGTCGAGGTCTTGAAGGACGGCGCCTCGGCCATTTACGGCACCGACGCCATCGGCGGCGTGATCAACTTCATCACCCGCAAGGACTACCGCGGCGCCGACGTCAACGTCTACGCCGCCCGCACCCAAGAAGGCGGCGCCGAGAAGACCGCAGCCTCGGTGGGCGGCGGCTTCGGCGATCTGGAGCAGGACCGCTTCAATATCTTTGGCGTGCTGGACATTCAAAAGCTCGGCAGCCTGCGTTCCAGCGAACGCGACTTTCTGAAAGACCGCCCGCTGGCCACCACCCTGCCCTTCTATATGTCCAGCCGCACCTTCCCAGGCAATATCCGCCTGGCCTCGAAGGCAGCGGCGCGCAAGGTGCAACTCGATGCACTGGCCGCCGCCGGCATGAACTTCAACGGCACGCCCTATAACCAGCGCACCATCAATCTATACGCGCCGGCCTGCAACCCACCAGCCACCGTTTACGCCAAAGACAACCTCTCCCAGGCCTGCAGCTTTGACTATATGCAGGACACCGAGCTCTACCCCGAGTCGGACAAGAAGTCCTTCCTCGGCCGCGGCGTGTTTCAGCTCAACAAGGACACCCAGCTCTTCGCTGAAATTGTGAAGAGCCAGACCCAGACTCGCTATGTGGCGAGCCCGAACCCGATCGAAATCACCGCCGTGCCCACAGCGGCCATCAACCCCTTCCTGCCCAAGCCCCTGCCTTTTGGCGGCACGGTTGATGTGCGCCAGCGCGTCACCGAAGGCGGCAATCGAACCAACGAGGTCAGCAGCGACGCCGACCGACTCGTCGCTGGCGTCAGCGGCACGCTGGGCGGCTGGGACTATGACGTGGCCGTCAACCATGCGGTCAACCGCACGGCGGATTCGCTGCGCGACGGCTACTTCCTCTACGACAAGTTCGTGGACGGCGTGCGCACCGGCAAGATCAATCCCTTCGGCGCCTCGCCTCAAGCCGGCAAGGACTTGTTGGCCAGCATTGCCGTGCAAGACGAAGCCCGCAAATCCAAGGGCAGCACCACCACCATCGACGCCAAGTTCAGCGGTGTGTTGGCCCAGCTGGCCGGTGGCGACCTGGGTGCCGCCTTCGGCGCAGAGTTCCGTCGCGAAGAGACCGAGTTCACGCCCTCCGCACTGCTGCTCACCAACAATATCCAAGGCGACCGCAGTTCACGCGGCGACGCCCCGCCGGCCAGCAGCAATAGCCGCAAGGTCGCGGCCGTGTTCGGCGAATTGAATGCCCCGTTGAGCAAGGAGCTGGAGCTGCAACTGGCCGCCCGCTACGACAAGTACAGCGGCGTCGGCGACACCTTCAACCCCAAGCTGGGCGTGCGCTGGCAGCCCAGCAAGGCAGTGATGCTGCGCGGCTCTGCGGGCACGGGCTTCCGCGCGCCTTCGATCAACGAGCTGACCCGCCCGACCTCGTTTGGCTCCAGCTCCGCCTTCCTGACCGACCCCGGCTGCGTGGCCCAGGGCTTCGCGGTGGCGGACTGTACCGATCAATGGCGCGTCGAGCGCCGCAGCAATGCCAATCTGAAGCCCGAGAAGTCCAAGCAGTTCTCCTTCGGCCTGGCGTTTGAGCCGATCAACGAGCTCAGCGCCAGCGTCGACTACTGGAACATCCGCAAGACCGATGTGATCAGCGACTTGTCTGAGCAAGTCATCCTCGGCAATCTCGGTCGCTACGAGAAAGACTATGTCAAACGCGACCAGTTCGGCGAGTTGATCGACACCATTCTGCTGAAGAAGGAGAACCAGGGTGAGCTGCGCACTTCGGGTATTGATCTGGATCTGCTCTACCGCATCAAGACTCAATCGAAGGGCCGCTTCACCGCCAGCCTGACGGGCACTTATGTCTTGAACTACGAACGCCAGTTCGGCGCGGGTGAGCCCTTCCAGAACAACGCCGGTCAGTTCCTCAGCGACCAGGTGATTCAGAAATGGCGCCACCGTCTGGCGCTGGATTGGGACATTGGCAACTGGGGCCTGACCGTGGGCAATACCTATCTGTCGGGCTACCGCGACCACAACACCGCCTTCAACCCCTACACCGACCAATTGCTGGAAGCGCGCAGCGTCAGCAGCTACTCCTTGTGGGATATGTCGGGCTCATGGCGCGTGACCAAGGACATGAAGCTGCGCGCCGGCGTGCAGAACCTTCTCAATACCCAGCCGCCCTTCTCCAACCAGGGCTACTACTTCCTGGCCACCTACGACCCGACCTATACCGACCCGCGCGGCCGTACCTTCTACGCCAGCTTGAACTACTCGTTCCGCTGATCGAGAGGGTTTAAGCAAAACGGGGAGTTGGCGCCGCAGCGCCAACTCCCCGAATTTTTTGTCGAAGCTGAATCAGGAACCGTCGCCGCGCTCCACCGCGCTGGCCGCCGGCACCACGGTGCGCGCGCCCGAGCCCTGCCAGGGCGCGTAAATCGGCTGCGGCATGCGCACCGGCGTCACGTCCAGATAAAGGTTGACGACGGTGTACTCCTCGCCGCCCATCTCATCGGTGCTCCAGCCATAGCTGCCGCGGCCTTTGTAGAGGCGGAACAAAAAGCCCAGATCGGCCACCTGATCGCCCGGCTTGGGCAAGGCATCAAAGCTCAGGCCACGCACCTCGTTGCGGTTGCTGTCGATCAGATAGCTCATCGCATTGGAGATGGTGGAGTCGCCCAACATATCGATGTGGAACAACTCCTCGGTGTAGTAGGGCTTGAAGTCGGCGGCCAGCGGGTCGAGTTTGTCGCCGCGCAATTTGAGCGCCGAGGGCATGGTCACGCGGGTCTTCAAATTGAACTTGTCGCCGTGGTCGAGATAGCTCAGGCGCGCATTGGTGACGTTGAAGGCGCCCAGGGTCGGGTCGGTCTTGACCTCGCTGAGGTCCACCAGCAATGCCCCCTTGCCGCCAATCACCTCGACCTCGTCGCCGTGAACCACGGCGGCGGTGTTCTCATCCACGCCCAGGCCCAGCTTGTAGCCCTTGGCCATCATCAGCGGAATCATGCGGCCGAAGCGGCCGCGCTTCAAAAAGTGCTGGTCCACAAACAGATCGGGCCCGACAAAGCCCAGGCCGCGGTCGATCTGCTTACCTTCGACCCACTTGCCTTTCATGATGTTGATGACGCTGGGCGCGTCGCGGAACATCACCGCGCTCATGATGGCGGCACCCGCC